>CAWFFJ010000027.1:0-187680 GCA_963814875.1 uncultured Acidobacteriota bacterium
GGCGAGGGTCAGGGGGCGGACGGTCTCGATCAGGCCGAGGGCGTGACAGCGAGACCAGAACTCCTCGACCGCGGCCAGCTCGTGGCGGGTGATCCGGAACCGAAGGTAGCGGGTGAGGTAGGTCCGCGCGAGCTGCGCCGGCCACCCGAGCTCGGGGGCGCGGCGGGCGACGATGTCGTCGATCCGCCCGAGGTTGGTGTCACGCCGGGCGCGCAGGCGCTCGGGCAGGTTGGCGAGGACGGCGCCGCGCCGGGCCATCCAGGTGGCGAAGACGAACGGCATCCCGGTGGAGCGCTTCCACGCCTCGCCGAGGTCGAGCTGGTACGGGTAGTCCCGGTCGGAAGGGGCCGCGGTCACGACCTTGTCGCCGATCAGCAGCAGGCAGTCCGATCCGTTCGCGGTGACTCCGTTCCTCGGGTTCGCCAGAGGCTCGAGCTGCAGGCGGCGCCCGTAGAGCGCGTCGAAGACCACCTGCAGCAGGGCCACCGAGGTATGGCTGTCGCCATCGACCGCGACCCGCTCGACTCGATCGAAGGGGAGGCGCGAGAACGCGCGCACCGTCAGGGTCTCGCCGTCGGAGCCGATGGCGCCGACCGGGACCAGAGCGAGCGGCTCCGGAGAGGTTTGAAAGTCGATCACCGGGCACAGCGCGAGGTCCACCTCACCGGCGAGCAGCGTGCCGAGCAGCCCGCTGGGTACGTCGCGCTGCAGGTTCACACCGTCGTCCCCTTCGAGGCCGTCGATGAGGGGCGTGCTGTTCAGGTAGCGGACGGCGCCGAGCGCCGGAACGCGGGACGCGCGGTCTGACGCCGACATCAGGTGCCGTCCGTCCCCGCGCCGGCCGGGTCGGGCGGGGTCGCGAGGTCATGGGGCATGCTGCCGCGCCTGGCGCGAAGGTAGGCGAACGGGGTCGCGAACAGGAAGTTGGAGACCCGTGAGGTGTAGATGTCCGCGGAGCGTTCGAGCTGGCGGGCGAGGTGGCTCTTGTCGTTGCCGGCCCGCAGCAGGGGTCCCCAGTTGGGGTTGGCGACCTGGGTCGTTGCTTTCGCGAGCGGCGCGATCTCGACGTCGAGGGCCTCGAGCTCGGTGCGAAGCTGGTGAACCTCGGCCCCGGGCTCGGACGCGCCGGGCGCGAGTCCGGGCCCGTAGCCGCGCTCGCGGCGCTGCACGGCGAGCCGCGCGGCGCACTGGCGCGCCTCGAGGCGCTCCTTGTGGGCCATCATCGACGCCAGGCGGGCCTCGTTGGGCCGGAAGGCCTCCAGCGCCGCAAGCTCCTCCTCGAGCTCGCGCAGGATCAAGGCGGTCCGCCATCGCAGCACGCTCTTCGACAGCCGGACGTCGGCCCAGATGTGGTCGCCGACGAACAGAATGCGGTCGCCAAAAAGCCCCAGGTAGTCCTCGACCAGGTTCGCGTCGCCGCCCAGGTAGCAGCCAGGACCCGGGATCGGTCCCGCCAGCGGCCGCAGCAGGCCGGACGGATCGACGATCTGGAACATCGGCATGCTCGAGGTGAAGAAATCGGGCTTGCGGGCGCCCACGATGACCAGCTCGAAGAGATCCGACCAGGTCACCCCGGGCGGTAGGTGGGGGTCGAAGGCCCACGCCATGATCGCGGCAGTGTAGGTCCACTCGGCGTTGGTGACGACCATCAGCCGCTTGCCGGCCTCGCGCTGGTCGAGCAGCGCGAGCGGCGCGTCGGGGTCGGGCTCGACGTAGCGGCCGGGGTCGGCGATGATGCGTGCCTTCAGCGTTCCTTCCACGTGTGCGTGGTCGAGGGTGCGCCGCACCCTCCAGTAGAGATCGGCGTAGCCCTGCACGTCCGGCAGCATGCCCGCGTCGAGCAGGTCGACGAGCTGAGCGTAGAGGCAGCCCTCGGAGAGCGAGAACAGCGTGTTGAGGAAGACGTAGCGGCGCTCCCCAAGGTCGACCGCGGTGTGCCGATAGGCCGCGCGCTGGTCCTCGAAGGCGAGCGGGCCGGTGCCGTGGAAGGCCCGAGTCACGTAGCCGAAGCGGTTGGCCTTGACGATGTTGCCGAGCTCGATGTCGAGGATCAGGCCGCGGACGATGAGCTCGCGGTCGAACTCGAGGCCAGCAACCGGCCAGCCTTGCTCCACCAGCAGGTCGCGAACATGCTCGTAGGCGCTGCGCTCCCACGCCCCGATGCGGTAGTGCACGAGGGTGTAGTCCATGTCGTAGCCGATGGCATCGATCGAGCGCAGATTCAGCGTGCGGCTGCAGAAGACCTGGCGGCCGGGCGGAATCGTCGGTGGCGAGACGTCGGGCATCGCTCCTCCCCTCGGGCGAGGCACGCCCGCCAGGGTAGCCCCACCGGGGGCTGGACGCCATGGGGGCCGACGAACACCGCCTCCTGCAGCCAAGAGTTTGAACCGCAAAGGGCGCGAAGATCGCGAAGAGAGCTCAGAGAGGGAGTCGATTCTGGTCTACTGGCCGACGACCACCCTGAGCCCGGTGTAGGCGGGCGACGGCTCCGCGGTGCTCGCCGGATCGGTCGAGCGGTCGGCGCTGGGGCCGAGTGCGACGCCGCTTCCGTCGGGCTTCACAGCCCACTCGGCGGCGTTGCCGTCGAGGTCGAACACCGGGTCGTCCCCGGTCCCGGGCAGGCTTCCGACCGGGAGCAGCAGCGCTGCGCCCGGCGAGCGGCTCGAGGGCCTTCGCCAGGCGGCCCGCGTCGTCCGGGTTGGGGGTGTAGCCGGCCCAGCGGTCGAGGGTGTTGCCGCCGTCACCAGCGACCTCGGCGAGTTCGGCCGCCTCCATGCTGGTCGGGAGACGATAGGCCCGGCCGGTCCGCTCGGCAAGCCACGCAGCGTAGGCTCGCGCCCGCTCGAAGGTGACGCCGGTGGCGGGGAGGTTCTCCTCGCCAGGTGCGAGCTCGACCCCGGGGTCGAAGGCCGCGAGCTGGGCGCGGGTGACCTCGAAGCGTCCCACCTCGAGCCCCTTGAAGCGAACGGTCTCGGGCGCCAGCACGCCGCCCTCGTCGCGGCCGAGGGCGACCCCGACCCGGGCCGCCCGGGCGCGGGCGACGAGCGCGGCGAGCAGCGAGCCTTTCTTCACCGCCTCGTTGGGCTGCTCGGGAGTGCCGAAGAGGTAGCGGTCGAACCATGCCAGGTCCTCCTCCACCTTGCGGCGCTGGTGCACGATCTGCCGCAGGCCGTGTGGCTCGCCGGGGAACAGCAGCAGCCGGACGGGGACCTTGCCGATCTGCTGCAGGGCACGGAACAGGGACCACGACTGACTGGGGGGGACGTTGCGGTCCTCGGTGCCGGTGTAGACGATGGTCGGGGTGGTCACCCGGGTGAGGCGGAAGAACGGCGACTTCTCCAGGTACACCTGCGGGATCTCCCACGGTGCGCCGCCGAAGTAGTAGTTGTCGAAGGCCGCGCCGAAGTCGACGTTGCCCCAGTCGGAGAACCACTCCACGTCGGCCGCCCCGATCGAGGCCGCCTTGTAGCGGCTGTTCGTGGTGATCAGCGCGGCGGACAGGATGCCGCCGTTTGACCACCCCGAGGTCGCGAGGCGGTCCGGGTCCACCAGGCCGCGGGCGATCATGGCGTCGACGCCCTTCTCGATGTCGGGGACTTCGAGGTCGTAGTACTTGCCGTCGCCGATGGACTCCACCCAGTCGAGGCCGTAGCCGGTGGAGCCGTGGTAGTTCACCTGGAGGATGAACGCGCCCCGCTGCCGCCACAGCAGCAGCGGCGCCGCCCAGCGCTGGCTCCAGTGGTCCATGTCGGTCCCGGTAGGTCCGCCGTGGATGGAGAGGATCAGCGGGTAGCGCGTGCCCTCGTGCCAGTCGAGGGGGTAGTGGAGCAGGCCCTCCACCTCCTCGTCCCGGGCGCCCTTCCAGTGGACGACCTCGACCTTCCCGGTCGGCTTGCCCTCGTAGCCCGGGTTGAGCTCGGTGACCTTGCGCTCGCCGGTGATCCGGGCGCCGTCGAGGCGGGCCGCGTACCACTGCGGCGGCGTGGCGGCGGTGGAGTGCTCGTAGACCAGGGTGCGGCCGTCGCGCGAGAGCTCCCACGCGAAGATGTGCCCGGCATGGGCGCCGGCGAGGTCCTCGCGCCGCCAGCCGGTGGCCGTGCGGACGAGGCGCGCGGGTTTGAGCGTGACGCCGTCGGCGAGAAGGGCGATCACGCCGTCAGGCGTGGCGGTGAAGTCGCCGCCCAGCCCGCGTTCCCAGGTGAGGTCCACCTTGGCGGCGGCCATGGTCCCGAGGTCGAAGCGGTACAGCTCGGTGATTGTCGCGGTGCGGTAGAGGGGATGGCGGGAGAACTCGTTGCTGAAGTAGAAGGACAGCGAGTCGGGCGCCCAGGCGATGCTGCCGGGGAGGAGGGCTCCGTCGGCGAGGATGCGGGTTGCAGCGCCGCTGGTCAGGTCCACGAGGAAGGTGCGGGGGGGTACCTTCTGGTCGTACTCGTAGGAGAGGCTCTGCTGGGCGCGCACCACCGCACGGCGCCCGTCGGGCGAGACGGCCGCGGCGTCGATCCAGTCGTCGTTGTCGGTGAGGCGGCGGACCTCGTCCCCATGCAGCTCGAGGCGGAACAGACGCACCGGCGGCTCGTGCGCGGCGTCCTCCACCACCACGGCGTCGTCCTTGTCCTTCTTCATCTCCTGCTCCCGCCATGAGGGAGATTCCTGCACCGCCGCGACGAGCGTGTCGGAGTCGATCCAGCCGAAGGCGCTCACCGATCTCTCGAGCTGCGACACGGGGTAGGCCTCACCGCCGGCGACCGGGATCGCCCACAGCTGCGTCGTACCGGGGCTGTCTTTGTCGTCATCGTCACTGGGGATCTCGCGGGTGAACAGGAACGCCACCGTCGCGCCGTCAGGCGAGAACGCCGGCGACGAGGCCGAGTCCGTGCCGCGGGTGAGCTGCACCGAGGTGCCGTCGGCGAGCCTGGTCATCCACAGGTGCGCGACCCGCTTCTCGACGCCGTCGACCTTCTCCACCGTGCTCTTGACCCACACCGCTTTCGAGCCGTCCGGCGAGACCGCCCAGTCGCGGGCGGACTCGACCTTGACGACGTCGTCGACGGTCCACTGGGTCGGTGCGGTTCCCGACGGGGCTGGGCCGTCCGCGGCCACCAGGGTCGCGCACAGCGAGGTTGCGAGAATCAGGGCGGAAACGCGGGTCGTCGTCATCGGGAGCCTCCGCAGGGTAGTCACGGTGAGAGAGGGTACCAGCCTGTGCGCCGCCCGACGCTCCGGATACGGGGGAGCCTCCCCGCGGATCTCCTTCGGCGGCTGCAAACGTCAGGCCGTGTTGACGGGGATCTAACTTCCCGGCTCGTCGCGGCCAGCGATCGATCTCGGCGGCGGATTGCCGCACGGCCTCGCGCGGTTAGAATCGAGAAATCGGGAGGCCATCATGAGGACATGCGGACTCGTCGTCGCGGTCGCGCTCTTGGCGGGGCCGGCACCGGCCGCCACGTTTGTCGTGACGACCACGGCAGACAGCGCCGACGGCGCCTGCGATGCGCACTGCTCGCTGAGGGAAGCGGTGACCGCCGCCAACCTCACACCGGGCGCCGACAGCATCGTCGTTCCGGCCGGCGTCTTCGTCCTGACCGTGGCGGGAGCCGACGAGGATGCTGCCGCCACGGGGGACCTGGATCTCACCGAGAGCTGTGCCATCAACGGCGCCGGTGCGATGCAGACTGTCATCGACGGTGCCGGCGGCGATCGCCTGTTCGAGGTTTGGGGAGACGGGACCGCGGTGACGCTCGCGGCCCTGACCCTGCGCAATGGCCACTCCACCGACTACGGGGGCGCGATCCTGGTGCGGGGCAGCTCGAGCCTCGCACTCGAGGACTGCGCGTTCATCCGCAACGCCAGTGACTCCGAGGGCGGCGCGGTCCAGGCGTGGGGCCCCACAACGGTCGAGCGCTGCGTCTTCGTCGCCAACGCGGCGGCAAACTACGGGGGTGCCATCGACACCACCGCGGCGCTGGAAATCGGCGATTCGACCTTTACCGCAAACCAGGCCGCCTACGGTGGCGGGGCCATCTTCTTGAACTCCACCAGCCAGCTGGAGCTCGTCCGATCCACTCTGGTGGGCAACGAGGCACGCTACGGCGGCGCGCTGGATTCCGACAACGCACCTGCCAACGTCACGAACGTCACGATGACGGCCAACTCGGACATCGAGTCCGGAGGCTCCGCCATTCACGGCTCAGGCGGGCCCTTCGTGCTGCACAACTGCACCGTCGTCGACAACGGCACGCGGCTCGACCGCGGTGCCCTCTACAGCGACGAGGACGCCTCTTTCACGATCGGCGGCACGATCGTGGCGGGCGGCGCGTATCCGAGCTGCACCGGCGACGTCACCTCGCTCGGACACAACCTCGACGCCGGCACCGGGTGCGCCTTCACGGCGGAGGGCGATCTCACCGCCACCGCCCCGGGGCTCTCCTCCCTGACTCCGCACGGCGGCACGGTCTGGACACACGCGCTGCGTACCGGAAGTCCGGCGATCGACGCGGCGGGCACGACCTTTCCGGCCACCGACGCCCGCGGCGTAGCGCGCCCGCAGGGCGCAGCTGCCGACATCGGCGCCTATGAGGCCGACGGGAGTGAGCCGCCGGTCGGCGCACCGTCGACCGTCCCGGTCATCGCCCATCTTTCCGGCGTTGGCGGCACCCCGTGGCGTGCGGACGTTAGCTTCAGCAACCCCGTGGACGTCCCACTCGCCCTGACGCTCCGCTACACGCCGGCGCCGGGCACCGTCCTGACCCACGGGATCACGCTCTCTGGCCACCAGACGCTGCTGATGGAGGACGTCGTCAGTACGGTCTTTGGAGCCGGCGACGGGCGCGGAGGGCTGGAGATCGTGCCGCCCGCCGCCGGGTCGCCTCCCGCGGTCCTCTCGCGGACCTTCGCCGTCCAGGACGGCGAGCGGCTCGGACAAGGCATGCCGGCCCTCGAGCTCCTGCCGTCCGGCACCTACTTCGTCACCGGACTGCGTGAGGACACCGCCTACCGCGCCAACGTCGCGGTCACCGCCGGCGCCACCGACGTCCACGCCACGTTGACGCTGTTCCGCGGCGGCGACGGCGCCGTCGGCTCGAGCATCGACGAGCACCATCCCGGCCGGGTCCCAGGTGCAGTGGCGCCTGCCCGATCTCTTCCCGGGTCTCGCCCGGAATGGGGTGCCGATGACGGTCCGCATCGTCACGGACGCGCCGTCGCTGCCCTACGGCTCACTGGTGGATCAGACCTCGACCGATGCCGCCACGCTCATCGCCCAGCGCGCCGGCTCGTGGTGGCTGGTGCCGGTGGTGGCGCACAACGGGGGTCTCGACGGGACCTTCTGGCGCTCGGACGTGAGCCTGTTCAGCCCCTGTCCGGTGCCCGTGGAAGTGATCCTCGAGCTGCGCCGCGAGAACACCGACAACGGCGGCGGGGGGAGCGTTGCGGCGCCGGTCACCATTCCCGCCTTCGGGACCGTTACCCTGGCCGACATCACCGATGCACTGTTCGGGGTCGACAACGCCAAGGGCACCCTGATGGTCATTGCCTCGCCTCAGGTCGTCGTCACCTCGCGCACCTACACGACCCGCGCCGACGGCGGTACCTACGGGCTCGGCGTGCCCGCCGTCGGTGCCGAGGCGTTCTCGCCGCGTCGCAGGATCGTCACCGGGGTACGCAATGGCGGTGGCTACCGCACCAACCTCGGCTTCGCCGGTCCGCCCACGAGCGAGCCCCTCGGGCTGGTCCTCCGGGCTGAGGACGGGTCACAGCTGGCCGTCGCCGGGGTCACCGTACCGGCCCGTGGCCTGATCCAGAAGTCTCTCGACGAGCTCTTCGGGGCCGCAGCCGCAGGTCTGGAGCTCGGCTCCGTCGAGATCCAGAGCAGCGGCCAACCGGTGCTGGTCTACGTATCGGTGGTCGATGGCTCGGCCCAGGATCCGATCTACGCCCTGGTGCCGCCCGTTCCGGCCGGTATCTGACTGAGCGGCGTGGCTGCGTGCGACCCGCCGCCGGCAACGGGTGGCCAGGCTCAGGGAGCACAAGCCGGCTCCCTGGCACGTCGAAGCGTGACGCCGTTCCCATGCTGCCCGGTCTGCCCTACACTGAGCTCATGCCGCCTCGCGACCAGGCCTTTGTGGACACCGTCGCGTCGTTGACCGCCGATGCCCAACTGGTCTACCTGTTCGGGTCGAGCGGTACGGCGCACGAACGCCCGGACAGCGACCTGGACGTATGATATTGGTATGTAATGAGGATGGTGAGTGTGGTAAAGGTGAGAGAAGGATGAGGGGAGAGGGCGCGGTGCTGTGTTCCGGGCCGTTGAGCGCAGAGGCGCGCACGAACCTCGTTGCGCGGCTCGAGCGGGCCACCGGCCGGACGGTGGACCTCGTCGATCTCGCCACCGCCGACCCCATCATCCGCCGCCAGGTCATCGCCTCGGGTTCACTGGTCCGCTGCGGCGATCCCGCGGTGCGGGCGGCGTTCGAAATGAAGACGCTCTCGGAGTACCTCGACCTCAAGATCGATCGGCGCGCGGCCGAGCGGCAGCTGGTGGAGTCGTTCTCGTGAGCGGGTCGGTCGAGTTCGACGAGGACGTGGTCCTCGCGAAGGCTTCGACGGTCAGAGCCTGCCTGGCGACGATCCGAGACCTGGAGTCCCCGGGCCGAGCAGACCTCGAGAAGTTCGCCGCAGCCGTCGTCGCGGTGACGGTCGGCGTCGCCCGTCAGTGACCGTGCCCGCTCCTGCCAGGTAACACAGCCTGACGACTTCGCCATCACCGATGTTGGAGGGAGCACTCGCGAGCTTCGGTTCGACAGTGGGCTCGCTCGCTGGAGCGCATGTCAGCGGACTCCGGGCGGACCGCGCGGTGGAGGGGCCGGGAGAGCGGGCGGGGAGCCGGGCCCTGGCGTAAAGTGCGGTGGTAGACTGAATGCCGGTTCATTCTGGCGACTGGAGGTCCCGATGCTGACGGATTCCACCCTCGATACCGAGACCCTCGCGGTGCGCGACGCGATGCGCGAGCTCGCCGCCTCCGTGCCCCGGCAGCTGCTCCTCGATATGGATGCGGACCGGGCGCCGTTCCCGCGCGAGTTCCTCGAGGAGGCCGGGCGGCGGCGCCTGCTCGGCCTGCGGTTCGACCCGCGCTGGGGCGGCCGGGGCCTGCCCTGGACGGTCGAGATGCACGCTCTCGAGGAGGTCGGCGTGCTCGGCACCGCGCTGCCGTGCCTGTGGTCGCTGGTGTCCATCGTCGGCGAGGCAATCCAGGTCTTCGGCACCGACGAGCAGAAGCAGCGCCTCCTGGCGCCCATGATCCGAGGCGAGCTGCCGGTCGCGGAAGGGCTGACCGAGCCTCGAGGCGGGTCCGACTTCTTCGGTGCTACGACCGTGGCCCGTCGCGACGGAGACAGTTTTCGTCTCACCGGCCAGAAGCGCTTCGTGGTTGGGGCAGAGGGCGCGGACCTGATCCTCGTCTACGGTCGGGTCGCGGAGATCGACGACCCCAAGCGCGCGATGACCGCGTTCCTGGTCGAGCGCGGGCCGGGGGTCGAGGTGCACCACGTCTACGGCCTGATGGGCAATCGCGGCAGCGGCACCGGCCGACTCGTGTTCAATGACGCGGTCGTCCCGATGGCCAACGTGCTCGGCGGCGAGGACGGGATCGGCCGCGGCACCGACGTGTTCCACCGCATGATGGTGCCGGAGAGACTGACCTCGGCCGGGGGCGCCATCGGCATGGGACGGGCCGCGATCGAGATCGCCGCCCGCTACGCCGACCGCCGCCACGCCTTCGGTGAGAAGATTCGCCGCTTCGAAGGGGTTAGCTTCAAGCTCGCCGAGAGCCTGACCCTCCTGGACGCGGCCCGTGCACTGAACCAGGGTGCGGCCCAGGCGGCGGACGCCGAGCCCGATCCGGGTGTCGTGCGGCGTCTCGTGTCGGAGGCGAAGAAGTTCGCTACCGAGTCGGCGTGGACGGTGATCAACCACGCGATGCAGATCCTCGGCGGCATCGGCTACACGGACATCTACCCGGTGGAGCGGCTGCTGCGCGACTGCCGTCTGATCACGATCTGGACCGGCACCAACGAGATCATGAGCCTCGTGATCCAGCACGAGTTCTACCGGTCGTTCCTCAAGGACGGGACGAAGGGCCGCGATGTGGAGGCCGACGCCGCCGGAGCCGTCCACGACGAGGAGAAGGTCTACCAGTAGCCCCGATCGCCGCGACGGGGAGACAGAGTGACGCCGCATTCCTGGCAGGTCCGAAGGTGAACCCAGCGTGAGCCGATCTTGATGCACTCCTTGCACTCGAGGCGTTCGGGACGCTTGACGTTGCCTACGGCTCGGATGTGCGTGCAGGACGTCGGGGCACTCATCGCGGACTCCCTGGCCCTTGTAGACCACTCTCCAGCGTCGGGTATTCCGCTGCCTGTGTGGTTTCAGCGCCGTGCGGCGCGTCGACCTCGGATCACGGAGAGCGTCGCCGTGCCGAGCGCGAACAGCCCCCCGACGGCGTAGGCGTGGCGCAGGCCGGTGAGGTAGGCGACCGCCTGGCCGCCGGCCAGAGGCCCGCCGCGGAGCAGCCCCGCCGGCACCGAGGCATACAGAACGGCGCCACCGGCCGCCACCCCCAGCACCATGCCGACGGTGCGCATGGTGCCGAGCAGGCTGGACGCGACGCCGAGGTGCTCGCGCGGCGCGCTGCCCATCACCGCGCTGTTGTTGGGCGCCCCGAACACGCCGGCGCCGAGGCCGAAGATCGCGAGCCTCCAGGCGACCTGCTCCGCCCCGGCGTCGGCGGGAACGGTGGTCATCAGCGCACACGCGAGTGCCGCCAGGGCGCCGCCCGCGACCGCCGGTTTCACGGTGCCGATGCGGTCGGACAGCGCGCCCGCAAACGGGGCGACGCACAGCACCGCGAGCGGAAACGCGGTCATGATGAGCCCGACCCGGCCGGGGCCCGCCCCGAGCACCCGCTGCAGGAAGAAGGGCGTCAGGAAGACGACCACGAACTGCGACATGAAGTTGAACAGCGAGGCGAGCGCCCCGCAGCTCAAGCTCGGGTCGCGGAACAGGTGGAGCGGCAACAGGGGCTCTGCCGTGCGTTTCTCGGTGCGAACGAAGAGGGCTCCGGCGATGAGGGCGCCCGCCAGCAACGAGCAGGTGGCCGGCGTCAGTCCGTCCTGCTGGACGTGGGTGACGAAGAGCAGGAAGGCGGCCAGCGCCGCCAGCGCGAGCACCGCCCCCGCCACGTCGACCCGTCCGGGTCGGCCGCCCACCTCCGGCAGCACCCGCAGTGCGAACGCGAACGCCGCGAGCCCGATCGGGATGTTGATCAGGAACGCCGCCTGCCACCCGAACAGCGCGGTGAGCAGGCCGCCGAGGCTGGGGCCGACGGCGAGCCCGACCGAGATGCTGATCGCGTAGAGGCCCAGCGCCTGGCCGCGCTGGGTAGTTGGGAAGGTGCCGGTGAGGATGGCCAGCGGGACGGCCATCATCATGCTTGCGGCGATGCCCTGCAACGCCCGGAACGCCACCAGGGCATGGATCGTGGGGCTTGTCGCGCACAGGGCGGAGGCGGCGGCGAAGCCGAGCAGGCCGATCAGAAAGATGCGGCGGTAGCCAACGATGTCGCCGAGCCGGCCGAAAAGCAGCACCAACCCGGCGACGGTGAGCAGGTACACCATGGGCACCCACTCGGCCACCGCCATGGTGGCCCCGAACGAGTGGGTGATGGTCGGCAGGATGACGTTGACAATGCTCCCGTCGATCGGACCGAGGATCGAGCCGAGCATGACGACGGCGAGGATCCGGTACTTGCGTGGGTGGCCAGCGTCGGTGAAATCGTGCTCCACGAGGCTCTCCCGGCACCGTGCAGGATAGCGCGTGCCGTACCGGTCTCGCGGAGGGAGTGTTTCTGAGCCTGCAGCGAAGGGCTGTGCGGCCCGTGCCCGCCGGCGGTCAGTCCAGGGCCCCGACCAGGATGCGCCCCGCAGTGTCGTCGTCGAGGGCGAGCACGGTCTGGTCGACCGCGACCACCAGCGACGGCACCCGCTGGCAGACCCTCAGACTCGCGCCCGGAAAGACCCCGAGATCGCTCAGACGGGCGAGGGTCCCCTCGCGGTCGGGGGCGATCAGGACGATCTCGCCCGAGGCACCCGACGGCAGGTCGAGGAGGCGCTGGAGGCGGGGGCGTGCCAGGGTCGCGCAGCACGGGCCGGTCGGGATCTCGCGGCCGTGGGGGCAGCTGCGGGGGTGGGCGAGGAAAGCGCACACGGCATCGGTGGCGCCGTCGTCGAGCACGTGCTCGAGACGGCAGGCCGTGCGGTCGGCGTCCGCCAGCGGCAGCGCGAGGACCTTGGCGAGCAGGGTCTCTGCGAGGCGGTGTCGGCGCACGATCCCGCGCGCCGCCGGCTTGCCGGCGGCGGTCAGACGGACCCCGGCCGCGCCCGCGCCGATCAGGCCCTCGCTTTCGAGAAGGTCGAAGCCGGTGCGGACCTCGCCGGGATCTTCCTCGTCGATTCGCGCGAGCAGCGCATCGGCGGACAGGGTCGCGCCGTCCTCCTCCGCCGTCCACAGCGCCTCGAGGAGCTCGTCGCGGGCCTCGGCCGTGGTCAGCGGATCGCTGCCGTGCAGACTCAGCGAGGCCTCCGGCCGAACAGGGAGCGCACGAGGCGCACCACCGTGGAGTCGTCCTCGATGAACGAGTAGTGGCAGTGGGGGCAGCACAGGCTGTGGCAGTGAGCTGCCAACGGGCAGCCTGACGGGCACGCCTCGCAGGCCGGGAACTGGCGGCCGCACAAGGGGCAGGCCACCTCGCGCACCGGCTCGGTGCTCACAGTGGAAGGGCGAGGGCTCGCAGCACCCAATTGAGTATCCCCCCGACCAGGAACGCGAACGGCACGATGAAGGCGACCATGGCGACCGCCGCCTTGACGCCGCGCTCCTTGATCATCATGAAGAAGTTGGCGACGCACGGGACGAACAGGGTGATGACGACGAGTGAGACGACCACCTGGATGCCGTCGAGCTGTCCGCCCTGCTGGAGCTTGAGCAGCCCGGCTGCACCGTAGTCGCGGCGCAGAAAGCCGATCAGGAAGGCATCGGCGGTCTTCGCGGGCAGCCCGAGGAAGCCGGTCACGAGCGGCTCCGAGGCGTGCTGGAGGATCGGCAGGACGCCGACCGCGTCAAGTCCGAACAGCAGGATCGTGCCGAGCACGAACAGCGGCACCGCCTCCTTGAGGTACCACTCGGTGCGCGCCAGAGTCTTGATCGCGATGTTCGCCGGGCTCGGCATGCGCAGGGGCGGGATCTCGAGCAGAAACTCGGAGGCCTTGCCCGGGATCAGCTTCGCCGCGGCCCAGCCGACCCCGATCAGCGTCCCCGCGACCACAGCACCCCAGACGAGCGTACCGAGGGGCGACATCGAAGCCAGCATCGCCAGGATGACCCCGAGCTGCGCCGAGCACGGCACGCCGAGGGCGAGCAGCAGCGTGACCAGCACCCGCTCTTTGCGCGAGGGCAGGATCCGGGTGGTCAGGGTGGCCATGGTGTCGCAGCCGAGGCCGAGCACCATCGGCAGCACCGCCTTGCCGTTGAGCCCCATCAGCTTGAACACCTTGTTCAGCATCACCGCGAGGCGCGGCAGGTAGCCCGAGTCCTCGAGCAGGCCGAAGAAGATGAAAAAGGTCCCGACCACCGGCAGCACGATCGCGATGGCATAGGTCAGGCCCATGCTGATCACGCCGTACTCGCCGACCAGGAAGTCCTGAGCCGGCTGCCACGGCAGGACGTGCTGCACCAGCCAGGTCGCGGCGGGGATGACCGCCTTGCCGAACAGGCCGTTTTCCATCAGGTTCACCAGGGTTCCGGCGCCGAACACGCCGACGAACTCGTAGGCGACGAAGAGCACGGCGGCGAGCACCGGGACGCCCCAGATCGGGTGCATGGAGAGCGCGCCGAGCCGGTCGCGCAGGTTGGCGTTCGTGTGCACCGGTGCCTCGACGGCCGCCTCGACCACGGCGGCGACCGCGCGGTGGCGGGCCTCGGCCAGCGCGCTCGAGACGGGACGGCCGAGGCGGCGTTCGAGGACCGCCGCGCGCCGTGTGAGATCGTTCCGGTCGGCAGGCGCGAGCCGGTCGCCGAGCCAGTCGAGCAGGCTTGAGTCGCCCGCGAGAAGCATCAGTGCGAGGCCCCGCCGGGCGTTTCCGAAATGCTCGGGCAGGCGGGCCGCGACCTCGACCGCCGCGCGCTCGACCGCGGCGGGGTAGGACGCCTCCAGGGAGGCCACCGCGGCTCCGGCGAGGCGGCGCGGGATCTGGTCCAGCCCGAGCCCCCGCACCGCCGTGGTGGGCACGACGGGCACTCCGAGGCGCCTCTCGATCTCCTCCGAGCGCACCCTCATGCCGAGGACCAGGGCCTCGTCCTCGAGGTTGAGCACCAGAAGCTGGCGGCGTCCAAGCTCGGCGAGCTGCAGGGTCAGGTAGAGCGCCCGGCGGAGGTTCTTCATGTCGCCGACCTGGACCACGGTCGCGCCCGGTTCGTCGAGCAGCACGTCCCGGGTGACGCGCTCGTCGTCCGACTGGGGCAGCAACGAGTTGGTCCCTGGGGTGTCGACGATCTCCGGCTGGCTCGGGAGCAGGGCAGCGGTGCCCCGGGTCAGCTCGACGGTGGTGCCGGGGTAGTTGCAGACCGTGACGTAGGTCCGGGTCAGCGCGCCGAAGATCACGCTCTTGCCGACGTTTGGGTTGCCGACCAGGAGCAGCGGCGGGTCGAGGACCCATGTCGGACGGGGCGACGGCCGTCAGAGGAGTCTCCGGGGTCGCGCCGTCGGGATCTGCCTCTCGAAACGGTCGTCAACAATAGTTAACCCATGTGGTCGCTGCCATCCTCCGGTCGGTCGGTCGTCCGGGCCGTGCCGGTGGGGATCCAGCCGGCGCTCTGCAAACGCGCTCTCCGAGGGGCGCTTCGGTTGGCGCGCGAGGAACGCCCCGCAGCGCTGTCGGGCGAGCCTCAAACGGGCGAATGGAGGCCAGAACCGCGGCTCGCAGTTGAGATCGGCTCTGCCTGCGTCAATCGCGCTTGACACTGGTACGGGTGAGACCCTACACTCAGAGCATGAACGACGCAGAGAGCGTCTGGCGCCAGTACGAGGCCAACGAGATCACCCATTCCGCTGCGCACTACCTGCTCGCCGTGAACGATCTGGCCGAAGCCGGTGAGTCTCCGCGAGCGGCCGACGTTGCGCGCCGGCTGGAGGTCAGCCGCGCGGCGGTTTCCCTCCAGTTGAAGAGCCTGCGCGAGGCGGGGCTGATCCATATTGACCGCAACCACCATGTTCACCTCACCGAAGAAGGCGCCAACCTCGTCGCCAGGATTGCCAGCAAGCGCCGGGTGCTGCAGGTCTTCTTCGAGGAGGTTCTGGGAGTGTCGGCGAGCGTCGCCCTGCTCGATGCCTGCAAGATGGAGCACCTGATCTCGGAGGCCTCGAGTGGCGCCCTGGTCCGCCTGCTGCGCTTCCTGCGCTCCGGACATCCGGCCGCGGAGGAGTGTATCGAGGCTTTCGGGCGCGTGACCGAGCGCTGCCCGCCCGGACGGCGTTGCGACCTGTGCACCGAGGTCTGCCTGCTCAGCGCCGCGCGCGATGCCTGACGCCACCAGCGACGCAGCGTAAGCAACCCATCCGGCGCCACGTTCGGGCTTCGGCGATCGTCGCCCTCGCCGGTTCTCCGAGCTCATTTGCAGTGCCACTCCGAGCTGCCCTCCTGAGAGAAATGTTAAGCACAGTTGATGTGGAAGTCAAGCATGCTTAACGAGTGTCTCGGGGACGGACTGGACCGGGGCGGGAGGATTGCGCCGGTTGAGGTCTCACCACCCGAAGTAGGGAGGTGGCGAGAAGCACAGGCTAGACTGTCGGGTGCCGGCGCGCGTGCAGTGCCCGGCTCGTGACCGGCAGGTTGAGCACGATCAGTCCAAAGGACGGAGGGTGCGATGGCTCGTCGTTTCCTGGTCTTCTTCTCCTTGATCTCGATCCTCGGTGCATCGCTCGCGGGCGCCGGGGTACCCAGCCCGGAGCAGTTCCTCGGCCACCGCGTTGGCGAGGACCGCTATCTCGCGCCATGGCCCGAGGTGGTTGCCTACCACCGCGCGGTGGCGGCGGCCTCGGACCGGGTCAGCATCGAGAGTGCCGGCGCCTCCACCCTCGGCGCCGACATGCCGGTCGTCATCGTGACCTCGCCCGCGAACCAGGCCCGCCTTCCGCGACTGCGCGAGATCGCGAAGCGGCTCGCCAACGCCGATGGGCTCACCCGGGACGAGATCGACGCGCTGGTCGAAGAGGGGAGGGTCATCGTCCTGGTCTCGTGCTCGATCCACTCCACCGAGGTCGGCTCGACCCAGATGTCGATGCCGCTGGTGTACGAGCTGGCCACGACCCACGACCCCGAGGTACTGTCCTGGCTCGACGAGGCGGTGCTGCTGCTGATGCCGTCGATCAATCCTGACGGCCAGGTGATGGAGGTCGACTGGTACAACCGCTGGCTCGGGACGCCCTACGAGGGCGGCTCGATGCCGTGGCTCTACCACCACTACGTCGGCCACGACGACAACCGCGATTTTTATATGCTGACCCAGGCGGAGACCCGCGCGGTCAACGACCTCCTCTACCGCCGTTGGTTCCCGCAGGTCTTCCTCGACGAGCACCAGATGGGCTCGACCGGACCGCGGATGTTCGTGCCGCCGCAGGCCGACCCGCTGGCGGAGGAGGTCAACTCCCTGATCTTCCGCCAGGCCGACCTGCTCGGCACGGCGATGTCGGTGCGGCTCGAGGAGGACGGCAGGACCGGGGTCGGCTCGGACATGATCTTCGACAGCTACTGGCCCGGCGGGACGCGCAACACCGCGTGGTGGAAGAACGTGACAGGGTTGCTCACGGAGGTTGCGAGCGCCAGGCTGGCGACGCCGATCTTCGTCGATCCCAACGAGCTCCACGGCTCGGCAAAGGGCCTGCCCGAGTATCGCCGTCAGGCGAACTTCCCCTCGCCGTGGCCCGGTGGATGGTGGCGTCTTGCGGACATCATCGACTACGAGCGCATCGCCACCAAGGCCCTGCTCCAGGCCGCAGCGCGGGATCGGCGCCACTTCCTCAGGAACCTCGCGACCATGGCGCGGGAAGCGGCCGAGCGCGGCGGGTCCGAGCCGCCGTTCGCGTTCATTGTCCCGAGCGAGCAGCACGATCCGGTGGCCGCGGGCGAGCTGGTCGAGCTGATGCTGCGCCACGGCGTCCGTGTCGACCGCGCCCGGCGGCCGATCACCCTGGGCCGGACGACCTACGCTGCGGGCACCTTCGTTCTGCCTGCCGCGCAACCCTACCGCGAGTTCCTGATGACCATGCTGCGGCCGCAGCGTTACCCCGAGGTCGTGCCCTATCCGGGCGGCCCGATCCTGCCGCCCTACGACGCCACGACCTGGTCGCTGCCGATCTCGATGGGCGTCGAGGTTGACGAGGCGCCGGAGCCGGTTCCGACCACGCTGCTCGAGCCGGTCGACGCGATGCCCTGGCCCGAGACGCGGGTGTCGATCTCGCGCGGCGGCTGGCTGCTACCGCATACCGCCGACGGTGTGTTCACCGCGTCGAACCGCCTGCTCAAGCAGGGCGCGCCGCTGTACTGGCTCGACCAGCCGCCGGCCGGCGTCGCACGCGGCGACCTCTGGCTGCCGCCCTCCGCGATCGCGCCCGCCGACCTGCAGGCGATCGTGAACGACCTCCACGTTCCCGTGCAGGCGCTGGACCGGGCGCCTAAGGGGCGCGCCTTTCGGGTCGGGACGACCCGGGTCGGCCTCTTCAAACCGTGGCGCGCGTCGATCGACGAGGGTTGGACACGGTTTCTGCTTGAGCGGACAGAGTTCCCGCTCGTCTCGTTGGCCAACAACGACATCAGCTCCGGCGCGTTTGCCGCCAAGATTGACGTGCTCGTGCTGCCCGACGTCGACGCCGGGGTCATCGCTACTGGTGAGCCAACATCGGAGCCGGGCGGCATGAAGCCGAGCCCGCTTCCCCCGGAGTACGCCGGCGGGATCGGCGAGAAGGGCGCGGAGAACCTCAAAAAGTGGATCGCGGACGGCGGCACCGTCGTCGCCCTCAACACGTCGACGGGCTACTTCACGAACCTCCTCGGCTTGCCGGTGACGGACGTGCTCGACAAGGTCTCCTCGAAGGAATTCTCATGCCCGGGCTCGATGCTGCGGATCGACGTCGACACGTCGAGCCCGCTCGCGTGGGGGCTGCGCGCTGAAGAGGCAGCGTACTTCGACGGTTCGCCGGCCTTCGCCACCCAGGTCCCCGACGGCCGCTTCGGTCGCCGGGTGGTCGCGCGCTACCCGGACGACCGCCGCGACATCCTGGTCAGCGGCTACCTGCTCGGCGCGGAACGCCTCGAGCGTCGCGCGGCGGTGGTCGAGGTGACGGTGGGCAAAGGCCGGGTGGTGCTGATCGGCTTCAAGCCCCAGAACCGAGCGCAGACGGTGCGCACTTTCAAGCTGCTCTACAACGCGCTCTACCTGCCCACACTCGAGGAGGTCGAGCTGCCGTAGCAGCGCCCGTTGCAGGGCCCCGGGGCCCTGCAACACTCGCTGCTTTCGACGCGTTTCCGCGTCGAGGGGTTGGGAAACGCAACGGAGTGCGGGGTGGCAGAGAAAGGCGCTCCGAGGGCACCCCCTGCTCAACCCAAGCGGAGCCCTGACACCACATCGTCTCGGAATCACGGCGCCGGCTGTGGTGGTTGTGATAGGGTCGGTGGTGTTCTCGGAAACCCCGGCGCGGGCCGGCTTGTGAGCCTCGGAGGTTGCCACCACCTGATGCGCTCTTGGCCGCCGCCGATCGAGGTCGCCGTGAGCACCGCGGCCGTTCGCCCCGACACACTCACCACACATGCCGTCCGCAGCGTGGCATCGCTCCGCGCGGGCGTTCCGCGAAGGAGGCCCCATGTCCGAGGCCACAACTGTTGCTGCAGAGCTCGAGCTCGTCCATGTCGGCTCGATCTCCGAGCTGCCCGGGTGGCTCGATCTCGAAGCGCTGACTGAGTTCTTTTTCGAGAGCCTGAAACCCTACCAGGACCCGCCTGAGGATATCCGGCGCGGGCTCGAGTACGCCCTTTCAAACGAGACGGGCAAGGGCGGCTTCGTCATCCTGGGCGTGCTCGAAACCCGGTTGGTCGGCGCCCTGACGATGCTCGAGACCGGAATGGCCGGTTACATCCCCGAGAACCTGTTGTTGTTCGTGGCCGTGGCTCCCGAAATGCGGGGGCGTGGGCTCGGTCGCCGGATCGTCGAGGACGCCCTCGCCCAGTGTGACGGAGCCGTCAAGCTCCACGTCGAGTACGACAACCCAGCCAAGCGCCTGTACGAGCGGATTGGATTCACCTCGAAGTATGCCGAGATGAGGTTCTCGGCGTGAACCGAGTCACCATCGACCTCGACGCCCTCGACCACAACCTCGAGACGGTGAGTCGTTGGGTGAGGGGCCACGAGGGCTCGCTGACGGTGGTCACCAAGGCGCTGTGCGGCCACCGGGAGACGCTCCAGGCGCTGTTCGACCTCGGCGTCCGCTCGGTCGCCGACTCGCGTCTGTCGAACCTCGAGCGCCTCGGCGAGGGTCCCGTAGATCTCGAGACCTGGTACCTCAGACCGCCCCACCGATCGGGAATTCGCGAGGTCGTAGCCCGGGCCGATATCTCCCTCAACTCCGAGCTCGAGGTGATTCGTGAGCTCGGTGAGGAGGCGGTCCGTCAAGAACGGATGCATGGCGTCGTGATCATGGTCGAGCTCGGCGACCTCCGAGAGGGGCTCCTTCCCGGGACCCTGGTCAGAGTCTACGAGGAGATCTTCGAGCTCCCGCGCATCCGGGTGCTCGGCATCGGGGCCAACCTGGGCTGCCTGTCGGGCGCCGTTCCGACCGTCGACGAGATGATGCAGCTGGTGCTCTACCGAGAGCTGCTCGAGCTCAAGTTTCAGCGCGTACTGCCGTTGATCTCGGCCGGGACCAGCGCGGTGATGCCGTTGCTGCTCAACGGGACGTTGCCGAGGGCGGTCAATCACTTTCGAATCGGCGAGTCGATCCTGCTCGGCACCGACCCGGTATCGGGTCAGCGCTTGGCGGGCCTGCGCGACGACGTGGTGACGGTCGAGGCCGAGGTTGTCGAGCTCAAGGAGAAGCGACTGGTGTCGCCGGTTGAAACCGCGGACCTCGCCCCGTTCTCGATCGCAGAGGCCGATGACGAGCCGGTTCCCGGCCAGCGCGGCTACCGTGCCCTGGTCACCATCGGCCAGGTCGACACCGACGTCGGGTCGCTGACGCCGGTCCATCCTCGCCACTCGATCGCCGGGGCGTCGAGCGACATCACGGTGGTCAACGTCGGCGACGCTCCCGAGGGCATCCAGATCGGCGACACGCTCGCATTTCGGCCCGGCTACGGAGCCTTCGTCCGGCTGATGAACAACCCCGACACCGAGAAGCGGGTCCGGCCGCTGTCAGGCGTTCGCGAGGCGGATCGGGGGACGGCGCTTCTGGTCCCGCCGGTCGCGGCCGATCTCAAGCCGAGCCTGGTCGGCGTAGAGGACCGGGCATCGTGACGAGCGGGCGCCTGCCCTCTCCGACCGAGCTGCGGCGGCTCCTGCACCGGATTCCCGAGATCGCCGGCGAGGAGCGCGAGACCGCCCGCACGATCGCTGCGCACATGGCGGCGCTCGCAGCAGACCGCGTCCTCGAGGGCATCGGCGGCGCGGGTGTCGCGGCGATCTTCGACGGCACTGGCGCAGGTCCGACCATTGCGCTGCGCGCCGAGCTCGACGGCCTGCCCCTGGTCGAAACCGGGACGGTGCCCCACCGCTCGTCCATCGCCGGCCGCGGCCACCTGTGCGGCCACGACGGCCACATGGCGACGCTGGCGGCGGTGGCGGCGGACCTCGAGCGGCGTCGTCCGGTGCGGGGTCGGGTGGTGCTCCTGTTTCAGCCCGCCGAAGAGACCGGCGAGGGTGCGCGGCGGGTCATCGACGACCCCCGCTGGAGCGAGCTCGGCGTTGAGTGGGCGTTCGCCTACCACAACCTGCCCGGGTATCCCCTCGGGCGCGTCATCGTCCGGGACGGGACCTTCGCCTGCGGCTCGGTCGGGCTCGAGGCGCGACTCCAGGGCGCCACCTCGCACGCGGCCTATCCCGAACAAGGTCGCAGCCCCGCGGAGGCGACGGCGCGCCTGATCCACGGGCTCGGAGGTCTCGCCGACGCTACAGCGGCCGGCCCCGGCTTCCGCCTCTGCACCGTGGTCCACGCTCAGCTCGGCACCGAGGCCTTCGGTACGACGCCTGGCGAAGCGGTCGTGTGCGCGACCCTGCGCGCCGACTCCGAGACCGGACTGGCGGCCCTGCGGGAGGGTGCGGAGGGAATGGTGCGCACCGAGGCCGCCGCAGCCGATCTCGGGCTCGAGCTGACCTGGCGCGAGCCCTTTCCGGTGACCGTGTCCAACCCCGAGGCGAACGAGGCCGTGCGCACGGCGGCGGCGATCTGCGGCCTCGAGCTCGAGGAGCTCGCCGAGCCGCTGCGCTGGTCGGAGGACTTCGGCTGGATCGCCGGGTCGTGCCGGGGCGCCCTGCTCGGGCTCGGGTCGGGAGAGGCTCAGCCGCCCCTGCACGCTCCCGACTACGATTTCCCGGATGCCCTGCTCGAGCCGGCGGCGAGCCTGTTACGAGCTCTCGTCGATCGCCTCGCAGAGGACCGGCCGGATGAGGACGGCGGATGAACGCTCCGCACGCGACCTCCCTGATCGAGG
This sequence comes from uncultured Acidobacteriota bacterium, assembly GCA_963814875.1. Classification (GTDB taxonomy): domain Bacteria; phylum Acidobacteriota; class Thermoanaerobaculia; order Thermoanaerobaculales; family Sulfomarinibacteraceae; genus CAVSIS01. The sequence goes on from CAWFFJ010000027.1 coordinate 21,807, forward strand.
TGAGCCGTTCGGCCCTGACCCGCAACCTGGGTTACGTTCGTCGCCGGGTCGGGCCAAAGGTCCGCCTCACGTCGGTGGTGAAGGGTAACGCCTACGGACACGGTGTGGAGCAGTTCGTTCCGCTCGCCGAGGAGCTCGGTGTCCGACACTTCGCGGTGTTCGAGGCCCGTGAGGCGTGGCAGGTGCTCGCCAGCCTCCGACAGCCCGAGTCCAGGGTGATGGTGATGGGGATGATCGCCGACGCGGACATTCCGTGGGCGATCGCGCACGATGTTGAGCTGTACGCCTTCGACCTCGGCAGGCTCGAGGCGATCGCGGCCGCCGCCGAGAGCGGCGGCGCCCAGGGGAAGGTCCACCTCGAGCTCGAGACCGGGCTCAACCGCACGGGCCTGCCCCCGGATCGGCTCGAGGCTGCGGTCGAGATCATCCGGCGCAGCGGGGACCGGGTTGTGCTCGAGGGCCTCTGCACCCACCTCGCCGGTGCGGAGAGCATCGCGAACTACCTTCGGATCCATCACCAGATCGAGCGTTTCCACGAGCTGCACCGGCGTACGGCCGAGTTGGGGATCACCCCTCGCTGGCGGCACGTCGCGTGCTCGGCGGCGGCGCTCGCCTACCCCGATACCGTGCTCGACATGGTGCGGATCGGAATCGTGCAGTACGGCTACTGGCCGAGCCAGGAGATCCGGATCCACACCCTGGGGCGGACCGGCGGTCTGACCGAGAACCCCTTGCGGCGGGTCATCCGATGGTCAAGCCGGATCATGTCGCTCAAGCACGTGCCCATGGGGGAGTTCGTCGGTTACGGCACGACCTTCCTGGCCGCCCGTGACAGCACCGTCGCCGTGGTGCCGGTCGGCTATGCCCACGGCTATGCGCGCTCGCTGTCGAACCAGGGCCGGGTCCTCGTTCATGGCCGTCGCGTGGGCGTCGCCGGTATGGTGAACATGAACCATGTGCTGATCGACGTGACCAGCGTACCCGGGGTTGCGGTTGGCGATGAGGTCGTTCTGGTCGGGAGCCAGGGGCACTCGGCGATCGCGGTGAGCTCGTTTGGCGAGCTCTCGAATCAGCTCAACTACGAGCTGCTGACCCGGCTCCCACGGGACATCCCGCGGCAGGTGGTGGACTGAAGCCCGGCACGGGCCCAGCCGCCCGAGGCCATCGTCAACGGGTTCGAACCGACACCAAGGAGGTGCACTATTCGAGCGAAGAAGCGTTTCTTCCGTGAGCCGCCGCCGCTTCCCGACCATCGCGTCAACGAGCGCATCAGGCTGTCACCGGTCCGCGTCATCGATGCCGACGGAAGTCAGATCGGCGTGATCCCGGTGGAAGAGGCCCGTGCAGCGGCGCGCAGCCAGGACCTCGACCTGGTCGAGATCGCACCCGATGTCCGCCCGCCGGTGTGCAAGATCATGGACTACGGTAAGTTCAGGTTCGACCGCAGCAAGAAGGCCAAGGAGGCGAAGCAGCACCAGAGCCAGATCGAGATCAAGGAGGTCAAGCTGCGGCCCAACATCGGCGACCACGATCTCGAGACAAAGCTCAATCGCGCCCGCCAATTCCTCGAGAGCGGCAACCACGTCCGGATCACGATCATGTTTCGGGCGCGCGAGATGCGGCGGCCAGAGAACGGCTACCGCCTGCTCGAACGCGCCCAGGAGATCCTCGACGACTCTGCTCGGGTCGCCCAGGCGCCGCCGCCGACGCTGCAGAGCCGCGACCTCTCGATGGTGCTCAAGCCGGCGTAGCCCCTCGGACGGCTACTCCGTGCCCGTCGGCAGGAGCAGCCGTCCGTTATGGCCGATCGCATCCGGCCACGACGTGCGGATCTGCTCCACCAGCTGGTCCGCGACGTCGGTGCGGCCCGCGGCCCGCTCGCGGGCGGCCAGCACCCAGCGCGCGAAGGGCCCGACCTGGACCCCGTCGCCGTAGTAGCAGTCGCCGTGCTGCTCGATCGCCCGCTTGAGATACGCATCGCCCTCGGCTCCCTCGGTCATCTGGCCGAGGTAGAGCAGGGCGCACCCGGTCCGGTTCGCGCGGTCGTAGCGCTCGAGAAGCGCCTGCAGGCTTGCCCGGGCCTCGTCGCTTCCGAACTTCTTGTTGGCAACCTGGTAGAGCTGCTCGATCTGCTGCAGGTCCTCGCGGGAGTAGACCTTGAGATCCGCCTCCATCCTCGCCCTGGCCGCGGTCCGGTTGTGCTCGACAGCGGCGTCGGTGCGGAGCTTCTCCATCACCGGACCGAGCAGGTGCTCGAGCTCGGCCACGCGGGCCTCGAGGCGCGCGAGCCGGGCCTCGACCGAGTTCGACGGTTGATCAGTGGCCGGCCCGGCGTTCTGGGCGAAAGCCGGGGATGCCAGAACCACGGTTGCAACGAGGATCATGAGACGACGCATTCGAATCCTCCTTGGGCGCGGTGCCGAGGTGCGCATCGACAGCACACAGCTTCGCTGTTGGCAGCCACGATTCTGACGACTGCTACCACGATTCTATCGCAAAAAGGCCCCCGTTAGCTCGGGGGCCTTGATCCGACGCCGAGGGTGTCGGGGTCAGTCGGTGAAACGGAAGCCGCGGGCGATCTCCGCCATCCACGGGAAGCGCGCCTGCAGCGCCTCGACCTGCTCATCGTCGAGGCGGACGACGCTGCCCTTGTCGGCGCCAACCTCGTCCTTGGTCTTCCAGGCCTCGAAGGTCATCAGCTCGATCGGCTCGAGCTTGGCCTTGGCAAGGCCGGCGTTGGCTGGCGCGACCGACTTCGTCTTGAAGTCCTCGAAACGCTTCTCGACGTCGGCGAGCTGCTGCTCGAGGTTGGACAACCGGTCGAGCTGACCAGGGCTCGGCCGGCCTTCGAAGTTGAGCACGCTGCCGTAGAGGTTGCCGAAGTGCTCGCGCAGCTTCTCGTCTCCGCCGATGTAGCCGTCCCCGGTCGCGACGAAGCTGGTGCGGAAGCTGTCGGCGTCGTCGGCGAGCTGGCCGAGCTGCTTGGCGAGCTTCGCCGGCGCCTTCTCAGCGCGCGCCTTGGCGATGTCATGGACGTTGACCAAACTGTCGCCGACGTAGGCGAGCCGCTCGATGTCGGCGTACAGCCTGAGCTCGGTTTCCGACTTGAGCTTGCGGTCCGCTGCCGAGTGCGGATTGCGCGGGTCGGCGACCAGCTCGACCGTCGACTCGTAGCTCTGCTTGCCCTTGATCAGCTTGACCCTGTAGGTGCCCTCGGGGTTGCGCGGGCCCTCGAAGCCCCCGAACAGGATGGTCGATGCCGGCGGGACCTTTGGCGGCTTCATCCGCATCGGCCACAGCACCTTGTTCAGACCGACCCGCTTGCCGCCCGGGAGCGTCTTCACCAGCTTCCCCTCGCTGTCGTAGATCTCCAGCTTGAGGTCGCCGAACAGGTGGCGCTTCTTGAGCCAGTAGACGATCGCCGCGTCGTCCGACGGGTTGCGACCGACGAACTCGTCGTCGCCGCTGAACCATGAACCGATCGAGGCGCGCAGTGTCTGCTGCGCCGGCCGCGACGGCAGGAAGGCGACATCCTGGGCCAGCGTCTCGGTGGTCATCGCCCGGATCGGGGTCAGGTCGTCGAGCACGTAGACGCCGCGGCCGTGGGTGCCGATGACGAGGTCGCGCTCGCGCTCCTGGATGACGAGGTCGTGCACCGCGACGCGCTCCGGAATGCCGCCCTTGAAGCGGGCCCAGGAGGCGCCGTCGTCGATCGAGATCCACAGGCCCCACTCGGTGCCGAGGAAGAGCAGCCGCGGGTTCTCGGTGTCCTCGATCAGGACCCAGGCGTAACCCTCGATGTCGGGCGTGACGAGCGACTGCCAGGTCGCACCGAAGTCCCGCGTCCGGTAAACGTAGGGCTTCATGTCGCCGCGACGGTGGTCGTCGATCGTCACGAAGGCGGTGGCAGCGTCGTGGCGGCTGGCCTCGACGCGCGAGATCCAGGCGCCGCGGGGAGCGCCGGCGATGTGGTTGATCAGGTTCGACCAGGTCGTGCCGCCGTCGCGCGTGAGCTGCACGTTGCCGTCGTCGGTGCCGACCCAGATCACATTCGGTTCCTTCGGCGACTCGGAGATCGAGTAGATGGTGCAGTTGTTCTCGGCCGTCGAGTTGTCGATCGACAGCCCGCCCGATTCCTTCTGGCGCTGCCGTTTCGGGTCGTTGGTGGTGAGGTCTGGAGAGATGCGCTCCCAGCTCTCGCCGCGATCGTGTGAGCGCATGAGGAACTGGGCGCCGATGTAAATCGTCGACTCGTCGGTGGGCGACGGCACGAAGCCGGCGTTCCAGTTGAAACGCAGCTCCTTCTCACCCTGGTTGGCGAACGGCTTGATGTCCTTCGACTCACCGGTCGTGAGGTTGACGCGGGTCGCGTTGCCGCCCTGGATCGTGGTGTAGACGTAGGTCGCGTCGCGGGCGTCGGCGAAGGTCGACATGCCGTCTCCGCCCGAAAGCGAGGTCCAGTCCTTGTTCTCGACTCCGCCCCAGCTCTCCGACGGACCGACCCAGGAGCTGTTGTCCTGGAGCCCGCCGTAGATGTTGTAGGGGTCCTTGGTGTCGACCGCGACCTTGTAGAACTGGCCGATCGGCAGGTTGCGGGCGAACACCCAGTCGCCGCCTCGGTTCTTCGACATGTACAGTCCGCCGTCGGTCCCCATGAAGAGCTCGTTGGGCCGCTGGGGGTTGATCCAGATGGCGTGGATGTCGCTGTGGTACGAGGTGTTGAACCCGCCCGTGAAGAGCGAGGTGAATGACTTGCCGCCGTCGATCGAGGTCGACAGCGTGAGGCCGGGTTTGTAGATGCGGTTGTAGTCCTGCGGGTCGATGATCAGGGTCGCGAAGTAGAACGGCCGTACCTGGACGCCGAAGGCGTCGCTCTGCTTCGACCAGTTGGCGCCGGCGTCGTCCGAGCGGTAGAGCGCTGTGGTCTGCTTTTTGCCAACCTTCGACTCGACGACCGTGGAGACGGTCGCCGACCGTGACGGCGCGACCGCGACCGCGACGCGCCCGACCGGGCTTGCGGGCAGGTCCTTTTCGAGCCGCGCCCAGGTCTCGCCGCCGTCGGTCGACTTGAAGAGGCCGGAGCCCGGGCCGCCGGAGTTGAAGAAGTCCGGGGAGCGGCGGAACGTCCACATGCCGGCGTACAGGATGCGCGGCTCCTGCGGATCCATCGCGAGGTCGGAGCAGCCAGTGTCGGCGTCGACGTAGAGCACCTTCTTCCACGTCTTCCCGCCGTCGGTGGTCTTGAAGACGCCGCGCTCCTCGTTGGCGTTCCACAGGTGGCCCGTGGCGCAGACGAAGACGGTGTCGTGGTTCTTGGGATCGACCTCGATGCGGGCGATGCGCTCGCTGTCGTCGAGGCCCATCCGGGTCCAGCTGTCGCCGCCGTCGGTCGACTTGTAGACGCCGTCGCCGATTGAGACCGAGTTGCGCACCCAGGTTTCGCCGGTGCCGACCCAGACGATCTTGGGATCGGTCGGGTCGACGCGCACGGCGCCGATCGACTGCGTGTGATCGTCGAAGATCGGCTTGAAGGTGTTGGCGCCGTCAATCGACTTCCAGACGCCGCCCGAGGCGGCACCGACGTAGATCGTTAGCGGGTCGGTGGGCACGGCGTCGATGGCGGCGATACGGCCGCTCATCGTGCCCGGGCCGAGCGCGCGGGCGGTGAGGCCGCCGAAGCTGTCGGAGGTGATCTTGACGTCGTCGGCCGCACCGGCCGGCGCGGCGGCGACCGTCGCGGCGATCGCCAGAATGGCTGCCTGCAGCGCCTTCATGGCGTCAGCCCTGACCAGCCGGGGCCTCGGTCTTCTTCGCGGGCATCGCGAAGATGGCCGGGTCGAGCTTCGGGTTCAGCTCGATCGACACCACCGTGATCGTCGCGCCCTGTGGCTGGCCCTTCGCCTTGGTCTCGATCGAGAACGGGAACAGCAGGCCGTCGACCTCCTTGTAGTCGCCGAACGAGCTTTCGATCTCGATCTCCTGCTCGCCGCGCTTGCGCTTGCCCTCGCTCTTGATCATCAGGTAGGCGTCCTTGTCGAACCAGATCGTCGACTCGTCGCCGTTCTTGAGGGTCAGCTTGAGCTTCCAGGCCGGCGTGCCTTCAATCGTGTCTTCTCCGAGGAACTCAAGGGTGTGGCCCTTCTCCTTCCAGTTGAAGAGCGGTCCTTCGACCAGGTCGGCCTGCTGAATGATGTCCTTGAGGTCGTCGCCGGTCATCTCCTCGGGGTCGTTCTTGCCGAGGAAGGGCATCACCATCCACGCCGTCGTGCCGTCATACGCCTGGATGCCGGTCATACCCTGCATGGTGAACTCCATGCGGACCTTATCCGGGCGTTGCCAGAGAATGACCGCCGGTACCTCCTGCGGACCGAAGACCTGCTTCACCGTCATCCGGGCGGACTGCACGGCGGCGATCTTGTCCTTGCCGCCGAGGGCCTGCCAGTGCTTGGCGAGCACGTCGTCGAGGGTTTCGGCCTGGAGGGACGCGGTGACGAGCATCAGTACGGCGAGGGTCTTGACGAAACGCATGTAGTTCTCCTTTCGAGAAGCAAAGGGCCACGGGCAGACCGCCTCCACTGAGGGGCCCGGCCCGAGATCAGACTCGCCAAAGATACGCCACCGGCTCGGAGATGTTGCGGCTGGCCCGGCAATCCCTCCGTGCGTGCCGTGCTTGAGGAAGCTCAGTCGAGTCGCCAGCTACCCAGGATGTCCGGGTTTGGCGCCCAGGCGGCAGCGGAAGACGTCTGGAGCTGCGACTCGCGCAGCCGGGCGAAGACGTTGCGGGACACCGGCCAGCCCGGGGTCGCGGCGTCCCCCGGGAGCTTCTCGAGCAGCTCGACGAACGAGGAGCACCACAGCTCGATGTCCTTCAGCCGCCGCGCGGCGGCCTTCGCGAGCCCCGACTCGAAGGCCGCGTCGACCTCGGGCGGGATCCCGGGCACGAGGGACGACACCGGTGGAGGCACCTGGTTGAGGACCTGGATCAGGATTCCTCCGAGGTCGCTCCCGGTGACGGCCTTCTTGCCGGTCAGCGCCTCGAAGCCGACCGCCGCGAACGAGTAGACGTCGGCGCGGCTGTCGACCTCCTCGCCCTGCACCTGCTCGGGTGCCATGTACGCGGGCGTGCCCACGATCAGGCCGGTCTGGGTGAGGCCCTTGTCGAACGCCATCGACTTGGCGATGCCGAAGTCGAGGATCTTGACCCGGAAGCCGCTCGGGTCGTCGACCAGGAACACGTTCTCCGGCTTGAGGTCGCGGTGGACCACCCCGGCCCGGTGCGCGGCGCGCAGGGCGGAGCAGCCCTGGCGCAGCAGCTGCGCCACCTGGGCGGGCTTGCCGCGCCCGTGGGTCTTGAGCAGCAGCCGCAGGTCGCATCCGGCGAGCTTCTCCATCACCAGGAACGCGGTCCCGTCGTCGAGCGCGCCCGAGTCGTGGAGCTCCACAACGCCGGGGTGCTGGATCCGGGCCACGGCGCGCGCCTCGCGCTCGAACCGCTGCTTGACCTTCGCGTTGGCCCAGTGCTCGGGCCGGATCAGCTTGACCGCGACGTCGCGGCCCAGCTTCTCGTCGTGGGCGGAGAAGACCACGCCCATCCCGCCCTGGCCGAGGACCTGGAGGAAGCGGTAGCGGCTGAGGAGGAGGTAGGGGAGGGGACGGGGGGACTCGAGGCTCGCCCCGTCCTCCGGGCACGTGAGTGCGGTGTGGTCGTAGCAGCGCCCGCACCGGGGGCAGATCTGGAGGGTGGCGATGCCGCGGTCGTGCATCTCGCGCCGGGTCACGACCCGGCGCTCCTCGGCGATCTCGAGCTGGCGGCGCATCCTGGCCATGTCGAGGGCGGCGCCGAGCTGGTGGGCGAAGCCGGTCACGAGGCGCCGCTCGGTGTCGCCCCAGACGACGTCGCGGCCCGAGATGACGAGGGCGCCGCAGAGCTCCCCGGACATGCCGGTGACCGGGATGATCGTCCGATCCCCCGAGCCGGTGACTCCCGGGCTGGGGGTCGCGTGCTCGTTCCGGGCTGCGTTATCGCTGCCCGGACCGGCGAAATCGAGCCCTGTGGACTGGGCCGCCAGAGCCGTCTCGAGCTCGGCCCGCGACGGGGCCTGGAGGCCGCTGTCGGAGACCGCGGTGACGTTCTCCCGGTCGACCTCGAAGATGCCGATCGCCTCAGCGCCGATCGCGGTGGCGACGTCCGCCGCGACGACCCGCGACCACTCGGGGATGCCCTCGAACGATCCCGGGGAGGACTCGACCAGGCGCGAGATCCTCTCCTGGGCCTCGAGCAGCTTGACGTTGGCGGAGCGGAGATCGCTCGTCTTCTCCTCCACGAGTTCGACCAGCTGCCGCTCGCGAGCCTTCAGCCGGTTGACGCGGACCACGTACACCGCGGGACCCGTGCCCGCGACGGCGAGACCGCACAGCAGGTACCACCACCAGGTCTGGTAGAAGTGCGGCGCGACGGAGAACGGGAAGCTGGCGCCGGTCTCGTTCCAAGCGCCGTCGTCGTTGCAGGCGATGACCCGGAACGTGTACCGCCTCGGCGGGAGGTTGGTGTAGTGGGCGGTGCGCTCGGTGCCGGCGTCGACCCAGTCGCTGTCGAAGCCCTCCAGCCGGACCTTGAACCTGCGGACCGAAGACCTGCTTCACCGTCATCCGGGCGGACTGCACGGCGGCGATCTTGTCCTTGCCGCCGAGGGCCTGCCAGTGCTTGGCGAGCACGTCGTCGAGGGTTTCGGCCTGGAGGGACGCAGTGACGAGCATCAGTACGGCGAGGGTCTTGACGAAACGCATGTAGTTCTCCTTTCGAGAAGCAAAGGGCCACGGGCAGGCCGCCTCCACTGAGGGGCCCGGCCCGAGATCAGACTCGCCAAAGATACGCCACCGGCTCGGAGATGTTGCAGCTGGCCCGGCAATCCCTCCGTGCGTGCCGTGCTTGAGGAAGCTCAGTCGAGTCGCCAGCTGCCCAGGATGTCCGGGTTTGGCGCCCAGGCGGCAGCGGAAGACGTCTGGAGCTGCGACTCGCGAAGCCGGGTGAAGACGTTGCGAGACACCGGCCAGCCCGGGGTCGCGGCGTCCCCCGGGAGCTTCTCGAGCAGCTCGACGAATGAGGAGCACCACAGCTCGATGTCCTTCAGCCGCCGCGCGGCGGCCTTCGCAAGCCCCGACTCGAAGGCCGCGTCGACCTCGGGCGGGACCCCGGGCACCAGGGACGACACCGGTGGGGGCACCTGGTTGAGGACCTGGATCAGGATTCCTCCGAGGTCGCTCCCGGTGACGGCCTTCTTGCCGGTCAGCGCCTCGAAGCCGACCGCCGCGAACGAGTAGACGTCGGCGCGGCTGTCAACCTCCTCGCCCTGCACCTGCTCGGGTGCCATGTACGCGGGCGTGCCCACGATCAGGCCGGTCTGGGTGAGGCCCTTGTCGAACGCCATCGACTTGGCGATGCCGAAGTCGAGGATCTTGACCCGGAAGCCGCTCGGGTCGTCGACCAGGAACACGTTCTCCGGCTTGAGGTCGCGGTGGACCACCCCGGCCCGGTGCGCGGCGCGCAGGGCGGAGCAGCCCTGGCGCAGCAGCTGCGCCACCTGGGCGGGCTTGCCGCGCCCGTGGGTCTTGAGCAGCAGCCGCAGGTCGCATCCGGCGAGCTTCTCCATCACCAGGAACGCGGTCCCGTCGTCGAGCGCGCCCGAGTCGTGGAGCTCCACAACGCCGGGGTGCTGGATCCGGGCCACGGCGCGCGCCTCGCGCTCGAACCGCTGCTTGACCTTCGCGTTGGCCCAGTGCTCGGGCCGGATCAGCTTGACCGCGACGTCGCGGCCCAGCTTCTCGTCGTGGGCGGAGAAGACCACGCCCATCCCGCCCTGGCCGAGGACCTGGAGGAAGCGGTAGCGGCTGAGGAGGAGGTAGGGGAGGGGACGGGGGGACTCGAGGCTCGCCCCGTCCTCCGGGCACGTGAGTGCGGTGTGGTCGTAGCAGCGCCCGCACCGGGGGCAGATCTGGAGGGTGGCGATGCCGCGGTCGTGCATCTCGCGCCGGGTCACGACCCGGCGCTCCTCGGCGATCTCGAGCTGGCGGCGCATCCTGGCCATGTCGAGGGCGGCGCCGAGCTGGTGGGCGAAGCCGGTCACGAGGCGCCGCTCGGTGTCGCCCCAGACGACGTCGCGGCCCGAGATGACGAGGGCGCCGCAGAGCTCCCCGGACATGCCGGTGACCGGGATGATCGTCCGATCCCCCGAGCCGGTGACTCCCGGGCTGGGGGTCGCGTGCTCGTTCCGGGCTGCGTTATCGCTGCCCGGACCGGCGAAATCGAGCCCTGTGGACTGGGCCGCCAGAGCCGTCTCGAGCTCGGCCCGCGACGGGGCCTGGAGGCCGCTGTCGGAGACCGCGGTGACGTTCTCCCGGTCGACCTCAAAGATGCCGATCGCCTCAGCGCCGATCGCGGTGGCGACGTCCGCCGCGACGACCCGCGACCACTCGGGGATGCCCTCGAACGATCCCGGGGAGGACTCGACCAGGCGCGAGATCCTCTCCTGGGCCTCGAGCAGCTTGACGTTGGCGGAGCGGAGATCGCTCGTCTTGTCCTCCACGAGTTCGACCAGCTGCCGCTCGCGAGCCTTCAGCCGGCTGACGCGGACCACGTACACCGCGGGACCCGTGCCCGCGACGGCGAGACCGCACAGCAGGTACCACCACCAGGTCTGGTAGAAGTGCGGCGCGACGGAGAACGGGAAGCTGGCGCCGGTCTCGTTCCAAGCGCCGTCGTCGTTGCAGGCGATGACCCGGAACGTGTACCGCCTCGGCGGGAGGTTGGTGTAGTGTGCGGTGCGCTCGGTGCCGGCGTCGACCCAGTCGCGGTCGAAGCCCTCCAGCCGGACCTTGAACCTCACTCTCTTCGGCACCAGGAGGCTGGTCGCCGTGTAGTGAAGCTCGAGCCTCCGCGTGCCCGCCGCGAGGGCCACCGGCGACGCGGTTGAGGCCCGGTCGAGCAGCTTTCCGTCGACCAGCACCTCTTCCATGATGACCGGCGGCGGAAGGGTGTTGGCCTGGACGCGGGCGGGGTCGATCACGGCGACGCCCTTGGTGGTGGTGATCCACAGCCGGCCGTCCCTCGCCTTGAAGCCTCCGGTGCACTCCCGGCTCTTCAACCCGTCGGCGGTGTCGTAGGAGACACAGGAGATGCTCCGGAGCCTGCCTTCGGCGAAGGCGTCGAGGTCGCTCCTGCGGGCGTGGGAGACCCCCTTGTCGCCGGCCATCCAGAGGTTGCCGCTGCCATCCTCGTCGATCCACGAGAAGGAGTCGTCGAGCAGACCATCCTTCGTCGTGAACGTGGCGAATGCGCCGTTTCTGAGCCGGTTCAGTCCTGCATTCGTGGCGATCCAGAGGCTGCCGTCCGGGTCCTCGTAGATCCAGTTCACATGGTTGTCCGCCAACCCGTCCCGGGTGGTTAAGGTGGTGAACGTGCCGTCCCGGAAGCGGCTGAGACCGGCATTGGTTCCGACCCAGAGGCTGCCCGTGCTGTCCTCGTAGATCGAATGGACCACGCCGGGTGCGAGCCCGTCCTTCGCGGTGAAGGTGGTGAGGGCGCCGTCCCTGAGGCGGCTCAGCCCGCCTGCCCAGGTGCCGATCCAGAGGTTGTCCTCGCGATCCTCCCGGATCGCCGTGACCACATCGTCCGCCAGCCCGTCCTTGGTCGTGAAGGTGGTGAACCTGCCGTCCTTGAAGCGGTTCAGACCACCGTCGGCGCCGATCCAGATGCCTCCTTTGCGATCCTCGCCGATTGCGAAGACTGACGGCCCCGCAAGGCCGTTCTTCATGGAGAAGGTCGTGAAGGTGCCGTCGCGGTAGCGGTCCAGGCCGCCGTAGCTGCCGATCCAGACGCTCCCTTCCCTGTCCTGGAGGATCGACCAGGTCCCGTTGTTCACCAGACCGTCCTTCTTGGTGAAGGTTGTGAACCTGCTGTCCCTGAACCGGTTGAGGCCACCGCCGAAGGTGGCGAACCAGAGGCTTCCTTCCCGGTCCTCGTAGATCTGACGACCCCAGTCGTCGGAGAGCCCGTCCTTGGTCGTGAAAGTGGTGATCTCTCCGTCCCTGAGGCGGCTCAGGCCCCCCAACTCCCTACTGATCCAAAGGCTTCCTGCGCGATCCTCGGAGATCGAGAAGATCTCACCGGTCGGCCCGCTCTTCGTAGCGAACCTGGTGAAGGCACCATCCCGGAACCGGTTCAGAATGCCGCCATAAGTGACGACCCACAGGCTTCCCTCCCGGTCCTCGCAGATCCGCCCGACCCCATCGGCCGCCAGCCCGTCCTTGGTGGTGAAGGTGGTGAACCTGCCGTCCTCGAAGCGGCTCAGGCCCTTCGGGGTTCCGAGCCAGAGGCTCCCCTTGCGGTCCTCATAGATCCCAGAGACCGTGTTGTCCGGCAGCCCGTCCTTGGTGGTGAAGGTGGTGAAGGTTCCATCTCGAAAGCGGTTCAGACCGGCCAGTGTGCCGATCCAGAGGTTGCCCTCCCGGTCCTCACAAACCGAGCCGACGCGGTTGCTCGCCAGCCCGTCCTTCGTGGTGAAGGTGGTGAACGTGCCGTCCCTAAAGCGGGTCAGGCCGTCCTGGTCGGTGGCGATCCAGAGGCTCCCCTCATGGTCTTCGAGCAGGGCCCAGACGAATCCCACCTCCAGCCCCGGTGTGCTGCGAGGGTCGAAGAAGGTGAAACGGGCGCCGTCGAAGCGGGCGAGCCCGACGTCCAGGCCGAGCCAGAGGTAGCCGTCGCGCGTCTGACAGATTGCATTGACCTGGTTTCGCGGCAACCCCTGGTCGCTCTGCCAGACCTCGTGGATGTACTCGGAGATCGCCTTCGTTGGGTCGAGCGCGAACGCCGGGGCAGCCAGGAGCCCGGCGAGCAGAAGCGCAGGGGTCAGCGACCGCGGAAGAAGTCGCTGGAGTGAGCGGGAACACCTCATGTCCTGCACCCTGCCGGCTAGAAGCGGACGCCCGCCGAGATGCGGAAGGTGCGCGGGGCCTGGTACTGGTCGGGGGTCGTCGGCTTGCCGAAGTCGGGGCCCTTCTGCCAGTTGGCACCCATGCTCCTGCACTCGGCCGCGGCGGCGCCCTGGGGGCACTCGACCGGGGCGGTGGTCCACGGGTTGAAGCTGACGAAGGTGGCGGAGAAGAAGGTGGCGTCGCGCACGGTGGTGTTCACCGAAATCGGCCGCGCCTGGTTGAACACATTGGTGACCTCGGGCTGGACGAAGATCTCGAGGTCGGCGCCCAGGGCCCTGACGACAAAGGAGTAGTTGAGGGAGAGGTCGGTGGGAAAGGTTGCCGGCGTCGTGTAGTCGCCGCGCCCCGAGTAGAAGTAGGGGACGCGGTAGGGAGGGTTGAGGTAGCCGGGGTTGGCGACGTAGAGGCGGGAAAAGACCGCGCCGATGGCAGAGTACGGCGTCCCCGAGCCGTAGCTCTGCAGGATCGAGGCGCTGAGACGGTTGTGCGCGGTGGAGAGCAGGTCCCACACCGCCCACAGGCGCGCCCTGTGGCGCTGGTCCATCGCGAGGTCGCCGCTCGGGTTGGACCAGCTCACGTCGCGGTACTCGGGGTAGTAGGACGGGTTGTTGAACGACGTGAAGTTCAGGCCGGCGGGAAGAGTCGCGTCGAAGTTGCCGTAGGCGTGGGACCAGGTGTAGCTGCCGCCGAGGCGCAGCCTGTCGCCCACCCGGTAGTCGCCCTGCAGCGAGATGCCGTTGTAGGCCCGCCTGGAGTAGCTCGAGTTCTGGATGTAGCCGAGGTCGAGGCTGCCCCAGTTGACGCCGAGCGCCTCGAGCTCGACCTGGCCGGTCCCCAGGTCGACGCGGGTCTCGTAGAGGTCCTTGAACTCGCGGTGGGTGTAGTCGAGGCGGAGCAGGCCGCGGGTGCCGAGGCGCTTGGCGGCGCCGAGGGCGACCTCCTCGGCGTAGGGCGACCCCAACGACCCCTTGATGACGCGGGTGTGGCCCGGGATGTCGACGATCGCGAGAAGGTCGAAGTTGTCGGTGCCGCAGTTGCCGGCCGCATCGCAGTAGTCGGTCGTAAACCACGTGAAGACCTGTTCCAGCACCTGCTGGGGGTTGAGGTACGGGCCGGCGCCGGTGTTGATGTCGGGGCCGCCATAGAGCCAGATGAAGGTCGCGGGGTTGCCGCCCGGGGACGAGCCGTTGGCGACCGGGCTGGCCAGTGCGGTCACGTAGTGGGCGTAGGAGGCGTTGAGCACCCAGTCGCCGTCGCCCCCGGGGCTGTAGGTGACACCCAGCCGTGGGCTCAGCCGGCTGTCCTTCGAGACCTGGGCGCCGGTGGCGTTGACGCCGTCGTTGGCGTCCCAGCGCACGCCGAGGTTGAAGGACAGCTGGTCGGACACGCGCCAGCTGTCGTTGAGGAACGCCGAGTCGGTGGTGAGGTTGATGCCCCTGCTCGCCTCCAGGATCGGGTACCAGTCGAGGTCGGCAGAGCCGTCGCCGTACACCACCGGCCACCAGTCCTGTCCGTCAAAGCCGAACTCGGTGGCGGAGAACCACCAATCGGAGCCGCTCTGGTGGTTCATGGTGAAGACCAGGTCCTGGAACCGGTCGACGCCGACGACGACCTCGTGGGAGCCGAGACTGCCGGTGGAGAGGAACCACGACGCCTTGGCGAGGACATCCTTGTTGTCGCGGGTCTCGGGCTCGCACGTACCGCAGAACACGGCGGCGTTACCGGTGTAGCCGTCGGTGTTGTCGTAGACCACCGTGCCCTGGTAGCCGCCCTGCAGCGGGTCGTCATGGAAGCGGCTGCCGTAGTCGAGAATGGTCGCCGTGCGTTGCGACCACTGCCCCTCGAGGAAGAAGCTGTCGCTGAGCACGCCGGTGTAGTGCGCGGCCTCGAGCTTCTCCGGGATCGAGGTGTCGTAGATCGAGTCGCCGGCGTCAACGAAGGGCAGGGGCGATTGGGAGCCGTTGAACCAGCTCTGGGTACGGTCGAGGTAGGAGGCGACCACGCGGTGGTTGGGCGTCGGCGAGATCGTCAGCTTGCCCTCGTACCGGGTCTCTGTGAAGCGAGTGCGGTAGGGGATGTCGGTGACGGCGGTCTGGTCCGAGCCGGAGATCTCGAGCCCGCGGGCCGCGGCGAAGAACCAGACGTGGTCCTTCCACAGGAACCCGCCCAGGGTCGCCTCGTAGGTCGTGTTGATCGCGTCGCTGCGCTCGGCCACCGTGAGCGGCGTGGTGGCGGTCCACTTCTGGGAGTCGAGGTTGGCCCGGAGCGAGCCGTGGAAGTCGTTGCCGCCCGACTTGGTGAGCATGTTCACGACGCCGCCGGCGAAGCGGCCGTAGTCGGCCGAGATGCCCGACACCGAGGTGGTGGTCTCCTGGATCGCGTCCTCGATGAAGAGGGGGAGGGCCTGGCCTCCATAGTTCTCGTTGACGACCACGCCGTTGATCAGGAACAGGCTCTCGTTGGTCTGCGCGCCGGAGATCGTGATGGCGCCGCCGAGTCCGGTCGTGTGCACGCCGGGGGCGAGCGCGACCGCGTTGTAGAGGTCACGCGGCACCGGGAGCTGCTCGATCAGGTCGAGACCGTAGGTGGTGGCGGCGGTGGTGGAGGTGGAGATGGTCTCCTGGGAGCCGGTGACCGCGATCTCGTCGCTGAACTGCGCGGTGAGCTCGGCGTCGAGCCGGCTGGTCTGGGCGGCCGAGAGCCTGACCGTGGCCGCCGCCGTGCGGAAGCCCTCGAGCTCGAACGTGACCGTGTACTCGCCGGGAGGCAGGAACGGGAACACGTAGTCGCCGCTCGACGAGGTCACGGCGACCCTCGTGCCCTGTAGCGCGGGCGAGCTGGCCGACAGCGTCACCCCGGGCAGGACGACCTTGCCGGCGGTGACATGGCCGGAGAGGTTGCTGGTGGGGATTTGCGCCGCGACGGGCAGTGCCGCCAGCGCTACGACGAGCACGAAGAACTCGAGCCGCTTCGTCCTGAGTTTCATGATGTTCCCCTGGCAGTGGACCCGAGGCACGCACGGCGTCGTACTCCGGTGAGGCCGGAAATCCCGCCCGGTGTGCGCTCGCTGGCAGCGGACGCACCGCTTTGAGAGGACAGCCCTCCCACGTGCGATCGACACGCCCTGGTCGCCCGAATCGAAAGTTATCGAGACTGAAAGCGAGTCCATTTTTTAGCTAGCTCGATGGTAGACCTCTGCTGGTGGAAGTCAATGTTTTTCTAGGAGAAGGAGTTCTGCCAATTGGTGAAGGGCATGCGCGTGAGCCGAGGTGTTCAGAAAAGCCTCAATCTCAAGAGGCCCGGATCGTGCGGTGTCTCGGGAGCATGCCGTAGCTACCGCTTCACGGGTCCGAGGTACCTGTCGAGCCAGTCGAGGGTCTCGCGGATGGCCTCCTTCAGTGGAAGGGCGCCGTGGCCGGTGTCGAAGACGACCCGCCGCTTGTCCTTTTCGGGTGTCCCGAGGGACCGGAACAACGGGAGCTGGGCGGTGACCTCCGGGAGGAAAGTGTCGTACCGGTCGCTGAGCACGAGGGCGGGCGTCGTCATGTGGGGCGCGAAGTTGAATGGGTACGACTCGGGGGTGTACCTGGGGAACCAGAAGCCGCCCGACCACAGGACAGCGACCTTGAAGCGGTCGTCGACGGAAAGCAGAATCGGCGCGAGCCCGGCCCCCCAGCTGTAGCCGAGGTAGGCGAGGCGGGAACTGTCGATGTCGTCACGCGTCTGGAGGTAGTCGACGGTCCGGCTGAGGTCCTTCGACCACATGATCACGTGGTCCCTCCACAGGGCGGGCCTCGTGTAGCCCTCCCCGGTTTGCCAGCCGTCCTGACGCTCGAACGTGGACCGGTAGATCGGAAAGACGAGCGCCCGGCCGCTTCTGGGCAGGAAGGCCCTATCCTCGAGGAACGCAGGCTCGAAGGTCTTGATGTACTGAGCGTTGCTTCCCGGAAAGTAGATGACGGGCGCATAGGGCGGAGCCGCGTTCTTCGGCAGGAAGAGGTGGACGGCGAACCGATCCCCGTAGGCGGAGTCGATCGTGACCGTCTCGTGGATCCAGTCGTCACCCGGCTCCCTCCCCTCGACCTCGGCGTCGAGGTCGGTCCGGTCGTAGGCGTAGAGGGCCTTGTAGGCCGCGAAGGCCTCGTCCGAGACCGGCGTCTCCTTCGAGAAATCGCGCTCCTGCACCTCGAGACGCGCGGCGGCCTGCTCGCTCGCCGGCGCCGCGAGCTCCACGCAGCGGAATCCGAAGTCGCTCCGGCGCTGCCAGGGCGACGCGGCGTCCGCCTGGATGAACATGTAGGTGGGCTCGTCGTACCCCCCGCCGAAGATGAAGCGCTCACCGTGGAAGCTCTCGTTCCAGCACCACTCCTTGGCGTTGCCCGCCATGTCCACGGTTCCCCAGCCGCTCGGGGCGCCTTGTCCGACGTCGCGGACACCCGTGAGCCCGAAGTTGCTCCGGGGGATGATCACGAAGTTGGCGATGGTCTCCGCCGCGTTCGTCCAGTGATAGGCGGTCGGCAGGCTCTTGCCCGCGAACTGGGCGTAGGCGGCCGCCTCGTACCAGCTCACGCCGGTGACCGGGTCATGCTCCGAGCCCTTCGGGAAGCCTCCCGCCTGCCAGGTGGCGGGGCCGGGACGCCCGGTCGCGTCGACGAACAGGGAGACGGCCTCCGCGAACGGCAGCGTCCGTCCCCCCTTGACGAACGGCTGCTGCCACAGCTCGGGACGCCGGTAGCCTCCGGCGTCGAGGAACTTCTTGTAGGCCTCGTTGGTCACCTCCGTCCGGTCGATGAGGTAGTCGTCGACCGCGACGGCGGAAGCCGTGTGCAGCGGATACTCGAGACGCACGGTCCGGCCGGCAACCGGGACCATCCCGGGCGGGACGTCCGAGTCCCGCTGGAGCGTCAGGTGCTGCTCGATCGGTGGCCAGTCGAGCAGCGTCGTGTCGGCGAAACCGGGCTTGCGGATCCGCACGACGTAGATGGCGTTGGGAATGCGGATGGCCTGCAGCGGCGTCTCGCCGAGGCTTTCCCAGGCGTCCGGGTCGCCCGTGTACGGCCGGACCGAGACCTCGGCGCCCGGGGGAACGGTCTCGATCGTTGCCTCTCCGGTCGCCTTGAGCCACAGCTTGTCGAGCGTGGGATCCTGGGGGAGGACGGCGCGGGCCTCGCGCAGGAGCACAGCCGCCTGGCCGTACTGCTCCTCGTCCACGAGGCGCGTGATCTCGGGCACTGCCGTCTCGAGGGCCCAGCGGGTGCGGGCTTCGCCGTGCCACAGCCAGCCGGCCGCTGCCGCGGCCGCCACGACCGCGGCCGCGATGGCGATCAGGATCTTTCGCGACAGCCTCGCGGGCCGCGACGGCGCCAGCGAGGACTCCAACGCCTTGAGCTCTGCCCGGAGCTCGTCGGCGCTCGGGTACCTCCGCTGCGGGTCCTTTCGCAGGCAGCGCCTGACGATGCGGGCGAGCTCAGCGGGCAGCGCCGGGTTGGTCACGCTGATGCTGGTGGGGGTGTCGCGCAGGATCGCGGACATCACCGACGCCGGGGTGTCGCCGGTGAAGGGCCGCTCCCCGGTCGCCATCTGGTGGAGCATGGTGCCGAGGGAGAAGATGTCGGAGCGGTGGTCGACCGGCCGCCCTTCGACCTGCTCGGGGGACATGTACGGCACGGTGCCGACGAGGCGGCCGGCGTCGGTCAGGTCGGTGACCGTGAGCTCGGAGTCCTCGTTCGAGGCGCCTGCCGTCGTCATCTTGGCGATGCCGAAGTCGAGCACCTTGACCCGGCCCTCGGCCGTGACCATGACGTTGGCGGGTTTGAGGTCGCGGTGGATCACGCCGCGGGCATGGGCTGAGGCGAGCGCATCGGCGAGCGGGATCGCCACCTGGAGCAGGGTGCCCACAGGCATGCCGTGCTCGGGAATGAGCTCCCTGAGCGTCCTGCCCTCCACCACCTCCATGGTGATGAAGCGCACCCCGGCCACCTCGTCCACCGAGAATACGGTGACGATGTTGGGATGGTTGAGGGCGGCGACGGCCCGGGCCTCGCGCTCGAAGCGCGCCAGGCGCTCGGGATCACGGCCCAGCTCCTCGGGGAGCACCTTGAGCGCGACCTCCCGGCGCAGCCGCGTGTCCCGCGCCCGGTACACCTCGCCCATGCCTCCCGAGCCGAGAGGGTCGAGGATTTCGTACGGGCCGAGCCTGGCACCGATGAGCATATGTTCAAGTTACCTACGCTGAGTCTACTCCGCATTGTCCATGGCAGCGACGTCAACGGTTTCGTGTCTGGTAAATCCGGGCGGGACGGCCGCTTCGCGGGAGGCATACGGGAGCCAGCCTCGGCGAGGTCGGGACGCTGCCGCCCGGGTAGACTTGCCGAGGTCTTCACGCCAGGTGCCGCTGGCCAGCCGCTTGGTGGTCGACTCACCGGCGAGCTGCCCGAAACGGCTGCGACCGACGCCGGTCTAGTCGCGCGCCATCTCGATCAACACGATGTCCGACTCATCGCGAAGCCGGTCGAACACAATCGTCTTTCCGTCGGATGTGATGTCAAACGTCCTCATCGCTGCGACGTCAGCGAGGTCCGTCAGCCGGCGGCGCGCCATGGTCGGGAGCTCGAGCAGCCAGAAATCCTGAGATCCTCGCTGCCCCTGCATGTACACGAGCCCGCTGCCGTCAGGAAGAAAGCGGAAACGCTCACCTCCGTAAAGCAGGTTGATCTCCGGCAGCTCCACGGTGGTTCCGTCGGGGCGAACGCCGAGCAGGGGAGAGAACAGGCCCACCTGACGCCCCGCATAGACGATGAGATCGCCCCTAGGCGACCACACCGGGTTCAGCGCCTCACCGTCGGCCAAGCGGACAGAGCGTCCACCGTCGGAAGGGATCTTGAACAGACCTGGACCGTCTGAGTCCCGGCCGCCAGACGCCACCCACTGACCGTCCGGCGCCCACGATGCGGCTCCCCGAGCGTCGATCGACTCGGACAGGACGCGCAGGTTGCCGCCGTCGGTCCCGAGCAGGTCGAGCCGAAGCTCCGCACCACGCCTCAGGACGACCACTACCGAGAGGCCGTCAGGGGACACGGCCGGCGGCTCGAAGAGAGCCGTCGTGGTGCCGTTCCAGATCTCCGTGAGCTGTCCGTCCCCATATCGCCAGAGGCCGTCACCCGAGCCACGGGAGGAGAGGAAGAAGAGTGTCTGACCGCCGAAACGGGGAGCCCAAGCACGCACCGTCGGGATCTGGTATGGACTGGCGTCGCTCTCGACCGCCAGGCGTTTGAGGATCGGAACGCTCCACAGGGCAGCCTGGGGATTCGCCACCGTTGCCGCGAGTCGGCGCCCGTCCGCACTGGCAGTGACCGAACTGTACTTCTCCAGACCGATGCTGGCACGCGCGGCGATCCCCGTTTCGAGATCAAGCGACCAGATCCACGGGCCGGCTCCGTCCTCGTCCCGGGCGACGAAGAGGACGGTCCGATCGTCGACAGGGGTCGGATAGGCCACGTCTCGTTGGCGCTCGGTCAGCTTCGTCAGGTCCCGACCGTCAGGGCGCACCCGCCACAGGTCCATCTGCCAGCTCGCCTCGCGCCCACGGGCCAGGTAAATCCACTGGCTGTCGAGTGACCAGGTCGGGTAATGCTGATGCTCGCCCGGGGCCGAGCCGAGAATCTCGCGGCTGTTGGTCCCGTCACCATCCGCCACGAACACGGGATCACCGGGCTCGTTGGTGTGGTAGACGACGCGACCGCCGTCGGCGGTCCAGGCGGCGTTGATCACCCGATCCCTCAACCCATTGCGCGCCGGGCCGTTGAGCAGGGGGATGAACTGGAATCGCGTGTCCGGGGCACCCTCGATGGTGATCTCCGACCCGTCCGCCGAGAAACCCACGTCCCGCAGCGGTCGACGCACGTCTCCCGCCTGTCCTCGGGTCCGGTTGAAGAAGTCCCCCGTCCCAACCTGCAGCACCCAGACGTCGAACGGTCCGTCTCGGTCGGACACGAAGGCGACGAACTTGCCGTCCGGCGAGATCGCGGCCCCCGGCTCGACTCCCGCGAAGTCGGTGATCTTGGAGAACGTCGCCCCAGCCAGCGGGTTTGCTGGCGTCCGTGCGGCGCGTGGACTCGAAACCCACCGTGTCGCTGCGAATGCGCCCAGGGCTGCGACCAGTGCCAGGACGCCGAGTGCCGGCCCCCAAACCGCGGAACGCCGTTTGACCGGTGAGTCAGGATCCTCTGACGCCTCGGAGTCACGCAGCTCGATCCTCGCGTCGGCGAGGTGATGGAGCCGATCGCCGGGGTCCTTGGCAAGGCAGCGCCGGAGCACGCGTCGCAGATTGGGCGGCGTGGCGGACGGCAGCTCGGACCAGTCCGGTTCGGTGTGCAGGATCGCGCCGATGGTGTCCGAGACCGACACGCCCCGAAACGGCGGTTTCCCGGTCAGACACTCCCAGAGGACGCACCCGAAGGCCCAGATATCGCCTTGCTCGTCGACCTCCTGTCCACGCGCCTGCTCGGGGCTCATGTAGGCCGCAGTCCCCAGGATCATGCCCGGCACTGTCGCGTCGGCCGCCATGGTGGGAGCGAGTGACGTGCCCTGGGTCGCAGGCGACCTGGACCCGGAAGCTTTGGCGAGCCCGAAGTCAAGAATCTTTAGCTCCCCATCGACCCCCAGCTTGATGTTGGCCGGCTTGAGGTCGCGATGGACGATGCCGCGGGAGTGGGCCGCCTCCATGCCCTCAGCAATGCGAACGGCGATCTTGACCGCCTCGTCGACCGGCAACGGGCCCCGCGAGAGCCTCCCTGACAGATCCTCGCCCGCCACCAGCTCCATGGCGAGGAAATGCAGCCCGACGGCTTCGTGGACACCGTAGACTGAGGCGACCCGGGGATGGTTGAGGGCGGCGAGCAGCTTGGCTTCACGCTCGAACCGAAGCAGGCAGCCCGGATCCTCCTCAAAGGCCGGGGGGAGGATCTTGATCGCGACTTCGCGGTCGAGTGACGTATCCACTGCTCGCCAAACCACTCCCATCCCGCCCTCGCCGATCTTCTCGAGCAGGCGGTAGTGGAGAAGGTAGTGACCGGATTCCAGCTGCAACCGTCTCTCCCGGGAGGCACGAGTTGTAGATACTCGGTCTCAAACCATAGCATGGTCTCAGAGCAGAGCTCTGGTGAAGAGTGCGGGTTCGATACGCTGATCCGCGAGGGATGGTGCCCGAAACATCACGACTGACGTGACCGTGACGTCAGTCATCCCGTCCTTATTGGCGACCGCATCGGTGATCAGGGTGGGGCGCGGAGCAGGGTTGGCGGCGTCGCCTCGACCTGCGGTGTGTCGCTCGCATTACGGTGTCGTACCCCGGACAGTCCATGCGCGCGCGACGAGATCAATGAGCTTGTTCGGACCTGGCGCGAGCCGGCGCCGCAGGCGATCTCTCAACTCGCTACGCTTCTCTGCACTGAGGGACGCGACGAACGAGGGGGCTGGTCCGGTCCCTCCCGAGAAGGGCCGCCAGTAATCCGAGAACGAATCGAAGCAGGTGGGAATCTCGACAGCATCCGACGTTACATTGAGCATTCCGGCGTCGCTGAAGATCGATTCCAGGGCGTCACGCCGGCACATCGGAAACCTCACGCCCTCGTCAAACTCTCGCGCCGCTGAGTCCACAGCAAGCGCCTCGTCCCAGAACAACCGCAGAGACTGCATGCGGTCTCCGTAGTCCCAGACATACGCAGCCACGACGCCGTCTGGCCGGGCGCGTGCCCGCATCTCCTTCACTGCCTGCCGAGGATCGGGAAGGAAGTTGAGCACCAGACCGGACACGACCCGGTCGAACCCGCCTGGGTTCTGGGGGAGATCACCGACCCCTGCGATGATCACGGAGACTCTGGAGTCGACGATCTGCCTCCTCGTGTGCTCGACGAACGGTCGAGAGGGGTCGCAGGCAACCACCGAAGACGGATCTGCGACGCCACAGATCGTCGAGGCGAGGGCTCCCGTCCCACAGCCGACATCGAGCCAGGTCAACCCCGAGCCAGGGCCAAGCCAGCGAATGAAGCCCTCGGCCACCCGTCGACTCCATCGGCCCATGAAGGTCTCATAGGCATCGCCGGCCGCCCACCTGTCGTCGGACAATCTCGTCGTCATTCCCCCCTCCCGTGCGTACCGACCGACCAGTATACGGATCGGTGGGGCATTCACCGATTGATCGCAGGGTCGGTCTGAAATCGACGGGATCGTCTGACCAGAGGCACCGCCTGCAATTTGGCCGGCTCGAGTGATGGTACGATTTCGAGACGGGGGACACCAACACAGCGTGCGCGGCTCCGCCGCCCGGTCTGGCTGCTCGCGCACGCACGGCAGGTTGCACGGGAGGCGCCATGCGAGTCGAGCGCTGGAGTGTCGTTGCGTTGTGTTCCACCTTCGTGTTGGCGGTTTCGGTCCCCGCAGTGGCTCAGCTGCCGCCGCCTGGGCTGGACGCAGGAGACACGTACCGCGTGCTCTTCGTCACCTCGACGACCACCGACGGGAACATCGGAGGCCTGTTCGGCGCGGACGTGCTCGTCAACCAGGCGGCCCAGAGCAGCGGTTCGCAGGTGCAGGCCCTGACCTTCAAGGCCGTGCTTTCGAGCGCTACAACGGACGCGGTCAATCGGTTCGCCGACGACGGCGTGCCGATCTACAACACCAGGGGCGAGCTGGTGGCATCCACGGTGTCGGAGCTGTTCGCCGGCGCGGGCACCACGCTTGACCACCAGGTCTGGTACGACGAGTTTGCCAACCAGATCGCGTCCCGGATGCTCGCCTGGACCGGAAGCCAGAGCGACGGAACCGCCACCACGCGGCTGTGCCAGGGGTGGTCGACGAGCTCGAACGCCTTCGACGCCAACGTCGGTCATCCGGATCTGGTCGACGAGAGCTGGCTGTCTTGGGGCACGCTGAACTGCACCAACACGGCGCGGCTCTACGGGCTCAGTGATCCGGTTTCGGCCGGCGGCTTGGCGCTCTTCCTCCCTGCGGCCGCGTCAGCGCAGGGCCAGTCGGGGACCTTCTGGACGACTCGTGCCTGGATCGTGAACACCTCGGGGGCGACGGTGACGGTTCGAGGGGCGCTGTTGCGGCAGGGGCAGTCCAACTCGTCCGCCGTCCTCCATCCGGTCACCTTGGGATCGATCCCGGCCCGTGGTTTCCTGGAGATCGCCGACCTGGTGTCGGCGCTGAGCGGCAGCGGGTTGACCGCGGGAGTCCTGCTGACTGCGGAGACCTCGGCACAAGGTCAACCCCTCGATCTCATTCGGGCGACCAGCTACACCTCGACCCCCGACCCGGAACGGGGCGGTGCGTACGGCCAGGCGATCCCCGCGGTCGCAGCGGGGACTCTCGAGCAGGTCTGGGTCCCCGGACTGTTCCAGAGCTCCACTCACCGCACCAACCTCGGTGTACTCAACACGTCGGACGAGCAGATCACGGTGCGCATCGAGTTCTTCGGGCTTGGCGGGGGCGCTCTTGCGGCTCCCGTTGACTGGACGCTCCAGCCCTACGAACAGCGCCAGTGGGGCCTCCCCGCGCTCGGAGTGGCCTCGGTGACGGGAGGCAGCGCCAGAGTATCGCTCCTCAGCGGTGTCGGCTCGTTCCGCGCGTACACGAGCACCGTCGACGAGGTCACTGGAGACGCGGCTTACAACGCCGGGCAGTGAGCCGAGAAGTGCGGAAAGCTGGCCGAAGGCCCCACTGAGGCGCTCGACATCTTCGCTACACTGCGGAGATGGCGACGAACGAGGAATCCAAGGACGCCAAGGTTCCCGACGATCAGACTGACGGACCCAAGGGCGGGCGGCTTGCCCTGCTGTGCCTGGCCGCGCTCGGCGTGGTCTACGGCGACATCGGCACCAGCCCCTTGTACGCGATCCGCGAGTGCTTCTACGGCGAGTACGGTATCCCCGTCACCACCGACAACGTGCTCGGCGTGCTCTCCCTCGTGCTGTGGGCGCTGATCATCGTCGTGACCCTCAAGTACCTCACGTTCATCCTGCGCGCCGACAACCACGGCGAAGGCGGCGTCATCGCGCTCATGGCCCTCGTTCTCGAGCAGGGACGGCGTCATCGCGGCCTCTCCTTCGTGCTCGTGACGCTCGGGCTCTTCGGGGCATCGCTGCTCTACGGAGACGGGATGATCACCCCGGCCATCTCGGTGCTCAGCGCCGTCGAGGGGCTGCACGTCGCCACGCCCTTCTTCGACCCCTTCGTCGTGCCGGCAACCGTGGTGATCCTCATCGGGCTGTTCCTCTTCCAGCGCCGGGGTACGGGAAGCGTGGGCGCCGTGTTCGGTCCCGTCACCCTCGTTTGGTTCTCCGTGCTCGCGGTGCTGGGCATCTCCAGCATTGTCCAGAGCCCGGGAGTGCTGGCGGCGGTGAGCCCCCAATACGGCCTCGCTTTCATCGTCCGCAACGGTCCCGTTGGCTTTCTCACGCTGGGCGGGGTGTTCCTGGTCGTGACCGGGGCGGAGGCCCTTTACGCCGACCTCGGGCACTTCGGCCGCCGCCCGATCCGCGTGGCCTGGTACACAGTGGTGCAGCCGTCGCTGCTGGCCAACTACTTCGGCCAGGGCGCCCTGCTCCTGCGCCACCCCGAGCACGCCCACAACCCGTTCTACAATCTCGCGCCGGCGTGGGCTCTGTATCCGCTCGTCGTCATCGCCACCGCCGCCACCATCATCGCTTCGCAGGCGGTGATCTCCGGCGCCTTCTCGCTCACCCGCCAGGCCATCCAGCTCGGTTAGTGCCCGCGCATGCGCATCGAGCACACCTCCTCCGAGGAGATCGGGCAGGTCTACATTCCTCTGGTCAACTGGGTGTTGATGGTGACGACCATCGGCCTGGTGCTGGTCTTCCGCTCCTCGAGCACGCTCGCGGCCGCGTACGGCGTCGCCGTGACCACCACCATGATCATCGCGACCCTGCTGTTCTTCTTCGTCGCCCGCGAGCGCTGGGGGTGGAGCCTGCTCAAGGCCGGAGCCCCGACCGCGCTCTTCCTCGTTGTCGACGTCTCGTTCTTCGGTGCCAACATCAGCAAGATCGCCCACGGCGCCTGGTTTCCCCTCGCCATCGGCCTGGTCGTCTTCGCCCTGCTGTCGACCTGGAAGCGCGGTCGGGAGATCCTCGCCAAGAGGTACTCGGCGAAGACCAAGCCGTTCGAAGTGTTCTTCAAGGAGCTCAAGGCTGCGAAGATCCACCGCGTCCCGGGGCGTGCCGTCTACATGACCGGCGACCCGTCGGGCGTGCCCCCGGTGCTGCTCCACAACCTCGCCCACAACAAGGTGCTGCACGAGGAGGTCGTGCTCCTCACGGTGGTGACCGAGGAGGTTCCCCGGGTGCCGGCGGGAGAGCGCATCACGGTCGACGACCTCAGTAACGGGTTCTTCCGGCTCACGGCCCGCTACGGCTTCATGGACGACCCGAGCATTCCCCACGTGCTCGGCGCCGCGAAGTCCAAGGGTCTGGATCTCACCATGGCCGAGACCAGCTTCTTCCTCGGCCGCGAGACGCCGTTCACAAGGCGCAAAAGCGGGATGGCGCCGTGGCGGGCGTGGCTGTTCCGGCTGATGAACCGCAACTGCCTCTCCGCGACCGCCTACTTCCGCATCCCCCACAACCGGGTGGTGGAGATCGGCGCCCAGATCGAGGTCTGAGCCCGACTCGACAATCGGTACCGCGTGAGCTGGCTTGAAGAAGTTGGGAAGGTGGCGGCCCGGCTCAACTTCCCACGATCTTCAAGCCCGGCTCCGATGAGGACTCCGGCGCGCTCCCGGTTTCCCTTGCTCGTCGCGCAGCGGTGTTCCCGATGGCTCTAGGGCATGTGAGCGAGGATCTTGTCCATCTCCGCGGCAGAGTATGCCCGCATCGTCTCGGTGCGGGTGTTGCCCATGGCGCCGAGGGTGAGCAGGAGCGCGGTCGCGGCCTCCTCATCGGCCGCTTCGGTAATGGTGACCAGGTCGCATGAGCCCTGGGTCCAGTACAGTTCCTTGACCTTGACTCCGAACTTCCCGGCCATCTCCACGAACGCCTTCGCCCGCTTGGTCGACTCCTTGACGTTGCGGATTCCCTCATCGGTAAGGTGCACGAGACTCACGTAGGTCGGCATGGCACAGCTCCTTTCGACGCGCCGTAGCTCCCAACCCGGGGCCGGAGAGATCGGCTTCGTCTCCTTCTGGTCACATAAATGAGAACGAGTCGCGTGTCACGCGAATTCCAGGGTGACCTCCGCCCTGACGTGGATCACGACACCACGGCACGCATGCGTGCCATGCTCGAAGAAGTTGGGAAGTCGAGCTCCCATCGGCCCCATCCCAACTTGCCCCAGCCCGACTCCCAGGAATTGTCCGAATCGTCTGTCCCGGCAGCGATGTGGTACGGAGAGTTCGGAATAACTTGGTGGTGATTCCGATTCTCTTAACACGGATTCTCCAACACAATGCGGCCGCCCCCAAATGCCGAAAGGTGCGCACCCTCACCACAGCAAGGGAGATGCCCGGCATGGGGACGTCAGACCGGCATGACGTCCCGGGAGGACGGGCGAAGTGGTCAATCGCTCTCGCGTACAGCGGGCGGCTCATGACCTGCTGCACGAACGTGTTACGAAACGCCGGGCACGAAGCTCGTTGTGAGCGTTGACGGGAGGTTTCGGAGAACCCGGACCGTGCGCAGGTCCTGACCGAATCGAGGAGGAGACAGCCATGAAGGGTGCGAGACTTTCAGCGTTCTGCGTGGTCTGTGCGCTCTGGACGTCGTTGGCATCTGGCAACTTCGCGGGCACGGACATCTACCTTCCATCCGTGGGTTCGGCCATCGGTGTCGCCCCCTGGTACACCACCGTATGGGTCTACAACCCCGGCGCGTCAGCGGCCATCGTCACCTTCCACCTTCTGAAGCGGCAGGCCAACCCGGGCCCCGCCACCTACACCGACGTCGTGCCGGCGGGGGACGTGAGGCGCTACGACGACGCGGTGCAGTTCATGTTTCACGAGTCGGTCTTTGGCGCCCTGCGCATCGTCTCCGACCACCAGGTCCTGGTTTCCAGCCGGATCTACTCCGAAGCGGCGGGTGGGGCGGATCGGGATTCCTCGGGCCAGTACTTCGGGGGTATTCCGGCCTCCTTTGCGGTCGGTGCGGGTGAAACCACGCAGATCGTCGGGGTCAAGCAGACCTCCGCGGACAGGGCTCTCTCCGACTTCCGCTTCAACGTCGGCGTCGTGGAAACCGCCGGAAGCGGGGCCACCGTGAGCTTCCGGCTGCTGGACGAGTCCGGGGGCCAGGTGGGAGGCACCAGGACCTGGAGCGTCGGGGAGCATGAGCAGAGGCAGGAGAACATGTGGGACATGTTTCCGACGGTACTCGGGCAGCCGATTCCGAACGGGCGCATTGAGGTGAGCGTCACGGGCGGCAGCGGCAAGGTGATCGCGTTCGGCTCGTCCATTGCCAACGGGAGCGACGATCCGTCGACGGTGGAGATGGTATTTGCCGACTCATTGCTTGCGGACTCGGGGGGATCAGGAACGATCACCGGCGTCACGGCAGGCCAGGGGCTGACCGGGGGTGGAACCAGCGGCAGCGTCATCCTGAACGTGGGGGTAGGAGCCGGGCTCGAGGCGAGCACGGACGCGGTGAACGTCGCCGCCGGCGGGATCACCAGCGCGATGATCGCCGACGGCACGGTGGCTGCGGGCGACGTGGCGTTCAACTACGCGGGCTCGACGAGCAAGGGCGGCGCGGCGAGCGATCTCGCCTGCACGGGGTGTGTCCTCAACACCGAGATGAGCGGTGCGGGCGCAATCAACGGGCAGGTCTTGAAGTACGACGGCGTCAGCGTGAAATGGGACACCGACAATGCCGGGGGATTGACGTTGCCGTATTTTGGGAGCGCGAGCAGCAGCGGGGCATTGCTTGAAGTGTTCAATACCGCCGGCGGGTCGGGCTTGCGTGGCCAAGGCACCACCGGGTGGGGCGTGATCGGAGCTGCCACCACCGGCACCGGCGTCTACGGGGCCAGCGACACCGGCGCAGGCGTGCATGGCGTGGGCGGCACCAGCGGGTCCGGCGTTGCTGGATCAAGCACGAGCGGGCACGGAGTGAGTGGATTGAGCACCAGCGGGATCGGCGTGGGTGGCTACAGCACCACCGGCTCTGGCATGTATGGCTCCAGCACCAGCGGCCGCGGCGTGGGCGGCTTCAGTGGCAGCAACGACGGTGTCGATGGCACCAGCAACAGCGGATCCGGCGTGTACGGCCAGAGTGCCAACGCCGACGGCGTGGCGGGCAAGGGCGGACGGTATGGCGTGTATGCGGTTCCCAATGGAACCAACGGCTGGGGATACCTTGCGGCCCCCACCGTTGGTCTGTATGCCAATGCCGGCGGCAGCGGCAACCCCAGCAGGCGCGCCGGGATCTTCGACGGTGACGTGGACGTGAACGGCGTGCTCCACAAGAGCGGAGGGTCGTTCAAGATCGACGACCCGCTCGATCCGTCGGGGAAGTACCTCTACCACTCGTTCGTCGAGTCGCCGGACATGAAGAACGTCTACGACGGGGTCGTCGTCACGGACGAAAGCGGGCTCGCGGTGGTGGAGCTGCCGGAGTGGTTCGAGTCCCTGAACCGGGACTTCCGCTACCAGCTCACGGTGATCGGCCAGTTCGCACAGGCGATCATCTCGCAGGAGATCGACCACAACCGGTTCGCGATCAAGACCAACCTTGGCAGCG
The DNA here is from genome assembly GCA_963814875.1 of uncultured Acidobacteriota bacterium. Lineage (GTDB taxonomy): Bacteria > Acidobacteriota > Thermoanaerobaculia > Thermoanaerobaculales > Sulfomarinibacteraceae > CAVSIS01. The sequence goes on from CAWFFJ010000027.1 coordinate 51,542, forward strand.
TTAAGGTCTCCTGGCAGGTCACGGGCATCCGCCAGGACGCGTGGGCCAACGCCCACAGGATCCCGGTCGAAGAGTTCAAGCCTCCGGAAGAGCAGGGTTTGTACCTGTACCCCGAGCTCTTCGGCGCGCCTGAGGAGAAAGGCATCGCATGGGCCCGCAATCCGGAGCATGGGAAGGACCAGTAGCTTCTCTTCCTCGAACAAGGGTGCGGCTTCGGCATGAAACCGGAAGCGATTGCCTAGGGGAGGGAGTAGGGCGTCGCTGGTGGGTGGATTCCGGCGCATCAAAGAAGGAGTCATCATGAGAAAGATCCTCCTGGTATTGGTGGCGACGCTGATCACATTGCCGATCTTCGCTGAACAGAATGAACCGACGCCAACTCCGGCAGCAAAGCGGTCAATTGGAGTGAAGCCCGCACCGAGCCGGGAGGTGCCCGCCGGGCCGGCGAGGGGTGACGTCATGCCGACGAAACCCAAGGGCAGACCCTTCGCCGCATTGACGAACATCTACCGGATCGAGACCGGTGGTTTGGACTCCACCGAAGCCTGCATCGACGCCGGTGGGGCCGTCTTCACAGACAAGGACCGCCACCAGATTTGCGCCAAACTCTCGGGCATTGGTGTGACGTGCGGCGGAGACCCCGGCTGTTACGATTTTGCCCAGCCAGCACAGCAGCCAGTTCACTAAAACTGGAAGTAGTAGAACGGGTTCGCCTGGGTCATGGCGAGCCGGACGATGACCAGAACCAGCACCAGGGCGACAGCCTGAACGAAGGCGGGCAGGCGGACGAAGCTTGCCTCGGCACCTTCTTTCCACCTTTCCGGAAGGAAGTGTGTGATCGCCGCGGCCGTGAAGACGACCAGCACGACGCCCTGCACATCGGCGCCCCAGTTCGTCGGCGAGGCGAGCGCATCGAACACCGCCGTCAGCTGCTTCAGGTCAGCGACACGGAAGATGGCGGTGGCGACTGAGGTGAGAGCAAGGGTGAGCAGGACCATGGGCACGCGCCTCCGCCAGACGAAGGCTGCGTCAGGCGAGGTGTTGACGTTGGGAGCCAGCAGCCGTTCCAGGCAGAGCAGCACGCCGTAGTAGCCGCCCCAGATGACGAAGGTCCAGCTCGCGCCGTGCCACAGGCCGACGAGCAGGAAGGTTACGAGGAGGTTGCGATAGGTGCGGAGCGGTCCCCCGCGTGAGCCGCCGAGGGGGAAGAAGACGTAGTCGCGGAACCAGCTGCCGAGAGTTATGTGCCAGCGGCGCCAGTACTCGCGGACGCTCGCCGCCTTGTACGGCGAGCGGAAGTTCACCGGCAGGCGGTAGCCGAGCATCCGTCCGCAGCCGATCGCCATGTCGGAGTACCCGGCGAAGTCGCAGTAGATCTGCAGCTTGAAGCCCAGGATCGCGAGCAGCATCCAGAGCCCGCCGTAGTCGCTCGGGTGCTTGAAGACCGGATCGACGAGCATCACCCCCAGCAGGTCGGCAAACACCACCTTCTTGAACATGCCCTTGAGGAAGAGGTAGAGGCCGGAGCTCGCCATGTCGCTGGTGACCGTCGGGGTCGTCTCGAGCTGCGGGAGGAACTCTCGGGCCCTGACGATGGGACCTGCGACCAGCTGCGGGAAGAACGCGACGAAGAGCGAGAACTCGAGCAGGTTCCGAGCGGGGGAGAGGCGCCGCCAGTAGATGTCGAGGGTGTAGCTGAGGCTCTGGAAGGTGTAGAAGGAGATCCCCACCGGCAGGATGACGTTGAGGACGGGCGCGGAGACCGTGAGTCCGATGGCGCCGAGGAGCTGCTCGAAGTTGCCCATGAAGAAGTCGTAGTACTTGAAGACGCCGAGGACCCCGAGGTTGCCGATCAGGCTGACGGCGAGCAGCATCTTCCTCGCTCGCGGGCTCTGCGTGGCGTAGATCGCCGCGCCGACCCAGTAATCGAGCAGGGTCGAGAACACGATCAGTACGAGATAGAAGGCGTTCCACGCCATGTAGAAGACGTAGGAGGCGACGAGCAGGAGCAGGTGACGTAGGCTCCGGTGGCGGGCCAGCAGGGCCGACAGCAACAGGACGGCGACGAAGAAGAGTGCGAACTCGGTGGTCTGGAACAGCATCGGGTTCCGCAGATCATCGCACGAGCGGGCGCTCCGAGAGTTCCCGGAACCTCCGCAAGCACGTCACCCGAAGATCCGGCCGCGGCGTGAGAGGATGGAGCCGAGCCGAGGACCCATGATGACCTTGTTGCCTCGCAAGCTGATCCGTGTCGGCGTTTGGGCCGTGGCGATCGTGCTGATCGGCAACCCGCTGGCGGACAGCCTCGGGCTCAAGTACTGGCAGCCGATTGCTTACGAGTCGATCCTGCCGGTGTATGCCTATCAACGGCGGGGACGACCTGCCGACGTGCTCTTCCTCGGCACCTCAAAGACCGCCTGCATTCCTCCGCGCCTCGTCGAGGAGGAGCTCCGCGCGCTGGGCGGCCGGGAGCTGGACGTCTACAGCCTGGCTCAGCTCGCGGTGAACACCGACGCCTCGTGGTGGATGCTGCGCGACACCCTCGCGACCAACGGCGTGCCGGGGATCGTGGTCCTCGAGTTGGGACCCGGCTCGGTCAACGCGAACCGCCGGTTCCACGGCGAGCTGGAGTGGTACAGCTCGACCTCCGACCTGTTGCGGATGATCCCTGCGCTGACCGACCAGAGTCGCGTCCTCTCCGCCGTCAAGGGTCAGCTCCGAGGTTGGTCGAGCCTGGTGTCGTGGGTCCTCGTGAGACCGGGGTCGCGGCAGTCGCAGGAGCGCCTCGCGGACATCGACCGCAACGGCGGACTCCTGGTGAGCTCCGAGAGGAGCCTCGCCGAGCGGTCCGCCGATGAGCGCGCCCGGATGCTGCGCCGCGAGACCGAGGAGGATCGTCGCCAGCTCTGGCGGAGCTACATCATCGGCGGGCCGACCGTGAAGGCCCTCGAGGCCATCATCGACACCTGCCGCGCAAAGGGCTGCCGGGTGGGGCTGTACGACCCGCCGGACCACCCCGACTACCGGGCCGCGATGCCGCCCGGCATGCTGGTGGAGTTCGCTCGCTTTATTGCAGCCTTCGGCGCGGAACGGGACCTCCGGTACTACGACTTCAACACTCCGGAGGCGCGCGCACGCCTCCAGCTCACCGACGCCGACTTCATGGACTACACCCACCTCAACTCCACCGGCGCCGAGCGTTTCAGTCGGGAGATCGCCCGCAGCGTCATCCTCGAGGACGATTGAAAAGCGACGAGCACCGAGCGGCGGGTTGAACCGATTCTCGGAGGGCTGAAAGGGAGCGTCCTGGCGGCGACGAGAGTCAAAACCAAGCGGCCGCTTCTGCAAGGCGCCGATCCAGGATGCGGCGCTCAACGCCCTTGGCTCAGAGGTGGGTCGCCATAGGCGATCTCGAAGATCTGAGGCGCATAGAAGACCATCGGGTGGGTACGGTTCCCGAGCCGTGCGAGCACTCCCGCGCCGACGAGGCGATCGATGTCGGACTTCGCCGTCGGATAGGACACCCCGAAGTGCTGCTGGACAAGGGGAACGGTCACGACGGGACTTTCGAACAGGCGCTCCACCAGTTCGTGCAGACGGGCACTCCCTTGGGTCGCCGCTGCGTGCATCGTCTTTTTGAGCTCGCCCAGGCTCTCGCATCTGCGGATGGCGTCCTGAGCCTGCTCGACGGTTCCTCGAATGCAGAACTCGACCCACCGCGTCCACTCGCCACGGGCGCTGACGTTGAAGAGGAGGTCGATGTACTCGTCCTTGTACCTTTCGAAGAACGGGCTCATGTAGAGCCAGGGCCTCGAAAGGTCGCACCACAACCACGTCATCAACGCCAGCAGCAGTCTTCCGACGCGACCGTTTCCGTCACGGAACGGGTGAATCGCCTCGAACTGATAGTGAAGGACGTAGCACGCCACGAGCGGGTCAAGCGCGTCATCCCGGTTCGCGAGCTGCTGCTCGAAGGCGGTCAGGCACTCGGTAAGGCGTTCGATCGGAGCTGGTACGAAGCGGCGATCCGATCCGATGTGAACCTGCCCCTGCCTGAACTCGCCGGGCCGCGCTTCTTCCCCGCGCACTCCCCGAAGCAGCCAGGCGTGAAGCTGACGGATGAAGTACAGGGAGAGAGGGGCTCCCTCCTTGAGAGAGCTGAAACCCTCACGGAGCGCCCGGCCGTAGTTGGAGACCTCCAGCCACGCGTTGACGCGATCGTCACGAGACTGCGGCTCGCGGGGCGAAAGCTCGAAAAGGAGCAGGTCCACGGGTGTCGCGTACGTACCCTCGAGGCTCGATGAGCGCAGGGCCTCCCGTTGCTGAAGGGGTCTGAGAAGCAGCTCGGGGTTCGGAATCGTGAGGCCGATTCCGTCGAGCTTGCCGAGCAGCTGTTTGGCTCCGGCAAGCGTTGGCCACAACCTCTCCGGGATCTTCCACCTCGGAGGAAGAGGATCTGGGACGAACGCATGATCCTCGCGCGGCGTCCGGACGGGGACCAGCTCACCAGTCATCCGAGCTGTGAACTTCTCGATATCCACTGTCGCCCTCAATGCACCAGGCTGACTTAAAATTTGTGACCAATAATCTTAACTCTTTGTCGACTTGTCAAGCAGGAGTTCCCCTGGGCCCGCGGACGAGAACGTAAAGTACTGCATTATGGTGAATTCAATCGCCGCTTGATCAGGGCTGCGAGACCCGCAGCCTTCGAGGCGTTGTTCTGTCACGTGGGGCAGAAGTAGATCTCGACACTCACCTCGGCTCCAATCTCTGCGATCAACAGGCTGTCTGGCCAACACGAGGGCGCAGGGCCCTGGCATTTCTATAGAGGCACCGACGCCAAACTGAGCCGCAGCCGTCTGGGTGGCCTTCCGCAGGTGGGGAGTGCGCCTCCCTCGCTATGGTATGGTTCACCGCCATGAGCGTGAAGGGTGACGCGACGCCAGGAGGAAAGGGCAACGCCCACAACACCTCCTTGCGCATCCTGTGCCTCACGGCCCTCGGCGTGGTCTACGGGGACATCGGTACCAGTCCGCTCTACGCCCTGCGGGAGTGCTTCGCCGGCGACCACCCCGTGCCGGTGTCGCCCGAGAACGTCCTCGGTGTGCTGTCCCTGATCTTCTGGTCGCTCGTCGTGGTGGTCGCGCTGAAGTACCACGTCTACATCCTGCGCATGGACAACGAGGGAGAGGGCGGCATCCTCGCCCTCATGTCGCTGCTCGGCCCGAGTCACGTCGTCGGCAAGCGGGCGCGCTGGCTGTTCGTGATGATGGGGCTGTTCGGCGCCGCGCTGCTGTATGGGGACGGCATGATCACGCCGGCGATCTCCGTGCTTTCGGCGATCGAAGGGCTCGAGGTGGCGACGCCCCGCTTCGAACCCTACGTCATCCCCCTCACCATCGCCATCCTCGTCGGCCTGTTCCTGTTCCAGAAGCGGGGTACGGCTGGGGTCGGCGCCATCTTCGGGCCGATCATGGGGGTGTGGTTCGCGACCCTGGCGCTCCTCGGCATTCTCGGCATCCTCCACAATCCCGTCGTCCTCACGGCGCTGAACCCAGTCCATGCAGCCCACTTCTTCGCCCTTAACGGCCTGCGTGGGTATCTGGTGCTGGGGGCGGTATTCCTCGTCGCGACAGGCGGCGAAGCCCTCTACGCCGACCTCGGCCACTTCGGCGAGAAGCCGATCCAGATCGACTGGTTCGGCATCGTCGCCCCGGCCCTCGTCCTCAATTACTTCGGCCAGGGGGCACTGGTCCTCGCGAATCCGCAGGCGGTTCACAACCCCTTCTACCGCCTCGCCCCGGAGTGGGCGCTCTACCCCCTCGTGCTGCTCGCCACGATGGCCACCATCATCGCGTCCCAGGCCATCATCTCAGGGGCGTTCTCGCTGACCAGCCAGGCCGTCCAATTCGGTTACCTCCCCCGCATGACGATTATCCACACCTCGCACAAGGAGATCGGCCAGATCTACATGCCGGGCGTCAACTGGACCCTGATGGTCGCCTGTGCGGGTCTCGTCGTCGCCTTTCGCCGCTCGACGAACCTCGCCGCGGCGTACGGCGTGGCGGTGACGACGACCATGGTGATCACGACGCTCCTGGCCTTCGTGGTCGTGCGCAAGGTCTTCGGTTGGAAGCTCCTCCCCGCGACTGCGGTGACTGTCGCCTTTCTCGTCGCCGACCTCGCGTTCTTCGGCGCGAACATGGCGAAGGTCCCCCAGGGCGGCTGGTTCCCCCTGGTCGTGGCGCTGGTGGTCTTCACGCTGATGACGAGCTGGAAGCGGGGGCGGGAGATCCTGCGCGACCGCATGACCGAGGGCCTGGTGCCCGTCGAGCTGTTCCTCGAGGACGTCCGCAAGCGGCCGCCGGTGCGGGTACCCGGCACCGCCGTCTACATGTGCGGCACGGCCGAGCGTATTCCCCCGACGCTCATGCACAACCTCAAGCACAACAAGGTCCTGCACCAGCGCTCGGTGCTGCTCACCGTGGTGACCGAGGACGTGCCCTGGGTCCAGGCGTCGAAGCGCACCAAGGTCGTGGACTACGGCGAGGGGCTCTACCGGATCATCTTCCGCGTCGGCTTCATGAAGACCGTCGACGTGCCGACGATGCTCTCGCGTGTCGATGTCGAGGGGCTGGCGTTCCCGCCCATGGAGACGACCTACTTCCTCGGCAAGGAGACGGTGCTCGCGACGAAGCGTCCGGGCATGGCGATCTGGCGCGAGAGGCTCTTCGCGCTCATGTCGCGCAACGCCCAGGACGCGACCTCGTTCTTCGGTCTCCCGCCCAACCGCGTGGTGGAGCTCGGCGCCCACGTCGAGATCTGACTGCGGCGCGCACCGGCCCGGGGCGTCTCGCTCGAGAAGCTGGCGGAGCTGCTCGGCATCGACCCTCAAAGACGCAAGCGCTACAGGCTCTGACTACAGGGATATCTGCAACCCGATCTCCATGATGCAACCCGTCGGGTTGTTGACGGACGGCGTTCGGCGCCAGGAACCCAAGGGCCTGCCGCTCAACGCTCAGCGGGTGGCACGCCTGCGGACCAACGACGGGAACCTGCCCGGGCGGAAGGCGCCGCGCAGGGGAAAGGGCACGTACACAGCTGAGCGGGCAGCCGGAATCCTTGGGGTTACGCACTCCACCGTCATCCGCTGGGTAGAGGCGGGGACCATGCGGGGAGAGCAGACCGCCGGAGGATCTCCCGTATCTTGCTCTCAACCCCGTGCTACGCTCGCGGGGTGCGAAAGGAAGCTCCTTTCCGTCGACCCAATCAAGCGCCCCAAGCTCCTGCATGTGGCTGGTCGCCGTCACGGGGTCCGTGGTCTACCCTTGCTCGTGGAGCGTCAGGAATGGCAGTGAGCACGTGAGTCGATGCCGTCAGTAGGCGAATCGACGCGCGGCCTGAACGTGCTCGTCGTCGACGACGAGGCCAATATCCGCAAGACCCTCGGGGTCTGCCTGGAGACCCGCGGGCATCGCGTCACCGCCGTCAGCAACGCTCCTGACGCACAAGCTGAAGCGGACCGCCAGGCCTTCGACCTCGCCTTCGTCGATCTCCGTCTCGGCGCCAGCGATGGACTTGACCTGGTCCCCGTGCTCCTGGCCGCGTGCCCCTGGATGAAGATCGTCGTGATCACGGCGTACGCGTCCGTCGCCACTGCGGTCGAGGCCATGCGGCGGGGGGCGGCGGACTACCTCCCGAAGCCGTTCACGCCCGAGCAGGTGGATCTCGTCACCGAGCGAATCGCGGGAGTACGGGACATGGAGCGGCGCATCGAGACGCTCCAGCACGAGCTCGATCGCGCACGACCGGCGGTCTCCTTCGAGTCGCGCCACGCCGGCATGCGCCACGCCGTCGAGCTGGCCCGGCAGGTCGCTCTCTCCGAGGCTGTGGTGTTGCTGACGGGGCCCAGCGGCACCGGCAAGACGATCCTCGCCAGGGCCATCCACCAGTGGAGCCCTCGCTGCGAGAAGCCCTTCACCGTTGTGTCCTGTCCGTCGCTCAGCCCCGGGCTCCTCGAGAGCGAGCTCTTCGGGCATGTGAAGGGGGCGTTCACCGGGGCGCTACGCGACAACCCGGGGCGCGTCAGCGCGAGCGAGGGAGGCACGGTGCTCCTGGACGAGGTGGGCGACCTCCCGCCAGCGATCCAGCCGAAGCTGCTGCGGTTCATCCAGGATCGCGAGTACGAGCGGGTGGGCGACCAGCGGACCCGCCGCGCCGACGTGCGCATCCTCGCGGCGACGAATGTCGACCTGGCCGCAGCCGTGCGGGAAGGGCGCTTCCGTGAGGACCTGTTGTATCGGCTGAACGTCGTGCAGATCGAGCTCCCGCCCCTCGCGGCACGTCCCGACGACGTGGAGGCCATGGCCGCGGACATGCTCGGGTCGTTTGCCGCCCAGTACCGCAAGGCCCTCTCGGGGTTCAGCGACGAAGCACGCCTGGCCCTCCGTCAGTATGCCTGGCCGGGAAACCTGCGCGAGCTGCGCAACGTCGTGGAAAGGGCTGCCATCCTCTGCTCGGCCGAGCAGGTCGGCGTCGAGCATCTCCCCCCCGGACTGGCGCCCCGAACCCCACCCGTCCAGCTCGGTGATCCAGTGCCGCTGGACCTGGTCGAAGAGCACCACATCCGGCGCATCCTCGGGAGCACCCGATCGCTTCAGGAGGCCGCGGACATCCTCGGCATCGACCAGGCGACCCTGTGGCGCAAGCGCAAGCAGTACGACGTCTGAGCGCCCGATCCGGCGGCAGCCCAGTCCCCACTCCGATTCCCGCTCACGGCCCTTGCAATTCACCAGGTGTGGCAACCTCGGTCCTTGCTCGGCGCAAGGCCCGACGCACGTCAGGCCGGCCGCGTCGCCACTTTCCGGGGGCCCGGTGAATGGCATACGAGTTGCTGTATCGCCTCCGCGGAGGTGATCAGATGCTCGACTTCACACAACGTCCAGGCTCGTCGACCGCGGCGGCTTGGTCGCTACGCCCACACTTCACAGCCGCGATCGCCGCGATCGCCCTGCTCATCGCGTCGGGCTGTGCCAGCACGCCCACCGCCCTCCTCGTCGAAGGCCAGCCGGGCTCTACAATCCAGGACGTCGACGGTCAGGCCGCCGCCACTCCGCCGGCGCCCGCCTCGGATGCGGGCTTCTTTGTGTGGCCCAACCCTGCCGCTGTGGTGGGCGCTCTCTCCACCGACCGACCCGGCTTCGCGGACTCGACCACCCTGATGCCCCGCGGGCACCTCCAGCTCGAGCTGGGCTACACGTTCACCCAGGACCAGGAGGATGGCGTTCGGACCCGCGATCACGCGATCGCGCAGACGAACCTCCGCGCGGGCCTCCGCAACGACCTGGAGCTGCGGCTGCTGTGGAACGGCCTCTCCGCCACGGAGACCTCGACCACGCGGGGGGTGCGAGAGACCGAGCACGACGATGGCGCGGGAGACATCACGGTTGGAGTCCGCGCCAAGCTTCTCGAGAACGACGGGCTCGTCCCCGACCTGGCCGCACTCGTCAACCTCTCCATCCCGGTCGGCGCCAGCACCAAGAGCGCCGGCGAGGTGGTTCCCGACCTGCGGCTGGCCTACGGCTGGGCGCTGACGGAGTCGCTGCGGCTCTACGGCGTCGCCATCGCGGCAGCCGCCGTCGACGACGAGGGGCGCTTCCTCCAGGGGGCCGGCTCCGCCGGCCTGAGCTGGGGGCTGACCGATGACATCGGCACCTTCGTCGAGTACTTCGGGATCTTCCAGGAAGGTCGCGGCGGACCCTCGCACAACCTTGACGGTGGTTTCACCTTCGTGCTCAGTGACGACGTGCAGCTGGATGCGAGCGCCGGCGTCGGGCTCAACCAGCAGGCCCCCGACTTCTTCGTCGGCACCGGGCTCTCGCTGCGTTGGTGAAGCGAGGGTGACGGCGATGAGCGGCGCGCGGGCCATGGCGCCTCCTCGGCGCCTTGCAGGTTGCAAGGCCGCTCCCCCTGTCGTCTTGTCTCATGCAAGGCGCGACGATCACAACCCATCAGAGCCACAGCAACTTAAGGGCCGTCGAGATGGCATGCGCCTTGCTGTCGCCCTCGCCGGAGGTCACGAAGGCGTGCTCGGCATTCGACAGAAGCTCACGTTGGGGTTCGGCGGACTCCTCGCCACGATCGCCGTCGTCGGCGTTTTGACGATCGGCAAGATCCATGGATTGGGTCAGGCCATCGACGTGATCCTGCGCGAGAACTACCGCAGCGTCATCGCCTGCGAGGAAATGAAGGAAGCCCTCGAGCGCATGGACAGCGGTGTCTTGCTCTCATTCGCCGGCAGCCACGAAGAGGGTCGCCGGTACGTCGACGAGAACGTCCCCCGGTTCCGCGCCGCCCTGGCTGTCGAGCAGGGGAACATCACGCTTCCGGGAGAGCTCGCGCTGGCCGACCAGGTCGCCGGTGTGTTCGAGGAGCATGTGCGCGCCATGCCGCGGGTCATGGATGGGTCTCGTCCCCTGGAGGACCGCAAGGCGGACTACTTCACCGAGGTCGAGCCGCGCTTCGAGAAGATCAAGCACCTGGCGCAGACCATCCTCGAGCTGAATCAGGATCACATGCGGCAAGCGAGCTTGGATGCGCGAGAGAAATCCAGCGCAGCCTTCCAGGCGATGCTCGCCGCCGTGGTCGCGGCCACGCTCATCGCGACGCTCTTCAGCTACCTGGCACACCGCTGGATCCTCAAGCCGGTCCGGCGCCTGATCGAGTCCACGAACGACATCCGACGGGGCGACCTGGAGGTTGTTCTCGAGCGCGGCTCCCGCGATGAGATCGGGCAGCTCGCCGAGTCGTTCAACGAGATGGCGGTCGCCCTGCGCGAGGTGCGCAACCGCGACCACCTCAACCTGATGCGCACCCGCGCGGCGACTCAGGATGTCTTCGAAGTCGTGCCGGAAGCCATCGTCGTCCTCGACCTCGAGGGACGGGTAGATGTCGCCACGGACATGGCGCAGCGAGCCTTCGGCCTCAAGCCGGGGGTGCTGGCCCAGGAGCTCGGGCATGCCTGGCTTCCGTCGCTGATCCAGGAGGCCCTCGACCAGGACGGTCTGATTCGGCACGACGTCACGAGCGAGCGCATCCAGCGGTTCGTCGACAACGGCGAGCACTTCTTCGAACCGTGGGCGGTCCCCATCCCGGCTGGAGCGAGGCCCGCAGAGCGCACCGGCGTCTGCCTGATCCTCAAGGACGTGACCGAGGCCCAACAGCAGCGAGAGCTCAAGCGGGGTGTCGTGGCGACGGTCTCACACCAGCTCAAGACGCCGCTGACCTCGCTGCGGATGGCGATCCACCTGCTGCTGGAGGAGCGGCTCGGCGCCCTCAACGAGAAGCAGACCGAGCTGCTGGTAGGCGCCCGCGCCGATGCTGAGCGTCTCGCGAGCATCCTCACAGATCTGCTGGACATGGGCCGCATCGAGTCGGGCCGCGACGCCCTGTCGCCAGTGCCCAGCACCCCGCGCGACCTGGCTCGCGAGGCCGTTGAGCCCTTCCTCGCGGCGGCGAAGGACAAGGGCATCACGCTCACGGACGCCGTGCCCGACGACCTGCCGGAGGTGATGGCCGACCCGACCAGGATCCAGCACGCGTTCGCCAATCTCCTGTCCAACGCCCTTCGCTTCACCCATCCAGGGGGCGCCATCACGGTCCGCGCCGCGGTTGCAGACCAGCAGGTGCGCTTCTCCATCGAGGACACCGGCGACGGCATCCCGGCCGAGCATCTGGGCAGGCTCTTCACCCCGTTTTTCCGCGTACCTGGTCAGGACGAGAGCTCCGGCGCCGGCCTCGGGCTCGCGATCGTCGCCGAGGTCGTCAAGGCCCACGGAGGTGGCGTCAGCGCCGAGAGCGAGCCCGGTCGTGGGTCGACGTTCTCCTTCACGCTGCCAGTGAGCGGCTCCGACGGCTCCGAAAACACCCGCTAAGGAGTGATCCATGTTCCTCGTGCTCTGTCTCGTTCTTGCCCTACTGATATTTGCTGCCCTCGCGGGCATCACGGTCCTGTGTGACCGCGTCTAGGAGGTCATCGTGCTCTACCTCGCCGCGATCCTGTTTGTTGGCTCCATGGCGTATCTCCTCTACGTCATCGTGAAACCCGAGAAGTTCTGATTAGGACCTAAGATGAGCGATTCTCAACGACGATCTGCACCAGTCTCTTGCGCCCTGGACGGTTGCGAAAATGCTCGACATACCAGCGGGTATGCCTCCGCTTTTCGCAACCGCCAGAACATCAAGATCTTGGCACATCTCATTCGCCAGAATCGCTCGTCTTAGGTCGAAGGGAGCGCCATGTCGATGCTGTTCATCGTCGTCGTCCTCGGTGCTGTCGCCCTGCTCTCCTGGCCCCTGGGGAAAGCGATGACCTGGGCGATGCACCCCGCCGAGCAGCCAGGCACGCTGCGGCTCCGCCTCGAGTCCGCCCTGCGTTGGATCAGCGGCGGCCTGGCGGATCGCGAGCAGGACTGGAAGCGGTACTGCCTCGCAATGCTCCTGTTCAACGGCCTCATGTTCCTGGTCGTGTACGCCATCCTCTCGCTCCAGCAGGTGCTGCCTCTGAATCCCGACGGCAAGGGGGCACTGGAGCCGAGCCTGATCTTCAACACGACGGCCTCCTTCACGTCGAACACGAACCTCCAGCACTACTCGGGAGAGGCGTCGCTCAGCTACTTCTCGCAGCTCTTCGGCCTGATGTGGCTCCAGTTCGTCTCGGCCGCCACCGGAATCGCCGCTCTGACGGCGCTGGCGCGAGGTCTCTGTGGCAAGGGCATCGGGAACTTCTATCGCGACGTCCTCCGCGCCACCTTTCTCGTCCTGCTGCCGGTGGCCACGGTGGTGGCGCTCGTGCTCGTCCTGCTCGGCACGCCCATGACCTTGGCGGGGGCCGCGCACGCCACGACGCTGGAAGGCGCTTCGCAGATGATCGCCCGCGGGCCCGTGGCCGCCTTCGTGGCCATCAAGCAGCTGGGGACCAACGGCGGCGGGTTCTTCGGTCCCAACTCCACACATCCCTTCGAGAACCCGACCTTCTGGACCAACCTCGTCGAGATCTGGTCCATCCTGCTGATCCCCATGGCGTGCGTCTGGCTGTTCGGTCGGATCACCGGCCGGATGCGGCATGCCGCCATCGTGTTCGCCGTGATGGGCGTGCTGCTGGTGACGATGGTGTCGCTTGCCGTGTACTTCGAGAGCGCGCCGGCCGCGGCGCTGTCGGGGCTTCCAGTCCAGGAGACCGGCAACCTCGAGGGCAAGGAGCTCCGCTTCGGCCCGACCTCCGGTCCGGTCTGGGGCACGCTCACCACCTCCACCAGCAACGGCTCCGTGGATGCCATGCACGACAGCTTCAACCCGCTCACGGGCCTGATTCCGCTCGCGGGCATGTGGCTCAACGTGACCTTTGGCGGCGTCGGGGTCGGCCTGGTCAATATGTTCCTCTACATCGTCGTCGCCGTCTTCATATCGGGAATGATGGTGGGACGGACCCCGGAGTACCTGACACGGAAGTTGGAGACTCGCGAGATGAAGCTCGCGCTCCTCGCGCTCCTCGTCCACCCGCTCTTCATACTCGGAGGAACCGCGCTCTTCGCATCGACACCCTGGGGCGCCGGGACGGTGCACAACCCCGGGGCACACGGCTTCAGCGAGATCCTCTACGAGTTCAGCTCGGCCAGCGCCAACAACGGGTCCGGCTTCGAAGGGCTGGGCGACAACACCGTGCCCTGGAACCTCGCGACCGGGATCGTGATGCTCCTCGGGCGCTTCATCCCAATCATTCTGCCGCTGGCCATCGCGGGGTCGCTCGCGCGCAAGAGGCCCGCGCCGGAGACCAGCGGAACCTTGCGCACGGACACCGTCCTCTTCGGAACGGTTCTGCTCGGCATCGTGGTCCTCGTCGGGGCGCTGTTGTTCCTCCCGGTGGCTGTCCTCGGGCCGATCGCCGAGCACCTGGCTGTGGCAGGAGGGTGAGCCGATGAAACGCTCGCAGAAGCCAATGACGACCACCCACCACGCACCCCGGCAGGCCAAGCTCGCTCGTCGTCACGCGAGGACGGCCTCCCTCTTCGACCGTTCCCTGGTCCGCGCTGCGGCCGGACAGGCGGTCGTCATGCTGAAGCCGTGGATCATGGCGCGCAACCCCGTGATGTTCGTGTGCGAGGTCGGGGCCGCCCTCACCACGCTCGTCCTGGCGCAGCAGACGATCTCCGGCGGCGCTGTGGTCTACACCCTGGCCGTGACGGTGGTGCTGTGGGGAACGGTGCTGTTCGCGAACTTCGCCGAGGCGCTCGCCGAGGCGCGGGGACGCGCCCAGGCGGACACTCTGAAGCGCACCCGGAAAAGCACCCCCGCCCGGCGGGTGACGGACGGCGGGGAAGAGCAGGTGCCGTCGGACGAGCTGCGCCAAGGGGACGTGGTCCTGGTGGCAGCGGGAGAGATCATTCCCAGCGACGGGGAGGTCGTCGAGGGCGCCGCCAGCGTCGACGAGTCCGCAATCACCGGCGAGTCCGCACCGGTGGTGCGGGAAGCAGGCGGCGATCGGTCGGGGGTCACCGGTGGCACCAGGGTTCTCTCGGACGAACTCAAGATCCGCATCACCGCCGGGGCCGGAGAGTCGTTCCTCGACAAGATGATCGCCCTGGTCGAGGGGGCGACTCGGCAGAAGACGCCGAACGAGCTGGCGCTCACCGTGACGCTCGCGGGTCTCACGCTCGCCTTCCTGATGGTCACCGGCGCACTGTGGCCAATGGGCCGCTACTTCGACGTCGACCTGCCGATCCCCACCCTCATTGCCTTGCTCGTGTGCCTGATCCCCACCACCATCGGTGCGCTGCTCGCGGCCATCGGTCTGGCGGGCATGGATCGCGCGCTGTCGGCCAACGTGCTCGCCAAGAGCGGCAAGGCCGTCGAGCTGGCCGGAGACGTGGACACACTGCTCCTGGACAAGACCGGTACCATCACCATGGGAGACCGACAGGCGACCGAGTACTTTCCGGTTTCCGGTGTGAGCCGTGAGCGGCTGGCGGAGGCCGCCATGAGGGCATCGTTCGGCGACCAGACGCCCGAGGGCAAGTCCATCGTGGCGCTGGGAGCGCGTACCCTCGGGGCGAGCGCACCGCAGGCGAGTGGTGAGGCGACCGTGATTCCCTTCACGGCGCAGTCCCGCCTGAGCGGCCTCGACACGCTAGACGGCCGGCGGCTGCGCAAGGGGGCCCCGGATGCCATCGCGGCCTACGTGCGCGAGCAGGGGGGCAGGATCCCGGATGGACTGCAGGATCTTGTGGACAGTGTCGCGCGGGAGGGGGCCACACCGATCGTGGTTGCAGAAGCCGGCGAGGCCCTCGGCGTGGTGGCGCTCTCCGACGTCCTGAAGCCCGGCATCCGGGACCGCTTCGAGCGGCTGCGAGCCATGGGGCTGCGAGTGGTCATGGTGACGGGCGACAACCCGCTCACCGCCGCTGCGATCGCCGCGGAGGCCGGCGTGGACGACTACATCGCCGAGGCCAGACCCGAGGACAAGCTCGAGTACATACGCAAGGAGCAACGCGCTGGCCGGCTGGTCGCCATGATGGGGGACGGGACCAACGACGCCCCCGCCCTCGCCCAGGCCGACATCGGCGTCGCCATGAACTCGGGCACCCAGGCGGCCAAGGAAGCGGGCAACATGGTCGACCTCGACAGCGATCCGACCAAGCTGATCGAGGTCATCGAGATCGGCAAGCAGCTCCTCATGACCCGCGGCGCCCTCACGACCTTTTCCATCGCCAACGACGTCGCCAAGTACTTCGCCATCATCCCGGCGATGTTCATGCTCGCCATCCCGCAGCTCGCGGTGCTCAACATCATGGGGCTGGCGACGCCGCAGAGCGCGATCCTCTCGGCGCTCATCTTCAATGCGCTGGTCATTCCCCTGTTGATTCCCATAGCCATCAAAGGGGTGAAGTACCGGCCGATGGGGGCGGACCGCCTGCTGCGCAAAAACCTGCTCGTCTATGGTCTCGGGGGCGTGCTCGTCCCGTTTGTCGGGATCAAGCTGATCGACATCGCGGTCGGCTGGACGGGGCTCTTCTGATGGCACAGAATCGAGGTGCATCCATGGCCACTCCCGAGACGAAACCGAGCGACGCCGGTGCCGTTCGGCAGCTCGTGACAGCACTGCGGATCGTCCTCTCGACGATGCTCGTCTGCTGCGTTGCGTACCCAGCGTTGATCCTACTGGCGGCAGGGACGCTGTCGCCGGATTCGGCGGAGGGATCACTGCTGCGCGACGAGCAGGGGCGCGTCATCGGCAGCGAGCGGATCGCACAAGGGTTCACGCGGCCCGAGTACTTCTGGCCGAGGCCCTCTGCGGTGGACTTCGACGCGACGGGTGCCGGTGGCAGCAACCTGTCCCCCGCGAGCTCCGAGCTGCGGTCGCGGGTCGAGGGTACCCTAAGGGGCTTCGTCGCTGCCAGCCGGGGCCCCGTTCCGGCCGATCTCGTCACCGCCTCTGGCAGCGGCCTCGATCCCGATATCTCGCTTGGTGCGGCAAAATACCAGGCGGAGAGGGTCGCGCGAGCGCGTGGCGTTGCTGTCGAGGCCGTGCTCGAACTGATCGAGGGGCACGCGCGGCGTCCCGCAGGGTCGCTGACGCCGGATGCGCTCGTGAACGTGCTGCAACTCAACATCGCCCTGGACCGACTGAGATGATCGTGCCATGCAAGGCGACCGCGCTGACAACTTCCTGCGGCTGATCCGCCAGGCCCGCCGGGGCCGGCTGAAGATCTACCTCGGCTACGCTGCCGGCGTGGGCAAGACGTATGAAATGCTCGAAGAGGCCCATCGACTGAAGGCTGACGGTGTCGATGTCGTGGTGGGAGTCGTCGAGACCCACGGTAGAGCGGAGACGGAGGCACTGCTGGAGGGGCTCGAGATCGTGCCGCGCAGGCACATGGCCTACCGCGGAATCGACCTCAGTGAGATGGACCTCGAGGCGGTCCTTGCCCGCCGCCCCGACGCGGTCCTGGTAGATGAGCTCGCCCACACGAACGTGCCAGGAAGCAAGAACGGCAAGCGCTACGAAGACGTGGAGGAAATCCTGGCGGCGGGGATCCACGTGATCTCGACGCTGAACATCCAGCATCTCGAGAGCCTCTACGAGACCGTGGAGCGGGCCACCGGCGTCAAGGTGAAGGAGCGCATTCCGGATCCTGTCGTGACCCGCGCCGATCAGCTCGTCAACGTCGACGTCACCGCACAGGACCTCCGCCGGCGGCTCCAGGAGGGGAAGGTCTACACGCCGGAGAGGATCGCAACGGCGTTGGATCATTTCTTCAAGGCGACGAACCTCGAGCAGCTCCGGGAGCTGACCCTGCGGGAGATCGCGGCGCAGATCGACTCCAGGCGACGCGGAGACTGGCTGGGGGAGGCCCCGCCGGCGAGCCCGGACCAGGTCATGGTATGCCTGAGCTCACGAGGGCCGAACGCCGACGCTCTGCTCCGCTACGCCTCCCGGCTGGCCGGTCGGCTCAACCGCAACTGGTATGCCGTATACGTGCAGACACCTTCGGAACGCCCGACCGCAGTCGACGCCACAACTCAGCGGATTCTCTCGAACACCCTCACCCTGGCCAAGCAGCTTGGGGCGACCGTCTTCACCTATCGGGGCGATGATGTCGTGCTCACCATACTGCAGTTCGCCAGGGAGTACCGCGTCGGGCACATCGTGATCGGCAAGCCTGGTCGAAAGGTCCCCTTCTGGCGACGGCTGAGGGGAGAGGTCAGCGCTGTGGAGCGCCTGGTCACCGAGTCTGTCGGCGTGACGGTGGTCGTCCCCGACACCACGCTCATGCACGAGGGCAGGGCGTCCTCGTCTGGCACCGAGGCCTCCTCGTCAGAGCCGCCGCGTCGGCAGCCCGAGGCGCCACCACCATCCGTGCTTGCGAATGCCCCCGTCATCGTCTGGCACGAGCCGGTTGCGAAGGAGTCCGCGCTGCGGCAGCTGCTGGAGGCGCTACATCGGACCTCCGAGATTCAGGATGCCGCCTGGACCGCCATCCTCGAACGCGAGGCCCAGGGCGGCACCCTGGTCGGTGACCACGTCGCCATCCCTCACGCTCGGGTCGGCGGCCTCGAGAAACCGATCGTCGCCGTCGGGGTCGCGAAACAGGGCATCGTCGACCTGGAGGACGAGCGAGGCGTGCAGATCATGTTTCTTCTGCTGACACCTTCGGAACCTCCCGATGTGCACCTGACCATGCTCGGGGAGGTCGGCCGACTGGCGGCGGATGACAAATGGCGCAGGCAGGCCCTCGCCGCTACCGGTCCCCCGGAAGTGGCCCGGCTGCTCCGCAGGATGACCGCACGGTCCCGATCCGATTGACCAACGCCGGACCCCCCCAGCCGACCTGCGGCGCGCACCGGCCCGTGGCGTCTCGCTCGAGAAGCTGGCGGAGCTGCTCGGCATCGACCCTCAAAGACGCAAGCGCTCCAGGCTCTGACTACAGGGATATCTGCGACCCGATCTCCATGATGCAACCCGTCGGGTTGTTGACGGACGGCGTTCGGCGCCACGATCCGCTGGAGCACATCGGGCGGCACCGGGGCGTCGACCGCCATGTGCGCCAGATCGTCGACGCCGGCATCGAGCGCCAGGTCGAGGTCGACAACCGATGTGATGTGAGCCGAGACGACCGTCCCTCGGCCGTGGGCGATGCGCACCAGCAGGCTGGCCGGTGCGAGCGACATCACCGGTATCCGCCGGCCGAAGACGGTGCCGGTCTCCAGCGCGAGCTTGAGCAGGTCGACCCCACCGTCGAGCAGCCGCTCGGCCTGTGCCCGTGTGTCGGCGAGGCCGGTCAGGGCCACGGCAGGGCCACCTCCGAACGGCACGAAAGGGTAGCCGCCGGGGACGGTGAGCAGCGGGCCGGCGGCGACGAGGCGGGCCTCGGTGGGGCCGAGTGCGTTCTGCTCGCGGAACGGGAAGACCGACGCGGCGGTGGTGCCGAGGTCCCGCACGGTGGTCACACCGGCACGCGCCCAGGCGCGCAGGTTCGGCACGCTCGCCCCGCGGTGAACGTGGGCGTTGATCAGGCCGGGCAGGATCGTCCGGCCGCCAACGTCGATCACCCGGGCGCCGGTCGGGATCTCGATCGAGTCAACGGGCCCGGCGTAGGCGATGCGCCCGCCGTGGACGACCACAGCGGCGTCGACCACCGGCGGACCGCCTCGGCCGTCGATCAGACGGCCGCCGGCGAGCACGAGGTAGCCGTCGTTCCCTTCGGCCTGTGCGCCGGCGGGTACCGCGCTGAGCTGGCACGCGACAAAGCCGAGAGCGATCGCGGCAACGGCACACGTCTTCACGAGACCTCCACTGTCACTTGGCATTCTCTTGGTGAGATACGAGCGCGGCCGCTGAAGGATGCGGCCAGCTCGGCCGCGGGGACCGGTGCGACACGACACGCGAGGCGGATCTCAGGGGGGCACCGCTCTCAAGCCCAGGCATGCTGAGTTATCACGGTTATCTCGGGCCTGGCACTCGGAGCGGGGCGAAGGTCCTATGTGGTGCGGGCGTCCCGCCTGCACCGGCCGCGGAGCGGCCGTTTGGCAGAGCACTGCGAATCTGGGCCTGCGGCCCGGTGTGCAGCCGAGACGGCCGCACCACAAAGTCGAATCCGAACTCCATGTGCAGCCGGGACGGCCGCACCGGAAGGCCAGACGCTCCTGAGGCACATGGCCGGCCGGCGAGCCGGAGTTACGGAGTCCGGCTTGCCGGATTCTTTTCAACGCTCTACATTGTTGTCATGGACATGACGCGATTGGGCAAGAAGGGTCAGGTCTCGATTCCAAAGGCGGTGATCGATCGGCTCGGCCTCGAGCCGGAAACCATGCTGCTGGTCGAGACGTCGCCGGACGGCGCGATCCTGCTGCGTCCCGCCGGTGTGTACCCGCTCGAGGTCTACAGCGACGAGCGCGTGAGCGAGTTTCTCGGTGAGGACCGCCTGACCGAAGAGGAGACGGAACGACTGCGCCGAGCCCTGAAGTGAAGCTCTTCCTCGACGCCAACGTGCTGGGCAGCGCCGCCTTCTCGAAGGAAGGGAGGGCGCGGGCGCTCTTCCGCCTGGCAGAGCGCAGCGCGTGCGTGCTGCTGTCCTCCCGCCACGCGATCGGCGAGGCGCGCCGTAACATCCTGCTGAAGGCGCCGAACGCCAGCGAATCGCTCGAGACCCTTCTCGATCAGGTAGAGGTGGTCCCGGCGGCGGACCCCCGGGTCGCCGCGTGGGCCGCCGGTCTCGGGCTGCCGCCGAACGACGCCCCGATCCTCGCCGCCGCAGCGGGCTGCCAAGCCGAACTCCTCGTTACGGGCGATCGCAGGCACTTCGGGAGCCTCTACGGCACCCGCCCCGGCGGCGTGCTCGTCGCCACGCCGGAAACCGCCCTCGCGATGGTT
Source organism: uncultured Acidobacteriota bacterium (assembly GCA_963814875.1). Lineage (GTDB taxonomy): Bacteria > Acidobacteriota > Thermoanaerobaculia > Thermoanaerobaculales > Sulfomarinibacteraceae > CAVSIS01. Next base: position 71,970 of record CAWFFJ010000027.1, read on the forward strand.
CTTGACGAGTTGGAGATCTGACGGGGCCAGGCAGACTCGACCTCAGCGCCCCCGCAGCGGGTGCTGCCAGCGCAGGGCCGGAAAGCGGTCGAAGTCGGCGTCCGTCGTGATCAGAACGCAGCCGTGCTCGATCGCGATCGCTGCGTGCTGCGCGTCGGCGGCGAGCTTCCCAGTGGCGCCGGAGCGCCGGCACAGCCCCTCGAAGATCTCGAGGTGGCGGGGTCCTGGGTGAACAACGCGGGCGTTGGGCTGGGCGATGAGCTCGCCGATGAACGCGAAGACCTCGTCGAGGGTCGAGGGGCGGCGGAAGATCCTCGGGTTGGTGACGATGCGAACTACGCCGGCAAGGGCCAGTGACGACAGCGCGAACGGCTCGTACATCATCACATGACGCTGATGATGCAAGCGTCCATGGTGCCTACATTGGTCTTGGCGGTGAGTGCCGAGCCGGGACCCGGACGAGCAGAGTTGTCACGGTTATCTCGGGCCTGCCATCTGGCTGGCGCCGGCAGAGGCGTCGGCGGACCATCCTCGGTCGAGTGTGCTAATCTCCATGGACATGAGACATCAAAAAAGTGAGAGAGTCGTCGGTGTCGTTCGTACGGCGTTCGCCCGCGGCACGGCCGCGGCGGCCGCCGCGCTGCTCGTCCTCGGAGTCATGGGGCTGACCGCCTGCGGTGGAGGTGGCGGAGAGAAGGCCCAGGCAACTCCGACCTCCGACGAGGCCACGCAGCAGGCCCAGGCGGCTGAGGCCGCACGCCAGCTCGAGGCTCGGAAGCAGCAGCTCCAGCAGGCAGAGCAGGCCGCCTCGCAGATCAAGAGCGACGCCGGAACCGTGCCGGTCAAGGACGAGGCGCTCGAGAAGCTCCTGGCCAGCCTCGAGAAGGCGATGTCCTCGGCCCGATCTCAGCTCGAGGGAGACGGCGCCGCCGCAGCCCTGGACAAGGTCTCGGCGCTCGAGAAGCAGGCGAACGACCGGCTCGCCGAGCTCAAGGCGGAGGAGCAGGCGGCCCGCGCCAAGCTGCGCGAGCAGTACGAGGCGGGCGTCGCGAAGGGCGAGACCCTCCCGCCCGGCGTGATCCGCGGCTTCGACGGCGAGCTGTACCTTGACTACCTGCCGAAGGCGGTGGAGCGCGCTCAGGGCGAGCTCAAGACCCGTGGCTTCTACGACGGGCCCGCCACCGGCACCTTGGACGAGGACACGCGGGTCGGCATCGCGCGGTTCCAGCAGCTCAACGGCCAGCTGGTGACCGGCATCCCGACCCCGTACACTCGAGCGAAGCTGTACGCGAACGCGTCCACGTAGTCGAGAGCCGCTGCCCTCGGTCCGTCGGTACTGACGTGGTGCCCCGGCGGGGCACCCGGGGTCGCTCTGTCATCGGTGAGGCATGCAAAACGTAAGAGGCTAGACGCGAGACGTCAGAAGCTGGAAGCTAGAGGCAAAACGCGAGAAGCCTTCTCCCGAGAGTGCCAGGCCCGCGATAACTGTAATAACTCGAGGTGCGCGCCCTGCCAAGCGGCCGATGTGCGGCCGGTGCAGGCGGGACGCCCGCACCACACTACACACAGCATGGCGGCGTCGTTGAGGTTCCGATGTGGTGCGGAAGTTACGGCGTCAGCTCTCGGTGGATTCGAGAAACTCCTCGACGAGCCGTGCGAAGGTCTCGAGGTCGCCCAGGCGCTCGTTGAGCACCGCGTGGAGCCGCTCGACGTCGACATCCAAGTACCCGTGAACCAGGATGTTGCGGAACCCGGCGAGGCCTTGAATGTCCGCGATGAACTCGCTGGGCAGGATGCCGAGCTGACCGAGGGCCACGATGGCGCTCGCATAGTCGGGAACATCGCGTCCCCTACCGGCGGCAATGTGGGTGGCAATGTCAAGGACGTTCTGGGCGGCGACCTGGAGGCCGCGCTCGACGGCCCAGCGCTCGTCGTTGTCGCCAGACAGCCGGTCGATCGGACGGCCCGCGTGCCTCTGGAGGTTCGCGGCAGCCCTGCGCAGGGCCAGCAGGTGGCGGCGGACGATGCGGGGATCGACCTCACCGGGGCTCATGTCGTCGCCCCATGCGGGGACGCCGCGTCGATCTTGTCGAGCTGGGGCAGGTAGTCGCAGTACCGTGACAGCGCGCGGCCTTCCCGGGTCGTGGTCGCCTTCAGATTCCTGGAGACGAGCCTGACGCCGTCCCGCAGCACCCGGTGGTAGAGCAGGGGAGGGGCGGAGTTGAGAACGACGAGATCGACGTCGTTCGTACCGAGCGCTGCCATCAGAATCGACGTCAGGTCTGCGGCGTATCCGTACGGGCCCTCGTGGAGAGACACCTCGTCGACATAGACGGCGACGTCGATGTCGCTGTGCTGCTGAGCCCGGCCCGCAGCGTACGAACCGAAGAGATACGCCTCCAGCACCTCCGCCCGGTCAGCCAGGGCTTCGGCGATGCTCGCACGCAGGCGCTCGACGCTATCCGGTTCCACAGGACGAGGATACCGCAACGGCGTCTGACCGGCTCACCTGCACATCGGGCGGTGAGCTCGGTTCGAGGCGCCCCCGCTCGTCGGGCCAACGAGCGAGGCGGGCATGAGTGGAGCGTGAACGGTCTTCGGATCGGCACCCGGATCCGAACCTTCATTCCTTGATGTTCGAGCGGCAGAGCTCCCGCTATCATTCCCCGATGGCGTACCTGAACGACCCTGGGGAGGGCGACAGCTGCTCAGGCTGGGGCGAGAGCCATTCGGAGAGCGATCCGATTGGTCCCGTGCAGCTCGGGCTGTTTACGCCGGACCGTGCTGAGGTCGAGGCCGGGTTCACGGCGCTCGGGCAACTCGACCTGGAGCGAGCGGAAGGGCTTTTTCGCGGTGTGCTGGAGCGCCAGACCGACGACGAGGACGCCCGACAGGGTCTGGAGGCGGTGGAGCACTGGCGCGGCCTGCTCGCCGATCTCGCGGAAAGGCCTCCGCTCGAGCGCGCTGCAGCGCTCTGGCGCTCAGTCCACGAGTGCCCGCCGGTCCGGATCACCCGTACCCTGCGACGCAACCTCCTGGAGGGCGTGCTCGAGGTCCTCGAGACTGAGGCAGACCCGGTGCCGATCGGCGACCTGTGCGTTGCCGAGGTGCTGCTTGAGCTCAACCGGCCGGAGGCCGCCCGAAGCTGGCTCGAGTGGTCTATCGGCCGGGAGCCGGGCCGGGCGCGCCTGCACCTGCTGCGCGGCAACGTTGAGTGGGCCAGGAGGCAAGAGGAGGCTGCTCGGGCGTGCTACAGCCTCGGCCTGCTCGTCGACCCGACGCTCGAGCGTTGGCAGTCAGTCGCCTGGCGGCTGCTCGCGCGGAGGATCTCCGAGAGCGGGGGTGTCGCAACGGCGCTCGAGTGGTGGGCGGCCGGTCGGTTACCGCTGCCGCCGCTCGACGTGGCGCTGCCGCCGCATGAAGAGCTCGCGGAGGCATGGCGCGCGCTCGCCGGAGCCGACGATGCGCGGAGGTGCGGTCGCTTCGAGGAGGCGATCGAGCGCCGGGCACGACTGCGCGCGGTCGCGCCCGAGATCTTCGCCACGTACATGGAGCGCCTCGAACGGAGCTGACATGAACGCTGCGTGACGTACGGAGCACGCCGCGGGTTCTTCCGTCGTAGCCTGAACCGACGAGTTGGATAGCGCGGGCTTGATGCCTGCGAATCCCAGTGATGGGCCTTGCACATCCGGGATAGGTTGGGACACGCGGTCCCGGCCCCTGACACGTTACTCATGTCATCCTCGGCGTTTGACTCGAGCCTGGTCTCTGGCAAGCGCGAGCTGCCGCGCGTGGGTATACACCTTTCGGTACACACTAGAAGGTGTATCATCAACCTCGGAGGCGATGATGCGGACCAATATCGTGCTCGAGGATGACCTGGTCGCTGAGGCCCAGAAGCTGACCGGGATCAGGACCAAGAAAGAGCTCGTCAACGAGGCGCTGCGCACACTCATCAAGGTGCGCAAGCGGAAGAGCTTGCTCGACCTCGCGGGCAAGATCCAGTTCGCGTCGGGGTACGACTACCGCCGGCTGCGCGAGGATGAGCGGTGATTGTCGTCGACACGTCGGTGCTGGTGGACTTTTTCAAGGGGGTCCGCTCGCCCGCCGTGGAGCGGATGCACCATCTCGAGGAGCAGGCCGTACCCTTCGCGGTTCCTGCGGTGTGCTGCCAAGAGCTGTTGCAAGGGGCGCGGGATCTGCGGGAGTGGAACCTGCTCGAGAGCTACCTCCGAACTCAGGTCGTGCTTGCGCCTCACGACCCTTGGGCGACGCATGCGGCTGCCGCCAGGATCTTCTTCGACTGCCGGCGCAAGGGGGTCACGTTTCGGAGCACCTTGGATTGTCTCATCGCACAGTTGGTGCTGGAGCTGGACGGCGTGCTGCTGCATCAGGATGAGGATTTCGAGAGAATCAAACAGGTCCGGCCCCTGAGTACGCTCCGAGAGTAGGGGTTGCGCCGCGGCTTCGCTTGCACAGAGGTCAGCGCGCTCGGTTCGAGGCGTCCTGCCAATCGGCCGTTGTGCGGCCGGTGCAGGCGGGACGCCCGCACCACACGCGAAAGGTGCCGAACGGTGCCCGGCACCGACTTGCCGACTTGATGAGGCGCCCCCGCTCGTCGGGGCCAAGGGGCGAGGCGGACATCACTGCAGCACAAAGGGTATGCGGATCGGCACCCAGCTCTCGACTTTAACTCCGTTCTTGGTTGCGGGCCGGAACCGCCACTGGCGGACGGCGTCCTCGGCCGCCTTCTCGAAGCCGACGCCCTTCCGGGTCACCTGCAGGATCTCGACCTTCTCGACGCTGCCGTCGATCCCGACCAGGGCGCGCAGGCTGACCTCGCCGCTCACCTGCAGGCGGCCGGCCACCGGCGGGTAGACCGGGGAGACCTGCTTGACGAGCACCGGTGGCTTCACCTGAGAACCTTCGGTAACGAGATCTCCCTCGCGTACCGGCGGAACCGGGGTCGGCGGAGCCGCGGTGGCGGTGGCGACCGGTACCAAGGTCGGCTGCGGGGTGGGCTCCGGCGGAGCCACGGCCGCCATGGCGGGGGAGGGTACGGCGGCGGTGGGCTCCACCCGTTGTCTGGCTTCCTCAAGCGCCTTCTGGCGCTCCTGCTCGAGCGCCTGTTGCTGGTCCTGCTTGGCCTTTTCCGCGGCTGCGATCTGGCGCTTGATCTGCTCCTGCTGCTGTCGTGTTTTCGCGTTGGCGGCGCCGCCGGTCTCCATCGACCTGAGGCGCTTGTTGAGGCGGTCGATCTCGGCCTGACGGTCGGTCAGCTCCTTACGGATCTGCGCCTCGCGCTCCGCCAGCATCTGCGCCACCTGTTGCTGGACGATGGCCTGGACCTGCGCCTGTTGTGCCTGGCGCTGAGCGAGCAGCTGCTCCGCTGTCGGCGTCGGCGCAGGGGGCGGTGCCGTCGGGCCGCGTCCGAAGATCAGCCAGGCGCCGAGGGCCGCGGCCACGGCCACCGCCGCGGCTAGGCCGATCCACAGCCCCTTGCTCGTGCCGCCCGTGGACGGGCTCACGGCAGCGACTTCCTCGACCTTCGGCTCGGGCCGGATGTAGGGAGCAACGTCGAGCTCCGTCTCGGCCTGGCGTTCGCTCTCCTCGGCCTGAATCTCGGAGCGGAACAGGCGATCCATGAAGAGAGCGAGGTTGAAGGTTGTCGGGCTGTAAGGGCCGCCATACAGGAGCTTGTCCAGCGCCTGCTTGAAGTCAGCGGCCGAGCTGAAGCGGTCCTCGGGGCGATCCGCAAGCGCCCGTGTCAGCACCGCCATGATGTCCTTCGGAACAGGCTCCTCGTCGAACGCGAGCCGGGCCTCGCTGACGATCTCACGCCGCTGCTCCGGGGCGGTCGGCAGCGCCTTGCTGGTCAGAAGATGGAACAGAATCGCGCCCAGCGAGTAGACGTCGCCGCGGCTGCTCGGCGTACGCGCTGTCAGGACCTCGGGAGCCAGGTAGGGGGCGCAGGCAGAAGAGGCGGCTGGGCTCTCGAGAAGGCCGAGGAGGCTCTCGCCGGCAACGAAGCCGGAGACCACTCCCTCACCGTCGTTGGTGATGATGACCGTCCCGGGGTGGAGGAAGCCGTGGATGAGTGAGGCGCCGCGCATGTCGACGGCGAGGGCCGCGGACAGCGCCAGCGACAGCTTCTCCATGATCAGAAGAGCGTTGTCCACCGCTACCGGGAAGCCCTCTTCCCGGACCTTGCGGAGAACGGCGGTCAGCGGCTGCCCGGCGGCGTAGTCCCAGGCGTTGCCCATGACCCCGTCATGAGTCGAAAAGCGCGAGTGTGCAGCGACGTTGGCAGCTTGCAGAACCTCGCCGACGCGGTTCGCGTCGCCGAGGCGGGCGCCGAGCTCGGCCCGTGGGACTGCGGCGCCGTCGAAGACGCGCAGCCACACCGTCCTCCCGAGTGCGCCCCTGACGAACTCTCCGGCTCGGTACAGATGCCCGAGCTCGTCCGAGAGGACCTCCTTGAAGAGGATGAACGGGCCGAATGTGCGGTAGGTCGCAGCCATGGCTGCCTCCTCGAATCACGCTGCCAGTGGCCCCGACAACGGTCAGGGATGGGAAGTTCGTATTCGACCGTCCGTCCAGGTTCGCCTGTGGTCGAGGATACACCGTCCCTGAGCGGGTCGCGCTCCTCGCTCCGCTGGGGGGTGCGCCGCCCCTATGGAGCGAGGGGTGAGGGGTGAGGAGAGAAGCGTGAGGAGTCCATCGCATCGAGCCACGGGCCGCCACGCGAGCGGGTTGCGGCCTGCCAAGCGGCCGCTGCGCGGCTCGACTCTTGACTCTCTTCTCTTTACTCTTCACGCCGAAGGCATGGGACGCCTGCACCAGAGCATGACAGCATCACTGCGCCCAAGCAGTAGGGGGGCGTGTGTCGCAGCTGGAACTCTCGGGGACCAGTCAGGGCATGTTCGGACGACGCAAGGCCCTTTCTGCAGCACCCTGCAGCGTGCAATAGAATGGGTTCGTTCAGCCGTTTTCAGATCAGGAGGTTACGCGCATGCCAAGGACGGCTCTCGAGAGGTTGGGTCTCGAATCTCAGACGAGAATCTGCCCGAGCCCCGTGCGGCGGCTCGCGCTGCGCTGGGGGATCCTGCTCGCGATGGTGCCAGCCATGGCAGCGGCGGCCGAACCTCGCGTTCTGCACCTCGCCTCCGACAGCTGGCCCCCGTTCACCGACGGCCCCGAGGGCCAGCGGGTCGCGGTCGAGCTGGTGCAGACCGCGCTCGAGCGCGCCGGGATCAAGGCGGAGACCACGATCGTCGACTGGAAGGACGTCGATGCCGGGATCCGGAACGGGACCATTGACGGGAGCACCGCGATGTGGCGCTCCGAGCAGCGGCAGCAGGATGTCCTGTTCTCGAAGCCGTACCTGGAGAACCGGCTGGTGCTGGTGGGACGCAAGGGTAGCGACGTCAGCGCGACACGGATGTCGGACCTCGCGGGCAAGCGGGTCGCCGTGGTCTCGCGCTACGCCTACGGCGACGGGATCGACAAGGCGGTGGGCGTCCTGTTCGTCGGTGGGCGCAACGACCAGGACGACCTGAGCAAGCTGCTTGCGGGCGACGTCGAGTACATGCTGGTTGACGAGCTGGTGGCGCGCTACCTTCTGACCAACCAGCCCGAGGAGACCGCCGCGAAGCTCGAGATCGGGAGCACGCCGTTGGCCCGCCGAACGCTCCACTTCGCGATCCGCAAGGACGTGCCCGGCGCCGAGCAGATCGTGCAGGCGTTCGACTCCGAGATCCAGAGCATGCTGGTCGATGGCACCTACGCCAAGATCCTCAACCTCGGCTGGATCCGGGCCGACGTCGACGGCGACGGGCTCTACGAGCTGGTGCCGTATGGAGACAGCGTCGGTCAGGTCCCCCCGGGCTCGGTCTACGACGTGTTCGGCAAGGAGCCCGAGACCCCGGTCGAGAAGCAGCGTATCTTCATCCGGGGCAGCATCTTCGAGGGCTGGGATGCGGTGCCGGAGAGGTACAAGATGGGAGCGGTCCCCGACAGCGTGAACCCCCGGCTCGGAACGACGGTCTTCACGCTCAAGTTCTGACCTCGTGTCCGGTTTGGAAGGCCCCGGTGCACTTCTCGCGGGCCATCGCGGCCCCTGGCGGTGCGTCTCCTCCGTGAAGTAGCAAGGCGACGCCTGCGTCGTCGCGCCTTGCCAGGAAACATGCTCGATCCACGACAACGGTCCCCAGAGGTGCGCCTTAGTCCAGCTCAGGCTCGGGCCTGGGCTCGCCAGGGCAGATGACGCACCCGACAGGTTCATGGGCTACCCCGATTCCCGGTCGCAACCTGCTCCGGACACGAGCCGTACATCCAGGGTATAAGGGAGACCGAACCATGAACGCCATGCATGCTGTGATGTCGGTCTCGATGCTGGCAGTAGGAGTCGCTGTCGTCAGTGCCCCCTGCGCCGCGGCCCAGGGGCAGCCCTCGCCGCCTGCGCCGGATCGCGCCCAGCAGTACCGAGCGCTCCCGGCCGAGCGGCCCGATGACCCGGAAATGGCGCGCCCCGCCCTCGGCGAGTCGCTCCCGGAGGCAACCGCCGAGGTCGCCCGCAACGGGTTCATCAGCGTGCAGGTCAACGTCGATGCCGAGGGACGCAACATTCCGGGCGACGCCGCCAACGAGCCTTCGATCGCGGTCGACCCCACCGCCCCCAACCGTCTGGTCGTCGGTTGGCGCCAGTTCGACACCGTCTACTCGAACTTCCGCGAAGCCGGGTTCGCCTACTCCCGCGACGGCGGCCGCAGCTGGACCTTCCCCGGGGTCCTCGACAACGGCGTGTTCCGCAGCGACCCGGTGCTTGAGTTCGATGCCGCCGGGCGCGTGCACTACAACAGCCTCGCGGTACCGGGAGGCTCGATCCTGACCGACTTCTTCACCTCGGACGATGCCGGCGAGTCATGGTCCGGCCCGCTTGCGGCCTACGGCGGCGACAAGGCGTGGTTCACGATCGACCGTGATCGAGCCGCCGCCAGCGGCCGCATCTACGAGGTCTGGAGCCTCGAGGACAACCTCTGGGGCGATCGGGTGGTGACGCGCTCAACCGACGGCGGCGCCAGCTTCGAGTACCCGTTCGCGATCAGCCCGGTGCCGACGTGGGGCAGCATGGCGATCGGACCTGGCGGCGAGCTCTACATGGTCGGCAACGCCTCCCTCAATCTCGACCGGATCGTGCTCCAGCGCTCCTTCGACGCCCTCGACCCCGCAGTCACGACGCCGACCTTCGAGTGGTTCGATGTGCCCCTCGGTGGCTCCCAGGCCTCGGGTCGGGGCTCGACCTGGACGCCCAACCCCGACGGCATGATCGGCCAGGTGTGGATTGCGGTCGACCTCGGCGACAGCGACCGACGGGGCACGCTCTATGTCGTGAGCTCGGTCGATCCGCCGGGTCCGGATCGGTCCGATGTGAACTTCGTCAGATCCACGGACGGCGGCGAGACCTGGTCACCCCCGCTACGGATCCACGACGACCCAGACAATCTGTGGCAGTGGTTCGCAACCATGTCCGCGGCGCCCAACGGCCGCCTCGACGTCGTCTGGGTCGAGAGCCTGAGCACCACCGCCCCGGCGGTGGGGGAGCTCAAGTTCTCCCAGTCCTCAGACGGCGGTGTCACCTGGAGCGAACCGGTCGCCATCACGCCGTCCTTCGACAGCCACGTCGGCTGGCCGCGCCAGCAGAAGCTGGGCGACTACTACCACATGCGCTCGGACCTCGTCGGCGCCGACCTGATCTACGCCGCGACCTTCAACGGCGAGCAGGACGTCTATTACCTGCGCCTCGGCGACCGCGACTGCGACCGCAACGGCGTCGGCGACCAGGATGACCTCGCCGCGGGAGACCTCAAGGACTGCGACCGCAACTCGATTCCCGACGTGTGCGACATCCAGGCGCGGTCGGAGCTCGACGGCAACGGCGACGGCATCCCCGACAGTTGCCAGGTACCGCGCCGCGCGCTCGGCCGCCTCGGGCGCTGAGCCCGGGGGTCGAGGCGATCGTGTCTGGCTTGTCGTGCGTGCGCCCCCCGGATGTCACCGGGTGAGCAGAAAGGTCGGCGATGCGCCTACCGCGAGGTCCCGAGCTCGCGGTGGAGCATGACCAGGACCGAGGCCTCGCCGAGCTGCGGGTTGGACAGCAGCAGGTCGTACGTGCCGTCGGGCAGCACCACCAGGCCGAGGGTGTTGAGCGCGTGCGCGACGCTGCGGTCGCTCCTCGGTGAGCGCCTCGGCCGCCACGGCGGTGAGCGAGATGTGGAGGACGGCATCGGCCCAGGCACGCGCTGCAACCTACCGGCCGCAGTGCTCCTCCTCGAAACGGCGTGGTCCTTTCAGGCTAGACTCGTGCCGTGCGAAGAGCTCTTCCGGCCGAGAGGAGTAGCGATGCGCATCACCAGGCTTTTCGTCCCCGCCCTGTGTCTCGTTCCGGTTGTCTGCCTCGCGGGATCCGCGTCGATGCACCTCGACCGGACCTCGTTGTTGCCGGGGCAGGAGCTCAAGGTGAGCTTCACGGCCCCCGCTGGCCTGCCCGACGGGGCGTGGATCGGCCTCATTCCGTCCTCGGTGCCGCACGGCGATGAAGCGGTCAACGATCGCAACGACGTGGCCTACAAGTATCTGAGCGGTCAGACCTCCGGGACGTTAACGTTCAAGGCGCCGGGTCACCCGGGCTCGTACGACCTGCGCATGAACGACGGCAACGGCAAGGAGATCGCCTCGGTCACGTTCGCCGTGAAGGCAGTCGACGCGTCGGCGGTGACGCTCAAGCTGTCGGCCGCCACCGTGGCCCCGGGCGCGGCGTTCACCGTGACCTTCACTGCACCGCCGGGGCTGGCCGAGGACGCCTGGGTGGGGATCATCCCATCCTCGGTCCCGCACGGAGACGGAGCGGAGGACGATCGGCACGACGTGGCCTACGAGTACGTGAGCGGGCGCACCTCCGGCACCATGGCCTTCGAGGCGCCGGGCACGCCGGGGAGCTGGGATGCGCGCTTCATCGACACCGCCCAGAATGGCACCGAGATCGCCTCGGTGGCGTTCGAGGTGCGCGCCCTGGGCGGCGCCACCATCAGCCTCGATCGCACCAAGTACGCGGCGGGCGAGGACGTCACCTTCCACTTCACTGCTCCGGCGGGGTTCGCCGAGAACGCCTGGGTCGGCGTGGTGCCGTCGTCGGTGCCGCACGGCGACGGGGAGGCCAACGACCGGGCGGATCTTGGCTACGTCTACCTCGAGGGCCGGACCGCGGGCGAGCTGACCCTGCAGGCGCCCACCGAGGGCGGCTCCTACGACCTGCGCATGAACGACACCAACCAGCACGGCCGCGAGGTCGCCTCGGTCACCTTCACCGTGACCTCGGACGTGAGCGCGGAGGACATGGCCGCGACCCTTGCCGCGAAGGGCAAGCTCGCGCTGTACGGCATCCACTTCGCCACCGACAGCGCACAAATCACCAAGGAGTCGGCCAAGCAGCTCGCGCAGGTCGGCCAGCTCCTGATCCGCGACTGGAGCCTCAAGCTGACCATCGAGGGCCACACCGACTCGACAGGCAACGCGGCCCACAACATGGAGCTGTCCGATCGCCGAGCCGAGAGTGTGAAGACCTACCTGGTGGACACCTTCGGGATCGAGGCAGGCCGGCTGACGACGCGCGGGCTCGGTGCCACGGTGCCGGTTGCGGACAACTCGACCGAGGCCGGCCGCGCCCTCAACCGCCGCGTCGAGCTGGTGCGGCAGGACTAGCCTGCATCTCTCCAGATCACGTTGCGAGAGAGCCCGCGATGGCCCGCGAGAAGTGCACTGGGATCTTCCAAGCAAGACGCGAGCAGCGGGCGGCAGCACCCCGCTGCGGCAGATGGTCGTCGAGTCACCGGGCTCCACGCCTGGGTTACGGCCGCTTGACGATCTCCCCGCCCTTCATCACGAAGGGGACCGTCTCGACGGCGCGGATGTCGCGGGTGGGGTCTCCCGGCACGGCGATGAGGTCCGCGAGCAGGCCCGGCGCGACTCGGCCGAAGCGGTCCTGCTGGCCGAGCACCTTGGCGTTGACCGCGGTGGCGGCGAGCAGGGCCTGCGTCGGCGTCATGCCGCCTTTCACCATCCACTCGAGCTCGCGGAAGTTCTCGCCGTGGGTGAAGACGCCGACGTCGCTGCCGTTGCCGATGGTGACGCCGTCGGCGAGCGCGGTCGAGAAGGCGTGCACCGCCTGCTGCAGGTCGGCGGTGTAGGGCGTGGTCCCGCGGGTGTAGCCCTGGAAGTACTCGGAGTAGGCCTCCGCGGCGGTCAGCGTCGGGAAGTATGCGACCCCGTGCTCGGCCATCAGCTTGAAGACCTCGTCGGTGCCGCCGTAGCCGTGCTCGATGGTGTCGACGCCGGCGAGCACTGCGCGGCGCATGCCCTCGGCGGTGGCGGCGTGGGCCGAGACCGGGCGGCCGGCGCTGTGCGCCTCGTCGACCAGGATCGTGAGCTCGTCGATCGAGAAGGTCGGCACGGCGGTGCGGTTCGGGCCGCGGCGGTAGTCGGTGTAGACCTTGACCCAGTCCGCGCCGTGGCCGACCTGCTCGCGCACCGCTTCCAGGATCTGCGTGGTCCCGCTCGCCTCCTGGGCGCCCTTGGGCGGCACGAACTCGGGGGCGAAGCCGAGCGGGCCGGGGCCGTAGCTGGCCGTGGCAACGATCGCCCGGGTCGCGACGAACAGCCGCGGTCCGGGGATCAGCCCCTCGTCGACCGCCCGCTTGACCGACAGGTCGGCGTAACCGGCGCCCTCGGTGCCGAGGTCTCGCAGGGTGGTGAACCCGGCCATCAGCGTGTCGCGGCAGTGCAGCGTCGCGAGAATGGTGCGGTAGGCGAGGGGCTCCTTGAGCACCTGGTCGTTCCACAGGGTCTCGTTGTACGGGTGCAGAAAGATGTGCGAGTGGGCGTCGATCAGCCCCGGGAGCAGGGTCATGCCGGGCAGATCGAGGACCGTCGCACCCGCGGGCACCGCAACCTCCGAGGCGGGCCCCACGGCGGCGATCGTCTCGCCGGTGACCAGCACCACCCACCCTTCGTGAGGCTGCGGGTCGACGGCGTCAAAGACGCGCGTAGGGCGTAGCAGCACGCTCGCGGCGGGCTGCGCACCGCCCTGGGCGAGGGCGGGTCCCGGAGCGGCGACAAGGGCGGCCGCGAGCGCGATGAAGGTGGGCAGTGCGAGGCGATGGCGCATGATGTGACTCCCCGTTTGCGCCCGAGTATGCGCCGGCCCGGCCGAGTGCTCAAACCAGTTCGGGCGCGGCGTCCGGACGATGGGGCCGGGGCGGGCCTGACAGGACACGGAGCGTCGGGTGCCTGACCCGCCAGGTGGTGTGTGTCGCAGCGTAGGGAGCACGCTCCGCTGCGTGCATGGCTCCGCGTTGCGTCGACGACGTGGCCAGTTCTACAAATCGGTGCCTGGCACCGATCCCGAGACCCGCGCTGCTGCACGGCGTCGGCACGCCGTCGCGGCTGGAGCTGCCGGTGCCGGTTACGCCCCGTCGTCCCGCCGGGCGCCGATTGGGCGCGTCGGGGGCGTTTGCTCTGGCCCGCCAGCGTTGAGCACTCTCCAGGGGTCGCCTTCGAATTGTGCCGCCTTGGGGATCACGCGGATCGGTGCGCCGGGACGCGCGACTTGACACGCGCAATGGCCGCTGACGATACTCGAGACGTCATCTCGAGCAGGAGCGAGCTACGAAGGCGCGGGAGCGGGGGAACACCGTTCGAGGAGGGCAACGATGCGTCAGCTCGGGTGGGGACGGTTTCGGAAGCTGACCCTTGGTCTCGTGATCGCGCTCGCGCTGGCGTGGTCAGCTCCGGTCGACGCCCAGAGCGAGTGGGCCGACAAGACGATGGCGAAGATGAAGGCCAAGGCCCTCGCCACGGCGATGAAGGACATCACGAGCCGAAACGGCGACAAGCGCAGGACGGCGGCGGAGGACCTGGGTCGCTTCGACGACGCCGCGGCGCAGGTGGTGCCGCTGCTCGCGGCCGCACTCGACGACATCGACGCCGAGGTGCGCGAGAACGCCGCCCGCTCACTGTGGAAGCTCGAAAAGGCGTCGGCCCCGGCCGAGACCGCGCTTCGCGGCGCTCTGACCGACACCTCGCCCGCGGTCCGCGTCCAGGCCGCCGGAGCCCTTGAAGCGATCGGCGTAGATCCGGCGGAGCTGGTGGCGGCGCGGCGGTCGGTGCTGGCGGACGGCGACTGGTTCGACCGCGCGCTCGCGATCCGCGACCTGATCGGGCACGTCGACGAGTCGGAGCTGGCCGCGCCGCTGGTGCAGGCGATCCGCAACACGCCGGCGGGAGTGCGCTCGGAGGACCCCGACGAGCACTTCAACGGGGTCTCAGTGCTGAAGCCGCTGACGGCGACGGGCAACCGGGGCGTCATTCCTCCGCTCATGGCCGCGCTGTCCGACCCTGCCATGCCTCACGCCGAGCTGATCAGCGCGCTTGAGGCCTTCGACCCCGAGCCGGACGGCTGGGTCGAAACCCTGGTCCGACTCTCCCGTGATCCCGACCCGAAGGCGCGCAAGGCGGTCGGCGACGCCTTCGAGGTGAGGGCGAGGAAGCCCGACGGCGGAGCCGGGTGGCCCGATTGCGTGCTGCACCTGCTCAACGACCCCGACGCGGGAGTGCGCTGGCAGGCGGTGTCGGCCCTGGGCGACGCCGGCGGGTCCGCCCACGCCGCGGCCCCCGCCATCGCTCGATTCACGGCCGACCGCTCCGACGAGAACCTGCGGTCGGCCGCGGTGGACGCGCTCGGCTCGATCGGCGACGCGAGCGAGCCCTTCGACCGGGCGGTGAAGGCAGAGGTCGCAAAGGTGGCCGGACCCGCGCTGCTGGCAGTGGTTGACGACGGTTCCGCCGACGAGGACCTGCGAAAGGATGCCATGGATGCGTACACCAAGCTCCTGCTGGATCCGGAGACGGCGGTGCGCGAGCTGTCCCGGGTTGCCGGCGGATCCTACCCGGACAGGGTCCGGACCGTCGCCACCCGAGGCTTCTGGCCGTTGGGACGCGACGCGGCGCCGGCGGTCCCGTTGCTCGAGCGCCTGACCGCGGACCCGAACTCGCTGATCGCCGACGCGGCGAAGCAGGCAATCGACGGCGTCAAGCGCGGCCAGGCGGTGGCGCCGACGACGTCGGGGGTCAAGGCCCGGGCGGGCAGTACCGGCGCCGGCGCCGCCGCGGCCCAGGCGTGGCTGCGCCAGCACGACCTCGATTTCGACCAGGACGGCTTCTACCGTGCACTGCTCGGGATGGATGCGGACGCGGTCGAGCACTACCTGGCGGCCGGGATGTCGGCCTCCGACGCGGGCACCACCGGAATGCCGCCGCTCTGCCACGTCGTGATGTTCGGATGCCCCTACGGTCAGCCGACGCCCACGGAGACCTCGCGCATCGTCGCCGCGCTGCTCGTCGCCGGCGCCGACCCCAACGCGGCCGACGAGCAGGGCAACGCCGCCCTTCACCGGGCATCGAACTGCGACGGCGGGATCATCCGCCAGCTCGTCGCCGCCGGCGCCGACATGAAGGCGACCAACGGGACCGGGATGACACCCTTCGGCATCGCGATCGTCACCAACCCCGGCGCCGCGGGGGCGATGGTCGATGCCGGCTACCGGATTACCGCACAGGAGGCCGCCACGTACGCGTCCTGGTTCCCGGGAGACGCCGCCAAGCTGAAGCTGGTCGAGCGGGCCCGGGTGAAGTAGCCGCAGGGTCGCACCAGAAACCGGGCCCGGCGCCCTGTTGAATCGCCCAGGTCGAAGCACGGGTTCGGCGAGGCGTATGGTATGTCGGGAGGAGCACCGATGAAGACCATCCGCATGGAGGAGATGACGTGGCCCGACGTCAGGGCCGCCCTCGAGCAGGGCTTCACCACGGTGGTGGTCGGGGTGGGCTCCACGGAGCAGCACGGACCCCACCTCCCGACCATGACCGACACCCGCATCGGCGACGAGCTCGCGCACCGGGTGGCGCTCCGGCTCGGTCAGGCACTGCAGGCGAGGACGATCCCGTTCGGCATGTCGGAGCACCACCTCGCGTTGGGCGCGACCGTCTCGCTGAAGCGCGAGACCCTCAAGGCGATCCTGCACGATTACGTCGCCAGCCTGATCCGCTGCGGCTTCACGAGGATCGTCTTCCTGCCCAGCCATGGTGGGAACTTCGCCACCGTGCAGGAGGTGATCGACGAAGCACCCGCCCTCTACCCAAAGGTCGTTGTGACCGGATACGCCGATCTCCTGGGTTTCGGCGCGTTCTCAGAGCAGATCTCGGCGCGGTTCGGCATCTCGGCCGGCGCGTCGGGCGGCCACGCGGGGGAAAACGAGACCTCCATGATGCTCGCGCTCGAGCCCGAGCTGGTGCAGCGCGACCGCTTCGCGCCTGGGTACGTGGGCCCGCTGGGCGAGGAGCAGGTGAAGATCGTCTTCGAGCGCGGCATGACGGCACTGACCGCCAGCGGGGTTCTGGGTGACCCGGCCGAAGCGAGCGCGGACAAGGGTGAAATCTATCTCGAGCTGTTCGCGGAGTTCCTCGTCTCGCAGCTTGCCGGCGCTCCGGGTCAGTAGCTCTCGATCGTGAGGATGTCCGACTCGATGGACTCGGTCCGGTCGTAGGAGATGCGGTCGTCGACCGGGTCGAGGTATCGTTGAGGCAACGAGAGGAGGAGGTATGACGAAGACCTTCCGCTTCCGCCTCAACGGTCGGCCGACGACGCTCTCGACCGACCCGGAGCGCACGCTGCTGTGGGTGCTCCGCGGCGATCTCGGCCTCACCGGTACCAAGTTCAGCTGCGGCGAGGGGATCTGCGGTGCGTGCACGGTGGTGGTCAACGGGGAGGCGGTGCGCTCGTGCACCGTGCCGGTGTCGTCCGTCGACGGCGCGGAGGTGACCACCATCGAGGGCCTCGCCCGCGACGGCGCGCTCCACCCGTTGCAGGAGGCGTTCGTCGAGCACGGCGGCTTCCAGTGCGGCTACTGCACGCCGGGCATGATCATGAACGCCTTCGCCCTCCTCCACGCCAACCCGTCGCCGTCCCGGGACGCGATCGTCAAGGGGATGGAGGACAACCTCTGCCGCTGCGGAGCCCACCAGCGGATCGTCGCCGCCATCGAGGACGTCTCCCACCGGAAGGGAGGCGCGTCATGACCGAGCATCGCGGCATCGACCGGCGGGAGTTCATCAAGGTCGTGGGCGGCGGAGTTGTGGTGCTGGTCAGCGTTGGCCCGTCGGGCCTCTTCGCCCAAGGCCGCCGCGCCTACCCGGAGGACCTCAATGCCTACCTGCGCATCGCCGAGGACGGCAGGGTCACGGTGCTCACGGGCAAGATCGAGATGGGGCAGGGGGTGATGACCTCGCAGGCCCAAATGGTGGCCGAGGAGCTGCGGGTCGCGCTTGACGCGGTCGAGGTGATCATGGGCGACACCGACCGCTGTCCGTGGGACATGGGCACGTTCGGATCGCTGACCACGCGGATGTTCGGGCCGGTGCTGAGGGCGGCCGCGGCGGAGGCGCGCGCGGTGATGCTGCGGCTCGCCTCGGCCAAGCTCGGCGTCCCGCGCGACCGGCTCGTCGTCGCGGACGGCGTCGTCTCGGTCGCGGGCGACCCCTCCCGGAAGGTGAGCTACGGGGAGCTCGCCCAGGGGCGGCGGATCGTCCGCACGGTCGACGACGCCGCGGTCCTGCGCAAGGCCTCCGAGCTCACGGTCATGGGCACGTCGCCGCAGCGCTTCGACGCCGTCGCCAAGGTGACCGGTGCCGCGCAGTACGCCGGGGACGTCCGACGCCCCGGGATGCTCCACGCCTGCGTGCTGCGACCGCCGGCGCACGGCGCGACGCTCACGCGGCTCGACACCGGCGCCGCGGCGAAGCTGCCCGGCGTGACGGTGGTCAACCGGGACGGCCTGGTCGCGGTCCTCCACGCAGACCCAGAGGCTGCCGCGAAGGCGCTCGCAGCCGTCGATGCGTCGTGGCAGACGCCGAAGGCCCCGTTCGACACAGAGACGGTGTTCGAGCACCTCGTCACGGCGGCGGGACCGGGGGAGGTCGTGAGCGCGAAGGGCGACGTCGGCGCCGCGCGGAAGGCGGCCACTAGGGTGTTCGAGTCGACCTTCCACAAGGGGTACGTGGCACACGCCCCGATAGAACCGCACACCGCCGTCGCCGAGATGAAGGACGGCAAGCTGACGGTGTGGACCTCGACCCAGACGCCATTTCCCACCAAGGACCGCCTTGCCAAGGAGCTCGGGCTGGCGGCCGAGAACGTGCGCGTGATCACCCCGTACGTGGGCGGCGGCTTTGGCGGCAAGAGCGCTGGGCTTCAGGCGAGCGAGGCCGCGCGCCTGGCGATGATCACCGGCAGGCCGGTCCAGGTCAGGTGGAGCCGCCCCGAGGAGTTCTTCCACGACACCTTCGACCCGGCGGCGGTGGTGACGCTGGCCTCCGCCCTCGACGGCGCGGGCCGGATCACCCTCTGGGACTCCCACATCATCGCGGCGGGTGATCGCGGCGCCGAGCTCTTCTACGACGTGCCGAATGTCTCGATCAGGGTGTCGGGCGGCTGGCACGGCGACGGCACCAGCCTGCACCTGTTCGGGGTCGGTCCGTGGCGCGCGCCGGGCGCGAACATGAACGTGTTCGCCAAGGAGTCGCAGGTCGACATCATGGCCGCGGCGGCGGGCATCGACCCGGTCGAGCTGAGGCTCGCCAACATGAGCGATCAGCGGATGCGCCGGGTGCTTCAGGCGGCCGCGAAAGCCTACGGCTGGAAGCCGCGCGCGGCGCCGGCCGGCAACGGCCGCGGCCGCGGGGTGGCGTGCGGGATCGACGCCGGCAGCTACGTCGCGCTGATCGCCGACGTCACGGTCGACCGGGAGAAGGGGACGGTGCAGGTCGAGCGGGTGGTGGCTGCCCAGGACATGGGCGTCGTGGTCAGCCCCGTGGGCGCGACCATGCAGGTCGAGGGCTGTGTCACGCAGGGGCTCGGCTACACGCTCACCGAGGAGCTGCGCTTCGCAGGCGGCGAGATCCTCGACCACAACTTCGACACCTACGAGCTGCCCCGCTTCTCGTGGCTGCCGCGGATCGAGACGGTGCTGGTGCCGAACGACGAGGTGGCGCCCCAGGGGGGCGGCGAGCCGGCCATCGTCCCCATGGGCGCGGTCATCGCCAACGCAGTCTTCGACGCCACCGGAGTGCGCTTCACCCGCCTGCCGATGACCGCCGAGCGGGTCCGCGCCGCCATGGCGAAGGAGGCATCCTCGAAGCCGGCGTGACCGGTCGAGTCGCGGCGCTCGAACCCGGGCGGTCCGGGCTCCGGCATCGTTTCCGTTGGGGACTTCATGCCGGGCACCTGCAGTCTAGACCGCGGGCTGGTCCGGCCCTGCCTCGTCCTTCTGCGGCTCGTCCTCGCCCTCGGGCGGCTCGAGCAGCTCGCCGATGAACAGGCTCGAGTTCTTGACGAAGAACACCACCGGGAGGTCGCCCGACAGCTTCGCCAGCTTGGCCGCGTAGGCCTCCTCCGTCCCCGGGTCGGGTGACTGGAGACCGAGGAAGACCACCGCGGCCTGGGCGCTCTCCCGCTGAATGACCTCGACCACGGTGGCATCGGGCGGCTTCAGAATGACGCGCACGTCCGCCTGGATCCGGATCTCCGGGATCAGCTGGTTGAGCGCCCGCTCGGTGTGGGCCCTCATGATCTCCGACGAGGCAACGCTCATCACCTGGACCCGCGCATCGCGCCACTCGGGGTTGTTCTGCAGCAGGTAGGCCAGCAGCAGCATCAGGTCGCCGTTGTGCTCGAGGCCGCCCCACCAGATGTGGATCGTGGCGTCCTTGCGGCGAAACAGGTGGTTGGGGCGGATCCGGCCGATCACGACGGACTTGTTGAGCCGCTCCAGCTTGCACATCACACGGAGGAAGTCGGCGCGCAGCTGGAGGTCGTCGGGCCAGCCGAGGAGGACGGTGTTGCTTGCCAGGCCAGCCATTCCGTTGGCCTGCGCAACCTCCACGATTCCCCCCACCACGTTGTCCACGACGTCCACCTCGGGGAAGACCACGATGCCCTCGGACTCGATCACACGGTTGAGCGCCTCTCGCCGGCCCTCGAGGTCGAAGTTGTCGGCCAGGAGTTCGCCGACCAGCAGGTTGACCACGGTGACGACGCCGCGTCCCTGGCTGAACCAGTCACCGAAACGAATGATGTCCAGCTCCTTCACCGGGTCGTCGACGAAAGCCAGGATGTGGGGCCGCCAGCTGCGGGAGCTGAACGGGCGCTCCCTGAGTCGAATGAGGGCCCAGCGGATGAGGGCCTCGTAAAGACCCCTGCGGGCGTCGCCCCAGCGCGCCGCCTGCGCCCGGCGGGACAGGTAAAGCCACAGGCCGAGCTCCGCCACCAGCGCGATCGCCCCCGCGATCGGACTGATCAGCACCATCACGACGATGCAGGCCAGGCCGCCGATCAGGCTCACCAGCCACGGCACGCGCAGCCGGGGCCGCCAGGAGGGGTCGCCGCTGAGCGCCTCGAAGGCCGACACCAGGTTGACCGTGCCGTAGACGGTCAGGAAGAACATGGAGACCACGGTCGCCACCGCATTGAGGTTGCCGAGGAAGACCGCCGCGACGGCGATGGCGATCGCCACCGTCATCCCGGGCAGCAGGCCCCTGGGATCGCTCGGCGGCCGCCACAGGAAGCGCGGCGCGATGCCGTCCCGAGCCAGCGCCTGCAGAGTGCGGGGGGCCGCCAGGATCGACCCGACCGCCGACGAGAAGATCGCCGACCAGAGCCCGGGCATCACCAGCCACGGGCCGAGCAGGGCGATCCTCGACCACACCATGTTGTCGGTGCGAAGCACCTCCGGTTGCGCGCCGAAGGCGAGCGCGAAGGGCACACCAGCAGGTAGACCAGCAATCCCGTCAGCACTGCGGCGATGGACCCCAGGGGGATCGCCTTGCCCGGGTCGCGCAGGTCCCCGGACAGGCCGAGGCCGGCCATGACCCCGGTCACCGCCGGGAAGAAGACCGCGAAGCCGACCCAGAAGCCCACGTCGCCGCTGGGCGGGGTGATCGTCACGGCACGGTGCGAGGAGGACAGGATGACACCCGCGGCGAGGGCGACGAGCGACAGCCCGACGAAGCCCATCAGCAGAACCTGTGCCTGCAGGGCCTTTTCGGCGCCCGCCATAGCCAGCAGGCCGACTGCGATCACGACGACCAGGGTCACGGGCATCACCGGAAGCGTCGGCCACAGGATGCGCATCGACTCGGCGAGACCGTAGGAGTACAGGGTGACGGAGAAGGTCTGCGAGAGGAACAGGGGCACGCCGATCGCTCCCCCGAGCTCGAGGCCGAGGCTGCGCGAGATGATGAAGTAGGCGCCGCCGGCACCGACCCTGGCGTTGGTGGCCACCGACGAGAACGATAGGGTGGTGATGAACGTGATGGCGTTGGCCAGCAGGACCACCACGAGCACCCTGACCAGTCCCAGGTGGCCGACCAGCCACCCGAAACGCATGTACATGATCACGCCGAGGATGGTCAGGAGCGTCGGCGTGAAGACCCCGACAAATGTCCCCAGCTTGTGGTTCTCGGGCATACGCATTCTCCGTGGCGGTCGCCGCTGCCGTCCGCGGCACGTTGCCGGAGTCCCTACGTTAGAGGAAGTCGACGCGGAGTAACAGGTGCCCGAGTCGGAACGAGGAGTTGAGGAGGTGAGAGGGTGAGGAGGATGGCCGAGCACGGTCCGCAAAGTCCTTCCCGCAGTGTGCGAAATCGGACGGCGCGATCCCAGGAGCGAACGGTGAGGGCGGTGCGGTCGCCTGCGAGACGCGCTCTGCGGCAGCTTCGCCGAGGTGGCACATCGGTTGCAGTGTAGATACTGGTATCGCTCCGTCCGACGATCGCCGGCGCCTGGACACGTGAAGATAGGGGGCATGGTGAGGGCCTGGATCCGGCATCTGAGCCACCTCTGGCGCTACTTCGCCCGTCGGCCGGGTCACACGGCGGCCGTCATCGCCGTACTCGCGGCCGGACTTTCGGTCTACGTCGCGGTGATGAGCACGGTGAGCGCGTTTCTGCTTCGGCCCGTGCCGGTGCGCGATATCGACCGGCTGGTGCGAGTCCGCGAGCGCCAGGTCAACCCCGATGGCGGCGTCGTGGCGACCAACAGTCTGTCGCCCGCATCGTGGGCCTGGTGGCGCGAGCACTCGGCCGCCTTCGAGGACATGGCCGCCGCGACGTCTGATGCCAGGACGCTGTCCGATCTCGACCCGCCGGAGCGTGTCGACGCTGCTCTGGTCAGCGCCAACTTCTTCTCCGTTCTCGGCATCGAGCCGATCCACGGCCGCGGCTTCCGAACCGGTGAGGACCAGCCAGGCGCGGAGCCGGTCGCGATCATCTCGTACTCGATCTGGCAGCGGGTGTTCGCAGGACGGCCGAGCGCCGTGGGCGCCATGCTCCACCTCGACGGGGCGCCCTTCAGGGTCGTCGGGGTCATGCCGAAGGGACTGGCACATCCCTATGACGCCCGGATCTGGACCCCGCTCGTGCTCGGCGGCGCCATCCACCGGATGGGCGGGAACTACCTGTACGCGCCGGCCCGACTGAAGCCCGGGATCGACGTGCGCGCCGCCGAGCGTGAGCTGTCGGCAACCGCCGCCGCGATGCGGCGCGAAGCTCCGGACCTGACGTTGGCCAACGGCGCCTCCGCCACCCCACTGCGTTCCGAGCTCCTCGGCGACCTGATCCCTGCGCTGACCGCCCTTGGCCTCGCCGCCGTGCTCGTTCTCGCTATCTCGCTGTTCAATGCCGCCAACCTGATCATGGCCCGCTCGCTCGCCGAGTCGCGCCAGGTCGCGGTTCGACTGGCGATCGGAGCGACCCCAGGGCACATCCTGCGCGAGGCGCTTGGGCGCTACCTCGCGCTGGTCGGCGTGGCCACCGTCGCCGCCGTGGGTCTTGCACGATGGATCGTGCCGCCGCTGGTCGGGCTGAGCGGCAGGTCGGCGATCGCCGAGTTCGACAGTGCGATCCGAATCGACTGGACGACCGCGGGTATCGCGGCGTCCACGTCGGTGCTGGTCGCGGTGGTCATGGCGCTCGTCGACGTGGTCCGCACACGACGGCTGGTGCTGACCGAAGCCCTGACCAGCTCCGGAAGGTCGGTGAGCCCGAGCCGCACCTTCAAAAGGGCGATGCAGGGACTCGCCGGCGCGCAGCTCGTGCTCGCGTTCCTGCTGCTCACCGCGGCGCTCGCCGTCACCACCGGGTATCGCGAGCTGCTGTCCCGCGACCGCGGGTTCGACCCCGACGGCCTCACGCTGCTGGATCTGTCCTTCCCCGCGAGCTCGTACCCGACGACCCGGTCGCGGGTCGCCTTCCTCGAGGCGCTCGAGGCCAGGGTCGGGGCGATCCCCGGGGTCGCGTCGGTGAGCGCCTGCACCGTCACGCCGGACTACGAAGGCACCTGGGGCGCCCGATTCAACGTCCCCGGCACCCCTCCTCCTGACCCGCCCGGCTACTTCCTGACCCATCACCGGATCGCGATGCCCGGCTACTTCGAGACCCTGGGCATCCCGCTGCTCACCGGCCGCACGTTCACGAGCTCCGACCTGGCGGAGGACTCCGATCAGGTCATCGTCAGCCGCAGCTTCGCCGAGCGCTACTTCCCGGACGGCAACGCTGTCGGGAGCGTGCTCCAGCGCGGCGGGCCCAACACCGCGCGCAGGGAGCTTCGCATCGTCGGTGTGGTCGGCGACGTCGATGACATGGGGGAGGCGTACGACTGGGATGACCGCTACGCCTGGTATCTCCCCGCTTCCCAGGGAGTGGACTACGACTTCTCCCAGATCACGGTTGTCGTGCGCGCGGCCGAGCCGGATCGCGAGCTGCTCGGACCGATCCGTGGGGCGCTGGCCTCGCTCGACCCCGGGATGGCGGCGAGCAAGGTCGGCACGATGCGGGCGCGCATGGGGGCGGCACTGTCCCGCGAGCGCTTCTCGACGCTTCTGTACGGTGCCTTTGCCGTGGCGGGAGTGCTGGTCGGGGTGCTCGGCGTGTACGGCATGATCTCGTTCCTGACCGTGATCCGTATGCGGGAGTTCGGCATCCGCCTCGCCGTCGGCGCTGCGCCGATCCGGGTGCAGGCCATCGTCGTGCGACAGGTTGCGTGGACGCTTCTCGCGGCTCTTGTCACGGGCATCCTGTTGGCCGGCCTCGCGGGGGCCGCACTCTCACGGACCGTGTCGGTGCCGGTCGAGATGACGCCGCGGCTCCTCTGCGTGGCGCTGGTCGTTCTGGCCGCTGCGACCTTCGCCGCAGCCTTGCCCGCCTGCCGTCGGGTCGCGAGGATCGAGCCCAGTCGGTGCCTGCGGGAGGACTGAGAACGGTACCGATGATCCGCGACGGTGCTCTCGGCGACCTGCGGGGTGCGTCGGCCGCACGCCTGCGGGGGTCGAGCCGCGTGTGATAGCGTGAAACCACGCGAAGCGGGATCACAGAGCGAAGGAGGGTGGCGGTGAGGAGTCTCGGCCGCTTTCCGGTCGTGGGTCGGCTCGGGCTCGTGGTGCGCCATGTGGACCGGGCGATGGCAAGCCACGGTGGGGTCTTCGGGATGGCTGAGTGGCGGCTGCGCGTCGGGACCCTGGTCGGAGACGTGGTCCGCGTGCGACGCGCCGCCTGACGGCTCGACGGGAAGGGAGCTGCGATGCCAGTCTTCGACTCGACCGACCAGCTGTACCGCGTCATGGGGGCGCTGTTCGACGACATCAGGTCGACGCCCGGGATCGCGGACGGACTCCTCGAAGGACGGATGATCGTTCGTTTCGTGTGGAGGGCGCCCGACGGCGAGGCCACGGTCGATCTCCGCTCGTCGCCCATCACCTACACCCTGGGTCCGTCGGAGCTCGAGCCCGACGTCGAGCTGATCCAATCCGCCGACATCGCGCATCGCTTCTGGCTCGGTCGGCTCAACGTGCCCCAGGCGATTGCGGCCCGCAAGGTCGTGGCCAAGGGCTCGATACCCAAGGCGCTCAAGCTGCTGCCGGCGATCAGGCCAGCCTTCGACCTTTACCGACGGGCGCTCGTCGCCCAGGGACTGGAGCACCTGGCTGCGGCAGAGGCCGTCATCCGCACGCGCCGTGCGCGCCCCTCGCTCTGGCAACGCCTGGTGGGGAAGCCGCGGCGGAGGGTGCCGCTCCCGTCGCGGGAGGTCCTCAATCGTCACCACATCCCCGTTCAGGTCTCACCTGTCGAGGTCGCTCCACCGGCACCCGCCGCCGCCCCGGTACCGACCGACGGGCCAGGTCTGCAGAGGGCCATGCTCGAGCGGATGATCCTGGTCCGGGCGTTCGAGCAGCACCTCAGCCGCGCGTTCGCCGATCGCCAGCTGCCCACCGAGGCGATCCATCTCTCCATCGGTCAGGAGGCGAGCGCCATCGGCGCCTGCTTCGCCCTGCGTCAATCGGACACCATGACCACCACCCACCGGGGGCATGGCCACATGCTCGCGAAGGGCGCCGACCTCGACGGGATGATGGCCGAGATCTATGGCAAACGTACCGGCCTGTGCAAGGGCAAGGGCGGCTCGATGCACGTCACCGACGCTCGGGTCGGAGCGCTCGGCGCGAACGGCATTGTCGGGGCATCCGCCCTGATCACCGTCGGCGCCGCTCTCGCGTCCCGCCTGGCCGGCGATCACCACGTCAGCCTCTCGTTCATGGGCGACGGTGCGACCAACCAGGGGATGTTCCACGAGGGGCTCAACTTCGCGGCCGTCTTCGACCTGCCGGCGGTGTTCGTGATCGAGAACAACCAGTACGGCGAGTTCACCCCGCTCGCCCACCACACCCGGGTGACGAAGCTGGCGGATCGGGCGGCAGCCTACGGTATCCCCGGTGTGCAGGTTGATGGCAACGACGTGTGGCTGGTGTACGAGACGGTCCGCACGGCGGTGGAACGGGCCCGCAGCGGCGCGGGCCCGACGCTGGTGGAGTGCCTGACCTATTGCTGGCACGGCCACATGGAAGGCGACGAGATGGGCTACCGGCCCGCTGGCGAGCTCGAGGATTGGCAGCGGCGAGACCCGGTCATCCAGTGGCGCGACCGGCTGCTGGCCGAGTCAGTGCTCGCGGTGGGGGAGTTCGAAGCGATGGTTGGTGCTGCGAACATCGCTGTTGCCCAGGCGGCGGCTGCCGCCGAAGGCGCTCCCGAGCCCCCGCTCGAGTGGCTTGCGGACGATGTCTTCGCACCCGAGCCGGAGGCGCTCTATCGGGCGGCTCCGCCGCCGTCTTCAACCCGCACGGTGACGTTCTCGAAAGCCCTCTACGAGGCCCTTGCCGAGGAGATGGCTCGCGACCCTTCGGTCTTTCTGATGGGCGAGGATGTGACCGGCGGCGGGTACTTCGCGGTCACGAGCGGGCTCGGTGAGGAGTTTCCGGGCCGGATCCTCGACACCCCGATCAGCGAGTACGCCATCGGCGGCGCCGCCGTGGGTGCCGCCATGTGCGGCCGCCGGCCGGTTGCCGAGATCCTGTTCTCGGACTTTCTGACCACGGTGATGGACCCGATCGTCAACCAGGCGGCCAAGCTGCGCTTCATGTCGGGCGGTCAGTATTCGGTGCCGCTCGTGATTCGGACTCCCGGCGGCGCAGGCCTCGGCATGGCGGCGCAGCACAGCCAGAGCCTCGAGGCGCTGCTCATCGGGATCCCCGGGCTGATCGTCATCGCGCCGTCGGACCCGGCGGACGCCAAGGGCCTGCTCAAGGCCGCCATCCGGTCCTCGAACCCGGTGCTGTTCTTCGAGAACAAGCTGCTCTACCTCGAGGTGGGGGAGGTCCCCGACGGCGACTACCTGGTCCCGATCGGGTCGGCAGCCGTCAAGCGGCGGGGCCGGGACGTCACCCTTGTTGCGGTGGGCGGCATGGTTCCGGTGGCGCTCGACAGCGCTGAGATTCTCGCAGCCGAGGGCATCGAGGTCGAGGTGATCGATCCCAGGACCCTTGTGCCCCTGGACCTGGCGACCATCGTCGAGTCGGTCGCCCGGACCGGGAGGCTCGTCACCGTCGAGGAGGCGGCGCTGTGCCATGGCTTCGGCGCCGAGGTTGTCGCCCGGGTGGTCGAGATCGACCCCGGGCTGCTCCGAAAGCCGGCTCGCAGGATCGCCGCTCAGGACGTGCCGATCGCCTATGCACGAGTTCTCGAACGGGCGGCGTTGCCGAACGCTGAGACCATCGCCGCAGCTCTCCGCGGACTGATGGCCTGAAATCACTGTCAGCGTCTAGGTCGTGGGCCGTGCTCGACAGCAACCGCCGCGCGGACTGGCCCCGCGGCTGGAAGGTCGTGAGGAGTGCACGCTCGACGGCGTCTGGGAAGGTCCGCGGCCGCTCCGCGGTTGCGGCACGCAGGGCCTATCGCCCGTGGAGGAACGATGAGACGATCGCACCTTGCTCTCGGTGTCGCGCTCACTCTGGCGTTGGCCACTGGTCCGGCGGTAGCCGGGGACGGCGCACCCGCTCTCGAGACCGGCCACCCCGCGTCCGCGCTGTCGCTCAAGGCCGCGGACGGGACGACGCGGTCGCTGGCCGATGTCCACAAACCCGTCGTCCTGGTCTTCTACCGCGGCCTCTGGTGACCCTTCTGTCGTGCGCAGCTCGGCGAGCTGCAGGCCAACCTGGAGAAGTTCACCGCGCGCGGCGCCGAGATCTGGGCGATCAGCCCGGACACGCCTGAGAACCTCGCGAAGTACGCCGAGAAGACGGGGATCGCGTTTCCGCTCTTGTCCGACCAGGATCTGACGGCGATCCGCGCCTGGGGCATCGTCAACCCGAAGAACCCGAAGCTGCCGCACCCGACGGCGGTGATCGTCGATGCCAGAGGCGTCATTCGCTTTGCCCGGCAGGACGTGGACTACCGACACCGCCCCCCGGCGTCGGAGCTCCTCGACGCGCTCGACAAGCTGAAGCCGGAGGGGCCCAGCTGAACGGCGGCGCTCAGTCCCGGAGAATGTGGCAGTTGTAGCCGTTCGGGTGTTTGACGAGGTAGTTCTGGTGGTAGTCCTCTGCCACCCAGAACGGTCCGGCATCCTCGATTTCGGTCGCCACCGGGCGCTGCCACCGGCCCGAGGCGTCCTCCTCCCGGATGACGCGCGCGGCGGTTGTGCGCTGCTCGGGAGAGTCGACGAAGATCGCCGACCGGTACTGCGTGCCGACGTCGTTGTGCTGACGGTTCTTGGTCGTCGGGTCGTGGAGGCGGAAGAAGTAGCGCAGCACGTCCTCGTAGCTCACCACCGCCGGGTCGAAGGTGATGCGCACCGCCTCCGCGTGGCCCGTACGGCCGGTGCAGACCTGCTCGTAGGTCGGGTGGTCGACCGAGCCGCCGGTGTAGCCGACCTCGGTTTCGACGACACCGCCAAGCTCACGCAGGAGGTGCTCGGCACCCCAGAAACAGCCGCCTGCGACGGTTGCAGTCTCGAGCCTGCGCGACCCCGGTTCGGCGCCGTCGGCCGTAGCGGGAGCACCGTCGGGCAGCGCTCCGGCAGCGACGAAGGCTGGGACAAACTCCGCGTATCCCTGTGCGGCGAGCTCCTCAGCCGGGATGAAGCGCAACGCGGCGGAGTTGATGCAGTAGCGCAGCCCTTCTGGCCCGGGACCGTCAGGGAAGACATGGCCGAGGTGCGAGTCGGACTCGCCGGAACGGGCCTCGGTGCGGACCATGCCGTGGCTCCGGTCGGCGCGCTCGACGACAACGTCGTCAGCGAGCGGGCGGGTGAAGCTCGGCCAGCCGGTGCCGGAGTCGAACTTGTCAAGGGAGCTGAACAGCGGCTGCCCGGACACGACATCGACGTAGATCCCAGGCGCCTTGTTGTTCCAGAACTCGTTGTCGAAGGGCGGCTCGGTCACGCTGCAACGCGTGACCTGGTACTGCATGTCGCTGAGCCGCTCGCGCAGCTCGGCGTCGTCAGGGCGGTGAGTGTCGGACATTGAGGCCTCCCGCGCCGAGGTTCGGGCCTCCGGCGCCGCGGTCGCATCGGCGCGTCCGCACCCCGGGGTGACGGCTGCGCCGGCCATGACAGTCAGCAGGATCAAAACGCGGTTCACAGCGAACCTCCCGGCAGCTACCAAATTGACGGGCGAGGGCGTCCGGGTTACAGCCGGTCAGCAGGTGCCGGCTGCACAGGAGAAAGGGGTCCGGCCGGGTCGCTATTCCGCGGGTCTCCTCAGAAGCCGTCGAGTCGGCGTCGTTGGGCCGTTGCGACGCGCAGGTGGAGCTGGTTGATGGCCGAGAACACCGGTGCGAGGGCCTCGAAACGGACCAGCGCCCTGGCCGCGGGCAGCAGTGCGGGGTGTGCTGCGACCACCGCGAAGACCTTGTGGAGGTTCTCGATGCGGCGGATGTCGGGCTGGACCAGCGGACTTCGGGCCCAGTAGCTTCCCGCATGGGGTGATCCCCCCATGGACCGGGCGGCGTCCTCGGACAGGTAGCCGTCGCGGACCGCTTGCCGAGCAAGCTCGGTTCCGGGGAAAGGCTGCAGCATGAAGCAGATCGCGAGCCGTGGACGGAGCCGGATGTTGAGCTCGAGGGTGGCGAAGGCCTGCTCGAGGCTCTCGCCCGGAAACCCGACGATATTGTAGGTATCGAAGGGGATCCCACGATCGCGCAGGAGCTGGGCCGCGCGCAGGAGGGTTGCGTCGTCGATCCGCTTGCGCAGGACCTCGTGCCGGTAGTGCTCGTCACCGCACTCAACCGCGAACTTGAGCCGGAGCCTGTCCGGCCCGTACTCTTCCAGGGCCGCTGCGAGCTCGTCGGTGAGCATGTCCGCGCGCATGCTGCCCTGGAGGGTGGGCCGGTCGCTCCCATCCTCGGCGAGCCGCCGCAGAAGCCCGATGAGCCACTCCCCGTTGACGCCGAGACTGTCGTCGACGAAGTGGAGAACCCGCAGGTTGGGGTCCGCGCGAAGCTCCGAGATCTCGGCCAGCACGCCGTTGTGGCTGCGCCACCGCACGTAGGGCCCCTTGCCCCGGAAGATCTCTCGCTTACTCTCGTTGTGGCAGTAGGTGCAGCTGTAGGGGCAGCCTCGGCCGAGGTGGAGCCGGCGCACGCCGAGCTCTCGGAAGTGGGCATACTTGGCGTAGAGCTCGCGATCGGGAAACGGCAGGGAGTCGAGGTCGGTGACGAGGTCGCGGAGGTCGTTGCGGACGACGGTTCCGCCTCGTCGGACCCAGAGGTTCGGGATCTCGTCGAAGGAGCGACCGGCGGCCACGGCATCGGCGAGCTCCGCGAGCGGGTGCTCGCCCTCGCCGCGGCAGACGACGTCCACATGGGGGTCGGCGAAAGCCGCCTCTGGGTTGAGGGTGACGTGGGTCCCGCCGAAGACGACGAGCAGCGAAGGGTCCGCTGCCTTGAGCCTCCGAGCGTGCTCGAGGGCCCACGGAAAGTCCCAGGTCAGGCACGAGAACGCGACCATGTCCGGGTGGCTCGCGAGCGCCAGCTCGGCGACGTCCTTGCTCTCGAGCGGCTCCACGAAGACATCGACCTGGTGACCCCGTGCCTTCAGCACGGCGGCGAGGTACATCACGCCAAGCCACTCCTCCTGTGAGCGCTGAAGAAAGACGACCCGGGTCACGGGTGAGGGACTTGAAGCCCAGACGGCAGAGTGATCATGGCAGTAGCATAGCTTGTGCAGCGGTTTGCGTGCTGGTTGGCTCGACCGGCTGCGCGGCACCGAACCGTGCTCGGTGGGTCCTGCGGAACAGATCGACGGTTCAGGGCTCGACCCGACGGAACTGGCCGCGGATGTCGGCTGCCTCGCGCATGGACTCGAGGAAGTCCTCCGTGGTGTGCAGCGTCCGTTGGTCGCGGAGGCAGAGGGTCCGGGAGGGCCCGGACGCCGATCAGCTCTGCGGGTTGTTGGGGGACGATGCCGGGGTCTCGGGCCGGGCGGATCCGGTCGGCATGACGATCTGCCCGCAAGCGATACGTGCGCCTGCGTCGCCCGACGGTTGCGAGGTGCAGTCGTCCTCGCCCTCGTGCAGGATGACCGAGCGCCCGATCACTGACGTGTCGCCGGTGCCAAGAGTGATGCGGTCGGTGACCTCGGTCAGGGAGCCGGTCCCGTCCTGGCTGACCTCGATGTTGCCGAGGTCGCCGGCGTGACGTTCCGCCGCAGGCGGGCAGCCGTGTGGATGACCGGCCGGAGCGAAGTGACCCCCCGCTGAGGTGAAGTCGGGCGGGACGCACTCGCCGGCCTCGTGGATGTGGATCCCGTGCAGACCGGTCCTCGCGACGCCGTTGAGCATCGCGTCGATGCGCACGCTGTCGCCCTCCTGAGTGAAGGTGACTGTCCCAACGACGCTGCCGTTCGCATCGCGGAGCATTGCCTCGGCGGACATCGGAGGTGCCGGAGTCGGCTGGACGGCCTGACTCGTCTCGCCGGACGCTCCTGAGGTTGTTGAGGGCGCCTGCTGAGCACAGCCGATCAGGGCGCCGAGTGCAACAGCGAGTAGGGGTGCGTACTTCATGGTTCCTCCTTGCGGTGTCAACTCCGCTATCACGTGTCGGTTCATGTTCTCGCGTCCAACGGCGGATGTACACCCGGGGAGAGCCGAACCCGAGGCGGGGGAACCCCCCGGTTGTGGCGAAGGGTCGGAGGAGGCGCCCGAACACCTACAATTGATTGACACAGTCGCCCGCGCAACAGCCGGGAGGTCGAGATGGGTCCATCGAGTCTGCGCCCCTACGTGGTTCTTGCGCTGCTGCTGGTGACGGTTCCGGCGGTCGCCGCCAACCTCGAGCGAGATCTCGAGCAGCGCCTTCGCGGCGCCTGGGTCGTGGTGCTCGGCGAGACGTTTTCGGACTGCGCCGGCGTGTACAACAACAACGAGGTCGGCGCGATGGGAGTGACCGGCCGTGCCGACCACCGCTTCGAGCCGGGCGAGCTGGCGAAGGTCGACAAGATCAACCTTAAGAGCGACCGCCTCGACCTCTTCGTGACCCTGGCCGAACCGCTGCTCGTGAGCCGGATGGACGGTCCCTTCGAGCTGTTCGACGAGAAGCAGTGCAAGGTCCAGCTTCTGATCGACGTGCCGCGGTCGACGGTGCGCTCGGGCGACGCACCCGAGGTCATGGCCCTGCTCGCGCCCGTGGTCGAGGTCTACCCGTCGCAGTCCCAGGCGCGCGGCTCCGGCAACTGGAACCGGCGTGTCCGGGATTCCTACCCGCCGGACTACGAGCGCACCCTGACTCGCCATGCCGTGTGGCAGGCGGAGCAGACCAACGCCGCGGTCGCCTCCCGCAGCAACGGCGCCATCGATGACGCGAACCGGCTGGTGCGGGACCTGCGCGAAGATCCCGACTACCTTGCGGGCTTCGCGGCTGGCGCCGAGGCGATGCGGTCGTGGTGGGAGAGCAGCTGCAGCACTCTGGTCGGCGCGTCCTTCTCGTGGGTCAAGAAGAGTGCGCCGAAGGGGCACTCCGGGGGCTCGCAGCCGGAACGGCGCTGGCGCGACGGTTGGGACGACGGCCAGGAGCTGGTCTTCAACCTCGCCCTCGCCGACCGCCTGCGCGGATGCTACGTCCAGCCGCCCGAGCCAGCGCCTCCGCGCTGACTTGGGCGGCGTCACGCGAGAAGCGCGATGGCCGGAATTTCCGGCCGTACGGGAGCAGCTTGGCTGCTCCCGTGCCGGTATCGCGCCGACCTCATCGGGCGGAGACAAGCTCCGCCCCTACTGTCAAGTCCTGGCGAAAAGTTGTCAGACGGGTGAGGGTGTTGATTGGCGCTGGCCGTTGGGTGGAGGGGCGTGTGCTCGTCGGCGCCCAGGCCGCGTAGCGCCGAGCGGAGCGAGGGGAGCCAGGGCGCCGACGAGCACACGGTCGCCTCGGTCACAGCACCGGTGGTCACGTCCTGGCGGGGATGTAGCGGGTCATGCGGCCTGGCTGTGGACCTCCGCCGGTATGCGGTTGCGCAGACTGCCATGGGGTCGTCGGTGGTTGTAGAGCCAAACCGCCTGGTCGACCGCTCGCCGTGCCTGCTGCCTGCCCCCGAAGGTCACACCCAGGGCGTACTCCTGCTTCAGGATGCCATTCAACCGCTCCGCGTGGGAGTTCTCGTAGCAGTGGTTCTCTTCGGTCATGCTGACGGGTAGGTTCCGGTTCTTGAGGACCCCGACGTACTCGTGGCAGCAGTACTGACAGCCTCGATCGGAGTGATGGATCGGGTACCGGTCATCCGCAAGGTCCCTGAGAGCGGCCTTCAGAGCCGTGACGTTGGCTGCCGCATCGATGTCCTCGCTGCAGTGGTAGCCGACGATCTTCCTCGAGTACAGGTCCATGATCAGCGTCAGGTACTCAAACCCCTCGGCTGTTCGAATGTATGTGATGTCGCTGACCCACACCTGGTCAGGCCCAGTCAGCTCGAAGTCGCGGATCAGGTTGCGAAACACCGGAAGGCTGTGCCGCGAGTAGGTCGTCCTGCAAGCCCTCGGGGGCAGCCGTTCGACCAGGAGATGGTGAGCTCGCAGCACCTCGAAGAATCGATCCCGACCGACCACCACCCCTGCCTCGGCAAGCTCCTGCCTCAGCATGTGATAGAGCTTCCTGCCGCCAAGCCGTGGCTGCAAACGACGCTCTCGACGAACCAGGGCGACCATGAGCCCCTCGTCCACCTGCCGTCTGCTCCGCTCGTGTCTTTGCTTGTAGTAGTTCTGTCGGCTCATCCCGACTTTGGCGCACAGGAGGCCGAGGCTTACGCCTTTGACCCCCGCAACCTTGTCTCGTGCCCAGTGGACCCCCTGCCACCGTACTTTTTTTTGAACTCCTCTGCATCGATCCCCTGCTGCTCGCACAAGATCTCGAAAAACGACTGATCCAGCGCCCGATCCATGTGCGCGTCGGCCAAGGCCCCCTCCAACCGACGAACCCGCTCCTTCAGTCGCTTGATCTCACCTGGCTCGCCCGGCTTCTCCACCCTGACCACCTTCCTCAGCAGCCCCCCTCGACCAGACGCCCTCAGCCAACGCTCGATCGTCCCTTTTCCCCTCACCCCGTACGCCTCGGCCGCCTCGTACGCGCTGCTGAACCGACCTCTCTCGATCTCCTCGATCACCTGCTGCTTGAACGCCTCACTGTACTTCACCAGCTGCCCTGCCACGTCCTGTCCCTCCTCGTGTCAACCTATTCCAGGACGGGACAAGCCTCCTCACCCCTCACTCCTGACTCCTCACTGCCGGACGCCCGGCGCCCGGGTCTGTAACCGGCACCCGGAGGCTCGGCACAGAAGGGCCACGAGTACGCCGGCGGGCAGCCGGCTCGGAGGTGGCCCCATGACGATCGCGCAGTCCGTGACACTCTTCTCGAAGACGGCCCGGTCGGCCGTCGACCGGCTCGCCTTCCTCGCCCCTCTCGCGACCCGGGTCACGATCGGGCTCGGCTTCCTCCATACCGGGATCGGGAAGTGGCGGCACTTCGACAATGTCGTGCAGTTCTTCGCCGGTCTTGGCATTCCCTTCCCGACTGTCAACGCCGGCCTGGTGGCGACCTTCGAGGTGGTCGGGGGCGCCTTTCTGCTGGTCGGTCTGCTGACCCGTCCCGCGGCGGCGGTGCTGACCACGACCATGGTGGTCGCCCTGCTCACCGCCGACGGCGGCACCTTCCTGGCGTCGTGGGGCTCGGCGGGCGAGACCTCGCCGACCGACGTCGCATCCTGGGTGTTCCTGCTCTACCTGTTGTGGCTGCTGGCCTACGGCGCCGGCGCCGTGAGCGTGGACCGCATACTCAGCCGGGCCTCGGACTGAGTCGGGGCCCCGCTGGGACGGCGTTCCCAGATTCTCCCCACTGACGATGAAACCGAACCCAACCGAACGGCACAGTGGTCAGGCAGAGCAACGAGACGTAGACTCAATCGAGTGATCGAACCGAGGCCGAGGCCTCACAGCACCCCGGTTGGCACCGGGAACGGAGGTAGAGAGATGAATCGCAAGCTCCAGGCAGTCCTCGTCAACGCAGCGGTCGCGGGCCTGATGGCCGGATTCGGTCCGGTCGCCGCGGCGGCGACCACGACCACGTCCAGCACGGCGGCGCGGGTGTCCATGAACGGCTGTAGCGGCAAGAGCGGGTGCAGCGGCAAGTCGGACTCCCAGCCTGCAAAGGCGAACCAGGACCGCCACGCGTGCAAGGGGATGAACGACTGCAGCGGCAAGGGCAACTGCAAGTCGGGCGACAACGGCTGTGCGGGCAAGAACTCGTGCAAGGGCAAGGGCGGCTGCGCTTCCACCGAGGCGCGTCACGCCTGCAAGGGCATGAACGACTGCAAGAGCCTCGGCGGCTGCAAGACCGGCGACAACGGTTGCGCGGGCAAGAACTCGTGCAAGGGCAAGGGCGGCTGCAAGGTCCCGGTCGAGAAGGGCGAGGGCGAGAGCCAGGGCTGAGACCTCCGTTCTCCGGCGGGACGGCGTCGGTTGACGCCGTCCCGCCCTCGATGATCACCACCAGGAGGCGACATGAAGAGCAACCGCTGGCAGCTACCGGATCTCGGCCTGGGAATCGGCCTCAGGACCCGGCACTTCACCCACATCCTCTCCGAGCAGCCGGAGCTCGGCTTCTTCGAGATCCTGACCGAGAACTTCCTCGACACCGGGGGCCGGCCGTCGTTCTTCCTCGACCGCATCGCCGAGCACTACCCGATCGTGATGCACGGTGTCTCGATGTCGGTCGGGAGCTCCGACCCGGTCGACCGCGACTACGTCGCCAAGGTCAAGGCGCTCGCCGAGCGCACCGGCGCGCTCTGGGTGTCGGACCACGTGTGCTGGACCGGCGTTCTGGGCCGCAACACTCATGACCTGCTGCCGCTGCCCTACACCGAGGAGTCGCTGCGCCACACGGCGGCCAAGGTGCGCGAGATCCAGGACCTGCTCGAGAGGCCCCTGGTGCTCGAGAACCCGTCGACCTATCTCGAGTTCGTGCCCTCGGCGATGCCGGAGTGGGAGTTCATCGCGCGGCTCGCCGAGGAGGCCAAGTGCGGGATCCTGTTCGACGTCAACAACGTCTACGTGAGCGCGTTCAACCACGGCTTCGACCCGGTCGCCTACATCGACGCGATCCCGGCCGAGCGCGTCTGCCAGTACCACCTGGCCGGCCACATGCACAAGGGCACGCACATCCTCGACACCCACAACGACCACGTGGTCGATCCGGTGTGGGAGCTCTTCGGGCACACCATCCGGCAGATCGGGCTGCGCGCGACGCTGCTCGAGTGGGACGCCGACATCCCCGAGTTCGAGGTCGTCCACCGCGAGGTGCTCAAGGCCGGACGGTGGCGCGAACAGGAGGCCGCCCATGCCGCGTGACGCCGCACTGCCGGTCCCGGACCTCGCCGGCATCCAGCGCTGGATGCAGGCGGTCATCGCCCATCCTGGGGGGGTGGAGGAAGCCCTCGCCGCGCCGGAGGCGGCGAGCGAGCTGGCCGCCGAGCGGCTCGGCGAGCTGATCCGCCCGTCGCACTCGCTCTCGCCCGCGGAGCGGGTCGAGATCTACCACGGGATGTACCTGATGCGCATGGTCGAGGCGCTCGAGACCGACTACCCGACGATGCGCCACTTCCTCGGCGAGGAAGCGTTCGAGGCGCTGGTGCAGGACTACGTCGGGCGCTACCCGTCGCGGAGCTACACGCTGAATCGGCTCGGCGATCATCTCCCAGGCTTCTTACTCGAAGAGCCGCAGCGCGAGCACGCCGCCTTCCTCCACGACCTCGCGCGGACCGAGCTCGCGATCACCGAGGCCTTCGACGCCGAGGAGACGCCGATCCTGGGGCCGGACGGCGCCCAGGCCGTTCCGCCCGGGGCGTGGCCCGGCGCCCGTCTCACGCCGACCGCGGCCTTGCGCCTGCTCGAGCTGCGCCACGCCGTGGTGCCCCACCTCGAGGCCGCCAAGCGCGGTCGTCCGGCCCCGGCGCCGCGCCGCCGTGCGACCTGGCTCGCGGTCTACCGGCGCGACTACTCGGTGCTCCGTCTCGAGCTCGGCCGCACGGAGTTCACCCTGCTGCGCTCGTTGACCGAAGGGGTGGCGCTCGGCGAGGCGATCGCGGCGGCGGCCCGGCAGCTGCGCTCCGCCCAGCGCGAGCAGACGATCTTCGCGTGGTTCCGCGGCTGGATCGCCGAGGGCCTGTTCCAGTCGGTGACCCTCGACTGAAGAGAGCGCGCGCGACGCAAGGCACCGCCTCTCGACGGCAGCCGTCACGCCCGTGAAGCGTAACGGTCAGTACGCGTAGGTCACGTGCTGGGACTCGCCTCCAGAGATGGTGCCGTTGATGGTCTGGACGACCGTGTCGCCGACGAAGATGCGCAACGTGTAGGCGGGTGTCGACGAGCCGCTGCAGGCGGACCACAGGTCGGCCCACACCTCGTAGGTGCCGTGCGGCGCCTGGCCCACCGGCCAGAACACGTTCTCGGTCGGGCTCGGGCTCTGCGATTGGCAGCCGGAGTTGCTGTCGACATCGAGCTTGCCGCCGGTGGCGGACTGCGAGTGTCCGTAGTAGATGGTCTCTCCGCTCGGTTCCTTGACGTAGAGGTCGACGTCCTGCGGTCCGCTCCAGGTCAGGCGGAATGCGATGTCGCCGGTCTGGCCGGGCCCCTGGTAGGTGTACTCACCGTCGCAGTTGGGGGTGAAGTTCACGACGTGGGTCTCGCCGCCGTACTTCAGGGTGATGCTGCCGCCGATCGGGTACTTCGGGCACACCGCTGAGTCGATGGTGGCGTTGCCGGTGATCGTCGAGGTGCTGTGCTCGGTCGAAGAGATCTGGATCTCGGGGCCGCTGCCGTTGATCGACAGCGTGCCGCGGACGTGTCCGGAGCCGTCCA
Source organism: uncultured Acidobacteriota bacterium (assembly GCA_963814875.1). Lineage (GTDB taxonomy): Bacteria > Acidobacteriota > Thermoanaerobaculia > Thermoanaerobaculales > Sulfomarinibacteraceae > CAVSIS01. The sequence goes on from CAWFFJ010000027.1 coordinate 109,850, forward strand.
CCGCGAGATCGACCGCCCCCGTGGCCTGGGTGATGATCGGGTAGGTCCCGTCGTGGTTCATGTTCACCGCAGCGGCCGAGTAGTTGAGCGCAAACCGGGTCGGCGACACGACCGCGTTGGTGACGTCGGCGCTCACGTGACCGGAGATCGCGGTCCCGTCCGGGAGCAGGTAGCCAGACCCGAAGTCGACCAGGAGGTGATCGCCCGACCGCGAAACCACGTCGGGGTGGGCCTGGACGTACTGGTCGAAGTGCGTGTACAGGCCGTGGGCCTGGTCGGTGGCGACGAACTGCTCGAACGTGGGCAGGTCGCCGGTGCCGAGCTGGTCGAGCTGGTCGAAGATCTCATCCAGGGCCTCGGTGATGCCGAGCGCGTGGGTCGGCGGCAGCGGCGTGACGACGCCGCTCGCAGTCGGGAAGATGCACACTGGGTCGCCGGTGCGGTTGTCGACCACGGAGGCATAGGCCAGGAAGGAGCCGCCGGTCGTCGTCGTCGAGAGCAGCGCATAGCCGTCGCCGACCTCGCTTCCAGTCACCCTCTCGAAGGCGCGGTCGAGCTGGACGTACATGTACGGGCCCAGCGCGACCGACACGGTGCCGATGACAGTGGCGTCGGCCCGCCTGAACTCGACCGAGACGGTCAGGTCGCTGCCGGTGGTGTTGAGCAGTCCGAGGTTGGTGCGGTAGCCACTCGTCCCGCCCGGGGTCTGGGTGAGCTGGATGATCCGGGCGACCTTGCCCGGTGTGATCGCGTCGGTCGCCGCCAGGGCACCGATGAACTGCCCGTAGGTGCCGGCCGAGGTCTGGTTGAAGGTCCGGCTGGTGACGAGCAGGTCGCCGCCGGTCGGCGTGATGCGCAGCGCCGCGGCGCCGGTGGTGGCGAAGGCGCTGGAGAGGACGTCCCGCAGGCGCAGGCTCTGTCCGGCAGGCACGGTGTAGGTCACGGTCTGGGGGCTCGGGTTGGCCTGGTCGCGGCGCAGGAGCGCGATCTGGGCCTGCACGGAGGACGTGCCCGGGTTGTGGAGCTCGAGGTCGGTCCGCCAGTCGGTGCCCGCGGCCCCGGCGACGTGGGCTGTGGCCGGAATGTAGACGACTCCCGAGGCCAGCGACTGGGCGGCGGCGTCCCATCCGCGCCGCGCGGCACGCGACTCGGCAGGCCACGCGGCCCGCTCGATGGGATCGAGTCCCTGATTGAGGCGGGCCTGCGCCCACTTCAGCTCGGCGGGCGGGATCGGCCGCACCCGAATCGTGGGGTTCGACGAGCCATGCCCGACCGATGGGCCCTCCGAAGCGCTGCCGGCGACCGCCCACGATCCCGTGTAGGCCGCCTGGTTGTCGCTCTCGTCGGTCTCCGGGACCACGTTGCCGGGGTCCGCGGTGAGCGTCACGGTGTGTTGGCCGGCGGAAATGCCGTCCAACGGGTAGTCGTCGATCTCGGTGTAGAATCCCGCCTCGAGCGTTTCCGCCTGCTGCCACCCGAAGTTGACGCCGCCCGACCCGTCGACGCTGATACGCGCAACGTAGGTGTCGAGCGGGAAGAACGCCTCGTCGGGCCCGTAGTTCGCGACCGCCCAGTCGACATAAGTCGTGGCCCCGCCGACCAGCCCGCCCGAGGTGCTGGTGCCGGTCTGGCCCGACACCACCAGCGGCCCGCTCCAGCCGGGGGGCGTGTAGGGCGCGAGATTGGTGGTGCCGGCCTGGGGGGTCATGGTGGGGGTCGGGGTCGGGCCGGGCTGGGTCGTAGTCGGCGTCGGCGTACGGGTCGGCGTGGAGGTCGTACCGGGGGTGACGGTGGGCCCGCCCGGGGGCGTCCCGCTCAGGCGCGACGCCGGGATGTAGATCGGGTCGCCGGTCCGGTTGTCGACCACCGACGCGTAGGCCAGGAAGCGGCCTCCCGCGGTTGTCGTGGAGACGATGACGTAGCCGTCCTCCACGTCGCCGGCGGTGACGCTCTCGAAGATCCGGTCGACCTGGATGTACATGTAGGGTGCAAGGGAGTAGTCGGCCTGGCCGAGCTTGGTGCCGTTGGCTGAGTAGAGCTCCACGCGGACGACCGTGGTCGTGCCGACGACGTTGGCAAGACCCACGTTGGTCCGGAACCCCGATCCGGCCGCCCGGTTGTGGGTGAGCTGCACGATCCGGCCGTGCTCTCCGGTACCGATCGCCCGCAGGGCGGGCACGCCGCCGATGAACTGGCCGTAGGTGCCGTTCGTGACCTGGTTGTAGGTGCGGCTGGCGGCAGAGACGACACCCTGGGTGGCGGAGATGCGCAGGACCGCCGCACCGGAGAAGCCGAACATCGACAAAAGCACGTCGGTGTAACGAACTGACCGTCCCGCCGCGAGATTGAAGGACTGGGTCTGTGGGGAGGTGTTGGCGACACCGCGCTGGAGCAGGGCCACCGTGAAAGCGGCCTGGACGGTGCCCGGGTTGTGGACCTCCATGTCCGTCCGCCAGTCCGTGCCAGCCGCACCGGCGACGTGGGCGCTCGCGAGCACGTAGATGTCCGGGTCGCCGGCGGCTGCAGCCCAGGCGTCGCCGAGGCCCAGCCACGGCGAACGCACCCGGTCCGGGCGGGCGTCACTCGGCCGCTGCAGGATCACCATGAGGACGACGAGCGCGATGATTCCGAGGGCGACGGCGACGCCGACACGGTCTTCACGCTGCAACCGCGATCCACGCGAGGGGCGACGACTCATGGTTCACCTCCACCCTGTGAAAAGGCTCAGAGATGAAGCTATCTCGCCGAGACGACTTCGTCAATGAAGATCACCCGATCACCAGCGAGCGCATCGACATGGAACCGAGCGTGACCCCCTCTGCGAAGAAGCGCACCAGCTCGTCTCGGGCTGCGCAGCCAAGCACGTAGAGCAGGGGCAGGAAGTGCTCGGCGGTCGGGACCGCAAGGTGGGCGGCAGGCGACGACCGCGGAAAACGGCAGACGGCCTCATCATCTCTCGCGAGGATCAGGCCCGCGAGTGTCTGGTCGGCCTCATCCGCCCAGTCGAAGGCCTCCTCGCTCCAGGTCATCACGCCGAGGTTGTGGACCATGTTGCCGCTGCCGAGCACCAGCACGCCGCGGTCGCGCAGGACTGACAGAGCGGTGCCCAGCGCCATGTGTCCGGCGGCGTCGCGGCCGGTGTCGAGGCTGAGCTGGACGACCGGGACGTCGGCGCCGGGGTACATCCGTCGCAGCACCGACCATGCGCCGTGATCGAGGCCCCACGCGGTGTCGAGTGCGACCCGCGTCGGGCCGAGCAGATCGCGGACCCTGCCGGCGAGCTCGGGCGAACCCGGCGCCGGGTACTCAACCTCGAAGAGCGCGGCTGGAAACCCGTAGAAGTCGTGGATGGTCCGAGGTGCGGGCGACGCGTGGACCCGCACACCGGGCGTCTCCCAATGTGCCGACACGCACAGGACGGCGCGCGGCCGAGGCAGAGTCGCTGCGACCTCCGCCCAGGCGCGGCTGAAGCGGGTGTCCTCGATGGCGTTCATCGGGTTCCCGTGCCCGACGAAAGCGACGGGCATCCGGGGACCGGTCCACGGAGTCCGAAGGCTCGCGGAGGACGGCTCGTCCGGGCTCACCTGACCAGGGTACGCCCGCTATGGATCCAGGTCGCGGAGTGGAGGCACCGCGGCCGGGGACACGGCGGCCGGAACCAGCTCCGCCTCCACGATCGTGCCGAGGTCGAGGGAACACGCCGGCTGCGGTCCGAACCTGTCGTTCATAGAGCGGGTTGGCCCGTGGTCCCCAGAGGTTGACCACCACCATGCCGCCGGGCTTCAGGCAGGAGCGGACGGTCTGGAAGAGCTGCACCGTCGAAAGCGGGCGAGGCACCTCACCAGGACCGTAGGCATCGAGGAAGATGACGTCGAAGCGGTCCGTGGTGCGGGTGAGGAATGCGCGGGCGTCGCCGATCTCGACACGGGTCGAAGACGAAGGCACACATCCGATGCTACCTTGAATGAGCCCTCGCCCCAGGCGGCGGCAGCATGATCGGCCGCAGGAGGTCCGTCGCGATCTTCCGTGACCCCACGTAGGGCTCGAGCAGGTCCACTGCACCGTCGAGCTCGAGCCGGGCCGAGCCGTCGGTGTTCACGTTGTAGGTAATGTCCCGACCAGTGAAGGGGTCGGGCAAGAAGAGATCCGGCACATTGGACCTGTCGCGGGGGTAGCTGCCCTCGGCGGCTCCGATCCGCCGCAGAGCGATGGCGGCGCGCAGTGCCTGGCGGCTCGCGGAGGCGCTCTGGGCTCGAGCCACCATCGCAGCCAGGTTGATCCCTCCGTCCTTACCGATGACGAGGCCGCGCTCCGGCTCTGGGAGTACCTCGGGGAAATGGGCGAAGCGTTCCGGGTCCGTACCGCACGGTCGGTCGACCAGGTCCATGGCGGCTCGTGCCGCCCGAATCACGTCCTCGGCCTTCGCCTGCGCCAGGGCTGCGACGGGCTGGTTGGAAACCGGGCTCACCCAGTCATGGTCGTTGCTCTCAAGCGCCTGCTCGAGCTTGCCAGCCCAGTTCACGATCGCTCTGCGCAGCATCGCGTCGAGGTCGGAGGAGGGCGTGAGGCCCTGGAGGCGATCGAGCACCGGGGCCGAGCCCGCCCAGGGATCGGGCGATGCCAGGGCGTCCTTCATCGCGTCCAGCGTCCAGGCCTCCATCGCGACACCGAGCAGGGCCATGACCTCGTCGCTTTCCTCCTCCATGCAGGCCGCCATCCGCGCCATGGTCGCGACGGCGGTGAGGCCCGCGTCGGGCTCGCCTACGCCGAAGGCCTGGCGGGCCTGGGCCCACAGGAACCGCTGCGCCCAGACCAGAGAGAGGTAAACCGGGATCTCGGCATGGATCCCCTTGGTGTAGTCGATGCCCCAGCTACATCCCTCGAGCCCCGCCGCCTGGTGGAGTGTCGTCAACGCGCCCCGTTGCCTTTCGAGGGTCGCGCTGACACGGTTCTTGAGGTCCGGAGACCACTCACCGTAAGGCGCTGAAATCGCTTCCTTGACGGTCTCCTTGTCCTCGTCGGACCAGACCACGGCCCCAGCTCCGGCCTCGAGCCAGCTGGCGGCATTGAGTTGGTCCTCGATCTCGGGGCGATTGAATGCGGCGAGGTCGATGTGGTCCAGGTTAGGCGCCGAGCTGCCAGGGCCGGACGTCTGGCTCGCACGTACCGCAGTGACCACACCCAGGGCCGCGAGGAGCAGCCCCCCCGCCGTGAGGCAGAGTCGGCGGAACCAGAGCTTCTCGGAGACTCTCATGTCGGTCCTCCTCCGGTTGTCGGCGAATCATGGGGTCCGCTGGTCGCGAGAATGCCTTCCAGCTCGTCGAGCGCGACAGAGCGGGTTGCAGCGGGTATCGAGATGGAAGGGTCCAAGGTCTCCACGATCATAGGACGGAGAAGCCACCCATCCTTGTCATATCGCGATGAGCGCAGCTCATCAGAAGCAGCCTGCAGGGCATAGGCCTAGAGAAACGCTGCGAGAACCCGACTGCCAGTACAGGGGCCTATGCCCTGCAGGGTGCTATCCCAGCCCGTAGCGCTTGAGCTTGTCGTACAGGGTGCGCAGGCCGATGCCGAGCTCGTCCGCGGCGCGGCGGCGGTGTCCGCCGCTGCGCTCGAGGGCGCGGACGATGGCGTCGCGCTCGATCTCGGCGAGGCTGCGGGCTTCGCTCCCGCCGCGCACGGCCGACGTCGGGCGAACGGCGAGGTGCGCCGCGGTCACGAGCGGCCCGTCGGTGAGGATGGCGGCGCGTTCGAGGGCGTTGGCGAGCTCGCGCACGTTGCCCGGCCAGTCCGCCGCCTCGATCAGTGCGCGTGCATCGGCCGACAGCCCGAGGTGCGGCCGGCCGAGCTCGCCGGCGATCCCAGCCAGCAGCGAATCGGCGAGGGGCAGGATGTCCTCCCGGCGCTCGCGCAACGGCGGCAGCTCGATCGGGAACACCGCGAGGCGGTGGTAGAGGTCGGCGCGGAACCGGCCCTCATCCATGAGCGAGGCGAGATCGCGATTGGTGGCGGTAATCCAGCGGACGTCGACCTCGAGGGTGCGGCTGCCGCCGACGCGCTCGAAGCGCCGCTCCTGGATCACCCGCAGCAGCTTGACCTGGAGCTCCGGCTTGAGCTCGGCGATCTCGTCGAGGAAGAAGGTCCCGCCGTCGGCGAGCTCGATGCGGCCGCGGTGCTGGCCGGTGGCGCCCGTGAACGAGCGCCTTCTCGTGCCCGAAGAGCTCGCTTTCGAGCAGGGTTTCGGTGAGCGCGGCGCCGTTGACCGCGACGAAGGGGCCTTCCGAGCGCGCGCTGAGGCGGTGGATGAGGCGGGCGGCGACCTCCTTGCCGGTGCCGCTCTCGCCGAGCAGCAGGACCGAGGCGTCGGTGGCGGCGACCTTCTCGATCGCGCTCACGACCGGCGTCATCGAGGGCGCGCCGTAGGTCAGGCGGAGGTGCTCCTCGTCCGCATCGGAACGGTCCTTGAGCGCCCGCAGGCGGTAGCGTTCGACCGCGCGCTGGACCAGCAGTCGCAGCTCGGCAGGTCCGCTGAGGGGCTTCTGGAGGTAGTCGAAGGCGCCGAGCTTCATCGCCTCGACCGCGCCCTCGACCGAGCCGTGGGCGGTGAGCACGATGACCTCCATCTCGGGGTGCTCGGCGCGGGCGCGGCGGAGCAGTGCCATGCCGTCCATCCGCGGCATGCGCAGGTCGGTGATCAGGACGTGGAAGCTGCGTCGCTCGAGCAGGCTCGAGGCCTCGAGCCCGTCCGCCGCCTGGGCCACCTCGTGACCCTCGCTCTCGAGCGACTCGGCGAGGAAGGTCCGGATGCCCTCCTCGTCGTCGACGGCCAGGATGCGGGCCACGTCAGCCTCCTATGCCGGGATCGCGACCCGGAAGACGGCGCCGCCCTCCGGGTGGTTGGCGGCGGTGACGGTGCCGCCGTGCAGGGCTGCGATGCGCCGCGCCACCGCCAGGCCGAGGCCGGTGCCGCGCACGCGGGTGGTGTAGAAGGGCTCGAAGATGCGCTCCTCCTCGCCGGCGGGAATGCCCTCGCCGTGGTCGCGGACGGTGAACACCAGCCGACCCTGCTCGACGGCGATCGACGCGACCGGGGGTTCGCCCGCCGACGACGCCTGGACGGCGTTGCGGAGCAGGTTGGTCAGCACCTGGTGGAGCTTCTCGGGGTCGAGGGACCACAGGGGAGGCGCTGCGGCGAGGTCGAGCTCGACACGGGCGCCGTCCATCGACTCGACGGCCTCACGCAGCAGCCTGGCGGGCTCGACGTCCCGGCGTTCGACGCGCTCGGTGCGGACCAGGCTGAGCAGGTCGGTGGTCAGGTTTTCGAGGCGGATGGCCTCGCGCACCACCCGTTCCGCCTTGTCGCGGTCGCGCGAACCCGCGGGGAGGTTCTCCGCGAGGAGCTGGGCGTGGCCCTTCATCGATGTCAGCGGGTTGCGAATCTCGTGCGAGATCACCGCCGCGAGCTCGCCCAGAGCCGCGAGCCGCCGGTCGCGGTCGCGGGCCTCCTTGACCCGCTCCGCGCGCAGGGTCAGCCGCCACAGGCCGGCCGCGGTGACGACCAGGATGAGCGACACCGCGCCGCCGATGCCGAGGGTCTGGAGCGCGCCGGCGCGGAGCTCGTTGGCGGCCAGCGGCTCGAACTCGTAGACCAGCGCCGGCGGCGCCGGGTGGTCGGGCTCCCCGTGGTGATCCCGAGGCGGCGGCTGCCAGATCATGCGGACGCGGCGCCCGAGGTCGACGCCGCGGCGCGGCTCGGCGCCGCCGAGCTCGCCTGCGAGCTCGGAGATGTCCCCGAGGGAGGTGCCGGCTGAGGCGATGACGTGGCGCTCCCCGTCGAACACGGCGACGAATCGCAGCCCCTCCTCATGGTGCTCCTCGAGGATCCGGTCGAGCTCCGCGGCGGTGGCCTCGTCGGCCGAGTGCAGGAGGCCGCGCATGCCGCGGAACAGGCGGTCGGCTTGGCTCTGCGTGACCGTGTTGAGCACATGGCGGACGTTCTCGTAGCTGGTCACCACGGTCGCGGTCAGCGCCGCCGCCATGACCAGCGGCACCGCCACCAGCGCCGCGCGGGCGCGGTGGAGCAGGGTCAGGGTGGGTTCGGCATCGTGGCTCATCGCGGTCGCGTCCAGGGGGCGGTCTCCGATTGTCCCCGGCCGCGGTGCCGGAGGCAACCCGTACGGGGCAGGAAGGCGTAGCGCGCCATCACTCGTATCGCAGGGCGTCGATCGGGTTGAGCGCCGCCGCCTTGCGCGCCGGGTAGAAGCCGAAGAAGATCCCGACCCCGGCCGAGAAGACGAGCGCGAGGACCACTGTGGCCGGCGATACCACGGTGCTCCAGCCGGTGAAGTGCCCGAGAACCCGCGCTCCGGCGAAGCCGGCGGCGATCCCGATCGCCCCGCCGAATAGGCTCATTACGGTGCTCTCGACCAGGAACTGGGTCAGCACGTCGATTCCATGGGCGCCGATGGCGAGCCGAATGCCGATCTCGCGGGTCCGCTCGGTGACCGAGACCAGCATGATGTTCATGATCCCGATCCCGCCGACCAGGAGGGAGATACTCGCGATCGCCGCGAGCAGCAGGGTCATCACCTCGGTGGTGCCCTCCGCGGTTTCGGCGAGGTCGGTCTGGTTGCGGACGGTGAAGTCGTTGTCCTCGTAGCTCGCCAGCCGGTGGGCCTGGCGCATGATCGCGGTGATCTCCTCCTGGGCCGCCGGGATGTCCTCGGGGTTGGAGGTCGCGGCCAGGATCTGCGGGATGAACTGGTGACCCGCGAGCCGGCTCTGCACGGTGGTGTAGGGCGCCAGGATGGCGTCGTCCTGGTCGGTGCCGTTGGCGGTCTGGCCCTTGCTCTGAAGCACGCCGATGACCTTGAACGGCACGTTGCGGATCTGGAGCTCCTGGCCGACCGGGTCCTGGCCGGGATAGAGAGACTCGGCGATGGTCTGACCGATCACCGCGACCTTGCGCGCCGCGCGCTCGTCGGCGGCGGAGAAGAACGAGCCGGAGACGACGTTCCAGTCGCGGATGACCTGGTAATCGGTGGAGACGCCGTTGATGTGGGTGCGCCAGTTGCCCGCGCCGCCGATGATCTGCGCCCCGGCCATGATCACGGGCGAGACCGCGCTCAGCAGGGTCGCCTCCCGACGCAGGGTGTCGACGTTGTCGATCGAAAGCCGGTTGAAACTCTGGGCGCCCTGGCTGACTCCGCCCTGGCGCGACGAGCCCGCAGTGAGCACGATCATGTTGGTGCCCAGGTTCTGGATCTGCTGCTGGATGCGCTGCTGGGCGCCCTGGCCGACCGCGACCATGACGATCACGGCACTGACCCCGATGATGATCCCGAGCATGGTCAGCAGGGTCCGCATTGTGTTCTTCACGATGCTCTGCCAGGCGACCCTGATCAGTGTCGATGTGCGCATGACTAGACCGCCTCCTCCTCGAACTCGAGGGACTCCAGGTCGCGGCTGGCAACGCCTCGCTCGAGCACCCGTGCGTCGCGGGTCACGCGTCCGTCGCGCAGCTCGACGATTCGCCGGGTATAGGCTGCGATCTCTCTCTCATGAGTCACGAGGACGATCGTAATGCCCTGGTCGTTGAGCTCCTGGAACAGGGCGAGAACCTCGACCGAGGTCCTGCTGTCGAGGTTGCCGGTGGGCTCGTCGGCGAGCAGTAGGGCGGGGTGGGTGACCAGGGCGCGTGCGATCGCGACGCGCTGCTGCTGTCCTCCTGAGAGCTCATTCGGCATGTGGTGGGCGCGGTCGGCGAGGCCGACGCGGTCGAGCGCCTCGAGCGCGAGGCGCCGGGTCGCGAGCTTGCGCCCGGACCGGTCGTAGAGCAGCGGGAGCTCCACGTTGTCCACCGCGGACGTCCGTGCGAGCAGGTTGAACCCCTGGAAGACGAAACCGATCTTGGAGTTGCGGATGTCGGCGAGGGCGCTGCGGCCGAGCCCGTTGGTGGCGACCCCGTCGAGGTGGTAGGAGCCTTCTGAAGGCACGTCGAGGCAGCCGAGGATGTTCATCAGGGTCGACTTGCCGCTGCCGGAGGCGCCCATCACGGCGACGAACTCTCCCGGGGTCACCTCGAGGTCGACGCCCCGCAGCGCGCGGACCTCGGTGGCGCCCATGGTGTAGACCTTGGTCAGGCCTTCGGTGCGAATGACTGGTGCGTCGGACATGGTCGGCTCCGTCAACCCGCTCAGAACGGCGGCCCGTGGCGGTCGCCGCCCGCGGCCGGCTGGAACGGGTTGCTGGTCGAGCTCTGCGCCGCCTGCGACATCCCGGCGATGACCTCGAGGCCCGGCTCGATGCGCCGGCCCGTGATCTCGGTGGACTGACCGTCGGTGATCCCGGTCTTGACCGGAGCGGCATCGATCTTCCCGTCGGGGTCGAGGAACCACAGCATCGTGACGTTGCTCGGTCGCTCGCCGTGCCCGGCGCCGGGCACGTGACCGCCCTGGCCGTCCACTCGCGGCCGACCCTCGGTCCCGGTCGGCGGGGTATCGCCCTGCGCGTCCCGCACGGCGGCCTGCTGCTCGCGCCGTGCGCGCATCTCGGCGACCATCGCTTCCGTGGGCCGGAAGCGCAGCGCCGCGTTGGGGACCTTGAGCACGTCCGTGGCTGAGGCGACGAGGAACTCCACCGTCGCCGTCATGCCCGGCAATAGGCGTCCGTCGGGGTTCTTGACGTTGACCACGACCGTGTAGCTGACCACATTCTGGTCGGTTGTGGACTGCAGCCGCACCTGCTTGACCGTACCGTTGAAGCGCTCGTCGGGGTAGGCCTTGACCGTGAAGCGCACAGTCTGCCCTTCCTTGATCTGGCCGATGTCGCTCTCGTCGACCGAGGCGAGGATCTGCATTTCGGAGAGGTCGTTGGCGATGGTGAACAGGCGCGGCGAGGAGAAGCTCGCGGCGACCGTCTGGCCCACGTCGACGTCCCGCTCGACCACGGTGCCGTCCACCGGCGCCATAATGGTGGCAAAGGAGAGGTTGCGACGGGCGCGGTCGAGGCTCGCCTCGGCGGACTTCATCGAGGCCTTCGCCACCTCGAGCTGGTACTGGGCGCTGTTGAAGTCCGCGTCGGCGGCGATGCCCTGCTGGTGGAGCGACTGGAAGCGGGTGAAGTCGCGCTCCGCCTGGTGCAGGTCGGCCTGGGTGCGTTCGTAGGACGCTTCAGCGTCCTGGACCGAGCTCTGGAGCAGGGTGGTGTCGAGCTGCGCGATGACCTGACCCTTCCTCACCGTGTCGTTGAAGTCGACCATGATCTTCGAGATCAGGCCCGAGACCTGGGTGCCGACCTCGACCGTGGTCACGGCGCTCAGCGCACCGGTGGCCGAGACCACCGCCTCCAGGTCACCCTTCTCCACCTTCACGGTGCGGTAGGTGACGCCGGCGTCCGGTCCCGATCGCGTCCAGAACGCGGCGGCGGCGCCGGCAGCGATCAGGATCGCGGCGATCGAGAGCCACTTCTTCATGTCGTCCTCCATGGGACCGGGGACCCAGTGATCCCGTCGTCCGGTCAAGTGATGAGCAAGGCGGGTGCCATTGAGCTCAGAGGGATATCTTGCAGTGAGTTAGCCGTTGGCAAGGTGCGAGCCATGGGGCGAAGATGCGGAATCCGCAGTCGCGCGAGTGCGGATTCCGCACGCTGTGCTCCTCACGGCGAGGGAACCGGGAATCAGACCACCGCTTGAGGTTCTGGAGTCTTCTTGAGGTTTTTGGGGCGGCAGAGGCAACAAGGGTTGAGAGCTGAGGAGCTTGGAGAAGGGGCGCACCTTGCGTGCGCCCGTGCCGGGAAAACCTCCGGTCCGACCGGGCGGAGGCAAGCAAGCCGTCTCGAAAGTCGAACAGATCTCCAGCTCCTTGACTGGCTCTGGGCATTCGAGCGCGAGAGAGAGTTTGAACCGCCAAGACGCAAAGAGCGCTAAGGGATTTTTGAATCAGCTTGTTGCGACCAACTTTGCGATCTTCGCGGTCTTCGCGGTTCAGATTTGAGGCATTCGGAGCTCCGTCGACTGGAGCCGGAACGGCAAGCCAGGGGAAGTTGTGAGACAGCTTGTAAGCTCCGCCCCTGCGAGCTCTCTCCTCACCTCCTCACCTTCTTACCTTCTTGCCTCTGGCGTCTCGCGGCCCGGAGTGCGTCAGCGGAGGGTCACGTCGAGCCAGGTCACGGCGGTGCCGGAGCGACCCTCGGGTGAACGATTGCCGGCGCCTCTCGCGCCGCCGTCCGGCGGGCGGCCTCCGCCGTGCCCGCCGCGACCGCCTCCCCCGAAGCCGCCGGAGAAGCCGCCGCGGCCGCCGAGAGCCTCGCGCATCGCCTTGCGCTCGGCCTTGGTCATCCCGCCGACCTGGACGCCGAGCTGAAAGGTCAGACCTTTGGCGCCCGCACCGCTCGCGAAGCTCTCGCCGAGCATCGACAGCGGGATCGCGAGCTCGTAGGCGTAGACGCCTTCATTAAGCGCCGACGCGGCTCGTGGGCCGCCCGGCAGATCCTCGACCCGGGTCTGGGTCTCCTCGCCGCTGAGGACCGCGACCGAGCCTGGCGCCAGATGGCGGAGGGACGGGTGCGGCGGGCCGGCCGGCCGGTCCTCCCAGCCGGGAGGGGTGTCGGACGGCGGGGCGCCGCCGCTGGGAGTAGCGGACGACACGGCCAGCGCTTCCACGAGAGATGTCGAGCCGGCGTAGCGGACGCCGAGGTCGGTGTCGTGGCTGGAGCCGCTGTCGAGCCACAGCACGACGCCGCGGTGCAGGATCTCCCGCGCGAGACGGTCGTCCGCGAAGCGGAACATCACGTACAGCGTGGTGTCGTCGTGGCCGAGCGCGAGCACGTGCACGCTGCTCTCGACGTAGCTGAAGGGCACACCTTGCCAGTCGGCTGCACTGCCGTCGAGGGCGATCGGTGCGGCGAGCGTTGGGCAGTCGGCCGCGAGGTCGCTGCCGGCGACCGCCGGGGAGGCCGCCGCGAGGACGAGCAGCAGTGCGGCAGTCGGGGCGAGGATGTCGAGGTGGTGGGCACGCTTGCGGGTTGTGGCAGGCACGGTGTTCCTCCCCGGGGTGTCGGCGTCGGTCCGCGAAAGGGGGGCGCCCCGCGAGCGGAGGTCGTGCGAGGATGCCGCCCGCGGGCCCCGCGCCCCGTCGGGACGTAGAGCAACGTGCGTGCCACCGCAGGCTAGGCGCACCGGACCCCGGCCCCGCGGGGAAGGATGCGGATCCCGCACTGCGCAGTGCGGGATCCGCAGTCGGATCGGTGAATGCCGGGTCGGCCCGAGCTATCGCGCGGCGTTGTAGATCGCGTCTCCCGAGACCTGGTCGACCGTCGAGGCATAGCCGAGGATCGAGCCCCCGGCGCTGGTCACGCGGAACGTCACGGAACCCCCGTTGAGGCTCGAGACCCCCAGCACGGGGAGCCCGACCTGGCGCTGCTCGTAGGGCTGGAGGCTCCACCCGGTGAAGCTCATCTGGTTGCCGTTGGCGTCGAGGACCCGGACCTCGAGGGTGACCGTGGTCCCGGACGTGTTGAGCACTCCGATGTTGGTCCGCAGTACCGCGTTCTGGAACACCCCCGGGACCAGCGTCTCACCGGCGCTCCCGGCGCGGCTCGCCGGGATCCCCTGACCGTAGCTGCCGCCTCCGAGCGGGTTGGGGGTGAAGGTATGGGTGGTGGCGGTTACGATCGAGGCGCCCTGGGAGATCCCGGAGGCGGTCGCCCGAAGGTAGAGGCCGCCGGTGAGCTGGCTGCCGCCGAGCACCGCGACGAGGTCGTCGACGCGCAGGAAGCCGTGTGGCGGGATCGTGCCGAGCGTGACCGGGCTCGCCACCGCGGCCGCGTTGCTCTGACCCTGGCGCAGAAGTGCGGCAGACAGATCGACCGGGACGTCGGTGGAGTTCGAGAACCACCCCGCAGTCGACCAGGAGGTTCCGCCTTGCCCTTGCGCCGAGGCTGCGGCGGGGACGAACAACTCCTGGACCGTCTCGAGGCCCGCCTCGCCGAAGTACGCGTCGTCGAAGATTGCGACCCCGGGGTTGGTCTCGTCTTGGAGCGACGGCGTTCCCACCACCAGCCAAACCCGGGCCTGTGCTGCACCGGCCGGTGCGGTGAGCTCGTGAGTGAGCCGCAGCCACGTGTCGGTCGTCTGGCTGGCCCGGATGACGTTGTCGCTGCTCAGTTCGGTGAAGTCGGCGGCCAACCACTGGACGTACATGCCGGCCAGGTTGGCCGGATTGTCCGCCGAAGGCACGAGCATGCTGGTCGCGACGTCGTAGGTCACACCCGGTTGAACGTCGACCGTCTGGTGGCCGCCGTCGTACGAACTGCTCCAGTGCGAGAATCGGACCTCGAGCGCGCCGGGCCCGGAGCCGCCGTCGAGGGTGCTGCCGAGATCGCCGCGGTCGCGCAGCTCGATCCGTGAGTCGTTCGGCTGCCAGCCGTCGTGGCCGCTGTCGAAGGCAGGGTTGGTGAGCAGGTTCTGAGCGGAAACCGGAAGTGCGGAAAGGCCGAGAAGAGCGACGGCGAGGGCCGACGCTCGGGAGAAGCGGCGCGTGGTGGCTCGGTCGGACATCAACGAGGACCTCCCATGTCGCTGGATTGCTCCATTCTGAAGTTGAACCAGCGTCTCATGATTTTCGAGAACACCGCAGCGCAGTCGAGTCATTCCGGCCTGCGCGGGTCGACTGACTGGGGTGCGCTCGGCCCCTGTCCTCACGTGTGAAACCCTGCGATAGCTTTGCGACGACCTAGTGTCTTCGTGTCTTGGTGGTTCGCTCTGCCTAGTTAGCCCCCAGCGGCGGGCCCGGGTCGTCCTTCGAGAAGTCGCGGTCGGAGCGCTCCGAGTTCCGGTCCATCCGGAACACGCCTTCTCGGACCACCCGGCGCATCACGATGTCGACCAGCGTGGTCTGGTTGAGCGTGACGACGCTTTCGAGGGTCGCCTCGCGGGCGACGAGCCCGGCCTCGAGGAAGTGGACGAAGCCCTCCGCGGCGTGCGGCTCGAGCGTGAGGCCGAGGGCGGGCGTCCCGGGGAGCGCCGGCCGGATCACGCGATCCGGTTGGTCGGGATGTCGGACCTCGGGCGATCCCCGCATGACGTCGGCATCGAGGTAGTAGGTCAGCGTGCCCGGGTGGCGGTGGTTGCGCTGGCGGTCGCCGAAGAAACCCTTCGGCAGCAGATCGGGGCTCGCCGCTCGACCGGGATCGGTCGGTGAGGTGGCGGTGAGCTTGAGGTCGAAGCTGCCGATCTGCTGGCCGGTGTCGTCGAGCACGCGAAAGACGACCATGGCGTAGCGGTCGGTGATGGTGACGGTGTCATGGAGCACCACGCGGTCGTGGACCCTGGCCCGCTCCGCTTCCTGGACATCGTGGTTCTCACCGGAGAAACGCTCGCGCAGGGCGTGGTACTCCGCTGGGTTCGAGACTTCGAGGCAGGCGAGCACCGCGTCGACCGTGGGATGCGGCCGGCTGTCGTTCATCACGCTGCGCAGGATGCCGATGTCGCGCCCGGAGTGGGATCGGCCCGGGACGATCTTGAACGCGGTCGGCGGCGCGATTTCGATCTGGGTGGCGGTGAGCTTGGGCGCGCTCGGCTCGCCGTTCACCACGCACACCGCCTCCTGCTCGAGGCGGACGTACGCCGCGTTGAGGTTGGCGGCGGCGACGCGCACGACGCCGTCCGAGCCGGGCTCGCCGGTGTAGGAGTTGAGATGGTCGTAGAGCTTGGCGTCGATCGTCTGCCCGGTGAGAACACAAGGGTAGACGCCGGTGCGCTCGACGACGTCGTCCGTCGTTTCGATCCAGGCGCGGTTGAGGGCGAAGGACTCCGGGCTGCCGAGCTCGAGCCAGTCGAGCACGCCGGAGCCGGGCTCGACGCCGTTGAACCACGCCTTGATCCGCCCGAGGCGGGCCTTGCCGAGCTGGGCCAACGCAGACCCGAAGTTGGCCGGCGCCAGCATCACGAGGTGGCTCATCGGGCACGGCGGAGCACCCGGACGTGCGAGGTAGTACCGGTGCCACCAGTCGCGGACCACCGGTCCGCCGGTGGAGTGGGTGATGCAGGCGAAGCGTTCGCCGCGCGCGGCGAGATCGCCGAGCTCGCGCTCGACGGCGGCGGCAAAACGCCGCGAGATATCGGGCAGGCGGACCTCGTCGCGGAAGCTGACGTAGCGCGAGAGCCACAGGTTGCGGGCGTCGAGAGTGACGCCGCGTGCGGCGGCCTCGCGGATCAGGCGTTCGGGCAGGCGGCCGTAGGTGTCGGTGTTCTGGACGCTCCAACCGTGGACGAAGACGACGGTCCGGTTCATGGCGGGCCTCCCCCAGGCGACACTCTTCCTGTCTTGGTTTCCTCGTATTGTCAAGCGAGCATAACACGCCAGGCACCGCCTCGATTCGCCCCGAGGCGGTTCGTGTGGTCCCGCTGCGGAGCACGGAGCGGCAGTGCGCGGGAGGCGGAGATTGAACCACCAAGACACTGGGTTCGTGCCATTTCCTTCGTAGGGGCGCAGCTTGACTGCGCCCGGGCGATGGACGAAATCGGGCGGAGACAAGCTCCGCCCCTACGAGTGCATCACGGGCGGGACCCGGCGTCTCGGGCTGCGCCTCAAGTGCGTTTTCGACAGGAATCACTCCTGTCAGGCTACGATGGTAGGGCGAGATCGGCTGAGAAGAGCGAGGGCAGATGGCGCATCACACCGCCAGGGCGGGCTATCAGGCGCTGGTCGAGCGGCTCAACCGCTTTCCGCAGGGTGCACCGTCGTCCGAGCTCCTGTTCCGGATCCTCGGGATGCTGTTCTCGGCGCGCGAGGCGGAGCTCGTCGCCCGCCTGCCGATCCGCCCGTTCACCGTCGAGCAGGCCGCGAGGGTGTGGAAGATGCCGCTCGACGCCGCGCGACGGGTGCTCGACGAGCTCGCCTCGCGGGCGGTGCTACTCGACGTCGAGGGCGACGACGGGACGACCTACGTGCTGCCACCGCCGATGGCGGGGTTCTTCGAGTTCTCGATGATGCGCGTGCGCCCCGACCTCGACCAGAAGGTGCTCGCCGAGCTCTTCTACCAGTACCTCAATGTCGAGGAGGACTTCATCCGCAACCTGTTCACCGAGGGCGAGACCCAGCTCGGACGGGTGTTCGTGTCCGAGCCGTCGCTGCCGCCGGACGGGGCGCTCGAGGTCCTCGACGCCGAGCGCGCCAGTTGCGTGGTTGAAACCGCGACCCACATCGGCGTCGGCATGTGTTACTGCCGTCACAAGATGCAGCACCTGGGGCAGGCCTGCGACGCGCCGATGGACATCTGTATGACCTTCAACACCACGGCCGCGTCGCTGGTGCGGCACGGACACGCCCGGGCGGTCGACGCGACCGAGTGCCTCGACCTGCTCCAGCAGGCACGCGAGCGCGGCCTGGTCCAGTTCGGCGAGAATGTGCAGCGGCAGGTGAACTTCATCTGCAACTGCTGCGGTTGCTGTTGCGAGGCGATGATCGCTGCCCGCCGCTTCGGCCACCTCCATCCGGTCCACACCACCAACTGGCTGCCGCTGGTCGACCACGTGGAGTGCACCGGGTGCGGGAAGTGCGTCGCGGCCTGTCCGGTCGAGGCGATGGTCCTGGTCTCGGCCAACGACCCGGCACACCCGAAGCGTCAGCCGGGCCAAGCTCTCAACCGAGCTGTGCCTCGGCTGCGGGGTGTGCGTCCCCGCCTGCCGGCACGGGAACCTCGCGCTCACGCTCCGCGCGGAGCGCGTCATCACCCCGATCGACTCCGTACACCGCACGGTGCAGATGGCGGTCGAACGCGGGACGCTCCAGCACCTGATCTTCGACAGTCACGCGTTGACGAGCCATCGCGCGATGGCCGCCGTGCTCGGTGCGATCCTCCGGCTGCCGCCGGTGAAGCGCTCGATGGCGACCGGGCAGCTCGGCTCGCGATACCTCGAGGCCCTCATCGAGCGGGCGGAGCGAAAGGCGTAAGAACCTCGCCAGGGGTGTCAGAGGATGAAGAGCTCGACGTCGGCGCCCGCTACGGCCAAGAAGAACGAGTAGTTCAGCGCGAGGTCGGTGGAGTGGACGCTGTCGGTGTGGAAGGCGTCGCGGGGGGTGTAGTAGTAAGCCACCGTCGCCGGCCGGTTGTAGTAGCCCGGGTTGGTCACATACAGGTAGGACCGGACCGCGCCGAGGGCGCCGTACGGTGTGCCTGAGGAGAAGCTCTCGAGCCAGCTCACGCTGAGGTTGTGGCGCGAGGTGGAGACGACGTCCCAGATCGCCCACGCGCGCGGCTTGTGGCGCTGGTCGATGGCGAGGTCGCCGTTCGGGTTGGACCAGCTGACGTTAAGGTACTCGGGGTAGTAGCTCGGGTTGTTGGTGCTGGTCACCGGGCCGGAGCCTACGGTCTCGCCGTCGAAGTTGCCGTAGGCGTGTGACCAAGTGTAGTTGCCGCCGAGTTTGAAGCGGTCACGGGGAGCTGGTGTACATCTCCTCGATCAGCTCGGCGTACTGCTGGGTGACCAGGGCTCGACGGACCTTGAGGGTCGGCGTCAGCTCGCCGCCGTCGATGCTCAGCGTCGCTGGCAGCACCCGGAACTGCTTGACCTGCTCGAAGCGCGCGAGATCCCGGTTGGCGGCCTCGACCGCCGTGGCGAAGAGTGAGGTCACCTCCGGCCGCCTGACCAGCTCGGCGAGATCGAGGTGTCCGAGCCCGTGCTCCGCCGCCCACGCGGTGACGGCCTCTGGGCTCGGCGACAGCAGTGCGACCACGAACGGGCGCCGGTCGCCGATCAGCACCGCGGCGTCCACGAACGGCGACTGCTTGAGCAGGTTCTCGATCGGTTGCGGAGCGACGTTCTTGCCGCCGGCGGTGACGATGAGGTCCTTCTTGCGGTCGGTGATGTAGACGAAGCCGTCCTCGTCGATGCGCGCCACGTCGCCGGTCGAGAAGAAGCCGTCGTCGTCGAAGGCCTCGGCGGTGCGCTCGGGCTTGTTCCAGTAGCCGCGGGTGATGCTCGGCCCGCGGGCGAGCAGCTCACCGTCCTCGGCCACCTTGAGCTCGCAGCTCGGCAGGGCGCGGCCGACCGCGCCCAGCCTGCAGGCGCCGGGCTGGTAGCCGCTGAGGGTGAGCACCGGAGAGGTCTCGGTCAGACCGTAGGCCTCCTGGATCGGGATGCCGATCGCGAAGAAGAACTCCATCACGTGCAGCGGCATCGGCGCGCCGCCGCAGAAGGTCCCCCGCAGGCGGCCCCCGAGCGCCCCGCGGACCTTGGCGAGCACGAGGCGGTCGGCAAGGGAATGGCGGGCGCGCAGACCGAGGGGAGGACGGGTCCCGACGAGCCGGTGCCGGGCCGTCTCGAGACCCACCCGCAGTGCCCAGTGGAAGATCGCGCGGCGCCGCGCTGGCGCCGCCGCGACCTTCTGCATGACGCCGTCGTGGACCTTTTCAAGCACTCTCGGGACGCTCGCGAAGATGGTCGGACGCACGGTCGGGATCAGCTCGGCGACGTGGTGCACGGAGCAGTACGCCCGGTTGACCGAACGCGCCATGTAGCCGTAGCCCGCGATGCGCTCGATCATGTGGCACAGGGGCAGAAACTCGAGGGCGAGGTCTCCCTGGGCGCCGACGTCGACCCGCTCGAGGATCTCGCGCACGTTGGTGACGATGTTGCGGTGCGTGAGCATGACCCCTTTCGGCTCGCCGGTGGTTCCAGAGGTGTAGACGATCGTGGCGAGGTCGTCCGGCTCGACCGCCGCGGCCTGCTCCCAGTACCACGCTTGGGCTCCGTCCGGAGCGGCCGCGGTGAGCTCGTCGAGGGCGCGGACACCGGGAGGTGGTCCACCTTCGATCTGGATCAGGTGACGCAGGCCGGGGCACTCGCGCCCGGCCTCGGCGAGGCGACTCATCAGCTCCGGTCCCTCGGCGATTCCAGCCACTGCGCCGGAGTCTGCGGCCTGGTAGGCGATTTGGGCTGGGGTGAGCGTCGTGTAGAGCGGGACGTTGGTCGCTCCCAGCGCGAGCAGGGCGAGGTCGACCATGTGCCACTCGGGCCGGTTGTCGCTGACGACCAGGACCCGGTCGCCCCGCTTGACGCCGAGCTCTGCCATTCCGTGTGCCAACCCAACGGTGCGAGCGAGGAACGCCCCGGTGCTGATGGTGCGGGCATGGCCGGGACGATGGTGGACGGTGTGGTCGTCGCGAGGGGTGGCGATGTCGGCGCGGAACAGGTCGAGAATGGTGCGGGGTTTCATGGCTCCTCCGTTCGGCGTCCGGACGGTGAGATCAGCGACGGCCGCAAGCGGCACGGTTCGTCGGTCGTCATTCGGTTGTTCTGAGCTGCTCTGCGAACCAATCTACGGTTCCGAGACCCGTGCGGCAACACGGGCCGTGCCGTTGGAGGGTCGGCTGGTGGCGGATCTCGACCGAGGCCGCCACCAGGCGAGAGAGCGATGCAACAGGCTCGGACGCGAATCCGTATCAGGACCATGCCACAATACGAGCGGGGAGTACCACCGTGAACAAGCGGGCGAGCTGTGCGGTCGTGATGTTGGTCGGGCTGCTGGCCCTCGGGGCGTCGCGTCCGGTCGCGATGCGGGTCGAGGTCGCGCCGCTCAGGGTCGAGGGTCAGGGCACGGCGGTCGAGATCGTCGTCCAGGTCGCTCCCGAGGATCGGGCGCGGATCGGAGGGACGGCGTGGCTGCAGGGCGAGCTGACCCGCAGCGGCAAGCCGGTCGTGCGCCTGGCTCGCGGCGTTGATCTCGACGCCCAGGGCAGGGTGGGGCTCGAGATGGTCCTGGAGCCGGGGCGCTACGAGCTGCGGATCGAGCTCCAGGCCGGCCAGGGCGGAAGCTCGGGTTTCTGGCAGGGCCCGGTTGTTGTGCCCCGGCTGGAGCCGGGCAAGGCTCCGCCGCCACCGGCGGCCGCCGCCCCGGCTGCCGAAGCGACACCCGAGCCCGCGGCCGCGCCCCGGGAACCGCCAGTGCAGCAAGCCGAGCCGAGCGCCGCGAGCGAGGCGCCGGTCGCGGCGGCCGCCGGCGCGACCGCCGCTGCGCAGCCCAGCCCAGCGGCGACCGCAGCCGTCCAGAAGCAGCCGGAGGTCCAGCCTGAACCGACCGCCGGAAGCGAGCTGCCTGGTGTCGCTGCCGCCGCGGCACCGGTACCGATGCCGACCATCACGCCGGCGGCCGTCCCGCTGCCTGCTCCGACCCATCCTCGGACCGGCCCGCCTCGAGATCTTGAGCAGTGGGGCGCTGACGCGCCCGCACTCGTTGACCTCACCGTCTGGGTTGACGACCGCGGCCGCCCGGTGAGCGGTCTCGATCGTGGCGTGTTCCGGGTCGAGCTCGACGGCGATCAGGTCGCCATCGAGGACTTCGGCGACGCCAGCCGTGCACCGCTCTACCTCGCAGTCGTGGCACACGTCGCCCCGGACACTCTGAAGAGCCTGCCGGGCCTCGAGGCCCTCGTGGGTCGGTTGGCGATCCAGGCTTCGGGCGATCGCGGCAGCACGCTGGTCGCCGCGGACGCGGGATCGGCTTCCGCGCCGACCTGGGGTGCGAGCCCGGACCGGGCTGCGGCCCTGCTGCGCTCCGGCGCGGGGGCGGGCCAAACCGAGCTCGCAGGCATGGTCGCGACGGCCCTGGACGGCCTCGCCGAGCGCCGCGGGCGACGCGTGCTGGTGGTCGTGACCGACGGCGGTGACGGCTCCGGGCGGTCCGCCTGGAGGGCTGCGATCGACCGCGCCGAAAGTGCCGGTGTCCCGGTCCTCGTGGTCGGGGTCGAGGGCGGGCGGCTCGAGTCCGCCACTCGCAAGGGCCTCGAGCGTGTCGTCGACGCCTCGGGCGGTGCGGCCTACTTCCCTCGTCTGAGCGACTCCGGCCTGCTCGAGCTGGTGGCGGACCTCTATGCCGACACCGTCGCCGCAACCTACGACCTGCGCCTCGCGCGACCCGCATCGGGAGACGCCGCCAAGGTGAAGGTCGAGGTTCTCGGGGGCCGGACTGAGGCGCGCCACTCGCGACGGCTGCGCTAGGAGTATGTAGCCCATAGCGTACACGGCGTCTTTCGGGCGGCGTGAAGCCCTGTTTTCGTTGCATCCTCGGCCCGTACTCGGAGTACTGCTCCTCGAATGCGCCTCAACAGGCCCTTCACGGCGCTCCGAAATCCACCATCCATCTATGAGCTACACACTCCTAGAACCGCCCTCCGCATGGCCTGTTGGGGGTAGCGAGGGCGGTCGCGCGACAGAAACGACTCGGCGGCTCACGAACTCCCGGAGACGATTTACGATGGATGGGTAGGAAGTCCCGTTCAGCTCCAGCTCTGGCCCTGCACCACGAAATAGATGCTCGTCGGGTCGTTCGTGAGGTTTGGGTGGCTCCTGGACAGTGGCGGGCTTCGGGGATGAGCATGGCCAACCTCCTGCCTGACGATCGGCGACCCGCCGAGGACACTCCCGGCTCAGGCGAGTACGCTCTCGCGGAGGTCCTCGATGTGGCGGTGGTCCAGGCTCTTATGGACGACTTCTACGCCCTGACGCAGATCGGCGTCGGCATCCTCGACCTCGACGGCCGGGTCCTGGTGGCGACCGGGTGGCAGGACATCTGTACTAGGTTCCATCGTGTCCATCCCGATGCCTGCCAGGGCTGCCGGGAGAGCGACACACTGCTCTCCCAAGGGGTCGATCCCGGGAGCTTCAAGCTTTGCCGCTGCAAGAACAACATGTGGGACATGGCGACGCCGATCACGGTCGGCGGGCGTCATCTCGGCAACCTCTTCCTGGGCCAGTTCCTGTTCGACGACGAGACGCCGGATCTTGAGATCTTCAGGGCCCAGGCCCGTCGTTACGGCTTCGACGAGGCGGAGTATCTGGCCGCCCTGGAGCGGGTGCCGCGCTGGAGCCGGGAGACCGTCGACGCGGCGATGACGTTCTACGCTCGTCTAGCCGGTCTGCTCGCGGCACAGAGCTGGGCAGCCGTCAAGCTGGCGCGCAGCGTCGCCGACCGGGAGAGACTGATCGAGTTAGTGCAGCGCAGCGAGTCCCGCTACCGCGAGCTGGTCGAGAACCTCAACGATGTGGTCTACTCGGTAGCGCTCGACGGTACTCTCGACTACGTGAGCCCGGCGGTCACGACCGTTTTCGGCTACGCCGCTGGGGAGCTCGTCGGCACCCCGTACACGGACCTCGTGCATCCCGATGATGTGGCGAATACCCGCAAGGCTTTCGGTGAAGTCATCTCGGGCAAGCTGGAACCCCGCGAGTACCGGATGGTGGCCAAGACCGGAGAGGTGCACTGGGTGAGGACCTCGAGCCGGCCGGTGGTCACGGACGGCGCGGTCGTCGGGCTGCAGGGCGTGCTCACGGACATCTCCGAGACGCGGCGGGCCCAGGATGAGTTCGCCGTGTCCGAGCGCCGCTTCCGGGAGACGATCGAGAACGTCGACCTGATCGCTGTCGGGCTCGACGCCGAGGGTCGCGTGAGCTTCCTGAACGACCTCGCTCTCCAGCTGCTGGGGTGGGACCGCGGCGAGGCCGTGGGAAAGGACTGGTTCGAGACCTTCGTTCCGGAAGGGCAGCGCGCGGAGGCGAGCGCGGTCTTCCGCCGTACCCTTACAAGCGGCGAGCTCCAACTCCACTTCGACAACCCGGTGCTGACCCGGGGCGGTGAGGAGCGGATCGTCCACTGGTCGAACACGGTCCTCCGCGATGCCGACGGACGGGTTGTCGGCACCTTCAGCCTCGGCGAGGACCGCACCGAGGTTGTGCAGGCCGAGGCCGACGCGCGGCGGAGCCGGGATCTGCTCGACTTGACGCAACGCCTCGCCGGAGTCGGCGGCTGGGATCGTGATCCGGCGACGGGAGCGACTGAATGGACCGACGAGGTCTACCGGATCCACGGTCTGCCGAGGGACGCCCACGACCCGTCGGACCACGAGATTTCGATCGCCATGTACGACCCCGGCGACCGGGAGCGTATCCGGGAGGCATTTGGTCGCCTGGTCGCCGAAGGAGAGCCCTACGACCTCGAGCTGGGCTTCGTCAACGCGCAGGGCGAGCACCTGTGGGTCCGCACCATGGGCCGCGCCGAGCTTCGCGACGGCCGGGTGGTACTGGCCTACGGGAACATCATGGACGTCACCGAGCGCCGGCGCAGCGAAGACTCCCTGCGAGAGGCACTCCTCTGGCAGGAGCGGATCTTCGAAGGGTCCCGCGACGCGGTCTTGATCAGCGACGAGGACGCCCGCTTCACCGCGGTCAACGCGGCCGCCGTCGCCCTGACCGGTTACTCGCGCGAGGAGCTGCTCGGGATGCGGATCCCGGACCTCCATGACGAGCCCGATCTGCACGCGTTCGATGCCTTTCACTCGCAGATCCTGGCCGGCGAGTCGGTCCTCAGTGCGGCACCCATCCTGCGTAGGGACGGATGCAAGGTCGACGTTGAGTTCAGCAACTCGCCGATCGTGATCGGCGAGCGGCGGTTCATGCACACGGTCGCCCGAGACGTGACCGAGCGGGTACGCGCGGAGCAGGCCGTGCGCGAGAGCGAGGAGAAGTACCGCCGGCTGTTCACGACGATGGCCGAGGGCTTCGCACTGCACGAGATCCTCTGTGATAGCGGCGGTCGGCCGGTCGACTACCGATTTCTGGACGCCAACCCGACGTTCTTCGAGCTCACCGGCCTCGAGCCGGGAATCGTCGGGCGGACGGTGCTGGAGGTGCTGCCCGAGACCGAGCCGTTCTGGATCGAGACCTATGGCCGGGTAGCGCTGACGGGAAAGCCCGCGCAGTTCGAGCACTACTCCGAAGCGATCGGCAAGTACTTCGAGGTGCGGGCCTTCTCGCTACAACCGGGGCGGTTCGCGACCGTCTTCCTCGACGCCACCGAGCGCAAGCGGGCGGAGGACGAGCGGTCTCGGCTGCTCGACGAAATCCGAGGCCTGGCGGCACGGCTCGCCGAGGTCGAGGAGGCACAGCGCAAGGAGCTCGCCCGCGAGCTGCACGACCGGGTCGGCCAGAACCTGACTGCGCTCGGCCTCAACCTCACCGTCCTGCGCAACCGGCTGTCGCCGGAGTCCCTGACCGAGGTTGGTCCGCGGCTCGACGACGCCGACCGCCTCCTGGGCGAAACCGCCGAGGAGATCCGCTACGTCATGGCGGAGCTCCGTCCGCCGGTCCTCGATGCCTACGGTCTCGTGGCCGCCCTGCATTGGTTCGCCGAGGTCTTCACTGAGCGGACCGGCGTGACGGCGGTCGTGACCGGAAGCGAGCTCGAACCTCGCCTCCGTGGCGACGTCGAGGTTGCTATCTTCCGCATCGTCCAGGAGGCCCTGACCAATGTCGCCAAGCACGCGCAGGCCGGGGCGGTCCGGATCGCGGTGGACCAGGGCCCGAATGGCCCCCGTGTGACGGTCGTCGATGACGGGATCGGCTTTGTCCCCACTCCGCGCGGGAAGGGCAGCCGTCGGGAGGGCTGGGGGCTGACCATCATGGAGGAGCGGGCGACGGCGATCGGTGGAGCCCTCCACGTCACCTCGAGCCGCGGGGAGGGGACCCGCGTCGTGCTCGACCTCGGCGGGCCCGGTCGGTGACCATCCGGATCCTGCTCGCGGACGACCACACCCTGGTGCGGGAGGGCCTGCGGATGATCCTCGAGGCCCATCGCGACCTCGATGTGGTGGGCGAGAGCGCGTCCGGCTTCGAGACGGTGAAGCTGGTCCTGGACCTCGTGCCCGACGTGGTGCTGATGGACATCGCGATGCCCGACCTCGACGGCATCGCGGCGACGGCGCGGCTGCAGCAGCTCGCCCCCGCGGTCAAGGTCGTTGTGCTCTCGATGCACGCGACCTCGGAGCATGTCCACCAGGCATTGAGGGCGGGTGCGCGCGGCTACGTGGTCAAGGAGTCCGCCGGCGCCGAGGTCGCCGACGCCGTCCGTGCGGTCCACGCCGGGCGCCGCTACCTCAGTCAGCGGATCGCTGCCACTGTGGCCGGCGACCACCTGCGGTCCGGGGGCGCCGGAGGCGCCCGCTCGCCGCTCGAGCGCCTGTCGGCGCGCGAACGCGAGGTCCTTGGGCTGGTCGCCGAAGGCAGGTCGTCTGCGGTCATCGCACGGATGGTGAACCTGTCGCCGAAGACGGTCGAGACCTACCGGTCGCGGCTGATGAAGAAGCTCGAGGTCGACGATCTCGCGGGTCTGATCCGGTTCGCGGTCGAACACGGCCTGGTGCGTCCGTCGTAGGGTCGTGCCCTCCCGGCACCATGTGTCCAGGTTTCCCGACAGACAGGACCGACGCGAGGAGCGACCTTTGTCGTGGAAGAGGGCGCCAACGGCACTGATGGGGGTGACCATCATGACGAAAACCCACGTGCTGGTCGTCGACGACCACGAGGGTGTGCGACATTCGCTCTGCGAGCTGGTGCAGAGCAGCTTTCCAGAAGCCGCATGTCTGGAGGCTTCGAACGGCGAGGAGGCGGTCGAGCTCGCCGCCGCCCACCGGCCCCCCCTGGTGCTGATGGACATCAGCCTGCCCGGCATCAGCGGCATCGAGGCGACCCGGCGCGTGAAGGCGGTGTCGCCCGCGAGCCGCGTCGTCGTCGTCAGCATCTTCGACACCGCCGCCCACCGTGCGGATGCGGCCGCCGCGGGGGCCTGCGGCTATGTGGCCAAGATCGATCTCGGCCGCGAACTGGTGCCGGTCATCCGCCGACACCTCGAGGCCGTGGGTAAGGGCGAGAGTGCGACGGGGCCGGACCCGATCAAGCACGATCGTCCTGCGGTGAACGGGGAGTCGGCCCCATGAAACACGAGCGCCTCCGGGCGCTGCTGCTGGTGGCGATCATGACTGCCGTCGCCTTGGCGGTGGCGGCTGTTGCGCTGGTCGCTCTCTACCGCTCGAGCCTGGAAACGCAGCGCAGCCGCCTGATCGACCTGGTCGCGACCCGAGAGGCGCTGATCGATGCCGTCTACCAGGCGAGCCGCGATCCCCAGGCGATCCTCGATCTTCTCGCCGAGGCCCAGCGTGAGGCGCCCAGCCTCGGCACGAGCGGTGAGTTCACCGTCGCGCGCCGTGACGGCGACACCGTCGTCTTCCTGACGCCGATGCTCCATCCCGCTTCCGGCGGTCAGCCCTTGAAGATGGCGGGAGCCACCCTCGCGCAACCCATGGCCCGCGCCCTCGCCGGCGAGAATGGCACCATGATCGGACGTGATTATCGTGGCGAGAGAGTGCTTGCGGCCTTTCGCCCGGTCGACGGGCCGAACTGGGGCCTGGTCGCCAAAATCGACCTCACCGAGGTCCGGGCGCCGATCGTCCGCGCCGGCGGCTTCGCGCTGCTCGGGACGCTGGTGCTGGTCGCCCTCGGCGCCCTTGTCTTTTTCCGGGTCACGTCGCCGATGCTGCGCCTGATGGAGGAGTCGGAGGAACGTTTCCGCTCGGTCTTCGAGCACTCGCGAGTGGGCAAGTCGCTGACCGCGCCGGACGGCCGGCTGTTGCAGGTCAACCGCGCCTTCGCCGAGATGATCGGCTACACGGTTGCCGAGCTGCAGCAGCTCGACTTCGTCCGCGTCACGCATCCTGACGACATTCCAGAGAGCCGAGAGTGCATTCGCTGCCTGCTCGCCGGCGAGCGCGACAGCTATCATATGGAAAAGCGCTACCTCCATCGTGACGGGCATATCGTCTGGACCGACGTCAACACCAGCCTGCTGCGGGACGGCTCCGGATCGCCGCTGTACTTCATCACGACCGTTACCGACGTCAGCGACCGCGAGCGGGCGCGCCGGGACTTGCTCGCCGAGAAGCACTTCAGCGAGGCGATGCTGGCGAGCCTGCCGGGGGTCGCCTACCTGTTCGACGAAACCCTGCGTTTTCAGCGCTGGAACAACAACTTCGAGCAGGTCACCGGCTACTCCTCCGACGAGTTCGCGGAGCTGACGCCCCTTGAGCTCTTCGAGGGCGCCGACCAGGCGCGTGTCGCGGAGCGCATCTCCGAGGTGTTCGCGACCGGTGAGTCGTCGGTCGAGGCCGATCTGGTGGCGAAGGATGGCACCCGGACGCCCTACCTCTTCACCGGCCGCATGGCGGAGATTGGTGCGCAGAAGTTTCTCATCGGCATGGGCGTCGACATCACCGAGAGACGGCGAATGGAGGCGGAGCTGCAAGCCCTCAACGCCGACCTCGAGCAGCGGGTCGAGGAGCGGGCCCACCAGCTCAAGCTGACCCACGAGCGGCTCCGGTTCGTCGTGGGCGCCAGCCCGGCGATGATCGCCACCCGAAGGCCAACCGGAGGCTTCGAACTCACCTCCGTCACCGAGAATGTGGTTGCCGTGCTCGGCCACCGGCCGGAAGAACTGACCTCCGACCCGCGGTTCTGGATCGACCACGTCCATCCCAAGGACCGCGCGAGCGTGCTCGCCGGGCTCGCCTCTCTTCTGGATCGGGATCAGCTCGAACCGCGACTACCGGTTCAAGAGGGCCGACGGCGAGTACCGTTGGCTGCACACCGAGGCCCGCCTCGTCCGCGACAACGCCGGCGACCCACAGGAGATCGTGAGTTCCTGGTTCGACATCACCGACCGTATGGCGGCCGAGGAGAAAATCTCCGAGCTCAACGTTGACCTCGCCCGCACGGTCGAGCACCTCGCCGCGGCCAACAAGGAGCTCGAAGCGTTCTCCTACTCCGTGTCCCACGACCTGCGCGCGCCGCTGCGCGCGATCGACGGGTTCTCGCGCATCCTCCTCGACGAGCATGCGGCCGAGCTCGACCCCGAGGCGCAGCGCTACCTCAAGATCGTGCGCGACAACACCAAGAACATGGCTCTCCTGATCGACGACCTGCTCGCCTTCTCGCGGCTCTCGCGGCAGGCGATGAAGATCGAACCGGTGGCGCTCTCCGAGGTGGTGTCCGAGGCGTGGTGGGACCTGGAGCCCGAGCGCGACGGCCGCCGGATCGAGCTCGCCGTAGGCGAGCTGCCCGCAGTGCCCGGCGACCCCCGTCTGCTCAAGCAGGTGCTCCTCAACCTGCTCGGCAACGCGATCAAGTTCACCCGCACCCGCGAGGTCGCGCGCGTCGAGGTCGGTGCCCAGGTGCTCAACGGTGATACAGTCGTCTTTGTGCGCGACAATGGAGTGGGCTTTGACATGCGCTACAAGGACAAGCTCTTCGGCGTCTTCCAGCGGCTCCACCGCGCCGAGGAGTTCGAGGGTACGGGCGTCGGCCTCGCCATAGTGGCCCGCATCGTCCACCGCCACGGCGGACGGGTGTGGGCCGAGGCCGAGCCCGGTAGCGGCGCGACCTTCTACCTGAGCTTCGGCGGAGGTGACCATGGTGCCGAGCAACCCGATTGAGATTCTGCTGGTCGAGGACAACGCGGCGGACGAGGAGCTCACCCTCCACGCCCTCAAGGCCAACCGCCTCGCCAACAACATCCAGGTGGTGCGCGACGGCGCCGAGGCGCTGGAGTTCATCTTCGCCACCGGCCGCTACGCCGGCCGCGACGTCAACCACATTCCACGGGTGATCCTGCTCGACCTCAAGCTGCCGCTGGTGGACGGCCTCGACGTACTGCGGCAGATCAAGGGCGACGAGCGTACCCGCCACATCCCGGTCGTGGTGCTGACCTCGTCGCGCGAGGAGCGCGACGTGGTCGAGAGCTACCGGCTCGGCGTGAACTCATACATCACCAAGCCGGTCGACTTCGAGCAGTTCACCGAGTGTGTGCGCAGCCTCGGCATGTACTGGCTGCTGCTCAACCAGCCGCCGGTGGGCTGAGCGAGGGGGGCGCGTTGGCGCAGCCGCTTCGTGCCCTGATCCTGGAGGATCGGCCGGCCGACGCCGAGCTGATGGTGGCCGAGCTACGCCGGCACGGCTTCGACACCCAGTGGACGCGGGTCGACACCGAGAAGGACTTCGTCGCCGCCCTCGACGAAGGGCTCGACGTGGTGCTCTCGGACTTCTCCCTGCCGAGCTTCGACGCCCTCCGGGCGATCGCGCACGTCAACCGGCGGGCGCTGACGGTGCCGGTGATCGTGATCAGCGGCACCATGGGCGAGGAGACCGCGGCCCAGTGCATGAGGGAGGGTGCCGTCGACTACCTGCTCAAGGACCGGCTCGGACGGCTTGGATCCGCGGTCGAGCGGGCGATCGAGCGGCGCCGTCTGGAAGGCGAGCGTCAGCAGATCGAGAAGGCGCTGATCCAGAGCCAGAGCGAGCTGGCGACGGTGTTTGACAGCGCGCCGGTCGCGATGGTGATCCTCGACTCGGAGCGCAGGATCGTGCGCGCCAACCGGGCGGCGTCCCTGCTCGCGGGCCGGCCGGCCGGAGACGCCTTCGGCCGCCTCCCGGGCGACGCCTTCGGGTGCGTGATCGCCCTTGACGACCCGACCGGGTGCCGGTCGGGCGACGAGTGCGCCGCCTGTCCGCTGCGAACCGTCGTGACCGACACTCTCGAGCACCGGGCAGCCCACCACGCGGTCGAGTGCACGCTGCCCTTCGCAGGACGCGAGGCCGGGGCGACGCTCACCATGCTGGTCTCGACCTCGCCGATCGAGACCTCGATGGGGACGCTCGTCGTCGTCGCCCTCGAGGACATCACGGACCGCAAGCGGGCCGAGGACCGCGAGCGGAAGCTGAACCGGCTGCTGGGGACAATCCGCGAGATCAACCAGCTCATCGTGCGCGAGAAGAGCCGCACCTGGATGCTCGCCGAGACCTGCCGGATCACGGTTGAGCAGGGCCAGTTCGCGATGATCTGGATCGGCGAGGCCGATCACGACACCGGAGAGGTCCGACCGTTGGCCGCCGCCGGAGACGAGGCCGGTTACCTTGCGGAGGCCGCGATCCGGTGCGACGACTCGGCGCTCGGGCGGGGTCCGGTCGGAACCTCGATCCGGGAGCGCCGCACCGTGGTGATCGACGACATCATCGCCGACACCTCGATGACGCCGTGGCGGGAGGCGGCCGGTCCACGCGGGTACCGTTCTTTGGTCTCGCTGCCGCTGGTGGTGAACGAGCGTCTCTTCGGCGTCATTGCGGTGTACGCGGCCGATGTCGGTGCCTTTGACGCCGAGATTGTCAGCCTGCTCGAGGAGCTCGCCGAGGACGTCGGCTTCGCCGTCGGCGCGCTCGAGACCGCCGAGGAGCGAGAGCGCGCCGAGCTCGCGCTGCACGAGAGCGAGGAGCGGCACCGCCAGCTGTTCGAGGCCGAGTCCGACGCCATCCTCATGATCGACAACGCCACCGGCGCGATCCTTGAGGCCAACACCGCCGCCGAGGCGCTGTACGGCTACACTCGCGACGAGATCCTCAGCCTGCGCAACCACGACCTGTCGGCCGAGCCCGAGGACACCCGGCGGGTCACCACCGGCCCCCCGATCCAGCCTGACCAGGTCATCCGCGTCCCGCTGCGTCGCCACCGGCGCAAAGACGGGACCGAGCTCCCGGTCGAGATCACCGGCCGCTACTTCATCTGGAAGGGTCGGCCGGTTCACGTCGCCGCGGTCCGTGACATCAGCGAGCGCCGCCGCGCCGAGGAGGCTCTGCGGCGAGACCTCGAGGTGCGGGCGGCGCTCAATGCGATCTCCCGGATCGTGATCAGCGACGAGATCCGGGTTCCGGAGGTGGCCGCCGCGATCCTCGAGCACGCCCGCCGGTTGACCTCCAGCGAGCACGGCTTCGTCTCGGAGATCGACCTCGCCAGCGGCGACAGCGTCTGTCACACGCTGACTGAGATGCTCGCGGGCGCGTGCGGAGTGACCGTCGAGGATCGGAGGATCGTCCTCCCCCGTAGTCCGGACGGCACCTACGCCGGCCTGTGGGGCCACGTGCTCAACACCCGTGAGGCGTTCTTCACCAACCACGCCCTGTCGCACCCCGTGGTGAACGGCACGCCGGCGGGCCACGTCCCACTGGAGAGGTACCTCGCGGTGCCGGTGGTCTCCGGCGCCGAGCTGCTCGGCATGATCGCCCTCGCCAACTCGGATCGCGACTACGGTCCCGAGGACCTCGATGTGGTCGGGCGGCTGGCGGACTACTACGGCGTGGCGATCCAGAGGGCCCGTTGGGAAGATGCCCTGCAGGAGAGCGAGGAGCGCTATCGGACCCTCTTCGAGCAGGCGCCTACGGGGATCTACCGGTCGACGCCGGACGGCCGCATCCTGGCCGCCAACCCCGCGCTGGTGCGCATGCTCGGCTACGACTCCTTCGAGGAGTTGGCGGCGATCGACCTCACCAGGGAGGGGTACGCCAACCCGGAGTCGCGACAGGCGTTCCGGGAGAGGGTTGACGCCGAGAGCATCGTCACCGGCTTCGAGTCGGAGTGGCGGACGAGGGGCGGGCGCACCGTCTTCGTGCGTGAGAACGCGCGCGCCATCCGCAACGACTCCGGCGCGGTCGCATGCTACGAGGGTACCGTCGAGGACGTCTCCGAGTGGCGACGGTCGGACGAGGCGCTCAAGGCGAGCGAGGAGCGCTACCGGAGCTTCTTCGAGGAGGATCTCACCGCCGACTTCATGACCACGCTCGACGGCCGCCTCGTCGACTGCAACCCGGCCTATGTCAAGCTGTTCGGGTTTCGAGATCGGGCCGTGGCGATGGCGACCAGCGTCCTCGGCCTGTATCCACGGCCCGAGGGCCGCGAGTCCCTGATCGGCCTGCTCGAGCGCCGTGGACGGCTCGAGAACCACGAGATCGAGCTGCGGCGTCACGACGGCGTTCCGCTCCACGTGATCGCGAACCTCGGGCTCATGCGGGGCGAGCAGGGTCAACCCGAGCAGATCAAAGGCTACCTGTTCGACATCACCGAGCGGCGGGCCCTCGAGGAGCAGCTCCGCCAGGCCCAGAAGATGGAGGCCGTCGGCCGACTCGCCGGCGGCGTGGCGCACGACTTCAACAACCTCCTCCAGGCCCTCCTGAGCCAGGCTCAGCTGGTGCGAGCGTTCCGGTTGCAGCCCGACCGTCTGCAGACGGTGGCGGACGAGCTCGAGCAGCACGTCCATCGCGGGGCAGCTCTGACGCGTCAGCTCCTGCTGTTCTCCCGTCGCGAGACCTCCCAGCGGCACCTGGTCGACCTCAACGTGATCGTGCGTGGCCAGTCAGACATGCTCAGGCGCCTGGTGCGGGAGAACATCGTTTTCAGCGTCGAGCTGTCGCCGGAGCCGCTCCCGGTCGAGGCCGACACCGGCCAAATCGAGCAGGTCCTGATGAACCTCGTGGTCAACGCGTCCGACGTCCTCGCGGACGGCGGCGAGGTGAGCATCCGGTCGGGACGGGGCCCCGACGGGACGGTGTGGGCGAGCGTCGCCGACGACGGTCCGGGCGTGCCGGAGGCGATCCGCGACCGGATCTTCGAGCCCTTCTTCACCACCAAACCCGCCGACCGGGGCACGGGGCTCGGTCTGTCCGTGGTCCACGGCATCGCCACCCAGCACGGCGGGAGCATCACGGTCGGCGATCGGGAGGGCGGCGGCACCGTCTTCACCGTCACCCTGCCGATGGTGGGTTCGGGCGCGCACGAGCAGGTCCTGGAGCTGGCTCCCGCGGGTGTGGCCGTCGCGCGCGGGCGGGGGGAGCGCGTGCTGGTCGTCGAGGACGAGGCGGGGGCGCGCATGGCGCTCGCGGAGCTGATCGGCGCCCTGGGCTTCCAGGTGCACGCGGTCGGGGATGCCGAAGAGGCCCTCGGCGTGCCGAACGAGCCCGAATTCGATCTTCTCCTCACCGATCTCATGCTTCCCGGAATGGCCGGGACCGAGCTCTCGGCGTCTCTGCGCAGCCGTTGGCCCGGTCTGCAGGTGATCCTGATGTCGGGCTACACCGAGGACGAGGTTGTCAACCGCGATGTCAGTGCTGGCGACGTCCGCTTCCTCCAGAAGCCCTTCGACATGGCGACCCTGGCGCACGAGCTGCGCGCCGCGCTCGACGCGCGCTCCGAAAGCTGAGCCCGAGTCAGCTTGGCGCTGCGGACCGGGCGGAGGCGAGCTCCGCCCCTACGAGAACACGACGGCAAGTCCTGGTGCGCCGACATTGCGCGAATGCTCCGTCGTAGGGGCGCAGCTTGTCTGCGCCCGTGGTGAACTTGGCGCACTGAGCCAGGAGGCACTCTTCGGTCACAAGGCGGGCGGAGGCAAGCTCTGCGCCTACGAGGTCATGGCGACGCCCTCGCGCCAGGTCTCCCGACAGACACGTTCGAAGTGGCGAGATCGTTCGGGATACACTCGCCAGCGGAGGCTCCTATGCACCCGTGTCGCAGTGGCTTCGTGTCGGTGGTCGTGTTGGTCGCCCTGGCGGCTGGCGGATGCTCGTCGGTGACCCTCACCCAGCCGCTGCCCGCGAACGGCAGCGCTGACGACCGCGTACGGTTGGAGGGGAGTTGGACCTCCGGCGGCGAGGTCCTCTTCATCAGGTTCACCGACGACGGCATCGGCAAGCTCGCGGGCGTCGACTGGAAGGAAGGCAGGTTCGTCCTCGCCGAGGCCGAGATTGTCGTCAGTCGGGCTGGTGACCGTGGTTTCTTGAGCTTCAGGTCGCGCGGCACGAATGGCTGGGACCAGGAGTACTTCCTGGTGGAGTATCACTTCACGAGCGACGGCGACCTGGTCATTTGGGAGCCGGACCCGGAGGCGTTCGCGGCGGCCGTCGACAAAGGCCTCCTCGCGGGCATCGTGGAACGGGGCGAGCACACCGTGAATGTCACCCTCACCGGTGCGCCCGAGAAAATGGTGGCGTTGATCGGCGATCCGGCCAACCGGGACCTCTTCGATCCGAGGCGCCCGACCGTCGTGACCAGGTTGGTGATCGCCTCGGCGGAAACGCCATAGGTGCCTGGCCGACCGCCCGGATCACATGCCCTTGATCTTCTCAACCATGTGATTGAGGACGTGGGTGTGCTCGCGCTGCGGACTGAACATGATGATCTCGGCGTCCTCGGAGACCTTGACGTTGTGGCCGTTGGGCCAGTAGAACAGGTCGTTGGCACGCACCGTCTCCTGCTTGCCGGCGGCATCGACCGTGGTCAATACGCCCTTGAGGACGAAGCCCCAGTGCGGGCACTGGCAGAGGTTGCCCTCGAGTCCCTGGAAGAGGGGAGTGGTATCCACACCTGCTGCGAGCGAGAAGTACTCGCCGCTGATCTTGCCGAGGCCGGTCGCATCTCCGAAGTCCAGCCGTTGCCGGAGCACGGCGCCCGGGATCTCGATCTTCACGTCCACGTCGTCCTTGGCAATACGCACGAATATCCCCTCTCTATGTAGATAACGAGATTCACTATTATGAATTCAGATCGATCTGTCAAACGCCCCGAACCGGAACGTGGACGCACGCCGTGCCACAATCTGACTCGAGGTGTTGACGATGGTCCTGCTTCGGAGGTGGCCCCGGCTGCTGCTGCTCGTGGTCGCCGGCGGGCTGCTGGTGCTGTTGCTGTGGCCTGTCTCAGCGCCGGCCGTATCGCCGCCTCCTGCAGGCGTGCGTCCGTTCGTGTGGGACCGGGACGCCCTGTGGTCGCGCCTCGAGGCAAGCTTCACGAGCGCCCGGGAGGTGGGTTGCGACGTCGTTCGCGGTCGTGCCGAGGGGCTCCTCGCCGACCTCGACGGTACCCTCGACGAGGTCGCGCGAACCCGTCCCGAGCCCGGAGCGCCGAGCCTCGGCCGCCTGCTCGACGGCGCCTTCGAGCTCGGCCCGCTCGCGGCGGCGTGTCCGGACCTCTTCCCGGCCTGCCTGGAGCGGGTCTCGCGGCTTCGCGCCGAGGTCAAGGACCTTTCGACAGAGTGGGACATGGCGTCGCCGACCACTCGAGAGGCGCTCTACACGCTGCTCTACGGCAGCCGCGCGGCGCTCGAGGAGGTCATGCTGCAGCTCCCGCCAGAGGACGTCCCGGCCCTTGTCCGCGGGGTCGACGAGCCGTCGGCGACCCCGGCAGCGGAGCTGCTCGGCGTCGAGGTGCACTCCGGTGACGTGCTGGTGTCGCGCGGCGGTGCGCCCACGTCGGCTCTGATCGCGCGCGGCAATGACTTCCCCGGCAACTTCTCCCACGTCGCACTGCTGTTCGTGGACCCAGCGACCCACGAGCCCAGTGTGGTCGAAGCGCACATCGAGCGCGGGGTGGTGGTGTCATCGATCGACGACTACCTGGCGGACACCAAGCTGCGCGTGATGGTGTTGCGGCCGCGGGCGGACCTCCCGGCTCTCCGGGCCCATCCGATGCTGCCGCACCGCGCGGCCTCGACCGCCCTCGCGGCCGCCACTGCTGGGCACATCCCCTACGACTTCGCGATGGACTTCACGGACCACTCCAGGCAGTTCTGTTCGGAGGTCGCTTCGGCAGCCTATGAAAGCGTCGGCGTCCGTCTGTGGATGGGCCTGTCGACCCTCTCGTCTCCCGGCCTGCGCCGCTGGCTGGCGGAATTCGGTGTGCGTCACTTCACGACCCAGGAGCCGTCCGACCTCGAGTACGACCCCCAGCTCGCCGTGGTCGCCGAGTGGCGCGATCGCGAGACCCTCTACCGGGACCACCTCGACAACGCGGTGACGGAGGTCATGCTGGAGGGCGCCGAACATGGCGACCGCCTCGCCTGTCCGTGGTATCTCGTGTCGGCCGCCCGGGTCGTCAAGGTCTGGAGCGCCGCCTGCAGCCTGGTTGGCGCAGTCGGCCCAGTGCCCGAGGGCATGTCGCCGGCCGCGGCGGTTCGCAACCGGTCCTACAGCGCCCGCCACCGCGCCATTGGCGAGCGTCTGGTGACGCGAGCGGCGGAGTTCAAGGCGACGCACGGGTACCGACCTCCGTACTGGGAGCTGGTGCGCCTTGCGCGGGAGGCTGCCGACGGTACCCGCAACCCGACGCCGTGAGACGCGAAACGCGAGACGTCGCGAGCTTTGGGCAGTCGAGCGCGCGCGAGAGTTTGAACCGCCAAGAGCGCGAAGGACGCGAAGGGTCGGACCAGAGGCTCACCAGGGTGCAGCACAGTCACCGTGGCCCGGACCGCGGGAGTGTGCTTCAGCACCACGCGCACCGCAGGGGCATCAGCTCCTGGTTATTCTCTTTGCGATCTTCGCGGTCTTCGCGGTTCAGATTTCCGGCTCCTTGCCCTCTGCGTGTTTCCCTGCGGCATCGGGCGTCTGAATTCGGGGGGCGGGCGGCGGGCAGCCGGCGGCGGGGTTGGGTTCGGCATTCGGGCCGGCGGCGCTCCGACGTCCCGACCCCGGCTTCTCGCGGCCTGCGGCCCGCAGCCTGATCCCGGACCCGTACGCTGGGGCGGGAGCGGCACGTGGAGTCCCGGGTAGAATCGGTCCAGACGGTCTCGGTCCGGCTGGAGGGGCGATGGAGAAGAACGTACCGATTTTCGTGGCCGGCCACACCGGGCTGGTCGGCTCCGCGGTCCTCCGACGTCTGGCCCAAGAGGGCTTCACGAAAATGCTGACGGCGACCCGGGAGCAGCTCGACCTCAGGGACCAGGCCGCGGTCAACTACTGGTTCCGGGCCAACCGGCCCGAGTACGTGTTCCTGGTCGCCGGCACCGTCGGCGGTATCCTCGCGAACTCGAGCCGCCCGGCGGAGTTTATCTACGACAACCTGATGATCCACGCGACGGTCGTGCACGCGGCCCATCTGTACGCCGTGCGCCGGTTGCTGTATCTCGGCTCGTCGTGCATCTACCCGCGCAACTGTCCGCAGCCGATGAGTGAGGAGCACCTCCTGAGCGGTGCGCTCGAGCCGACCAATGAGCCCTACGCCATGGCCAAGATCGCCGGCATCAAGCTCTGCCAGGCCTACCGGCGCCAGTACGGCTGCGACTTCATCTCGGCGATGCCCACCAACCTGTACGGGCCGAACGACAACTTCGACCTGTCGAGCTCGCACGTGCTGCCGGCTCTGATTCGCAAGTTCCACGACGCCAAGGCCGCCGGCCGCCGCGAGGTGGAGATCTGGGGCACCGGGTCGCCGCGACGGGAGTTCCTCCACGTCGACGACCTCGCCGACGCGTGCCTGTTCCTGATGGACCACTACGGCGACGAGATTCACATCAACGTCGGGGTCGGCGAGGACATGTCGATCCGGGAGCTGGCGGAGCTGGTGCGCGACGTCGTGTATCCCGAGGCGCTGCTGGTGTTCGACTCCACCAAGCCCGACGGGACGCCGCGCAAGCTGCTCGACGTGACGCGGCTTCACGAGCTCGGCTGGCGACATCGGATCGAGCTCCGCGAGGGGATCGAGGCCACCTATCGGTGGTTCCTCGACCACCACGACAGCGCCCGCGGCGCGCGCGACGCCCAAATTGGGGCCGGCACGAGCTGATCCTCGGCCGCAGCGCACCCTGTCGCATTTGCACACGTTCTTGTCGCGCGGGTGCATGCCGAGAGGCGTCGGGAAGCCGACATTCGAGCCACATCGTGCCAGCGGCGGGTCGTTCACCGCCGCGAAGAGGAGGATGGCAATGTGGCGTTCGGTACTCCTGATGATCGCTCTTGCCCCGATCACTGTCCACGCTGCAGGACCCTGCCCCGAGCTGGTCGGGCGCTGGGCCTGGGGACCGGTCAAGGCGGTTGCCGCCGACATGACCCGGGTGGTCTTCGGCAGCGGCGGTGTCATCGCGGTCGCCGATCTGACCCGACCCGAGGTTCCGACGATCGTCGGGTCGACGACGATTCCCGGCGTCGCCTTCGAGATCGCGCTCTCGGGGGAGTCCGCCTACGTGGCGGCGTGGAACGGCGGACTGGTGGTGGTCGACCTCTCGTCGCCGTCCCATCCCCTGGTTGCCGGGCACTACGACACGACCGGCTACGCGCGAGGAGTGACCGTTCGCGGCCACATCGCGTACGTGACGACCGACAGCGGCCTGCGGATCCTGAACGTCTCCGACCCGGGGCGCATCACCGAGCTCGGCGCGATCGAGACCGAGGGGACGGCCTGGAAAGTGGCCGTCGAGGGGCCATTCGCGTTTGTCGCGGACGACTCCAAGGGGCTGCGGGTGATCGACGTGCTCTCCCCGATGCGGCCAACCGAGATCGGCTGGATCGACACGCCCGGCCGCGCCCGGGGGGTCGCTGTCGTCGGCGACCTCGTGGTGGTCGCCGACACCCAGAGCATTCGGATGATCGACGTTTCGGACCCCACCGCACCCGTCGAGGTCGGCTCACTGCAGGCGTGGGTCGAGGACGTGGCCGTCGTCGGAAAATTCGCCTACCTCGCCGACTCGAGCGCGGGCCTGCGGACGGTGGACATCTCGAACCCGGCGAGCCCGACCGAGCTCGACTCGGCGTGGTGGCGGGGCGTCTCCAAAGATGTCGCAGTTCGGGGATCGATGGTGCTCGTCGCCGGCGAGTGGGGCGGGTTGGGCGTGTTCGACGCGACCGAGGCGTCCGATCTGCAGCAGCTCGGGATCCTCGCCACACCGTCGACCTCGAACGACGTGGTCGTGTCGGGCAGCCTGGCCTACGTGGCCAACAGCACCGAGGGCGTCCATGTGATCGATGTCTCCTCGCCCGCCTCGCCCCGCGAGGTCGGCGCCCTTGACACCGGCAGCGCCGAAGCCGTCGCGCTGTCGGGATCCACTCTGTTCGTCGCCGCGGGCTCGTCCGGCGTATCCATCCTCGACGTCTCGGACCCCACCCATCCGACCGAGGTCGGGGTGTTCGACACACCGGACTCCGCCTTCGACGTCAAGGTTGCGGGAGGCTTCGCGTACGTGGCGAACTGTCGCGAGGGTCTGCGGGTGGTCGACGTGTCGACACTGTCGTCGCCGGTCGAGCGCGGCGTCTGGCCGTCCGGCGAGTGCGCCAGGCGGGTGACGGTGTCCGGGCGCTACGCCTACGTCACCGGCGACGATCTTGGTCTGCATGTCGTTGACATCCAGGACCCCGCGCACCCGACCGAAATCGGAGCGATCCCGGACTTGGGCTACACCTACACCTCCGTTGTCGTCGGGAGCCGAATGCTGGTCGCCACCGGCGGCGACGGGATCGCCGTGGTCGACATCTCTACGCCGAATGCGCCGGCTCAGGTGGGATCCATCGACATCGAGGGCGACACCCAGGACATCGAGGTGTCCGGGAGCACGGCCTACGCCGTCAGCACGTGGGGCGGTCTCACGGTCCTCGACGTGACGGACCCGACGGCGGCCACCGTGCTCGGGATCTCCCACGAGCTGCCCGAGGTCAGAGGTGTCACGGCCTCGGGCGGACTGGTCTTCGCCACCGACTACATGTCCGGCCTCGGGGTGTTCTCCGCCGAGTCGTGCGGTGCGGCGCCGCCCTTGGCCGACTTCACCTTCTTCCCCTCGTGGCCGTCGGAGGGCGAGTCCATGACCTTCACCGACCTCTCGACGGGTTCCCCGACCA
The DNA here is from genome assembly GCA_963814875.1 of uncultured Acidobacteriota bacterium. Taxonomy (GTDB): domain Bacteria; phylum Acidobacteriota; class Thermoanaerobaculia; order Thermoanaerobaculales; family Sulfomarinibacteraceae; genus CAVSIS01. Next base: position 150,147 of record CAWFFJ010000027.1, read on the forward strand.
GCTGGCAGTGGCTGTTCTCCGACGGCGGGACCGGGACAGGCCGCCACCCGAACCACACCTTCGTAACCCCCGGCTTCGCCACCGCGACCCTCACGGCCGGGAACGGGTTCGGAAGCTCGACGGCGACCCGCGGGTTCGCCGTGCGGCCCATCGGACCGCCTCCTCCGGTGGCCGGATCAGCCGTCGGAGAGCTGACGATCGTGCCGGCCAGCGCCCACGTCGGCGGCGCGGAGGGTACCCACTGGGTCACCGACCTGGTGCTCCACAACATCGGCGACGTCGGCACGATGGCCGCGCTCTACCTCCTCCAGCCGGGCGCCGCCAACACAGTCGTCCCCGCGATCGAGGTCTGGGTTCCGGCGGGTCAGTCCGTGCTGCTCGCGGACGCGGTCCTGAGCCTCTTCCCCCTCGACTCGGCGTCCGGGGCGCTGCTGGTCGCGGCGGACGCACCCGTCCTCCAGGTGTCGTCGCGGACCTACAACCTGGTGTCGAGCGGGACCTTCGGGCAGTACATCCCCGGGTGGCCGCTCGCAGCAGCGAGCACCGATGCTCACACCTCGAGCCTGATCCAGCTGACCGAGAACTCCCGGTACCGGACCAACATAGGGTTCGTGAACCCGACCCCGAGCCGGCTCGACGTCGCCGTCGAGGTCCGCCGCGCCGACGGCACGTCGCTCGGGTCACAGGCCTACTCCGTGCCCCAGTTCGGTTTCCTCCAGGTCAACCGGATCCTGCGCGCGTTCGTGGGCAGCGACGTCGACGACGCGGTCGCCACGGTGTCGACGTCGACCCCGGGGGCGAGGTTCTTCACCTATGCCTCCTCGGTGGACAACGTCTCGGGCGACCCGATCTTCATCGCGCCGGTGAGGGCGGACACGGGCCCGATTTGGGTGCCGGCGGCTGCGCACGCCGAAGGCCTCAACGACACCGTGTGGCGCACGGATCTCGAGCTCGCCAATGCGGGGGCATCCCCGGTGACGGTCACCGTCGAGCTGATGCGCGCCGACCAGGACAACCGATCTCCGGCGTCCCATGACGTGACCGTGCCGGCAGGTCACGGCGTCCGGATCGTGGACGCGCTCGCGGACATGTTCAGCTACTCGGGCTCCGGGGCGCTGCGCATCCGTTCGGCTGGGGGTGCGATCGGCGTCTCGAGCCGCACCTACAACCAGCTCGCCGGCTCGACCTACGGGCAGTACATCGCAGGCTTCCCGGAAGGCTGGGGGATCTGGGAGGGTCGCAGCGCGCGCATGGTGCAGCTTGCCTACTCGCCGGACCGCTCACGGGGCTACCGCACGAACATCGGCCTCGCGAGCATGGCCGACGTCGAGATGGGGGTGGACGTTCGGCTCTTTCGAGGCGACGGCACATTCCTCGGCACGCGCCACGTCCAGCTGGCCCCGTACGCTTGGCACCAGGAGACCGACGTCTTCGCCGGGCTCGGCCTCGGCGAGATCCGCGACGCCTACGCGATGGTCGCCACCACCACGAGCAACGCCCGGGCGCTGGTGTACGCGTCGGTCGTGGACAACCGCTCGGGGGACCCGATCTTCATGCTCGCCAGCCCCGATGGCGACCCTCCCTGAGGGGCCCTGAGGGCGACGTTCCGGCCCGGCTCAAGCCGGGCCGGAACGTGGTAGCCTCGGCGAGATCACACAGCATGCGCAGGGTCTGTCGGCGTATCGACCGAGGGTGTCCAGAGGTTGCCGCCGGTTCAACCCGGCGCAGGCAGGCGGCGGGGGGTCGGCCGCGGGCGCCATCTCCGTGCCCGTCCACCCGGAGCCGCCGAGGGGAGGCCGCGATGACGGGTCACACGCCACACGAGGTGCCAGCCTTCTTCCGCGTGATGGGCGCGATCAACCGCTACGTCAGCGAGGACTTCCTGGGCGGGCCACGGGTGCTCAAGATGGCCTGGGTGATCAACCTGCAGAAGGGCACGACCCTGCTCTTCGTCGGCGCGCTCATGGTCGTCTTCGGGAACTTCTCGACCGCGGCCTGGGTCTACCTCGCCCTGCACGGGACCTATGGTCTGTGCTGGCTGCTCAAGCACGTCGCCTTCCCGGACGCGGGCTGGGAGAAGCGGGTCACCTTCGGCGGCGCGGTGATGAGCTGGGTGCTGGTTCTCGGCCTGTACTGGGTGTTTCCTGTGCTGCTGATCTCGCCCGTGCTCGGTCCGGGGCGAGCGCAGCCGAGCGATGCACTGCTCGCTTTCTGCATCGGCCTCCACACCCTCGGCGTCGCGGTCATGATGTCCGCGGACTGCCAGAAGAACATCACCCTGAAGATTCGTCGCGGGCTAATCACCGACGGGATGTTCGCGCGCGTCCGCCACCCCAACTACCTCGGCGAGATGATGATCTACGCAGCCTACGCGCTACTCGTGCGGCACTGGATCCCGTGGCTGATCCTCGCCTGGGTGTGGGGCGGCATCTTCCTCACCAACATGGTGCTCAAAGAGGCATCGATGGCCCGCTACCCCGAGTGGGCCGCCTATCGGGCGCGTACCTGGATGCTACTGCCGCGGCCCGGAAGACAGGCCCCGACCTTAGGCTAGAGGCCTGGCGGGGCCTCTAGATAGCCTGACGAGGGTGGAATCCCGGCTGGGCCGACCGCTCAAGTCCGCGCCGAGCGCGGCAGGCAGAAGGGCTCGCCCTCGACGGCGAAGGGACCGCGGACCATGAGCATCGACGGGCCGTCGTGGTCGAATGGACCGGGGACCGGCTCCGCCCCGGGTCCGACGCGGTCTGGGGTGAAGGCGAGAGTGACGGTCTCGATCGGACCGGGGAGCCGGTCGAGGATTTCTCCAAGCGACGGCAGGCGCGGTCCGACGACGTCGAACAGCGTCACGGACGCGCCGTCGCGCTCCAAACACAGGAGCACGTCGAGGTCGGGCGCGTAGTGGAGCGGTCGCCGGCCCTCGTTGAAGCAGAACACGCTCCGCTCGCGGACCACGCCGAGGATGTGGGACAACGGCTCGCGGGTGTCGAGCAGACGGTGGAGGAGCTCGAGGTCTGCGGCGTCGCCCGTGTCCAGGAGGCGGACGCCGTCGCTTCCGCTGCCGGTTCTGCCTGGCGCCCTGAACAGGTGCTCGGTGACGGTGCCAAAGCCGAAGGGCGCGAAGTACTCGGGGTGCTCGGTGGTGAGGATCTGGGTCTCATACCGCTCGTCGCAGTACGCGAGCGCCTCGTCCATCACTCGGCGATAGTGGCCTCGGCGGCGGCTGTCGGGGTCGGTGGCGACGCCGTGGATCGAGGCCACCGCGACCGCCTGCCCGCGCACCACGAGCGGCAGCTCGATCACGCCGACGTGAGAGACGATGCGGCCGCCCTCGACGGCCACGAAGGGCGTCGACTCCGACTCCCAGGGAGCGCCCATGCGCGCCGCCTCGACGGCGCCGCGACGGATCCCGGGGAAGACGACATCGAGCAGATCCATGAGTCGGTGGATCAGCCCGGGGTCATCGGAGAACGAGCCTCTCATACGGTGCCTCCGGACGTGGGTCGGCGCGGATCGAGAATCTCACACCTGCGATCGACACGGGCCGTGGTGCGCTCTTCACCCGCCCTTCGTCCGACCAGAGTGCACGTGCCGCGTGTGGGTCCGCAATCCTACCGGTACACTAGTGTCCTGTTTGGGAAGTCCTATGTGCTTGTCGCGGAGCCAGCACGGTTCCTGGCAAGGCGCGACGACGCAGGCGTAGCCTTACTACTTCAAGGAGAAGCAACGCAGCCAGGGGCCGCGATGGCCCGCGAGAAGTGCACCGGGATTTCCCAGACAGGACACTAGCTCGACGAAGCGGAGGAGTCTCGTGGCAGGCCACTCGACGAAGCCGATCGCGATCTACGGCGCCCTTGCCGCCAACCTGGCGATCGCCGCCACGAAGTTCACGGCCGCTCTCCTCACCGGAAGCTCGGCGATGCTCTCCGAGGGCATCCACTCGCTGGTCGATACCGGCAACCAGGGCCTCCTGCTGCTCGGCCTCAAGCGCAGCCGGCGGCCTGCCGACGAGGACCACCCCTTCGGCCACGGCAAGGAGCTCTACTTCTGGAGCCTGATCGTGGCGGTCCTCCTGTTCGGCCTCGGCGGAGGGATGTCGGTCTACGAAGGCATCCTGCACGTGATGGAGCCCGTCGAGGCGACGGGCCCATCCTGGAACTTCGCGGTGCTCGCCTTCGCTTTCGTGTTCGAAGGCGCGTCGTTCCTGATCGCCCTGCGAGAGCTGCGGCGCCGCAACCCGCGCGCGGGCCTGCTCAGGGCAATCCACCGCAGCAAGGACCCGTCGGTCTTCGTCGTGGTCTACGAGGATTCCGCCGCTCTGGCCGGCCTGGTGGTCGCCTTCGTGGGTGTGCTGCTGAGCCACCTGCTCGACCTACCCGTCCTGGACGGAGCGGCCTCGGTGGTGATCGGCCTGATCCTCGGGGCGGTGGCGGTGCTTCTCGCCTGGGAGAGCAAGGAGCTACTGCTCGGCGAAGCGGTGAGGCCAGAGGTCCTCGAGAGCGTCCGCGCGCTCGCAGCCGCCGACCCGGACGTCGCTAACATCGGGCGTCCGCTCACCATGCACCTCTCGCCGCACGAGGTGCTGCTCAATCTCGACGTCCAGTTCCGGGAAGGCATTTCCGCAGCGGAGGTGGTGCGGGCCGTGGACCGTCTCGAGCAGAGCATCCGGAAGGCCCACCCCGAGATGCGGCGGATCTTCATCGAAGCCGAGAACATCGCCGTGCCGGAGCGCCGCAGAGGACAGGACCACCAAGACACGAAGACACCAAGCCATCGCAGGGACAGGGGAGCGGTCTCGTAGGCCCCGGCGGCTGCCTCCAGCAGCCGCCCCTGACGGGAGGAGCGGACGGACGAAAGAGCGGCTCTCTCGTCCGCCCGCTCCTCCCGTCAGGGCCGCGCGCCGTGCGCGCGGCGGGACCCCGGGTACGGTCTGGATTCTCCCCCATCGCGTGCTCCCCTGGTGCGGCCCACTCCGAACCGGGATTGGAAACGCACTCCTGGCTAGATGCCCCCTTGGTGTCTTGGTGGTGAGAATCCGCGTCGACCAGCTACCGGCTATCTGGGGCTACCGCACGGCCACCCGTGGGTTGCGGGCGAAGCCTGCGGTGGGAGTTGGCGGCGTACACTCGCCGCGTGGATCGAGGGTGGCGGCTGACGTCGTTCGGGGCCGCTGCCGTCGCGTTGACGGCGGCCTTGGTGGTGGTGCGTGGCGTTCCGGCGGATGTTGAACCGGTCGTCGAGCTCTTGCCCGAGATGCTCGCCGCGCCCGCGGTCCTGTTTGCGTGGCGGTTCGGTCGCCATCGCGCCCTCATCGCGGCACTCCTGGTGGTCGGGCTGCACCTGTCGTGGCCGCTGAGCGGCGCGCTCACGGTGGTCGCGGGGCTGAACCTGCTCGCCTTGGCGCTCGTTCCGGACCTGCGGATCACTCACCCTGCGGCTCTTCTCCATCTCGCCGCGGCCCTTGCCAGCTTCGCAATGGTCGGTGCCTTCGGGACTGAAATGCTCCACCTGGGCGGTCTTTCGGTCCCGGGTTCATCGCCGTGGCCCGAGGCGGCGCTCGGGGCGGCCGGCGCGGCCGCTGTCGTCGCGACGTGGTGGCGGCGTGGGCCGCTCGAAGCGACGCTGCCGTGGCTCGCGACGGCGGTCGCCTTGACTCGGGTGCCCGGGATCCAGGAGGTGACCTCCTCGCTGCTGTTCAGTGCCGCCGAGGCAATTGTCGTGATCGGCCTGGTCGAGGACGGGCGGCGGCTCGCGTTCCACGACCGATTGACCGGGCTGCCCAACCGCCGTGCCTTCGACGACCAGCTGCGACGGCTCGGAGGCGAGTTCGCGCTGGCGGTGGTCGACGTCGACCGGTTCAAGGACTTCAACGACCGCTGGGGTCACGAGGCGGGCGACCAGGTGCTGCGGATGGTGGCGTCTGAGCTCGACCGCACCGGGGGAAGGGGCCGGGCGTTCCGCTACGGTGGCGAGGAGTTCGTGGTGGTCTTCCCCGGACTGACCGCACGCGAGGCCGCGCGCCACGTCGACGGCGTCCGCGTCGCCATCGCCGACCGCGGATTCGCCGTGCGGTCGACGGCCAGGCCGGCGCGCAAGCCCAAGCGGCGGGCGAGGACAGGGGACGGGCGGCGCGTCCAGGTGACGGTGAGCATCGGGGTCGCGTCACCCGGCGCGCGCCGGCCGGCGTCCGGTGACGTGCTGCGCGCCGCGGACCGCGCGATGTACCGGGCGAAGAACGCCGGGCGGAATCGGGTGGTGTCGGCCTGAACGGCACCGACAGGATTCGTGCAGCGAATCCAAAGCAGTGCGTGCCGCATAGCTCCGCGCCCGCTCACCCGACAGGGACCTCTTCCAAGGAGCTGTGCGGCACGCACTGCTACGGGAAGCGCGTCACCCTCGCCTCGACCGTGACGCTGCGTCCCTCTCGGTCGAGCACGAGCGTGCGCATGTCGCCCGGCGAGCCGCGCAGGGCGTCCTCGACCTCGCCCATTCGGGCCCCGGTGGCCTCGAGCGAGCCGACCCGGACCAGGCGGTCGCCCGCCTCGACGCCGTCGACGGTCGCCCGGCCGTCCCTGGTCGCGACGCCTGCAACGGTGAAACTGCCGTCGGGCTCGGGCCGCAGGGTGAGTCCGACGATGTCGAGGTCGTGGTCGGCGCGGTCGGGTCCCGCTTCCCAGTAGGTCATCCCGTTCGGCCAGTCAACCTCGAGGCGGAAGCGCTTCAGCACGTTACCCCCGATGAACCCGGCCACCGCGCCGGCGCTCTTGCCCGAGTACCAGTCGAACAGGCGCTGGTCGAGCCCGAGCAAAGCGACCTTGTGGGTCCTCAGCGGACCGAGCCCGATCTCGGGCAGGCGCATCAGCGTGCCGGCGGCCTCGAAGCCGAAACCCCAGAAGTTGGTCGATCCCACGGCACCGATGGAGACCGGCCACTCGGGGTGTCGGGACTGCCACGCCGAGGTCAGGCGGTCCGAAACCCATGTCCCGGCGGAACCGGTGTCGACGCCGAGCGCAACAGTCTCGCCGTCGAGGGTTGCGTCGACCAGGAAGAGACCAGTCTCGGAGTTGACGCGGCAGGAGACTGGGACGCCGCGGGGTGTGAGCGACCCCGGTCGGGCGACGGTGAGGCGGCCGCCAGGGTAGTCGAGGACGACGTGGGATCGGCGCAGGGCGGATGCGGGCAGGTGGACCTCCGCCGCGACGGCGGCCTGCACGGTGGCGCCGGGGTGGATCCGCAGCGGGATGCCCGTGGTATCCAGCGTCAGGCCACCGAGTCGCACGCGGGGGGCAGGGGAGGGCGACTCGACGGAGTGCTGCGAATCGCCGGGTGGGACCACCGACGTGTCGATGCCCAGGTCCCTCGCGAGAGGCTCCGCGAGAACCAGTACCTCGCTGCCGGTGTCGACCCACGCACGAGCCTTCCGGGCCGTCCCATCCGGGCGCAAGAGCTCCACCTCGACCGTCATCCGGTTGTGGTCGAGGGCAAACGGGAGGGTGACCGAGCGCGGCTCCGGCGCTGGCGGGGCTGGCTGTCGAGCCTCGGCGAGCGAGGCTGCGGTCGCGCCGGATCCGCTCGAAGCCATGAGTAGGGAGGTTGCCAGAAAGTACGCCGGCGTCCGCGATGATCTCATGGAGGGCCCCCGCTCAGCTTCTACGAGACACGAGCAGGCCAAGTTGCACGATGAATTCGTCGCGGCGCGGTCGTTACCGCTCGCCGACCCGGGCAGACTGCGGCCGCCCCGCAGGTAGAGAGCAGGGGTTCCCGCGACCGTGCTCGTCTTGCGAATCAGCCGGTTCCCAGGACTCGGGAGCCCGTCATTCCGATCCGGTGACCTGCGTCACGCGAACTCGAGCTTGTTCCTGTCCTCAGTATGTCTCGATGACCATCCGGCGATGCACTAGAAAGAGGATCCGCGCGCGAGCTTGCAACACGACACGCGCGAACCTGCAAAGGAGGACGGTATGAAGTCGAGATCGAAAGTGCTGGGTGGGGTGGTCGCGTTCGTGGTCATGATGTCCGGGACAATCGCCCACGCTCAGGGTGGGCAGTACAAGATCCTGGGCTGGAACGACCTCGGAATGCACTGTATGGACGACAGCTACGCGGTGTTCTCCATTTTGCCGCCGTACAACAACGTCCACGCACAGCTCATCGACCCGTCGGGGAACCGGGTCACGAACCCGACGGGCATCACCGTGACCTTCGAGGCGATCTCCGACCCTGACGGCTCGATCAACACGACCTCCGTTGGGAAGACCGATTTCTGGTCGCACGTCGCAGAGCTGTTCGGGGCCTCTCCGGCGCTCGACGAAGGGCTGACGGGGACCCGAATGCCCGGGCCCGGCAACGTTCCGCAGCCGATGGTGTGGGAGAGCTCCTTCCAGTGGTTTACTGCGGAGGCCGTTCCGATCACGGCGTACGACGACAGCGGCGCCAAGAACACCTACCCGTTGATGCACCTCGTGGCGCGCAACTCAAGCGGTGCCGTTCTCGCCACTACGGACATCGTCCTGCCGATCTCGGACGAGATGAACTGCCTCGCGTGCCATGGTTCGGGCACGTCGGCCGCGGCCGAGCCGGCCGCCGGGTGGGTGAACGACCCCGATTCGGTGCGGGATTACCGGTTGAACGTGCTCCTCAAGCACGACGATCTCCAGCTGGGCTCTCCGGAGTACAGCCAGGCCCTCTCCGACGCCGGCTACAGCGCAGGCGGTCTCTATGACACGGTGATCAATGCCGGCACGGCCGTCCTGTGCTACCGCTGCCACGGTTCGAACGCCCTGCCTGGGACCGGGATGGCCGGGATCTCCGCGCTGACCGCAGCTGTGCACAGCCGCCACGCTTCCGTCATCGACCCCGCGACCGGCATGACGATGGATGCCGACGCCAACCGGACCGCGTGCTACCGGTGCCACCCGGGCTCCGAGACCCGCTGCCTGCGCGGTGCGATGGGCCATGCGACGGCCGCCGACGCCAGCCTCTCGATCCAGTGCCAGGGTTGCCACGGAGGGATGAGCATGGTCGGCGATCCGGCCCGTGCCGGATGGCTCAACGAGCCGACGTGCCAGAGCTGCCACACCGGCACCGCCACCAACAACGCGGGTCAGATTCGATATCTCACCGTCTTCGACGCGCCGGGTCACACCCGGGTGGCACCGAGCACGGTGTTCGCGACCAACCCCGGCACCCCTGCGCCGGGCATCTCGCTGTTCCGGTTCTCGACCGGCCACGGCGGTCTCCAGTGCGAGGCCTGCCACGGCTCGACTCATGCCATCTTCCCGAGCTCGCACCGCAACGACGATATTCGCAACGTCGAGCTGCAGGGGCACGCGGGGACCGTGGCCGAGTGCTCGGCCTGCCACGGGGGCCAGCCCAGCACCACCACCGGTGGGCCACACGGAATGCACCCGGTCGGTCAGTCGTGGATCGAGGGTCACAAGAACGCCGCCGAGCACGGTTCGTCGGCGTGTCGCGACTGCCACGGCACCGACTACCGCGGCACCGTGCTGTCACGGGCGCTCGGCGACCGCACGATCTCCGCCTTCGGCACCAAGAACTTCTGGAAGGGGTACCAGATCGGCTGCTACACCTGCCACAACGGACCCCGGAGCGAGGACCGGAACCCGAACCACCCGCCGACGGTCTCGAACCTCTCAGCGGCGGTCGCCGCCGGAGGGAGCCTGACCCTGACTCTGCAAGCGAACGACGCCGACGGTGACAGCCTGCAGCTCCGCGTGGTGTCTCAGCCCGGACACGGTCGGGCCGGGGTCGGCGGCACGACCGCCACCTACGTTCCGGACCCCGGATTCACCGGAACGGACACGTTGACCTACGCCGCCTGGGACGGTATGGCCGACTCGAACCTGGCGACCGTCTCGGTGGACGTTGCCGGAGGTGTGTGCGAGCTGTCGTGCTCGGCAACGGTCCCGGCGACCGGCCTCACCGGCGAGAGCGTACAGTTCGCCACGACGGCGACGCCGACCGGCTGCTCGGGCACTCCGACCTACAGCTGGTCGTTCGGGGACACCTCGACCTCGAGCGCCCAGAACCCGCAGCACGCCTACAGCGCCGCCGGGACCTACACCTGGACCGTCACGGCAATCCTCAACGGCGTCACCTGCTCGCGGACCGGTACGATCGAGGTGAGCAACGCCGCCGGCGGCGAGTGCGTGCTCGAGTGCCAGATCCACGTTCCCGAGACCGCCAGGACGGGTCGGTCGGTCGATTTCCGCGCGGAGGTGAACCCCTCCGATCAGTGCAGCGGGGAGCTGTCGACCGCTTGGACCTTCGGCGACGGTGGGACGTCGACTCGTCGCAACACACGTCACACGTACCGCCGGTCCGGCACCTACGGCTGGACGTTCACGGCCTCGATCTCCGGTGTCTCCTGTGCGAATGAGGGATCGATCGCCGTCACCGGCCGCAGGGGCGGCGACGATTGAGCGAACGCGGTGAGCGGGGGCCGTCGTGGTCCCCGCTCGTCGCCTGACAGCGGCCGGGGCGCTCTGAGAGGAGTGTTCCTGCAACCGCCAATGAGCGAGAGAAGAGTGGCGGTCCGCGCTCATGCGCGGACCGCCCTTTCTTGAGCCTTGGACCGGCTGCGGCCACTGCGGGAAGAGGTGGGAGAATGTGACATCTCGCTGCCCGCTCACCGCTTGACTGGCACCAATGCATGCCTCAGCGGGGCCGACCATGAGGCGCTGTGGCCCGGCCTGCAGGAGTCGCACGAGGCCGGAGCGACGAAGTCGTCGGATTCGGGGAAGGACCCTCGGCAAGGAAAAACGCCCCCGCGACCAATTGGTCGCGGGGGCGTCCGATGTCAATCGGAAGCGGGCCGGTCCGGGGTCACCGCCTGCGCAGCAGGACGAAGACGCCAGCCGCGGCGAGCAGGCCGATCAGGGCCAGCAGGCCGGCGGGACCGGTCACTGGGACCGGCTCGAACGGCGTCGGGGTGATGTCGCCGCAGCCGTCCTCGCCGTCGAGGACGAACGGGTCCACGCCGTCGAGGAAGCCTCCGCCCGGCATGTCGACGAGCTCCACGCCGACGCCCAGCGCACTCGCGCCGATCGGACCCGACCAGTTCAGCGTGTCGGTGATGTCGACGGTGGCATCGACCGCAACTGAGTAGCTTCCGCTGACCTTGAGCACGCCGTCGTCCCAGATTTGTACGTCGATCTGGTCCTGGCCGCTTCCGTCGTCGGTCGTGCCGGTGACGTGGATGGTGAAGGTCACCGAGTTGTTCTGAACGCAGTCTGTGATACCGCTCAGCGACGTGATGCTGCCGGTCGCCTGCGGCGCCTCGCCTTGGGCACCGGGGCCATTGGTTGGCGCGGCGACTGCAACCGCTGAGACCAACAGAACAACAGCAACGCTCGAGAGCAACTTACCTCTCATAATCGACCTCCCATTTCCTCTAATAAAATGATGAGCAATCTCAACAAACTCCACGGCAGGACTTGTTGTCGTGGAGAGTCTACCACGGGTCCACGCATGCCGATCTCTCAGGTCCTGTCGGTGCCGCCCGTCGAGGGCGGGTCGTGAGACGCCGCGGCATCGGTCGAGCCGACCGGAGGCACGCCGGATAGACGCGAAGGCGGCCCTCTCCGTCGCTGCGAGGCACGACGGCGGCCACAGGCGGGACGGCGTATTCTGGCGCAGGCTGCTTGAGCCGTCGGACCATCCACACTGCCGGAGGAGCACGATGGACTTCTCTCTCTCACCCAACGTCGCGTCGATCCAGAAGCTCGTGCGCGAGTTCATGGAAGGGGAGGTTCTGCCCCTCGAGCAGGCACTGTTGCACGAGGGCTTCACCGCGCTCCTGCCCGTGCTGCGGGAGAAGCGGGCACGTGCGAAGCAGACCGGGCTGTGGGCCGCCCACGTCCCCGAGACCTACGGTGGCGCGGGCCTCTCGCTGACCGAGTTTGCCCACATGAGCGAGGAGCTCGGCCGCAGCCCGCTCGGGCACTACCTCTTCAACTGCCAGGCGCCGGACGTCGGCAACATGGAGATCCTGATGGAGCACGGTACCCCCGAGCAGCAGGAGCGCTTCCTCCTGCCGCTCGTCCGGGGCGACATCAGGAGCTGCTTCACCATGACCGAGCCCGAGTTCGCGGGCTCGAACCCGGTCTGGATGGGGACCACCGCGATCCGGGACGGCGACGAGTGGGTGCTGCGAGGCCACAAGTGGTTCGCGACTGGAGCCGACGGCGCAGCCTTCGCGATCTGCATGGCGGTCACCGATCCCGACGCTGGCGATCCCTACCGCCGGGCCAGCATGATCATCGTGCCCACGGACACCCCCGGGTTCGAGCTGATCGGCAACCTCTCGATCATGGGCGAGCGAGGCGGTGACTGGGCGAGCCACGGCGAGGTCGCCTACCACGGTGCCCGCGTTCCGGTCGCGAACCTCCTCGGTGGTGAGGGCATGGGCTTCGCGATCGCCCAGGAACGGCTCGGGCCCGGGCGGATCCATCACTGCATGCGCTGGATCGGGGTCTCGGAGCGTGCCTTCGAGATCATGTGCCGGCACGCCGCCGACCGGGAGCTCTCCCCAGGGAGGCCGCTCGGCACGAAGCAGATCGTGCAGCAGTGGATCGCCGAGAGTCGGGCCGAGATCCACGCCGCCCGGCTGATGGTCCTGCACGCGGCGTGGCGGATCGAGCACGAGGGCGCACGAGCTGCGCGCGAGGAGATCTCGCTGATCAAGTTCACCGTCGCCCGCACCCTGCAGCGCGTCCTGGACCGTGCGCTCCAGGCCCTCGGTGGCCTCGGCATGACCGACGACACCCCGCTCGCCTTCTGGTGGGCACACGAGCGTGCCGCGCGAATCTACGACGGCGCGGACGAGGTCCATCTCGAGGTGGTGGCGAAGAGAATCCTCCGATCCTACGGCCTCGGGAACAGCGCATGACCAGCGCTGCGGAGGGCTCTCGCGGCGGCTCCGGGGCCGTCCGTTCGGGAGAGGAGCTCGACCTTCGAGCCCTGGGTCCATGGCTTGCAGCCCGCGTTCCGGGCCTGGCCGGCGAGCCGCGGGTGACCCAGTACTCGGGCGGCGCCTCGAACTGGACCTACCGCCTCGAGTACCCCGGTCACGACCTCGTGCTGCGGCGGCCTCCGGCGGGGACCAAGGCGAAGTCGGCCCACGACATGGGTCGTGAGTTCCAGATCCAGGAGGCGCTCAAGCCGGTCTTTCCGTGGGTGCCGGAGATGGTCGCCCACTGCGACGACCCGGCGGTGCTGGGGGCCGAGTTCTACGTCATGCAGCGCATCCCCGGCATCGTGCCACGCCGCAACCTGCCGCACGGCGTGACCCTGGATCCGGCGACCGCGCGCGCCCTTTGCCTCAACGCGATTGATGTGCTGGTCGTGCTGCACGAGGTCGATCCCTCGCGTGAGGGTCTCGCGAGCCTCGGGCGGGGGCCGGGATATGCCCGTCGCCAGATCGGGGGCTGGAGCGACCGCTACGTGAAAGCCAGGACCTGGAACGTGCCGAGCTTCCGTCGCGTCCGCGGGTGGCTCCACGCCAATATTCCGGAAGACGTCGCCACTTGCGTGATCCACGGCGACTTCCGGCTCGACAACTTGGTCCTGGACCCGGACGACCTGTCCCGAATCGTCGGCGTGCTCGACTGGGAGATGGCGACGTTGGGAGATCCGCTGATGGACCTCGGCAACAGCCTCGCGTACTGGGTCCAGGCCGACGACGACTTCATGGCGCGGTCAACGCGCCGCCAGCCTTCCCATCTGCCCGGAATGCTCACGCGGCGGGAGCTGGTCGATGCCTACTTTGCCCGTTCCGGTCGCACGAGGCCCGACAACTGGACTTTCTACGAGGTGTATGGCCTGTTCCGGCTGGCGGTGATCGCGCAGCAGATCTACTACCGCTACCACCACCGGCAGACCCGCAACCCGGCCTTCAAGCGCTTCTGGCTCGCCGTGGGCTACCTGGACTGGCGCTGCCGACGGCTGATCCGGGCGGGCGCCGGGTAGCCGCCCAGCCCAACCCGCCGCCTCAGAGAGCGAGCTGGCGTGCCCCAGCGCCGCGCCCTCGCGTCTCGTGCTCGATCGCCCGCGCCGCAGCCTCGGCGAGGTCGGGGAGTCCCAACGGGAGCTCTCGCCGTTTGCCGATCGGGCGCGACCCGGTCCCTGGAGCCTGCGGTGACATCGACCATGCCTCTTCCGTGAAGGGGCAGCTGCGGCTGCGCACGCACTCGATGACGCGCTTGGGGGAACCGAGGTCGGTCCAGCCGCAGGGTGGCACCGCGAGCACCGAGAAGGCGGCGTCGTCGGGCTGCATCATTTGCCGCGAGAAGTCGACGCTCGGCAAGCCGTCGTAGAGCTGGTCGATGACGTCGCGTCGCGTACCGCCGCTGAACTCGAAGGCCAGGTCGAAGCGGTCCACCAGCCAACCCAGGCTTCGCCGGTACCGTGTCATCAGGGTTTTCGCGGTCGCCATGAAGATGAAGCTGCTCCACAGCGCGCCACCCTCGAGCAGCTCGCGGGCACGCTTGGCGTCGGGCTTTTCGACGAAGGAGGTCACCTCCCTGACGGGTCCTTCACCCTCAGGATCGGCGGTGATCCAGCCGTACTCGGTCTCTGCGTGGTCGGCCCCGATGCCGAGGACCAGGAGCAGCTCGGGGCGTTCCCCGACGCAGGCCAGGGCGTGGGCCATCGACCGGACCAGCGTGTCCTCGTTGCGGACGTAGTGGTCCGACGGCGACACCAGGACCCTGGCCTCCGGGTCGCGGTGGAGAATCGTGATCAGGGGGAGCAGGACGCCGCACGCGGTACCGCGGTCGCAGGGCTGGATGACGACGTTCGTCGGCGGGATGTCGGCGAGCTCAGCCTGCCACCACGCCCGGTGCGCCGAGGAGACGACCACCACAGTCCGATCCGGATCGACGACTCTGGCGAGGCGCGTCAAAGTCCGTCGCAGCAGCGACGGACCCCCGGCGAGAGCACAGTATTGCTTGGGAACAACCCTGCCGCCGGCGTCCGTGGTGAGCGAGCTGAGGCGCCTGCCCGGTCCCGCGGCGAGGACGACTGCCCACACGGCGCTCTGCGTGCCCATCTGCGACCTCCCAACGCCTGGCCCCGGTCTGGGTCTCCCTGGGGTGTCTGTGGCGGCACGGAGCAGGAGTACAACCCCGCTGCCGAGAGCAGCTGGTGGGGGCGTCGCGCAGAGGCCAAGCCCTACCCTTCAATGTAATGCGACCCGGACCCAATGTCCGGCGGGATCGGTCACGGACGTGTAAAAGAGGGCGGATTCGGTTCGCAGGCCGACTGCTATCCTCGCAGCGGTGATGTGGCGGACCACGATCGCCTCCCGGCTGCCGCGGGGCATGCGGAGGATCGTGCGGCACTGGGCTTCGCCGGTGCTGTACGCCCTCGAGCGGCCGCGCCTGCGACGGCTCTACGGGAGCTTCGTCGGGCCCGGTTCTCTTGCCTTCGACATCGGCGCCGCCGAGGGCTACCACGCCGCGATCCTGCTCTCCCTCGGCGCCAGGGTGGTGGCGGTGGAACCCAACCCCCGCTCGGTCGCCGCTCTCGAGAGGCGGGTCGCCGGGCGCGGTGCGGAGGTCGTCCGTGCGGCCGTGGCGGAACGCTCCGGGCAATGCGTGCTGCGCGTCAGCTCCTCCGACCCAGAGCTCTCAACGCTCGTGACGACCGAGGCGCACGAAGGCGGGCGCGAGGCCGGCCCGTGGGACGGTGAGGTCGACGTGACAACGGTGACGCTCGACCAGCTCATCGCCGAGCACGGTCGGCCCGACTTCATCAAGATCGACGTCGAGGGAGCCGAGCTCGAAGTGCTCTGCGGGCTGTCGACGCCGGTCGAACGCCTCTCGTTCGAGTTCCACCGCTGCAACCTCGAGGCCGTCGAGGCGTGCACGGCGCGCCTCGAGCAGCTCGGCGAGTACCGCTTCGCGTTCTCGCTCTACCGTCGCTTCCGGCTCGTCCCTCCCCTGTGGGTGACTGCCGGCGAGTTGCTCGAGCGGCTTCGCGCTCTGACGAGTCGTGACGCCTGCGGTGACGTCTATGCTCGCTGCGCGAGCCGTGAGACGCGAGATGCGAGACGCGAGACGTGACGGCGGGAGCACATTTTAGGACCGCGGAAAGAGAATCGTAGGAGACCCCCAGCGGAGCGATTAGGAAGGGCGCGGGGTGTGTGGTCTCGTCGCCGTCCTCGCCGCCAGGACCGACCGGTAGATCGCCTCGACCTGCTCTGCAACTCGACTGGGGTGGTGACGTGCCTCAAGCGCGTGCGCTACGCCATCGGTCGTGGGTGGATCGTTGAGGACGTCGATCAGGCCTCGCGCGAGGTCCTCCGCATCTCCCGGGCGCACGATCCGACCCATGCCGGAGCAGCGGACCGGCTGGCGGACACCGGGCAGGTCCGAGGCGACCACCGGCCTCCCGGCGAGCATCGCCTCCACCTGGACCAGACCGAAGGACTCGGTCCGGTTGAGGCTCGGCACGACGAGCACGTCGATCGCGCGGTAGAACGCGGCCATCCCCTGCTCGTCGAGAATCCCGAGAAACCGCCACCGGCGCTCCCCGAC
Source organism: uncultured Acidobacteriota bacterium (assembly GCA_963814875.1). Classification (GTDB taxonomy): domain Bacteria; phylum Acidobacteriota; class Thermoanaerobaculia; order Thermoanaerobaculales; family Sulfomarinibacteraceae; genus CAVSIS01. Next base: position 166,703 of record CAWFFJ010000027.1, read on the forward strand.
GAGACGTTCCAGTGCAGGCCCCAGGAGGCGCTGGGTCGCGGCCTCCCCGAGCACGCCGTCGTGCTGACCTGCGAATGCCACGACCGTGTCGGGAAATCGTTCGACGACGCGCGGCAATGCGTCGACCAGGACGCTGATGCCCTTTTCGGCGGCGAGCCGGGTGGCGATGCCGATCACTGGGCGGCGGCCGTCCAGGCCCCAGGTTCGACGCAGCCGGACGACCTCCTCTGGCGGGCTGTTGCCGACTGTCACCGGCGGCGCCACGACCGCGACGCGATCGCTCCAGCGGGAGAGGAACGGCGAGCTCTCGGCGTACTCCGAGGTGTAGGTGAGCACGCGCGACGCGAGCGCGGCGGTGAGGTGGTCGCACGACCGCGACAGAGCGGTCAGGAGGCTCGCCATCCGCCCGGGCGGCAGCACCGCATCGCAGTGCGAGGTGACGATGACCGGTGTCCCGCGCAGTCGGGCCGCCAGCGCCGCAGCTGGCCCATCGGCCTGGGGCAGGTGAACGTGGACAACGTCGGCGCGGCCTGCGAGCCGGAAGGCGGCGGTGCCGTAGCCGGGCATGATGGGTCCCTTGCCGAGCCGAGCCCGGACCGGGACCCGGACGACCTCGACGCCGTCCCGGTGCTCGCTCAAGGGCAGCGCGGGATCGTGCTGCGAGGTCAGCACGGTCACCGTGTGTCCACGGGAGGCCAGCGCGACGGCGAGGCGCTCGGCGTGGATCGTCAGGCCGCTGGTGTACGGCCGGTAGTAGCTCAGCGCGGTGAGGACTCGCACCCGTCACCCCGCTCGAACAGGTCGATGTTGCGGCGAGCCCAGCCCACCAGCCGCTCGACTCCCTCTGCGGGCGCGACCCGGGGTCGCCATCCGAGCGCATGCTGCGCGCGGCGGGTGTCGGAGACATACACCCTCTGGTCGCTCGGGCGCCACGGTCGGAAGATGACCTCCGGCAGTCGTTCCACGTGGCGGGCGAGCAGCGGCGCGAGCTCCGACCACACCGAGAGCGAGAAGTCCGGCCCCCCGCCGACGTTGAGCACCCGGCCGGCGACCTTGTCGATACGCTCGAGAGCGCGGTCGTAGCAGTCGAGCAGGTCGTCGATCCAGAGCAGGTCGCGCACTTGCTTGCCGTCGCCGAAGATCGTGATCCCGCGCTCGCACACGGCGGCGGCGATCAGCCAGGTCGCCCATCCCTGCTCCTCGCAGCCGAGCTGGCGCGGGCCGTAGATGCAGCTCTGACGCAGCACCACAGTTGGCACACCGAAGCTCGTCCAGGCGTCCTGCGCGTAGAGATCCCCCGCCCCCTTGGAGCAGGCGTAAGGCGTACGCAGGTCGAGCGGCTCATCCTCGGACACGCCGCCGGCCTGGCCCTGGAGCAGGTACCGCGTCGTGTCCTCCGTGACCGGATAGCGCGCCAGGTCGCCATAGACCTTGTTGGTCGATGCGTACAGCACCGCCGGACGACGGGGTGATTGCCGCGCTGCCTCGAGCACGTTCAGGGTGCCGCCGGCGTTGACCTCGAAGTCCTCGACCGGGTCTCGAAGCGAGGCCATCACCGAGACCTGAGCGGCGAGGTGCACGATCGCATCGGCGTCGCGGGCCGCCTCCGCGACCAGTCTCCGGTCCCGAACGTCGCCGATGACAACCTCCAGCGCGGCAGCACGGTCGTCAGTGCGAAGCCACCCGAGGTTCCGCTCGGAGCCGAAACGGGAGAGGTTGTCGAGCACGACGACGCGATCGTCCGCCGCGAGCCGGCGCCTGGCGTAGCTCGCACCGATGAAGCCGGCGCCGCCGGTGATCAGGACCGTTCGTCTCACCGTGTCTCCGTCCCTGGAGCGTGGACTGCAGCCAGTGCCGCCGGTGTCAGGGCGTGTACGAGCGCGCTGGCGTCGAACGCCGCCGTGCGCCGGAACACCCAGACCGTCGGGTGGTCGTTGACTCGCCACGCCTCCTCGGCCCGCGAGTCGTCCATCTCTATCAGGCCGAACCACCGCGGCCTGTGCTCGAACGTGGCGGCCAGCGCGTAGCCGAGCTTGCCGTCGAACAGCATCTGGTAGTACGCGGCTGTGAGGGGAAACCTCTCGCGCAGGCGGCTCATGGGCGCCCGCAGACGGTCCGACGACACCACCAGCCATTCAGCGGAGGCCAGAGCCGAAACCACGCGTTTCAGCTTTGCCGGCGAGTCCGGCAGGTGCATCCCGAGGCGGACATCGTGGTAGCGACCTTCGATGAAGCCGTTGCGGTAGGCGCCGTTGTACAGCGCCGTCCACGGCAGTGCGTCGTCGAAGCGCGACTCGTTGGCGATCGTCGCGCCCTCCGGGACGTGGTCCATGATCCAACGGCTCGCCGCGAGACGCGGGTGCTCGCCAAGGTGGAGCTCGACCACGGCGAAGCCGAAGCCGGCGGTTGCGACCATGACCACGGCCGTGGCGGCTGCGCCGACCGCACGTCGGAACCGCGATCCGGTCGCCGCGAGCTCGATCAGCATGCCCGCGGCGACCACCGCCATCGCGGGGACCGCGGGCAGCACATAGCGAATCGACTTGACCGTCTGCAGCGAGACCAGGACGACCACGAGGACCACCCAGCCGGCAGGCACCAGCAGCGCGGGCGCTCCACGCCGCAGACCGCAGAATCCTGCCCACACCACTCCGGCGGCCGCCGCCGCAGCCAGCGGCGGTCCCAGCGCCCACTGCGCGAGGTTCCCCACCAAGTAGGTCGGGGCGCGCCCGATCCACTGCCACGCCCACGGCGCATCGAAGCTTGCCCGCTGCTGGGCGGCCGCCGACGTGAGGTCATGCCACCACCGTGGGTCGATGCCGATGTCGACCAGCCCCGGACCCGAAAACGCGTAGGGGTGGACCAGTCGAAAGGTGAGCAGCGAAGCCGCCGCTGCGGCGACTGCGAGGAGGATGGGCCGCCAGCGAAGACGGCGGCCGGTGGCTGCGGACGCTTCACGAGGCCGCGCGGCAAGAGCTGCGAGGCCGACCGGGACGGCCACCAGAACCATGGACGCCTTGCACGCGACGGCCGCGCCGACAGCCGCGCCGCCGGCGAGGGCCGATCCCCAGCGGCCGCGACGGACGATCCGGCAGGCCGCGGCGAGCGCCGCGGTGCCGGCGCAGGTGGCGTACACGTCGACGACGAAGAAGTGGGCGTGCTGGAGCGCGAGCGGGGTCACCGCATACAGGATGCCGGCCGCGAGCGCGGCCCGCTCGTCGAGGCCCGCGTCGATCGCGAGCAGCATCACCAGCAGGAGCGTGAGCGAGTCGACCACTGCGGTCAGCTGGCGGGCCGCAGCCAAGTCGTGGCTGAAGCCGCTGACGTTCTCGAAGTGGAGGACGACCGTCGCCAGCATCGCCGGCAGGTCGCCCCACACCCACTTGCGGCCGGTGTTGCGCGGGTTGAGAGCGGAGCCGGACGTGGCGAAGTACCCGTCCTCGCCGCGAGCGGCGGCCGCGACCGCCGCTGGACCGTGGGGCTCGGCGCCGGGCAGCCCCATCTCTGCGACCACCATCACGCCCCAGCGCTCGTCCGGGTTGAGTCCGGTGCACTCGTCCCAGCCGAGGCCCATCAGGCGCAGCCCGAGGCCGGCCGCCAGGATTCCCAGCGCGACGACAAGAAACCATCTCGAGCGGCGGTCTCTGTCGATGCCGATCGAGCTTCCGGGTCTCCCGGTCGTACTGCTGGACATCGTGGGCGGAGTGTAGCGGCTGCCGACAGGGGCAACAACCCGCTCGGGGCCCGGTCCGCCCAGGGTGATCTCAGCAGCCGGGACGACCGGGTATGATGCGGCGGATGGGGATGACCCTGCGAAACACGGGCCTGGCGTTTTCACGGCCGTGCAGTACCGCCCGTTCGTCGGACACGGCATGAACTACGAGCTCGCGATCGTCGCCGTTCTGCTGCTCACCAGCATCGTCGGAATGATCGCCCAGCGGCTACGGCTGCCGTACACCCTCTCACTGGTCATCGTCGGCCTGGCCATCGCGACCCTGCGCGACGCGTTCGTCCCGGGCTTCGATCCGGGGTTGCACCTCACGCCTCAGCTGCTCTTCACCGTCATGCTCCCGGCCCTGGTCTACGAGGCCGCGTTCCACCTCGAGCTGCGCCACCTTCTCACCAGCTGGCGCGCGGTGATGATGCTCGCGGTGCCGGGCGTTCTGGCCGGCACCGCGCTGACCTTCGGAATGTCGTGGCTCGCAACTGACGCGCTCGGCCTGGCTGTGCCCTGGCAGCTCCTGCTGTTGGCGGCCACCATTCTCGCGGCGACGGATCCGGTCGGCGTCCTCGCGCTCTTGCGCGAGGTGGGCGTCCCCCGCCGGCTCGCCACTATCATGGAGGGCGAGAGCCTGCTCAACGACGGCATCGCGATTGTCGCCTTCGGGGTTGTGATGACCGCCCTCGGGCTTGACCCCCACAGCCCGGCCTTGACCGCGGGTTGGGTTGCCCGTTTCCTGAGCTGGGAGGTCCTTGGCGCGGTGCTGATCGGCGGCGCGCTCGGCCTCGGCCTTTCGTGGCTGACGTCGAACATCGACGACTACCTTATCGAGATCACCCTCACCACGATCTCGGCCTTCGGCAGCTTCCTGCTCGCGGACCTGGCCCACGCTTCGGGGATCATCGCGTGCCTTGTCGCCGGGGTCCTGTCAGGCAACGTCGGTGCCACCTACGGGATGTCACCTTCGACCAGGGTCGCGGTGACGTCGTTCTGGGAGTACGCCGCCTTTGTCGCGAACTCGATCATCTTCCTCCTCGTCGGTCTCGAGACCTCGCCGGCGCGGCTGTTGCGCGCGGCCCTTGTCGTCGTGGTGGTATGGCTCGCGATGCTGATCGGGCGCGCGCTGTTCATCGCCGCCTCGTTGCCGGTGATGGAGCGCATCACCTTCACGACGCGTCGCGGGCTCATCGCCGTGCTCACTTGGGGTGGGCTCCGCGGCGGTGTGGCCATGGTCCTGGCGCTGTCGGTTCCGCGGAGCTGGGCTTACCGACAGAGCCTGATCGACGTCGTCTTCGGAGCCGTGCTGCTGACCATCCTGGTCCAGGCGCCGACCACCCCGCTCCTGCTCCGCGTGTTCAAGATTGGACCGTCACGACGACTGCGCGAGGCCGCGGTGGTGCTCCGCGCCAGGTCTCGCGCTCTGAGCGAGGCGGAGCGCTACCTGGAACGCCGGCACGAGGCGGGAGCTGTGCTGCCCGAGGTTTACGCCCGGATTCGCAAAGGGCTCCTCGAGCGCCGCAGTGGGCTCGAGGAGCTCGGGCGCCAGCTGCGCGTGGATGCGTCCTCGATCTTCGACGAGGATCGACGCGAGCTCGAACGACAGCTGGCTCTGGTAGAAAAGGAGACGATCCAGGGGGCGTACGCGCATGGGGCCATCGACGACCGCATCATGCGCCGTCTGGTACGCGAGATCGATGATCGCATCCTGCGTCTCGAGCACAGTGAGGAGGACCGGGGTTAGCGTCCCGTCTGGGAAGCCCCATGTAGTACTACCGGTTGAGGTTGTGGAATCTCGTTGAAGATTTCAGGCAGCTGAGCCGAGAAGAGTTGAGAGCTGGGCTGATTGGAGCGTGAGAGCTGTGTTCGGATAGCCCTGGGTAAGAGGTCCCTTCGTTTGGCGCCATCTTGTCAAGTGATCACTCGGAAGCACATCCAGCCAAAGGGCGCAGCTGATTCCGCGCCAGAGTTCGGGTCCGGGATCAGGCAGCGGGCGGCAGGGCGCGGGGAGCCGGGATCGGGACGCCGGGGCGTCACCGGCCCGAATGCCGGACCCGACCCTGCCGCCTGCTGCCCGCCGCCCGACTCCCGGATTCGGGCGCCTAATGCCTGTGGCTCACAGCCGGCAGCACCGGCTCTCACGCCCGCCCCTGGATCGCTCTTGGGTTGCGGGCGAAGCCTGCGATGGGTTCGTCACGGACTGGCGCGGTTCCTGGAAAGGCGCGCGCAGCCAGGCTACTTCGAGGAGGAGTAACGCAGCCAGGGACCGCGATGGCCCGCGCAGAGTGCACCGGGACTCTCCAGACAGGACACTCGGCGCCTCAGCGTTCGTCGAGGAGCTTACGGATCGTCTGGCCGAGAGTCTGGGTGGAGAACGGCTTCTGCAGGAACAGACAGTCGGGGCCGAGCAGCGACTCATCTTCGAGGCGGTTTCGGTCGCGGGTGTAGCCCGACATCAGGACAACCTTGAGTCCGGGCTGCTCGTCGCGGAGGTGGCGCGCGAGCTCGATCCCGTTCATTCTCGGCATGACCACGTCCGTGACCACGAGGTCGATCTGGTGCTCGTTGCGACGCGCGATCTCCAGGCCCGCGCTGCCGTTGTCCGCCGCGAGCACCGTGTAGCCGAGCTCCTCGAGGAATCCGCGCAGGAGATCCTGCACCGACGGGTCGTCTTCCACGAGGAGGACGCACTCGCTTCCGGTCGTCGTGGCGGGAACGCGGCTCGAAGGCATCTCCTGAGCCGGGGCGGCGTCGACGCACGGGAGGAAGACGTCGAAGCGTGATCCGACGCCGAGCTCGCTCCAGACCTCGACGCGGCCGCCGCTCTGTCGGACTGCGCTGTAGACTGTCGCCAACCCGAGCCCGGTCCCACGCGAGGGGTCCTTGGTGGTGAAGAACGGATCGAAGATCTGGTCGCGGATCGCCTCGTCGATCCCCACTCCCGTGTCCTCGACCGAGAGCTGGGCGCAGGCGGATGGACTCATCTCGACGAAGGGAGTCGATACCACCGGGCTCGCTTCACGTCGCTTGGTCCTGATCGTCAGCCGGCCCCCTTCGGGCATCGCGTCACTGGCATTGATGACCAGATTGAGGATGACCTGCTCGAGCAGGGTCCGGTCAACCTGCACTGACGCCAGCTCGGGGTCGAGCTCGGTGAGAATCTCGACGTCCTCGGGAATGAGCCGACGGTGCAGCCGGTCCATGCCAGCGATGACGGTGTTGAGGTCGAGGATCGTCGGTTGCAGCACTTGCCGACGGCTGAAGGCCAGGAGCTGTCCGGTGAGACCGGCGCCCCGCTCGGCGGCGGCGGCGATCGCCTCTGCGCAGGACCGTGCGACCTCGTCCGCGTCGGGCAGCGCCAGGAGTTTTGCGCTGTAGCCCATGATCGCGGTCAGCAGGTTGTTGAAGTCATGGGCGACACCACCCGCGAGGCGTCCAACCGCTTCCATCTTCTGTGCGTGGCGCAGCTCCTGCTCGAGCTTCCGCTGGCCGGTCACATCCCTCAGGATGCCGCGAAAGGCGACAACTCGACCGGCCTCGTCCTTCACCGCCGAGGACGTGGCAAGAACCGTGATGACCTCCCCGCCCTTGCGAACAAGGGCCAGCTCGGCGTCACGCACGAATCCCTTTTCGGCGACCTGCTCGAGGAATGCCGTACGGTCCTCCGGTCGGAGGTACAGGTCGCGGCTGACATTGACCTCGAACATCTCCTCGGTCGAGTTGAAGCCGAAGAGCTCGACGCCGGCGGGGTTGATGTCGATCAACCGCCCGTTCGGGTCGCTGATGTAGATCGTGTCCTTGGAGGTTTCGAAGAGCATGCGGTAGCGCTCTTCGGACTGTCGAATGGCAGCTTCTGCGAGCCGTCGCTCGGCGATCTCCCGCTGGAGAGAGGCATTGATGGCACGCAGCTGGGAGGTCCGGTCTGCGACTCTCAGTTCGAGCCCGTCGGCGTACTCCCGGAGTTCGCGGTTGGCCTCGAGAAGCTCCGAGGACGTCAGGTCGAGGGACCTCTCAAGGAGCCGGCGGTCGATGTCGGCCTGGTGATACGCCGCGTCGACCACCTCGACGAAGGCCCGCAGTGCGTCAGGTACGGCTTCGACCGTTCCGAAGACCTTTCTCAGCTGTCGCCGCAGAAGCTTGTGCATCCCCGGTTCGGACCCGAAGGCCTCCTCCGAAGTGTGCGTCCCGCCGTTCTCGAGCTCGGCGCCCTTCACGGGCCCTCCGACAGCGTCGTGATGGTCATCGTCTGGTTGTGCAGCTCGCACGACGCGGTCGGCGAGAAGGGAGCGATCTCCCCGTACGAGTAGAAGCCGGCGAGCACGGTGTCTTCGCCCAGGATTTCCCGGACGCTTTCAACCTCCTCCTCGATGCGTTGCTCCAGCACCATCTTGCGGCCGACGCAGCTGATCAGCAGGGCAAGCTCCGCCGGCGCTCCGAGGGTTGTAGCGCTGGTCCGAGCGGCGTCGGTCGCGCCGTCGATCAGGCGCTCGGAGTTCGCCTTCATCAGGCGTGCGTACTGGCCTTCGGGGAGGTCGCCGGCGAAGGTCATGCTCTCCTCGGCCTCGTTGATGGCCAGCACGGTGCGAACCACCGGGGGGCCGTTGGCTTCCGATCGCAGGCTGAGCGGAAACAGCAGGGCGCTCGCCGGCAGGCCGGCCGCGTACTCACCCAGGTACCGCTTGTACAGCGACAGCGCGGAGCGACCGTCGAGCTCGTACAGCACGTTGCCGCGCGACCGGGTGATCAGCCGTTCCGGTCCGAAGGGATCCCAGCCGCCCAGCGACCCGCAGCCGACCCGCAGCCGGTCGCCGTAGAGCCCGATCGCTACGACTTCGCGGCTTCGAGCCTGATCACCTGATATCACGAAGGTCTCGCGGAAGCGCTCGCCGTCTCCGGCCAGCCCTCCGGTGACCAGGACGCCGGGAAGCTGGTCCGCGGTCAGGCCTCGCGCAAGCTCGCTCCCGTTGACCTCGAGCCCATCGGAGAAGACCAGAACATGCACGAGCTCGTCGCCGGCGAGCAAACCCGCCAGCCTGCGGCCCGCCTCGAAGCTGCTCGGGCAGTCCGCGAGCGCGAGCCGGGCGGACCTGACGCGAGTGTGCTCAAAGGCGATCGCGGTGACCACCAGGCTGTGATCCGTCACCTGCGTGCCGCAGATCTCACCCGCGGTCGAACAGCCGACAACCTCGGCGCCGGCCGAAGCGGCGACGATCCGACAGAGGCTCTCGCCGTCCTGGAGGACCTCGCCGCTGCCGAACACGAGCACGAGCTGCGTCCGGGCCTCCGGCCATTCGGGAGGATCGGGTGCCCAGCCTGTACTTGCGGTCCAGCGGATCTGTTTGATTCTCATTCTGGCCCAAGGATACACGCGAGCGTTCTGGAATCGGCCTCTTGCTCTCTGACGCCGGTGACTCGGTCGCGCTGCCCGATGCACCGACCCCGAGCTCTCGTGCTGTGGCGCCAAGACGGGCCCTGTTCTCTGCTAGCGTGGAGCGGTGATGCGCTACGAGGAGCCGGTGTTTCGGCCGCCGTCCGAGGCGGGGTCGTTGATCCTGCAGCTGACCGTGGGCTGCTCCTGGAACCGCTGCACCTTCTGCGCCATGTACCGTTCCAAGAGCTATCGCGTGCGGCCGGTCGAGGACCTCGAGGCGGAGATCCGCGAGGCGGCGCGGCTGGTCGGTCCGGTCCGACGGGTGTTCCTCGCCGATGGTGATGCGCTGGCGGCGCCGACGGAGGCCCTCGTCGCGGTGCTCGACGCCGTCCGCCGCGAGCTGCCGAGCGTGCAACGGGTCGGGATCTACGGCGATTCGCGTGCCATCCTCGGCAAGGGCGCAGCCGGCCTCGAGACGCTCCGCGCCCGCGGTCTCGGGATCGTCTACTTCGGCGCCGAGACCGGCGACCCCGAGACCCTTCGGGCAGTCGCCAAGGGCGCGACCGTCGAACGCCAGCTCGAGGCCTGCAGGCTGGTGCGCGCAGCCGGCATGAAGCTCTCGGTCATGGTCCTGCTCGGGATCGGGGGCACCGCGGGCTCGGCCCGCCACGCTGAGGCAACGGGCCGGTTCCTGGTCGCCGGCGCGCCGACCTATGCCTCCGCGCTGACCACGACCGTGGTGCCGGGGACGCCGCTCGCTGCAGCGATCGCCGCCGGACAGCTCGAGCTGCCCGACCGCTGGGGCATGCTCGCCGAGCTCGAGATGATGCTGTCAGCGATGGCGGGCTACCGCGGTCCGTTCCACGCCAATCACGCCTCGAACCACCTGCCGTTGGCGTTACGTCTGCCGCGGGACCGCGAGCCGGCCCTCGAGCTGCTCCGCTCGGTGCTCGCGACCCGCGACGAGTCCCGCCTGCGCCCCGAGTGGGCGCGCGGGCTCTGATCAGTCTGTATTTTTCACCGGGGCCCTCTCGCAACTTGCCACCTGCGGCGGGTCTCCGGACACGCCTCGGTGGCTCGTCACTCGATGGCTCCACGCAGGCGGGCATCTCGGCACCTTGACGGAGGTCAATGTCGGGACGGCCGAGAAGGGGCATCTTCGTGAGGGGAGGTGCAACGATGACAGCAACAACAGCGCTGCGTCTCGAGCATGAGAGGATTCTGGCGGTCATCGCCTGCCTGCGGGCCGCCTGCCGCTCGGCTCAGGCTTCGGGTCGGATTGACGCCGAGACGTTTCGACAGGCGATCGACTTCATTCGCGGCTACGCCGACGCTTGGCACCACGCCAAGGAGGAGGAGCACCTGTTCCCGGCCCTCGTGGCGATGGGACTACCGAGGGAGGGAGGACCCGTCGGGGTCATGCTCCACGAGCACGAGCTGGGGCGCGCCCACGCTCGCGCCATGGCCGACAACTTGGACGCGGCGGCGGACGGTCATGCCGCGGCTGTCGACGCCGTGATCCGGCACGGGGTCGGGTACGCCGAGCTGCTCGAGGGCCACATTCGGAAGGAGAATGGGATCCTGTTCGAAATGGCCGACCGGATCCTGTCCGAGGAGGAGCACGCCCGGCTCGAGCAGGCCTATCGCACCTCGTTTCCTGTTTGGGATGTTCCGATGTGCCAATTCGAGGAGGCCGCGTGCCCTGGCAATGCGCGACAACGACGCCGAGGGGGTCGTGCGGTCGCAGGAGGGCGGCTGCGGCGGCTGCAGCGCTTGATCTGGGGTGCTTCCGATGCCTCCACCGAGGCGGCCTGTAGGCTGAACCGAACGCTCGATCACGGTGCCCCACGTGAGAAGACCCACCCGCGCTCCCGGTGACACCGGGTCCCATTGCGAGGGTAGTCAGTCCTCTTCGGCGAACCAGAACGTCGACTGACCTTTCACGCCTCCTGCGGACATGACCTCGCGCACTCGCGGTGAGGAGACGAACGCCTTCGCCTCTGCGAGAGTTCCGAAGTCGTGCGTGACGGTGATGTCGCTGTCGCGCTCGACCGACCGAAAGACCGCGTGGCTCGTCGCGCCCAGCGACCGGCGCTCGGAGTTGAACGCGTCGTAGCGCTTCCGCCAGGTGGCGTAGTCGGTCACTTCGTGACGCACAAACAACCTCACCATGTGTATCACCTCCGATGACGTCAACCGGCGAATCTGACAGCTATTCCTTGAGGCCCGTCATGCCTCCCGTTGCGCGAGCAGCCGCCAGGGACCGTCCGGCAGTCTCCTTCGGAGGTCGAGCTGGGCCCCGTCCTCAAGCTCGACCAGCAGCCGGCGATGGGTCGGTGCGCCGGCGACAGCGGAGCCCTCGACAGCGTCGTGGATCACGCGTCGGACCTCCAGCCTCTCACCGCCGATGCGCACGCCGACAGGGCGCTGCTCGCCGCTTCCCTCGCTGCGGCTCTCGACCCGAACTAGCGGCTCGACACTCATGTGGGCATTCTCGCATCCGCTCCGGGTTCGTCAGCCGGATGCGGTCCTCCGGCGTGTGACGGTCCCTTGGGGAGTGAGCAGCTCATTGAGCAGCTCAGCCCTGTGAGCGGCAGGTGACGGCAACCTCTGGCGCATCACGGATCGTCCGCAAGACGACGCAGTACCTCTCGGTGAGCCGCTGCAACGTCGCGAGCTCGTCGGGCGTCGCGTCCGTGTCGAGTTCGAAGCGGAGGCGGATCGGCGACAGGCCGACGGCTGCCTCCTTCGCGACCCCCAGGGTTCCGCGGAAGTCGAGGTCGCCCTCCGCGGTCACCGTTCCTCCGCGCAGCGGGACCCCGATGGCGGTTGCCACGGCGCTCAGCGTGACGCCGGCGCATGCGGCGAGCGCCTGGAGGAGCATGTCGCCCGAGCACGCGAGTGAGCCGTCGCCTCCGGTGGCGGGATGGAGGCCCGCCTCCACCAGAGCCTGGCCGGTTTCGACCCGGCACGAGACACCCTCGCCGAGACGGGCGTGGGCGGTCAGCGTCACCGCGGCTGTCGCCGGCAGATCGCGATACTTTTGCTTCAGCGGCGCCTGGAGCGCTCTCAGAGACTCGGCATCCATGACCGCCCTCCCTCTCTCTCGGTTTCTGGAGCGTGCTAACAGAGGGTGTTTGACGTCGAATTCCGGGCGTATGCTGGTGGCAAAACAAGATACAGGGGGGGTTGCGGCGATGCGTGACGTCTCCAGCTGCGGCGGTCTGGTATCGAGGCAGGTCGGGACGCTGTCCATCCTGCTGGCGGCGGTCCTTGCGGCAGCGGCGCCGGGCTCGGCCAGGTCGCTGCGCCGAGGCTCGAATTCACGGTCCCGCGTGCGGATGGCTCGAGGTCTCGGAGAGCTCGGCCCTTAACCCCACGTCGGTGATAACCGGTGACCCGACCTACATGCTGGCGCGCTGACGCGGGAAGCTCGACAGGGCCGCGGTTGCGACGAAGGGCCAGGCCGCTCCTCTGGCGAGGTCGTCGTTGAGGCACTAACTTGAGAGCAGACAGCTCTACACGATAAAGGAGTCGAGTGGAGGGCGCGACGAAGGAGGTCCTCATGAGCGCTTCGCGTCGGTTCGCCATGTTGGTCGCTGCTGCAGTCTGCCTTGCCGACCCATCTATGGTCTCTGCCGCGTTCCCTTCCACCGACTGCTTCCTGCCCTCGGTCGGGCGCGGCGCGGGGAAGGGGGACTCCGAGTGGTACACCCGGGTCATGGTCCACAACCCGGGCTCAACGGACGCTACGGTCCGCATCTCCTTCCTACGGCGGGATCAGTCCAACCCGACCCCGGTGGAGGTTCAGGACATCGTCCACGCGAAGTCGGTGAACATCTACAACGACCCGATCACCGAGCTGTTCGCGACCACGGGCTTCGGGGCACTCCGGTTCCAGTCCGACTATCCCTCGTTATGCACGAGCGGATCTACCCGCGCCTCCGGAAGGCCGCGCTGACTCCGTCGGCCAGCTCTTTGCGGCGGTGCCGACGGCCTTCGCGGTGGGTCCTGGAGAGGTGACCACGATCATCAAGGAGTGCAGACCATCACGATCGAAGACGGACGACCGGTTCAACTTCGGTCTCGATCGAGACCTCCGGGGCCGCCGCCACGGTCGAGATCCGACTGTACAGCTACACCGGGAACCTGAGGACCAGCAAGACCGTCACCGTCCAGCCGTACGAAGTGCGGCAGTGGGACATGTCGTTCATGCTGCCGGACGAGAACGCGTGGGCGGTCAGCCTCGAGTTCGAGGTCGTCGAAGGCACTGGCGTTTGATCACGTTCGGCTCGCTGATCGCGAACAAGTCGAACGCCCCGTCGACGATCGAGATGGAGTTCGGCGATCACCTGCTGGCGCACTGAGCAAGAACGAACGGCGACGGCTGGGATGGCCAGCGTATGCCGCAGAGCACCTGAAGAAGCTGTGCGGCATCGTGTGGTGCTGCGCCGGACCGGTCGAGAAGGCCGAGGATACGTTTGCGGAGGTCCGCAACATGATGTCGGTAGCTGTGCGCTGACGCGGCGGCAGCGGGGTTGATACGCGGTATCATTGCGGTACCATGACTGAGGCTTCGTCAACGTCGGCCCCCGCACGACGACGGGGTGCTACGATCGCCGAATGTCGGCGAAAGACGGAGCGCAGGCGGGTATCCACCGGAGAGAGCCCGCACCCCGGCACCGAGGTGGGTTGGTTTCTGCGGTAGGTCAGCCCACCGGCGGGAGGTAGAGATGGGTCTGGCGCGAATCATCCAGGGCGGGATGGGCGCTGGAGTCTCCAACTGGCGCCTGGCCAGGGCGGTCTCGATCGAAGGCCAGCTCGGCGTCGTTTCGGGGATCGCCTCCGAGGTCATCATGGCCCGCCGCCTGCGCGAGGGCGACCAGGGCGGCCACGTCCGGCGCGCGCTGGCCGCCTTTCCGGACCAGGAAGTCGTCGACAGAATCCTGAGGGACTACTTCGCCGAGACGTCGTTCGAACGCGCGGCCGTTCGGGTGCCCCGGATTCACAGGGTGGCGGAGCCGGCCCAGCTCGCTCAGGACACCATTGTCGGGAGCTTCGTCGAGATCTTCCTCGCCAAGGAGGGCCACGACAACCCGGTCGGGGTGAACCTGCTCACCAAGATCCAACTGCCTGTTCTGGCGAGCCTCTACGGCACGATGCTCGCGGGCGTCGACTACGTGGTCATGGGTGCCGGCGTGCCCCGCGAGGTGCCGGCGATCCTCGACCGGCTGGCCCGGCACGAGGACGTGTCGATGGCGCTCCAGGTCGAAGGGGCACGCTCAGAGGACGCCTTCCGGGCCCATCTCAGTCCGCGGGCTCTGATCCGCAATCTCCCCCGCGAGCTGGTCCGCCCGGCATTCTTCCCGATCGTCGCGTCCAACGTCCTCGCCACGACCATGGTCACGAAGTCCTCCGGCCGAGTCGACGGTCTCGTGATCGAGGGCCCCACCGCGGGAGGGCACAACGCCCCTCCCCGCGGCGCTCTCCGTCTCGACGACAACCTCGAGCCGATCTACGGTCCGAGAGACGAGGTCGATCTCGAGAAGATCTCGGACCTCGGTCTTCCCTTCTACCTCGCGGGTGGATGGGGGCGACCGAGCAAGCTGCAGGAGGCGCTGGAGCTCAAGGCCACCGGCATCCAGGTTGGCACCCTGTTCGCGTTCTGCCAGGAGTCCGGTCTCGTGAGCTCGGTCAAACAGGCGGCCCTGCGTCTCGCGTCGGAGGGCATCGGCAAGGTGGTGACCGACGCTCTGGCCTCTCCGACCGGCTTTCCGTTCAAGGTTCTCGACCTCGAGGGGACGATGTCCGACATTGCGGAGTACCTGCGGCGGCCCCGGGTCTGCAACCTGGGCTTTCTGAGCCACCTGTACAAGAAGGACGACGGCGAGGTCGGATACCGCTGTCCGGCGGAGCCGGAGTCGAGCTGGCTCGCCAAGGGCGGAGAGCCCAAGGAGCTCGAAGGACGCAAGTGCCTGTGCAACAGCTTGCTGGCCAACATCGGCCTCGGGACGGAGTACCGCAACGGCTACCGGGAACGGCCGCTGATCACTGTAGGCGACTGCTTCAACCAGCTCTGCGAGCTGGTCAGCCGCTGGGGCGAGAGCTACTCGGCACGTGACGTCATCACGTACCTGACGGGTGAGCTGGTGCCGCAGAGTTAGCCTGACGGAGCGGCCGTGAAGCACCTGATGAGCCTGGTGGGGAGACTGCTGTACCAGCTGATGGGTTGGCGTTTCGAACCCCTGCCGCCGTACTTCGCGACCAAGCACGTGATCATCGGGTTTCCGCACACCACCAACATGGACACGGTGCGGGCCTTCGTCGGCTTCCGAATCGCCAAGAAGACGGGTCACATCATGATCAAAAAGGAGTGGTTCGTCTGGCCCGTGTCCGTGTTTCTGAGATCCATCGGTGGAATACCGGTGAGTCGCGGGTCCGCACAGGGTGTGGTCCGGCAGATGGTGCGGGAGTTTCGCGATCGGCCGGAGTTTCTGCTCGCCATTGTTCCCGAGGGAACCCGAAAGGGAGTCCGGACGATCAAGACCGGCTTCTGGCACATCGCCAAGGCCGCGGGTGTCTCCATCATCTGCTGGTACCTGGACAACGAGAATCGGACCACGCGGTGGCTGGGTGAGGTCATTCCCGGCGACAGCAAAGACGACGACCTGCTGCGTATCCAGCGGCTGTACGCAGATGCCGGATATCTCTTTCCCCTCGAGGTGGGCGCGAACACGGGCGGCGAGTAGCGCTCGGGCTCGAGCGCTTCGACCGCCTCGAGCTCGTCCTCGAGACGCGGGAGACCGACCTTCGGCGGACCATGGCGGGGACCCTCTCTCACGTCACGGTCCGTTCCGGGCCCGCTGCGTCCCGACGCCTGGTCGACCGCGTGCCCGATTCCGGCAGCCTCGCCCTTCGGGTCCATGATATCCGCCCCCGTTAAACGGTCACAAACGTACGTATTGGCGATTACTGGCGGAATACGGACGCGCTCCTCCTTGTTTTAATCGTTGAGTCTGAGGAGTGCCAGTGGTGGCACATCGTGACTCGGTGCCACGCGAGCTGTCGTGAGTCACCCAGCAGGCCCGACCACCGTGGTCGGCGACCGTCAAGCGGGCGGAACTCCCCGCTTTTCTCCCTTGCAGGAAAACGCCAGACAGCGATGGCGCCTTCCAGAAAAGTGATGAAGACAATGGCAAAGAGACTCCACATCGGTGGCCTGAATTCGGCTACAAACGAAAACTCCCTGCGCGGAGCCTTCACCGAGTTCGGCGAGATCGTCGAGGCGAAGGTGATTACTGACCGCGACACGGGTGAGTCGCGGGGCTTCGGTTTCGTGAGCTTCACCGAGGAGTCCTCGGGCACCGCCGCTATCGGTGCACGGAACGACTCGCAGCTCGACGGCAGCAAGATCGCGGTCAGCGAGGCCAAGCCGCGCCCGAGCGGCGCCCGCGACCGCATCGGTCAGTAGCCTCGAACCGTCCTGAAATACCCGGAGCCTCGCCCCGCGTTTGCGGGGCGAGGCTCTTTTCGGCTTCACCGGTACCTCGTCCCAGTCGCCGTCAGGGCGACGGATCCGATGCTGCGATTGCATTGCGAGGCGTCCGGTCGTGCCTGTCGGATCGGGGGCGTTACGAACATCAATCAAGAACAGAACACAGGAGCCCATGTGGACCGCGGACTTTCCCAATCGGCACTCGTCAGCTCGGTCATCGACAGTCTCGGCGACGGCCTCCTGGTGGTCAACGCGGAGGGCAGGGTCCTGCTCGCGAACCGTGTCGCTCGGGAGCTCTTCGGCAACAACGGCTCCGAGCTCGGCTCGCAGCAGTGGCCGGATG
The DNA here is from genome assembly GCA_963814875.1 of uncultured Acidobacteriota bacterium. Taxonomy (GTDB): domain Bacteria; phylum Acidobacteriota; class Thermoanaerobaculia; order Thermoanaerobaculales; family Sulfomarinibacteraceae; genus CAVSIS01. The sequence goes on from CAWFFJ010000027.1 coordinate 183,630, forward strand.
CGTTCGGCCTGTACGTTCCAGGCACCGACGTGCCTTTCCCTGCGGACCAGCTGCCGTTGACCCGGGTCGGTCGCGGCGACGAGTGCAGGCAGCCGACTGAGGTTGTGGTCCGCGACCGCACGACCAGTGACGACGTCCTGGTGAGCGTGTGTGGATGCCCACTCTCATTTGAAGGCGCTCGAGAAGACGGCACCATCATCATCTTCCGCGACCTCACGGCGCACAAGAAATCCGAGGAGCTGCTCGAGCGGCTCTCCGCTGCTGTTCAGCAGACTGCGGATGCCGTGCTGATCACCGATCGTACCGGCGTCATCGAGTATGTGAACCCGGCGTTCGAACGCACCACGAGTTACTCGTCCGCGGAGGTGGTCGGGCAGACGCCACGCGTGCTGCGATCCGGCCGGCAGTCCCCCGCGTACTACGACCGCCTGTGGAGCACGATTCTCGCGGGCGAGCCGTTTCACGGAAGTCCCACGAACCGCCGCAAGGACGGAACCCTGTACGACGCCGAGCAGACCATCACGCCCATCCGCGGCTCCTCCGGCGAGATCACGCACTTCGTGTCGTTGATCAGGGACATGACCGAGAGAAACCGGATCGAGGAGCAGGAGATCGAGATGCGCCTGGCCGCCTCGATCCAGCGCAGGCTCTTCCCTCAGGAAACGCCTCAACTCGACGGCTACGAGATCGCGGGAGTGGTGCGGCCGGCACTCCAGACCTGCGGCGACTACTACGACTTCATCAGCACGCCAGGCGGCGAGATGGTCTTTACGGTCGCCGACGTGTGCGGCCACGGCCTGGGTCCGGCGTTCATCATGGGTCAGGCCCGCGCCGGCCTTCGCTACCTCCTGCGCTCCGGCCTCGAGCTCGATCGGGTCCTGTTCGAGCTGAATCGGATTCTCATCTCCGATCTCGACGAGAAGCTATATGTGACCATGAGCGTCGTACGCCTCGACCCGACCTCGGGGACCCTGGCGTGGGTGAACGCGGGCCACCCGTCCGGATACGTGCTCGACGCCTCGGGGTCGGTCAAGACCGAGGTGAGCAGCACGGGCCTGCCCCTCGGGATGCTCCCCGATCGTCCATACGCGCTTGGGGCCGGTGCGACGATCGATCCGGGTGACGTCGTCCTGCTCGTCACCGACGGCCTTCTCGAGGCCCAGAACCCTGCCGGCGCCGAGTTTGGCATCGAGCGTGTCCTTGCCGTCGCCAGCAAGCACGTCGGTCGCCCGGCACAGGAGATCCTCGATCGGATCCTCGACGCGAGGAGTCACTTCGTCGGAGGGGTTCCGCAGCAGGATGACGTCACCGTCGTGGTGTGCCGGCGCCTGCCTCTCGCGTGAGCAGCTCGGGGTCGAAGCTCGGCAGGGCCCACAGCTCCTTGAACGGATCGACCACCTCGATGAGGCCGCCAAAGGCCGCCCCGATCAGACCCTCCCGGGGGCCCGCGAGCACCCAGGCGCGGGGACGGCTCGGTCGAGTTCGTCGAGGCGTTGCAGGCGAGCGCGCGGCCAACGGCTGAATCTCCATGGACGGTGCATCGAGGGGTGGTCGGTGACCGTCGGGAGTCTGGCGGCAGGGACGCGAGTGGCGTACCTTGAATGAAGAAGCATCCGATGACGTCTCGAGCTGGGTGTTTCGCTGGGACGCGATCCAGCAACCCCACGGAACACCCGTTGTGGTCCGCGACAGGCCCGCGAGCCATAGAGGTGATTCCAGTCCCGGTGGTTTCGAGAAGGGACGGTCAGTCCGAATGGCCCAGAAGGCGCGAAGAACCGTGAGTGCGCGCCGCGGCGAGCTGTTCGTTGGAGTCGCCACTCCGGTCGGTCTGATCGGGCCTCCGCGTCGCCGGCTGCGCGACGAAGTCCGGTGGAACATGTGGGCGAGAACGCCCAGAAGGCCCGAAGAACCGCTTGGGCATGTCGCGGCGAGCCGTTCGTTGGAGTCGCCACTCCGGTCGATCTGATCGGGCCTCCCGGTCGCCGGCTGCGCGACAAAGCCCGCTGGAACATGTGGGCGAGTGCAGGGCCGCAGCCCGCTTCGAGATGGCGGCCGTGACACACCGCCAGCCCACGAGCTTGTCCACCGCATTCTTGTCGGCCGCAATGGCGATCGCGGGCTCGGCCATCCTGGTCCTGGGTTACCTGGACATCAGCGAGGAGTACCGTGGGTTCGAGACCGATTCGGCGCACCTGCGCCAGCAGTTCACCGACCGGCAGAAGGAGTTGATCCGCGGCGAGGTCGAGAAGGTGCTCGACTATATCGAGTATCGCCACTCCAAGACCGAGGAGGTGCTGCGCACGTCGCTGCAGGAGCGCACCAATGAGGCGCACGCGGTGGCGACAGGCCTGGTCGCGGCGGAGCGGGGCCGGCGGTCCCGCACCGAGCTCGAGAACCTGGTCCGTGAGGCGCTGCGTCCGATACGCTTCAACAACGGGCGGGGCTACTTCTTCATGGTCGGTATGGATGGCGTCGAGAAGCTCTACCCGGTCGCCCCCCAGTTCGAGAACACCAACCTCCTCGATCTCCAGGATGCAAAGGGCAACTACGTCATCCGGGACGAGATCAGTCTGCTGCAGAGGGAACAGGAGGGGTTCGTCTTCGACTACTGGCGGAAGCCGGACGCTTCCGACCAGATGGTCTACCCGAAGATGACCTTCGTGCGGCGGTTCGAGCCGTTCGACTGGTACCTCGGGACAGGCGAGTACCTGGACGACTTCGAGCGCGACCTCAAGGAGGAGCTGCTGGATCGCATCGCCCGCGTGAGGTTCGGCCGTGAAGGCTACATCTTCGTCAATACCTTCGACGGTGACTCCCTCATCAATGCCGGCGAGCGGGTAGTGCCGCCAACGAACCTGTGGGAGCTCACGGACCCGGACGGCGTCAAGGTCATCCAGGAGGAGCGCAGGGCGTGCGATCAGCCCGACGGAGCATTCATCTCCTACAAATGGAGGAAGCTCACGACCTCCGAACCGGCGCCGAAGGTGTCCTTCGTCAAGGCCTACTCGCCCTGGCGGTGGATGATTGGCGCCGGTGTGTACCTGGATGATGTGGATGGTGAGATTGCCGCGCGCCGCGCTGAGCTGGACCACGCTGTGCGACGCCGGGTCGTCGGGATCGGCGCCATTATCGCCGGCATGGCGGTACTGGTCGCGTTGGCCGCCGGTCTGTTCTCTCGCCGAACCAGACGCGGGTTTGAGGCCTTCTCCCGGTTCTTCCAGCGCGCCGCCACCGAGTCCAGCACCATCGACGAATCCCAGCTCCGCTTCTCGGAGTTCGTCGACCTGGCGCGCTCCGCCAACGCGATGATCGAAGCGCGGCGCCGCAGCGAAGAGGAGAAGCGCGACCTCGAAGAGCAGCTGCTGCGCTCACGAAAAATGGAGGCCCTCGGGTTGCTGACGGGAGGAGTGGCGCACGACCTCAACAACATCCTCTCGGGTCTCGTCATGTACCCCGACCTACTGCTCACGGAGCTGCCCCCCGAGAGCCCACACCGAGCCCGCGTGGCGGCGATCAAAGACTCGGGGCTGCGAGCGGCAGCCGTGGTTGCCGACCTGCAAGCGGCGTCCCGGGGCGGCGGGGCGGTGATCACCGTGGTAAGCCTCAACGCCAGCGTCGAGGCGTTCCTCCGGTCGCCCGAGTTCGAGAGGCTCGCACTGGCCCATCCCGAGGTGGCGCTCGAGCACGATCTCGACGGCGCGGCGCTGAACGTGCGTTCCGGACCGGCGCAGCTCGCCAAGACGCTCACCAACCTGGTGGCCAACTCGATGGACGCCATCCGCGGTCCCGGCCGGGTGACGATTACGACCAGGAAACCGTTACTTCGAGCAGCCCCACACTGGCTACGAGACGATCCCGCCCGGCGAGTATGTGATGCTCGTGGTGGCGGACACCGGGGAAGGCATCTCCGACGCCGATCTCGGCCGGATTTTCGAGCCCTTCTTTACCAAGAAGATCCTCGGCCGATCCGGCACCGGTCTCGGACTCGCGGTGGTGTGGCACACCGTCAAGGGAAGCGACGGATTCATCGACGTCGGTAGCGGGCCGGCTG
>CAWFFJ010000028.1:0-38529 GCA_963814875.1 uncultured Acidobacteriota bacterium
TCTCGCCGTCTCTCCGCTGGACGAAAACTTCCTCTTCTACTGCGCGCCGCACGCCCTGCTCGCGGCGGACCCGAATCAACCCCCGCCGCGGCGCAGCGGTCCGCGGGTGGGGACGACGACGCCCTGACGAGGATCTTCGGCCCCCAGGCGGACCCGTCCGTGAGCGCCCCGGTCCGGCTTGACGGCGCGCGCCTGCGCTCCGATGCTCGAATGCGGACATGACCAAGTCGCCCCATCAGTCGGCCGTGACTGGCTGGCGTACCGAGTGCGCCCGAGCGGCGGTGGCCGTGGCCACAGTCGTGCTGACCGTCGCCGCACTGTGGGCCGTACGGCTGACGGGGCCGAACGACCTCATGCACCGCGACCAGGAGCGGCCGGCGACCTACGTACTCGACGCGGTCGTCAACCACCACTGGCTGGTGCAGCGCGACCCCTACGGGGACATCGCGTCCAAGCCACCGATCTGCACCTGGATCTCGGGCCCCGCGGCCCTGGAGCACGGTCGGTTCGACCGCGTCGTCCTGACGCTGCCCGGTTTCCTGGGGGTGCTGGGGACGGCCCTCCTGCTGGCGCTCGTCGGCGGGCGGGTCCTGGGCCGAAACGCCGGCTTCCTCGCCGCCGCGGCGTTCCTCGCCTCGGCCCAGGCGGCGAAGACCGTCGCCCTGGTCCGGACCGACGGCTTCTTCGCCTTCGCCGTCTTCGCCGCCGGGCTGCTCGCCTGGCGGGCCTGGCGCCGGGGAAGGGGCTGGACCTGGTTCTGGCTTGCGGCATGCGGCGTGACCCTGACCAAGGGCCCCCAGGGCGTCGCCTTCGCCGCGCTCGGCCTGCTCGCCGCCTTCTGGGAGGCCCGATCTGGCCGCTCGAGACCGCTCGCCGGGCGCGCATGGCCAGGCGCGCTGCTGTGGCTCGTGGTGTGCGGCGGATGGCTGGCGGCCGCCACCGCGAGTGCGGGACCCGACGTGGTCCACCGCCTGCTCGGCCGGGAGCTGCTGCACCACGTCGCCCGGGGCGACGCCGGCGAGCTGCCGCTGGTCCGGATCTGGTACCCGTTCGTGTCGATGCTGCAGATCTTCTTCCCGTCGTCGCTGCTGCTGCCGCCCGCGCTGTGGTGGGCCTCGCGGGGTGACGACGATGACGACGAGCGCCGGAGCCTGATCCGGTTCTGCGTCGTGTGGGTGCTCGGCGGTCTCCTGCTCCTCGGCCTCGCCGGCCACCAGCGTCGCGACCTGGTGATGCCGTTCGTGCCGGCTGCCGCCCTCATGGTCGGCGCCTGGCTCGGGGACCGGCTGCCGCGCCGACGGCAGGGGGCGGCCGCGGTCGCCCTGCTCGTCCTCAGCCTGGTCGGTTCCTTCGTCTACTACCACGGGAGCTACGCCCGGATCGACGTGGTCCGCAGCTCGGAGGCGGTCGTCGGCCTCGCCGCCGAGGCGAGGCCACGGCTCGTCGGGCTGCCCCCTACCGTGTACGTCGAGGCGCCGCTCACGCTCCAGGTCGCCCTCGGCACCCACCTCGGACCGTGCCCGTACAGCCTCGGACGGCTGCTGGCCGAGGGAGACGACCTGGTCGCCCTGGCAGTGTGGCAGCCGCAGCGTTGGCTGAGCGCCGACACCCGAGTGCTCGCCCAGGCCCGGGTCGGCGACCAGGGGTGGGCGATCCTGACCAATCACCCGTCGGGCGACCCGAACCGCTGGCGGGCCTCGTGGCTGGAGCCGCTGGTGATCCGCTGGCACGACCTCGAGGCCCGGGACTGGTGCACGGGCGGCGTCGTGCTCGCACCGATCGGTCCGGACCCGCGGCTCGAGGCGTGGAACACCTCCGAAGAGAGCGCTCCGGTTCACATCCAGATCCTCGGCCGCGCTTTGATCGACGAGCAGCTTGCGGCCGGAGGCAAGCTCAGCTGGCCGCCCGACCGGTAGTGCAGCGGCGGGTCGAGACGTCGAACCGCGCGTGGGCGCTTGAACCTCCTGAGCGTCCGAGGGAGGCCGCAGGATCAAGCGCGGGCTTCCGGACGTCAGAACCGTTGTGCAGTCATTGTCGCGTCGGTCGCGCTGGCCTGCACTTTTCACCAGCTCCCTACTGCGGCGTTGCAGCACCGCCCGCAACGGCCCAGGGCGGGACCACTCCCGGGTCGATCCCCAAGATCGCGGTGCCGAGGCCGTAGAACAGGAGGGTGATCACCACCGCTCCGATGAGGTTGATCAGCAGCCCCACCTTGGCCATCTCGGCGATCCTGATGCGGCCGCTGCCGAAGACGATGGCGTTCGGCGGGGTCGCGACCGGCAGCATGAACGCACAGGACGCGGACAACGTCGCCGGGATCATGAGCAGCAGTGGATTGGTGCCCAGATTCACCGCCAGCGACGCCAGGATCGGGAGGATCATCTGGGTCGTGGCGGTGTTGGACGTGAGCTCGGTGAGGAACGTCAGACCCATGCAGACGATCAGCACCATGACGATCGGCGGCATGCCGGCCAGGCCCGCGAATTTCGCGCCGATGACGCGGGACAGACCACTGACCTCGAACCCTTGAGCGAGCGCGAAACCGCCCCCGAAGAGCAGGACGATGGCCCAGGGGACCTTCATGATCACGTCGGAACCCATCACGGTCGCGGTCGGCGCGTCCGGGCTTCTGGTCGGGATCAGGAAGAGAATCAGCGCCATCCCGAGGGCGATGGTTCCGTCGTCGAGCAGCCCGGGGTAGGGCACCAGTCGGGACCAGCCCGGAACCGTCACGAACCCCAGAACGAGATCGCTGCGGAACACCCACAGCAGCGCGGTGACGGAGAAGACAACCATCACCGCCCGCTCTTCGAAGGACATCGGCCCGAGAGCGGCGTGCTCCCGGTCGACAAGGCTCCGGTCCACCGTCACGTGCGCCGGCACCCGGCAGAAAACCCTGGTGAGGATCAGCCACACGACGAGCAGCATGACGATGGCGAGCGGCAGTCCCATCAGAAACCAGCGTCCGAAAGCGATCGGCCCCGCCTTTGGGAACGAGATCTCGAAGATCCTGGCGAACGCGAGGTTGGGTGGAGTTCCCACCAGGGTGGCCATGCCTCCGATCGAGCACGAGTAGGCGATGCCGAGCATCAGACCGACGGTGAAGTTGTGGGTTTCCTCGAGCTCGAACTTCGCCTCCATCTGGGACACGATGGCGAGGCCCATCGGGACCATCATGATGGCCGTCGCCGTGTTGGAGATCCACATCGAGAGAAAGGCAGCGGCAATCATGAAGCCGAGCACGAGACGCTGCGGCCCGCCACCTACGAGTCGGATGATCGCCAGCGCGATCCTCTTGTGCAGCATCCACTTCTCCATCGTCAGCGCGATCATGAAACCGCCGATGAAGAGAAAGATGGTGCTGTTGACGTAGACCGGCGCGGTGGCCCTGCCGCTCGCGATGCCGAGCGCCGGGTACAGGACCAGCGGCAGCAACGAGGTCGCGAACAGGGGGATCGCGTCAGTGATCCACCACACCGCCATGAGGACGGCGACCGCCGCCATGCGCGTGACCGCTGGCTGCTGCGGATCGAGGTCGAGCACGAGCGCGATGAGCAGGAACAGCACTGGCCCGAGAACGAGGCCGACCTTCTGTGACAGGCTCCTGGTGGGAGCGGTTCCCGGCCCGCTCATCGTCCCTCCTCACTCGCAACACCGACGGCGTCGGCCTCGAGACCCGGGAGGCGCTCGGTCCCCCACCCCTTCATGAGGCGGGCGGGGCCCGATCGGCTGTCCTCGGTCGTGGTGGTGATCACCTGCCGCGTTATCTAGCCCTCACCATACATGGACGCGCCCCATTGTGCGCGCGCCGACGGGTATCATGGGGGTATCCACACGAAACGATGGTCTACTTCGATCCCCGAGGCATGGGCGGCTCAGGCGCAATCCGCGAAGAGGCCGACATGGGGATGGCGGCGGTTCGGGACGACTTCAACTCACTGTGAGAACACCTCGGGCTGGAGCGGGTCCACGCGATCGGCTGGTCCAACGGCGCGATGAACCTCATCCTGCTGGCGGCAGAGCGTCCCGAGACCCTGGCGTCAGCGATCTTCGTCCACGGCGCGGCGTCCTTCACCGCCGCGGACAGCGCGAGGTTCGCCGCCGGCCACGCCGACCTGATCGCGGACTGGGCCGCCCTCGACCGCGAGCTCGGCGCAGGCAAGCTGTCGGATGAGGAGCGGACCGCGAGGATGAAGGCGTTCTGGCTCGAGCGCTGCTTCCCCGCCGCGACCGCCGACCCGGCCACCGCCGCACCTCTGGTGCAGCAAGCGTTCGCACAGGCGAAGTTCAGCTGGCGGCACGCCGACTACGCCAACCGCGAGGCACCCGTGTTCGACGCCCGCGATCGGCTCGGCGCGATCACCACCCGCTGCCTGGTCATCGCCGGCGCCCACGACATGATGCCGCTGGACAAGGTCCACGAGCTGGCCGCAGGCATCCGCGGTGCGCAGTTCGCGCTCTTCGAGCACAGCGGACACTTCGCACCGCTCGAGGAGCCCCCACGGTTCCAGCAGGTCGTGCTCGAGTTCCTCGGCGCGACTCCAGCCAGTTGAGCCGAGATTGCCGACGCCACTGCCGGCGACGTGCCCTATCCGCGGCACGGCGCTGAGTACCCGTCTACAGCAGCCGCTTCAACAACCCTACGGCAGGCAGGATTTGTACACGTCGACCGGTCGCAAGCGTCCGCTGACGTTGAAGCCCGGGAAGGTGGACGTCACGTGATACGTGCCTCTGCGACGGGTCGTGATCTCGAACCCGCGGGCCGGACGATACGGATGGCCGTTGAGAAACCAGTCCAGCGTACCGCCTGTCCACTGCGGGAAGGCAATCAGGTCCGCGGGCACGTTGCGGCACATGCGGGCGTTGCCGGTGATGACCGGACGTGGTGCAATCGACCGCCACAGCGGGGTCCACGAGGGATCCGGGTAGCCTGGTCGCTCGTGATGGGCGAAGGCCACCGCTTCGGGCAGAGCATCGACCACGATCTCGGTCACAGAGGTGGTGTTGCCGATCGGTGCCGACGCAGAGGCCGACGCGACCTCGTGGAAACCGAGGACATCACCGACTCGGGTTGAGGGCGGCGACGGGTGGGGCGACGTCGGCGGCGAGAAGCTGAGTCCAACGTCCGATCCGAACACCGGCGATCCCGCCAGCACGCTGAGGCCGGCGTCGCGAACCCACCCCGAGCCGCGCAGCACCGAGGCGGTCGTAAACGGCAGCGCGGCCGTCCCGCCGGCGAGGACCCCCCACGGGAAGATGTGCTCCGAGCGTGCCTGGACCAGGACGCGGTCGGTCCCAGCATCGACCCAGAGCAGGCCCGAACCCTGGAGGAGTCCGAAGGTGTCCTGCAGCACGTCCGGCAGGGTCACCGGGGTCATCGGAGGCACCACTACGGAGGTCGTCGCCGATGTGCCGTCCGTGAGCGACGCGGACACCCATGCCACCGCCGCGCTCGCCCTTCCAGTGCCATACGCACGCTGCGCCGGCGCGACCAGCCGCGCGACCGTCCGACAGCACCCACCGGAGGCATGGCGTCGTTGCGGAGGCTAAGGTACCAACTGAGGTCTCCCCAGAAGGGTACAAGGAGCTTCACGTCCCGTTCAACAGGAGTCAGTCCTTCAAGCAGATCTAGATCAGCCCATCACAGATCCCCAGCCGACTCCTCGAGGACCGTCCCGTTTGTGCCCGGACTCCGCTGCCGTCCGAAGAAGAACGCGAGGCCGTAAAACACCATCCCGCACGCACCCAGCGCGTTAATCCCGAAGACAAACGAGAGAGATTGGGCGAAACCACCCACGATCGCACCCAAGAGATTGGAAGCCAGAGCGGCGTGAGGTCGAGCTTCCTCCCGAAACAGGGAGATGAAGATCAACCCTGCGAAGAAGATCGGTGCCGACATCACGGCTGACGAGACAACTCCCCGTAGAATCGGCCCAATCGCCAGCAGTCGATGCATGGGAAACACCGAGCTCACCAAGAGAACGCCAAAAAGCCCAACGTAGAGCGGGCCAACCGATCGAGCCGGTCCCAGGATCGTCGCTACCACGTTGGCCAGGAGTATCATCACAAGTACACCCGTGATCACGATTGAGTTGACGATCCAGGTCGTGCCGAAGAGAAGAGCCATCCGGCTGATGCTCTGTACCTCGATCAACAGGAAACCCGCACCAAGAAAGAAATAGGTCATCGGCATCTGCCGGATTCCGCCGGCTATAGGCCTTGAAAAGACGCCAACGACAATCACAAGGACGGACATGACAAGAAGGTGAAGCGTCGGAATCCGTCGATCCTTGAGGTAGAGGTAGGGCCAATCGTCAGTCGCTTCTTCGACGCTCCCTTCGGAGAGGTTGACGCGATTCAGCGAGACAATACCCTCCAACCGCGAGTCGCTCGCAACACGTGCCCGCATCGTGTTGTCTCGATCGATGACGAAGGTCGTCCCGCCACCAGCGTGAGGATATGGCATGAAGTGAGTGTGATGAAACGTCAGTGGTTGGAAGCCGAATGCCAGATCCAGCATTCGATCGATACGGTCCGCTATGAAACGGCTCTCGACAGCGAAGACGACCCACATCACTCCGTGATCCGCCAGGAGACTTCGAGCCTCGCGGAGTGCGTCCACGGTGTAGACGTAGTTGTCCAGCCTTATGTTTGAGAAGGACGAGGTGAGCGCATGTGAATCCAGAGTCCCGAAGACGATGAGGTCGTAGCGTTTCTTCGTCTTTCGGAAGAACGACCGAGCATCATCGATGTACACCGTAACTTTCGGGTTGTCGTACGGCCTCTCTGGGTGGAATCGACGTCCCAGATCGAGAACCTCCGGGTCAATCTCGACAGCATCGATGGATTGCGCTCCATTGCGAAGCGCTGCGGCCACGTCGTTCCCGGTACCCGAACCGACGACAAGGACTCGCTTGGGCGTTGCACAGAACCGATACGCGAGGTTATAGGAGCTGTAATCAAGGGCTTCTTGACCAGGCCAAAGATCGGGGTGAGACATCAAGAACTTCGGATCCAGGTTAACGGCATGTTGAAAGAAGGTGCCGTTCACCCCGACGACAAATCCGGTGGCGACAGACGTCCCATCGGAGAGCACTTGGTTCCGAGGGCTGAACTGAAGCTTCTGATAGGGCGACCAGATCTCGAGTACGGCTGGTGTGGGAAGCCATGCGTTCACAGACACAATGAAAACGGCTGTCGCCAGCCAGATCCAGCGTTCGCGAGGACGAGCAAGAATCGGAAGGACCAGAATCGCCGCAAACGCAAACCATATCCAAGGTGGAGTTGCCAGATATCCCGTCAGGGAAAAGCACCAGATTCCGACAACACTTCCAGCGACATTGACCGAGTACGCGACGATGCGTCTGGGCAGGGAATCGAAGAGCCTTCCGAGCAATGCACCGCCGGGAACAAAGGTCATGCTGATCAAGACGAAGATCGCAACCAGAGCGAGCAGCGCGACGAGACTGACGGTCACGGATTGGGGACCCCTGGGCTGCTTGGCGACCCAGGTCCACATCGCCATATCATTGAAGTCACCAAGGAGCTGCGTCATTCGAGTATAGACGTCCAGACCGAAAAACTTCGGAGCTACGACAACGGCGACGAGCGATGCCAGCAGAGGCAGCGTGAGCCAAAAGCGGAGCCAGCGGCGCCCCGTCAGCATGCAACCTAGCCCCATGCCAAAGAAACAGGCAATCAATGGGAGATTATTGATGTAGGCGAAGACACGGATCTCTGTCGAGATCCAACGAATGAGGAGTATCTCCATGTAGAGGAGAAAGACGCTGAGGAGGAAGAGCCTCAGTAGCTGCTGCAGCTCACCGTTTCTCCTGGGAGATCCATCAACGACCGTCGCCAACGAGCTGTGATTGCCAGTAGTTTCCACGCATTGATTCTAGACTGGACCATCTGGTTTGTCTCGTCGTATCGGCCGCTGAGGGGCCGCAGCGATGCAGGCCGTGCCATGGAATCCTGGCCGGGGCTGGTGGCGGGTCACAGCCGAACGCGGCCACAGGCGTTACGGCCAGACCTTCTCCGGTTCTCTCGACCCCGTTCGCGGGGCATCGCAACCGCGCTACCATCGGTCTGCAGCTTTCGGAGGCGCAGACGGACCGGCGAGCCTGGGAGGTCATGAATGCAGGTGCGGCTCGTGGTGATCGACGGACCCGAGACGGGGCGCAGCTTCACCTTCCGGAGTGCGGACTCGTTCCTGGTCGGGCGCTCGCCCAAGGCGCACCTGGTGCTCGACCCCAAGGCCGACCGCTACGTTTCGCGGGCCCACTGCCTGATCGACATCCGGCCCCCGAACCTGATCGTCAACGACCTCGGCAGCACCAACGGGACCTTCGTCAACGGCACGCGGGTCGAGCGCGCCATGATCGGCAACGGCGACGAGATCCGGGTCGGCCGGACCTGCATCCGTGCGCTGGTCACCGAGGAGGATCCCGCCATCCGGCTGGCGACGCAGCCGATCATCGAGGTTCCTGCCGTGGCCCCACGCGGCGCTCCGGCGGGACCTCCCCCCGGCGTGGCAGTAGGAGCGGGCGCAGCGCACGACGAGGGAACCGGCCCGCCAGGCGTCCTGGTCGCCGAGGCGGCAGCCCGTCTCGCCTGCTGGATCTGCGAACGGGAGCTCGGCCCGGTCGCGGACAGCGACGGGCGCGCAGCCGGCGTTCCGGACGCCATCTACCTGTGCGAGGCGTGCATGGGCGAGGTCGACCCGAAGGCGGAGAGCTTCGACGGCTACTCCGTGCTCGGCGAGATCGGGCGCGGCGGCATGGGGATCGTCTACAAGGCCATCGACCAGGCGACACGAAGGGTCTGCGCGATCAAGAGGATCCGTCCCGATCGCCTGAACGACGAGCGCACATTCCGGCTGTTCGAGCGCGAGATGCGGGTGCAGTCGAAGGTCCGTCACCGCAATCTGGTGCGGCTCCTGGATCACCGCTGCGGCCCGGGAGGCTGCTACTTCGTCGTCGAGTACATGGCCGGCGGCGACGCGGGCCAGCTCGTCGGCTCCGTGTTCCATGGTCCGGTCGAACCTCGTCTCGCGGTGGCGATCGCCCTCCAGGTGCTCGCAGGGCTCGAGGCGCTGCACGCGCACGGCTTCGTCCACCGCGATCTCAAGCCGGCCAACATCTTGCTCAGCCGGCCGGCGTCGCACGGCTTCGGCGTCGCCAAGATCACCGACTACGGATTGGCGAAGTCGTTCGAGGACGCCGGCCACTCCCTGTTCGACCTCACTCGGGAAGGCGAGGCCGCCGGGTCGCTCATGTTCATGCCGCCGGAGCAGATCCTCAACTACCGCTACGTGCAGCCGCCCGCCGACGTGTACGCGGTCGGCGCCACGCTGTACCACCTGCTGACTGGACGCTTCACCCTCGATGTTCCTGAGCTCGAGGCGCAGACCACCGCGAAGGCCGGCAGAGCGCGGAATCCCATCGAGGCCCTGATCGAGGGCGAGCCGGTCCCGATCCTCGAGCGCCGCCCCGATCTCCCGACCGCGGTTGCACAGGCGGTGGACGGCGCAGTGCAGAAGGAGCTCAGTGCGCGCATACGGACCGCCGCGACCTTCCGCATGGCGCTGCTCGAGGCGGCTCGGGCGGAGGGCTGGCTGTGACCGGCTTCGACTCCCGTGAGCACCGCGAGAAGCTCACCGGGCTCCTGCGCGCTCGGCGCTGGGACGACGCCCTGCCGCTGCTCGAGGAGTGGACCCGGCGCTTCCCGAATCACCTTCCGGGGTGGCTCGGACGCGCCCAGTGCCTCGAGAGGATGGGTCGGGCCGCAGAGGCGATGAGCTGCGCCCGCACGGCGGAGCAGCTCGACCCCGCCGACCGACGGGTCGCCGACCTCATCGCCCGGCTCGCCGCCTCGCTGCCGACCGCCGTCATCGCCGCCCCGGACGATGGCGCCAGCCGACAGCGGCCGCGCGAGCGGACCGGAAGCCCCACCTGCGCCGGAGGCGACCGCGCTCGACGCCGCCGAGCACGCCGTTCGCGCCAGCGACACCGTCGCGCCGGGAACGGCTGTCGAGGGCGGTCACTCCGCCACCGTCGTCGACGGTTCCGCCGACCACGAGACCAGCGGTGCGCCCGCGACCCGTGTCGATCACCCGCACCGGACCGAGGCCTCCGCGCCGATCTCCGAGGGAAGCCCGGCACCCGTCGCACGCACCATCGGCGACGACAGCCGGCAGGCGGACGCCGCTGCGCCCTCGCGGACGGTCGCCGAGGACCGCCAGGCGCCGGTTCCCGCACGCGAAGCCCAGTGGCCGGTCGGCACCCTGGTCGAGGGCCGATACGAGGTCCAGGGCGGCGTCCGCGGCGGGATGGGGACCGTCACCTTCGTACTCGACCGCGAGCTCGGCGTCCAGGTCGCCGTCAAGACCCCATCGCCTGCGGTGCTCGCCAGCACCAACGGCCGCGCTCGGTTCCTGCGCGAGGCGGAGGCGTGGATCGCGCTCGGGCTCCACCCCAACATCTGCACGGCCTTCTACGTGCGCGAGATCGGCGGCCTGCTGCGGCTGTTCATCGAGTATGTCGGCGGGGGCACGCTGACCGACTGGTTGCGCAACAACCCCGAGGCTCCGCTCAGCGAGCGCCTCGACCTCGCGATCCAGGTCGCGGCCGGGATGGACCACGCCCACACCTTTGCGTGGGAGGACGAGGACGGCCGCCGACAGCGCGGCGTGGTCCACCGCGACCTCAAGCCGGCCAACGTGCTGCTCGGACACGACGGGGTGGCGAGGGTGACCGACTTCGGCCTCGTCGGGCGCGAGGCGGAGCCAGCCGGCCCGCGAGTCCGAGGGCGAGCCGGAGGGCGGACCGGTCTCGACGGCCCCGCGTCCCGCTGAGACCGGAGGCGACAGCGTATGGCAAACCGTCACTGTCGGCGGCACGGCGATGGGAACCCCTCCCTACATGGCGCCCGAGCAGTGGACCGGAGCCCACGCCGCAGGCCCTGCCGCTGACATCTACGCCTTCGGCTGCGTCCTCTACGAGATCTTCTGCGGACGGCGGCCGTTCGCGATCGAGGAGTCGATGAGCAAGGCCGCACCGGCCGCGCAGAAGGCGCTGTGGCAGCGGCTCCACCGGGACCAGCAGGCGCCCCACCCGCGTGACCTCGCACCCGAGCTCGACCTCGCGCTCGCCGAGGTCCTCCACGCCTGTCTCCGAAAGGAGCCCGAGCGGCGCCCGCCGTCGTTCGCCCAGCTCGGTCTGCGACTGCGCGACCTCCACCGGCGCCTCCTCGGCCGACCGTCCCCCCGCCCCGAGCCCACCGCCGGAGAGCTGCGCGCCGACTCTCTCAACAACCGAGGCGTCTCGTACATGTTTCTGGACCGGCCGAGGCACGCGGAGCGTGCCTGGCGATCCGCGGTCGAGGCCGATCCCGGCCACGCCGGCGCCCGCTTCAACCTCGCCCTCTTCGGGTGGCTCCACCTCGGCGCCGGCGACGACGAGCTCGCACGGACCCTCGACGAGCTGCGCACCACCGAGGAGACAGGCTGGAGGGAGCACCTCCTCGCCGGCCGGGCGCTGCTGCGCCTCGGCCGCTTCCACGACGCGGTCGGCCGCCTCCGGCTCGCGGCCGACCACCCGGAGCACGCCCCGGAGGTCGCGCGGGACTTCGCGGCCGCGCTGGTCGCACTCGCGGCCGACAGCGGCGAAGGCGAGCTCTGGCAGCGGGCGGTCGACCTCCTCCGGCGCGAGGGCGGTACGCTGCGCGCTGACCCGAGGATGCTGGTGTGCTATGCCCTGGCCAGCTTGCGGTCTGGGAATGCCGCGGCCGCCGACCGGCTGTGGCAGGAGGCGCGACGGTTCGCTCCCGAGCTGCCCGACGATCTGGAGTCCGCCGCCGAGCGGATGGTCCCGACCGTCCTCATGGCCGAGCGCCTGTCTGCACCCTGCGCCAGGGTGAGCTTCGTTTCGGTGACACCGGACGGCCGCATCGGACTCGTCGGCGGCGAGTCCCGGACGGTGGCGGTGTGGGACCTGAGGCGCAACCAGCTGGTCCGCCAGCTCGAGCACCCGGACGGCGCGCGGGTGCGCTGCGCAGCGCTGACACCGGACGGCCAGCGCTGTCTGAGCGCCGCGGAGGGCGACGCGGTGACGGTGTGGGACATCGCCGGCGAGGCAGCGACCGGTCGGCTCCAGCTCCACTCCGGCCTGCTCGGATCACTGGCCATCAGCCACGACGGGCGGCTCGCCGCAGCGGTCGGCTCCGCCGGAACGCTGTTCACCTGGGACATGACCAACGGCCGCCGCGTTCTCGCGCTCAAGACCCACCCCGGCAACGCAACCGCGCTGGCGCTCGACCGCGACGGCCGTCGCGCCGCGGTCGGTGGCGGCGACGGCCGCGTGGTGGTGGTCGACCTCGACGCCGGTCGCGAGTCCGCATCGTTTGCGGCCCACGACGGTGCGGTCACTGCGATCGCCATCGACTCCCGCACGGCCCGGCTGGTCACCGCGAACGAGCACGGCTCGCTGCGAACGTGGTTGGTCGACGGAGCTGAGCCTCTGCACGTGCTGCGCGGCCACAGGGGAGCCGTGCGCGCGCTCGCGCTTGACGCCGACTGCACCCGGTGTCTGTCCGCGGGCGCCGACCAGACCCTGCGCGTGTGGGAACTCGACTCCGGCGAGCCGCTATTCGCCTTGAGCCGCGACGAGCCGATCTCCACGGCCGCCGCTTCGGCCGACTGGTCCCAGGTCATGCTCGGGGTCGGGGCGGAGGTCCACCGCCCGCGCCTGCGCGGGGTCCGCGCCGAGGCGCCGAGCTGGGCTCTCGCCGTGCCCGTGACCTCGAGCGAGGCCGCCGAGCGCGGGCAGCGGTTCCAGAGCAGGATCGACACGGTCCGCGAGCTGATGAGCTCGCGAGACAGTACGATCAGGCACTGGCTGCGGTCGAGAGCGCGCGCAGCGTCGCCGGCTACACGAGGGCGCGCGAGGCGGTCGACCTCTCGGCGCGGATCGCGTCGCTGTTTCCCCGCGAGGGGCTGCGAGACGGCTGGCAGGAACGGGTCCTGGACGCGCACGACGGAGAGGTCGTCAGCGCCGCCATCTCGCCGCACGGGCCCAGAGCGCTCTCGGGCGGGCGGGACCGGCAGATCATCATCTGGTCGTGGCCGGAGGGCGGCCGGGAGGCGGTGCTCGAGACGCCGTCGGTGCCGCTCACGCTCCGGTTCCTCGCCGATGACCGCCAGATTGCGAGCGGCGATCTCGACGGGGTGGTGCGGGTGTGGGACCTCGAGGACGGCGAGCTGCTGCAGCAGCTCGGCGGCCACCAGGCGCGCGTCAACGCCGTCGCGCTCGACCCGCTCGGACGCACCGCCGTGAGCGCCAGTGACGACGGCACGGCGCGGGTGTGGGACCCGTCGACCGGCGGCTGCCGGCACGTGCTGCGCGGCCACCTGGGGCGGGTCCTCGCAGCGGCCGTCGGCCCCGACGGGCGCCTCGCGCTCACCGGAGGCGACGACGGCTCGCTCCTGCTGTGGGACCTGCTTTCCGGTCGGGGCGTCGGGGAGCTCGAGGGCCACACCAAGGCGGTGCTCGGCCTCGACTGGTCCAGCGACGGCCGCTTCGCGATCAGCGTCGGCGAGGACGGCAGCGTCCGCCTGTGGGAGCTCGAGCGCAGGCGGTCGCTGAGGGTCCTCGACGAGGGCCTCACCGGTCCGCGCCGGGCGGTCCTGACGCCCGACGGGAGGTTCGCCCTGATCGGCGAGAAGAGCGGGCGGCTGGCTCTGTGGGCGCTACGATCTCGCACCTGCGAGCGGTCCTTCGAGGGCCACACCGGCGCGGTGACTGCGCTCGAGATCGCGCGAGACGGACGGCGCGCGCTGAGCGCGAGCGCCGACGGCACTGCCCGGATCTGGCACCTCGACTGGCGCCCGCAGATGCGTCCGTTCGCCGAGTGGGACGACGCGGCCCGGCCGCACCTCGAGGTCTTCCTGGCGCAGCAGATCCCGCTCGCCGGCGGGGGCGCACTGCGCCCGGAGTGGAACGAGAACGACATCCAGCGGTTCGTGCGCGACCTCGGCGACCGCGGCTTCGGCTGGCTCCGTCCCGACGGTGTCCGACGCAAGCTCGCTAGAGATGGCCGCCGCGTGGGGAACGAAGGAACGCCCCGCACCGAGCCCGCTCGGTGAGCCGGTCCGCCGGATCGCGGCGACCCCCCACGCGCGCCTCCAGCGCCGCGCCTGGGTCCGCCGGGCCGCGATCGCTCTCGCGATCGCCGTGCCGCTCGTCCTGCTGGCGTCGCACCTCATGGGACGGCGCGACCTGCGCCTCGACCCTGCGCAGGCTCAGGCCCGACGGGCCCGCAACCTGGCGGTCCTCCTGGTTCCGGTCCAGATGGCGAAGCCGGGTCCATGCGATCCGAACCGCCTGGACACCTACCTCCACGACTTCACCGAGATCACCGGCCGTCCCGGCGACCTCGGACGGGCGATCCACTGCCTCCAGGTGCTGGCCGACCCGCGCGCGGTCGCCCCCGTGCTCGACATGGTCCGGCCGCCGCCGCCGAGCGGCCAGCCGGAGCTCGGCATCGGGTCCGACCCGCGCATGATCCGGCGCGCGGTCAAGGCCGCCATGACCGGAGGGCTTCCGATCCCGGAGCTGGTCGCCTCGACTCTCGCCCGCATCGGCGACCCCGCCGTGCCTGAGCTCGAGCAGGCGCTGTCCGATCACGACGATGCCGTGCGCTCGGCAGCGGCGATGGCGCTCGCCCTGGGTGGCTCGGAAGCGTCGGTCGACGCCATCCGCCGGGCCGCCGGGAACCATGCCGCGGACGTCCGCGTGGCGGTCGCCGAGGCGCTGCCGATTCTGATTGTCGGCGGTCACATCAGCTTGGCGGACGGGTTCGAGCTTGCCGAGGGATTTGCGCGGGACCCCGAGCCCAGCGTCCGCGCCGCTGCCGCCCGCGGCCTCCGCGTCTTCGCAGGCGCCCGCGCCAGTCGCCTGCTCGACAGGCTGGCTGCCGACGACGACCCGGGCGTACGCGACGCTGCTGCGCGATCGAAGGACTGAGCCCCTTCGTGCACGACGTCTCCGGGCTCGCGGTGAAAGGCCCCAGGATATTCTCGGCATCTCCAGCGACGCCGTTCCCCGTTGAGCTGCTGGCACCGGTCGCCCGCTGCGGGAGCGCCCGCGACGACGCAGCCGGAATCGCGTCGCGAGCCGTGCGGTTTTGATCGTCGTCATATGTCGATTGCCGAAGGTAGCCGCCTCGGGCCGTATGAGGTCCTCTCTCCGCTCGGTACTGGGGGCATGGGTGAGGTCTACCGCGCCCGCGACCACAAGCTCGACCGGGATGTCGCGCTCAAGGTGCTCGCGCCGGACATGGCGAACGACCCCGTGGCGCTGGCGCGGTTCGAGCGAGAGGCCAAGGCGGTGGCCACGCTCTCCCACCCGAACATCCTGGCCATCTTCGACTTCGGCTGCATCAACGAGACCGCCTTCGCGATCACGGAGCTGCTCGACGGCGAGAATCTCAAGGACCGGCTGGTGCGGGGACCGGTGGCACCCGCCGAGGCCATCGCCTGGACCACACAGATCGCGGAAGGTCTCGCGGCAGCCCACGATCGCGGGATCATCCACCGCGACCTGAAACCTGCCAACATCATCATCACCCGCCAGGGCCGGATCAAGATCCTCGACTTCGGCCTCGCCCGGATCCACCCCCTCGCGGACGCGACCGGCGAGACGGTGTCCATGCCGGCCGGTCCGACCAACCCCGGCATGGTCCTCGGAACGGTCGGCTACATGGCTCCCGAGCAGGTGCGCGGCGAGCCGGTGGACGCCCGCGCGGACATCTTCGGGCTCGGGTGCCTCCTGTACGAGATGCTGAGTGGCAGGCGGGCGTTTCACGGGACGAACGCCATCGAGACCATGGTCTCGATCCTGCGCGACGAGCCGCCCCCGCTGGAGCTGTCCGGCACCGCCGCACCGCCGGTCATTGAGCGCATCGTCATGCACTGCCTGGAAAAAGACGCCGCGAGGCGCTTCCAGTCGATGCGCGATGTCGCCTTCGACCTGTCGAGTCTCGCCGAGCCCTCGACCTGGACTGCCAGGGCACCGCGAGTCCCGAGGAAGCGCCGACGCAGGGTCCTGTGGCTCGGCGGTATCGTCGCGACCGTTGCGCTCGCTGTCGCGGCGTTCTGGCTCGGCACCAGCAGAGCGAAGGCCCGGTCCGCGGCCGCCGAGGCCCACATCGGCTTCCAGACCGTGTCGTTCGGGCGCGGCATGATCGACGGCGCCCGCTTCACCCCGGACGGTGAGAGCGTGGTGTTCGGTGCGGCCTGGGACGGCGGACCCTTCCGGCTTCACCTCACGAGACCCGGGAGCCCGGAGACCTCGACCCTCGACCTGCCCGACGCCGACCTCCTCGCGGTGTCGAAGGAGGGCGAGCTCGCGATCGCGCTCGACTACCGGCTGACCGGCTGGATGGGTCGCGGCACCCTCGCTCGAGTCCCAATGCTCGGTGCCGCCCCGCGGCAGGTCGCCGACGACGTGCTCGCGGCCGACTGGTCGCCCGACGGCGCCGACCTCGCGGTGGTGCGCTGGACAATGGCCGGCAAGCGGCTGGAGTATCCGGTGGGAACGGTGCGATACGAGACCGGGGGCTGGGTGAGCCACCCCCGGATTTCAAGTGACGGCACCCACATCGCCTTCCTCGACCATCCTGTGGACGGCGACGACCGCGGCCGTGTGGCGCTGCTCGATCTCTCGACCAACACAGAGCAGCCTCTCGGCCCCGACTGGAGCGGCATCCAGGGCCTCGCGTGGGCGCCCTCCGGGTCGGAGCTGATCTTCTCCGCCTACGACGGCTCGACACCCCAGAGCGTCTACGCGGTGGATCTCGACGGCCACACCCGGCAGCTGCTCACCGGACCGACCGGCCTCTTTCTCCAGGACGTGGCGAAGGACGGCCGACTGCTCGTGGTCTCCCAGGCACGGACCATCCAGATCGTTGCGCAGCGCATCGGAGCGGGCCAGGGCCAGGCGCAGGACCTCTCGTGGCTGTCCTACTCCTTCGCAACCGACATCTCGGCGGACGGCAGCCTGATACTGCTCGAGTGCGCTGGCGACAGCTGCGGAACGAGCTACACCGTCTTCGTGCGGAGGATCGACGGCTCTCCCGCCGTCCGCCTCGGCGAAGGCTCTGCCCTCGCCCTCTCCCCCGACGCAAAGCAGGCTGCGGCACTCGTCTTTGGAGCGAAGTCCGGTCCACGTCTGGTGCTCTATCCACTCGGAGCCGGCCAGCCGCGGACGGTCGACGTGGGGTCGCGAAAGGTCGATGACGCGGGATGGCTCCCGGACGGGCGAGGTCTCATCGTCCTGGCGAGCGAGCCCGACCACGGCAAACGCGGCTATCTCGTCGACCTCACCACCGGGTCGTGGACCCCGTTCACGCCGGAGGGAATCAGCAGCGGACGCAGGATCCCGGTCTCGCCCGATGGCAGGGACGCCGTGCTGTTCGACCGGGAAGGCCGGCTCTCGCTGTTTCCGCTCGACGGCAGCCCGGCGCGCGGGATCAGGGGCACGGAGCCGGGAGACCAAGCCGTCCGTTTCAGCAGTGACGGCCGAACCCTCTACCTCGCGCGACACGATGTGCCGCTCCGCATTCTCGCGCTCGACCTCGCCACGGGCCGGCGCGAACTCGTGAGCGAGGTTCCCTCCCCGGATCCCGCCGGCCTTCAGGCGGCTTTCCCCGGGGCGGTGATCTCCCAGGACGGCGCCACGGTGGTCGGCACCTATACCCGACGGCTCAACAAGCTGTACGTCGTGAGCGGCGTCCACTGACGCAACGTCGTCGTGGCGGTTCGGTCACGGTGTTGCGAAATCCCCGTCGCCGCTCACCAACATTTTCACCACGGGCCAAGAACTGAATAGGGTCGAAGGGTTGGAGCCACACTCTCGTCAACCTCGGCGGACTCGACCTGTCACCTGCGACTGGAAGCTCATGCATCGACGCCGGCGGACCACTGAATCCGGACGTCCTACCGATCCACGACGCCGTTGTGCAGTACCTCCGCCACCAACGCGCCTCGGCGCGTCCCGCCAACGGTGCCCGCGATCTCGGCGCCTTCGAGGCCGGTCTCCTCTTCGCCGACAGCTTCGAGAGCGGCGACACCCGGGCCTGGCCTAGCGTCGTCTTCTGAGCTTGACCCGCTCTCGCGAATCCAACATTGCGGCCGGAGGCGTATGCTCGACGGTGAACGATCCGAAGAGGTCCACGCGATGCAAGAGACTCCGGAAGTGCGAGCTTCGCCCCGCGTTCCCTTCGAGTCCAAGATCCGGCTCGAGTTCTCCAGCATGTCGTCGTTCGTCTCCGAGGTCGTGACCAACGTCTCCACCGGCGGCATGTTCATCACCACCGACAGTCCCGCGACGCTCGGCGAGCGATTCCGTTTCGAGCTCGCCGTGGGCAGCGACCTGCGGCTCATCAGTGGCGTGGCCGAGGTCGTCTGGGTGCGGAGACCGGGCGGCGGCTCACCGAACCCACCGGGGATGGGAGCCCGCTTCATCGAGCTCGACGACGTCAGCCGCTCGTTCATCTTCCAGCTCGTCGACCGCCACATCCAGCAGGTCGACCTCGACCCTTTCGACCTCGATCGGCACAGTTCCTAGGCGCCCCGAAAGCGGGGGCCTCGGGATGGAGGTTGGTCGCGGCGCCCGAGCCGCGAATGTTCGCCACCGTTGACCGCCCGAGCTTCGTGCTAGGATCGAATCACCCCATCCGCGCTGCCTCTTCGGAGGACGCAATGGGAGACTCTCCAGCCCGCCGTGTCACGACGATCGCCGTTGACGACCGAGAGCGTTCGTACCGCGTGGTCAGCGCGCTCCTGGCCCAGCCGGACGTCGAGGTCGTCTTCCGCAGGCTGCCGCGAGGCGACTACGAGGTCGACGACTTCCTGCTCGTCGAGCGCAAGACTGCCGCCGACTTCGCTCTCTCAGTGATCGACACGAGACTGTTCCGGCAGGCACATGCACTCGCGACCCGGTCGGACCGTCGATCCTGCCTGGTGATCGAAGGCGATCGGGAAGCGCAGAGCGGCGTCTCATTGACCCCTGCCGCCTTCCGCGGCGCCGTCATCTCGGTCGCGCTCGTGTTCGGTGTCCCCGTCATCCATACCGGGACGCCCGAAGAGACCGCGGCCGTCATTCTGATGGCGGCCCGCCAGCTCGCGCGCCGATGCTTCGCTCCCCCACGTCGTTTCGGTCCCAGGCCCGGCGACCTCCGGCGATCCCAGCTCCTGATGCTGCAGATGCTGCCTGGTGTCGGCGCGGCGAAGGCGGCGAGGCTCCTGCGGACGTTCGGGACGCCGGCCGGTGTCGCTCAGGCATCCCGGGACGACATCGCGGCGGTTCCCGGCTTCGGTCCGGTCATCTCCGCCCGGGTCTGGCGGATGCTGCACGCACGCGAAGCTCCCTAGGAGCCTGTAAGGCATAGGCCCAGGATGGGCAGAGTCGGGGAATCGGGCGTTTCGGGACCTCTGCCCCACAGCCTCCTTTGATGCGCTGCGCGCATCTGGGAGCCCTGGCTCTGAAACTTGCGGATGCCGGGCCCGAGATACCGGCAGAGCTCGACGCGCTCATCGCCCCTTGTGCTTGAGGAAGGTCCCCTCGTCCAGCTCGCGGAAGGCCTGGCGCAGCTCGCCCTGGGTGTTCATCACGATCGGGCCGTACCAGGCGACCGGCTCGCGAAACGGCCGGCCGGAGACCAGCAGAAAGCGGATCCCCCACTCGCCGGCGGTGACCACCACCTCGTCACCGGCGTCGAACAGCACCAGCGAGCGGTTCCCGGTCTCGCGCGGGGGAGGCTCCTCCTGGAGCCACCCGGCAGGCTCGGTGGGAACAGCGAGGGGCTCGGAGGCGTCGCAGAACGTGCCCGAGCCCTCGAAGATGTAGGCAAAGGCGTGGCGTCCGTCGGCGACCGGGATCCTCCGCTTCACTCCCGCGGGGACGGCGAGATCGACATAGGACGGCTCACCGGCGATGCCGTCCACCGGCCCTGTGGCTCCCCACAGTCTGCCGCACACCACCCGCGCTAGGGTCCCGTCGTCCTCCGTCACCTCGGGAATCGCGGCGGCCGCGACCTCTTGATAGCGAGGCGCCGCCATCTTGTGCTCCCGCGGGAGGTTGAGCCACAGTTGAAAGCCATGCATGCGGCCCGCCGAGTCGCCCTTCGGCATTTCCTGATGGACGATGCCCGAGCCCGCGGTCATCCACTGGACGTCTCCGGGCCCGATGACGCCATGGTTGCCCAGGCTGTCACCGTGCGCCACGGTCCCGGCGAGCACGTAGGTGATGGTCTCGATTCCGCGATGCGGGTGCCACGGGAAGCCAGCCACGTAGTCCTCAGGTCTCTCATTGCGGAAATCGTCCAAGAGCAGGAACGGGTCGAACGGCTCGGTCTCCCCGAATCCGAACGCCCGCCGCAGGTGCACGCCTGCTCCCTCCAGGGTCGGCTTCGAGGTGACGAGACGCTGTACGGGTCGAATGGTCATCTCGGACCTCCTTGTTGTCGCGATGAGCCCGGCCCGTTCCTTCAGTCGGGTGCGATCATGATAACCGCTCTCATGAACTGCTCACAGACGCCTGCGGTGGGGTGGAGTCGAAGGCCCGGAGGAGCTTCCTCCGGATGATCGCTCGAGTCACCGGCACCGGCACCAGGTTGATCACCGGCGACAGCCACCGCGGGGTACGACGCTCGGGGGGCAGGCCTCGCGCTTCGACGTCGACCATCGTGCACCTCCGGAATAGACCTCCGCCCATGGGGCGGCCGACCGTGCCAACCGAGACGGACCCGGACTGGCTCGACCTCACGCGGTGGTTGGAGCTTTCCCCTTCCTCGCCCGCGGCAGCGGCCCGTCGAGGTGGTAGTCCCAGGCGCAGAATCCGTCCCCTTTGAGGATCGAGTGCGTGATCGTGCAGCGCGTGAATTCGACACCGAGGATCGGCTCCCAGAATTGACGCGACCACCCCGCGGCGCGGTAGCAGAAGATCGGGTCGACGCGGGGGTCGCCTGCCTCGCGGATCAGCGCGCAGAAGCAGAACGCCTTGCGCTTCTCGGTCTGGGTCGTTGCAGTCCCGTAAGCGTTGCCGTCGCGGGGCACCTTGCTGATGTGGAGCGTCTCCCCGTCGAAGCGGGGCGGGTCGATGAAGCCACCGGTGGGCGTCTTCCGGAGCCGCTCATCCTGGGTCCTGAAAACAGCTGTGACATCGCCGGACTGGTCGTAAATTGCCTTGAACTTCGCAATCTCCTCCGTCGGCCGGACCAGGGCCACGCGCGAGAGAATGTCGAACTGCTGGTCGATGCTGCTGTGCTGTTTCAGCCGCTCGAGAGACGCCCCGACCCAGGCGCACCGGGGATCGACCTCAGTGTGCGGCGTGATCGCCTCCCCACCCTTCCAGACCTCGGCTGCGGCGGTGGTGCCGAGCACCCGGACGAGCTGCGCCCGGTAGACCTCGGGCCACGCGAGGTACGCTGCCATGACGTCGACCCTCCCGCCCAGAGGGCGGCCGGGCTGGTGGTCGAGGTAGACCTCGACCAGCTCGAGCTCGGGCGACAGCCCGCGGGTGCTCATGTAGCCGCTGACCGCCCGCGAGGTCTCCCGCAGGGTGGTCAACGGCCCCGTGTGGGTGCGCGCGAGGAAGTGCATCTCGCGCAGAGTGTGGGTCGTGACACCCTCCGCCTCCACCGGTTCCGAAACCGGGTATCCAATCTCCGAGTCGTAGCCTTCGACCGGCGTGTCGAACCGGAAGATGTTGGTCAGGGGACCGGCGATCTTCCCAGCGCATGCGGTCTGGAGCGTAGCGACTCTCGAGACGAGCTGATCGCGCGAGGTGATCGGCGCCCGGATTCCGGCGAACAGGGTTGGACTCCTCACCACCGCACGGACCTCGTCGTCCTTGAGGACATCCGCGGCCCAGGTCCGGCCTGCTGTGAGCTGCAGGGCGCCGGGCACCGCGGCCCAGATCAGCCCGCCGAACCCTGTCGTCACGAACCGCCTGCGATCACACCGGGCGTAGATCATGCGCATGTCGTCCTCCCTGAGGTGTTCCTTCGTGCACCAAACAGCTCAGAGCCGTCTCGAGTGCAGGTCCGCCGGCATTGTTCCTGTCGCCATTCCTGGGTTGTACGTGCCCAGGCAGCGGTGGTTCGACGGAGAGCGACATCGCGCGACCCGGTGAACACAAGAGCCGGGCTTCGCCGCTGCGCTCGCGACGAAGCCCGGCGAGGATCTCCAGGCGCGGAATCAGCGGTGGGGCCGCGGTCCGGCCGGCCGTGGAGCGGCCGGCATCCGCGACTGCTCCCACTGATGGCGCCGCATCATCTGCTCCTGGTCGCGCTGCTGGAGGGTTCGCATCTCGGACCTCTCCATCTCCTGTCGGCGCGCCATTTCCTGAGCTCCGACTCTGCGAGCCGCGGAGGCTCTCTCCTGCTCGTGGACCCGCTCGAGTGCACGTTGCTCCTCGGTGTGACGCGCGGCGAGCATCTGTTCCTCGTGTTGCTGGCGGTCGAAGACCGCGGCAGGCGGCCGCTGCTGCGGCCCGCGCTGCGCCTCGGTCGGGACCAGCGTCCGACCGTTTTCGATACGAGGACGGTACATGGGCATGGAGCCGGCTGCGGTGCCGCTGCGAACCGTGTGGAAGTGCTCGACCGAGTCCACGTCCTCCACCCTCATGCGGCGGATCGGATGTCCGATGGCCTTTTCGATCCGCTCGGGCGGAATCGAGCGATCGACCACCTCACCGTTGACAGCCTCATATCGGGTGACGTCTCGCGTCAGTGGCGCAATGCTGACGTTGTGCGGCCTCGGGGCGATATCGCGATCGAGGTCGTGGTCGGCGAAGTGCTCCCGACGCACGAACACAAAGTCGCGGGGCGGCACCGTCCGGTCGCGGTCAAGATGGCCGAAGCGCAGTCCGCTGTCCGGGTTCCAGCCGACCTGCGGCGGCAACGGCGCCCAGCCGATCCAGTCATCGCCCTCGTTCCAGAGCACCCAGGCCGGTCCCCACTCGACACCCGGGAGCCACAGCCAGCCGTACTGATCGTCGTCGATCCAACGTCCGTAGTGGAACGGGGCCCAGCCCCAGTCCCAGTTCGAATCCCAGGTCCATCCCCAGTCCGTCAATGCCCAGCTCCCGTGGGTGTACGGGCGCCATCCTGCCGGAACGGAGGTGGGCATCCACACCCAGCCCCAGGTCCCGTCGTCCATCCACTCGCCGTAGGGGGCGAGCGCGCTCCAGAACACGTCGATGTCGGCCGCCCGGGCTGGCCGCGCCCTCTCGCCCTCGTGGTGTCCATCGTCGTCGCGCGCTTGCACGGCGGGCGCCCGTAGCAGGATCAGGGCCGCCACCAGAGCGACCCACATCGTTGTCCATCGCCGGGTTGTCATCGTCCTTGCTCCTCTCTCTGCCCACTCTTTTCCGCGCTGCGCAGAAACGACGCGGGCGGCTTCACGGCGCCGGGTCGCACCCGCCGAGGTCGTCACGGGGTCCTCGGCTGGTTCCCGAGGCTCGCGGGAGGCCGCGACCCGGCCACCACAGAGAAGAGCTTCAATTCACATGCCAGCCCCGCAGCCGTATGCGACATCGTGCTCGTCCCGGCAGAAGGGCTCGGGTGGGCCACCACTGGTTGAGATCGGCCACCATCGACGCCCCGGCGCTTGGGTGGACGTGAACCTTCTCGAGCCCATCGACGTATTCTTGATCGAGCAGCCGACGTCGGCGAGGTCGAATGCGATGCTGCTCCGAGCTCGAGCAGCGGCGTGGGCGACCCCGCCCCTGCCGGATGGAGGGGTACGGATGGTCAGGACATTGCGTTCCTTCAAGTTCCTCTTCACGGGCCCGCTGGTCCTCCTGATGCTCGTCGTCATCAACTGGATGACCTCGCCGGGAGACTGGTGGGTGCAGTGGGCGGCCCTCGGCATCGGGATTGCCTGGGTGATCAGCCTCCTGCGGGTCCTCCGCGCAGTCGTCCTCGCCGGCGGTGCCGCCGCTGTCGGCGCCTACCTGTGGCACCGCCAGAAGCCCCAGGGGCCGGCGGGCCCGCTGCGCTGACGCGCGACCGAGGCCTCCGCGGGAGATGCTCGGGCACGGGGTAGAATCCCGTCCGATGAGGCCGCTGCCGTTCGCCGTTGCGATGGAGCTCGAGGGCTGGCGCCTCTTCTGGGCGCGGCTCGAGGCCCGTGATCCAGTCACCGAGGTGCTCACCGCCATCCGTGAAAGGGTGGCGGTCGCCGCCCGACAGCGCTTCCCGGACACGGCGGCGATCGCCGAGCACCCCACGGTTGCGGCCCTGCGAAAGCTGTTCCGCGCCGCCGGCAGCGACCCGACCCGGTATCGGCCCGCCTCCGAGGCCCTGCTGCGCCGCCTGGTCAAGGGCGACGAGCTGCCCGCCATCCACCCGCTCGTCGACCTCAACAACTGCCTCTCCGCCGAGCTCGCGGTGCCCTGCTGTGTGATGGTCGAGGACAGCTTCGGTTCGCACCTGACGTGGCGCTCGGGCCGTCCCGGTGAGAGCTACGAGTCCCTGCGCGGTCGTTTCAACCTCGACGGCAAGCCGGTGCTCGTCGATGAGAGCGGTCCGCTCGACACGCCGATCACCGGCAACGTCCGTGTCAAGGTGCTGCCCGAGACCCGCTCCGCTTGGCTGATGGCCTACATGCCCGCGGCAGAGGTCTCCCTCGAGCAGGCGTGGACAGCCCTCGAAGACCTGACCGGCAGGACCGGTGTCGCGGCCGAGCCCTTCGAAGAACACCCCTGACCCCCCCTCCGCCGCTTCCGCCGACCGTCATCGACATCGTCGGTACGAAGATGTGACGGCGCGAGGAGTGTGCAGCCCAACGCGTGCACGGCGTCTTTCGGGCGGCGTGAAGCCCTGTTCTTGGTGCAATCTCGGCCCGTACTCTCAAGTACTGCTCTTCGAATGTGCCGCTCCAGGGGATTCACGGCGCTGCGAAATCCACCACACATCGATGAGCTCCACTCTCCTGATCGACCTGAGGGCCGTGCCCACCCGATGACCGGGACAGCCCCGAGGCCGTGCTTCAGCGACCGTGGTACGCTCAACTCGGCGAAGCTGAGGCTCGGAGACCACCGAGGTCCTGCGACACCACATTCCTATCAGGAACTGTTCTGCAATCTCCAGACTCGGCGCCATCCCTGCGGTCCTCCGAGGCTCACCGCCGAGGAGGCGCCGTCATGGCCCGGAGCACATCCACCGGCTGCCGACACACCACGATTCCGGACATTGACCCGAACCGGCCCGCCCGAGTGCAACCCGCACCGCGGCGCGGTGGTCCTGGCTCGTTTGCCACGCTCGTCTCTCGCGGCGGCATCTGCGACCGCGGCGCCTGCCACCCCTGCGCCACCCGACTGCGCCGACTGCCACGACTCCGAGAAGATCATGAAGCAGGTCGCCGCTTCGGTCCACGACGGCATGGCATGCCTTGACTGCCACCCTCAGTGGGCCCCTTTTCCCCATCCGGACAACGCGCCAGACCCGCGCAAGGGCGCCATCTGCGCGACCTGCCACTCTGACGAGGCGTCCGCCTACACCTTCCACGGCGCGGCGAAGGTCGGCACGAATCCCGATATTCCGACCTGCGTCGACTGCCACGGTGGGCACGGAGTGCTCGCACCGGACAACCCGGATTCCTCGACCAACCCCTCGAACCTCCCCAAGACCTGCGGCCGGTGCCACTCTGACATCGACATCGTGCGGCGGTATCACCTCGACCAGAAGGCCGTCGCTGTCTACCGGTCCAGCGTGCACGGCCGCCCGCCACGGAAAGGGACCGGCCGCCGGCTGCATCGACTGCCACGGCACTGGCGGCGACGCCCACCGCATCCTGGCGCCTGTCAACCCGGAGTCCCGAATCGACCGGATCAACATCCCCGTAACCTGCGGCCGTTGCCATCAGAAGGAGAAATCAGCCTACCTCGAGGGCATCCACGGTCAGCTCGCGTCGCGCGGCGAGGATGACGTGCCGGTGTGCACCGACTGCCACGGCGAGCACGGGATCATCCCGCCTTCGGACCCCAACTCCCCGGTGTCGCCGACCAAGGTCGCCGAGGAGACCTGTGCCCGGTGCCACGACTCGGCAGTGCTCAACGCCCGCTACGGGCTCCCTCCGGGCCGGCTGACCTCGTACCTCGACTCCTACCACGGCCTCAAGAGCTCGGCCGGGGACACCCGGGTCGCCAACTGCGCCTCGTGCCACGGCGCCCACCGCATCCTGCCCGCCTCGAACCCCGAATCACGCGTCAACCCGGCGAACATCCGACACACCTGCGGCACCTGCCACCCCGGGATCACCCAGCAGCTCGCGTCGATCGCGATCCACAGCGCCACCGGCGAGGGTCTGACCACGCCCGCTGGCAAGCTGGTCGAGTCGATCTACAAGGTCGCGATCGTGGTCATCATCGGCGCGATGATCCTGCACTGGTTGATCGACCTGCGACGCCACCTCAGTGACCTCCTGCGCAGCGGCCCACAGGTGGTGCGGATGCGCACGTCGGAGGTCTGGCAGCACACGCTGCTGATGATCTCCTTCGTCGTGCTCGTCGTGACCGGCTTCGCCCTGATCTACGACACGAGCTGGTTCGCCGAGCTGTTCTTCGGCTGGAAAGGCGGGTTCGACCTACGCGGGAACATCCACAGGGTCGCGGCCGTGGTCTTCATCGGCACCGCGGTGTGGCACCTTGTCTTCCTCGCCAGGGGACCCCGCGGGCGCGCGTTCCTGCGCGACATGTGGCCGCGCCCGAGCGACTTCGTCCACTTCTGGCAGCGCATCCAGTACAACCTGCGTCGGCGCGAGGAGCGCCCGATGGAAGGCCGTTTCACCTACGTCGAGAAGGCGGAGTACTGGGCGCTGGTGTGGGGCACGGTGGTGATGGCCGCGAGTGGTCTGCTGATGTGGTTCGACGACTTCTTCAGCCGCTTCCTGCCCCAGGGCGTGCTCGACGTCGCCCGTGCGTTCCACTTCTGGGAGGCGTGGCTCGCGACCCTCGCGATCCTCGTGTGGCACTTCTACTCGACCATCTTCAACCCCGAGGTCTACCCGATGAACCCGAGCTGGCTCAATGGGAAGATGCCCGAGTGGATGCTCCGCCACGAGCACCCCGGCTACCGCATCAGCGACGACGATCGCGCGCCGCAGGAGGCGGAGGAACCGCCGAAGGTGCCCGAGACGCCCGCCGGCGGTGAGCCGCCCACGCTGGCTGGGAAGCCCAGAGCGGAGATGGGCGGCTCGGGCGCGGAACATCACCCGAAAGGTGAACCCGGTACTCAGGACGCTGACGACGTCGCGAACAACGACCGAAGGACACCAGCAGAAGACTGAGCAGAACCGGGCTCCCGACCCGACCCGCCCCGCAGCTCTCGATCAGGCCTCGACGGGGTTGCGCTCCAGGTAGCGGTTGAACATCCACATGGCGAAGGCTGACAGCAGCCCGATCGCCATCAGGATCAGCCAACCCGCAGCGTTGTAAACCGGGTTGAGCTCGAGCAGCCCGTTGTCGAGCACCTTGGCGTTGTGGGCCATGATTTTGTTGAAGATCAGCGCCCCGAAGGTCCCTCCGAAAAACGAGCCAATGGCGAGCGGCAGGTTGGCGTAGCCGAGGAAGAGCCCCTCCTGGCCTTTGGGCGCGAGGGCGCCAAAGTACTCGTACATCCGCGCCGAGGTGAAGAGCTCGCCGAAGGCGATCAGACCCACGGTGAGGATGACAAAGATTGACCCGAAGGGCAGCCAGTGGGCCGTGACCGCCCGTACGCCGCCGGAGGAGAAGATCGGCCACAGGTTGATCAGCATCGAGACCGAGATGATCACCATCCCGACCACGATCGAGCGGACCGCCTTCATCTTGCCGAAGAAGGACGTCACCAGGAGCTGGAAGCACACGATGACGAACGGGTTCGCCGCGGTGTAGAGGTCCATCGCCGGGTCGGTCTCGACCACCCGCTTGGCGTACAGCGGCAGCACGTTGTAGACCTGCTGGTAGATGAAGAAGAACCCGCTCATGATGACCAGGAAGATTGCAAAGCGAGGGTTGGCGAAGACCCTCACCATGTCGAGCAGGATTCTCCCAACCGACCGGCGCGGCTTGGGGGGCGTCCCGGCGGCAATCTCGGGCTCCTTGTAGAACAGCAGCACGACGAAGAACGCTGCGAACGACGCAACCGCGGCTACTGCAAAGATGTACGACAGGCTCGAAGAGGTTTCGGCCCGCGCCGAGCGGCCCACGACCCAGGCGACGACGAGCCCGGCGCCGACCACGAGGGCCGTGTACGGCACCGCCATCTTCGCCCCCCCGCCCTCCTCGCGAGCCTCAACCGAGCGGTTCACCATGTAGACCAGCGCGAAGGCCGCCACCGCGCACACGACGACCACGCTGAGCACGGTCGACGTCCCGTAGCCGCGCCGCACCACGTACCCGACCCCGCGCCCGAACAGGGAGCCGATGTTGATCACCATGTAGAAGATCGCGAAGCCGAGCGTGGCGCGGCGCCCAGCGGTCTTCTGGACGGTGCCCGAGATGCACGGCTTGATCACCGAGCCGCCGACGGAGATGAAGAGAATCGCCGCCACGACGATCACGACCAGGGACGTTGGGGCGGTGAACTCCGGGCGCACCACCGGCGCCAGCTCGGCGCCCCCGAACCACACCGGAAAACCCATCAGGGAGTAGCCGACTGTAAGCAGGACGAAAGCGAACAGCAGTGCCTTGCGGAAGCCGACCTGGTCGGCGATCGTGCCGGAGAGTACGGGCAGGAAGTAGACCAGTGCCCACAGGACGCCGTTGAGGTTGGACGGCCATGACTCGCCGAAGCCGAGCTGGCCGAGGTAGATGACCACGAAGGAGGCCATCGAGTAGTAGGCGGCGCGCTCGAACAGCTCGGTCGCGTTGGCCCACCAGAACACCTGCGGGAATCGATGCCTCTCCTCGGTCGTCGTCATCGGCGTCCTCCACTTCGTTTCGTCGCGACGGCGCGCGCGGAGGCCGCATTCTACTGTGCGAAGCGTCCTGACGCGAGTCTCAACTCGGAGCTCCGCCGGGCTGCTCGTGAAGCGCTGTACGGCACGCCCTTCTGGCACATGCCGGACGCGCATCGGGAACGGAACGGACGCGGCGCGTGTTGCCGGAGCGCGGAGGCGAATGTGAGCTATCCGGCCTACAAGGTTCTGCACCTGATCGGTGTCCTCTTCCTCTTCACCTCGCTCGGCGGGATGGCGATCCTGTCCCGGTCCGGGTCGACCAACCCCGCCGCGCGTAAGCTCGCCATGGCGACCCACGGGATCGCGTTGGCCGTCATCCTGGTGGCGGGCTTCGGGCTGCTCGCCCGGCTCGGGTTCATGGCGGCGATGCCGATCTGGGCGTGGTGCAAGATCGGCATCTGGCTGCTGCTCGCCCTCGCCGTCCTGCCCTTGCGCCGGGCGCCGCGCCTGGCGGGCGCGCTGTGGGTAGCGCTCCCGCTGCTCGGCGGGGTCGCAGCCTGGCTGGCGGTCACGAAACCCTTCTAGCTGCAGCGGGTGCCGCAGAGCCCCTTGACCGAGGGCCTCGTCGGGCAAGCGCGCGAGTTGGGCTCTGCGGCGCCCGCTGCATCGGATTCGCTGCGCGAATCCCGCGGGGTCGATCGAACTCTGGGGCCGGTTACTGCGTAGGATTGAGGCGGAGGTACCGCCCATGCGCGCTCCTGCTCCTATGCTGCTGGTTCTGGCTCTCGCCGCCGTGCCGGCGTTTGCTACTACTCCGCTGGCGCCCTGCCCGCAGATCGAAGGCGCGCAGTGCGGCGCGCTCACCGTCTTCGAGGACCGCGCCGCAGGACAGGGGCGCACGATCGACCTCGCCATCGTCGTCTTCCCGGCGAAGGGCGACGCACCGAAGGCGCCGATCTTCTTCCTCGTCGGCGGCCCCGGCGAGTCGGCGGTCGACGTCGCGCCGTTCGTCAAGGGCAGCCCCTTCGAGCCGCTGCTCGGGGACCGTGCTCTGGTGCTGGTCGACCAGCGCGGGACGGGCCGCTCGAATCAGCTCCAGTGCCCACCGCCGGCCGCACCCTCGGGCTACTTCGGCCACGTCCTCGATCCGGAGGAGGTCTCTGCCTGCCGGAGGGAGCTCGAGAAGAAGGCCAACCTCGGCCTCTACACCACCTCGATCGCGATGGACGACCTCGACGACTTCCGTTCGTGGCTCGGGTACGAGAAGATCGTGGTCTGGGGCGGCTCCTACGGCACCCGCGCGGCGATGGAGTACATGCGTCGCCACGGCGAGCATGTCGAGCGTGCGATCCTCGACGCGGTGGCCGCCTTCGATGCCACTGATGCCACTGTCCTATGCCTACGATGCCCAGCGAGCATTCGACCGCCTCGCCGCTGACTGTGCCGGCGATGCAGGCTGTGCCGCCGCATACCCCGACATCGAACGGCGTTTCGCGGACGTTCTCGACCGCTTCCGCGAGGGTCCGATCGAGGTCACGATCCAGCCGGGCAAGGACGCGCCGCCGACCTTGGTCCCGTTCGCGATCGGCGACTTCGGCTACACCATCCGCGGCATCCTCTACAACCCACGCCAAACGGCGCGCCTGCCGCGCCTCCTGACCGCCGCCGCCTCGCCCACGGGCGATCTCGCGCCGTTCGCCCAGGCCTACTTCGACCGTGCCTCGGTGCTCGGCACCGCGGTCGCGAACGGGCTCTACCTGTCGGTGCTGTGCGCCGAGGACGTGCCCTACATCAGGGACGACGCAGTTCTGCGCTGGACCGCCGGGACCTACCTCGGGACCTACCTGATCGACGACTACCGCGAGGCCTGCTCGCGCTGGGTTCGAGGCGCGATCCCCGACGGCTACCACCGCCCACTGAGCTCCGACATCCCGACCCTTGTGTTCTCGGGAGGCCGCGACCCCGTCACCTCGCCGCGCTGGGGCGACGAGGTCGTGAGCCACCTTCCGAACGGACGCCACATCGTGTTCCCCGAGGGCGGACACGGCGCCACCACGACCGCCTGCGGGCTTCGCCTGATCGGCGAGTTCCTGGCCGGAACGGCACCCCGCGATCTCGACCTCGCCTGCACCACCGCGGCTGCATCGCGGACGCCGTTCGAGCTGCCGGAGAAGACCGAGCAGCACTGATCGGCTGCACTCAGGGCATAGGAGAGGCGGCCGCGCCGAGGACCCGCATCGTGTCGGCGTCCTGGACCAGTGCCACCACCCGCGACCTCGACACCACGAGATCGGACGGAACTGCGAGCCACAAGGTCACCGTCCCGTCTGTGAGCTCACTCTCGTCGACGGCGCGGACCACGCAGTCGTGATGCAGCGTCCGCCCCGCGTTCTCGCCGCGCTGCACCCGGGTGACGAGGCCGTCCTCGACAACGGCGACGCGGACCATGGCGGGCGGCGTCGTGTCGTCGACGCGCACCCGGACCCCAAGCTCGCCCACGGCCTCTCCGGGGTCGACCTGAAGCGCGAGGTCCGCCATGGGCGGGTGCTCGAGCTCGCTCGCAATCGCCGCTCGCAGCCCGCGCTCGTCCGAGCCCACCACGGACACGGCGCCGTTCACTACGACCTGTGGAGTGAAGACCCTGGGTTCGCCGAGCACGTGTGCGTAGCCGTGCTGGCGTGCGCTGAATGCCGCATCGGAAAAGCGGTCCGGCCAGCCGAACCGGTTCCAGTAGTCGACGTGGTAGGCCAGGCACAGAACCCGGCCGTTGCGGGCCGCAGGCTCGGCGGCAATCCTCGACAGCAGCCGGTCGGCGGGCGGGCAGCTCGAGCAACCCTCGGAGGTGAACAGCTCGACAACGGCGAAGGGCTCTACCGAGGAGGCGGTCCCGCTCGCAAGGGCGACAAGCAGCAGGGTCAGCACGCTGGCTCGCATTTCACAGTTGAGGTGTGCCGGTGCTCACGTTTCGGTTGCACCGGTCCCCGATCGACCGGGACAACCGCGATGTCGGCTGCGGCTCTCGGACCACGGCGGCCGAAAGAGAACGGTCGGCGCCTGGGCGCCGGCCGTCGGTTCAGGTACTCGAGGGAGTGCCCGGCTCAGTACTGCCAATGCAACCCGAGCGCCTTGGCCAGGAAGACCGCCATCTGGGCGCGGGTCAGGTAGTCATTCGGGCAGAAGTTGTTGCCGCCGCAGCCGGCCGTAATACCCGAAGCCGCAAGCGCCTCGATGTGCTGGAAGGCGAAGGCGCCCACCGGCACGTCGTTGAACGTCGCCGTCGCCGGCGCCGGGCTGACCTGCAGCTTGTAATAGAGGTAGATCCTGTAGATCTTCGTGACCGAGCCGCCGTTCTTTCGGAGCGATGCCAGGATGTTGTAAGTGTAGCCCGACCCTGGAGAGTTGTCGATCGTGTAGCTGAACGGTCCGAAAGTCTCCACGGCGTCTCCCCCACTGGTGGCCCCCGGTGAGAGGCTCTGGATGAGGGTGGACACGCCGTAAGGCGAGACCCTGTAGAAGCCCGCGCCGACGCTCAGTGCCGCGTCGTTGCCGTAGAAGTAGATCCTGATGTAATTGACGCTCGCGCCCTGCGGCAGATGGAGCGGAAACGCCGGGAAGACAAAGCCGTCTCCTGCCGGCTCGACGTCCGCGCAGTTGGTGGTGTTAATCCCAGCGCCCGCGGCCTGGCGATCGATGGCGTCGCAGGGACCGACGGAGTAGCCGATCCACTGGTCGGTGCCCCAGTCGGGTGCAGGCTCGGGCAGGTCGGCAGAGGCATCTGGCATGACCCCGATCGAGTCGGGCTCGACGACGCCGGGCTGTAGGCCGTCCTGCGCCATCGCCGGCAAGGCCGCCACGAGGGCAGACACTGCGACCACAATGAGAAGGACGCGACTCAGCTTCATGGGCACCCCCTTGTTCGATACTCCGTAGCGGGCCGCGGGAGATCGCGGCCCGAGAACCAATGACCTCTCAGCACATTCTCTTGTGACTCCTTGAATCAAAGCTACGCTCTCCCGCAGCCGTCGTCAACCGGCCGGAGGGACGCAGGTGGGCCGCATCGCCCGCATGGGGAGCGACCTCACGCTCCCCGAAGCGAGCGGCCTCATCGCAGGCGCGCGGTGGCAGCGCCGAGGACCCGCAGGGTGTCGGCGTCCTGGAGCAAGGCGATGACACGGGACCTCGACGTCACGAGATCGGACGGCACCTCGAGCCGCACGGTCATCGCCCCGTCAATGAGCTCACCCGAGTCGAAGGCGCGCACCACGCAGTCGTGATGCAGCGTGCGCCCGCCGTTCTCGCCGCGCTGCACGCGGGTGACGAGGCCATTCTCGACCACGACGACCGGGTCCGCTGCCGACGCGGGTGCAGAGCTGCCCACCAGCAGGAGCACGGTGAGGGCACGGGCTCGCATCTCGTCCTGGCTCTGTGCCGGCGGATGGCCTCCGGTTGCACCTTTGCGGAATCCCGCGTGCTCCGGCCCGGTTCCGCGAAAGGACGGTCAGGAGCAGTTGAATGTCGGATGCCGAGTCGAGAGCGGGCCGTAGCTACCGTGAAGCGTCAATCCAGGACTACGTCGACTCCATTCACCACGCGTTCCTCTTCGGCCGTCTCGTCGGCCATGAGCCCAGCGAGCGCGCATCGGCCGAAGAGATCGAGGCGATGCAGCGGTTCCACCGCCTGATCTCCGAGCGGTGCGAGCTCAGCGCCTGCCTCCAGACCCCGGGCGGCCTCGCCGTCGCGATCGTTGTGTAAGCGCTCCCGTCGAGCGCCGACGTTAGCGTCCCTTCTGGGCCTCCGGAGTGACCTCGGGTACGCCGCGCCCTGGCGTCCACGGGACGCCGGCGGCCTCGAGGCGCACCTCGAGCGCAGGCAGCTCAACGTCGACGACCTCGCGCAGCGACTTCGCCAGCTCGCCGTACCCGGCGCGGGCCAGCTCGAGGCTGTGCCGGTGGGTCGCGGTCGGCCCGTAGGTCGACATCCGGGTCCCCATCTGGGCGACGCGCAGGCACTGCTGGAGCGACGGCGTCGTCGGTTCGCCGGCGCCGCGCTTGAGGCGGTCCCCGGCAAGCGTCTGCTCGAGGTCCGCGAGGCGCCCGATGAGCCGGCGCGCCTCGGCGTCGAGCCCGCCCGGCGCGACCCCCGACCGGTCGAGGGCCTCGGTGATCGCGGCGAGGCGGGCCTGGGCGGCGTCGAGCGACGCCTGCGCGCCGGAAAGTGAACGAGAGAGATCGGCGGTCGCCTTCCAGAACGCCGCGACCTCTTCGTAGGGGGCACCCTCGAGGGCGCCATGGCCGAGCGGCTTGACCTCGAAGCCGACCGGGTCGGTGATCTCCTTCACGACCCCGTCGACCCGGGTCGCGAGGGT
Source organism: uncultured Acidobacteriota bacterium (assembly GCA_963814875.1). GTDB lineage: Bacteria > Acidobacteriota > Thermoanaerobaculia > Thermoanaerobaculales > Sulfomarinibacteraceae > CAVSIS01. The sequence continues at coordinate 34,311 of CAWFFJ010000028.1, forward strand.
CACCGTGTAGCGACCGGGCGCCACCATCGGGCCCCGAGGCCGGCGCGGGTCGTCCTCGTCAGACTGCTCGCGGCTCGAGGTCACTGGGGACGGGTCGGGTCCGCGCAGGTCCCAGGCGACCCGGTGGAAGCCCTCGTCGACCGGTCCCGTCAGCCGCCGCAGCAGGGCGCCGTCGGCATCCCGGACCAGCAGCAGAGCCGCCGGCTGCTCCTCCCGGGACTCGGCGGTGAGCTCGTCCCAGGTCGGCCGTGGCGTGTTCTTACCGGCCTTCGCGAGCGGCTTCTCGCGCTTCAGGCGCTGGTCCTTGAGCGACTCGAGCGCGGCTCCAAGGTGATAGGTGAAAACGGCCCCGAACGGCGGGTTGGGCGCGACCCAGGTCGCCGCGCCCTCGTCCGCTTGGTCGCGGCCGCCGAGGGGGTTGCGAGGTAGGTACCACCAGGCGTCACGGACCCCGAACAGGTGCGCAGCCTCCGCGAGCACGTCGGGCGTCGCGTTGCGCAGCGCCGAGTAGTCGTCGAGCACGTAGAAGCCGCGCCCGAACGACGCGCCAACGAGATCATTCTCACGGCGCTGGATCGCGAGGTCGCGGAACGGGATCGTCGGCACGCCGCCGTCGAGCGCCTGCCACGCGCCGCCGCCGTCCAGCGTCACGAAGATCCCGTACTCGGTGCCGGCGAACAGCAGACCGGGTTTGACGTGGTCCTGGACCACGCGCCACACCAGGTGGCGCGCCGGCAGGTCGCCCGCGATCGAGCGCCAGGTCCGGCCGCGATCGGTGCTCTTGAGCAGGTGCGGCGCGAGGTCGCCAAGCTTGTGCCCGTCGAGGGCAACGTAGGCGGTGTCCGGGTCGAACAGGTCCGCCTTGAGGTCGTTGACGAAGGCCCCCGCCGGCACACCCGGCAGGCTTCCCGTCTCGATCTTCCGCCAGCTCCCGCCGCCGTCCTCGGAGACCTGGATCAGGCCGTCGTCGGTTCCGGCGTAGAGCAGCCCTTCGGCCAGGGGCGACTCGGCGAGCGACGTCACGGTGTTGAAGTCCGACATCGCGGTCATGTCCCATGCCGAGTTCCAGCTCCACTGGCGACCCATCATCGGGAGCAGCATGCGGTCCTGGTTGCGGGTCAGGTCCGAGCTCACCGGCCGCCAGCTGTCGCCGCGGTCGTCGGAGCGCCACACCCGCTGGCTGGCGTAGTAGAGCCGGGTCGGCGAGTGCGGCGAGACCAGGATCGGCGCGTCCCAGTTCCAACGCTCGGGCGGGTCGCCGGGCTCGGGCTGTGGCTGGATGCCCACGATCTCGCCGTTGGTGCGGTCGCAGCGGGCGAGGTTTCCGGACTGCCACTGGGAGTAGACGATGTCTGGGTTGCCGGGCTCCACCGCCGGCTGATAGCCGTCGGCGAACAGGGTCAGGAACCAGTCGGCGTTGCGGATGCCGCTCACGGTGTCAGTGCGCGACGGGCCGCCCTGGGTCGAGTTGTCCTGGGCGCCGCCGTAGATGGTGTAGAACGGCTTCGAGTCGTCCACCGCGAGCTTGTAGAACTGGGTCACCGGGAGGTTGGCGACGAATCGCCAGCTCGCCCCGAGGTCGTAGGTCTCGTAGAGACCACCGTCGCTGCCCGCGAGCATCCAGTCCGGGTCGTCCGCCCGGAACGCCAGGGCGTGGTTGTCCGAGTGCTTGTGCTCCTCGGTCAACGTGCGGAAGGTCTTGCCGCCGTCGTCGGAGACCTGGATCCTAACGTCCATCAGGTAGATGCGGTCGAAGGCGTGGGGGCTCGCCATGAGCTCCTGGTAGTAGTGCGGGCCGGTGCCGCCGGACACCGTCGACGACATCTTGGTCCAGCTCGCGCCGCGATCCGCGGACCGCCACACGCCGCCTGTGCGCCGCTCGAGCTCGATCGCGGCGTAGACCACGTCGGGCCGGATCGGCGACACCGCGAGGCCGATCTTGCCCATGTCGCCCTTGGGCAGACCGACCGTGAGGCGCTGCCAGGATGCGCCGCCGTCGCTCGACCGGTAGACGCCCGACTCGGGACCACCGCCCAGGTAGGCGGCCACGGTGCGCTGTCTCTGCCAGGTCGCGGCGTAGAGCAGGTCGGGGTTGCGGGGGTCCCTCACCACGTCGGTGACGCCGGTCCACTCGCCCCCGCCCAGGACCTTGGTCCAGGTCGCGCCGCCGTCGGCGGTCCGGTACAGGCCGCGCTCGCCGCCGGGCGTCCACAGCGGGCCCTGAGCGGCGACGAGGGCGACCTTCGGATCGCGGGGATCGACCAGGATCCGCGCGATGTGCTCGGAGTGCTCGAGGCCGAGGTGGGTCCAGGTCCGGCCGCCGTCCGCGCTGCGGTAGACGCCGTCGCCGAAGCCGACGTGGCGCCCGCCGACGTCCTCGCCGGTGCCGACCCAGACCACGTTGGGGTTCGACGGATCGAGGGTAACGCACCCGATGGAGTACGAGGTCTGGCCGTCGAAGATCGGGTCCCAGGTGATGCCCGCGTTGACCGTCTTCCACACCCCGCCCGATCCCACCGCCACGTACCAGGTGGAGGGATCCGCCGGGTCGATCGCGATATCGGCGATGCGCCCCGACATGAAGGCGGGACCGATGCCGCGCAGCTCGAGGCCATGAAACGGCGACTTCGGCTGCGAGGCGGAGGTAGCAGGGGTATCCGCGGCGAGCGCGGGCAGGGCGACGGCAAAGGCAAGCAGGACGGCCGTGACACGCATGGCACCCTCCCAGGTCGGACAGATCTCGGGAAGAATAGCAAGGCTACAAGTCTCTTGCAGGCAGGATTCGGAGGTCTCCTGGATGCCTCGCAGCGCCGGGACCTGATCGCATTGCTCGCATCCTGAGACCTTCACACCCATCCTCGAGCGCGGCCCGTCGACATGACCGGGTGCTACCATGAATGTCACCTGCTCTCGACAGGACGCTTCCTCAGGGAGGACGATCGTCATGGCCAAGACTCCGCTCACCGCGATCCCCGGCATCGGAGCGACCACCGCCGCCCGGCTCGAGGCGGCCGGGGTCGGCAGCGCCGAGGCCCTGATCGCCGCGCCGCCGGGCGTGCTCGCTGGTCTTCCGGGGTTCATGCCGGCCCGCGCCGAACGCGTCCTGGCAGCCGCCTGCGAGCTGATCTCTCCCACCACACCGACGAACGAAAAGACCGGCGGGAAGAAGGGTAAGAAGAAGACCAAGGGCAAGGGCGCGAAGTCCGACGCGAAGAAGAAGAAGAGCAAGAAGAAGAAGGACAAGAGCAAGCGGAAGAAGTCAAAGGACAAGAAGAAGACCAAGAGGTAGGAGTCCGTTCCCCACCGCCGCCACCTCACGACCCGCCGCCGAGAGGACCCTCCGGAACATTTTCTTCCTCCATCCGCCAGCTCCGGGGCTGGCGGATGGAGGAAGAGAAGAGAACACGTCTCGTTCTTGTTGTAGGCCGTGAGGAGGAACTCTGTATGCGACAACGTTCATCAGTCGTGTTCGCGTTGGTGCTCGTCGCCGGGCTGGCGACGCTCGCAACGGCCGCGACAGACGGCCACATGAAGCTGGCCAAGGGCGACACGGTCTACGCCTGCGACTGCGGCGCGAGCTGCCCCTGCCAGACCCTCTCCAACAACCCCGGAAAGTGCACCTGCGGCAAGGAGATGGTGAAGGCGACGGTGGAGTCCATCGGCGAAGGCACCGTGACGCTCAAGGCCGAAGGCTGGAAGGAAGCGCGGACCTTTTCCACCAATGGCGCCTACCACTGCAACTGCGGACCGTCGTGCACCTGCGACACCATCTCCCAGAAGCCCGGAACGTGCACCTGCGGGACCGAGCTGGTCAAGACCGCGAAGTAAACCTGACCGAGGGCATCCGATGGAGCCGGGGGACCGGACAACGATCCGGTCCCCTGCGGGTCCTCGTCCCGTACAATCCCGGTCGTGAACTCCCCTTCCCGCACCCTGACCGTCGACGGCGTCATGCTCACGACCCGTGTCGTGCGTAAGCGGGTGCGCCACGTCAACGCGCGCCTGGTGGGCAACGAGCTTCGCGTGAGCGCACCGCCCTCCATCCCGCCCACCGAGCTCGACGCGATCGTCCTCGACCTCGCCCGCAAGCTCGTCCGCCGGGTCCGCGCCGCGGTCCTTAACGGAGGGAACGAAGGGCTCGAGCTGGCGCGGCGGGTCGCGGCGCGCTTCCCCGACCCGCCGCGGGTCACCGAGCTGCGCTTCGCGACCACCCAGCGCG
>CAWFFJ010000029.1:0-82859 GCA_963814875.1 uncultured Acidobacteriota bacterium
TTTCACCACCTCCCTACTACGGGCGCCGATCTGCCAGTCACCCACTTCCAAGAACTGGGCAAGGTAGACTTGGCGAGCACGTAGCCAGTGAAGATGAGCGATGAGTGCACCCCGTCATTCGCTTCTGCCGCCTTTCGGGTGGGATGCGAGTTGCGTACTCCATCCACGGGTCAGGGCCGTTTTTGGTGTGCCCCGCGTGGTGGGTCTCGCACCTGGAAAGGGATTGGAGACACAAGGCGTTTCGCGATTTCTTCGTCAAGCTCGCGCAGCACCGTACGGTCGTCCGCTACGATCGTCTCGGTGTCGGCCTCAGCAGCCGCGAGCTGCACGAATTCACTCAGGAGACCGAAGTCGAGGTGCTCGGCGCGATCGTGGATTGCCTTGCCACGCCCACCATCGATCTGCTGGCGTTCTCCTGTGCCGCACCAGTGGCCATCAGCTGGGCCGCCGCCAACCCCGGGCGAGTCCGAAAGCTCGTGTTCGTCGGTTCCTACGCCTGCGGCTCGGACCTCGCCGCCGACAACATCCGTGACGCCCTGGTCGCGTTGGTCGCGGCCCACTGGGGCATGGGTGCCGGAGCCATCAACCGGCTTTTCTCCCCAGACCTGTCCAGCCAGGATGCGCGCTCGTTCGCGCATGACCAGTTGGCTTCGGCGCCAGCCGAGACAGCAGCCAGGCTCCTGGGACTCACCTTTGCTCTGGATGCTCGGGAGGCTGCGGCGCGCGTCACCCGCCCGGCGCTCGTGATCCACAGGGAGGGCGACCAAACGGTCCGCTTCGACGCCGGACGGGTCCTGGCGGCAGAGCTACCCGACGCGACGTTCCTGCCCGTCCCCGGCCGCGCCCACCTGCCGTGGCTCGGCGATGCGGAGCCCATCCTGTCGGCGACGCTCTCCTTTCTGGACGACGCGCCGACGGCGGACGGCACAGTGGTCCAGCCCTCGTGGTCGCGCACCGGCGACACCTGGACCATCTGCTTCGACCGCCGAACAATCCACGTCAAGCACGCGAAGGGGATGGCCGATCTTTGCATTCTCCTGGGCCGGCCGGGCCGATCGGTCGAGGCCCTCGAGCTCTATGCAGGCGCCGACGCACCACGCCCATCAGCACCCGAACCGGTCGTCGACCGGCAGGCCCTGGTCGCCTACCGATCGCGCCTGACCGAGCTGGCAGGGGAGTTAGAGCAAGCCGAGGAACGTGGCGACATCGGCTGGTCTGAACGAATCCAGGCGGAGCAACAGGCGCTTCTTGAGCACTTGGCACAGGTCACAGGACTCGGAGGCAGGGTTCGAACGGGGGCGTCTCCGGCTGAGCGAGCGCGCAAGGCCGTATCGGCGAGGATTCGGGATGCCATCACCAAGGTCGCGGCCCACCATCCGGAGTTGGCAGCCCACCTGGAAGCCGCAGTCTCGACCGGATCCACGTGCATGTACAAGCCAGAACGACCGATTGCCTGGAGCACCTGAGCGCCGCTAGAAGAGATCTGGCGGCCAGCTAGAAGAGATCTGGCGCCTTAGGGGTAGAACCCGGAGGCAGCCATCATGCAGACCATCGACGCCCTCGCAGCCCACTCCAACGCACTCCGCACTAACCAGCGAGCACCCGGCACGGTCGGTCGAGCGGGTCTCTTCCAGAGCCTGATGAGTGCAATGAGTACGGTGTCCCCGGGTGTCGCCGCAATGGCGGCGGAGCAGCTCTTTGTCACGGTGTTCCGCCACAAGCGTCCTCAGCGCGAGGAGGCGTGGGCCGAGGGCGCTGTCGCGATCCTGATTCCATCCCAGCACGGCACGCTTGCGGCGTGGGTCTGGGGCGCCGGACCGAGGACCGTGCTGCTGGTCCACGGCTGGGCCGGGCGTGGTCTCCAGTTGGGCGCGATGGTCCAACCACTGGTGGCCGCAGGTCACCGCGTCGTTGCCTACGATGGACCGGCCCATGGCGAATCGCCGGGCCGCCGGACCAACCTCTTCAAGCTCACCGAGGGTCTCGTGGCAGTCGCGGATGCCGTCGGACCCCTCCACGGTGTCATCGCGCACTCACTGGGCACCACCGCAGTTCTCCTGGCAGCTTTTCGCCACGACTTCGACCCGGGCCGCCTTGTCGCCATCTCACCCATGGCGAAAACCAAGACCATGACCAGGCGCTTTGGCCGGACAACCGGCTTCAGCTCGGCGGTGGTGGAGGAGATGCGGGCCCGGCTCGAGCGCAGCATCGGCTTCTGCTGGGACGACATCGAACCAGCGAAGCTCGCGTCGAGCTTTGCCACCGAATCGCTGGTGATTCATGACCATGACGACTGCGAGCTGCCGGCCTCGGAGGCACTGTCGTTGGCCTCGAGTCTACCGGCGGCCGACTGTCTCCTGACCAAGGGCCACGGTCACCAGCGGATCCTGCGCGATCCTGCGGTAGTGACGGCAGCGACAGACTTCATCATTCGACGGGGCGCGTTGATCGACGCGTCACCCACTTCTCACACCACTGCCGCGTCGGCGGCCTGATTTCCAAACCTAAGGAGAAAGCATGAAACTCACCACCACGACACATCTCTGGTTCACGAAGCTCCGGAAAGCCCTCGACTCATGGCTCGATTTCCGAGTCGACCTCGCCGGCCTCTCCTTCAGAGAACAGACAATTCTCTCAGTCTATTGACGAGGAACGCAGACCAGCGAGCGGTCGCCGCTTCGAACGTCGCCTGACCCGGGATTTCGCCCGCGAGCAGGCCGTGCCTCGATACTGTGCAAAAGGGGAATCAAGATGGAAGTAAAGGAACTTGGCGCCGGTCTCCGAGGTGAGCTCGTGACCTCGGAGTCCGCCCGGTACGACGATGTCCGGGCGATGTACAACGCGATGATCGACAAGCGGCCGCGGACTGATTGCGCGCTGCGTCGACGCAGCCGATGTGCAGACGTGCGTGAACTTCGCGCCGCGAGCATCGCGATGCTCCTCGCGATCCGTGGCGGCGGGCACAACGCGGCGGCCTCGGTTCGGTCGACGACGGTCTCGTCATCGACCTGTCGCCGATGCGAGGCATCCGCGTCGATCCGAGCGGCGCGACGGTTCGCGTCGCAGGGCGGCTGCACCTGGGGCGACGTCGACCACGCCGACCCACGCCTTCGGCCTCGCGGTGCCGAGCGGGATCATCTCGACCACCGGCGTCGGCGGCCTCACGCTCGGCGGCGGCATCGGCCACCTCACGCCGCAAGCCACGGCCTGACCATCGACAACCTCCTCGAGGCCGACGTCGTGCTCGCCGACGGCCGACTGGTCGACCGGCGAGCCGAGACGACCACCCCGACCTCTTCTGGGCGCTGCGCGGCGGCGGCGGCAACTTCGGCGTCGTGACGTCGTTCCTGTTCCGGCTGCACCCGGTCGACACCGTCGTCGGCGGGCCGACGCTGTGGCCCTCGACCGGGCGGCGGAGGTGCATGCGGTGGTACCGCGACTTCATCCGTGAGGCGCCGCGAGGACCTGACCGGTTTCTTCGCGCTTCCTCACGGTCCCGCCCGGCCCGCCGTTCCCGGCGGAGCTGCACCTTCAGAAGATGTGCGGCGTCGTCTGGTGCTACACGGGCGCCGGCAGACGAGGCCGACGAGGTCTTCGCGCCAGTCCGCGCGATCGGAAGCCGGCGCTGCGACGGCGTCGGCACGATGCCGTTCCCGGCGCTCAAGCCGCGTTCGACGCGCTCTACCCGCCCGGGCATCCAGTGGTACTGGCGGGCCGACTTCTTCGAGGAGCTCACCGACGAGGTCGATCGATCGCGCACGTCAAGTACGGCGCCGCAGCTGCCGACGCCTGCAGTCGACGATGCACCTGTACCCGATCGACGGCGCGGCGCACCGCGTCGGGCCGACGCGAACCGCGTTCAGCTACCGCGATGCGAGCTGGGCCGAGGTGATCGTCGGCGTCGATCCCGATCCGGCGAACGCCCGACGCTGCAGCGACTGGGCGTCGGCTACTGGGAGGCGCTCCATCCCTACTCGGCGGGCGGCGCCTACGTGAACTTCATGATGGACGAGGGGCAGGAGCGGGTGAAGGCCGACGCTACCGGGGCAACTACGACCGGCTCGCCGAGGTCAAGCGCGAAGTACGACCCCAGCAACCTGTTCCGCGTCAACCAGAACATCCGTCCACGAGTCTGAGCGACTGGTGTGAAACGAGCGCGGCCGCCACCACGGCGGCCGCGCTGAGACGTTCTTCGGTGCATCGGCATCGACGCCCTTCGGTACTGGGCATCACGACGTGACGAGGTTGCCGGGGTGGGCCCTTGTCCGTTGATCAGATACTGGGGTCGTCAGCCACCGATTGGCGGAGGCCCGGGAGAAGGGAGCCGGTATCCGTACCAGGCAGTATAAACTCACAATGTCTCTCCGCGCCATTTCGAGCCGGGGGACCGGACAACGATCCGGTCCCCTGCGGGTCTTCGTCCCGTACAATCCCGGTCGTGAACTCCCCTTCCCGCACCCTGACCGTCGACGGCGTCATGCTCACGACTCGTGTCGTGCGTAAGCGGGTGCGCCACGTCAACGCGCGCCTGGTGGGCAACGAGCTTCGCGTGAGCGCACCGCCCTCCATCCCGCCCACCGAGCTCGACGCGATCGTCCTCGACCTCGCCCGCAAGCTCGTCCGCCGGGTCCGCGCCGCGGTCCTTAACGGAGGGGAAGAAGGGCTCGAGCTGGCGCGGCGGGTCGCGGCGCGCTTCCCCGACCCGCCGCGGGTCACCGAGCTGCGCTTCGCGACCACCCAGCGCGCACGCTGGGGCAGCTACAGCCCCCGGACCGGCGTCGTGCGCCTCCACGCCGGCCTGCGCCAGCTCCCGGTGTGGGTGCTCGAGTCGGTGGTCGCCCATGAGCTCGCCCACGCCATCCACGCCGACCACTCCCCCGCCTTCTGGGCGCTGCTGCGTCGGGTCTGCCCGGATACAGACCGAGCGCGGGCCTTTCTCGAGGGCGTCAGCTGGGTCGCACGCCGATGGGACGACCTCCCACCGGTCGAGCGAGCCCTGCTCGGCGAGCGCTGAGCGCACGGCGGCCCGGGAACATCGTCCTCGCTTCACCGGTTTCCCGCCAGCAGCTCACGCAGTACACCAACGGCGCCTGTGCGAGCGAGACGTTGCAGGAGCACGCCCGGTGCTTCTGCCGTGCCCGCCGGTCGCCGAACCGTCGACCCGCCCGTTCGACGGGCAGGAGGGAGGCTCGATGTCACGCGACCGACTCCCAGCTCTGTTCGCCGCAGCGGCCGTGCTCGCCGCCGGCTGCGCCGCTACACCCACCACCCACAACGCTCCGCTGTTCGACGAACTCGGGATCTACCACCGGCCGGTCTCGACCGCGTCCGAGGTCGCACAACGCTACGTCGACCAGGGGTTGACCCTGTACTACGGCTTCAACCACGAGGAGGCCATCGCCTCGTTCCGCCAGGCGGGCCAGATCGACCCCTCCTGCGCGATGGCATTCTGGGGTATGGCTCTGGCCGCCGGGCCCAACATCAACAACCCGGCAATGGACGAGCCCGCGGTCGAGCTGGCCTGGGAGGCGTCGCGGAAGGCCGTCGCACTGGCCGGGGGCGCGACCCCGGTCGAGCGCGACCTGATCCTGGCGCTGGCGGCGCGCTATGCCCAGACACCCCCCGAGGACCGCAGACCCCTCGACGAGGCCTACGCCGTCGCCATGCGCGAGGTCTGGCGCGCCCACCCCGACGACGCAGACGTCGGGGCCCTGTTCGCCGAGGCGTTGATGGACCTCCGGCCCTGGGACCTGTGGTCTCCCGAGGGCGAGCCGCGACCGGAGACGGCGGAGATCATGGCCACCCTCGAGGCCGCGATGGAGCTCGACCCGCTCGACCCGGGCCCCAACCACTTCTACATCCACACCATGGAGGCCTCACCCACCCCGGAGCGGGCGCTCGCGGCGGCCGATCGGCTGCGCACGCTCGTGCCCGGCGCGGGACACCTGCTCCACATGCCGGCGCACATCGACATCCGCCTCGGCCACTACGGCGAGGCTATCGAGGCCAATCAGCGCGCCATTGCCGCCGACATGGCGTACGTCGAGAAGGTCGGGCGCCACGGCTTCTACACCCTCTACCGCGCCCACAACTACCACTTCCTCGCCTTCGCGGCGATGTTCGACGGCCGCCGTGAGCTCGCCATGGAAGCGGCTCGCTCGATGGTGGCCGAGGTGCCGCCGGAGCTGGTGCGCGAGGAGCCGGACTTCCTCGACGCCTTCCTCGCGGTCCCCACCCACGTCATGGTCCGATTCGGGCTCTGGGAGGAGCTCCTGCACGAGCCGCAGCCGCCGGCGGACCTGCCCGCCACGACCGCGTTCTGGCGCTACGGGCGGACGGTGGCGTTTGCCGCCCTCGGTCGGGTCGAGGAGGCCGCCGCCGAGCTCGCGGCGCTGAAGGAAGCCGTCGCGGCCGTTCCCGAGAGCCGCCTCATGGGCAACAACCCGGCCAGCGTCGTGCTCGCGGTCGGCGTCCCGATGGCGGAAGGCGAGCTCGAGTACCGCCGCGGCCACCATGAACGGGCCTTCGAGCTGCTCCGCGAGTCCGTGCGGAGGGACGACGCCCTGCACTACGACGAGCCGTGGGGCTGGATGATGCCGGTGCGTCACTCGCTCGGCGCGCTGCTGCTGGAGCAGGGACGCCTCGACGAGGCCGAAGCGGTCTACCGCGCAGACCTCCGCCTCCACCCGGACAACGGCTGGGCGCTCAAGGGCCTCGCCGAGTGCCTGCACCGCAGTGGTCGCCACGAGGAGGCCGCCGCCACCGACGCCCGCTTCCGCGCCGCGTGGGCGCGATCGGACATCGAGATCGAGGTCTCCTGCTTCTGCCGGACCGGCGCATGAGAAAGCGCGCCGGGGGTGGCCCCGGCGCGCGGTGTGTGTAAGTCCTTCGAGATTCGGGTCAGGGCACCCTTTTCTCGAAAGCCGGCGGCTGCGGCTCGGCGGGCGGGTTGTCGGCGAGCCGCCGCATCAGGTCGGCGACCGCCGCCTCGAGCTGCGGGTCGCCGCCCCTGGCCATCGCACCGGGGTCGTCCACCACGGCGATGTCCGGGTCGACGCCGTGGCCCTCGGCGAACCACTTCTGGCCGGGGTCGAAGAACCGGCCCTCCGGCGCGGTGTAGGCGCCGCCGTCGACCAGCGCGTGGCGCGTCGCCGGGCCGATCAGTCCACCCCAGGTGCGCTCGCCGATGAGCGGTCCCACCTCGAGCTTCTTGAAGATGTCCGGGAACGCGTCGCCGCCGGATCCGGCCCAGCCGTTGATCAGCATCGCCTTGGGTCCGACGTGGGTGACCTGCGGCCACGACACCACGTCGCCGTCGCGGAAGACGATGTGCTCGACCTTGGGCCGATTCATCAGCTCGACGAAGCGGTCCGGGATCTGGCCGCCGCCGTTGAAGCGCTCGTCGATGATCAGCCCTTCGTGGAGCATCTGGGAGTTGAACTGGCGCACCAGCTCGGTCTGACCGTTGAGCCCGGTGTCCGGCACGTAGACGTACCCGATCCGGCCGCCGCTCGCCTTTTCGACCCGCTGCCGGTTGCCGTCGACCCACTCGAGATACCGCAGGCGCGCCTCGCTGTCGAGGGTCTTCACCAGCACCCGGCGCGCGCCCTCGGCGGTCGGGCGGCCGTTGACCGTGAGCAGCACCGCCTCGTCGGCGAGGCCTTCGAACGGCGCGTACGGGTCGCTCGCCACGTCCAGCGGGCGCCCGTTGACCGCGAGCACGTACTCACCTTCCTTGACGTCGACGCCGGGCTCGAGGAGCGGCGAGCGGACCTCGATGTCCCACGGTGCGCCGCGCACGATGCGGGCGATACGGTAGGCACCGTCCGCCACCTCCCAGTCGACCCCGAGCAGGCCGACCCGGCGCCGCTTGGGAGTCTCGGTGTCGCCGCCTGAGACGTAGGTGTGTGACGAGTTGACCTCGCCGATCAGCTCGCCGATCGCATAGTTCACGTCCCAGCGTGTGACCGCGTCGTCGATCAGCGCGCCGTAGCGCGCGCCGAGTGCGTTCCAGTCGAGACCGTGGAGGTTGGGGTCGTAGAAGATGTCGCGGTAGGTGCGCCACACGTCGCGGAACATCTGCCGCCACTCCGATCGCGGGTCGAGCATCGTCTCGAGGTCCTTGGTGGCGAGGGGCTTGTCCATCTTCTGCGCGGGCGCGACGTCGACGATCGCCCAGCCACCCTTCGCGACGACCAGCATCTTCTTGCCGTCGGCGGAGATCCCGAAGCCGTCGGCGTCGTCGAGGATCGTCTTCTCCTCGCGACCCTCCAGGTCCCAGAACATGATCGGGCTCGGACCCTCGACCGCACCCGAGCGCGGCGTCCGCCGATAGACGATCTTGCCCGACACCGCGCGCAGCTCGCCCCAGTTGCCCGCTTCGGGCGGCATCACCACGGCGCGCGCCTCGAAGCCGTCAAGGTCGATCTTCACCGGCTCCGGCGGCTTCGCATCGGCGCCTTTCTCGTCGGCGTCCTTCGCATCCTTGGCGGTCTTCGCCTTGGCGTTGGCCTTCTTCTTCGCGGGCGCTTCGGCCTTGGCCGCGTCGGCCTTCTCGTCGGCTTTCGCGCCCTCGACGTCGTTGCGCTCGGACAGCGGCGAGGCGACGTCGCGGCGAAGCGTCACGGCGACCAGGTTCGTTGTATTGGGGTAGATCCAGGTCGAGTCGACGTCCGAGTAGACCGGAGCGAGGTCGCGGTTGGAAAGGTAGTAGAGGTACTTCCCGTCGGGGTCGAAGACCGGCGCCGTGTCGCTGAAGTAGCCCGACGTGACCTGGTGGCGCTCGCCAGAGGACGTGTCGAACAGGAACACGGCGCCCTGCTGGGTTGGCAGCGTGCGAGCATAGGCCAGCCAGCGGCCGTCGCGGGACCAGCTCACCTCGGCGCGCACACGACCAGGGTGCAGGGTGTACGGGAGCCGGTCGACCTCGGTCAGCCTGTCGGCGTCGAGGTCGTAGATCCGCAGGGTCGAGGTGTGGTCGACGAACGCGACCCGCTTCGAGTCCGGGGACCAGAACGGCTGGTAGCGGTAGCCCGGCCCGAGGTGTGTGAGCGTCTTCGGCTCGCCCGACCCGTCGGCCGGTTGCACGACGAGCTCGTACTCGCCGCTGGCGTCGCTCCAGTAGGCGATCTGCTCCCCGTCCGGCGACCACCGGGGCGTACGCTCGGCAGAGCCGGAGGCCGCCGCGAGCTGTCGGATCGGTCCGTGCTCGGCCGGAACTGTGAAGACGTCGCCGCGCGCCTCGAACACAGCGCGTTTGCCTGACGGCGAGATGTCGGCGTCGGCGATCAGGTCGGAGACGTTGACCATGTGCGGACGGATGGTCGCGAGGTCGGTGGTCACCGTCACCTGAACCTCGTGCTCGCGCTCACTCGCGAGGTCGAGCAGCCACAGCCGGTCACCGGCCTGAAACACGATGTCGGACGGGCCGATCGCCGGCCACGTGACGTCGAAGTCGGTGAAGTGGGTGAGCTGGCGCGGCGGACCGCCGTCGAAGTCCATGGCCCACAGGTTGCTCCGCTGGTCCGGGCCCCTGTCGGACAGGAAGTACAGCGTGCTGCCGTGCCACATCGGCTGCATGTCGTTGGCGTCGGAGGCGGTCAGGTTGCGGGCATCGAGAGTGTGAAGGTCGATCAGCCAGATGTCGGGGGCGAGGCCGCCGCGATAGCGCTTCCAGTGGCGGAACTCGCGAGCCTTGGTGGTGAAGGCGAGCCGGCCGCCGTCCGGTGAGTACGAGGCGAACTCGCCGTAGGCAAGCGGCAGACGCGACGGCAGGCCGCCATCGACGGCGACGGTGTAGAGCTGGTTGAACCTCCTGCTGCCGCTCGCCCGGGACGACGCGAACAGCAGGTCGGACCCATCGGGGGTCCAGTCGAGCATGCGATCCGGCCCGGGGTGGTGGGTGACCCGGGCCGGCATGCCGCCGCCCGAGGCCACCACGTAGATGTCGACGTTGCCGTCGTAGTTGCCCGAGAAGGCGATGCGGCTGCCGTCCGGGGAGAAGCGCGGGAAGCTCTCTTCGCCCGACGGCGTGCTGAGCTGGTGCGCCACGCCGCCGGCCTTGTCCACCACCCAGATGTCACCGCCGTAGACGAAGGCGATCTGGGTCTCGGAGACGTCAGGGTAGCGGAACATCCTGGCGTGGACCTGGGCGTTGGCCGGCGCCGCAGTGGCTGCCAGCAGGCCCACGAGCAGGGCCACGGCTAGGGTGGCGGTCGAAGCGTCGCAGTGTCATCGGGTCCTCCTTGGTGGGTTTCGCACGGGAACCGAATCCGGAGCGGAGTCGCTCTGCCCGGAACCGGAAGGGTCGGACATCCAGTGGGCTCGCCCAGTCTGCATCGGTTCGAACAGGAGGTACGGGCTCACGGCCATCGGGTTGCCTTCGGCTGCCAACCCGTGCAGGTTCGCTCGAACGGTCAGCGCAGCACCCTGGCCATCCGTCCCACACCTTCGACGGCGACGTCGGTGGGGACGCCTGCGAAGCAGAGGCGTGCGAAGCCCGGCTCTGGGGCGCGCAGCGCCGCGCCCGGGGTCAGGTTGACGCCGGTCTCCTCGAGCAGGGTCCACCACAGCGCGTGCTCCGCCTCCCAGGTCGGCTCTGGCAGGAAGGGGCGCAGGTCGAGCAGCACGAAGAAACCCGCCCCAGCAGGCACGAAACCCACCCCGCCCTCGGTGAGCGCAGCGGTCACCGCGTGATAGGCCTGCCCCAGCCGCCCCTGCATGAGCGCGACGTAGCGGTCCACCCACTGGTCGTCCACGACCATCTCCCCGAGCAGGTGCTGGGTGTCCCCCGAGCAGCAGGCCCAGTAGGCGAGCCCGTCCACCGCCGCCAGCACGCGCTCGTTCTCGCTCACCAGCACGCCGCAGCGCAACCCGCTCGCAGCGAAGTCCTTGGAGAAGGCCCACACGATGTGGACCCGCTCGCCCAGAACCGGCCGCAGCGAGGCGACGCTGGTGAAGGGGCGCCTCCCGAACACCGACAGCGCGTAGACCTCGTCGAACACGACGTGGATCCCGGCGCCCTCTGCCCAGTCGAGCACCTCCTCGAGCTCCGCCGCCGAGTAGACGGTCCCAAGCGGGTTGTCGGGCGAGGTGACGAGCAGCGCCCGCACCGGTCGGTCCGCGGCGGCGAGCGCACGATCGAGGAGTGCTGGCGTCAGTCGGAAGCCGTCCTCGACCGAACGGCAGACCGGCACGATCTCGAGGCCGTCGCGGACCCCGAGATCCATCCAGAAGCCGGCGTAGCTTGGCGTCGGAACGAGCACGGCGTCGCCGGGGTCGCCAAGGGCGTAGAACAGGATCTCGAGCACGCTGCCCGCGCCGGCGAGGACGGCGACCTGCTCCGGGGCAAACTCGCGACCCAGAAAGGTCCTCCCCATGAACCGCGCGAGCCGGGCGCGGAAGTCGCGGGCGCCGATCATCGCGTCGTAGGCGAAGGCGCCCGACGGGACTGCGCGGGCCGCCGTGGCCTTCGGCTCCAAGAGGTCCCAGACGAGACGGTTCTCCGCAACGCACAAGGGAATGTACCCGGGGTCGGTTGCGCGTCGGAAGTGCTCCTGGAGGTACTCCGGCACCGCCTGGTCGGCAAGGAGGCGTTCGCCTCGATCGGAGAGCGCTGACGTGACGGTGGAATTGAGATTCATCATGACGCCATTATCGCCCGCTCGGGTCGCGAAAGGCGGGACGATTCCGGTCAGCGCGCAGCGACGGACGGACGCACCGCGGCCGGCAGCACGGTCAGTGTAACCAGCGTCCCGACCACAAGGCCGGAGATCACGGTCACTGCGAAGGGCTGGAAGACGTGCTCGCCGGAGCCGATCCCAATGGCCGTCGGGACCAGCGCTGCGATGGTGGTCAGGCTGGTGGCGAGCACCGGCCGCAGGCGGATGCGGACCGCCTCGAGCACGGCCGCCTCGGCATCGGCCCCCGCGGCCCGCTCGCGGTTGGCGAAGTCGACCAGCACGATGCCGTTGTTGACCCCGATACCGAGCAGCGTCAGCACCCCGGCAGCGACCGCGATGTTGAGTCCCGTGGCGGTGACGGCGAGCCCGGCGGCGGCACCGGCCAGTCCGGCCGGGACGACCGCGAGGATCCACGCCGCCTGCCGGAAGCTGCCGAGCTGGACCGCCATGATCGCGAGGATCAGCACCGCCGCGCCCGCGAGTACCAGCGCGAGGTCACGCGCGGTCTCGAGCAGCACCTGAAACTGGCCCGTGACCTCGGCGTCCACCCCGTGCGGCAGGTCGAGTGCGTCGAGCCGGCTCTGGAGCCGCGCCGCCTGCCGCGGCAGGTTGCCCTCGACCTCGGCGAGGACGGTCAGCTCCCTGCGGCCGTTGAGCCGCGTGATCTCGGGAGCGACGCGCTCGAGCGTGAGGTCGGCAACCGCAGACAACGGGACCGCCGACCCGTCGCGGGCCGCCACCGGCAGCGCGCCGAGGTCGTCGACCGTGCGCGCGCTGCCGGCGAGGCGGACCCATACCGAAACGCTCTCGCCCTCGCGCACGATCTCGAGCACCTCGGCCCCCCACACCGCCGCCGCGAGGGTCGTCCGGGTGGCGGCCGGATCGACGCCGAGGGCGGCGCAACGCTCGCCGTCGAGGCGGACCACGAGCTCCGGGCGGTGGAAACGGGAGTTGTCGGCCACGCCCGAGACAGCGGCGTCTCCGCGCAGCATCGCGGCCACCTGGCCCGCGGCGTCCTCGATCGAGGCCTGGTCGTCGCCGTACACCGTCACGCCGAACAACGCCGGCAGACCCGAGAAGCTCTCGTCCATCTTCTCCTGGGTCGGCTGATGGAGCAGGAGCACCACACCTTCCAGGCTCGAGCTCGCCGCGTGCAGCTGGGCGAGGACGTCGTCCGCCGTCACCCGGCGCGCGGCGAGCGGCGCCAGCTTGATCAGGAGCTCTCCGCGGTTGACGCCCTCGACCTCGGCGCCGCCGGCCGGCGCCCCGACCCGCGACTCCACCATGACCACGCCCGGAAGCGACCTCGCGATCCTCGTGATCTCGGACGCCACTCTCTGGCTCTCGCTCAACGACACCCCCGGCGGGAGCACGTACTCGACCAGCAGGGCGCCCTCGTCGACCGGCGGCAGCAGCGAGACCACACCGTGGCGCAGGAGGAGGCTGGCGGCGAGACCGAGTGAGATCAGCAGGGCCAGCAAGAGCGTGACGGCGCGTCGGGGCAGGGTGTGACGGAGCAGCCCGACAAGGCGATCGCCCGCCGCGGCGACCATGCGGGGGCCGAGACGCGCCCGCTCCGGGCGCGGGGCGACGCGGCCGAAGGCGAGCATGACCGGCACCGTGGTCAGGGACAGCGCCAACGACGCCAGCAGTGCGCTCGACACCGTAACCCCGAACGGGCGCAGAAAGACCGAGGCAAGACCGCCGACCAGCAGCAGAGGCGCGAACGAGGCGACCGTCGTCAAGGTCCCGGAGGCGTCCGGACCCGCGATCTCGAGAGTGCCCTCGAGCGCGGCGGCAGCCGGCGTCGCACCCCGCTCCCGGTGCCGGAAGACGTTCTCAGCGATCACGATGGCATCGTCGACGACCATCCCCACGGCGAGCGTCAGCGCGGCGAGAGTGATCACGTTCATAGTCTCGCCGAGAGACCACAGCACGGCCACTGTCGCGAGCAGCGCGAGCGGGATCGTGGTCGCCACCGCGACGGTGGGGCGCAGCTCGCCGAGCAGCAGCCACAGCACAGCAACCGCGAGGACCGCACCGAGCAGCAGATCGTGACCGATCGCGGTCCGAGCGGCGCGGAGGACCTCCGCCTGGTCGTAGAACTGGCGCACCTGAGCCCCAGCAGGAAGCACTCCGCGGAGACGTTCGAGCTCACGGCGGACGCCGTCG
Organism: uncultured Acidobacteriota bacterium; assembly: GCA_963814875.1. Classification (GTDB taxonomy): domain Bacteria; phylum Acidobacteriota; class Thermoanaerobaculia; order Thermoanaerobaculales; family Sulfomarinibacteraceae; genus CAVSIS01. Next base: position 13,854 of record CAWFFJ010000029.1, read on the forward strand.
ACGACCTCGATGGTGCTTGCTCCGGGCTGCTTGCGCACCATCAGGGCGACAGCCGGCCGGTTGTCGGCGCGGACCTCACTGTGCCGCGGAGCCCTACCGGCACCCACCGCCGCGATCGCGTCGAGACGCACCGTGCGGCCGTCGGGGAGCACGACCGGAACGGCCGCGAGGTCGGCCGCGCCGCGCAGCCGGGAGTCGACGCGGACCACGACGTCCTCGCTCGAGCGTTCGATGAAACCGGCCGGCTCCGCGCCGTGCGCCCGTCGGATCGCCGCCACCAGGTCGTCGACCCCGAGCCCGAGCGCGAGCAGCCGCGCCGGAGGCGCGTCGACCCAGAGCGCCGGCCGCTCGCCGCCCAGGACCTCGACCAGCGCAACGCCGTCGACGCCCATCAGCCGCGGCGCGACCTCGCGCCGGAGCAGCGACCCGAGCTCGACGGGGTCGCCAGGCGAGGTCACGGCCCAGCCCCCGACCTGCTGCAAGGTCGTGCCGATCTGCTCGAGGCGCGGGACCGCCCCGGTCGGCAAACGCGGCGTCACCTGGGCGATCGCGGCCATCGCGGACTGGCGCGCGGCCTCGACCCCGGTGCCCCAGGTGAACTGCGCCGTCACCACCGAGATGCCTTGCTGGCTCGACGAGGACACCCGCTGCATGCCGGGGGCGCCCCGCAGGGCTTCCTCCAACCGACGGGTCACCAGCAGGTCCATATCGTCGGCGGAGAGCTCGGGAGCGTGGGTGATGACGTTCACGACCGGCACGTCGAGGTCAGGGAAGAGGTCGACGCTCATGTGGAGCAGCCCGTAGCCGCCCGCACTCGCCAGGATGAGGGCCAGGAACGCGGCCTCGAGAGGCCTCGCGAGGAGGCGAGCGAGCACCCGGCGCATGGTCAGTCCGGAGCCGTGAACGAGGTTGCGAAGCTCGCCCACAACAGCTCGTAGGCGCCCTCGGCCACGACGGTCTCACCGGCCGCCAGGCCGGAGGTGACCTCGATCCTCTCTCCGAGGGCGATCCCGAGGACGACCGGTCGCCGCTCGAACGGCGCAGCAGGGCCCACGAAGACGTACGGATGATCCTGATCGTCGCGGACCACCGCTCGCGCGGGAATCACGATGCCCTGATGCCGCTCGGTCACGATCCACCCGCTCACCGCCGCGCCCGGCGGCATCTTCGCGAGGCCGTCACCCGTCACCCAGACCCGGGCTGCGCCTGCTGGGGACGCCACCGAAGCGACACCGGCAACCCGCGCGGTGATCACGCCGCCGCCCTCCGAGGCGATCCGCGCCTCCTGTCCAGCGCGAACCGGACGGTCCGCAGCGGCGATCACCGTCGCCGCGACCCGTCCGCTGGTCGCATCGGCGAATCGTGCGAGCTCCTCCCCCGCCGTGACCTCCTGGCCGACCGAGACCCTGCGATCGAGGAGCCGGCCCGCAAACGGGGCACGGACCTTGCGCGCGGAACCAAGGGTCAGCGCCCGCGCTTCGACGGTCGAAGCCTCGCGCTCGGCGGCGGCGAGACCGGCCCGCGCGTCGGAAACCTCGGAGGGACGCGCGAGGTGGTCGGACTCCCGTCGTCGCGCCCGCTCGAGCTGCTCGGACCTCGCAGCGACGGTCTCGCGTGCAGCCGAGACGGCGGCCTCAGCGGTTGCCAGCGCGGCCTCGAAGCGCGCGCCGCCGAGGCGGAAGAGGACCTCCCCAACAGGGGCCGTCTCTCCGTCCGCGACGCCGATGACGTCCACCCGGGCGTCGGCGAGCGCTTCGAGGCGAACCACCCGGGCATCCTCGACCACGCCCACGAACGGGACCCTGGCTTCCACCGGCGCGAGCTCGGCGACGGCGGTTGCGTGAGTCATCGGCACCGGCTCCGGAGCGGTCGGGGCACGGCCGCACGCGGAGACAGTCGCGAGGGCGATGGCGAGGTAGACGATCTCAGTGCGCACGGGGAACCACCTTCGCGCCGCCGAGCAGCACGATCAACGCCGGCAGCACCAGCAGCACGAGAGGAACGGTCAGCAGCAGTCCCGCGATGATCGCGATCGCGAGCGGCTGCAGCATGGCCGAGCCCTGGCCGATCGCGAGTGCCAAGGGCAGCAGTGCAAGGATGGCGGCCGCCGCGGTCATCACGATCGGGCGCAGGCGGCGGCGGCCGGCGATGGCGAGGGCTGCGAGCGGTTCGCTCACTCCCGAGAGCAGGCTCCACTCGGTGAGGAAGAAAATCGCCGCCTCGGACGAGATGCCGATGATCATGGTGAGGCCCATCATCGACGAGATGTTGAGCTCCGACCCGGTCCACCACAGCCCGGAGAAGACCCCGGTGGCGGCGAGAAGATCGACCGCGAGGACCGAGACCGCAACGCTGAACTTCTCGTACACCGCGAGCAGCAGGATGAAGACCAGCGCGGTGGCCGCGGCGAGCACCATCAGCAGGCCGCGGAACGACTGCTGCTGCTGCTCGTAGAGCCCGCCATAGGCGACCGAGGTGGCCGCGGGCAGCCCGGCACCGGCCACGGCGCGCTTGACGTCGGCCATCACCGACCCGAGGTCGCGGCCGGAGATGCGCCCGGTCACCGCGACCATCCCCTTGAGGTTCTCGCGGGTGAGCTGCGGCTGACCGACGGTGGTGGAGAAGCTCGCCACCCGGCCAAGCCGGACCGTGCGCCCGCCGCCGATCGGCAGGCGCAACGCCGCGATCAGGTCGAGCCGCGATCGCATCTCCTCGGGGGTCCACACCCGCACACCGACCATCTTCTCGTCGCGCTGGACCTCGGTCGCGACCTCGCCTTCGAGCGCGACGCGGGCGAGGCGCGTCACCCGATCCGGGTCCAGTCCGAGAACCTCGGCCTGCGTCCGGTCAACCCGGATGTCGACCGCGTCGCCGGCGAGGACGACGCCGTCCTTGACATCGACCACCCCGGGTACCCCGGCGACGACCTTGGCGACCTCGGACGCCTGGGCCCTGAGCTCCTCCGGCGACGACCCATAGAGCTTGACCTCGATCGGCTGCGGCACCGCCGTGAGGTCGCCGATCAGGTCCTCCATGAGCTGCGCGAACTCGACCTCGAGCCCCGGCACGCGGGCCTGGACCCGAGCGCGGGCGTCGTCGATCACCTCGTCGATCGGACGCCGCGGACCCTGGACCAGCCGGATGAAGAAGTCGCCCTCGTTGGCCTCTGTGATGCCGCCGCCGAGGGCGAGCCCGGTCCGGCGCGACCACGTCTCGACGTCCGGGATATCCTTGAGTTGGGCCTCCAACAGGCGCAGCCGGCGGTCCGTCTCGGTCAGCGAGGTCCCCGCGGGAGCCACGTAGTCGAGGATGAAGCCGCCCTCGTCCATCGAGGGCATGAAGCCCGAGCCGACCTGGCGCAGGCCGAGCCAGCCGAGGGCAAGCAGCGGCAAAATCACGAGCGCGACCAGCGCCGGGCGCGCGAGCAGCCGGCGCACGAGGCGCTCATAGCCGTCGAGCACGTGGGCCAGCCACCATCCGACGTCGTCCGCGTGGGCCTCGCGGGCGCCGAGCAGGCGATCGGCCAGGGCCGGGACCGCGGTCGCGGCAAACAGGAAGGAGATCGCGAGCGCAGCGGCCATGGTCACGGAGAGCGCCTTGAAGAAGGCGCCCGTCACGCCGGTCAGGAATGCGAGCGGGACGAAGATGATCACGGTCGCCGCCGACGAGGCGGCGAGTGGGCCGAGCATCTCGCGGGCCGCGATCGGTACCGCGTGGTGGATGTTGTCCGGTTCCTCGCGGAGGCGGCGTACGACGTGCTCGACCACCACGATGCCGTCGTCGACGATCAGCCCTACTGCGGCGGCCATGCCGCCCAGGGTCATGATGTTGAGCCCCATGCCGAGGGCCTTGAGCACGAGCGCGGTCGCGGCGAGCACGACCGGGACCGCGAGCGAGACCACCAGGGTCACCTTCCAGCTGCGCAGGAACAGAAGCAGCACCACGATCGCGAGCCCGATGCCGATCAGGATCGCGTCGCGGACGGAGCTGGCGGCGGCCGAGATCAGAGTCGACTGGTCGTACCAGGTTCGCACCCGAATGTCGCTCCCAACCTGAGCCCTGAAATCCGCCAGGCGGGCGCGGATGTCGCGAGAGATCCGGGTCGTGTTGCCGCCCGGCTGCTGGTAGACGTTGACCAGGACCGCGTCCTCGCCGTCCGCCGTGACCCGCGTCCACTCCGGCTCGGTCGCGTCCTCGACGGTCGCGACGTCGGACAGGTGCACGACACCGGTCGGCCCCCGCCGCACGATCACCGCGTCGAGATCGGCGAGCGCGAGGAAACGCGTGTCCGACAGCACCAGGTAGAGCTTTTCGTTCTCCTCGAGGCGACCCACGGCCTCGACCACGTTGGCCGCCGAGACCGCCTGCACCAGCTCCTCGAGTGTGATCCCGGCAGCGGTGAGCCGCTCGGGGTCCGCGACGACGCGGTACTCCTCGGTGCGCCCGCCGAGGATCTTCACCGAGGCGACGCCCTCGACCGTCGACACCAGAGGTCGCAGACGATACAGGCCGATGTCCCGCAGCTCGACCGGCGACCGGGTCGCCGAGGTCAGGCTGAGGCCCATCACCGGAAACACGGTCGGGTCCATTCGCCGGACCTCGTAGCCGAGCCCCGCGGGCAGCGTGGAACGGACGTGGGCGATCGCCGACTCGACCTCGAGGGTCGCCGCGATCATGTCCAGGCCCCAGTCGAAGTTGACCGAGATCTCGCAGCTCCCGCGGCTGGTGTTCGAACGCACCGAGCGCACTCCGGGAACCGCGCGCACCGCCTCCTCCAGCGGCCGGGTGACCTCGACCACCATCCGGTCCGCGGGCCGGTCGCCGGCGTCGGCGCTGACCACGATGCGTGGGAAGGTCGTGCGCGGGAAGAGACTGACCGGCAGGCCGAGCAGCGAGGCGCCGCCGGCCAAGGCCAGCACGGCGACCGCGAACAGGATGCTGCGGCGGTGGTCGCGCAGCCAGTGGGCCGCCGTGGTCACGACGTCGGCCCGGACCCGGTCTCGGCAACCGCCATGCCGTCGCTGAGCACCGAGCGGCCGGTGGTCACCACGCGCGCGCCGGCGGCGACACCGCGCCGCGCCTCGACCACGTCACGACCCTCGATCCCGAGCTCGAGCGGCGTCCAGTGCGCGGTCCCGCCGTCGACCACGAACACCCCCCGGGTCCCGTCGCGCGCGAGCAGCGCGGCGCGCGGTACCAGGACCGCCTCGGCCGCAGAGCGGACGACGACGCGCACGCGAACCGTGGTCCCTGGGAGCATCCACGCCGGAGCGGAGGACGTGTGCAGCACGGCCTCGACCAGCTGCGTCTCCGGATCCACGATCCGGTGCAGCTCCGCGAGCGTGGCCTGGACCTGGACCTCGCCGTCGGAGTCGAGCACCGGCACGATGGCGGCGGCAAGACCACTCTCCAGCTCGCCGAGGTTCTCGGGCTCGAACCCGGCGCGGATCACGACCCCTTCGGCGGGAGCGAGCAGGACCGCCGGCTCGCCGGCGTGGACGATCGCGCCCGAGGTGACCAGGACCTCCCGGACGATCCCCGCGAACGGGGCCCTGGCGTTGCGGTCGTGCTCGCCGGGATCGGCGGCGCCCATTCCCGCGAGCACGGCCTGTGCGCTGGAGACCGCCTTCTCGGCCTGCTGGACCTGCTCGTTGGTTGCCAACCGGTGGTCGCGCATGCGCTTCAGGCGCTCGAGCTCGCGGTGCGCATACTCGAGGTCGATGCTCGCCTGCTGGACCTCGAGGCTGTCGCCGGGCAGCGGACCGAGAGCGAGGAGCTCGGTCCCCTGGGCGACCCCCTGACCAGGGGTCACCAGCACCTGGCGCACCTGGCCGGACGCCACGAACGCGACGGTCCGGGTCCGTTTGGGATCGAACTCCACGCGGCCGAGCGTCTCGAGGGTCTCCTCGACCTGACCGGTCGCGATCACGGCGGTTGAGACCGAGGCGACAGGCTCGGGAGGGGCCGAGCTCGTCGGGGCGCCTCCCTCGCAGGCGAGGAGCAGGGACACCACGCCGGAGAGGGCGAAGCCGAACACGTGTCGATGGGTTCGTCTCATGGCTGCCTTCGTGGGCCGGGCGCCGCGACGCTGCCGAGCGGGCAGCCAACCGCGGTCTCGAGCCCGGTCAGGGTCTCGTCGCGAGCCTGGCGCAGGGCCGCCAGCTCGAGTCGGGCGTCGGACAGCGCGGTCCGCACCACCTGTTCCGAAAGCCGGTCGACGTCACCCCGGACGGCGGCGTCCCGCTCGGCCTCGGCCACCGGTTCGAGCCGGTCGACCGCCGCCTCGGCGCGCTGCAGCTGGACCGCGAGCTCGTCAAGGTTCGCGAGCAGGGATCGGATGTCTGCCCGGACCGCGGCCGCCCGCGCCTCCAGCTCGTCGCCGAGGCGGGTCCGGGTGGCCTCCTCGCGGGTGATCACGGCCCGCGGGTGGCCGAAGATCGGCAGCCCGAGCGTGACGTAGCCGCCGAGGAACTTGAGCGCCGACTCGTTGCGCTGGTGGACCACCCCGACCGAGAGACTCGGCAGCTGGGCCAGCACCGCGGCACGGACGACCGCCTCCTGGGCGTCATAGCCGCGCCGCAAGGCGATCAGATCGAGACGCTCGTCGACGGCGGCGCGGATCAGGAGGTCGGCGCCGAGAACATCGGAGCCAGTGATGCCTTCCGGCGGCAGCACCACCGGCAGCGCTGCGGTACCGGGCAGACCGAGAAGTCGGTCGAGCTCGCCCCGCGCCTCGACCTCGGACCGCCGCAGCTCGCCTTTCGAGCGCCGCAAGCTCTCGACTGCAGCGAGCTGGATGCCGACGTCGGACAGGGTCGCGTCGCCCTGCTCCATGGCGGACTGGAGGGCGCCCAGGGTGCTCTCCTCGGAGCTCAGCTCTGCTTCGGCGACCCCGATCCTCCGCGCCAGCCAGCCGATCCTGAGCGTCTCGAGGCGCGCCGACTGGGCCACCTGCCACTCCTGCCAGGCGATCCCGAGGTCGACGCTGTCGAGGGTGGCGGCGGCTTCGGCGGCCCGCGCCGAACGCTGGATCATCGCGGCGACGTCGACCTCCAGCCCGAGGTTGATGACGTCCACCGTCCCGGCGGAGTTGCTGCCGTACGGGCGGTCGCCTTCGACGGTGAGGGTCGGCTCGGGAAGCAGCCCGGCGGCGACGAGCTGGGCGGCGGCCTCGCCGTGGGTGGCCCGGATCGCGGTGAGGTCGGGGTTGGCGAGCACCGCGAGGACCGCCGCCTCGTCCGGAGACAGCCCGTCCGAGAGGTCGATCGTCACCGGCGGAAGGCGCGGGTGCTGAAGCTCGGCGGCCTCGATCCGAAGGTGCTCGAGATCCGGCGCGGGGGGCGCCGCCAGGGCAGCCGTGTCGGGCAACGGCTGAGGGCTGTAGGAGACGCACGCGCCCACCGCAAGCGCCGCCATACCGAGTGCAGCGACCGCGACGAGGTTTGCGGCGGCGAGGCTCTGCCGGTGTGTGGGGTCGCTGGGCTCAAGACCGCTCCCGTCTCGCGAATCAACCCGCCTCTTGTGATCCGATTCCGTCTCTTCCTTCAGCCCGCACTCCTGGCACGGCGCGCCTCGGAAGTCACGTCACCGAGGAGCTCGCCGGTCGGCAGACGCTCGCTCCTGACGGACGGTGTCCCCGACGGCAACCTCGGCCCACCGCACCTCGAGAAGCATACGCTCCACGGACGTAGGTCCGGACGCGTGCGCGACCTGATCCGCCGGTTCGTCTTTCTCGTCGTCGTCCGTGGACTCCGCGGGCGTTCCCGGACCTTCCGGGGAGGACTTCCCGGCACCCATGACGAGCGCGGCGACCTGGGCAGGAAGCGGCCCGGTCGGAATCTCCAGCGACACCACCGTGCCGTCATCCAGGACCTTGAGCTCCCTCGCGCCGTCGGCGGCCCGCCACGAGGCAGCGTAGACCCCATGACCTGCCTCGGTCTCTTTCTGGACCCCTTCGATGACCGCCCCTGCGGCCTCGCGCTCGATCGCGGCCCGCGCCGCAGGCGGCAGCGCGTCCAGCGCCTCCGGCGTCTCGTGCTCGGCGCCGGCAGCCATCCTGCGAGTCATCAGCACGATGCCGAACGGATCGATGTACCGCTCGCGGACCTCGCCTGACGGCGTCCGGTCCTCGAGCTCGTAGACCGCGAGACGGACGCGGTCCACGCCGTCGGGGTTCGCACCGAGGACGCGGGAGGCGTGATCGCGCACTGCGCCCGGGAAGCTGCGGCGGGCTCGACCTCGCGTTCGATCGGCGACCAGCGTGCCGTCCGCGAGGGCCGTCACCTCGAGAGTCCCTTCGGCGCTCTCGAACTCGGCGGACCAGGTCTCGAGGCCGTGCTCGGTCTCCTGCTCCGCGGATCCGGGCTTGAGCACGCCTCCGCTGAAGGCCTTCCAGGCCGCCTCGACGGCCGCGGGGGCCTGCAGAGCGGTCGGGCTCTTTCCGCTCGCTCCCTCGGAGGCATCTCTCGAGCAGGCGAGACCGGTCATGGTCATGAACCCGATCATCGCGGCGGTCGCAGTCTGTCCGAAGCTCCTCATTGCGCTCTCCCTTCACTCGGCGCCGACCCGATGAAGACGGGCCCAGCTCGTTGTGCCTTTGAGCTCGCTGGCCCGACCGGCTGCGGCGGTTCGAACGATTCGGACATGCCGTTCCTGCCGTCCGGACAGGACCATGCCACGCGACGATGAACGCCGAGTCTCATCACGATGACAATCCGTTCATCTCAGATCGGAAGCTCGACCCGGATCACGCTACCGCCGTCAGATGGGTGCTTGAGAACGGCGCGGCCGCCGTGCGCGAGAGCGACCGCCCGGACCATGGCGAGGCCGAGCCCGCGTCCCTTCGAGCTGGGCCCGCGGACCAGCCGGTCAAAGGCACGGGCACGCACCTCGTCTGGGAAGCCGGGACCGTCGTCCACCACCGCGAGCACGGCACTGCCGGCCTCGACCCTGGCCGTGACGGTCACGCGCGTTCCCGCTGGAAGGTGGGCGAGGGCGTTGTCCAGCAGATTCATGAGCACGCGTTTGAGCAACGCCTCGTCGGCCTCGACCTCGACCGGACCGCTGACATCAGCCACCAGATCGAGCCCGTGCTCGGCGGCCGCCGGCTCGTACAGCTCCGCCAGGTCACGGACCAGCTCGGCGAGGTCGAGCTGGGCTCTCGCCGGAGGGGCAGGGCACCGGCCTCCGCTTCTGCGGTGTCCAGGGTCGCGCTGACCAGGGCGGCGAGGTCGTCGACCTCGGCGATCGCCGCCTCAACTGCGGCACGCCGCGCACCGTCACCATCGACTGTGACGGCGTTCTCGAGGGTCCCGCGGATGGCCGCGAGCGGCGTGCGGAGGTCGTGCGCCATCGCGTCCGCCAGCGTACGCAGCTGCTCGACCGCCCCACCGGCGCGGTCGAGGAGCGCGTTCAAGGTCGCCGCGAGGCGGTCGATCTCGTCGCCGCCGTGATCTCCACGCCGCTGAGGAAGGCGCCTGGCAAGAGCGTCCGCCGAGATCGTCGCGGCAACGTCGGATAATCGGTCCACCCTGGCGAGAACCCGCCGCACCTCGATCCACGCTGCCGGCACGCCGACCAGGAGCATCACGACCCACCCGGCGAGGGCGACGTCGCGGATCTCCTCGAGGAGCTCGGCGTCCGCGTAGGGGGTTGCACCGCCGACGATCCGGCGTCCGTCCGGGAGCCGTTGGCTGACCACCCGCACCGGGTACTCCCAGCCCCCGGGTTGGACCCAGCTCGTGCTGCGCTCGGAGCTGGGCAGGGCCGTCAGGACTTGGTTCAGCGCACTGCGAGCCCCGCGTACGGCCGAAGCCGACACCGGCCCCCGGGCGCCAGCACCGCGAGGACGAAGAAACCGTCACCCTCGTCCTGCTCCTCGCCGCTCCGCAGCCCTTCGTGCGCTCGAGCTCGCGCACCTCGGGCTCGAGCTCCGCCGCCGTGAGGGAGCTCCCGGCCACTTCGACCCGCTCCGCGACGCTCTCGACCTCAGCCTCGAGCCAGGCGTCACCCCGCGACCGGACGCTGTCCGAGAGCATCCAATACCCCACGGACATCACCGCAGCGGAGCCGGTAGCGAGCACGAGCTCCCGGGCAGCGCCAGGCGCCACGCTGCTGTCGGCGCCGTTCACCCTTCGGCGACATACCCGACCCGCGCACCGTGTGGATCAGGGGCCGCCGCCGGGCCCGTCGACCTTGGAGCGGAGGCGTGGACGTAGACGTCCACGACGTTGGTCTGAGGGTCGAATCGCGCACCCCACACCCGGTCGAGAACCATGGTGCGCGTCACGACACGGCCGGCGTTGCGGCACAGGTACTCGAGCAGGGCGAACTCCCGTGGCGACAGCTCGAGCCGGCGTTCGCCCCGCACTGCCTCCCTTCGCAGCAGGTCCATCTCGAGGTCCGCGACTACGAGCCGGGGCGAGCCGGAAGGCTGGGGCGGCTGCGTCGCGGCAGGTCGACCCGCGCCAGCACCTCGGCGAAGGCGAAGGGTTGAAACATGTTGCGAGGAAGTGGATGGCGGATCGCGGAGGGCCGTGAACAGCCCGACCCGGCGCATTCGAGGGGCAGTGCTTCAACCGGTTTCGGGCCACATGTGAGATTCCTTCACGCGGCCCGGACGATGCTGTGCAGGCTACCTCGCCCGCGCGATCGCCAGCTCGCGCAGGACCATCGCGCCGATGACGACGCCGCACACCAGGATGACCAGCGCCGGGTCCGCCGAGCCCGCGGAGAGCGTCGCAGGAGTGAGGGCCTTTCCGGCGGCACCCAGCATCTGCCTGATGGCGGGCCACATCCAGACCAGGACCTTGAGCCCGAGGCCCGCGGCGAAGGCCGCCGCGAGAATCTGCACGGCGGTGATGGTCACGGTCGCCTTGCGGGCAACCTCTCGGCGTGACTCGAGCTTGGAGCGCCACCAGATCAGGCCCGGGTCCGGCAGGGGCTCGGGGGCCGCCGCGAGCGCCTCGTGCCGGAGGAACCCGGCTACCAGCCGGATCTCCGCGCACGCAACACAGGAGTGCGAGTGCGCGACCAGCTCGTCCGTCCACCGACCGCTACGCGCGGCTTCGGCGACCGCCGTCTCGTGCGGACAACCGTGCACGTTCATGGCAGCTCTCCCTCCGGCCCCAGTCCCCGGTCTCGCAGCAGCTCGGCCATCCGCTGCCGTGCGCGAAACAGCATCGAGCGCATGCTCGCCTCCCGCAGGCCGAGGGCCTCGGCGATCTCCCGGTGGCTCGCCCCCTCGACGTAGGCGAGCCAGAGCAGCTGCCGGTCGCGCGGCGTCATCTCAGTGAAGACGCTCCCGACGTCGGACCGCAGCTGAACCGCATCGTGCTGGCCGCCCGCGACCGGGAGCTCCGGCAACTCGTCGGTCTGGGGGCGCCTGCCCCGAAAGTGATCACGCACCAGATTGGTGGCTATCCGAAACAGGTACTTCCGGCACTCGAGCTCGTCATCGCGGTCGAAGCCTGAGCGGAGTAGCCGGTAGTAAGCCTCCTGCAACAGGTCGTCGGCCAGCGTGGCGTCACCGCACGACCTCCTGAGGTAGGCCCGCAGCGGCCGGGCTGTCTGCTGGTAGAGCAAGCGGAAGCGCGCCTCATCCATGACCGGGAGGCGGGCTTCCCGCGTCGCTGCCAGTGGCTCCGCCGGGTCGTGCGACGCTCCGGCGAACATCACGGCCACCGAGATCATGGCCTTCCACAGAGCCTATTCTTGCCCATCGCGGGGCATTGCCGCTCGATGGCCGTTGATCAGACCCCAGGACTTCGAGAGTGCGTACGAGATTGCCGACGAGATCAGGAAGCCGATCCCGATCGTGAGGCCCAGGATGCCGACCACCGTGAGGCCTTCTCCCGGAACCTGGATCCTGCTGTCGACCACGAGCATGCCGATCGACGCCAGCGAGAGGATGATCCCCACCTGGACTGATCCGAGGATCTTCGCATAGGGGCTCGTCGGCTCGACGATCTCGAACTCGGAGAACCGGCGCCCGGCCTCGCTGTTCATGAACTCGACCAAGCCCTGGGTCGAGTCGAACTTCTCGAGTAGCTTGCGCTGCATCTCGCCCTGCAGGGTCGCCATCCTCTTCTGGCGTGCGTTGGCGTACCCCATCTTGAAGATCCAGCCGATCACGAGCAGCATGACCGGCATCACGACCATCATCGAGACCTGTTCGGCAGTCTGGGGATCCATGGTGTAGCGACCTCCTTCGTTCGGTCACCCAGCTCAACGCGAGGCCTCGGTCAGTGGTTAGCTCGGGATCTCGCGTTTCTTCGGCTCTGCTGGGCGCGTCACGATGCCGCAAGGGTTCTCGTTTCCTCGCATCACCGAAAGACGACCCTCTTCCACGCACACTCCGTGGGGGCCATACTCCTACCGTGCAGAGCGGTCGGCAGGAATGGATCGTCACTCCCGAGGACGCGAACGCCACCGTCGCCGCCTTCCTCAGGGAGCGGCTGGGTCTGGCCTGGCGGGAGGCCAAGCGTCTGGTCGAGACCGGCAAGGTCACGCTGGACGGTGTCGCGGTGACCGAACCCGGACGACGGCTGAGCGCGGTCCGTGAGGTCGCCCTCCAACCCGACGCCGCGCGTCCCCGTCCCGCCGAGCCTGCCCCTGGCCTTTCGATCATGTACGCCGATCGCCATGTAGTGGTCATCGACAAGCCGGTCGGGATTTCGACGGTGCCCTTCGAGGCCGGAGAGACCGGCACAGCGTTCGACCTCACACGCAAGGCGCTGCGACGAGGGGACCGCGCGTTACCTCCGCCGGTGCTGCACGTGGTCCACCGCATCGACCGGGCGACCTCCGGCCTGGTGGCATTCGCGCTCAGCAAGCTCGCGGAGCGCGGGCTCGCGCTGCAGCTGCGGCACCACTCGATGGAGCGGTCCTACCTGTGCGTCGCCCACGGGCAGGTGCGTGCGGGCCGGATCGAATCCGACCTGGTGCGCGACCGTGGCGACGGCCTGCGCGGCTCGACACGGAGGCCTGGTCAGGGTCGCACCGCCATCACCCACGTCGAGGTGGTGGAGCATCTCGCCACTGCGACCCTGTGCCGGATCCGGCTCGAGACCGGCAGGACCCACCAGATCCGCATCCACCTCGCCGAGAGCGGTCACCCGGTGGTCGGCGAGGCCGTCTACATCCGCGACTACACTGCGCGCGGCGGGGCGCCGATCCCCTCGCCCCGGCTGCTGCTGCACGCCGCCACCCTGGGCTTCGAGCACCCGGTGACCGGCGACACGGTACGCCTCACATCTCCCCTGCCCGAGGACTTCGAAGCGGTGCTGGAGCGGTTGCGCGGCGCGGGCTCTCCTCCTACGTGACGTCGCGAGAGACGCACGCCGCGGCCCATTTCGGCCGGAGTGGCGCATCTGAGCCGACGGTTTGACTCGCCGCTGCCACCCCCACCGCTCCAAACCTCTGATTCTTCGAGCCGAGAGGTACTGGCACGCATGATGCTATGTGACATGGCAGGCGTCGAACGGTGGGCCCATGAGGGACGCCGAAGACGGTCCGGACGCCGAGGAGAACGCCATGACACGCCAACTACTCCGCCAACCCCTCAGCCTCGCAGGCGCGGTTCTGACCGCGACGACCCTGCTTCTCTCGACCCCGGCGTGGGCGGGCAATGCGGAGACGTCCCAGAATGGGCCCGCCCCCGCGGCGAGCCCAGCCCCCCACACAGTACGGGCCGCCGAGAGACAGCGGCCGATGCCGATGCAGCCCATGCCGATGCAGGGTGCGATGGGCCAGTGGAAGCAGATGGATGCGCGAGTTGACACTCTGGTGAAGCAGATGAACCGCGCGACAGGCCCGGCCAAGGTGGACGCGATGGCGGCCGTCATCACCGAGCTCGTCTCGCAGCGGGAGCAGATGCACCGGATGCTCGAAGAGATGCACCCCGGTGCGCAACAGCACGGCATGAACCAGCCGGCCCGAGGCGAGATGATGCAACGCGGCATGGGGATGGGCTCGTCGGGCTCGCCCGCCGCCTCGGCGAACGTGTGCGTTCGCCCCGCGATCCCTGCCCCAGCCTCGAGCGCGAACGGGTCGTCGAGCTGACCGGCTTGCCGACCTGCCCACCAGCGCCGAGGGAGGGGCGTCCATCCCCCTCCCTCGGGCTCTCTTCGCTGTAGCGTTGACCTCACCACGCCGGCCCGCTGTCACTAGTGTCCTGCTTGGGAAGTCCCATGTGCTTATCGTGGAGCCAGCGTGGTTCCTGGCAAGGCGCGACGACGCAGGCGGAAACCCGCCGGGGGGTCGGAGGTCGGGAGGATGCGGGGGCGGCGGGTCTGTGAGGGGAGGGGGGCGGAAAACCTTGCTACTTCAAGGAGGAGCAACACCGCCAGGGGCCGCGATGGCCCGCGAGAAGTGCACCGGGATTTTCCAAACAGGACACTCGATTGGAGGTAGGCCATGCACGGATACGGATACGGTATGGGCATGTGGTCCGGAATGGGCTGGATGTGGCTGTGGCCGCTCGTCCTGGTGATCGTGGTGATCGCCGTGGCGTTCTGGGCGGTCGGCCGATCGCGGCGGGAGACCTCTGGCCCTGACGCACCCGAGGAGGTTCTCAGGCAGCGTCTCGCCCGCGGCGAGATCGAGATCGAGGAGTATCGGGCACGCGTCGCCGAGCTCCGCCACTGAGCTGTCGCGTCGGCCTCAGTCCCGCTCGTCGTCGTGCGTGGCCTTGTAGTGCGCAATGGCGGCCTGGGTACGCCCGATCATCGCGTGCGGCGCCAGCCGGCCGCACAGGCCGCGGCCCGCCACCGGCTGGCACAGCCCCCGACACCAACCTACCTGATGCCCGTTGCACGGGCATCGCAGTACCGTGTACTCGCGTAGCCGGACCCTTCGGTTGGGCAGCTTGGGGCGCAACAGCGGCACGATTCGATCCTCCGGACGATCACACGCTGAGACAGTCAAGGCGGCCCTGGTATTCCGCGGCCCTTGACGGACAGCCAATCGTGACCGATCTTCTGTCTCGGGTGATTTCGGATGGCCCGCCGCAGCCGGAATGGACCGGTTGTAGCGGGCCGACCTGCATTTCGGAACGACATCCGCTCGCCCTTCCCTCGCTCCGGCTCTCTCGTTCCCGCTGTCCCGACTCGGCTGCGATCGGTTCTCGGAACCCACGGCCCACCTATTCGTAGAACACGCAGAGCCGCCCTCGGGGTCCGGGAGGTGAAGATGGCTCGCGCTCGCACGCGTTGGATCGTGATCGCACTCATCGTAGCCGCCGCCGCGGCCGTCGCGGCTGTTGCCGCCCGCAATCACACATCGACCAAGTCCTCCGATGCCAAGGCACCGGACATCCCGACGCTTGCCGCGAAGCTCGGTGACGTACAGGTTGTCGTCCGCGAAATCGGCACCGTCGAGCCGGAGGTCAAGGTCGACATCAAGTCCAACCTCTCCGGCCGCGTGGTCGATCTTCCGGTGAAGGCGGGTGACGTGGTTGCAAAGGGCAGCCTGATTGCCCGCATCGAACCCGACGTCAACCAGGCGCAGAACCTGCTCTCGGTGAAGAACCAGCAGCACGAGGCCCGGATCGACCTGGACGATGCCCGTCAGGATTACGACGCGAAGAAGAGTCTTCGCGACAGCGGTCTGATCTCGGTCGAGGTCTTCCGGCAGGCGGAGACCCGCTTCCTCCAGGCGCAGCAGGCCCGAGACGCCGCTCGCGAGAAGATCACGTTGGTCGAGGCGTCCGGCATCCCGGTCGGCGACAACCCGCGCCAGGTGGTCAACATCGTTTCGCCGATGGCGGGGGTGGTGATCGTGCGGCCGGTCGAGCTCGGTGAGACGGTGACCGGCAGCGGTTCATTCAACGCCGGCACCGTGATCGCGACCGTCGCCGACCTCGCGACCATGCTGGTCAAGGCCGGCGTCAACGAGGTCGACATCGGCAAGGTGCACGTCGGGCAGCCGGTGCGGGTAACGCTCGACGCCTATCCACGGACCCTGTTTCCGGGCACGATCGAGCGCATCGCCCCCGCTGCCCGGCTCGACAATCAGGTCAAGGTCTTCGACCTCGAGATCGGCCTCGAACATCTCGGCGTCGAGCTGCGCACCGGGATGACCGCCAACGTCGAGGTGCGGGGCGAGTCCCGCAGCGGCGTCCTGACCGTCCCGGTCGAGGCGGTCTTTGTCCGCGGCGACGAGGAGGTCGTCTACGTCAAGCGCGCGACGCCGCTGCCCGCCAAGGCTCCGGAGGAGGCGGCCGGTGTCGCCGCAGCTGCCGTCCCCTCGGGCAACAGCGAAGTCTTGCCGGCCGACTGGCGCGACGACCCCCGCCAGAAGTGGCGTCGCTGGTTCGAGGAGCGGCGCGTGGTCTCCGGCATCGCGTCGACCACCGACGTCGAGGTGACCGAGGGGCTTGGCTGAGGGTGAGGAGGTCGCCCTCGCCGACCCGACCCGGCCGCCGGAGGAGGACAAGTGACGCCCCCCCTGATCGAACTCACCGAGATTCGCAAGGTCTACGGTACGGGCGAGGTGGCGGTCGAGGCGCTGCGCGGGATCGACCTCACCGTGAGGAAGGGTGAGTACCTCGCGATCATGGGGCCCTCAGGGTCGGGCAAGTCGACCCTGATGCACCTGCTCGGCTTGCTCGACACCCCCACCTCCGGGTCCTACCGCCTCGATGGCGAGGAGGTCGCGACGCTCTCCCGACGCCGCCTCGCGAACCTGCGCAACCGCTCCATCGGCTTCATCTTCCAGAGCTTCAACCTGCTCTCACGGGCGAGCACGCTGCGCAATGTCGAGCTCCCCCTGCTCTACGCCGGCGTCGGGCGCAGCGAGCGCCGGGACCGGGCCCGCGCATCACTCGACAGGCTCGGCCTCGGCGACCGCCTGCGCCACCGTCCGAACCAGCTCTCCGGCGGGCAGCGGCAGCGCGCCGCGATCGCGCGAGCCCTGGTCACCAACCCGGCCGTCGTCATGGCCGATGAGCCCACCGGCAACCTCGACCAGAACACCGGACGCGAGATCCTGGACATCTTCGACGAGCTGTGCCGCGCGGGCCAGACCCTGATCGTGGTCACCCACGATCCGGGCATCGCAGCTCACGCGCACCGCACCCTGACCCTGGTCGACGGGCGGATCGTCAGCGACGAGTCCCGGGTGGCGGCATGAACCCCGTTCAGCTCGTCCAGGAGGGCCTGGTCGAGATCCGGGAGCACGCAGGTCGGACCGTCCTCCAGACCCTCGGTGTCATCCTCGGCGTGGCCTCGGTGGTCGCCACCCTGGGCATGACCGCGGGCATGGAGGCGCGCCGGCAGGAGTACTTCTCCGCCTCCGGCGGGACCCTGTTGATGGGGGTCTACAACCAGGCGCCTGCGACCCTCGAGCTCACCGCCCGCCAGCGCGCCCGCTCGGGCCTCAAGCTCACCGACGCCCGGGCGATCCGGAGCACGATCCCGGGCTTCAACCTGGTGGTCGCCGAGATCGCGCGCGAGCATCCGGTGCGGGCCGGAGCCACCGAGCTGAGCCTGCGGGTCACCGCGACCGAGCCCAGCTATCAGGAGCTGCGCGAGCTCGGGATCCGCCGCGGCAGGTTCATCACCCCGTTCGACATGGACACCGGCGCCGCAGTGGCGGTTCTCGGCGCGACCCGGGCACGGCAGCTGTTCGGCTCAATCGACCCGGTCGGCAAACGCCTGGTCGTCGGCGGCGTCACCTACACGGTCGTCGGCGAGATGAAGGAGAAGGTCTTCCACTTCAGGGAGGGCGACGACTACAACGCCTACGAGTGGATGAACCGGCTGCTGATCGTGCCGTTGACAGCCTACGCCGCGCGCCACCTCGCGCCCGAGGACGACCGCATCGACAGCCTCACCCTCCGGCTCGCCTCGGCCGACGCCCACGACGAGGCGAAGCCCGCGCTCGAGCGCCTACTGCGGTCGCGGCACGGGATCAAGGACTTCGGCACCTGGGACCGCAAGGAACGGATCGAGCAGGGTGATCGCGAGGGCCAGATCTACAACATCACATTCCTCGCCTGCGGCATCATCTCGCTGCTCGTCGGCGGTATCGTGATCACCAACATCATGCTCGCCTCGTTCACCGAGCGCATGCGCGAGGTCGGTGTGCGCAAGGCGATCGGGGCAACCGGATGGCAGGTCTTCGTCCAGTTCCTGATGGAGTCGCTCGTCGTCACGGTGCTCGGCGGCGCCGTCGGGCTCGTGGTCGGCATCGGCTTCACCTTATTCATCGGGCGCATGCTGCAGATGGAGATGGCGTTCACGCCGATCATGCTGGTGGCCGCGGTCGGCGCCGCCACGGTGGTGGGTCTCTTCTTCGGCCTCTACCCGGCAGTCCGGGCCTCGCGGCTCGACCCGGTCGTCGCCCTGCGCTACGAGTGAGGTGAGCGATGGTCATCGGCGAGGCCCTGCGCACCACGTTCACCGAGGTCTGGGCCCACAAGCTGCGCTCCGCCCTCACCCTCTTCGGGGTGGTGCTGGGCACGATGGCGGTCGTGACCATGGTCAGCCTGATCGAGGCGGTCAAGGTCGAGGTCGTGCACGGGCTCCAGACGCTCGGGCTCAACGACGTGATGTTCGTGAGCTCGGCCGGCCCGCGCACCGCCCTCGACGGCAAGCGTGCCCACCTCTCCGAGGGGCTGCGCCGCGAGGATGCCGAGGAGCTTCCGGTCAGCACCGATCTGATCCGGGCCTCGGCTCCGGTCGCGTTCTCCCAGCAGGTCATCGCGTGGGGCGACGCGAGCCGCTCGATCCGGCTCACCGGCACGACGCCGTCCTACGCCGAGGTGCTCAACCGAAAGGTGGAGTCCGGCCGTTTCCTGTCATCCTACGACGTCGAGCGTAAAGAGCGCGTGGCAGTGGTCGGCAAGACCCTCGCCGACGAGCTCTTCGCCGGCCACGACCCGATCGGCCAGTGGGTGCGGATCGGCGACCACCGGTTCGAGGTCGTCGGCGTCGGCACCACAATCGGCAACAGCTTCGTCCAGGACGGCTTCAGCCGGCGCGAGATGGAGGGGGCGACGATTCCGCTGACCACTCTCCAGAACCTGTTCGGTGGTGGTGAGGAAGTCCCCCTGGTGGCGGTCAAGGTCGCCGAGGGCAGCATCGCTCGCGGGGGTCTTCGCCTTCCTCAGGAACCGGGTCTGGCGCCAGCACCACCGGGTCGAGGACTTCTCGATCGACAACGTCGCCGCCGAGATCGTCGAGGCGGAGGCGCAGATCGACGAGCAGATGCGGGGCTGGACGGTGGTCCTGTTCTCGATCTCGGCCATCTCGCTGGTGGTCGGCGGCGTGGGCATCTTCTCGGTGCTCCAGATCTCGCTCGCCGAGCGCCTCTACGAGATCGGTCTACGCAAGTCGATCGGCGCCGGCGACGGCGACATCCTGTTCCAGTTCCTGATCGAGGCGGTGTTCCTGTCCTCGCTCGGCGCCGCCATTGGGCTCGGCCTTGGGGTCGGCCTGTGCGCCGTACTCAGCCCGAAATTCCAGGCCGGCCTCCCGGTCTCACCGTTCGCGGTCGTGCTCGCGGTACTGTTCGCCCTCGGGGTCGGCCTGGTCGCGGGCTTCTACCCCTCGCTGCGTGCCGCCCGCTTCACTCCCGTCGAAGCCCTGCGCGGTTAACCTCCGAATCGGACGCGCGCAGCGCGTCAAGAGGAATGGCCGCGCCGGAGCCCAGCGCTCCGGCGCGGCCATTCCTGACGGAATTGACTTCTCCGTGGCGGAGTTGTACCCTCACGCGCCACCTCGGACCGGGTTCGGAGTGCGCTGGGTGGCACGGCGCGGCTCCACCGGCCTCGGATCGCCGAATGGGCGGTTCCAGAGGATCAAGGGCGACTCCCAGTACAGACAGCCACGACACCTCGCGGTCCCCTGGACCGCATGGGATAGGATCATGACGACGATGGACATCCAGCGGATCCGGAACATCGGAATCTCCGCCCACATCGACTCGGGCAAGACCACGCTCACCGAGCGCATTCTCTTCTATGCGCAGCGGATCCATGCGATCCACGACGTCAAGGGCAAGGACGGCGTGGGCGCGACCATGGACCATATGGAGCTCGAGCGCGAGCGCGGCATCACGATCACCTCAGCCGCCACGCATGTCGGCTGGAAGGGTCACCACATCAACATCATCGACACCCCCGGCCACGTCGACTTCACGATCGAGGTCGAGCGGTCGCTGCGGGTGCTGGACGGTGCGGTGCTGGTGCTGTGCGCAGTGGCGGGTGTGCAGTCGCAGTCGATCACGGTGGACCGCCAGATGCGGCGCTACAAGGTGCCCCGCATCGCCTTCGTCAACAAGTGCGACCGGTCGGGCGCCAACCCCATCCGCGTCACCCGGGCCCTGCGCGACAAGCTCGGCCACAACGCGGTCCTGCTCCAGCTCCCCATCGGGCTCGAGGCCGACTTCGAGGGCATCATCGACCTGATCGAGATGAACGCCCTGTACTTCCGCGGCGACAGCGGCGAGACGGTCGAGATCGCCGAGATCCCCGCGGCCCTGCGCAGCGAGGCGGAAACGGCCCGTGCCGAGCTGCTCGACACGGTGAGCATGTTCTCCGACGAGCTGCTCGAGGCCGCCCTCGAGGAGCGGGCAACGCCAGATCAGATCCGCGCCGCCGTTCGCAACGGAGTACTGTCCCTGGAGCTGACGCCGGTGCTGATCGGCTCGGCCTACAAGAACAAGGGCGTCCAGCCCCTCATGGACGCCGTCAACCACTACCTGCCGTGCCCCTGGGACGTCCCGATCGAAGCCGTCGACCTCGACCACGACAACGCGCCGGTGCGGCTCGAAGCGAATCCTGACCAAGCAGACGGTCGCGTACGCCTTCAAGCTCGATGAGGGCCGCTACGGGCAGCTCACCTTCCTGCGGGTGTACCAGGGCACCCTCGGCAAGGGCGACATGGTCACCCAGACCCGGACCCGCAAGAAGGTCAAGGTCGGCCGCCTGGTGACGGATCCACGCCGACAAGATGGAGGACATCGAGCGCTCGAGCACCGGCGACATCGTCGGGCTGTTCGGCATCGACTGCCACACGGGCGACAGCTTCGTCGGCGAAGGCCCCCGCCTGGCGATGACCTCGATGTACGTCCCCGAACCGGTGATCTCCCTGTCGGTCAAGCCGGTCGACTCCAAGGCCCAGGACAACATGTCCAAGGCGCTCCACCGCTTCACCAAGGAGGACCCGACCTTCCGCGTGACCCTCGACCCGGAGAGCGGCGAGACGATCGTTTCGGGCATGGGCGAGCTCCACCTCGACGTCTACATCGAGCGCATGCGCCGCGAGTACAGCGCAGCCGTGGAGACCGGAGCGCCCCAGGTCGCGTACCGCGAGGCGATCTCCCAGCGCTCCGACTTCGACTACCTGCACAAGAAGCAGACCGGCGGCTCCGGCCAGTACGCCAAGGTCGTCGGCTACCTCGAGCCGCTCGAGACGGGCGACTACGAGTTCGACAACAAGATCTACGGCGGCTCGATCCCGACCGAGTACATCTCTGCGTGCGACAAGGGCTTCCGCAGCGGGCTCGAGAAGGGCAGCCTGATCGGCTTCCCGGTGGTCGGGGTGCGGGCCGTGCTGACCGACGGCAACTCCCACGCGGTCGACTCCTCCGACATGGCGTTCCAGGTCGCCGCGCGGTACGCCTTCCGCGACGCCTACAAGAAGGCGCGGCCGCAGATCCTCGAACCGCTGATGCGGGTGTCGGTGGAGGGCCCCGGCGAGTTTCAGGGCGCCATCTACCGCTCGCTCATGCAGCGCCGCGGGACGATTCTCGGCTCGACCGAGGATGCGGGCTTCGCCCGCGTCGAGGCCGAGGTGCCGCTGGCCTCCATGTTCGGCTACTCGACCGACCTGCGCTCAGCCACCCAGGGCAAGGCCGAGTTCACGATGGAGTTCGCTCGATACGCCCCGGCACCGAAAGAGGTGACCGAGGAGCTGCTCAAGAAGTACAAGGGCCAGGCGGCCGAGGAGGACGAGGCATGACCGAGCTGATGATTGCACTGCGGCGCTCCCCGCGCACCCTGCTCGAACGCGATGGGCACTCCGGCCCGGGCCCGGGGCGGCTTGCGCTGGTGATGGCACGTGCGGGTGTCGGCAAGACCGCCTTCCTGGTCGGCATCGGGGTCGACGCCCTGCTCGCCGGTCAGAAGGTGCTCCACGTCTCCCTCGACCGCACCGTTGACAAGGTCCGCTCGTGGTACGACGACCTGCTCGGCGAAATGCTGCGGCGGGAGAAGCAGCTCGCGCACTATGCCGGCATCCAGGTCGAGCTCGAGCGGCGGCGCCACATCCACACCTACGTCGGACGCGCGTTCTCCGCCGACCGCCTCCGCAATGCCCTCGAGCTGCTCGCCGAGGCCGCCGAGTTCGTTCCGCACGTCATCATCCTCGACCGTATGGACCTAGAGAGCTTCGACGTCGACACTGTCAAGGGTCTCCGCCAGGTGGCCGCCGACTGCGGCGCCGAGCTGTGGATGGCGTGCCGGATCCACCGCGAAGGCCCCCAGGCCCAGCCGGGCCACCTGCAGCCGCCCGCAGACCGGTTCGAAGGCGTCGTGGACCTCGCGTTCCAGCTCGAACCGGAGGACACCAAGGTCCGTCTGCGCGTGGTCAAGGACCACGAGCGGATGCTCGAGCGCGACCTCAACGTGGTGCTCGACCCGCAGACCCTCCTGCTGGCTACGGGCTTCCGCGCCAAGCGGTAGCACCGCGCACCACACGGCCCCTTGAGAGGAGTCTCCTTCGGGAATGCGAGCGTAGGGGCCGTGCGGCACTCGCTGCTTCGGATTCGCTGCGCGAATCCTGTCGGCTCGGCTTCATTCGGGGAGAACTGTCGGCATCTCGGCGCTTCGTCAGCGTAGCCGAACACGAGCGCCACGTTCTTGGGCATCTCGGCGCCCTTGTGACGTGGCGTGGTGAGCCGCTCAGGCTCAGCAGGGCCGACCCGTGAGGCCACGCGCTCAGGGCGCGGGAGTC
This sequence comes from uncultured Acidobacteriota bacterium, assembly GCA_963814875.1. Classification (GTDB taxonomy): domain Bacteria; phylum Acidobacteriota; class Thermoanaerobaculia; order Thermoanaerobaculales; family Sulfomarinibacteraceae; genus CAVSIS01. Next base: position 36,812 of record CAWFFJ010000029.1, read on the forward strand.
GGCTCGACTTTGAGCACCGCCGTGGAAACCACGTTGGCGATGTCGTCGCGCACACCGACCGCGATCACACCGCCGCCCTTGCGCATCTGCAGCACCTTGCGGAAGCCGGCAGCGCTCGTCAGGGCGCGTTCGAGCTGGTCGTCGGGGACGGCCACCGGAAACGCCTCCCGGTAGACCTTTGACAGTCGCTCCGCGTCGTCGCGGATGACCAGGCACAGTGAGGTCGCGCCGTCGTGGGTCGTCGCCCCTGGCAGCAGGACCAGTTTGGAGATCGGCACCCGGACCATGATGTCGACCTTGAGCTCGCCCGACTCGACGTTCTCTCGGCCGATCTCCTCGACGCTGATGTCAAGGGGATTGTCGGTCGCCTCCATTCCGGCTGCGGCAAGCGTCTTCGCGACCAGTTGGTCATCCTCGGTGCTCGCCCGCCAGCCCCTGCGATGGCTCACGGTGACCCCCTCGCGGGCGACCGAGACCTGGATGCGGTGGAACTTGCCGTCGTTCGAAACCGGAGGCACGAATGCGAGCAGGTAGAGCTGACTGAGCTCCTCGCTGACCTTGCGCAGCTGATTGGCCAGCTCCGGGCCGGTGTTCAGGACGCGGCCCCCGGTCAAGTTTGCCATCCGGTAGAGCACGATCTCCTCGGTGAGCTCGGCGAACGCACCCTCGGTCGAGCTGGCGGTCCCGGCGTCGGCGGAGATCTGCCGCAACATCCGATCGCTCAGCGAGGTCAGGGTGAAGAAAGTGATCCGGTGGGCATTGGCCGCCTCGACCAGCTGGCGCAGCTCGAGGGTGGCGTGCGGGTAGCCCTGCGACTTGGGCTGAACGCGCTGCAGCGCCCGCACTAGCTCGCGCTCGCGGCGCACCTGGATCCGAGCGAAGGTCCCACGCCAGACCTCGAACATGGTCTGGGTCGCGTGGGCATCGACCCCGTCTGACATCAGGACGATGGACTTTCGGCCTGGGATCCCGGCGAGCATGCCAACGCAGTGTCGCAGCCCCTCGAGTACAGCCTCGGTCTGGTCGCGCGCGACCTCGTCGAAGGACTGCTCGATCTCGTAGTAGAGCTCGAGGACCTGGCGTTCCCAGGTCTCGCGGGCCGGATCCGAAGGTGGCACCTCCGCGGCGACGACCTGGGAGATCCGACGCCTCATCAGCATCTTCTCGTGGCCGAGGTCGAGTCGGGTCGCAGCGCTCTCCTTGGAACAGTCGAGCGACGCCAGCAGCGCGTCGCGGTTCTGGGTGAAGGACTGGCAAACTCGAACTCGGCCGTCGAAGCTCATCACCATCACCGGGACCGGGAGCTTTCCGGTCCCACCGAGAAACTCGGACACCTGCTCGAGGCCGGTGCGGAGGCGCTGGCGATCGTAGTTGGTGAGGTCGACGAAGACGATGACGTACTGGCGACTCTCGGCCGCGGGCACGGGCGTCGGCCCCGCCTGCGGCGCGGCGTCGGCGGTCGGTTCGGTCTCACCGGAGAGCGATGTCGGCGGCGCAAAGTGGCTCAGCGGAACGGGCTCGCCATCGACGCTGAGCTGAAAGTCGCTTGCTTTCAGATCGAGCACGGGCGCGCCGTCGCTGTCCGTGACCAGTACGTCAAGGTTGACGACCGGCACCTCAACCGAGCCGCCGAAGGACCTCGGGGCGGCGGGTGTCGGTGTCGCCGCCGGGACCTGGGACGCGAGCGCGGCAAGTGCGACCGCTGCGAGGGCGGCCGTGCGCACCGGTCGACGTTTCTTGGTTGACCAACCAGCGGCGAGCGCCGGCGTGTTGATCGGCATGATCCCTCCCGAGACAGAGTCTCTCCAGGCGCCCCCAGAACCAGCCCAGTCCCACAGCATCGTACGCGTTTTCGCCGCTCGGCGTTTTCGATCCCTCGACCGGTCAGGCTATCGTAGAGTGGCTTCAGTGGTACCGATGAAACAATTGGGTGGCAACCGAGGGACATGGCCTGTTCCGGCTGGAGCACGGGACTTGGACACACTCCAACCCGTAACGTACCTGACCGCCGGCCCAAACCCCTGGACATCGAACGCGCAACCGTGGTCGGCCCTGAGCTGGGAGAACGTGGTGTCGCTGGTCGACGCCGCCCTGTACGCTGCAAAGCACAGCGGCCGCGACGCCTGGGTCGGCCTCGGCCTCGAGGCGCCCGACTGGCTCACCGGGTGACCGGCCCATCTCGGCCCCGGACTGGCTGATATCCACCAGTCCGACCGCATCGAGCGATCGAAAACACACTATCCAAATAGCTTACGATCTGGCATGAATCGTGAGTGACTTTGTCAAGCGTCTCGCCTACCGGATCTTCGATCCGAGCGAGGGCGCCCTTCTGGGAACCGGGAGGGCGAGCTCCGGAGGTACACATCATGCACGCGCGTTCTGATTCCAACGTCGAGTCGATCCGTCAGCACCTGTCTGAGCGGAGCATCGCCTGGGAGCGGGTCCAGGAGCAGGTCGCGTCCGCCCGCGAGGCCCACCGTCCGGGAGTCGACCTCGGCTCCCACGTCGGCCCCTTCGTCACCATCTCGCGTCAGCACGGCGCCGGCGGCGCCGAGCTTGCACGGATCCTCGGTGACAGCCTCGGCTGGTCCACTGTCGACCGGCAGGTCGTCGACCTCATCGCCGATCACCTCCACGTCGACCCGGCGATGGTCGACCTGCTCGACGAGCGCGAAGCCAACTGGGTCCGTGACGTCCTCGGCGACTTCCTGCCCGGACAGGTGATCAACCGGGACACCTACGTTCGGCACCTGGCCCAGGTGACGCGGATGCTCGCCATGCACGGCCGCATCGTTCTGCTCGGACGTGGCTCGAGGTTCTTCCTGCCCCGCCAGCAGGGGTTGGGCATCCGCCTGGTGGCGGATCTCGACGACCGCATCGCCCGCCTTCAGGCTCGGGGCGGCATCGACGAGGCGGCGGCCCGCGAGGCAATCGACGAGACCGATCGCATCCGGGCGCACTTCCACCAGCGCTACTTCGGCCACGACGGAACCGCCCCCGAGCTCTACGACCTCGTGCTCAACACCTCGGCAATGCCGCTCGACGACACTGCCGATCTCGTGATCGACGCCTGCCAGCTGCGCGGCCTCACACCCGGCCCCGAGCCTGCGGCCGCAGCTGGCGCAGAGGGCTGAGACCCTCTCGGGGAGACCTTCTCATGTCCCGTACGACGCATCGGCCGATCCTGCTCGCAGCGAATGCGGCCCTGCTGGCCACTCTTGCGGTGGGCTGCACCGCAGGCTCCGCGTCTCCGGCGCCGAGATCGACCGCGCTCTCCGCCGTGGCACCGGCCGAGCTAACGCTCTCATCGAGCGACCATCGGGCGATCAGTCGGATCGCGCTCGAGGTGCTGGTGGCCGTCGCCGATGCCCGCGAGGACGCCCAACAGCACCGGCTCGACGACGCGTCGGATCGCCTCGATCACGCCCTCGACCTGAGCGACGCGATCGACGAGTTGCTCCCGACCGCGACACTCCGCTACCGGCTCCGGATCGCCGAGGCACACCTCGGCGTCGAGGCTCCAAGGGACGTCCTGCCCGATCTGGTGCCGGTCTCCGGTGAGCTGTTTCGGCTGGCCGGTGAGGTCCCCACAACCGAGGCCACCGAGCACCTGGACCGCGCTCGTACCGCGCTCGAGCACGGCGAGCCGGCAGCCGCAGCCCGAGAGCTCGAGGCCGTCGGCGCTTCGGTGGTCTACCCCGACGTCGAGGTCTCCCTCGACCAAGTCCGTCGTGACCTGAATGTCGCCCTCGACCGGCTTCACAAGGGCCAGATCGAGGCGGCCGACACCATGCTGCAAGCGGTGGAGGACGGCGTCGAGGTCCTGACCGTGGGATCCGGCAGCGCGTCGAGCTCCGCCGAGTGAAAGGAGAACCGTCATGACACGCTTCGCAACAACCCTGCTCGGCCTCACGCTGGCACTCGCCCCTGCGGCGACCCCAGCGCTTGCGGCCACGAAGCTTTCCGCCGCCGACATTACGTTCTGGGTTCAGGACGCAGAAGCCAACGACCCGAACCTCGACGCCACGGCGATCCAGGTCAGCGCCGCCGACGGCGTGGTCACCCTGACCGGAACCGTCGGCACGCTCGCCCAGAAGAACCTCGCCCTGCGCGAGGCCGAGAAGATCCGCGGCGTCGTCGGCGTCGTGAACCAGCTCGCAGTAGAGCCGTCGGGACGCTCGGACGAGGTCATCGCCAAAGACGTCCGCACACGCCTGCGCGACGACCCAACCGTCGTCTCCCCCGGAATTCAGGTCGAGTGCACCGCCGGAGAGGTGACACTGACTGGCGAGGTCGGAAGCTGGACCGAGAAAGACCAGGCCACCTTCGACGCCAGCCAGGTCAGGGGCGTACGTTCGCTCACTGACAGACTCTGGGTGCGGACCGGAGCAAACCGGACGGACACCGAGATTCAGGCCGATGCCCAGGCCGCCCTCCAGCGCGATGTGTACCTCGCAGAGCTTCCGATTACCGTCTCCGTCAAGGACGGTGTCGCGCGGCTCTCCGGCGACGTCGGCAGCTCCTACGAGCGCGCCCGCGCCGAGCGCACGGTGCGCTGGGTGTGGGGCGTACGGAAGCTCGACGACCAGCTGGTGGTCGACTGGCGACAGAGTTGGGGCACCAAGGCCCGACTGCCACGACCGACCGACGGTGAGCTCGAGGCCCACGTCTCGGATGAGCTCGCTCACGATCCCCGAGTTGATGCCACCCACGTGGTTATCGACACCGAGGGCGGCCACGTCACTCTGGCCGGGCAGGTCGCCGACCTCGTCCAGCGCCGCCTTGCCGACGCGGATGCCCGCGACGTCCTGGGAGTGGTCTGGGTGACCAACGACCTCACCGTCGAACCCCCCCACCGACAGGACTGGGCGATCCAGGAGGACGTACGATCCTCCCTCGCCGATGATCCGCTGCTCGCCGACAACCAGCTCGACGTGAGGGTGGTCGACGGCTTCGTCTTCATGTCCGGTTCGGTCGGCTCACCGGAGGCCCGCCAGGTCGCGTCCGCTGACGCGGCTCAGGTGCGCGGCGTGCGCAGGGTCGTCAACGAGCTGCAGGTGAAGCCGCCCGCTGCGGTCGCCGATGCCGATCTCACGACGTCGATCGCCAACCGCCTGCACTGGAACGCGGTTACGGCGCCCGTCGGCGACGAGATCCACGTCGCCGCCGACGGCGGAGTCGTCACCCTCAGCGGCAACGTCGCGACCTGGGCCGAACGGCAAGAGGCGGCCCGCGTCGCCCTCCGCACCGCCGGCGTGATTGCAGTCTCCAACCAGCTCGAGATCAACGGAGTCGCCGCACCCTGGGACTCCTGGCAGACCCGCAGCACGATGCTTGACATCAACTGACTCCAACGCCTGTGTCATCGCCGCCGGAGGCACAGTGCCTCCGGCGGCGGTGCGCGCGGGGGAGGAGATCCGCTTGCGCTCCCGCGGAGGTCCGGGGATCATCGAGACCACCGGGCGCCAGCTGGGGAAGGTCGCCAGCCCAGCTCGAACGGCAAATAACAGGGGTGGAGAGACCTGATCCATGTGGCGGCACGTGCTCGACCGACCCGCAAAGACCCTCGCGGCCCTGCTCGTGGGCGCGACGGTGCTGAGCCTCTCCCTCCTCGTCCTGCTCACCTGGCATGACATCTCACGAGTGCAGTCGATTCGCGATCGGGTCCAACACACCACCCGGATCGAGCGGCTCGCCCTTCGAGTGGAGCACTCGCTGCTCACTCACCCGGAGGAGTCGGAGCCGGTCGACCCGCTCCTCATCCGCAACCTCCGCTCCGAGGTCGAGGATCTCGAGCAGGGGCAGCGTGCGCTCGACCCCCGCACCCAGGACCGTCTCGCCCTGCTACGCGACCTTCTCGCCACCGACCGCCCGGTGACTCGCCCGACGCTGGTCGCTGCGGTCGGCCAGGTCAACCAGATCGTCGATGCGGAGACCCGGGCGCAGCAGACGCTGTGGGCTGCCATCAGCGCGGACGCCCAACGGGAACGAGTGCTCGTGCTCGCTGCTCTGACCGTGCTCTTCCTTGGCGGCGCGGTGGGCCTGGTCGTCGTCAGGCGTCGGATCGTGCAGCCGCTGGCGGACCTCGACGGACTACTGGCGCGCCTCGCCGAGCGCGAGTTCCTCCCCGTCCACGTGGACGGTGTCGACCCGGTCCTGCGGCCGCTGTTTGACAACTACAACCGTCTGGTGGCACGCCTCGAGGTGCTCGAGAACGCCCACCGCGAGCGCGCCCGGGACCTCGAGGAAGGCATTCGCACGGCCACCGAGGCGCTGCTCGAGCAGCACAGCTCACTCGCCCGCGCGGAACGCCTCGCGGCGGTCGGCGAAACCACCGCCAGCCTCGCCCACGAGCTGCGCAACCCGCTGGCCGGCATCCTCATGAGCCTCGGCAACCTGAGGCGGGAGGCAGCCGACGCCGACTCCGCCGAGCGGCTCGACCTGGTGATCGCGGAGCTCGAGCGGCTCACGCGACTGCTCAACGATGCGCTCGCGGCGGGGCGCCACACCCCGGAGCCCGCCCGGCCGCTCGACCTCGCCCAGTTGGTCGACGAGCTGCTCGGCCTGGTGCGGTGGCGAACCCCCGAGCACGTGAGCCTGGTCAACGCGGTGCCGAAGGGCTTCTCGTGCACGCTGCCGAGGGACCGGATCCGGCAGGCGCTGCTCAACCTGGTGATGAACTCCGTGACCGCCCTCGCCGACCGGCCGGGGCGGGTTGAGGTCGCAGCCCAGCGCGACAGCGGCACGCTCGAGATCCGGGTCAGCGACGACGGCCCAGGGTTTCCCGAAGCGATATTGACTTCGGGCATCCGCGCCTTCGCCAGCTCGAGCCCCGACGGCACCGGCCTCGGCCTTGCCATGGTCCGCCGCGTCGCGGTCGACCTCGGCGGGCAGCTCGTCGCGACCAATGCCGAGCCCGCGGGCGCGATCGTGCGGCTCGTTGTACCCTGTGGCGATGGCTGACACACTGCTCATTCTCGAAGACGAGGTCCTGTTCGCCAACGAGGTCGCTCGACACTACCGGCGTCAGGGATGGGAGGCGGTCGTCATCGGCGATCTCGCTGGGGCCGAACGCGCCCTGCTCGGGGAGGGCGTCGAGCCGCTGGTCGTGCTCTCCGACATGAGCCTGCCGGACGGCAGCGCCCTCGACCTGCTCGAGCGGATCCGGGACCGGGGCGTCGCCGGCGAGTGGATCCTCCTGACCGCCTACGGCTCGGTTCCCGACTCGGTCCGCGCGCTGCGTCTCGGGGCCTACGACTTTCTCGAAAAGCCCTGCCCGACCGAGCGCCTCGACCTGGTGGTGCGGGGGGCGGCACGCAGCGCCCGCGCACAGCGACGACTCCGAGACCAGGCACGCGACGCCAATCGGCGCTGGAGCCCAGAGGCCTTCGTCGGTTCGAGCCCGGCCGCGGCGGCGGTCCGCGAGATGCTCACCACACTGGCCAATGTCCCTTTCACCGCACTCGTGTTGACCGGCGAGACCGGAACCGGCAAAGGGCTGGCTGCGCGTATCCTCCACGCCTCCGGGCCTCGCAGCGAGGGTCCACTGGTCGAAGTGAACTGTGCCGCACTGCCGCAGGAGCTGCTCGAGTCGGAGCTCTTCGGGCACGAGCCGGGCGCATTCACCGGTGCCAAGGGGCGCCACCGCGGCCTTCTCGAGCAGGCCAACGGGGGCACGCTCTTCCTCGACGAGATCGCCGAGCTCGGCCCGCCCCTGCAGGCGAAGCTGCTCAAGGCGATCGAGGATCGCCGCGTCCGGCGGGTCGGCGGCGAACGCGAGCTCGAGATCGACGCCCAGGTCATCGCCGCGACCAACCACGACCTCGAGCAGCGCGTCGCGGACGGCTCCTTCCGTGAGGACCTCTTCCACCGCTTGAGCGTCTTTCGGATCGAGCTGCCGCCGCTGAGCGAACGGATCGACGACCTCGACGATCTGGTTCCGCTGTTCATCGGCGAGTTCAACGCCAAGGCCGGGCGCCAGGTGCGCGTCGTCCCCCCCGAGGCATGGGAGACCCTGCGCCGGCACCGCTGGCCGGGCAACGTCCGCGAGCTGCGCAACGCCATCGAGCGCTGCGTGCTGCTCGCCACCGACGAACGCCTCGCGGTGCGTTGGCTGCAGCTTCCCGGCCAGGCCCCCACCGAGCCTTTGACGGAGGGCGATTTCGTCCGGCTGCCGCTCGACGGCAGCATGGCCCTCGACGACATGGAGCGCTTCATCCTGATCGAGGCGCTCGAACGCACGAGCTACAACGTCTCGGCCACCGCGCGCGCTCTCGGGACATCCCGCCAGACCCTGCGCTACCGCATCCGCAAGCACAAGATCCAGGTCCCGGACTGAGCCGCCCGAGAGCAACGTCGCGTCCGGCATCACCACGTCCTCGCAACGTCGCCCGCCTCCGTTGTGGTGCTGCCGGCCCCCGTGGTCGAGCATGATCCGGCTCTTTCCGCCTCGACGGTTGAACACGAGCTGACACCTCCCGGAGTATGTGACTCCACCCCTCAGGACTCAGGTGCTGCCTACCTCCCGCAGTCGAGCATGATCCGGCTCCTTCCGCCTCGAAGGTCGACCTCAGCTTTCTCAGCATGAGGGTCATGACTCCACCCCTCGGAGAATCCGCAGCGCCGGGAGCGCGTCAGCGATCCCAAGTGCGGAGTCTCCGAGGGCGGGCGGGTGGGGGGTGGGGGCGGGCCGAAATGCTCGACGTGCTTCGGTGCGACGCCGATTCGAGTTGCCACCGACCGCGTGGCCCTGGCGATCCGCGCAGCGGATCGGCGCGGGGCGTCGAGGCATGGGGGCGAGCGTTAGACGCTCGAGCCCGTGCCTCGGCGTTACGCGAGGTCCGGGGCCGCAGGCCACGGACCCCAGGGCTCGGTCTGCGTTTCCCAGCCCGGTCCCGGCCCGGGGTGATGCTACTTCAGCGCGGCGAGCTCCTCGTCGGTGGAGACGACCTTCGCATACCCCCCACCCTGCATCGCCGCCAGAGCCGCGGCGTGGACCTGGGCGGCCGGCACCTTGGTGCCGCCGAACTCGAGGTCGCGGGTCGCGCAGGCGTCGTGGACCACCGTCACGTCGAATCCGAGATCTGCTGCGGCGCGCGTCGCCGCCTCCACGCACATGTGGGTCTGCATGCCGCAGATCACGAGCCGCGTCACACCGAGGCGGCGCAGGGTCGCGAGCAGGTCGGTGTCGCGGAAGGCGTTGGCGTAGTGCTTGCCGATCACGACCTCGCCCTTCCGCGGCAGGACGTTGGGGTGGATCCGATAGCCCTCGGCGATCCCGGTCGGATCCGGCGTGTCCTGGTCCTTCGGGAGATGCTGCACGTGGATCACTGGCAGCCCGGCCGTCCGGAAGCCTTCGAGCAACCGCTTGGCCTGGAGGCTGGCTTCGACCGGGTGTACGAGCGGCAGCTGGCCGCCCTCGAAGTAGAAGTTCTGGATGTCGATGATCATCAGCGCGGTGGTGCCCGCCGGCTTGTTCGGCGCGGGATCGTCCTCAGCCGGTACCGGGACCACAGCCGCCATCGTCAGGGCCGCCATTGCGAGGGGGAGCATCCACTTCATCGCTGCGTCCTCCGGCGCCAACTCTACTCCAGCACGGCCGACACGGCGACCGGTTCGCTCGGCGGCCGCGCGAGTACAATGGGACGCCGCCAGGCTCAGCGCGCTCTTCGCTCAGCGGCAAACAACGGATGTATCTCGAGTTCTACGGCCTCACGGCCCCGCCGTTCAGCATCACTCCCGACCCGCGGTACCTGTTCTTCAGCCGCCGCCACAGGGAGGCCTACGAGCACCTCCTGTTCGGCATCACCCAGCGGCGTGGGTTCATCCAGATCACCGGCGAGGTCGGAGCGGGCAAGAGCACCCTGTGTCGCGCCGTGCTCGAGGAGCTCGGCGCCTCCTACGCCACCGCCCTCGTGCTCAACCCGGTGATGACCGGCATCCAGCTCCTGCGCTCAATCCTCGCCGAGTATGGTCTCGACGACCGCGGCAACGACCGCGTGCGCCTGGTCCAGCGGCTCAACACTTTCCTGCTCGAGCGCGCCGCCGCCGGCCAGGACGTGGTGCTGTTCATCGACGAGGCCCAGGACATGCCCGACGAGCTCCTCGAGGAAGTCCGGCTGCTCTCAAACCTCGAGACCGACGACCGCAAGCTGCTCCAGATCGTGCTCATCGGCCAGCCCGAGCTGCGCGACACCCTCGACCGCAAGGCCTTGCGCCAGCTCAACCAGCGGATCACCGTGCGCTACCACCTCGGGCCGCTTGACCGCTCGGAGGTCGAGAGCTACATCGCGCACCGCCTCCAGGTCGCCGGAGCCAACGGCCGGCCAACGTTCAGCGCGGCAGCTCTACGCTCGATCGCCCATACGACCGGCGGCGTCCCGCGGCTGATCAACTCGCTGTGCGACACCGCGTTGCTCGCAGGCTACGTCGAGGGCCGCGACCACTTGGGCTGGCGCCAGGTCCGGCGCGCGCGGCGCCAGCTTGCCGGGAGTACCGGGTGAGCCTGCTCGGGGACGCCCTCCGCAAGGCGCGCCAGGAGGCGGCGCTGCGTGACGCGCGGCAGCTTGGGACCTACCCTGCCCCGCCGTTGGCACGGCCGATCCGACGCTCACGTCTCGGCCTCGGACTGCTGGTCGGCCTGCTTGCCGGCGCGGCCGTGGCGATCGCGAGCGGCGCCGCCGTGTGGTGGGTCGTCGGCCGGTCGAGCACGCCGACGGAAGCCGCCGCTCAGACTGCACAGACAGCGATCCCGACCTTGCCCGGCGTCCACACGGACGATGCCTCGTCACCCGATGCAACCACCAACGCACCCGCACCTGTCGCGGCCGCCCGCCCACACACCGAGCCCGGAGCCGAAGCCGGCGTCTCCGTGCCGGCGGCCGCCTCGCCCCCGGCCATACCCTCTCGGATGGAGCAAGAGCATCCGTCGTCCCCGACGGATCCCGAGGTGCCCCGGCGCGAGGCCCCCATCGTTCCGCCCCCGCGACAGACTCCCACACAGGCGACCCGCGATTGGACCGGCACCCGCGAGTTCGTGCTCGACGCGGACGTCGGCGGCATCCACCTGAGCCTCGGCTACATCGTATTCCGGGAGACCGACCCGTTTGCCGAGATCAACGGCGAGGAGGTCCACGTGGGAAGCCAGGTCGCCGGTCTCACCGTGGTCTCGATCGAAGCCGACCGGGTCACCCTGCGCGGGCTCGACCGCACCGTCGTCCTGCGCACCCGCTGAGCGACAGAACCCGAGATCTGCACAGCGCCCGCGAGTAGAATGGCGTCGCGCGGAGGTCCCACCATGCGCGCGCTCGCCCGCAAGCTCGTCAGCTCGTTCGTTCAGGGGCTCCTCGCCCTGCTGCCGCTGCTCGTCTCCCTCTACCTCGGGGTGATGTCTGGTCAAGTTCGTCGGCCGGATTATCGACGATGCGCTCATTCTCCTCCCCCGCGACATGCGCGAAGTGCCGTTGTGGATCTTCCTCACCGAGGCCGGCGTCGTGGTGGCATTCTTCCTGCTCGTCGCGGCCCTCGGCAGCATTGTCCGCACCATGTTCGGCCGCGCTATCCTCCGGGGGCTGGACCGCACCTTCGCCGGCATCCCGGTGTTGGCACCGATCTACCGGGCGACCCGACAGGTCGTCGACGTGGTCGGTGGGCGTCCGCAGCGCTTCTTCACTCGGCCGGTGCTGGTCGAGTATCCCTCCGGCGGGATCTGGGCGGTCGCTTTTCACACCGGACCGGCACCCAGCGGGCTCAGCCCGGATCCGAGCGAGGAGTACGTCACGGTGTTCATTCCGACGACGCCCAACCCGACCAGCGGGTGGCTCGCCGTGGTCCCGACACGGCGCGTACGTCCGCTCGCGATGAGTGTCGAGAACGCCATGAAGCTGGTCCTGACCGGCGGCGTCGTCAAGAGCTGAGTCGCGACTGGAGTGCGGTACCGGGCCCTGGTGCCCGTGGCCTGCGGCCCCGCCCCTGCGTCTTGCGTCTCGCACTCCGACCTCTTGCGTCTCGCTTCCGACCCTTCTCACCTTCTGACCTCCTCACGTCTCCCCTCACGTCGCGCTGCTATGCTCGAAGTACCAACCAACGCGAACGCGACGATGGGAGGTCCCCATGACCCAGGCGCTGAGCTTCTTCGACCAGGTCATCCGCAACTTCGACAAGGCCGCGGCCTTCATTGACGAGCCGGCCGGACTGCTCGACCAGATCAAGCACATCAACTGCCTGATCCACTTCACGTTCCCCGTCAAGCGCGACGACGGTTCGATCGAGGTCGTGCACGCGTGGCGCTCCGAGCACAGCCAGCACTGTCTACCCACCAAGGGCGGCCTGCGCTATGCGACGTCGGTCAACGAGGACGAGGTCTCGGCGCTCGCGGCACTGATGACCTACAAGTGCGCGATCGTCAACGTGCCGTTCGGCGGTGCCAAGGGAGGGGTGCAGATCGATGCCCGCCGCTACTCGGTCGACGAGCTCGAGCGGATCACGCGCCGCTTCACCTTCGAGCTGTTCCGCAAGAACTTCATCGGACCCGCCCTCGATGTCCCCGCGCCGGACTTCGCGACCGGTCCGCGGGAGATGGCCTGGATCGCCGACACCTACGCCACCCTCGCGCCGCACGACATCGACGCGCTCGCCTGCGTCACCGCCAAGCCTGTCGCCCAGGGCGGTATCGACGGCCGCGTCGAGGCGACCGGCCGCGGCGTTTTCTTCGCGCTGCGCGAGGTCTGCGGCATCGCCGAGGACATGAAGGCGATCGGCCTCGAACCCGGGCTCGAGGGCAAGCGGGTCGTCGTCCAAGGCCTCGGCAACGTCGGCTACCACGCCGCCAAGTTCGTCACCGAGGAGGGCGGTGCGGTGCTCGTCGGCGCGGTCGAGTTCGAGGGCGCCATCGCCAAGCCCAATGGGATCAACGTCGAGGCGCTGATGGCGCACCGCCGCGAGACCGGGTCGATCCTCGGCTTCCCCGGGGCCGTCGACCTCCCACGCCGCGAGGTCGGCCTCGAGCTCGAGTGCGACATCCTGATCCCGGCCGCGCTCGAGAATGCGATCACGATGGAGAACGCTCCGCGGCTGCGGACGCGGATCGTTGCCGAGGCCGCCAACGGGCCGACTAGCTCGGAGGCCTCCGACCACCTCTTCCAGCGCGGCGTGATGGTGCTCCCCGACGCCTACACCAATGCCGGCGGCGTGACGGTGTCCTACTTCGAGTGGCTCAAGAACCTCTCGCACGTGCGCTTCGGACGCATGGAGAAACGCTTCGAGGAGCGCAGCAACCGCCAGATCCTGGCGGCGGTCGAGCAGGCTACGGGGCGAACCTTCGACCCCGCGGAGGTCCGCGCGATCGTCCACGGCGCGGACGAGATCGACCTCGTGAACTCAGGACTCGAGCAGACCATGATCGAGGCCTTTCACGAGATCCGGCTGCTCAAGCTCCAGCTCGGCCCGAAGGTCGACCTGCGCACCGCCTCGATGGTCGGGGCGATCCGCACGGTCGCGACGGCGTACAAGGACCGCGGCATTTTCCCTTGATTTTTCGGCCTCGACGGCCGAAAAATCTAGTGAGAAGGGGCAAGGCGGCAAGCTGTTCGCTGCTGTCTCTCTTTCCCGGATCAACATACCGAGGGTTACGAAGGGGGCAGCCGCATGGCGTGGTATGCTCGCGACGCCTTATGACGACGCTCGCCGCCACTGTCGCCTGAGGAGCGATCGCAGACGGGGCCTTCCGCCCCGGCCGCTCGCTCCTCGTCTCCACCAGATCCCGGTCATCGCTCTCGGTGCGCCTGTGCGTACCACGACCCTCCGGAGACACGACAGTGAACCTGCATCAGCTCGGTTGGAACGATCGCTTCGATTCGCTCTTCACCCCATACCGCGAGCGTAGCTTCTCCCCCGCGCGCGTCGTCCGCGCCGACCGCGGCGCCTTCCTGACCCTGCCCGACCTTGGCGCGGCCGCCGTGCCCGCCGGCGTCCTCGACCCCGACGGCGACCCGGGCCCGCCGGCGGTCGGCGACTGGGTCGCCCTCGATCTCGCCGGCGGCCTGCCGGTGATCCGTTCGATCCTGCCGCGATCGGGATCCCTGGTCCGGCGCCGTCCCGGCAGCGGACCCGCCGAGGCCCAGGCGGTCGCCGCCAACGTCGACCGCGTCCTCGTCGTCGAGGCCCTCGACCGCGGACCCAACCCGCGCCGCATCGAGCGCGCCGTCGCCCTCGCCTGGGACGCTGGCGCGACCCCGGTGGTCGTTCTCACCAAGACCGACGTCGCCACCGACCTCGAGCAGGCCGTCGCCACGGCGCAGGCGGCGGCGCCCTTCGCTTCGGTCGTTCCCGTGGCCTCGCCATCGGGCGCAGGGCTCGACGCGCTCCGGGCGGAGTTGCCGGCCGGCGCTACCGCCGTGCTGCTCGGACCCTCAGGCGCGGGCAAGTCGACCCTCGTCAACGCCCTGCTCGGCGAGGCCCGGCTCACCACCTCGGCGGTGCGCGCTGGGGATGCCAGGGGCCGCCACACCACCACCCGCCGGGAGCTGGTGGTGCTGCCCTCGGGCGCGCTCCTGATCGACACGCCGGGGGTCCGCGAGCTCGGCCTGTGGCTCGCCGAGGACGCGGTCGGGGCAGGCTTCCCGGAGATCGAGGCGCTTGCCGAGGGGTGCCGTTTCCGGGACTGCCGCCACCTCGACGAGCCCGGCTGTGCGGTTCTCGCGGCGGTCGAGGAGGGCGCCTTGGACCCTGCCCGCCTGGCGAGCCTCCACCGGCTGCGGCGCGAGGCCGCGGTGCTCGCCGCCCGGGTCGACCCCGCGCTGCGCATGGAGGCCAAGGCCCGGGAGCGCCGCTTCGGCCGGATCATCAAGGCGGAGGTGAAGCGGAAGGGCGGGCGGTAGGACAAACCACCAAGACACAAAGACACCAAGCCCCCGCCCTCCCGAGGGTGGGGGCTCTGAGGTCCTGTGCAGTACTACCGGTTGAGTCGTGGAGTTTCTTTGAGGACTTCAGGCAGCTGAGCCGAGAAGGCTTGAGAGCTGAGCAGTCTGGAGTAGGGGTGCACCTTGCGTGCGCCCGTGCCGGGAACACGCCCGGTCCCACCGGGAGGAGACAAGCTCCTTCCCTGCGAGGGCTGCTGGTCGGGCTGTGACGGTGCGGACACGGGCGGAGACGAGCGCCGCCCCGACGACCTCCTGACCTCCTCACCTTCTCACCAGCTGACCTCCTCACCTCTCCACCTCTCCGCGCTCGGCTAAACTGCCCGACGGAGGTGCCCCCATGTCCGACCCGAGCCTCGACCGCGCCATCGCCGCCGCCATCCTCGGCATCGACACCGTGTGGGGCGGCGACGTCATGAACCCCTCCGGCACCGGCCGCTTCATTGCCGACTCCTGGTGCTCCGACGAGCCCCTCCCCGAGGCCTACACGCATCCCGCCGCCGCCGCGGTCCGCGCCGCAGGCGGCCTCTCCGCCTCCACGCCCGACCGCGCCGCCATCGACGCCTACACCGCCGTCGTCGACGTTCCCGGCGCGATCGCCGACGTGCGCAGCGGCGGCTCCGACCTCGGAGGCCTGCGCGGCGAGTTCCTCGCCGGCCTCGCCGAGTGCCTCGAGGTCATGTGGGACCTCGCGCTCGAGACCCTCGGCCGCGGCGAGCCCGTGCCCTACGAGCGGTCGGTGCACGCCTCCTGCGCCGCCGATCCGACGCCGTCCGACCCGCGCGCCAAGCGCGAGCAGCTCGGCGCCCTGCTTTCTACCGCCGGCTATCCCGCGGCGACAGAGGCCGATCTCAATGCCGCCGCCGACGCCTGGCGCCGCGACCGCATGGTCCCGCACGCGACCATCCCCGCCCTCGCCCGCGCCTTCATCGCCGAGCTCGACGCCGCGACCGCAGCCAACGTCGTCCCCACCCTGCCGGGCGAGCTCCACGGCGTGCCGCGCGCCAACGTCGAGTTCCTCGCCATCAAGGACGCCTGGTTCTCGGGCTCGATGAACTACGTCGGCCGCGCGCGCACCGCCGACGGCCGACCCGAGTACGAGGCAACCTATGAGATCAACGCCTCGCTCGAGATCTCGGTGCCCGAGTTCGTCCAGCTCGTCAGCCACGAGGTGGTGCCGGGGCACGTCACGACCTTCGCCTACGTCCAGCACCTCTACACCCTCGGCAAGGTCGGCTTCGAGGGCACGGTGCTGACCATGAACTCGCGCTACTCGACCCTCGCCGAGGGCATCGCCAACAATGCAATCCTGATGGCCTACGGCGTCACTGAGATCGACCAGCTCCCCGACCCCGACCTCCAGATCGGCACCCTTCTCGCCCTGCTCCAGGACGACGCCAAAAACCAGGCCTCGTACCTGACCTGGAAGGAGGGCTGGGCGCAGCCCGCTGTCGCGGAGATACTGCGGCGCGACTTCGTGGTCTCCGAGGAGCGCGCCGGCAAGCTCTCCGGGCCGTGGGCGAAGCACCCGATCCTGGGACGGATGTACCTTCCGGCCTACCGGGCCGGCACCGACAAGGTCGCCGCCCTGCGCCGCGAGCTCGCCGATGCCAATGTCATTCCGGCGCTTTACGGCTGCCGCGGCCTGGTCGACGTGGCGACGATCGACCGCGTGGTGGGGTGAGGGGCCGGGAGAAGCCTCAGCGCGGGTGCGTTCCCGGTCCGGCATGGGCTGGGCGCCACGGTTTCTTGCCACCAAAACACCAAACCGTCGCAGGGGCGGGAGCGTCTCGGGCTGATCCGGCCTTTCTCCTCTACACCCCTTGACCTGTCTACGGCTTCACACCTCATCTTCGAAGTGGCGGCGGGGCTCGCGTCCTGCCGACCTCACTCCGGAGGAACTCCATGGCCATCGAAGAACGCCGCGAGCTCACCTACACGACCACCCTGTCTGCGCCCCCCGAGCGTGTCTTTCCGCTGCTGTGCCCGGTCCGCGAGCATGACTGGATCGACGGCTGGCGCTGCCTGATCCTGCACACGGTCTCAGGAGTCGCCGAGCTCGACTGCGTGTTCCGCACCGACCTCGACGGCGACTCGCTGTGGACCGTGAGCCGCTACGAACCACCGCATCGGATCGAGTTCGTCATCACCACCGACGTCACGCTGCTGTCACGTCTCGAGATCACGCTCGCGGCCGAGAACGGTGACCGGACCGCCATCACCTGGCGCCGCGTGTACACTGCCGTCGGCCCGGGCGGCGAGTCACGGCTCGAGTCCGTCACCGAGGAGGCCTTCGAGTCGCGGATGCGTTCCCTCAACCAGATGCTCCGCCATTACCTCGAGAGCGGCGAGATGCTGCGCGGAGGCAACTCTCTCTTCGCCCGGATCGTCCACGGCCACCGGCGATGACACGCGAACCCTGGCGTCAACCTCACCCGCGTGACGAGGCGAACGACCGCACCTGGGTCACGGTCGGCCGTCTCGCCCGTCGGGTCGGGCTGTCGCGATCGACGCTGCTCTACTACGACCGCATCGGCCTGCTGACGCCGAGATCCGGCGGGCGCGGGGCCTATCGGCGATACTCCGAAGACGACGTTCGCCGGCTGGAGCAGATCCTCGAGCTGCGCGCGGCAGGGGTCCGGCTGACCGACATCAAGCGCATCCTCGACGCACCCGGTGAGGGCCTGGCGGCGGTGCTGGAGCGGCGGCTCGAGGAGCTCAACGCGGACGTCGCGCGGCTGCGCGAGCAGCAGCGCCTGATCATCGGGATCCTCAAGAGCGACCACCTGCACGCCCGGGTCGGCGTCATGAACCGGGACACCTGGGTCGCGCTGCTCGCCGCGTCCGGCTTCTCCCATGACGACATGCGCCGCTGGCACGCCGAGTTCGAGCGACTGGCACCGGAGCGGCATCGCGAGTTCCTCGAGTTTCTGTGCATCCCGGCCGACGACATCGAGCGGATCCGCGCGTGGGCGCTCGCGGGCGATGACTGATCGCGGCGCCTCTCGGCGGGGCGGCGACATCGCCTGGCATGACCTGGTCGACGCCCACCGCCACGATCTCGACCTGGACGGTCTGGGACTGCACGTCATCGACCTGGGCGCCGGCCCGCCGGTGGTCATGGTCCACGGCTGGGGTGACTCGACCTACACCTGGCACCGCAACGTCGCGCAACTCACGGCGGCCGGGCTGCGCGCCGTCCTGGTCGACCAGCCGGGCATGGGCCGCTCGTCGGCGCCGCCGCCGCCCGACGCGTTCCGGCTCGAGGGCCAGACGCGCCACGTCCTCGCCGCCGCCGACCGCCTCGGGCTCGAGCGATTCAGGCTCATCGGACACTCGATGGGCGGCGCGATCGTCCTCGAGCTGTGCCGCGCCCATCCCGACCGCGTCGAGCGCGCCGTCGTTGTCGCGCCGATTTGCCACCACCCGCGGCGGCTGGCCTCCGCGCGACCGGGACTCCACCGAGTGGCCCGACTCGTTCCACGCCAGCCGCTCGTCCGCTTCACCCTGCGGAAGCTGTTCGTCGACCGCACGCAGGTCGACCGGCGGCTGGTCGAGGAGTACGCCCGCGCGGCCGCCCGACCCGACTACGAGCTGAACCTCGCGCGGCTCGCGCGACGCTTCTTCTCGCCCGCCTTCGACCGCATGGTCGATAGCTACGCCGAGATCCGGACGCCGATCATGGTGATCTGGGGCGAGCGCGACCCGTGGCTGTCGGTCCGCCGCGGCAGCATGCTCGCGGAGACGCTCCCGTCGAGCGTGCTGCACATCATCCCTGGGACCGGCCACATGCCCCACATGGAGCGGCCCGACCTGGTGAACCCCCTCCTGGTCGAACACCTCGCCGGGCACGCGCGCTGAGCCTACGGCCATCCTGGGTTCGTGCTTGAGGCCGCCGACGCCGAGCGCCACCAAACCAGCGCCGTGCGATACGATGAACCCGCCGTGATCAGCGACAATGCTGACCTCGTCGGCCGGACGCTCGGCCACTACCGCATCACCGCCAAGCTGGGCGAGGGCGGGATGGGAGAGGTCTACCGCGCTCACGACGAACGCCTCGAGCGCGACGTGGCCGTCAAGGTGCTGCCGGGCTCGGTCGCGCACAGCCCGGAGCGCCTGGCCCGCTTCGATCGCGAGGCCAAGGCCGTGGCCAAGCTCGCCCACCCGAACATCCTCGCGATCCACCACCTCGGGATCGAGGACGGCCGACCCTTCATCGTGACCGAGCTCCTGGAGGGCGAGACGCTGCGTGAGACGATCGAACGCGGCCGTCTCGCGCCCCGCAAGGTCATCTCCTTCGGCATCCAGATCGCCAACGGCCTCGCGGCCGCCCACGACAAGGGCATCGTCCATCGTGACCTCAAGCCCGACAACATCTTCATCACCTCCGACGGGACGGTGAAGATCCTCGACTTCGGGCTCGCCAAGCTGAGACAGCCGGAGGGCCAGGACTCATCCGGCCCCGATCTCCAGACGCTGACCCTAGACACCCGCCCCGGAACCGTGATGGGCACCGCGGGCTACATGTCGCCGGAGCAGGTGCGCTCGCAGCCGGCGGACCATCGCAGCGACATCTTCTCGATCGGCGTCGTGCTGTATGAGATGCTCGCCGGCACGCGACCGTTTCATGAGCAGAGCGCCGCCGAGACCATGGCCGCCATTGCCCGCGAGGACGCGCCGAGGCTGTCGCAGATCGGCGCGCCGGTGCCCGCAGCTCTGGAGAGAGTGGTCGACCGTTGTCTCGAGAAGCGACCGGAGGACCGGTTCCAGTCGGCGCGCGACCTGGCCTTCGCGCTCGAAAGCAGCCTCGCCGACTCGGCCGTGGCCCCGATCAGCTCCATGGCGGCTCCCGTGCCCGAGCCGTCGTCGACGCATCGCAGGAGCGTCCCCGCCTGGGCCCTCGTGCTCGCCGTCGGCGCGGCAGCCGCGCTTGTTCTCTTGGTTCTCGTCCGAGGCCTGATCCCGGGCTGGCGGACCCACGAGACGGCGCCCGCACAGGGATCGCTGGCGGTACTCGAGTTCGCGACTGCCGGACACGACGAGGACACCCGGCTGATCAGCGCCGGCCTGGTCGAGATCCTGACCAGCAAGCTCACCGAGCTCGAGCGCTTCCGGAGGTCGCTGGCGGTGGTCCCCGCCTCAGAGGTGCGCGAGGCCGGCGTCACCAGCGCGATGAAAGCGCGCCGCACCTTCGGCGTTTCGCTGGTGATCTCCGGCAGCGTCCAGAAGGTGGGCCCGACGATCCGCGTGACCGCCAACCTGATTGACGCCGTTGCCGGCCGCCAGCTCCGGGCCGTCGACATTGAGTCCACTGTCGACCAGCTCATGGACGTGCAGGATCAGCTCGTGCACCGCGTTGCCGAGATGCTCGAGATCGAGCTCGACCCCGAGGTGGAGCGCATCATCAGCGCCGGAACCACCTCCCAGCCCGACGCCTACTCCCTCTACCTCGAAGGCCGCGCCCACCTCCAGGACTTCGCCAACGCCGCCAGCCTCGAGCAGGCCGTGGCCGCGTTTCAGGGCGCGCTCCAGCGCGACCCGCAGTATGCCCTCGCCTACGCCGGCCTCGGCGAAGCCTGCTGGCGCCGCTGGAAGCTCAACCAGGACGCGGCGTCGATGGAGCTCGCCCAGAGCGCATCGCGGCGGGCGGTTGAGCTCAACGGCCTGCTGGCGCCGGGATGGGTGACCCTCGGAATGGTTCTCGACGGTACCGGGAAGCCCGAGGAGGCGGTCGCGGCCTTTCAACGCGCTCTGGCGCTGAACCCGCGCGACCCGGATGCACTGCGCGGCCTCGCCAAGGCGTACGAGTCGCTGGGCCGTGTGGCAGACGCCGAGGCCACCTACCGTTTGGCGATCAAGTCCCTCCCCGAGTACTGGGCCAACTTCAGCCAGCTCGGTGTCTTCTACTACCGGATCGGCCGGTTGGACGAGGCCGAGAAAGCACTTGTCCGGGCGACCGAGCTCGCGCCTGAGAACGCCCGCGCGACCAGCAACCTCGGCGGCGTCTACTACGCGATGGGGCGAATCAACGACGCGGTCGCCGCCTTTCGACGCGCGGCCGCCATCGAGCCGAGCTACAGGGTGTTCTCAAACCTGGCCACGGTCCAGTACACCCAGGGGGACTACGCCGGCGCCGCCCACGCCTTCGAACAGGCCCTGGCTCTTCGGGACACCGACTACCGGATCTGGCGCAACCTTGCGTCCGCCTATGTGTGGGCTCCCGGCCTCAAGGACAAGGCGCCGGCAGCGTACCGCAAAGCGGCCGAGCTGGCCGAGAAGCAGCGCCAGGTCAACCCCCGCGATCCCGAGGTCCTGCTCAACCTGGGCGACTGCTACGTCGCCCTCGGCCGCACCGCCGAGGGGCTCGACCTGGTCGCAGAAGCGCTCAAGCTGGCACCGGACGACATGGACGACAAGCTCTTTGCAGCCAATATTTTCGAGGATGCTGGTCAGCGCGACCGGGCGCTGGAGCTGGTGTCCGAAATGCTGCAGCATGGGTTCGGGCTCGATCAGATCGACAGCACGCCAGGACTCGCGAAGCTGCGCGCGGATCCGCGCTTTAAGGCTCTGGTGACCACGGCAGAGCATCAAACGGCGCACTCGGCAGCCTCGGTCGGAGACTGACGACGCGGCAATGCGATGGTCGGGCGAGGCCGAGGTTGGTGTGAGAGACTGATCCATGCCTTCTCCGGGAGTACTCTTCATCTGGCTCATCGCCGGGATCTTCGGCATGGCGTACTTCGTCTACGGCAAGCGCGCGCAGCGGCCGGTCTTCCTCCTCGCCGGCATCGGCCTGTGCGTCTACCCCTACCTGGTCAGCGGCGTGCTCTTGGGGCTGCTCGTCGGCGCGCTGATCGCTGCCGCACCGTTCCTGATCCGCGACTGAGCGACATGGGCCGTTCCCTCACTCGTGGCCCGACCTGAAATCCCCTTACGGCTTCACATCGCGTGCGCGTCTTCCGGCTCCTCGAACTGACTCGGGTCATGAGGTCGTGATACGTGGCGAACCCCCTACTCTGCGGCGAGGATCGTCGTTGGGTCGTTGGTCAGGTTGTCCACCACCGAGGCGCACGCCACCACGCCCGAGCCCGAGGTGACGGTCACCCTCGCATAGCCCGAAGCGAGGTCAGTCTGGCCCGCCTTGGTGAAGAAAGGCCTGTTCTCCTGCTTCCACTCACCCGCGGCCAGCTGCACGGTGTAGTTGGCAAGGCGTGCCCCGGCGCCGTCGTAGAGCTGGACCAGGGCGGCGGCCGCCGACGAGCCGATGTTGGTGAGCAGGATGTTGCTGCGGTAGGAGGTGTTCTCGGTGAGCTGCGGCAGGTACGCCGACTGACCGGCTGCCAGCCCCTGCGACGCCTCGAGCCCGGGCAGGTTCTGTCCGAGCGAACCGGAAGAGGACTGATTGTAGGTTCGCGAGCTGACGATCACGCCGGGTCCGGCCTCGACCCTCAGCGCTCCCGACCCGCTGGCGCCGAGCAGCCCGACGATATCCTCCAGGATGAGCTGGCCGCCCGCCGCCGCCGTGCCGCTGCTCGCGGTCTCGTTGCCGCCGGCGATGAAGTGGAGGTTGTACGAGGACGGCTGGCTGCCGGTGTTCAGGATGCCCAGGTCGGTCCGCCACTGGCTGCCGAGCGCTCCCGCGGCGTGGCTCGCGACCGGCAACCAGCGCGACGCCGAACCTGCGGGGGCGACGACCATCGTCTGGGTGGTCGGATCGTTGGTGAGGTTGTCCACCACCGACGCCAGCGCCAGCACCCCGGCGCCCGCGGTCACTCGTACCGTTGCGGAGCCGGCGGCGAGGTTGTCCCGACCGGCCTTGGTGAAGAACGGTCGGTTCTCCTGCCGCCACTCGCCGGGGTTGAGGGTCACGGTGTACTGGGCGAGTGTCGCGCCCCCGGCGTCGTGGAGCTCCACTATCGCAGTCGCCGGCGCCGCGCTCGCGTTGGTGAGCAGGATGTTGCTTCGGTAGGCGGAGCTCTCGGTCAGCTGGGGCAGGTAGGCCAGCTGTCCCGTCGCCAGGCCCTCGCTGGCGAGTGAGCCGGGCACGTTCTGGCCAAAGGTGCCTTCCGCCGACTGGTTGTAGATCCGGGAGCTGACCTTGATCGGCCGGTCCGAGCGCACCTCGAGCGCTCCGGACCCGCTGTCCCCGAGCTGGTCGACGACATCGGTCAGGATCGCCTGACTCAGCGCCGGCACGGAGTCGCCGGCGACGACTAGGTCCTGACCGCGATGAAAGCGGAGCTCGTAGGCGGCCTCGTTGGTGTCGGTGTTCAGAAGCGCGAGGTCGGTGCGCCACTCGCTCCCCGCCACACCTGCCGCGTGGCTCGCCACCGGCACCCACATTGCGTACGGCAGAGCTGCGGGCGTGCGGACGCACTGCGACGGCGTGATCGACCCGTTGCCGCACAGGTTGTAGGTCTCCACGGAGTAGCAGTACAGGACCTGAGGCTTGAGCTCGGTGTCGGTATGAGTGAGGCCGCTGCCCTCGACGATCGGCGCCGACGCCGCCGGCCACTCCGAACGGTACAGCCGGTAGCCGGTGGCGCCAGGGACCGCGGTCCAGCTCAGGCGAATGATGCCCGACGCGATCACGGTCGCGGTGAGGGTCGGCACGCCTAAGATGGGCTCACAGCCCACGCTGACCGTCTGGCTGCGGGCGCTCGACCCGTGCGAGTTGGTGACCGTCAGGGTGACGGTCCTGGCCCCGGCCGAGGCATAGACGTGGACCGGGTTCTGGGTCGTGCTGGTCTCGCCGTCCCCAAACGCCCAGCTCCACGACGTCGGCCCCCCTGTCGAGGTGTCGGTGAACTGCACCGCCTGACCGACGTCGGGGACGCTGGGCGACCAGGTAAAGGCGGCAACCGGCTCGTCCCCGGTCGAGGTCGCGATGATCGCAATGAACGCGTCGATGCTGCCGGCCCACGAGCCCTGTACGGGCGTGCCGACCAGGGGGAAGTCGGCCGACTTGGTCATTCCGCCGAGGACCAGGCCGCCGTTGCCGTCGATGGCGACCGCCACGCCCCCGTCGTAGCCGGTGCCTCCCAGGAAGCTCGAGAACGTGAGCGCCGACCCCGAGGGGTTCAGGGTGCTGAGAAACGCATCGTGGCTGCCACCGCCGTACGCTCCCTGGACCGGCGTCCCGGCGACGGGAAAGTCGCTCGACGTGGTGGGTCCGGTGAGGTGAACGCTCCCCGCGGCGTCGACCGTCATCCCACTCACCCAGTCGTAGCCGCTGCCGCCCAGATAGGTCGAGTACACCAACGAGCTGCCCGCAGGGTTGAGCTTGGCTGCGAAGCCGTCGGTCCCGCCGCGGAAGTCTCCCTGCACGGGAGTGCCGGCGGTCGGGAAATCCGTTGACTCGGTCTCGCCGCCGACCACCAGGTTGCCACCCGCGTCGAGCGCCACGGCATAGGCGACGTCGTTGGCCGTACCACCGAGGAAGGTGGAGAACAGCAACGTGCTCCCGGCGGTACTCAACCGCAGGGCATAGGCATCGCCCGCCCCGCCGTACGCGCCCTGCACGGGGCTGCCGGCGACAGGAAAATCGGCAGACGCCGTCGCGCCGACGACGTAGACGCTGCCGTCGGCCCCGAGCCTCAGGTCCTGGACGTCGTCGTTCCCGCTGCCGCCCACGTAGGTGGAGTAGACCAGCGTGGAACCAGTGGCGCTCAATCTGGCGACGAAACCATCGTACGCCCCATGGTGGAGAGCCTGGAACGCCGAGCCGGCGATGGGAAAGTCGTTCGAGACCACGTCCCCGCCGACTACCGCCTCACCCCCGGGGGTCACGGCGATGGCCCGAGCCCCCTCGGAGTCGGTCCCGCCGAGATAGGTCGAGTAGACGAGCGCGGAGCCAGTGGGCGAGAGCTTGGTGACGAACACGTCGAAGTTGCCCTGGCGCACGCCCTGGAACGGCGTGCCGGCAACGGGAAAGTCGTCCGATGCCGTCTCGCCGGTGACGTACGCATTGCCGGCAGCGTCAAGGGCAACCGCAAAGGCGTCGTCCTGCTCGCTTCCACCCAGGTAGGTCGAGTAGACGAGCTCGGTTCCCGACGCGTTGAACTTCGCGACCCACGCGTCGTACGAACCGCCGAGGGTTGTCTTCTGGGGGTTCCCAGCCACCGGGAAGTCGACCGAGCCCGTCTCCCCGACCAGCACCACGCTGCCGTCGGTGTGCATCGCCATGGCCCAGAGGTACTCCGCGGCGCTGCCGCCAAGGTAGCTGCTATACGAGAGCACCGGGTCGATCACCAGCGAGCGGTCACGATCGTAGTCCCCGACCTCGAACCCCACCCGGTGCGGCCCCTCGAGCACGAAGCGACCCGCGACCGCCCGGCGCCCGCCACCGAGCTCCTGGTACACGACCGGCGCGTGGTGGCGGACCTCGCCGCCGGCGAGGTCCAGCACCAGGTCGCCGTTGTCGGCGATCCGGAGCGAGGTCGCACCGCTGTACTCGATCCGGATGGCGTGGGGATCGGCGCCGGGCGCGACCACGAAATCGTACTCGAGCTGCCCCTCGCGCCCGTAGTAGACGAGGTCGATCCCCGGATAGACCGCCGCGTAGCGGACCTTCCCGTAGTGCGTCACCCCGGTGCGCCACCTGGCGGGGTCGTTGCCGATGAAGTAGTTGGAGATGCCGCCGAGCGGATCCTCGCCGGTGAGGCGCGGAGCCGGCCGGTCACCCACCAGCCGCATGTTCAGGACCTGCCCGGTTCCTTCAGGATGCCGAAGCGTCAGCACCGCCTCGTGCGCGGAAAGGTACAGCGCGGAGCCCGCACCACGCGCGAGGTAGCGGACGCTCGCGCCGGCCTGCCCGACGTTCTCCTCGAACGCGAGTGGTAGCGCCCGCGCCTTTGGATGAGGGACTGTGTCCATCGCAGCCGGCACAAGGCCTACGACTGCGGTGCTTGGGGATCGACCGGCCTCGGCCGCCCGTGAAGCAACGATCTCAACGGGCGTGCTTTCCGGCTGGAGCGGACGGCTGGCTCCTGCGAGCGCGTGGAAAGCGGTTCCGGATGCGAAGGCGGCGATCGCAATTGGCAGCGCAGTCTTGGCGAGGCGGCGTGCATTTCGCATGGTGATACCTCCCTTGAGCACGGCGGATCTCGATTCGAGCATCCGATTTTCTGTGCTTCAGGGGAATGCACGGACGCGACAAAACCGTGCATGAACGCGCCAATCGACCCGGCTCGGGGCGACGAATCACCCAGGTGGCGGGAGTGTGCACAGCAGCAGTAGGCAGGGCACAGGCCCAGGCGAGCGTTGACGCTGGTGCGGCGTCTTACGGGGGCCTGTGCCCGCAGACTGCTACGGTCCCCTGCCTTCGAGCCAGTCGCCGGCGTCGAACATCTCGTCCCAGTACCGCCAGGTACCGTCCTCGCGCTTCATCTGCGCCTCACCGTGGAGCTGGCCCCAGGACTCCTCGCCCCGGATGACGAGGGTCGCCCAATCGCCGCTGGTGAAGGCGCGCACGATGGTCACCTCTGCCGGATGGTCCTTGCTCAGGTACGCCATGAAGTCGCCGCCCTTGGCCTTGCCCGCGGTGAACCGCTCGCGGTCCTCGGCGGTCACCAGCGCCAGTACCGCCGCCTCGTCTCCGGCGCCAAGGGACTTGTGATAGGCACGATAGGCCTTCCCGGGCTCGCCGCCGTCCTTGGCGATCTCCTGACCCGGAAAGCGCGGCGCGATCGGCACGTCGAAGGTGGCGTCATAGGTCGTGTCGTCGTCCTTGACCTTGACGCTGCCGCCGATGCGGCCGCCGCTGACCTTGACCGTCGACACCGCATGCGACGTCGAACAGAAGCCGCACCCCTGGCCCGGCCCGAAGTACCAGCTCGCACCGACGAACTTCCCGTCCTTGCGGAAGTGGAGGTAGACGACGGCGGTCTCGTCGTCGGCGAACCTGGTGTCAATAAAGGCCTCGCGATCCCAGAAGCGGTCAACGGCGTCGGCGCGGAAGCCCGCATTGGAGATCGCGACCTTGATGCCCTCCTCGTTGTCGAGGCCAACCCGCGACGGAAACGCATAGGCGCCGCCGAGATCGAACGAACCGCCTTTGTAGTCGAAGTGGCCCGACGCCTGCGGCTTCTCGCCTGCTGTCGCGGGCAGCCCGGCAGCCAGAACGAGGACGTAGCTCAACCACCACGCCGAACCAGAAAGACGACGCATCGCAGTGATCCTCCCTTCTAACTGAGACATGATTTCTATTATTGAGGACGGATCGACGGTGTCAAGACCGGCAGGCAGAGGGACGCGACGACGCGGTCGTGGGCGATGAACTTCGTCCAGGGCATGCTCGAAGGAGCGGTCACAGACTAGCCTGCCTTCGGCGCCACCCGATCTCCCGCCAGCCGGTTCCGCCGTGAGATTCCCCGACGCTCCGCCGAGGTGGCAGCATTGACTGCTCCCGGATGCCGAAGCCGGACCTGCACTGTGTGATAGGTTGATTTGCGAAACATCCACTCCGAATGGAGGTCCTCATGCGTTCGCTTCGCTGCTTCGCCGTTGTCGTAGCGTTGGTCGCGTGTCCCGCTCTCGCCTCAGAGCTCGCGCCGGCATCGACGCCGGCGCTGGAGGTCACCGCCCACATTCCCACCGATCCCCTGTTCGTCTGGGCTGTGAAGACCGAGTCGGCTGCCGCCGAGCTGGACGCAGTGCTCGGACTGCTGGCTGAGATGACACCGACCGAGGACGGCTTCGACGCCGAGGCGATTCTGGAGAAGATCGACGCCAAGCTCGGGGTGTCGCTTCGCAGCGACCTCCTCGCGCGCCTCGGTCCTGAGCTCGCGTTCGTGATCGACCTTCCGCCCTTCGACACGGTGGCTGGCCTGATGGCCAACCTGACGCCGGAGGCTCTCGACCGCGCTCTGGGCCGGGTCGGATTCGTGGCCCAGGTACGCGAGCCGGATGCGTTCGCGGCGGCATTGCGCACAGCACTGGAGACGTCCCACGCGGTTGTCACCGCCAACGAAGCGGGCTGGACCGCCGAGTTTCCCGACCCGGCTGCCAAGAAGGGTGAACCCAAGCCGGCGTTGCACTGGCGCATCGTCGACGGCTGGCTCGCGATGGGCATCGCCCCCTCATGGGCCTGGGAGGCTGTGCCGCAACGGCCCGCCGGCACCGATTTGAGAGCGGGCGCCGATTTCAAACGGGTCGCCGCGCACCTTGACCAACGGCCAATCTCGTTGCTGTACCTCAATCTGCCGAAGCTGGCTGCGATGTTGCGGGATTCGGGCTTCGTGCAGGGCATGGCGGCATCGAATCCAGAGAGCAAGGCGGCCCTCGACGTGTGGCTGAAGGGCGACCGGTTGGGCATCGGATGGGGCAGCACATCCCTCGCGGTGGACGGGGGCGTGCGCACCACCGGCTTCGGCCCCGAGCTGCTCAGCGGCAGGTACTTTGCGGGGATCGTCGCCGCGATCGCCATCCCCAATCTGCTCAACGCCATCGACCGCGGCCGCACCAAGAGGACGATGGCGGACATGCGCTCCCTGGCGACCTCAATCGAGGCCTACGCCGTCGACAACAACCACTACCCGCAGACCCAGGGATGGGCCACCGCGGAGGCGCTGGCCGCTGTCGTGGCGCCGACCTACATCAAGACGGTGCCCGCCGCCGACGCCTGGGAGCATCCCTTCAAAGTCTTCTCGAACGGCCAGGATTACGTGATCGTGAGCGCCGGTCCAAACGGGGTCGTGGACCACGACTGGACGCCCCCTATCGACGGTTCGATCGGCCCGCAGGCCACCGACGACATCGTCTTCACTGACGGGACGTTCCTGTCCGACATGGAGGAGGCGGAGCACCCCGAGTAGCGCAGTGGTCGTGAACGTCCACCGCGGCATCGGCGTTCAGATTTACGCCTCGCTGCTCGACGCCCTCACCAGCGACGCTGCGACCCTCTGGCCCGTCCACTGACGGCGGACACACGAGGGCTCTGCCGGGTCCGCGACGGGCGATCTGTCGGGTCCGTGCACGAGATTGGCGCGATCGGGAATGCGCCGCGCGCCCCGGGAGCCCATCGTGGACTCACGACCGTTGAAGGAGGTCCGCCATGGGTTCGCCGCATCGTCACCTGTCCGCCACCGTCCGTTGGATCGTTCCCACCGTCGCCCTCGCCGCTCTGATCTCGCTTGCCTCGCCGTGCTCGGCCCAGCTCAACCAGCCGCTGCACGACGACGGCTGGATCCTCGCCGCCGTCCACGCGCCGGGTCTGCACGGCTCGATCTGGCGCACCGACCTCTGGATCTACGTAGACACGGACTCCGGAGGCGGGTTCAACCTGCGCTTCTGCCGCTCGGGCGAGGACGGAAGCGAGGCGCAGTACTTCCTCTTCGAGATGCTCGGGGGCCAGCGGGTGCTCTACTTAGAGGACGTGGTCGACCGGTTCCTCGGCGTCGGCGACGGCGCGTGGCTCGGCGCCATCCACTACATGAGCTCGCCGAATGTGCAGGTGTGGGCGAGGGTGTACTCGATCTCGGCCGACGGCTCGGCGTCGTACGGGCAGCTCATCGAAGGGATCCCGACCTCCGACGCGTCGCCGGCCCCCCCGTCAACTCGAGCACCAAGGACTACCAGTGGATGGTTGCGGCACGCCACACCACCGACGGGCGCTACCGCGTCAACGTGGGCGTGGTCAACCCGTCCGCTACCGCCGGACGGTTCTACGTCGAAATGTTCACAGGCGACGCTGCCGATCGCGAAGAGACGATCGGGCCAATCGTGGTGCCCGCTCACTCGATGGTCCAGACCAGCGACGCCTTTTCCGCCGTAGACGGCGGCAACTGGTCGGACAAGATCATCCGCGTCGCGCCGTCCACCGAGGGAACCACCGCGTTCGCCTACCTCTCGGTGGTCGACAACGCCACCAACGACGCCTACTTCGTCCGCGGCATCAAGCTGTTGTCGTATCCCGAGCCGTGATTCGTCGCGGCACACAGAGCATCTGCAACGCCGCCGTCGATCTTCTCGACCTGCCGGCCCTTAGCGCGGTCCCAGACCCCGGTGAACCGCTCCCCTGTTTCCTTCGTGACCACTCCCCAGTAGAGGTAGCGGCCGTTCGCGGTCCAGTGGGGAAACTAACCGCCGCGCGTATGCGCAAGCTCTCCAGGCGTCTGCCATCGAGTGCTCCGCGCTGACAGACATCTCGGCACCCTCGCGACGTGACGTGGTGAGAAATGCAGGCCAGGCCTCGGCACTCGTTGCGGAACGGCGTGACTGCCACGTTGCCTGGGCCCCCTGATAGGCTTCTCGTGGTTCAGCCGAAAAGGGGGCTGCGCGATGGAGAACACCCGCACCACCACATGGGACGACCCGAGTGAGCTCGGTCGCCTGGCGCGCGAGCTGTCCGGCCTCGAGTACATGCGCCACCTGATCGAGAAGCAGCGGCGGGTCCCGATCGGCGAGACCCTGGGCTTCCGCCTGGTGGAGGTCGACGAGGGGCTGGCGGTCTTCGAGGCCGAGGCAGGGCCCTGGGCCTACAACCCCATCGGCTCGGTCCATGGCGGCTGGTACGCGGCGGTGCTGGACGCGCCGCTTGGGGTGGCGCTCCACACGCTTCTACCCCGCGGCGTCGGCTACACCACCCTCGAGCTCAAGGTCAACCTTCTGCGGGCGGTGAAGCCCGACACCGGCGTGTTGCGGGCGGTAGGCAAGGTCGTCCACCGCGGCCGGCGCACCGCGGTCACCGAGGCGCAGCTGGAGGACGCGGAGGGGCGCCTCTACGCCAACGCCACTTCGACCTGCCTGATCATCGAGGGCTAAGGTGCCGGCAGCTCGCCGGCACGTCGGCGTCACCGAACCGCGCTATTCGCAACTGTTCGAGCTTGGCCACCGCATTCGCGTTGGTCGGGATCGAGCTCCAGCGAGCGCCGGTAGCTGGCGATCGCCCGTGCCCGGTCACCGGCCGTCATGAAGGCCTCGCCGAGGCTGTCGTAGGGGTTCGCCGACTTGGGATACGCCTCGACGTTCAGTTTGAAGACGGCGATCGCCTCCGCGATCATGTTGCGCCGCAGGAGCTGGTAGCCGAGGGTGTTGAGCTGGTTCACCGCGAAGTCCCAGCTTCCGGGCTCGGAGGCGGTCAGCCGCCGGTAGGTCGCGACGGCCGCCTCGACGCCGTCGCTCATCAGGGTCTCCGTGACCGGGGCGCAGATCGACTGCCGCTGGACGCCCGTTCAGGCTCGCCCAGATCTGGCCGCTCCAGTCGGCGAAGGACAGGCCCTCGTCGGCGCGCTCCCATGCCGCCCAGGGTGCCAGCGGGTTGCGCGCCAGGACATCCTCGAAGGACCGCCCGACCGCCATCTCGCCGCGCACCGCCGCAATGGTGCCCTCGACCATCGCAATGTAGCCGCGCAGGTCGCCGGCGCGCAGCGTGTCGCCGTGGCCCGGTACCAGGAGAGTCTCCGGCGGCAGCGTCCGCACCAGCTCCTGCAGGATCGAGACGAGGTGCTGCGCGTCGCCTCCGCGCCCCGGATCTGCGTCGGGGAAGGTGCCCGTGAGCACGAGGTCTCCCACTGCGGCGACCCCGCTGCCCGTGAAGTAGACCACCATGTCTGCCGCTGTGTGCCCGCCCGGCATCGGCAGCAGCCGGATGTCCTCGCCGTTGAAGTGCAGGGTCGTCGCCTCGGTGACCGCGAGTACCGGCGAGCCGATGCTCTGCACCGCCGGCAGGGCGAAGTACGTCCCCGCCCGGCGCCGAGCCTCGGCATGGGCGATCACCAAGGCTTCAGGTCCGAGGACGGCGTTGCCGCCCACATGATCCGAGTCTGCGTGCGTATTCACGATCACCTGGGCAGACCCGCCACCGAGAGCCTCGACGGCCTCGAGAGCGCCGGCAGCGGTCTCGGCATAGCCGGTGTCCACGACCAGGGTCCCGTCCTCCCCCACCGAGGCCAGCATGTTGACGGAGCCGTTGAGAACCACGATCTCGTGGACCGAGCCCGCCATGAGCCGGGTGACCACCGCCGGCGTTTCGGCGTCATCCTGAGAGACGACCGCTCCGGCACCAACCAGCAGCAGCGCACCAGCCACCCAGGGGCTCATCACCTCGCGCATGAACAACCTCCCCGGCACACCGCAGCGAATATCCATGGACACCGCTGCGAGTCGCAGAACCGTTGCTTCTGCTACGTGCCTTGACGAAGGAGGTTTCTGTCTGGTGATTCCTTCGAAACAGCTCCACCCAACCAACTTTCTCGGATGGCGGTCTGCAGCTCGTCTGCGCCGGCCATCGGCCTGATGCTGAAGCTTCGTTCCATCTTGCTGCCGATCGGAGCGACGGGGGAATCGCGACCTGCGACCTGCCGTTGCCAGGCATGAGCGACAGCGCCGCGCGCCTGCGATCGCGGTCGTGCAACTTCCGACAGGAAGCCCCGGCTTCGTCCCCGAGCAAGGCGTCGCTCCACTCGGCCACCCAGGAGGAGGAGCCCCGACCATGAGCAGCTCTCCGCCGCGCCTCGCCTCACCCACCGAGGGTCCCGCCGTCGCCGTGCTGATCCGCGCGGCGGTCGGGCTCATCTTCTTCACCCAGGGCATCCTCAAGTTCACCAACGCCAAGATGGGCGTCGAGCGCTTCACTCACATCGGCTTCCCCTGGCCAGGTTTCACCGCGCACTTCGTGGGTTCCTTCGAGATCGTGTGCGGGCTGCTGGTGCTGGTCGGACTGATGACGCGCCTCGCGACGGTGCCGCTCCTGATCGTGATCGCAACCGCCATCGTCACCACCAAGCTGCCGCAGCTGACACGCGCCGGCCAGGGTTTCTGGTTCATGGTGAGTGACGGCAGGACCGACTTCGCGATGCTGTGCTCGCTCCTCTTCCTGCTCGCGGCGGGGCCCGGCCGCTGGTCGCTCGATGCCCGCCGGCGGCGCCCCGATGGCTGACCTGGAAGGCCGCGGCAGGGGCCCGGGGCCTCTCCCCCCGCGCCGCGGCGTGACGGGCAGGGCGAACACTCTTGTGGTGCTGGCTTTCGCATGCTCCACTGTCCTGTGCCGTCCCGCCGTTGCCGGGCCTCCGTTCCTCACTGACGACCCCGTCCCCGTCGACCTTCACCATTGGGAGGCCTACGCCTTCTCCACCTTCGACCGGGCGCCGGACTGGACCGACGGCGTTGGCCCCGCGTTGGAGTTCAATCTCGGTGCCGCGCCCCAGCTTCAGCTCCACCTCGTGGTGCCCTGGGCGTGGGGCCGACCGCAGGGGGCCGCGCACTCGTCGGGGTTGGGAGACATCGAGGCCGGTGTCAAGCTGCGGCTGCTGGACGAGTCGGCGACGCGCCCGCAGATCGGCATCTTCCCGATGGTCGAGCTGCCCACCGGAGACGGTTCGCGTGGTCTCGGTAACGGTCACGTCTGGTTCCGCGTCCCGCTCTGGATCCAGAAGAGCTGGGGCCCGTGGACCACCTACGGCGGCGACGGCCTGGTCGTCAATCCGAACGCCGACGAGCGCACTCACGGCTTCGCGGGCTGGCTGCTGCAGCGTGACCTGGCCCCCCGGCTGATGCTCGGCGGAGAGCTCTTCTGGGAAGGCGCCCCCACCAGGGAGGGTCGCGATTCGACGATCGCAGACCTGGGTGGGAGCCTCAACTTCACGCCGGGCTTCAGCCTCCTGTTCAGCGCGGGCCGCGCGGTTGCCGGCGAGCGTCACACTGTCGCCTACCTGGGCCTGTACTGGACATGGGGATCAGACCCGGCACGACGTGGTCTTGCTTCTGCGCGTCGCTTTGGGGCGAGTCTCCCTCCTGGCTGACTTCAGTGCCTCTGCAAGAAGTCAGGAGGTGTTGACAGAGAACCACCTTCCCGACTTCTTCGAACCCGACACGGTTACGTTTAACTACCTCCACCCCAAGCTTAAACGTGCCAGGCGTGCGCCAGGCCAAGCCTGGCACGTTTACCGTTTACGAGCTCTCGTCGCATGCACTCGTCGAACCCCGTCCTGACGGACGTCCGGCACGCGCCGGCCGACGAGGCGGCGATTGCGCAGCCACCGCACGGGTGACGGCTGCCCGATCCCGTCGATGGAGGTGAAGTCGGTGTCGAGCTGGTCGTCGCCGTCGAGATCGATGGCGAAGGTGTCGTGGAAGAGCTGGTACACCGGCGTCGTGTAGTCCGCCTCGCGGCCCCGCTGAGCATGGATCAGGGCGACGAAACCTCCTCGAGCGCAGTGCGTATCCTGCATCGCGGATTGCCGGGCGTGTCACAGTACCGCCCAAAAAGGGAGGACGTGTGGATCGAAAAGAGTTCCTGAAGACCGCGTGTGGGCTTGGTGTATGTGGCTGCGCATTGAGTCTCCTCGGCACGCCCGAGCTGTTGCATGCCCAGGACACGGCACCACCGGAGGACCAGCGGCTCGCGTTCGCCCGGTATCAGGTGGCCAACATGGTCGGCTTCATGGCCACCGACACGACGGCAGGAGCCTGTACGGGGATCCTCGAGAAGACCGGCCGGGAGTGCGCCAAGTTGGGCCAGCTTCAGGCGAAGTTCAAGGGCGATCCCGAGGGGTATTTTGTTGCGATCAAGAAGAGCTGGGGCACTGATGCCTCGTGGGACAAAGAGAAGGGCATCATCACCATCGTCGTGGCTGAAGGCACGTGCGACTGCCCCATGGTTGACAGCAAGCGAACACCTGCAGTCTGGTGCAACTGCTCCGTGGGATACCAGAAGCAGTCATTCGAGACCATCTTCGGAAAACCGGTCAACGTATCTCTCAAGGAGTCGAAGCTCAGTGGCAGCAAACGCTGCGTCTTCGAGGTCACTCTGACGTAGCCCATGCAGGTCGTCACTGGCCGTCCATGACGGCTGACATCGGCTCCTGGTCCGCCACTCTCGACAGTCCTTCGGTGCCGAGCTTGAAGAGGTTGGGAACTGCAGTGTGGCGCCCGACTTCCCAAGATCTTTGAGCCTGGTACCTGTCGAGCCGAACCCGGCTGCGTTGCGCCCCGTACGGCTGGCTCACTCTGGTCCGACTCGACGCTCGCCTCTCGACCGGCGTGGAGACCGCCGCGCGAGCGCCAGCGTGTCGCTGAGCGCAGAGTACGCCGGCTTCGGGTCGTAGGACTTGTCGAAGATCAGGCCAGCTTCATCGGGGTGCCCAGTGAAGCCGGGGAGCCACGAGTACTTGTCGGTGAAGCCCCAGGTGAGCAGGGCGCGACAGACACCGTGTGAGGCGAGACACACCTCCAGCACGTCGCGGTATCGGCTCGCCTGCTGGTCGAGTCGTCCCTGCAGATCCCCGGCGCTGTCCTCGATGCGCACGTCCATCTCGGTGATGTGGACCTGGAGGCCGAGCGCTCCGAAGCGCGCGATGTTGGCGGCGAGGGACTCCGGGGACAACCACCAGGCGATGCTCGTGTGCATCTGCAGGCCGACGCCGTTGATCGGCACGCCGCGTTGGATCATGCCCTGCACCAACGCGTAGACAGCGTCCGATCGCGGTCCGGGCAGCTCGTTGCCGTAGTCGTTGTAGAAGAGCAGCGCGTCGGGATCCGCCTCGTGGGCCCAGCGGAAGGCCATGTCGATGTAATCCGGGCCGATGCTCTGATACCAGATCGAGTTGGTGCGCAGGGCGTTGTCGTCGCCCAGCGCCTCATTGACCACGTCCCACGCCATCACCTGGCCACGGTAGCGCCCGACCACGGCGAAGATGTGGTCGTGGAGGATCTGCACCATCTCGTCGTACGTGAACGATCCATTGGTGAGCCAGGAGGGGAGCTGGTTGTGCCACACCAGGGTGTGACCCCGGACGCGCATCCCATTGGCCTGGGCGAAGGCCACGATCGCGTCCGCGTCGTTCCAGAAGAACGTCGTCCGGCTCGGCCGCAGCGGGCCCATCTTCATCGCGTTCTCCGCGACGACGATGTTGAACTCCCGGGCGGCCACGGTCCCGTAGATCGACTCATTCCTCAGCGGGTCTGCGGCGAGAGCCGTTCCGATCGCGAGGCCTACGCGATCGGCATTCGCCCGGAGGCTCTGTCCGCTGGCCATGACCGAGCTGCCCAGCACGAGAACGGTCGCGACGATGCGTGGTCCTTTTCCTGTCATGACTCCCCCAACGTTGCTGGCCCGCACTGTTCACCAGATTTCTGGATTGAGCGATCATAGCACCGGATCAGGAACTGTTACGCAGAGTCAATCCGACGCTGGACTCACGTCCTACGACCCCTGCCATGGACTCATCCCAGGATGCTGGCCTGATCACGGGCTCTCGAGTGAGGGCTCCATCACAGGCGCAGATGACAGCCGCGGCGGGCCGCCTCTTGGCACGAGAAGGACAGCGTGGCGGGTCACGGAGCACCGGCGAGGGAAGCCGCACCGGGGCGGTCGCCAACATCGGGTTCGTTGCGTTCCGAGAGTCCAGACCGGAAGGACGAATCACTCAGAAGCGAATCTCGGATCGGGGAATTCGGAATGGTCGAGGCGGTTGTAAAGAGTTGACAAACGGTAGAGTTGGGAATGCGGAATGAGGAAAATGCCCAGGGCGGGTCCGCATTCAAAAGCCGACAGTCGCCAGCCTATTGGATGCTCTCTCCCAGCAGATGGCTCGGTTTCTACAGGACTCCGGCCCCGCTCGGTGCCGGCGGGGGTTCCGATGCGGACTGGGACATTCGGCTAGTGGACTAGGAAACGGCAACAACGATGACGCTGCGAACCGGTGAACGCCTGGGGCCATATGAGATTCTGGCGCCTCTTGGCGCCGGGGGGATGGGGGAAGTGTACCGGGCCCGCGACACGCGGCTCGGCCGCGAGGTCGCGGTCAAGGTCCTGCCGGAGCACTTGTCCGCGAGCCCGGAGCTTCGCCTGCGGTTCGAGCAAGAGGCCAAGGCGATCGCGGCGCTCTCTCATCCAAATATCCTTGCGATTCACGACTTCGCAACACACGAAGACATCGCCTATGCCGTCATGGAGCTTCTGGAAGGCGAGACGCTTCGGGTCAAGCTCGACGCCGGACCGATCCCCCGAAGGCAGGCGGTGGACTACGCCCTCCAGATCGCAAAAGGCCTCTCCGCTGCACACGAGAAAGGGGTCATACACCGGGACTTGAAGCCCGAGAACCTGTTCGTCCAGAAGGACGGCCACGTCAAGATCCTCGACTTCGGCCTGGCCAAGAGGTTCGAGGCGGTCGGCACGGGCGAGGAGACGAAGGCGCCGACGGTTCCGGGACATACGGAACCGGGGACTCTTATGGGCACCCCGGGCTACATGTCGCCAGAGCAGGTCCGGAGGCTGCCCGTCGATCACCGCAGCGACGTCTTCTCGCTCGGGGCGATCCTGTACGAGATGTTGTCGGGCAAGAGGGCGTTCAGAAAGGAAACCGAGAGCGACACGATGGCGGCGATCCTGAGGGACGAACCGCCGGAGCTCTCGGGGTCGGGGCGGAACATCTCGCCCGCTCTCGACAACATCATCCGGCATTGCCTGGAGAAAGACCGGGACAACCGTTTTCAATCGGCGAAGGACATTGTGTTCGCCCTCGCCGAGCCGACGTCGCCGACCGTGACGAGCGGCGAGCTGTTGGCGGCGCCACGGGCGGCAAAGAGGATGGCCCTCATAGCCTGTACGGCCCTCGTCGCTCTGGCTGTCGCGGGCATCTTCCTCCTGCGCCAGCCTCACAAGGCATCGGGCAATATCGGGGGCGTCAAGCGCCTGGCCGTGCTGCCGTTCGAGAACCTGGGATCTCCCGAAGACGACTATTTCGCCGATGGGATGGCCGACACCGTGCGCGGCAAGCTCACCTCGTTGCCTGGGGTCGAGGTGATCGCGAGAGGCAGCTCGACCCCGTACAAGAACACGAAGAAGACGCTGAACCAGATCGCTCACGAGCTGGGAACGACATATCTCCTGACGGCCACGGTTCGGTGGGAGAAGACCGGAGGCACCAGCCGGGTCCAAGTCAGCCCCGAGCTGGTCGAGGTGAAAGAGTCCGGCGCTGCCACCTCAAAGTGGCAGCAGCCGTTCGACGCGGCGCTGACGGACGTCTTCCAGGTGCAGTCGGATATCGCGACGCGGGTGGCGCAGGCTCTCGACCTGGCGCTCGGGGCGAACGACGAGAAGTTGCTCGCGGAGAAGCCTACGCAGAATCTCGCTGCCTACGACTCCTTCTTGAAGGGCGAAGAGACCTCGAGGAGTCTGGCGATCAACGATCCGGTCAGCCTGCGCCAAGCGCTCGGGTTTTACGAGCAGGCCGTGGCGCTTGATCCCGCGTTTGCGCACGCCTGGGCGCAGATTTCCAAAGCCGACTCGATCCTGTACGGCAACAGCGTGCCGACGCCAGAGCTAGCGGAGCGCGCTCGTCAGGCAGCCGAGAAGGCACTGGCGCTCGCGCCAGACCGACCCGACGGATACCTGGCGCTGGGCACCTACATGCGCGTGGTCGTCGCGGACCTGAACCGCGCACTCGAGCAGTATGCGGAGGGGCGGCGGGTCGCGCCTGGCAACGCAGATCTCATCAGGGCGACCGCGTTAACTGAGCAGAACCTCGGGCACTGGGATGCGGCGGTGGGGCACTTCAAGCAGGCCGAACGCCTCGATCCCCGTTCGATCAACAACAAGTGGACTCTCGGCATCGCGCTGCTTCGTCTGCGTCGCTATCCCGAAGCACGCGAAGCGTTCGATCGGGGCCTCGCTCTGGCGCCCACCAACCTCACGCTGATCGAGCAGAAGGCGATGACGTTCCTCGCGGAGGGAGATCTCGCGGGAGCCCGGGCCGTGCTCAGCGCCGTGCCCAAAGAGGTAGAGCCCACCGAGATAGTCGCCTACCTGGCGACCTACTTCGATCTCGTCTGGGTCCTTGACCGGGAACAGCGTGAGCTGCTCCAGCGCCTGACGCCGATCGCGTTCGACAACGACAGGGGGTTCTGGAGCCTCTGCGTCGTCCAAGCCTGCGCGCTCAATGGCGATGCGGCCGGCGTGCGCTACCACGCCGAGGAGGCGAGGAAGGCCTTCGAGCAACAGCTTCGGGCGGCGCCCGAGGACGCCCAGCTTCACGCCCAATTCGGCCTCGCGCTGGCCTACCTCGGCCGAAGGGACGAAGCGATCCGCGAAGGGGAGCGTGGCGTCGCGCTCCTGCCCGTGACCAGAGATGCCTACCTCGGTCCCTACCTCGAGCACCAGCTCGCGCGAATCGAGATCCTCGTCGACGAGCCGGAGAGGGCGATCGACCATCTGGAACGGCTCGTGAAGATCCCTTACGTACTCTCGCCCGGGTGGCTCAAGATCGATCCGAACTTCGATCCCTTGCGGAAGAACCCGAGGTTCCAAAGGCTCGTCGAGGGCTCCTAGCCCGCAATATTCATCAGGGTTCGTGGCGAGACCGGCGAGGCACCGGCGCTGTGGGTTCCTGTTTCCTCATCAGGTGCCCGTCGTACCAATCCAGCATGCGCTGCAAAAAAGGGGTACCGGAAAGGGTCCCGGTCACGCACTTCCGACCTTGTCGCCGCGTTGCCTGCGTGCCGCCTCCGCGATTTCCCTGTCGAGCCGATCCCCGAGACCGTCTCTCGAAACTCCCCGAGCGTTTGCTCCGGAAGTGCGTGAATGGCACCCTTCTATCTCTCTCGACCCGAGAGCCTTCGACGCCAGCGAGCGGGGCGACGAGGGAATCGCGACCTGCGACCTGCCGTTGACGAACAGGAGCGACACGGCCGTGCCTTTGCGATCGCTTTCGTGCAACTTCCGCCAAGCAGCCCCGGCTTCGTCCCTGGGCAAGGGGCTGCTGCACTCGGCCACCGAGAAGGAGCCTCGACCATGAGCAGCTCTCCGCCGCGCATCGCCTCACCCTCCGACGGTCCCGCCGGCACCGTGCTGATCCGTGCGGCGGTGGGTCTCATCTTCTTCACCCAGGGCATCCTCAAGTTCACCAGCGCGAGGATGGGCGTCGAGCGTTTCACCCGGATCGGCTTCGCCTGGCCGGGTTTCACCGCGCACTTCGTGGGTTCCTTCGAGATTGTGGGCGGGCTGTTCGTGCTGGTCGGACTGCTGACGCGCCTCGCGGCGGTCCCGCTCCTGATCGTGATCGCGACCGCCATCGTCACCACCAAGCTGCCTGAGCTGGCGCGCGCCGGCCAGGGCTTCTGGTTCTTGGTGAGTGACGCCAGGACCGACTTCGCGATGCTGTGCTCGCTCCTCTTTCTGCTCGGGGCGGGGCCCGGCCGCTGGTCGCTCGATGCCCGCCGGCGGCGCCCCGATGGCTGAGCCCGGCGTCGAACGCCGCGCAAACAACCGCGACCGGGAAAACGTGCTGGGCACGTCGCGTGAGGTTAAGGGCTCGCCCATACGGCTTAACACCACATGCCGTGCCCGGCACGTTTTCGCGCGCACAGCGACGGGAACACATGCCCGGCGCTTTCACGGCACCCGCGTCATCAACAGATGTGAACGTGGCGCCCGTCACGAAGTGCGTGCCACCCGTCGTCCTCCCGTCGGTCCGACCACCGGTGCTACATTGTGGACGACACACGGACGACGGTGATCGGCCAGACCTTCTCCCACTACCGCATCCTCTCCCGCCTGGGCGCAGGGGGTATGGGCGTCGTCTACGAGGCCGAAGACACCCACCTTCGCCGCCACGTGGCGATCAAGGTCCTGCCCGAGGAGCTGGCCGACAACCGCGAGGCGATGGAACGCTTCGTGCGCGAGGCGTACGCCGCCTCGGCTCTCAACCACCCCCACATCTGCACCATCCATGACCTCGGCGAGGAAGAGAGCAGACCCTTCATCGTCATGGAGCTGATGAGGGGACAGACCCTCAAGCAGGCGATCGCGGGCAAGGCGTTGCCGATCGAACGGATCGTCCACCTCGGGGTGCAGATCGCGGACGCGCTCGAGGCCGCACACGGCGCGGGGATCGTGCACCGGGACATCAAGACGGCGAACATCTTCGTCACCGAGCGCGGCGAGGCGAAGCTGCTCGACTTCGGCCTCGCCAAGCTCGCCCACCGGAGAGCCGGAGGGGCCGCTGCCGGATCGCTTGAGGACGTCACGCTCTCGCTGCCGCAGGAGTTGACGACGCCGGGGTCGACGATGGGGACCGTGGCGTACATGTCTCCTGAAGCGGCGCTGGGGCGGGAGGTCGACGCTCGCGGCGACCTGTTCTCGCTCGGGGTGGTGCTGTACGAGATGGCGACGGGGACGCTGCCGTTCCGCGGGGACAGCTCGGCTGAGATCCTCGACAGCCTGCTCCACCGCGATCCCGTGCCGCCGGTGCGGCTGAACCCCGACGTACCATTGGAGCTCGATCAGATCATCGCCAAGGCGCTGGAGAAAGACCCCGGCCTGCGCTACCAGGTCGCCGCCGAGCTGAAGGCGGACCTCAGGCGCCTCGCCCGCCAGACGGGCTCGGTGGCGGTTTCGCCGGCGCCTCTCGTGGCACCCCCCCGCCGCACCCTTCCGCTCCTGGCCGTGGGTGTCGCTGTCGTG
Organism: uncultured Acidobacteriota bacterium; assembly: GCA_963814875.1. Taxonomy (GTDB): domain Bacteria; phylum Acidobacteriota; class Thermoanaerobaculia; order Thermoanaerobaculales; family Sulfomarinibacteraceae; genus CAVSIS01. The sequence goes on from CAWFFJ010000029.1 coordinate 78,128, forward strand.
GTCACGGGCCTCGTCGTTGCCACGGCTCTCATGCTGCGAGCTCGGCATGCGGCGGTGCCAGAAGCGGCGGGGACGAAGCGCATCGCGGTGCTGCCGTTCCAGAACCTCGGCGCGCCCGAGGACGCGTACTTCGCCGACGGCATCACCGACGAGGTGCGCAGCAAGCTCTTGGCACTGCCGGGGCTGGCGGTGATCGCGCGCAGCAGCTGCGACGAGTACAAGGGGACGACGAAGTCCGTGCAACAGATCGCCGAGGAGCTGGGCACGCCGTTTCTGCTCACGGCGCAGGTGCGGTGGCAAAAAGGCGGTGCCGGCGCCAGCCGCATCCGGGTGACGCCGGAGCTCGTGGAGGTGACGGGTTCGGGCGCCCCGACGGCACGCTGGCAGGACTCCTTCGACGCAGTGCTGGACGACGTCTTCCTGGTGCAGGAAGAGATCGCGACGCGGGTGGCGGGAGCGTTGCAGGTCAAGCTCGGCGCGGGCGAGCAGGCGCGCATCGCGCAGCGGCCAACCTCGAACCTCGCTGCCTACGACGCCTACCTGCGCGGCGACGAGATCATGATCCCTGGCGCGGCGATTGATCCGGTCACCCTGGGCCTGGCGATCGAGCAGTACGAGAGGGCGGTCGCCCTCGATCCCGGCTTCGCCGTCGCGTGGGTAAAGCTCTCCATTGCTCGCTCCACCCTGTATTTCAACGGCGAACCGTCGCCGGCGCTCGCCACGGCGGCGCGCGAGGCGGCAGAGCGCGCGCTCCAGCTCGCCCCCGACCTGGCCGATGCGCACGGGGCCATGGGCTGGTATCTGCAGCTCGTCGCGGAGGACCTGCCCGGCGCGGCGGAGCAGTGCGCAAAGGGCCTCGCGATCAGTCCTGAGCATGCCGGCCTGCTCGCTCTGGCGGCCTCGATAGAAATCAACCTCGGACGCTGGGAGGAGGCGCTGACACATATCGAGCGGGCCCGCACCCTCGCTCCCCGGTCCGTCTACATTGCCAACCGCCTCACCGTGCTCCTGTTGTGGCTGCGACGCCTGCCGGAGGCCCAGCAGTCCGCTGACCGCGCCCTCGTCCTCGCTCCCGCGAGCCTGTCTGCCATCGAGAGACGGGCCATGGTCTTCCTCGCCCAGGGGGATCTCGCCGGCGCGAGGGCCTCGATAGCGGCTGCGCCGAGCGAGGTGGATCCCACGGTGCTCACAGCCTTCGTCGCCACCTTCTGGGATCTGGGTTGGGCGCTCGACTCAGCGCAGCAGCAGGCCCTGCTACGGCTCACGCCGGCGGCCTTCGGCGGCAACCGCGCGGCCTGGGCCATCGCCCTGGCTCAGGTGAGCGCCCTGCACGGCGACGCGGCGGCGACCCGGCGCTTCGCCGAGACGGCCGAACGCGCCTTCGCCGCCGAGGTCGCCGCTTCCCCCGACGACAAGCAGGCCCACGCGTTGCACGGCCTGGCCCTGGCGTACCTCGGGCGGCGCGAGGAGGCGATCCGCGAGGGCAAGCGCGGCGTGGAGGTGCTGCCGATCGCTCGCGACGCATTCACCGGACCGTACGTCCAGCACCTGCTCGTGCGGATCTACCTCGCCCTCGGCGAGCACGAGAAGGCCCTCGACGCGCTCGAACCGCTCCTCGAGGTCCCGTACTTCCTGACCCCCGGCTGGCTCGCCGTCGACCCCACCTTCACGCCCCTGAAGGGCAACCCCCGCTTCGAGAAGCTGCTCGCTTCGGCGCCAAGCGTTGAGAAGTTAGGAAGTTGACACCGGAGGTCGCGACGCCGCAGCGTATGGCACGCCGTACGCCGGATTCCGTGCCAGGTATCACAACCTCACAATGTCAAACATCATCAGATTGTGATACCTGGCACGCAGTTCCTTGTCCTCGCCCCTGGCAGAGGTACCATCAGGATCGTGACCACGAAACACCCGACCCGTGGACTCATCCCGGCACTCATTCCGGCGATCGCCCTCGTCGCCGGCCTGCCGTTCGTGAACCGGCTCGAGCCCGTCGTGCTCGGTCTGCCGTTCCTGCTGTTCTGGATCCTCGGCTGGGTCCTGGTGACGCCGCTCTTCCTCGCCGTCGCCTACGTCCTCGCTGAGCCGAGGAAGGACGGAGCCGAGGACGGAGCGGACCGTTGACCACCCCCCTACTCGTCATCGTCGGGTTCGTCCTCTTCTCGGCAGCGGTCGGCGTGATCGGCCGCGGCCGGGGCGCGATGGACGTGGAGCGGTGGAGCGTCGGCGGCCGCAAGTTCGGCGTCATCCTCGTCTGGCTGCTGATGGCTGGCGAGATCTACACCACCTTCACCTTTCTGGGCGCGAGCGGCTGGGCGTACTCGCGGGGCGGGCCGGCCTTCTACATCCTCGCCTACGGCACGCTCGGCTACATCATCTCGTTCTTCCTGCTGCCGCCGGTGTGGCGCATGGCCAAACGTCTCGGCCTGCACACCCAGCCGGACTACTTCCTGGCGCGCTACGACAGCCAGACGCTCGCCAGCATGGTGGTGCTGATCGGCGTGGTCTCCATCGTGCCCTACCTGCAGCTCCAGCTGGCGGGCCTCGGCATGATCGTCGAGATCGCCAGCGCCGGCGCGATCTCCTCCAATCTGGCCATCGTCGCGGCGTTTGCGGTGACCTGCGTGTTCGTCTACACCAGCGGGATCCGGGGGATCGCGTGGGTCGCGATCATCAAGGACGTAGCGATGCTCGCCGCCGTGGTCGTGATCGGGATCGGGCTGCCGACGATGTACTTCGGCGGTGTGGGCAAGATGCTCGCGGAGCTGATGCGCCAGCACCCCACCCACCTCACCTTTCCGGGGGGGACGACGACCATGGGCGTCGGCTGGGTGATCAGCACGATCCTGCTCACCGGCATGGGCTTCTACTGCTGGCCGCACACCTTCGCGTCGGCGTACTCCGCGAAGGACGACCGTACGCTGCGGCGCAACGCGATCGTCATGCCGCTCTACCAGCTCCCGATCCTGCTCGTGTTCTTCGTCGGCTTCACCGCGCTGCTGGTGATGCCGGACCTGAAGAACCCGGACACCGCGCTGCTGGCGCTGGTCACCCGCAGCTACCCGGGGTGGTTCGCCGGCTTCATCGGCGGCGCCGGCGCCGTCACGGCGATGGTGCCCGCAGCGATGCTCCTGCTCGGGGCGTCGACGCTGGTCGCCAAGAACCTCTACCGGCCGCTGATGCGCCGGCCCGTCAGCGAGCAGCACCTGATGCGCGCATCGCGCGGCTTCATGTTGCTCCTCGCCGTCGCCGCGCTCGTGCTCGCGCTGTGGTCGCCCAACGAGCTGGTCAAGCTGCTGATCCTCGGCTACGACGGCGTCGCGCAGCTGTTCCCCGGTATCGTGCTCGGCGTGTTCGTACCCCGCGCCACGGCCCGTCCGGTCATACTCGGGCTGGTCGCCGGGGAGGCCGCAGTGGTCGGCCTCATCCTGAGCGGCCACGATCCGTTCGTCGGCCTCAACGCCGGGTTCGCGGGGCTGGTCGTCACCACGGTGGTCACACTGGTCGCGATGGCGATTCTCAATGATCCTGCGCCGGCCGGCGTGCCGGCTGCCGAGCCACGGCGCTGAACGCACCGTTGCAGAAGGACTGAACGATGAACGACCTCGCAGCTGAAATCGAGTCGATGACGGAGACGCTCGTGGCATGGCGGCGCGACTTCCACCGCCATCCCGAGCTGGCGTTCGAGGAGCAGCGGACGTCGGCCGTGGTCCGGGCGTTCCTGGAGTCGGAGGGGATCGAGGTCACGAGCTGCGGCCGCACGGGGCTTCGCGGCATTCTCCGCGGTGGACGACCGGGGCGTACCGTAGCGCTGCGGGCCGACATGGACGCGCTGCCGGTGGCCGAGATCGCCGACCACGACTACCAGTCCGAGAATGCCGGCGTCATGCACGCGTGCGGGCACGACGGCCACATGGCGATCCTGATGGGCGCCGCGAAGATCCTCGCCGCTCGCCGAGCGACGCTGCCGGGAAACGTCGTACTCCTGTTTCAGCCCTCGGAGGAGAACCCGCCGGGCGGCGCCCGGCTGATGATCGAGGAGGGCGCCCTCGACGGGGTGGATTCCATCTTCGGGCTCCATCTCTGGCAACCGCTGCCGAGCGGCGTCGTCGGCCTGCGCGCCGGAGCCTCAATGGCCCAGGCCGACGAGTTCGAGGTGGTCGTCCAGGGCCGCGGAGGCCACGCGTCGCAGCCGGACCGGACAGTCGACCCCGTCGTGGTCGCCTCCCACATCGTCGTGGCCGCGCAGACCATCGTCAGCCGATTCACAAATCCGCTCGAGCCCGTAGTCGTCTCGTTCTCGACGATCCACGGGGGCCGCATCCACAACATCATCCCGGACTCGGTGACGATGACCGGAACGGTACGGACGCTCGACCCCGGCACGCAACGCGCTGTCAAACAGCGGCTCGGCGAGGTCTGCGAGGCGACGTGCCGGCTGTTCGGCGCGAGTGCCACGTTCACCTATGAGGACGGCTACCCGCCGGTCATCAACGATGCCGCGTCGGTGGAGCTCGTGCGCCGCGCGGCCGCACGGGAGCTGGGCGGCGATGCCGTCGAGACCATCGCGCCGGTCATGGGCGGGGAGGACTTCGCCTACTACCTGCAGCACGTTCCGGGAGCGTTCGTGCTGCTGGGGATCGGGAACGGGAGACCCTACCCTCACCACAACGCCCGCTTCGACATCGACGAGAGCGTCCTGCCGTTGGGCGTCCGGCTGATGACGGCCGTGGCG
>CAWFFJ010000030.1:0-13835 GCA_963814875.1 uncultured Acidobacteriota bacterium
GCACGGTGGGCTGCGCTTCGATCTCGGCGCGGTGGCCGCCAACGGAACCGACCACGGTGCATTGACGGTCGACTTCGACCGCCTTCCGGAGGCGGTCGAGGCGCTGATGCAGGAGGTCGGATCGATCAAAGCGCGTGGCGATCGGGCGGCAGCCGAAGCGCTGTGCGCGACGATGGTCGACGGCAACGCGGTGCCGCAGACGCTGATCACCGAGCGGGTGCTGCGCTTCCCCAAGGTGAGCTTCGTGTACGCGGTCGGGCTGTAGCCGGTCGCGGGCTGCGCCCGCGACACGCAAGACGCAAGACGGAAGACGGGAGACGTCCGGCCTCGGACGCGGTGGCTTCGTTGAGGCCTGCGGTGGAGCGTCTCACGATGCTCGGCTCGGGTCCTTGTCGTGCCAGCTTCGCCAGATCACCAGGGACGCGAGCACCAGTGCGGTGCCGACGGCGAGGTAAAGGAGGCCGACCACGGCGGGCGGCAGCAGCCATCGCCGCAGGACCCGCCCGGAGACGACCATCACCGCCACCAGCGCCCACGAGGTGGGGGAGAGAAAGCCGCCGAGGCACTTGCCGTCGCCGCGCTCGACGATTCGCGCAACGATTCGGCGGGCGGCCTTCGCGAGCACCCACCGCGCCTTCGCCGCTCCGATCAGGACCGCTGCGACGGCCAGCCACGGCGCCAATGGCGACGCCATGGCGAGCGCGTGGCGTGTGCCGAAGACGGCCATGCCGCAGCCGACGATCGTCCACATCAGCGCGGCGAGCAGCAGGTGGGTCCGCGCCGCCGCGGCGGGGACCGGGACCACGAACGGTCGGGCCAACATCTCTCTCCCTTCAGCCGCCATCGTAGCAGCGGGCGCCGCAGAGCTCCTTCGCAGGTGCCACTGGTGGCGGGCAGGACGCCTTCGTGATCGGCGCCGGGCTGCTCGCCGCGCTGCTCGTGCCTACAGCTGCGGCCGCGGGCGCGCTCCAGGTGGTCCGCGGCAGGGTGGATCTTCTGCGTGGGCACCGCGTGCTGTCGGGAGCCGTTGCCATCGGAGCGATGAAGGGCGCTTCTCGGCGATCGTCGTCGGACTCGACGATGGCACGGTGTTGTCAGTAGGTGATGGGTTGCAGCTCGCCTGGTGGCCACCCCTGTCGGCAAATCCGACAGCCTTCCCTGACCCCGGCAGCCCGGCCTCCCGCCTCCTGATCCGGGACGAAGGCAGGCCGGCCCTGCTCGACCCGGCGACGCTGCAGCTCCGTGACGTCGTTCCGAAGTAGAAACCCCAGCTAGGAGTGTGTAGCCCATAGCGTACACGGTGTCTTTCGGGCGGCGTGAAGCCCCGTCTTTGTTGCATTCTCGGCCCGTACTCGGAGTACTGCTCCTCGAATGCGCCTCAACGGGGGCTTCACGGCGCTCCGAAATCCACCATCCATCTTGAGCTACACACTCCCAGGAAGCGGCGAGATCCACGGGTGACCACCTGACCTTGCCGAGGAACTTCAGTACGACCGAGAAGTCGGCGTTGAGGCGTGTCGTGTTCTGGCCGGAGAGACGCGAGAGGGGAGCGGTGCGCGGGTCCCGGAGCCCGGGGCCCGCGTCAGAGGCGATTCCAGGTCAGTCCAGCTCGATGCAGTCGTGCAGGGTGATGGTGCTGGCGGCCTCTGCCAGCTCGTAGTAGTCCGAACGCCTGGGGAGCTCTCCCTCCGGAGCCCAGAGCACCTCGACGTCGAGCCATCCGCCGTGTACTGACGTGTCGCCGACCGCGGTGAAGCACAACGTCGCCGGGTCGGGGAGGCTGACCGTCGTCGTCCATCCGCTCTGGGGCGACTTCACGGTGACGTCGGACCCGTCCTCGCCGGTGTAGGTTATTGATCTCGGTGTCGTTCTCTGGGCATCGCTGGTGAGCGTGACCTGCACAGTCCAGACCTGGGTCACCAGGTACTTCCCGGTGGCGTCAAACGGCAACACGAACATCGCGTCGCCCGAGCGGTTGTCGACCCGGGACAGATAGCTATAGAGGCCGGGCTGCGGTGCCGAGACGACTCTCACGACGGCGTTGCTGACCTCGAGGTCGGCTGCCCCGACCAGATCGAACACGTTGAACTGCGTCCACCCCAGGGGACCGACATCAACGTGCTTGGCGCCGATAGAGGCTCCGGTTTCTCCGTCCTGTACGAAGACGAGCACGTTCTGGCTGTCGATGCCTGGGTTCAGGATGCCGACGTTGGTTCGCACGCCGTCCTCGCCCGCGATGTTGGCCGCTCCCAGCAAGACACCCCCGCCGAGGGCTTCGGAGGGTGCGAGCGCCGGGATGCCCTGGCCGTAGGTCCCTTTCGCGCCGCCGTCGTTGGAGGTCCGCGAGCGAGCCTCGAAGGGGTGCTCCGACCGCAGGCGGATAGCGCCAGGTCGATTCTCGAAGAACAGCGATCCGACCGGGTCGTGGAGATAGACGGAGGTGAACGCCGGAATGGTGACCGTCACCTCGGCCGGGTCGGTGGTCCCTGCGGCGTCGGGCAGGAACGCCAGCTCGACCTCAATCGGGGCGTCCAGCGCCCGGTTGAAGATCCACAGGTCGGTGGTCCACACGGTCCCGTTGAGTCCGGCGTTCGACGCGGCGACGGGTAGCCAACGAACCTCCTCCGCAGATGCTGCGAGGCCCGAGAGAAGGAAAACGACCATGGTTGTGATGAGCACGCGACGCATGACGGTGCCCCCTTCCAAGACTGTCCAGTTCTTGTTGAGAAGAAGTCCTGATTGTTCCATGGGTTGCCCAATGAGACGCTATTCCTCTCATCCGCCGTGTGCAACCCGTCAACTGTGACCCAGGCCACCCGGCAGATCCTGAGACCGGCGATGGGTGGGAAGGAACTGGCGTGAGCGGACCTACTTGCCGAGAGCGACGACACGGCCACTGTTCGCAGCGCTGATTCCGGAGTCGGGAGTATTGTGCAACCACGGCAGCTAGAATAGTTTGTGCGAGGGCCGATTGTCCGTGTCGACCCCCGCACTGGAGACTGTCGTGGAATCATCGCCGGCCCCGATCTCAAGATCCTCGATGCGGAAGGCGCCGCCTGCAACGGGCGGGACGATCTAGGCCGTGCAGATACACGCGGTCCGCAGCCTCCGAGGTCGGCTCCTGCTCCTCGTGGGGGGGATCTTCCTGATTGTCGGGGCGCTGGCAGCGATGTCGTTCCTGCTCGTGACTCGGGGCATCATCACCGACCTCGGCGGCGACTATGCCGCCCAGTACGCCAACCGAAAGAAGGGCGATATCCTGGCGAAGGTCGAGCAGAGATGGCTGTCCGAGCTCGGGAACAGGAAGCGGAACGAGTGACCGATCGTCCGTGGTCGCTCGGCATCGTTCTTCGAGGAGGTGTGTCATGAGGCGAACCCCGAAAAGCGGCGGTCTTCTCCTGGTGGTCTGGACGCTCGCCGTTTTCCTGGCATGCCTCGGAACGTGCCCGGCTGCGGGCGCGGCCTCCTGGGGCGTGACCGGGGTCCAGCTCCTGCATGGCACCGGGTACGAGCTGGGTCCCGGCTCGCGCGACATCTTCACCTTCGAGCACGCGTCGGAGTGGGGACTGGGCTCGAACTTCTTCTTCTTCGACGTCACCCAGCCGTTCGATTCGGACACCGACATCTACGGCGAGTGGTACCCGCGCCTGAGCTGGAGCAAGCTCGGCCTGATGTCGGAGGGCACGGGCCTTCTCCGCGACGTGTCGTTCACCGCATCCCTCAACGCCGGCCAGGAGTTTCGCGCGTACCTCGCCGGGGTGACCTTCCACCTCAACGTCCCCGGCTTCACCTACGTCGACGTCGACGTCATGGCCTACGACGACCGCAGCGACACCGATGTCACCTACATCGTCACGCCGGCGTGGGACCTGCCGTTCGCGGCCGGACGCCTCGGTTGCCGCTTCCGTGGCTTCGTCGACCTGATCGGCGCCGAGGGAGAGCGTGCCCAGCAGCTGCTCGCCCAGCCGCAGCTCCTGGTCGACCTCGGGCGCCTGTGGGGTCGCGAGGGCGCGTTCTTCGTGGGCGTTGAGTACCAGTACTGGCACAACAAGTACGGGGTCGACGGGGTGACCGAGTCACTGCCGCAGGTGATGGCGCTCTGGCAGTTCTAGGCATTTCACCTTCAGGGGCCCCTGCGCTCGCGCAGGGGCCCCTGAAGGTGAAATGCCTTTGACGCGCTGTGCGCGTCGGGTTTGATGACGAAGTGGCCGGCCGCTGTTCGAGGCGCGCTCTCCTTTCCGTGTCGAGCGAACCTGCCCTGAAAGTCTGCCTTCCTCCTCGACCGTATCCCCCATTCGCGAAGCGAATGAAAGCAGCTCGTGCTGCATTGACCCGGCGATGACGGTCCATCCAGCGCAAGCGGACCGGGGGTCAATGCAACGCGAGGTGCTACGGCACCAGGGCGGGGATGGTGGTCGGGTCTCCCGTCGCGTTGTCGATCACCGAGCCGTAGGCCCAGATGCGGCCGCCGTCGGTCATGACCTCGACGGTCGCGTAGGCGACGTCGAGGTTGCCCGCGCCGAGCGCCGCGAAGACGTCGTCCACCTGGAAGTACTCGTTGGCCGGCACCGACTGGCTGCGCGTCGTGCCCACCTGGTCGCCCGAGCCGTTGTAGAGCTTGATCGCCGCCACGACTTCGAACGGGCTCAGGTTGAGCACGCCGACGTTGGTCCGGAACGCAGGTGTTCTTCTTGAGCTGGGGGATCATCGCGAGAATGCCGCGCCCGAACCCCTCTGCGGCGGTGACCGCGGGCAGGTACTGGCCGAAGGTCCCGTTGGAGCCCTGGTTGTAGGTGCGGGCGGTGAGGTAGAGGCCGGGCAGCGAGTCAATGCCCAACGTGCCCTTGACGGCGTCGTCCGGCGAATGGCCGAAGAGACTGACCGCGATGTCGTGCCATTCCATAGTTCCGCCCGCGGGAACGGAGGCGAGCCCTTCGACGGTGCCGCCCGTCCCGTAGGCGGTGAAGCGAGGCCGGAAGTCCACATTCTGACTGCCCAGGTAGACCGCAGCGACGTCGCTGCGCCAGGTCGTGCCGCCCGCGCCGGGAGAGTGGGCTATGCCGGCGATCTCGCGGTCGCCCTCCCACGGCCGCAGCACCGGAATGGTCGTCGGATCGCCGGTAACGTTGTCGATCACCGAGCCGTAGAACCACGCCGCCCCGTCGGTGGAGGTGACGCGTACGGTCGCGTAGGCGATCGCAGGGCTGCCCCCGCCGAGCACCGCGAAGACGTCGTCGAGCTGGCGGTAGTGGCCGACGCCGACGGTCGCGGTCCACGGGCTGCCGAGCTGCATCCCGTGGCCGTCCCAGAGTCGGATCTCGACGGTCACGGCCGAGTCGCCGAGGTTCTGGACACCGACGTTGCTGCGGAAATCGGCGGACTTGGTGAGGTGGGGAATCACGCCGAGCTCGTCCCCGCGGATGATGTCGGCGCCTGCCGACGAGGTCAGCGCGAGCGTTGGCTTGGCCGGAAGCGCGGGCAGGTACTGGCCGAAGGTCCCGGTGGCGGACTGGTTGTAGGTGCGCGCGGAGGCGATCAGGCGCTCGGTCGACGACAGCTCGACCGTACCCTTGACCGAGGCGTCTGCAGACATTCCGAACAGGGAGACGAGCACGTCGTCCCACTCCATGACGGCGTTCGGGGCGAGCGCCAGCGAGCGCGCGACGGTGGCGTCGCCGTCGTAGGGGATGAAGGTCGCGGTGACGGAGGCCGCGCTGGTGCTGCGGTTGATCGCCGCGACGTCGGTCCGCCAGACAGTGCCGCCGGCGCCCTGCGCGTGAGCGACGCCGGGGATGTACCAGGACGTCGGACTGGGGTCGACGGCGACGGTCCCGGTGGAACGGCAGCTCACGCCGTCGGCGCTTGCCGTGACCGACCACAGGTAGGCGCCTGCGGACCCGTAGGTGTGGCTCGCTTTCTGCGCTCCGGAGTGCGATGACGTGTCGCCGAAGTCCCAGTCGAAGGTCGGCGAGGACGCACAGCCGCTGGCGACGGCATCGGCCTGGAAGTAGACCTCGGAGCCGACCGAGGAGTTCTTCGGCACGATCGCGGAGCAGGCGAGCGAGCACGCCGCTCCGCTGAAGCTGTACGACGCCACGCCTCCGCCGCCGGTTGCCGCATAGAGGGTGTTGTGGTTCGGCGAGAAGCCGAGGTCGTAGATCCCGTACTCCTCCAGGCCCGCGAGCGGCCCCCAGCCGGAGCCTCCGTCGGTGGTCCGGAACACACCGGCCCCGCTACCCTGGTAGACGGTCTGAGGAGAGCTCGGATCGACGGCGAGCGCCCAGCAATAGTCGGCGGTAAGCCCGGTGCTGATGGGGTGCCACGAGTTGCCGCCGTTGGTGCTTTTGTAGACGCCGTCATACGTGCAGACGTACAGCGTCGACGGGCTTGAGGGGTCGACCGCGATGTCCCAGATGGTATGGTCGGTGAGGCTCGAGGTCCAGTGCTCGCCGCTGTCGTCGCTGCGGAAGACGCCCTGCCAGGCGCCCGCGTAAAGCATCGACGGAGTCTGCGGGTCGAAGGCGAAGGAGAGCACCCTCATGTCGATCGGGCCGGTTGCCGGCTGGTGCCAGGTCGAGCCACCGTCGTTCGACACCATGAGCCCCTTCGAGCTGCCCGAGTACACGCGGTTCGGGACCACGGGATCGGTCGCCACGGCCTCGAAGTCGGCCAGGGTCGCCTGGTCGTCCGTGCGGGTCCAGCTCACGCCGCCGTCGCTCGACTTGTAGAGGCCACGCCAGGTCCCGACGTAGAGGGTGTCCTTGTGCCCGGGTCGCGGGCGAGCGAATCGACTTCGACGTAGGGCATCCCCGGGACCAGGGATGACCAGCCACGCCGTCGCTGTCCGTCCGCCACACTCCGCCGTGGGTCCCGGCCCAGAGTCGACCACCTCCGGCGGGATCCACCACTAGCTGTCGACGTAGGACGCGATCGAGCCCGCCGTTGACCGCGCTCCACGAGGCGGCCCCGTCGGTGCTCCGGAACACGCCCTGACCGTAGGTTCCGGCGTAGAGCGAGCGAGGAGTCGACTCCGCGATCACGACGCTGTTGACGGTGATGTTCTGGATGCCGTCCCTCGCCGCGCTCCACCTCGCGGCGCCGTTGGTGGTCCGGTACAGGCTGCATCCCTCTCTCGCGATGGTGATACAGCGTAGAGGTTGGTGGGGTCGATCGCGATGCTCCGGGCGCCTGACGTCGGCCGGCAGCCCGCTTCCGGCTGGCGCTCCAGGTCGCTCCGCCGTCGATGCTCTTGTAGAGACCGCTCCTCTGTTCCGGCCTACACCGAAGCCGAGCTGGACGGGTCGACCGCCACGCTGGAATGGAGGCCGGCGGCAGCCCGCCGGCGACCGGGGTCCAGCTCGCGCCGCCGTTGATCGACTTGAAGAGCCCGTCGTAGGTGCCGGCGTACACGGTCTGGGGTGAGCTCGGGTCGACAGCGAGCGCAACGACCGACTCGTTGCCCGGGATACCGTTGTTGGCCGGGTTCCAGGTCATGCCGCCGTCGGTGCTCTTGCCGACGCCGTGATAGCGAATCCCTGCGTACACGGTCGAAGGCGAAGCTGGGTTGCGCGCGAGGCAGAGAAAGAGCATTGCCGGGGAGCCCCTGGCTGGACTGGATCCAGCTCGCGCCGGCATCGGTGGAGCGGAACACGCCGGCGTCGAAGCTGCCCACGAGGACGACCGAGGGGTTGGATGGGTCGATCTCGACGGCCCGCAGGTTGGTCGAGGTCAGGCCCGATGCGAGACGGATCCAGCTGGCGCCGGAATCGGCGTCCTCCACAGCCCGTGCCCGACCATGTAGAGCGTGCTCGGTCCGTGACCGGGTCGACCGCGAGCTGGTTCACGTCCGTACCCGGCGGACCGCCGGTCGTCCAGTGCTGCACGCCGGCAATCGCGGTACCTGGCTGTCGCAAGCAACACGAGCGCCACAACGGAGATTGTGCAACTGACGCGTCTCGAAGGGGGTGGTTCATGGTGGTGTCCTCCGCAGGTGCCGCCCCAAGATCTTTCTCGGGCCGTGCTCGATCGACTCGGCGACAGGTTCGTATTCCTCAGTGAGCTCGATGCTGCAGCTCCAATCTAGCGCTGAAGTCACGCCGCGTCACCGGTTGTCAGGTGGTGTTCCTTCGCAAGGGGCCTGCGGACGCCACCCTGCCAAGGCGAAGACGTCCCGCTAACTGAGAAGGGTCCCATTGACAACACAGACACATCGGACCTAAATTCATGGGAGAACAGAGAAACCAACTCAGGTGGAGGCCCGGGGCGAGGATCGCCTGGTTCGGCGGGGTTGCCGCCGCTGCCGGCAGGCCAGGGCGCCCCACCGGACGGGCTGCGGCGTGTGTCGCCGGCAACGCGCCGCGGCACGCGATCGGGATCGACCTCGGTCGGCGGAAACAGGAGGTAGACGTATGGCACGCGCACTGGTTCTGGGCGGTGGGGGAGCCCGCGGGTCGTTCCAGACGGGCATGCTGCTCGAGCTGGTCGGTGAGCAGGGGATCGACTTTCCGATCCTGAGGGGGGTCAGCGTCGGGGCGCTCAACGCGGCGTTTCTGGCGCAGGCGCCGGTGGGCAGGTCGCAGGCCGAGTCGCTCGCCAACCTCAAGACCCAGGTCGAGGCGCTGTACGACCTGTGGGCGAAGGAGATCAAGGGCAACTTCAGCGTCTACGCCGAACGCGCGGGCGGCTTCGCCGGCATCGCCCTGGGCGCCGACAGCATCTACTCGGTGGAGCCGCTCAAGAAGCTGATCAAGAAGCACCTCTCGCTCGAGGCGCTGCGCGGCTCGGGCCGCGACTTCGCCGTGGGCACAGTGTCCCTCGTGACCGGAGAGTACGAGGAGTGGACGCCGGCGGAAAACGACTTCATGGACAAACTGGTCGCCTCGACAGCGATTCCGGTCGTGTTCCCGTTCGTGAAGACCGGGAGGGACGTGCTGGTTGACGGCGGCGCGCGCAACATCACGCCGCTCGGTTCCGCCTTCCGCACCCACCCTGACGAGATCTACGTCCTGCTCACCAGCATGCTGATCGCCGAGCCCGACGGTGAACTGCCCGAGAGCACCGTTCAAGTCCAGCAGTACCGGCAGTGGAACGACAACTGGCTCGGCACCAGCGTCGGCGGCATCGACGTGCTCAAGCGGGTGGTCGACATCCTCACCGACGAGATCTACCTCGATGACCTCCGCGGCGCGCTCGACTGGAATCAGGTCGCGGGCCGCATTGACGACCTGCTCAAAGCGACAAGTGGCGCGACATTGCCGGCGGCGGTCACCCAGGCGGTGGCCGACCTCGGTCAGGCGATCCAGGACGTCAGCAAACGTCACGTTCCGATCCACGTGCTCGCGCCGCGGATCTGGTACGGCAGCGACAACAGCTCGACCAACTTCGATCCGGTGCTGATCAAGATCGCCATCGGCCACGGACGGGTGGTCGGCAAGGACCCGAGCCTGTGGGTGGTGAGGTGAGAGGACGTGGCTCGCATCGGCGCACAGGACCGTAGCTGAGGGATAGGGAGGTGCGCTGTGGACTGGGTGGAGGCGACGCTCGCATTTGCCGTGCTGATGATGGTGATGTCAACTGTGGTTTCAGTGCTGGTGGAGATGGTTCACCGACTGCTGGGCGCACGTGAGGAGGGCCTGCAGATCCTCGTGAAAGGTCTCTACACAGACTATTTGCGTCCGCGACTCGCTAAGCTCCCGGGGGCCGCGGGTGGTTCCCTCGAGGCGTTCGCGGCGAGGATGACCACGGCGCGGTTCCAGCCCGCTGAGGGCGGTGGGCTGAGGCGTTGGGTCCAGGGCTGGCTCCGGTCCTCCAGCAAGAAGAACCTGACCACCCTGGAGTTCATTGAGCGGTTTGCCGAGACCGACGAGGGCAAGGCGGTGGCGGTGTGGGCGAAGGGCGCGGCCACCCCGGGGCTGCAGACGTTTCTCGATGATCTCGCCAGCAAGTACGAGGACTGGGGCGCGAGCGCCAGCGAGTACTTCCTGCGGCGTGCGCGGCTGCTTTCGATTGTCGTGGCACTGGTGGTGGCCTTCAGCCTCAACGTCGATTCGGTGAGGATCTTTACGACCTTTCTCCAGGACAGGTCGGTACGTACTGCGATGATCGACGCAGGCGACGCGGTGGCCGAAGAGCTCCAAAGCCAGCTTGCGGCGCTGGAGCAGGCGCGTGAAGCGCGACCGGGTGATGGCGCACAACCCTCGGAGTCGCCCGAGGATCTGGAGAAGGTCCTCGCCGACCACCGGCAGAAGCTCGAGAGCGAGCTCGCCAAGCTCGGCGCCGCCGGCGTCCCGATGGGTTGGGAGAGCCGCCGTGGACGGCAGAGGCGTGGACCGGCGGGGGTCCGTGGTGGTCCGGCGTCCTGCGAGGCCTCTCGGTGGTGCTGGCCGGCCTGCTGATCGGCCTGGGCGGCCCGTTCTGGTACGACACCTACCGCAAGCTCGGCATGCTCACGGATGTCGCCCGCGGGCTGCAGACGGTTGTCCAGGGTGACAAGGAGGATACCGCTGTACGGACTCCGAGGACACCCGCACGCGAGTGGTGGAGGTGTTCCAGACTGCGAGTGGAGCACTCAATCTGTTTGGATCCGAGATCGCACCCGACGCTGGGCCGCCGCTCGGATGAGAGCAAGCCAGCAGGTCGCCGTGACCTCAGGAGGCACGCCATGACCCAGGGTTCGCTGAAGAAGAGGATCCTCGGCGACAAGTTCCTCACCGTGACCTTCGATCTCGCCGATCCGGGCGCATTGTCTGAGCCTGTCGGCACCACCGCCTTCCCTCTTGCTGTCATCGAGGCCAGCACGCCGACCTTCGACAGCCGCCTCTTCGACCGGTCCTTCGCGGTGTCCGCTGCGGCCAAGCTCCCTGTCGGCATCGACATCCGGGCGCAGCACGCGGCGATCGACGATGTCGAGGGGCTCGGACCCTTTGCCGCACCCTCTGGGACCAGCTATGCGGACTTCCGGCTCGCCTTCGACGTCGAGGTCGCCGGAGCGGGCGCCGTCCCGACCAGCGGTTCGGGGCTGACGGTCGGGATCTCGGCGGGCGGCGCACTCGATGCCGCCTATCGGCACCTCGTCCCGGTGTCCGCCGAAACCAGCCGGCTGCGGGCCGTCGAACGTGTGCTCGGCGATTCGGGCCTGCCGCAGCTTCTCGACCTGAGGGGCGGCAAGCTCCTGGACGGCGAGCTGCACGTCCTGAGCGGGTCCTGTCACCTCGATCTCGGGCTCAAGGGGCGACTCGGGGGGCAGTTCGACCACACGATGATCGTCGAGGCCTTCGACCAGGCCGTCGATCTGCTCAAAGCCAGGGTCGCCTACTCGGTCGATGCAACCCTCGGATACTCGCTCGATCGAAAGATGAATCTCGTGGTCGGGCGGGTCGGCACGCTCCGCGAAGGGTGGGTGCGTGTCAGGCTGTCGGCCGAAAAGGAACGCCGGATCGCCTTCAGCATCGTGTTCGCCCTCCAGGTGGAGTACGACCTCGGCCATGGTCTCGTCGCGCTCCTCGACCGGATTGTGGAGCTCGAACCGGTGACTCGGCTGAAGCTCGCGATGGCCAAGCTGGCCGAGGTGGCCGACCGCCTCGAGGAACCGGATCAGACCTGGGACGTGCTCAAACAGGAGCTGCAGGGCGAAGCCGCCCAGCTGATCGGCAGCTACCTCGACGACCACGGCTGGCTGGATCGGGTCGCGGGCTCGCCGGAGCTGGCCTCGGCGTTTGCAGCTGCCCACCGAATTGTCGAGACCTACCGCGGTCTGGACGAGAAGGTCGAGGAGCTGTGGAACCAGATTCTCGCAGCAGGCGAGCTCGGGGCC
This sequence comes from uncultured Acidobacteriota bacterium, assembly GCA_963814875.1. Taxonomy (GTDB): domain Bacteria; phylum Acidobacteriota; class Thermoanaerobaculia; order Thermoanaerobaculales; family Sulfomarinibacteraceae; genus CAVSIS01. The sequence goes on from CAWFFJ010000030.1 coordinate 11,813, forward strand.
GGCCAGCGGTTGCCGAGCTGCTGGACCGCGTGGCGGGGATCGACCCGGCCAGCCCGGAAGCGCTGGTCAACGAAGAGTGGCGCCAGGTGCTGGCGTTGATCGAGTCCCTCACCGGCTCCTCGATCGAGGAGATCCTGTTCGGGAGCACGCTCGACGCAAACCAGCTCCTCGCCGAGGCACGCGACATCGCGGCCCGGGCGAGAGGCTTCCTTGCCGACGCCCCGAGCGAGTTCCTGACCAGAGTCCACGGCGTTGCCGAAGCGAACGGTATCGAGTCGGTGATCGCGTGGCTCGAGCGCAATGCGACCTCGCCGCAGGCTTTCGAGCAGGCGGTCGCCGGGGCCGTCTCCGCCCAGGTGCAAAGGGCCGTGGGAGTGCTTCTCGGGAAGGTCTGGGATCCGACAAGGCTCGACGACGCGGACCGTCGCCGACTCCTCGGCCTCGCCCAGTCGATCCGAGGGCTGCTCGACAACGCGAACGGCTGGGACGAAAAGCTCAAGGCCGAGGCCCGCAGGTTGAAGGGCTCCCTCGGGTTCTCGCTGTCGTTGGAGATGGAGCGAATGTCCCGCGAGACCGCCCTCGTCGATCTGGAGCTGGACCCCTCTCACGACGGGTGCCGGCAGGCGTTCGAGAAACACCTCGGCCGGGGGCGCATCACGGACTTCCTCGGCCGCCTGGCACAGATCGATCCCGAGCACGCGGACGAGGAGCTGCCGGCGGAGCTGCCGTACATGCTGCACGACTGCGTTCTGACCTCAAAAAGGGTGCGGTCGTCGAGCCTGGCGGTGGTCTTCTCCCTGCTCGGGGCGCGAACCGACCGCACGCAGCGCCTCGTGGAGTCGAACGTGCGCTTCCTCCAGGATTCGGACAACGTCCGGTCTCGTGCGGCGCGCTACTCATCGGCGCTCGTGCAGACGCGGGTCGAGGACAAGATGACGGCGAACGCCGCGGTGTGGCTCGAGATTGACGCGAACGGCGCCGGTCACGATCTCACGGCGGCCTACGACCGCGAGCTCGCCACCCGGCTCCGCGTGACCTACACCCGCGAGGATGACTTCCTCTCCTCAGACGAGGTCGCGGGCCTTGCACGGCTGCTCGACGACCTCGGCTTCGTCTCGCCGGGAAGCGCGGTGCCGAGTGAACGACCCGTCAGATTCGGCCTCGACTACCGGATTCCGGCGACGACCGATGTCCTCGGCGCATTGCTCGCGGACCTCGGAGGTGGTGCGGGCGAGACGCGCTGGAACCTGGACGTGCTCAATGCCGCGCACCGTTGGTTCGACGAGCGGCTCGTGGCGATCGCAGATCCGGGCGCCACCGGGGCCTACCCTTCCGGAGAGCGGCCGCTGGCTCGGTACCTGCTTCGCCCGTTCATCCGGTCCGAGGAGTTCCGCCGCCACTGGACCTCGGGGATCCTCTCCTTCGAGGCATATGCCGGCCGCAGGGCCTTCACGATCGTCGACGGCAGCTCGAGATTCAGGATCCGCCCCCTCGTGGCGGGAAGGTGGAAAGCGCCGTATCTGTGCCTCTTCAGCATGATCGTCAAACGCGGCCCCGGCCTGCACGCGGTCCGGGCGCTCGCCAAGTCATCGAAGAAGCTCTCCGAGCTGCGCACTCACGGCGCCGCGATGGACGTTTCGGATCGGTTCGCAGCGGCCTTCAAGACGGCGGCGCCGGTCTTCTGGCCGAGCCCGCTTTCCGCCGTGTGGCTGGTCCTGGCCCGACTCGCCCGCATCCGCGCCGGGGTCTTCGACCAGGCGGAGGGCGTCGCGACTTGGCGCTGGACGGAGAACGGAGAGCCCGTGGAGCCGCTCATCTGGCGCCTCGCTCCCGGTCACGGCCTCGCGAACGCTGACATCCGCCAGCGACTCTTTCCGCTGTGATCGGTGCGCCGGAGAGGGTGATACGCTTGGATGAATGAGAACGCAGCTTCCTGTCCCCGACTCCTCATCCACCGCTGTGATGCCGCGATATCCTGACGAACCAGAACCAATCGAACCTGGGATCCTGAGTACTGGGGGTG
>CAWFFJ010000031.1:0-18946 GCA_963814875.1 uncultured Acidobacteriota bacterium
GCCTTTTTGATTGAACCGCAAAGGCCGAGAAGAACGCGAAGACAGAAGTCAGAGGATTCAGAAAGAGTACTTTGCGTTCTTCGCGTCTTAGCGGTTCACATTCTCGGGAGCGCCCGAGCAGGCTCTGCTGGGCGAGGAGCGGGAGATCTTCCCGGGTTTCGAGACGGCCCACTTGTCTCCGCCCGTGTTTCGAATCGAGAGGCAGGTTCATCTGGCGGCTGGTCGTCGTGAGGGAGCGGACTTCTGTCGGCAAGCCTCTCTGTGGTTTTTCACCCTGGGGACGGTAGACTTCCCCGGGGAGGCTCCCATGCAGAGGTTTCTCGCCGTCCTGTTGGTGCTCGTGCTCGCCGCCGCGGGTATCGGTTACCTCCTGCTGCAGCGGCAGCACGCGGCTGCGCTCGATGCTGTTCAGACCGAGTCCAGCGGGGCCGCCGACGAGGCCCGAGCTCAGGCCGCGGTCGCGGTCGAGCAGCTCGCCCGTGACACCACCCGGGTGCTGGCCCTCGCGATTGCGGACCCCGTCGGGCGCGGCGATACGCCGGCGGTGAATACCCTGCTCGCCGACGCGGTGGGCGGTGACCGCCTGGTCGGGGTCATGGTCCTCGACCCTTCCGGCGAGGTGCTCTCCTCCACTGACCTGCGGTGGCGTGGCCGGCGGCTCGACGACGCCGACGCGCTCAAGGCGATGGCGGTGGGCGAGCCGACGGTTCTCGGACCCACCGCGGGCGGCGAGCTCGAGGTGGCGGCGCCGGTCGTGGTCAGCGGTGTCCGGATCGCCACGGTGCGCGCCACGTTCCAGCTCGGCGAGCCTGCTGGAGGCTGAGCGTGCGGGTCATCGTTGTGGGCGGCGGCCTGGTCGGCTCGTCGCTCGCGGGGAAGCTCTCCAGCGACGGCCACGACGTGACGTGGTGAGAAGTGCGGGCTAGAATCGCCGTTCCGCGCCTCCCGGCGCGGGGAGGTGAAGAGGCGTGCGCGAGCACCGAGCGACCGTCGGCATCGTCTTCCTGATCGTGTTCATCGACCTGGTGGGCTTCGGGATCGTGATCCCGATCCTGCCCCTGTACGCTGAGCGCTTCCAGCCGTCGCCCGCGGTCTTCGGGCTGTTCATGGCGTCGTACTCGATCATGCAGTTCCTGTTCGCTCCGATCCTGGGCCGGCTGTCGGACCGCTGGGGTCGCCGCCCGGTGCTGCTGCTGTCGCTGGCCGGCTCGGCGGTCGGGTACCTGTTGTTCGGGTTCGCCGGGTCGTTCGTGGTGCTGTTCGCCTCGCGGGTGATCGACGGCCTGTCGGGCGGCAACATCTCGACCGCGCAGGCGGTGATCGCCGACATCACGGGTCCCGAGAACCGCGCCCGCGGCATGGGTCTGATCGGCGCCGCCTTCGGGCTCGGCTTCATTCTCGGCCCCGCGATCGGCGGCCTTCTGGTCGCGGTGCGGCCGTGGCTGCCCGGCGTGGCTGCGGCGACGGCGTCCCTGATCGCCTTCCTGCTGGTCCTGATCGTGCTGCCGGAGACCCTCGACCCGGAGGCCCGCCACGAGGCACGCAAGCACCCGCTCGACGTGGCGAGCCTCAAGCACGCGCTCTCCCACCCGATTCTGCCGCTGTGCCTGGTCATGGTCCTGCTCGTGATCTTTGCCTTCTCCAACTTCGAGACCACATTCGCGCAGCTCGTCCAGCTCCGATTCGAGCTCACGACGCGCCAGATCAGCTTTCTCTTCGTCTACGCGGGGGTGCTCGGGGCCGTCGTTCAGGGCGGCTTGGTGGGCCGGCTGGCAGCTCGCTTCGGCGAGGCCCGGCTGGCTGCCGCCGGCACCTTCCTGAGTGCGATCGCGCTCGGATTCCTGCCCTACAGCCGCAGCCTGGGGGCAATGCTCGGCTTCCTCGCGCTGCTCGCTCTGGGCCAGGGCGTGACCTCGCCGGCTCTCTCGTCGCTGGTCTCGAAGCTGGTCGACAAGGACGAGGTCGGCGGCACCATGGGCATCTACCAGGGGCTGTCGAGCCTCGGCCGCATCGCGGGTCCGTTCTGGGGCGAGCTGGTGTTCGGCCGGTGGGGCTTCCAGTGGCCGTACCGTACCGGTTCGTTGGTGATGCTCGCGGCCTCGGCCGTGGCCCTGGTGGTGATGGCCAGGCTGCGGCGGATGTCGCCGGCGGAGACCGGCTGACGGAGCAACCGGCTCGGCTCGCGCGGCGGGGCTGTCATCGGTACAGCAGCCGGACCTCGTGCTGCGAGCCAGGAGTCGGCAGCGGCAGCAGCGTGCCGTCGATCCGACGGCCGTCGAGCCACAGCCCAGCCTCTGCCGTGGTGCGCTCGATCTCGATGTGGTAGGTCGCTCCCCGGTACGGTCGCACCATGGCCGCCCGGTCCCAACCCGAAGGCAGACAGGGGTCGAGGCGGAGCCCGTCCCACTCCGGTCGGACGCCGAGCACCCACTGGCTGACCACGCGGTGCAACCACGCCGCGGAGCCCGTGTACCAGGTCCAGCCCCCGCGGCCGTGGTGGGGCGAGGCGGGACCGTCCACGTTGCCCGGCAGCACGTACGGCTCGGCCCAGTAGGCATCGGGGTCCTTGGTCATCGGGTTGATGGCCTCGAGCAGCCGGGTCACGGTCTCCTCGTCGCGCATGACGCAGGCCGCGGCGATCGCCCATGTGGCGGCGTGCGTGTACACCCCTCCGTTCTCACGCATTCCGGGCGCGTACCGGGTGATGTAGCCGATCTCGCGCTCGGGCTCCTCGTAGGCCGGGAAGAGGAGCAGCGCTCCGGCGCGGGTGACGAGGTGGTCTTTGACCGCCTGCCAGCACAGGGCGCGCCGCTCGGGCGGTGCGACATCGTTGAGGATCGCCCACACCTGGGCGTTGAGGAAGATCCGGCCGAAGCGGTTCGTGCTGCTCCCCAGCGGCGAGCCGTCGTCAAGAGTTCCGCGCAGGTACCACCGGCCGTCCCACCCGTTCTGGTTGATCGCCGCCACCACGCGGTCACGGCGGAGCGCAAGGTGCTTCGCTGCTTCGTGATCCCCCCGCAGCCGCCAGATCACGGACCAGTCGCCGAGTAGACCGGCCAGGAACTCGGCCAGCCAAACCGACTCGCCGCGCTCCTCCAGTCCCGCGGCCGAAAGGCCGTCGTTCCAGTCGCCGGCTCCGATGTAGGGGAGCCCGCGCGGGCTGGTGCGTGCGAGCACCCGCGAGAAGGCGCGCCGGACGTGCTCCGCGAGCGGCGCAGGCCGGGGATCGTCGATGAACGGCACCGGGTCGTCGAGCACCGTCAGGTCGCCGGTCTCCTTAATCAATTCCGCGGTCACGAATGCGAGCCACAGGAGGTCGTCGGTCATCCGCGTGACATGTCCCTGCTCGGTCAGGGGGTGCCACCAGTGGTTGACGGAGCCGTCAGCGAACTGATGCGCGGCGTGAAGGCCGATCTGGGCGCGAGTGCGGGCCGGTTGGATGGTGAGCCAGACTTGCGAGTCCTGGAGCTGGTCACGGAAGCCGTAGGCTCCCGACTGCTGGTAGTAGCCGGCGCGAGCCCAGATCCGTGCGGAGATCGCCTGGTAGCGCGTCCAGTCGTTGACCAGAGCGTCGAGGGTCTGATTGGGCGTCGTGACCCGGTGCGCCGCGAGCCGGTCCCGCCACGACGTGCGCACCTCGGCAAGCGAGCGCGAGGCGGCCTCCGGCGAGCAGAGACGATCCACCAAGTTCGCCGCCTGGGCGGCGGAATCGCCGACGGCGATCGTGTACGCGACCGTGCGCCGCTCGCCCGGGGAGAGCTCGAGGCGGGAACGCAGTGCGGCGATGGGGTCGGAGTGACGACCGAGCTCGCCGCGCCAGGTCCCTCCCTGGAGGGCGGCGGGCGCCGATAGGTTGCGGTAGCGGCCGAGGAACGCCTCCTTGTCTCCTTCGACCTCATCGACTGGAAGGCTGCAGGCGAAGGCGCTGACGTAGGGGAAACTGGTATTCCAGTGACCCCAGCGTTGCGACGGGACCTCCCACATGTGGTTTGAGGCGAAGACGGCGCGCCGCAGGCCGTCCTTCCACGTCTCGAGGAAGAGCTTGTGGAACTCACGGCGGGGCGAGGGTGCGACGCCGCAGTTCCACTCGAGGTAGCCGACAAGGTCGAGCCGGCGGGGCGTGGAGCCGGTGTTGGAGAGTTCGACGAGCCACACCGCGGCGGTCTCGCGGGCATCGACGAAGACGGTCCAGCGGACCGCGATGCCGTGGTGCTCGGTTTCGAAGGTCGTGAAGCCGAGGCCGTGCCGGCACCGGAAGCGGTCGTAGCTCGGCCAGGTGGGGGCGGGCGACAGCGACCACGACCGACCGTCGTCCACGTCGCGCAGGTAGAGGAAGGCGCCCGACGCGTCCTGGACAAGGTCCTGGACCCATCGCGTGATGACCGCGAGCTGCGAGTTGTCGATGCACACAAAGCCGCTGCCCGTGTGGCTGACGACGAGGGCGACACGCTCGTTGGCGATCACGTTGGCCCACGGTCGCGGAGGGCGGGGGTCGGTGATGACGTACTCGCGGCCGTCGCCGGAGAGGTAACCGTAAGAGCTCACAGCGAGCCGGGTGGCTACGTGGGGCCGATCGTTCATCGGACGCTCCGGGGTTGCGGTGGAGCCGCCGGCCGCGTGCTATCGTCGCGTCGCCCGAGATCTGGAGGTGGCTGATGCCGGATCGCGTCCGCTTTCCCGATCGGTTCCTGTGGGGCGCCGCCACTTCGGCCTACCAGGTCGAGGGCTCGCCGTTGGCCGATGGCGCCGGGCCCTCGATCTGGCACCGGTTCAGCCATACCCCGGGCCGTGTGACCGACGGGGACACCGGGGACGTGGCCTGCGATCACTACCGCCGCTGGCGCTCCGACATCGCGCTCATGCGCGATCTCGGGTCTGACGGCGTACCGGTTCAGCATTGCGTGGGGCCGGGTGCTGCCGGAGGGCACGGGCCGCGTCAACCAGGCCGGGCTCGACTTCTACCGACGACTGGTGGAGGCACTCGAGGAGGCGGGGATCGAGCCTTTCGCCACGCTCTACCACTGGGACCTGCCGGCGGCCCTCGATGACCGCGGCGGCTGGGTCAACCCCGACGTGGCGGGATGGTTCGCAGACTATGCGGAGATCCTGTTCCGCGCGCTCGACGGAAGGGTCCGCCTCTGGGCAACTTTGAACGAGCCCTGGGTGGTGGCCGACGGCGGTTACCTGTACGGGGTCCTCGCCCCCGGCCGCAGTAGTCTCTCGGAGGCCGTTCGAGTCTCGCTCAACCAGATGCGCGCCCATGCCGCGGCCGTCGACGCCTACCGTGCTTCGGGGCGTCACGCGATCGGCCTGGTGGTCAACCTCGAGCCGAAGATGGCCGCCAGCGACGCAGCGGCCGACCTCGCGGCGGCCGCCCGTTCCGATGCCGAGATGAACCGCCTCTACCTCGACATGGCGCTGCTCGGGACGGCCCCCGACGAGCTCCCCGCCGTGCTCGGCCCTGCCTGGCCGGAGGACGCGGCCGAGATCGCGGCCTCCGTCTCGCGCAAGCTCGACTTCGTTGGGGTCAACTACTACACCCGCGGCGTGATGCGCAACGACCCCGAGGCCTGGCCGTACCGGGCGAGTCGTGTGCGCCAGGCGGGCGCGCTCCACACCGAGACCGGCTGGGAGGTCTACCCGCAGGGGCTGTTCGAGTGCCTGACCTGGGTGCGGAACCGCTACGGCGACCTGCCGATCTACATCACCGAGAACGGCGCTGCGTTCGCTGATGCGGACACAGTGTCCGGCGCGGTGCTCGAGGACCCGCTGCGGGTGGCGTACCTGCGCGACCATCTGCGCGCTGCACACCGCGCAATTGCGGCGGGCGTGGACCTGCGCGGCTACATGGTGTGGTCGCTGCTCGACAACTTCGAGTGGAACCACGGCTACTCGAAGCGCTTCGGTATCGTCCACGTGGACTACGCCAGCCAACGGCGCACGCCGAAGGCATCGGCACGGTTCCTCAGCGAGGTGATCCGGAGAAACGGGCTCGAGCCGGGCTGAGCGGGCGGCCGGGGCTGCCGTCATCGACGGCCCCCGCGCGACGCGAGCAGGAACGCCGCAAGCCCTTCTTCGCGGTACGCCCGGTCCCACGACCCGTGGTTGACCCCGGCGTAGACCGTCACCTTGACCGTGCCGCCGGCGGCTTTGACCGCCGCCGCCAGCTCCCGTGTCTCGGCGACTGGGACAACGTCGTCAACCTCACCGTGGAACGCCCAAACCGGCACCGAGCCGAGGTGCGCGGCGAGCTCCTCGGCGGTGCCCTCGAAGGGGGGTGGGACGCCCGACGTGCCGGTGCCGCGACGGGCGGCGGCGTACCCGCACACCGGCGCGATCGCCGACCACAGCTCGGGGTGCCGCGCGCCAAGCACCCAGGCCCCGTGACCCCCTTGGGACATCCCGGTGAGCGAGATGCGCTCGGGGTCGACCCGGTACGCTCGGCGGACGTGGTGCAGTATCGTCATCACCGCCGCCTCGTGCTGCTCCCACTCGCTGTCCTCGTCCGGTTTCTGCGGCAGCAGGACGAGCGCCGGCCAGCCCGACGCGTCCCATTGGATCGCGTTGCCGAGGCCCTGGGCGATCTCCTTCGACCCGTCCGTGCCGCTCTCGCCGCTGCCGTGCAGGAACACGATGAGCGGCCACGGGCGGTCGCCTCGGTAGCTGCGTGGGACGTAGAGGGCATACAGATACTCCCGGCCGTCGACCCTGAGGCTGCGGAACAGGAATCCACTGTCGCGCGGCGTTCGGGTCGTCGCGCCGGCTGCGACCGCGACCGCCACCGCTGCGGCGAGCAAGATTCGGTTCATGTCGGCCTGCCCTCCTTCGTGACCAGGCGGATCTCGACCTCCGCGGGCGCCTCACGGACCACGATCTCTGCTCCGTCGCCGACGGACACGGGCACGCCGTTGACCGTCACCGACACGGGCGGGTTCGCCAGCGGCACCTGCAGCACGATGCCTCCGGGCGGCGCCTCGAGGCCGGGTCCGAGAGTCAACCGGACCACGCCTGCGTCCTCCCGGAGGGCGTAGCTGAGCCGCCCCCAGCGGGTGCGCAGGTCGCGCACCGCGACGCCGCCGTCGTGCATCCAGGCTGCCGGCACCCCGCCGGCGACCACCAGCGCTTGATCGCGCTCCCGCTCCCATGCGAACACGTCGAGGAACGAGCGGACGAAGTCGGACCCGACCCACGAGTGCGGGAGATCGCCGAGGAAGCGCGCGGTCTGGGCGTCGCGCCACACGATCTCCGGCCACTGCCGCCAGCCGGGCGGCAGGCGGTCTCTCAGAAAGGCATCGAGCAACGACCACGCCCGCTCGCGCCAGCCGAGCCGGACGAAGACGCCGACCGTGCGCAGCTCGTACGGGGTGTAGTTCTGCCAGGCGACCGCACCGTCCCGGCGGGCGGTGAAGACCTCCCAGTAGCGTTCGAAGGTCCGCATCAGTGGGTCCTGGGGCAGGACGGCGTCGATCGCGGTCGGGGACACGGCGACCGTGGTCGAGGTTGCGTCGAAGTCGCCCAACTCCGCGCATCCCGGGATGTAGTCGATGTCGTGGACCTGCATGGTCCGTTTGAGAGACGCGAGGAGGTCGGCGCGGAGCTCTTGCTCGCTGGCGACGAGCTTGTCCGCCTCGGCCATACCCAGCTCCCGGGCGAGCCACGCGGCGTCGGAGAGGCCGCGCAGCGCCCAGAAGTCGTCCCAGTAAGAGTGCATGGGCCGCGCCGAGTAGCCCTCGTGCGAGATCGACTCGGGGAGGAGTCCAAAGAAGACGCGCCTGACGGGCGCCCGGTAGGCGTCGGTGCGGCGTTGCCGCCGGAGGGCGTCGATGTGCCCCGCGGCCCGGAGGGCGTGCGGCCACAGCTCGGCGGCGAAGGCGGTGTCCCGGGTGATGCGGACCGTCTCCGCAATCAGGAAGATGAGCTCGCCGTCGGCGTCGTTCTCGACTACCGGGTCGGCACCGCGGGGGTCGATGCAGCAGGGCACCCTGCCGTCCGCGTACTGATGGGCTGCGTACCACCTCGCGAACTCCTCGACCTCGGTCTCGTGGCCGAGGCGCAGCAGGGCCGTCGCCATCATCGTTCCGTCGCGGATCCACGACCGGGCGTACGAGCGGGCACCGGGTTGGAGAGCGGGTCCGTCCCGGTTGATCAGCATGAAGGCGAGGTTTGCTGTCATGGTGTCGAGGGCGTCACGACCGGCGGGCGGCACCGTGATCTCGACGTGCGACAGGCTCTCCCGCCAGGCCCGGGCAGTGTGATCGAGCCGTCGGGTAAAGGCCTCCGGACCACGTGCCGCTTCGCCAGCGACGGGCGTCGCGCCCCCGTCAGCGGCGGAGAAGGCGACCGTGACCTCCAACGTCTCCTCTGGAGCGACCGTGCGCTCCCAGGCCAGCACGCCGGAAGGGTAGGGAAGTCCGCGCGCCTCGGTTCGATCCGGTACCGTGGCGCGGTCGAGGAACGAGACCACGTCCCCGTCGTCGAAGCCGGTCGCGCCGCATGTGATGGGCGCGGGAAATGCGACCGCCTGCCACCACCCGTCAACCTCGAGACCCGATCTCGTGCACCAGATGCCAGGGCCACGGGCGGCGCCGCCAGGAACGTTGAGGATCTGGCTCGGGGGGTTGACCTGGAAGGGCCGGGCCGCGAGCAGCAAGCGTGGGTCGATGCGGTGGGCGCTACGGTTCGTCAGCCGGTAGCGAACGGAGGTGAGGTCCGCCGCAGCGAGCACGGTGACCTCGAGGCGCAGCTCCGGGGTCGCCCAGGTGACCGTCGGGATCGGTAGACGGCCGTCCATCAGGCTCTGCGAGCTGGCGACGTCGGCCCAGGTGAGCAGCCTGCCGTCGAGGAGGACGAACGGCTCGAGCGAGAAGGAGCGCGCCGCAGGCTCGAAAGCACCGTCGGCACCGAGCAGACCGCGCCGTGAGCCGCCGGGGCTCGGACCGGTCACTGTCCACGAGCTCGGCTCGCCGAGGAGGCCGCGAGGGTAGAGGCCGCGGCGGGAGTCCCGCGCGACGTCGGCGAGGAGGTCGTTGGCAGTCGCCCAGCGCTCGACTGGAACGACCTCGATCTCGCGGATGCCGATCTCGCCTCCGGGTTTCGGTGCTGCGAGCAACCGGACGAGGCGGCAGTCGGTCTCCGGGAGGAAGACCCTGGACCGCCTGCCATGGGCGTTCGAGACCCGCCACCCGGTCGTCCAGTCGGCACCGTCCCGCGAGGTCTGGACCTCGAAGCTCCCTGGCGCCGCGTCTGGATCCCAGTCGACGACCAGCCCGCCCAGCTCGCGACGCTCGCCGAAGTCGACCTGCAGCCAGCGTGGGCCGGCGGCGCCGGCGCCACGCCACGTGGTCGCCGGGTCGCCGTCCACGGCCAGCCGGGGCTCGTGCCCGGGCGCGCTGGAGGATGCGGTCGCCTTGGGCGTGCCTCGATACGGATGTGGCGGCTCGAGCGGGGTATACGTGAGATCGTCGATCCACACCGTGCCCTTGCCGCCGTCGCCTGCGACAACGGCGATCTCGATCGAGCCCGCACGCTCGAGCTCGCCGCCCCCCGCGGGGCCCCAGGCGAATGAGATCTGCCGCTTCTTGACCACGATCCGTTGCCACGCCTCACCGATGGCGAGGTCCCTGCGGACCGACCACCAGACGTTCTCGCCGCTCGGGTCGAGGAGCTTGACCTCGAGCGTCTGGGTGGCGGGCGCGCCGCGGAGACGGAACGCGAGCTCCCAGTTGGGCGCCAGCTCGAGCTTGAGCTTGCGGTGCGCGGCCGCCCAGCCGCCGTGGCCCTGGAAGTCGTAGTCGAGGCGCAGACACGGTCCGTCCGTGCTGCGGTCCGCGGACAGATCCAGGGTCACGCCGTCCGCCGGTGCCGCGGTCCACGCTCCGGAGGTCTCGAAGTCGTCGAGCACGCTGGGCTGGGCAGCGAGCGGCGTCGCCACGAACAGCGCCGCGGCGAGCCCGGCCCCAAGCGCAGGGAGCACGCTGCGGGCTCGGGAGACGACGGTCCGTCGGGGCGTCACTCCTTGAGCCCTCCCATGGTGATCCCCGCGATGTACTGCCGCTGCAGCGCGGCGAACAGCGCCAGCACGGGAAGCACGGTGAGCACGGCGCCCGCCATCATCAGCTCGGTGTCCTGGGCGTGCTCTCCGAGCAGGTTGGCGAGCGCGACAGGCAGGGTGTAGTGGCGGTCGTCGCTGAGCACGATGAGAGGCCACATGAAGTCGTTCCACGTGCCCATGAACGTGAACACCGCGAGCGTAGCGAGGATCGGGCGCAGCAGCGGGAGCACGATCGAGCGGAAGATCCGCCACTCCGAGGCGCCGTCGACGCGGGCGGCGTCGAGCAGCTCGTCGGGGATCGAGTGGGCGAACTGGCGCACCAAGAAGATGCCGAAAATGCTCGCCATCGACGGGATGACCACGCCCCACAGGGTGTTGACCAGGTGCATTGACCGCAGCAGCAGGAATAGCGGCAACATCCCAACCTGCGCCGGGATCACGAGCATGGCCAGCATGGCCCCGAAGAGACGGTCGCGGCCCGCGAAGCGCAGCTTGGCGAACGCATAGCCGGCGAGCGAGTTGAACAGCAGGGACGAAGCCGTCGCCAGGGACGCGATCACGGTCGAGTTGAGCAGCGCGCGGCCGAGCGAGAGGCGTTCGAACAGGTCGCGGTAGTGGACCGCCGTCCACTGGCGAGGCAGCAGCGGCGGCGGTTCGCGCATCGACTCGCCGGCGGCCATGAACGACGCCGACACCATCCACAGCAGCGGCACCAGGGTCGCCAGTGTGAGAGCGACGAGCACGACGTGGACGGCCACGCTCCGCCACCGCCGGGTCATCGCTCGGCCCTCGGGCGCATGCGGAGCTGGATCAACGTCGCGGCGAGGATCACCGCGAAGAGCACGAACGCGACCGACGCCGCGTAGCCGATGTTCCACCAGCGGAAGCCCTCCTTGTACATCAGGAGGACCACCGAAAGTGTGGCGTTGAGTGGGCCGCCGGTGCCGCTGGTGAGGACGTAGGGCTCGGCGAAGAGCTGGAAGTAGCCGATCGCGGTGGTGACCGTGACGAACAGCATGGTCGGGCCGAGCAGGGGCACCGTGACGTGGCGGAACTGCTGCCAGGCGCTGGCGCCGTCGATACGCGCCGCCTCGTAGAATTGCTCGGGAATCGCCTGCAGCGCGGCGACGAAGATCACCATCGAGAAGCCGAAGTTCTTCCACACCGCGAGCAAGATGATCGCGAGCATCGCGGTGCTCGGTTCGCCGAGCCAGTTCACCGGCGCGATGCCGAGCACCGCGAGGGCCTCGTTGATGAGGCCGAAGCGCGGGTGGTAGAGGTAGCGCCACACCACCGCGACTGCGACCAGGGTCGCCACGACGGGCGCGAACAGCAGGGTTCGGAAGGCGCCCCGCAGCCGGGTCGCGCGGGCGCTGACCAGAAGGGCCGTGGCAAGGGCGGCGCCGATCGTGAGCGGGCCGCCGACCACCACGAAGACCATGGTGTTGGCGAGCGCACGCCAGAACACTGGGGAGTGCGCGAGACCCGCGTAGTTGGAAGCGCCGACGAAGCGCACGGTGGAGGGGTCGGCGATGCCGTAGAGATCGAAGTCGGTGACGGACAGCAACAGCCCGGCGACGACCGGGAACAGGAAGAACACCACGATGAGGAGCAGGGCAGGAGCGGCGAAGGCCCAGCCGGCCCAGCTCTGGGTCCGGCCGCCGCGAGCTGCTCTGGAGCGCACGGAGGTGGGCAGGACGGAGGAGGGTGCCGCCACAGTCACCTCGAGCCCGTGCGCCGCTCGAGGATCAAACGACGCTTGGTCAGGATGCGGTCGACGTCGGCGTCGAGCGCGGTCAGGGTCTCGTCCACGCTCGTGCCGCCGTAAACGGCCCGCTGGACCGCCTCAGCCACCTTCGCGGCGATCTGCTCCCACTCGGGGACCTTGGGCGTCGGGCGCACGTTGCCGAGCTGGTTGAAGAACGCTGCGAGCTTGGCGTCACCGGCCAGGATCGGGTCGCGCCACGCCGCCGTGTGGGCGGGTAGATCTCCGGTCTGCGAGAAGAACTGCACCTGGACCTCCGGCAGCGACAGGCGCTCGATGATCCGCCACGCCTGAGCCCGCCTCGAGGAGGCCCGGAAGATCACCAGGCTGGAGCCGCCGGCGAGCGACACGCCGGGGGGCGGGCCGTCCGCCGCGGGCATCGGGGCGGTTGCCCACCGGTGCTCGAACGCGGGCGGAAGGCGCCGGCGCATCTCGCCGACGTTCCATGGTCCGGTGATGATCATGGCGAAGGTGCCGTCGGCGAACTGCTGGTAGAGGCTGGCGATCTGCGCCGATCCGAGCACCGGCGCCAGGTTCTCCCGGAACATGCCGAGGTAGAAGTCGAAGCCGGAGCGAAAGCGCGGATCCCGGAACGCGCCCCAGCTCCCATCGCGGATCAGGACGGCCCCCTGGGCCATGCCGAGGATCACCGGCTGGGGCCACTCGTCGGTCGGCAGGATGATCGCGAAGCGGCCCGGACCGCCGCGCTCCTTCAGCCGCCGCATCGCGGTGAGCCACTCGGCCCAGGATCCCGGAGGGTGGTCGAAGCCGGCGGCGGCGAGCAGGTCGGACCGGTAGAACAGCACCCGGGTGTCGACGTACCAGGGAATGCCGTAGACCTTGCCGTCGACCACGTTGGTGTCCCACACCCCGGGAAAGTGGTCCGAGGCGGACACGATGTGCGAGCTGGCGAGGTCACCGTCGAGCGGTTCGATCGCTCCGAGCGCGACCAGCTCAGGCACCCAGGTGTTGCCGACCTGGGCGAGGTCCGGAGTCGAGCGGCCGACGAACGCGGTGAGCAGCTTCTCGTGGGCTGCGGTCCACGGGATCTGCTGGACCGCGACCGGCGGCTGTCCGGGTGCTGCGTTGTCCGCCGCGAGGAGTGCGCCGACCTCCTCACCCTCCCTTCCGAGCGCCCAGAACCGGAGTGAGCCATCGCCGCCCGCGCCGCAGGCCGAGGTGACGAGCAGTACGACCGTCGTGAAGGCGCCGGGCCATCCGCGGCAGGTCATAGGACGCCCTCCAGCCATCCTCCCGAGAAGCCGGCCCGACGGAGGCCGCGGACGATGTTGGGATTGGAGCGCAGCAGTCGCCAGATGAGCCCGTTGCGGTGGTTCTCGACCATGAGCACGATCGGGCCCTGGTCGATCCCGAGTACGTCGGTGGCGAACCAGCCGACCCCCGGCACGACCCGGCCCATTTGCGGCGGGGAGCCGACCTCCGCGAAGGTCGGGTTGAAGGAGTCGACGAAGCCGTAGGTCGACCACAGCTCGGCACCGAACCGCGTGCGCATCTCAAGCAGCGCGGGGATGACAACCTCGGGGGCAAACGGCAGCGAGGCCGCTGCCGCCCATGGGGCGATGGTGCCGTCGTCCCGCACCTCGTCGAAGGACGCGCCGCGTGCCGCATAGGTGAAGAAGCGGACCGAATGACCGTCAACGTTGCGGGTGACGTCCGCCGGCCCATCGCAGGCGGTCAGGCCCCAGACGTTCTCGCCGTAGCCGGCGAACCGGGCCGGGTTGTCGATGGCGTAGGCACGCTGTGCAAGCGTGGCGCGGCGGGAGTTCTCGAAGTAGTCGATGCCGCGGGCCGCGGTCAAGGTGTCGTGGATCCCCCGGAAGTCGATGAAGACGTGGCTGTACTGGTGACCGAACAGGGGTGCGAAACCGAAGTGTGGGTAGCCGTAGAACGTCCCCCACGTGCAGGTCGCCGTGTACGCGTTCCAAGCGCTGGCGGCGACGGGGTGGGTGGGTGAGCCGAGCGCGAGGACATAAAGGACCATGGCCTCGTTGAAGCCCCGCCAGTCGAGGTGGTGGAAGCCGCGTTCCGGATACCAGCCCATCGTGACCAGCGGAGGACGAGGCGTCGCCCAGTCCCACTCGACCCGCCGGTAGAGCGCGTCGGCCAGGGTGCGGATTGCGGACTCCTCCTCGTCGACGCGGTCGAAGTAGGACTGGCAGACCAGCACTCCGGCGATCAGCAGCGCGGTGTCGACGGTCGACAGCTCGACGTCCCTGAACCTGGTGCCGCTCGCCATGTCGAGAAAGTGGTAGAAGAAGCCCTTGTAGCCGGCGGTTCCGCCCGGCTCGGGTCCCTGGGGCGCGCGGTGGAGGAAGTCGAGCGTCGTGCGGACCCGGCGGCGGGCCTGTTCGCGGCTGATCCACCCCCGCTCAACCGCCACCGGGTACGAGGCGAGGGCGAAGCCGACGGCCGCAACCGAGGAAAACGACGGCGTTGGCCAGCGGTCCGGAACCAGCCCGGTGGTCGGGTCGGCCTGCTCCCAGAAGAGCAGGAAGGACCGCTGCTGGAGCTCGTCGAGGAAGGGGTCCCACTGCGGCGCGGAGACCCGGTCGAGCGGGCGGCGGGGGGAGATTTCGGACGGGTAAGAGCTTTGGGCGCAGCCGCCCGCGGCCATCACCGCCGCGCACAGCAGCACGCCGAATCCACCCATCAACCGACGGCGGAAGCAGCGGTCGACGACGTGCGCGCCCATGGCCTTCAAGGCTACCTCACTGGGTCTGGTCGGCCGACTCGAGAACGAGGTGGCGGCGGGGCTCTACGCCCCGCCGCCTCTTCCACGGCCGAAAATCAGAACGACAGTTTTGCTCCCACCTGGTAGCGCCGCGTGTTGTACTCGCAGTTCGGCTTTCCGAAGCTCGGGTTGGGCTCGCCGGGCGCCCCGGCCCAGCCGTCGAAGCAGCCGTAGTTGCTGAAGTTGAACACGTTGAAGGCTTCGCCGGTGAGCGAGAGGCGGACCGTCTCGGCGATCATCGGCGCCTGCCACTCGAGCCTCAAGTCGACGCTGCGGTAGGCCCAGAAGTTCGGGATGATGAAGCTCTGCTTTTCGGGCCGGCCGCCGTTGAAGTACGTTCGGCAGACATCCCAGCCCTGCGTGCAATCCGTGTAGGTGAACGGCGTCCCCGAGCCAAGGCTGATGATCGACGACGCGAGGAAATTCCATGGCAGGCCGACCGTCCCGCTCACCATCAGGCGGTGCCGCTCGTCGGCGTTGCCGGGGAACTTGTAGAAGTCCTTGGTCGAGACGTAGTCGAAGGCGAAGGCGACGCCTTCGTCGAGGGTCCCGTTCTGGTACGCCGTGCTGTAGGTGTAGGCGATGTTGAGGCCCCAGTTCGAGTCCACCGTGAACGGCTTGTCGAGGGTCAGGAAGTAACCGTCGTACCAGGTCTTGCGTACGTCCGAGCTGCGCAGGACGAAGCCGTAGCCCGGGATCGAGATCCAGTTGCCCCAGCGGTCCGCGAAATTCGACTCCTCAGGCAGCGTGCCGAAACCCCACGACAGCCCGTTGTACCCGCGCGAGTTGGCATAGGTGAACGAGCCGAGCCAGGTGCCCCACTGCTGACGCACGCCGACCGTCCACTGCGTCGAGCGGGGCGGATGGGTGTCGTTGGCCAGCAGGTAGACCTCGGGTCCGGGGGTCTCGCCATTGGCGATGAGATTGGCCAAACCCTGCGCCGAAAGGAAGGAGGGATCCCACTGGACCGCCGGGACGCCGCATCCGTCGGGCTGGGTTCCGTCCCCGGTGAAGCAGAACGTGTACTGCTTGTAGGAGTGACGGTACTGCTCGTCGTAGATGTCGTTCAGCGTCACCCGATCGTAGTACTTGCCCCAGCCTGCGAAGACCACCGTCGAGCCCTTGCCGGAGACGTCCCAGGACAGGCCCAGGCGCGGCTGGTACATGTTCTTGTAGGACTTTCGGTTGCTGCCGGTGGAGACGTAGTTGTCGATGTCGAAGATGTCGCCGATGCACCAGGTGCTCTTGCCTCCGATCGGCTGGTCGTAGGTTCGGCAGGAGTTGCGCAGGCCGTCGACCACATCCGCCGGCGTGACCCAGTCGTTGTTGAGCATGTTGGTCTCGTAATCCCAGCGCACGCCGAAGCTCACCGTGAGGTTGCTCATCGGTCGCCAGTCGTCCTGGGCGAATATCCCGTACTGGTTATTGCCGAAGCTGAGCGAGGGGTTGCCGAATCCGTAGCGGGCGAGGAACGGGAACTGCCAGTCTTCGCGGCTGCGGTACTCGAAGTACGGGTTGCCATAGGCCGCCTTGCTCAGGTCGTAGTCCATCGAGTTGAGCGTGATACCGAACTTGGCGGTGTGGGCGCCGTGCCAGTCGAAGAGGTAGGAGAAGTCGTCACGCAGGCCGGTCTTCTTCTGCTGCAGGTCCTGCAGGTAGTCCTTGCCGCCGACGTCGAGCAGCCCGATGAAGTTGCGGTGGGGATTGGTCGGGTCGACTGCGGTGTCCTGCCATCGGAACTTCTGGTAGGTACCGCTCGCCTGGTTCAGCGAGTTCTCGGAGACCCACTGATGACGCAGCACCACGACGTCCGAATCGATCAGGAAGTTGGAGGCGCCCTCCTTGACCCGCTGGCCGCCGAAGCCGCGGACCTCGTTCTCGTCGCGGCGGTGGTAGGTCAACTCGGCCGACTGTGAGACGGTCGGCTGCCAGGACAGCTTGCCGAAGTACAGCTTCGACTTCAGCGGAGCCGACAGCGATCCGGTGGGGTAGCCGGAAAGCTCGGCGATGACGTTCTCTGGTGCGTTGCCCCAGTCGGAGCCGCGATAGACCGAGGACACGACATCCCGGTCGTTCTCCTCGGCGGTGAGGAAGAAGTGGAGCTTGTCCTGGATGATCGGTCCGCCCAGGGTAAGCCCGAACTGGTTGCGTTCATAGGGTGGCTTCTCGTCGCCCCGGTCCTTGGCGAAGCTGTCCTGCTGGACCATGCTCTTGTTCTGGAACAGGTAGAACGCATCGCCGTGGAACTCGTTGCCGCCCGACTTGGTGACCGCGGTAATCACGGCTGCTGCGGCCTTCTCGTACTCGGCCTTGTAGTTCTGGGTGAGGACCTGGTACTCCTGGACGGCGCTCTGGGGGAACGGGTTGCCGCGGCTGGAGTCCTGCATGAACGCGCCGCCCTGGATGATGTCGTTTTTGTACGAGACGCCGTCGATGAAGACGTTGACCTGCTTGGGGTTCGCACCACCGCTACGAAACGTCTGCCCGGCCGCGTCGGTGTCGCTGGTGTACTGGACGCCGGGTGCGAGCGCGGCGAACGAGAGGAAGTTCCGGTTGTTCTGAGGCAGGTTCTCCATCTGTTGTGGCGTGATATTGGTAGAGACGGTGGACGACCGAGTGTCGATGAGCAGCTTGGTGGCCTCGCCGACCACTACCACGTCACCGACGAAGACCTGGCTCGGAGACAGCTCGAAGCTGACTGTCAGGTCCTGCCCGACCAGCACCTGGACCGTCTGGCTCTGTTCGGCGTAGGCGTGCGATGAGACTTTGATCTGGTAGGTGCCTGGTGGCAGGGACTGGAGGGCAAAGGTACCATCGTCGCGCGTGACGGACACGAACTGGAAGCCGCTTACCGTGTTGACGGCGACGACGTTGACCCCCGGAATCGGGCCTGTGGAATCGCGCACCGTCCCCCTCAGGCTGGCAGTGGTGGATTGAGCCATCACGGCTGCGCTCGCCAGGAGGAGCGCGACCGCCAGCGCGCCCACGAGCACGACCGGGACTGTGATGTTGTGACCGTCTCTACGCATCGTCCCTTCCTCCTCTCGAGCTTTGAAGGAGCTCGGACCTTGTGTGGGGCTCGGTTCCATCCGAGCCCTGCGTGCACCGGACACCGCCTCCGCAGGAATCCCGCACCACCAGGGTTGCGGGCAGTGTCGTTCGGCGCCGCTGGTGAGCGGTGCCGTTCTCGATGGCCTCCAGCAGGCGCTGGGCCGCCAGGGCCCCGAGCTCGGCGATCTCGACCCTGACGGAGGTCAGGGCGGGAGAGACGAAGCGGGCAGCGGGAATGTCGTCGAAACCGACGATGGCGATCGAGCCCGGGACCTCTACGCCGGCTTCCCGAAACCCCCACAGGGCACCGATCGCCATGTCGTCGTTCGCCGCAAAGACGGCCGTCGGGCGCTCGGCCATGGCGACGATCGCGGCGGCGGCGCGGGAGCCGGCCTCGTCGGTGAAATCCCCGCGAAGCTCGAGCGCCTCCCGGCCGGCGAGGCCGAGCTCGCGCACCGCCTGGCGGTACCCGCGCAAGCGCTCGCGGGCGTCGGAGTTCTCCTCGGGGCCTGTAATCATGGCAATGCTGTGGTGGCCGAGCGATGCGAGATGTCGCACCACGGCAACCGCGCCGCCGACGTTGTCCACCTCGAGGGAGTCGAGGGCGCCGTCCTGGACGCTGCAGTTGAGCAGAACCGTCGGCACGGCATCGAGGAGGCCGGTGGGGGGCAGGCGTGAGTCCACGTCCGGCGTCATCAGGATGAGACCGTCAACTCGCCCACGGGTCGCGCGCAGGACGGCCTCGACCTCGCGGCGGTCCGAGTGGAAGCCCGAAACGAGCAGCTGGTAGCCCGACCCGCGCGAGGTCCTGTCGATGCCGCGGATGAGCTCGGAGAAGAACTGCCCGTGGATGTCCGGTAGCAGCACGCCGATCGTGCTGGTGCGATTGGTCGCCAGGCTGCGCGCACCGTTGTGGGGCACGTACCGCAGCGAGCGGGCGACCTCCCGGATCCGCTCGCTCGTCTCCGGACGGACCGCAGGGCTGTCGGACATCGCCCGCGACACCGTTGCGACGGAGACGCCGGCCGCGCGCGCCACCTCCTTGATGGTGGCGCGCTTCATGAACCACCTCGCGGGCCCCCGTTCGTCCATGGGGGCAGCCAGCTGGGACGCGTGCGAGAATGTAAACGATTACATTTCTTCGGAAGAACCGACCTCATGCGCTCAGACAGGTTGCGATAGGTCATGATGTAACCGGTTTCAATAGATAAGTCCCAATCCGCTCCGTGTCAAGTCCGTATCAAGGCCGGCGGTCGATCCGGACCGCTCAGCGCGGTCTCGGCGAAGGGCCGAAACCGGAGCAGGAGAGGGCCTTAGCCGCCGCCCC
>CAWFFJ010000032.1:0-49116 GCA_963814875.1 uncultured Acidobacteriota bacterium
TCCGTAGTACTCTCGGACGGGACGGCGTGCAGAGATGGGGATTCGCGACAGGGCGACGAGGGTCCAGTCCTTCGTCCGCGATTACACCGACGGGCTGAAAGCCACCGACCTCAAGCGCTTGGTCGGTCCGGAAGCGTCGCACGCCTTCGACGTCCTTACCCGCGACCACGCGGGAGAGGAGCCGGCCGGCCGAGCCCGTCGTCTGTGGCACCGGACCAAGATCCTGTTCCTCGGGCTGTCCTACAAGCTGGCTCCGCCGCGGCGGCTGCTGTTCGCGCTCTGCCTCGTGCTCGCACTGGCGGGGCTGGTCTTCAACTCGCAGCAGGAGAGCATCTACAACGCGAGAGTCCTGCTCGGTCTGAGCATCGTCGGTCTGACCCTCCTGCTCGGCCTCGAGCTCGCCGACCGGGTGCTGGTGCGCGACGAGCTCGAGGTCGCGCGCCACCTCCAGCGCGCCCTCCTTCCGGAGCGCCCGCCGCAGGTCCCGGGCTGGCGATTCGCCTTCTCCTCGCGCACCGCCAACACCATCGGCGGCGACTACTACGACCTGCTGCCCCTCGAGGACGGCCGTCTCGCCGTGATCGTCGGCGACGCCAGCGGCCACGGCATCGCCGCCGGCCTGCTGATGGCGATCGCGTCCTCGACGATCAAGCTCGCCCTCGACACCGACCCCGCGCCGACCGCGGTGCTGGGGATGGTCAACACCGCGCTCTACCGTACCGGCGACCGCCGCGCCTTCATGACCCTGTTCTGCGGCCTGCTCGAGCCGGAAACCGGACGGCTCGAGTTCGCCTCCGCCGGCCACCCCTACCCGGTGCTGCGACGGGCGAACGGTGACGTCAGCGAGCTCGGGCGGGGCGGCCTGCCGCTCGGCATCCGCAGGACCCTCGAGCTGCGTGCGGAGGAGGTCGTGCTCGAGCCCGGCGACGTCATGGCGATCGTCACCGACGGTATCCCCGAGGCGCTCGACCCCCAAGATCGCGCGTTCGGCTTCGACCGGCTCACCGCCTCGGTCGCCCGCGGCGGCGACGCCGCCGCGGTCCACGACCGCCTGGTCGAGGAGGTCGCGGCGTTCGTCGGCGAGCGGCCCGCCGACGACGATCGCAGCCTCGTGGTGCTGTCAAGGAGTTTGGGACCCACTGACTCTGGGTGAGGTCCGGCGGTTCACCGCTCGTCTGGGGCGGGTCATTGGGTCCCAAACTCCTCTGATGAGTTGCGCGCATCCGATCTGAGGCCTCTGAAGGACAAACGCCAGGCTCGCCCCTGCCTGCTCGAGCGTCCAGCGCCCTCCTGGAGCCCGTGATGTGCGCAGCGCATCACAAGCAGGCCTCAGGGCAGAGACCCGGCATGACACCTCGACATCACGACCGCCGCGAAGGGTCTATGTCCTGAGTCCTGCTAAGCTGCCGTCGAGTATCTCGAGCGCGAGGTCGATCTCAGACGGGGCCACGTTCAGGCACGGCCGGAAGCGGATCGAGGTCGGCCACGAGGCGAGCGTGGCCAGCCCCCTGTCCCAGCACTGCTGGCGCAGCCGGTCGCGGATCTCCCCGTTGGGTAGCGAGAAGGCCGTGAAGAGCCCGCGGCCACGCACGTTGGAGACCACCTCGTAGCGGGCGCCGAGCGTCTCGAGCCCGGCGAGGAACCGCTCGCCCATGCGCGCGGCGTGGTCGACCAGATGCTCCTCGTGGATGATCTGGAGGTACTTGACGGCCCGCACCATGTCGGCGAGGTTGCCGCCCCAGGTCGAGTTGATGCGGCCGGGGGTGTGGAACACGTTCCCGGGTACCCGGTCGATCCGCTCGCCGACCATGATCCCGCACACCTGAGCCTTCTTGCCGAAGGCGACGATGTCGGGAGTGACGCCGAAGTGCTGGTAACACCACAGCTTGCCGGTCAGACCGAGGCCGGTCTGGACCTCGTCGAAGATGAGCAGGGCGTCGTGGGCGTCGGCCAGCCGGCGGAGCTCGCGGAGGAACTCGCCCCGGAAGTGGTTGTCGCCGCCCTCGCCCTGGATCGGCTCGATGATGATCGCCGCGATGCCGTCCGGGTTGGCGGCGAAGGCGCGCTCGATCTCGGCGACGGCCCGGGCCTCGGCCGCCGCGACCTCGCGCTCGACCTCCGCGGTGACCGGGAAGCGCAGCTTGGGGTTGCTGACCCGCGGCCAGTCGAAGGTCGGGAACCCGTCGGTCTTGACCGGGTCGGTGTTGGTCAGCGAGAGGGTGTAGCCGGAGCGGCCGTGGAAGGCCTCCTTGAAGTGGAGGATCGCCAGGCCCCGGTCGTCACGGCCGGCGGCGCGATTGCTGCGCACCTTCCAGTCGAAGGCGGTCTTGAGCGCGTTCTCGACCGCGAGCGCGCCGCCGGCGACGAAGAACAGGTAGCGGAACTCGGGCGGCTTGGCGAGCTCGGCGAAGACCTCGACGAACGCCGCGTACTCGGCCGAGTAGATGTCGGAGTTGGCGGGGTTGGCGATCGCGGCCCGGGTCAGGGCGGCCATGAACTGGGGGTCGCCGACCAGCCTGGGGTGGTTGTGGCCGATCGGCAGGGACGCGAAGTAGGAGTAGAAATCGAGCAGGTCGCGGCCGGACACGGCGTCGCGGATCCACGAGCCGTGCGACGCCTCCAGGTCGATGGCGACGTGGAACCCGTCGGCCAGGATGTGCTGCCGGAGCGTGCTCAGAACCTCGTCGGGCTGAACTCGATAGCGGACCATGGCTGGACCTCCGTCTGAGTGGACTGCGGTGTGTCGTACGGAAACGGGACCGCGGGACGGCGGCTCAGCGTTCGGGGGGACCGAACAGGAAGGGCCGGGCCAGACGCGGCCAGCGACCCATCAGGTCACCGGCGCGGGCGGGGCAGCAGAAGATGCGATCGCGGACCACGACGGCCCTCCGGGAGTCAATTTAGCACCAGTTTCGAGGTGCGGCAACGAGGGTTTGTCGCGGGATCACGGCGAGGCTACAATGCCGGGGCACCTCTCTGCCGCGGCGCGGCAGACCGCAGCGACAGACCAACCGAGGAGGCAGACTCATGAGCTCGAGCGGACTCGCGAAGATCGGCGTCATCGGCATCGGAACCATGGGTAACGGGATCGCCCAGGTAGCCGCCCAGAGCGGCTTCGACACCGTGGTCTCGGACATCAACGAGGAGGTGCTCGCGCGCGGCATGAACACCATGGAGCGCTCACTGGACCGGCTCGTCAAGGCCTACGAGAAGTCCGGCGGGCAGAAGGGCGTCACCGAGGCCGCCAAGGCCGAGGCACTGGGCCGGCTGCGCACCTCCGCGAAGCTCGCCGACCTGCTCGACCGCGACATCATCATCGAAGCCGCACCGGAGATCCCGGAGCTCAAGGAGAAGATCAACCGCGAGCTCGCCGCGCTCGGCTACGACAAGATCCTCGCCTCGAACACCTCCGGGATCTCGATCACCCGCCTCGCCGCTGCCTACGGCAAGCCCGAGAAGTTCATGGGCATGCACTTCATGAACCCGGTGCCGATGCAGCAGGGCGTGGAGATCATCCGCGGCCTGATGACCTCGGAGGAGACCTACACGACCATCGTCGCCCTCTGCCATGACCTCGGCAAGACCGAGATCCCGGCCGAGGACAAGGCCGGCTTCGCGGTCAACCGCGCCTTCGTGCCGTTCGTCAACGAGGCGATCCGGGTGGTCGAGGAGGGCATCGCGTCGGTCGACGACATGGACAAGGTCACCCTCTGCCTGGGCCACAAGATGGGCCCGCTGATGACCGCCGACTTCGTCGGCCTCGACGTGATGGTGTTCATCTGCAAGGTGCTCGAGGACGAGTTCGGCTCCTTCTACAAGCCCACCGCGCTGCTCAAGCGGCTGGTCGAGTCGGGCCAGCTCGGGGCCAAGACCGGGCGCGGTTTCTACGTCTGGGAGGGCTACAAGGCGGTCGGCGTCAACCCCGACGTCGCCCGCTACCGGATCAAGTAGCCGGCTCTGCCCACCCGCTCCCTTCAACGCCGCGGCGCCACGCCGCGGCGTTGTCGCCCCGAGGGGAAAGCGTAAGACGCGAGACGCACAGCGCATCGTCGTTCCGTCGTCATGGTCCCATCTCCCCGGACCCGCAGCGCCTCGGGCACAGACATGCTTCGCCTCTACGTCTCGCACCTCGCTTCTGACTTCTAGCTTCTAGCGTCTCGCGTCTCGCGATTTAGCCCTCCTTGCATGCTCACCTTCTCACTTCCTCACCCTCTCACGTCCTGACATCCCGCGCCGGCGCGCCGACGTGGTAGCGTCTCCGGACCGGTGACTGCCCGTGATGGAGGAAGGAATGACCGACCGTCCGACCCTGACCCGCCGCCAGCTCGTCGAGCGCGCCGCCCTTGCCGCCGCCGGCTCGGCGATCTTCGCCCGCGCTCTCGCCGCCGCGGCCGGCGAGCACCCGGTCACCACCGAGATGATCCGCCAGGCGGAGTGGATCACCGGCCTCGAGCTCGACGACGCCGAACGCGAGCTCATGCTCGAGGACGTCAACGAGCTCGTCGGGCAGCTCGAGGCGCTGCGTGCGGTCGAGCTCGACAACGGGGTCTCGCCGGCGGTCCGGTTCGCCTCGGCGGCGGTCGGCGACGAGCACCTCTCGCGGCGTGAGACCGAGGTCGCGGCGCCGGCGGTCGAGGCGACCCGGCCCGACGGCGACGAGGACCTCGCCTTCGCCGGGATCCCTGTGCTGGCGCATCTCCTCGCCACCCGCCAGGTGTCGTCGGTGGAGCTGGCCCGGCTCGCGATGGATCGGCTGGAGCGCTTCGACCCCCTGCTCGAGTGCGTGATCACGCCGACCCGCGAGCGCGCCCTGGCCGCGGCCGAGACGGCCGATCGCGAGCGCGCCGCGGGTCAGGTGAGCGGGCCGCTCCACGGCATCCCATGGGGCGCGAAAGACCTGTTCGCGGTCCCCGGCTACCCGACCACCTGGGGCGCCGCTCCCTTCCGCACACAGGTTCGGCCTGAGACCGCGGCGGTCGTGGAGCGTCTCGACGCGGCCGGAGCCGTCCTCGTCGCCAAGCTCACGCTCGGCGCACTCGCCCGCGGCGACGTCTGGTTCGGCGGCCGCACCAACAACCCGTGGGACCCGAGCGAGGGTTCGAGCGGCTCCTCGGCCGGTTCGGCGGCGGCCACGTCGGCGGGATTGGTGCCCTTCGCCCTCGGGACCGAGACCCTCGGCAGCATCATCTCGCCGTGCTCGCGCTGCGGGGTCACCGGGCTGCGGCCGACCTACGGTAGGGTCAGCCGTCACGGTGCCATGACCCTGGCGTGGACCATGGACAAGGTCGGGGCGCTCTCCCGCTCCGCCGAGGACTGCGCCCTCGTCTTCGGTGCTCTTCACGGCGCCGACGGGCGCGACCTGACGGCGGTCGACCGGCCGTTCCGCTGGCCGGATACGTTCGACCCGAAAACCGTCCGCCTCGGCGTGGTCGAAGCCGCGTTCGACGAGGACCGCTTCGGTGACGACGCCGACGAGGAGGCTCGCGCGGCCGCGCGCGCGTGGCAGGAGAACGACCGGCGGGTGCTCGAGGTCCTGGCGGGCCTCGGCTTCCAGCTGGTCCTCGTCTCACTCCCCGACCAGTGGCCGCTCGACGCGCTGCGCTCGATCCTGTACGCGGAGGCCGCAGCCGCTTTCGACGACCTCACACGGTCCGGGCGTGACGCCGAGCTGACCCGCCAGGACCGCAACGGCTGGCCGAACACCTTCCGGCGGGCGCAGCTCATCCCTGCGGTCGAGTACCTGCGCGCCAACCGCATCCGGACGCTGCTGATGGCGGAGATGGAGCGCCGTCTGGAGGGCCTCGACGGCTACCTGTGCCCGTCTTTTGGCGGCGGCAACCTGATCTTGACCAACCTCACCGGGCACCCGCAGGTGGTGGTCCCGAACGGCTTCCGGCCCGACGGGACGCCGACCAGCTTCACCTTCACTGGGCGGCTGTTCGGCGAGGCGCGCCTGCTCTCCGTCGCCCACGCCTACCAGCAGGTGACCGACTTCCACCGCCGCCGCCCGCCCGTGGAACGGTTTCTCGGAGAAATGACGGGCTGATGCACATCGGCCGGCGCTCTGGCGCGCCGGCCGCAACAGCCCCAATCCGATGTTGACGAAGGCTCTACGGCGCCTGCGGCGGGACGACGGCGTCGTTGAACATCTCGATCGTCTCGACGTTGGCGTCGGTGACGACCGTCGGCGTGGTGCTCCACGTCGACGCGGAGGTCGAGACCACAGCCGACGCGCAGCCTGCGAGCAGTGCGGACCCGAGCAGAACCAGGAGCAGACGTCTCATGGGCACCTCCTCCGACCTCCACGCAGCTCGCGTAGTGCCCGGTCCAGAAGATAGCGCATCCCGAACGGGATGTCTCGTACGTGGTTGGCCCTCGTCACTCGCTCGATGCGACCTCGGAGAGCGCGTGCCAGCCGGCATCGCCCTTGCGCCTCACGCGGGTTTCCGGTCCGACCCGCGTCGTCCTCGCGAGCTCAGCCAGCTCGAGCGGCGTGTAAGGCCCAACCAGGCTGCCGTCCACCATCGCGTACCAGACCCGCCCCGCCACGTCCCCTGGCCCCGCCTGGGCGGCCGGCGGCGGCTGCGCAGGCGCCGAGCGCCGGCGTCGGCCCGAGCCCACCAGCCACACCGCCACGGCGGCCACGGCCAGCGATACCGCCACCGCCATGCCCGCGCCGTGGCGGCGGCTGTGAACCGCCGGCAGCGCGGCCCCGCCCATGGCCCGGTCGAGTGCCTGCAGCACGCGGCCGGCGTCGCCCTCGGCGACCAGCCGGCCGTCGGGGTCGAACAGCTTGAGGTGCGGGATCGAGCGGATCCGGTACTGACCGGCGACCGCGCTCGACCAGTTGACGATGTCGACCTTGCGTAGCGCCAGCTCGTCTTCGTGGCCCGATGCCAGCTCCTCGAGGTAGGGTTCGAGCTGGCGGCACGGCCCGCACCAGTCGGCGTAGAAGTCGAACAGGACGTACTTCCCGGGGACTAGGTGATCTCCGAGGTCCACCGCATCGCCGTGGGTGACGACGGCGACGTCCGCGGCCGACGCGGTCCCGAGACCCAGCAGCAGTGCCAGGATGAGGACCGCCGAAGGCATCACTGCCCCTGGCCGGGGTCAGGCGTCCGCCGCGCGCCGCGCGCCAGGCGCGCCCACAGCGGCCCTCCGGCGAGGACCTCGTCCCTGAACTCACGCAGCCGACCCGGGTACTCGGCGAACTCCTCGAGGATCTGTTCGCGGCTCGCCCCGGTCACCGCGGAGACGATAGCGACCAGCACGTCCTGGCGGGCCGGGCCGTCCTCGATCGCTGGCTGCTCGCAGCGCAGGGTCCGGTTGGAGGGGTCCACCCGGAAACGCTATCACGACGACTGGCACGTCGGAAGGGCTGCGACCGCGGGCTGCCCGAGGCAAGCAGCCCGACCCGACTCCGTCGCCGTCGGCGGGTGACTCCGGCCCGCGATGCGGCATACTACCCGCCGCACCCGGACCTCGCGGAGGCCCGGGCCCGGAGGATGCCGATGCTCCCACCTAGCCGAACCCTGGTTTCACTCATTGCAGCCCTCGCCACCGTGGTCTCCCTGGTCGCCCCGACGACCGCGACCGCGGACGACCCGCCGATCACCCTGCAGCAGCTCGACGGCTCCCAGATCACCCTCGACGCCGCTCTCGGCAAGGGACCGACAATAGTGGTCTTCTGGGCGACCTGGTGCCACTACTGCCAGCTCGAGATCCCGCGCATCAAGGAGGTGCAGGCACGCTACGGCGACCGCCTGCGCATCGTCGCCATCGATCCCGGCGTCCGCGACAGCCTCGACCGGATCCGCGCCTACGTGAAGCGCTACGAGCTCACCTACCCGGTCTACTTCGACTCCGCGCAGCGGACCCGGGCGCGCTTCGAGCTCGCCGGCACCCCGACCATCCTCCTGCTCGACGCCGAGGGTCACGAGAAGGCCCGCATGGAGACGGTCGACTTCAAGGCGATCGACACCCTCCTCGCGAAGAAGGACTGAACCACGGAGAACGGAGAGGTGAGAAGGTTAGAGGGTGAGGAAGTGAGAGGGTCCCAAGGGCGAAATACCAGGAGAGGATCCACCAACCGAATCACCGGCCGCTGAGGGTTCTCCCCCCTCAAGGCATGGCAGCGAGCCCGATTCCGTCACACACAACGCCCTGCACGGAACGCCGTCACCGCTCCCCCGCCTTCTTACCTCCTCACCTTCTCACCTCCAGCTGTCTCTGTGGTCAAAGACGATGCCGCTCCGTGTTTTACCCGCCTGTGACCCAACTGCGAACGCATCTCCGGTATCATCCGCCGCGGGAGTGTTTTGTGGACCGCATCGGAGTCGTTGGCGCAAGCTACCGCACCACACAGCTCGAGTCGCTCGGACAGGCCGCCCTGCCCTCGGACTTTCCCGAGGACAGCCTGGGCGAGCTCGCGCGCCTTGCCGGCGTGTCGGAGCTGGTCTACCTCAAGACCTGCAACCGGGTCGAGTTCTACTTCCGGACCGACGGCCACTCCCACTCGAAGAACCTGCTCTACCACCTGCGCCGCAGCCTGACCGACCTCACCGACGGCGCGACCGAGCTGCCCCCGGACGACGAGCTCTACTTCCTGCGCGGTCAGGAGGCCGCCCGCCACCTGTTCCGGGTCTGCGCCGCCCTCGACTCGATGATGATCGGGGAGGCCCAGATCGCCGGTCAGGCAAAGGACGCCCACGAGACCGCCCACCGCCTCGGGCTGCTCGGCGGCTTCCTCGACCAGTGCTTCCACGAGGCCTTTCACCTCGCCAAGCGGATCAAGAACGAGACCGAGCTCAGCCGTAGGCCGGTGTCGCTGGTGACCCTGGTCGAGCGCACCCTCAACGACCACCTGGCGGCGTCGTCTGCGCCAGTGCTGCTCATCGGTGCCGGCACGATGGCCGCGCAGTCCCTGCGGCTGGTCCGCGCCGCCGACCCCGAGCGTCGGGTCGTGGTCGCCAACCGCACACCCGAGCGGGCGCACGCGCTGGTCCAGGGCGACCCCGCCGCCGGAACGCTGTCGCTCGACACGGTGCAGCTCGACCCGCCGCGGGTCGGGACCGTGGTCGCCGCGGTGACCGTCGACGAGCCGGTGCTGAGCCGCGCCAACATCGCCGCGATGCGCGCACACCTGCCGTCGGACGAGCAGCTCCTGGTGGTCGATCTCGGCCTGCCTCCCAACATCGACCCCGCCGCGGGCGCCGAGCCCGGCGTGGTGCTGCACGGCATCGAGGCGATGCGTGAGGAGGCGGAGCGCAACCGCCGTCTCCGCCTCGAGGAGACCGACCGCTGCGAGGCGCTGGTCGACCACCAGCTCACCATTCTGCGGCGACGCTTCCTCGACCGGGAGATTTCGCCGGTGGCCCGCTCGCTCCACACAGCGTTTCGCGAGGTCGCGGAGCGGACCGTCCGCCACGCGCTCGGCAAGGACCTCGCGCAGCTCGACGAGGACGAGCGCCAGGCGCTCGAAAGGCTGACCGAGGACATGGTCAAACGAC
This sequence comes from uncultured Acidobacteriota bacterium, assembly GCA_963814875.1. Classification (GTDB taxonomy): domain Bacteria; phylum Acidobacteriota; class Thermoanaerobaculia; order Thermoanaerobaculales; family Sulfomarinibacteraceae; genus CAVSIS01. The sequence continues at coordinate 9,510 of CAWFFJ010000032.1, forward strand.
TCGTCCAGGTTCCGCTGCGCGGCCTCAAGGCGGCGGCATGGGCGCACACCAGCGCGGTGGTCGAGGGTTTCCTCGACGGACTCGCCGACGACGGACGCACCCCAAGCGAACCCTCCGGAGGTGGCCCGTGATCCGCCCCCTGGTGCTCGGAACCCGCGGGTCCGACCTCGCCCTGTGGCAGGCCCGACGAATGGCCGCACGGATCCGCGACGAGCTCGGACGCGAGTGCCGGCTCGAGATCGTCAAGACCCAGGGCGACCAAATTCAGAACGTCGCGTTCCACAAGATGGAGGGTAAGGGCTTCTTCACCAAGGAGCTCCAGCTCGCCCTCGTGGACGGCACGGTCGACCTGGTGGTCCACTCGCTCAAGGACCTGCCGACCGAGGAGCCCGAGGGGCTCGAGGTGGTGGCCATTCCGGAGCGGACCACGACCGCGGACCTGCTGCTCGCTCGCACGGGCCTGCTCGAGCCCTCGGCGGCCAACCCGCTCGGCCTTCCGCCGGGGTCCGTCGTCGGAACATCGTCGCTGCGGCGAGCGGCCCAGGTCCTCGTCCTCGCGCCGGGAGTCCGCGTCACCGCGCTGCGCGGCAACGTGCCGACCCGGGTCGGCAAGCTGCAGCGCGGCGACTATGACGCCATCCTGATCGCCGCGGCCGGCGTCTCTCGGCTCGGCCTCGACCTCGAGGGCCTCGAGGTCGTCGAGCTGCCGCCCGAGGTGATGCTTCCGGCGCCGGGCCAGGGCGCGCTCGCGGTCGAGGCGCGCGCCGGCGACCCGCACACCGCCGGACTCGCCGCCCTCCATGATGCTCCGGTGGCTCGCCGCGTGGGCGCGGAACGCCTTCTGCTCCAGATGCTCGGCGGTGGATGCCACTTGCCGCTCGGGTGCCTGGCGGACGAGGACGGCGGCGTGCTGCGCCTCACAGCCGTGCTCGGCGAGGTCGACGAGGAGATCACGCACGCCAGGGTCGCGCGGGTCGCGGCGGCGGCGCCGACTCCCGAGGCCGCCGCCCGCGCCTGCCATGCTGCCTTCGCCGGCAGCGACCTGCGGGCGATGGTGCCGTGACCCGATACGTCCTCATCACCCGCCACCCGGGCGAGTGCCGCGAGCTCCAGGAGTTGGTCGCCGACCACGACATCGTGATCCGACCGTACCCGGTGCTCCGGCTCGAAGACGTCGACGACGACGCCGGATGGCGCGCCGTGATCGAAGCCACTGCAGGCATGGAAGGCACGTGGCTGGTCCTCGCCTCGCCCCGGGCCCCTGAGCGCTTCGTCGCCCAGGCGCGGCAGCGCAGGGCCGGGCACCTGATCGCTCTGCCGGCGGCTGCGGTCGGAGACGGCACCGCGGCCGCCGTGACTGCCGCCGGGCTCGACCTCCAGCTGGTCGGACCGGGCACCGGCGCCGGCCTCGCCGAGGAGCTCGTCGAGCGCCTCGCCCCGGGCGCCGCGGTCATCTTCGCGTGCGGCCACGACCGCCGGCCCGAGCTGCCGGCGGCGCTGCGCCACGCCGGCCATCCGGTGCTCCCGCTCGAGGTCTACCGCATGCGCCAGACCCCACCGCGGGAGCTGCCACCGTTGCGCGGCCCGCGCGTCGACGCGGTCGTCCTGACCTCACCCCGGGCCGCCCGCTTCTACCTCGACGGCGTCGGCGGCCAGCCCCTGCCCTGCCCCCATGTCGCACTCGGGCCGACCACGCGCGACGCGGCGGCCGCTCTCGGCATCTCGTGCCGAACACCTGAACAGCCCTCGATCGAATCTCTCGCGGAGGAGCTATGTCGGATCTGACCATCCGTCCCCGCCGGCTGCGGACCACCGCCGCCCTGCGCGACCTCGTCGCCGAGGCGCGGCTCGACGCCCGCATGCTCGTGCAGCCCCACTTCGTCGTCCCCGGCCAGGGCATCGCCGAGCCGATCGACGCCATGCCCGGAATCGAGCACCAGTCGGTCGACCGGCTGCTCGCCACCGTCGAGCGCGACCTCGAGCTCGGCGTTCGCGCGACGCTCCTGTTCGGTGTCCCCGAGGAGTCGGCGAAGGCGCCCGACGGCCGCGCAGCGTGGGCCGAGGACGCCGTCGTGCCGCGTGCGGTCGCAGCGCTCAAGAAGCGTTTCGGCGTCGACCTCATCGTGATGACCGACGTCTGTCTGTGCGCCTACACCGACCACGGGCACTGCGGCGTCATCGAGCACGGATACATCGCGAACGACGCGACCCTGCCCCTGCTCGCCCGCATGGCGCTCGCCCACGCCGCCGCCGGTGCCGACGTGGTCGCCCCGTCCGACATGATGGACGGGCGGATCGCGGCGATCCGCGACGGCCTCGATGAGGCCGGCCTCACCGAGACCGCGATCATGTCGTACTCGGTGAAGTACGCCTCCGCCTACTACGGACCGTTCCGGGAGGCGGCCCACTCGGCCCCGGCGATGGGCGACCGGCGCTCCTACCAGATGGACGCCCGCAATCGGCGCGAGGCGCTGGTCGAGGCCGAGCTCGACGCCGCCGAGGGCGCCGACATCCTGATGGTCAAGCCGGCACTCGCCTACCTCGACGTGGTCAGGGACCTGCGCGAGGCGTTCCCTCACCCGCTCGCGGTCTACAACGTCTCCGGCGAGTACTCGATGGTCAAGGCCGCCGCCGCCCGCGGCTGGGTCGACGAGCGCGCGATCGTGCTCGAGAACTGGCACGCCTTCCGCCGCGCCGGCGCCGACATCCTGATCACCTACCACGGCCGGCAGGCACTCGCGGAGGGTTGGCTGTGAGCGCCGGCCCGCGCTCCCGCGAGCTTTACCGGCGCGCCTGCGAGCTGCTCCCGGCGGGGGTGAACTCGCCGGTGCGGGCGTTCCGAAGCGTCGGCGGCGAGCCGTTCTTCTACGCCTGTGCCGCCGGCTGCCACGTCACCGACGTCGACGGACGCCGGTACATCGACTATGTCGGCTCCTGGGGACCGCTGATCCTCGGCCACGCCCACCCGGCGGTGGTCGAGGCGGTGTGCGAGTCCTCGCGCCGGGGCCTGTCCTTCGGTGCGCCCTGCCCGGCCGAGGTCGAGCTCGCCGAGCTGGTCGTCGGCGCGGTACCCTTCCTCGAGATGATCCGCTTCGTCTCCTCGGGCACCGAGGCGGTGATGTCGGCGGTGCGGCTCGCGCGAGGCGCCACCGGGCGCGACGGGATCGTCAAGTTCACCGGCTGCTACCACGGCCACGTCGACCACCTCCTGGTCTCGGCCGGCTCCGGGCTCGCCACCTTCGGCACGCCGTCGTCGGCCGGAGTCCCAGATGCCTTCGCCGGCCACACCTTCGTGCTCCCGCTCGACGACCTCGAGAGCCTCGAGGCCCTGATGGCAGAGCGCGGGGATGAGATCGCGGCGGTGATCATCGAAGGCGTCCCGGCCAACTCGGGCCTGCTGGTGCAGCGGCCGGAGTTCGTCCGCCGGCTGCGCGAGCTGTGCACCGCCGCCGGAGCGCTGCTGATCTTCGACGAGGTCATCACCGGCTTCCGGCTCGGGCCCGCGGGCGCGGCCGCAATGTACGACGTCGTCCCCGACCTGGTCACCTACGGCAAGGTCATCGGCGGCGGCATGCCGGTCGGCGCCTACGGCGGCCGCCGCGAGCTCATGGAGCTGCTCGCACCGCTCGGCCCCGTCTACCAGGCCGGAACGCTCTCGGGGAACCCGGTTGCGATGGCCGCTGGAATCGCGACCCTCGACGAGCTGCTCGCGGACGAGGGTCAGGCATGGTGCGACCTCGAGGGCCTCGGCGCCCGGCTCGAGACCGGCCTCCGCGAGGTTCTCGACCGCCGCCGCCGCCCCTGGTCGGTGGTCCGCGTCGGCTCGATCCTGTGGATGGCCCTCCAGGACGGCCCGCCGCCGAGGCGCTACGAGGACATCCGCCCCGAGTCCGCCGCGCGCTACGCCGTGCTGCACCGCGAGCTGCTCGAGCGCGGGATCTCGCTCGCACCTTCGGCCTACGAGGTGATGTTCGTCTCCACCGCCCACGACGGCGACGTCATCGACGAGACCCTCGCCGCATTCGATGCCGCAGTGGCGGAGGTCACGTGACTCGCATTGGCGGCAATCCACCACCAAGGCACCAAGACACCAAGAGGACCGTGCAGCTTCGAGACCTGTCGCCATCTGCCAGTGACGGTGTGTTCTCGAGCCGGCACAAGCAGCTGAGTCGATTCCGGTCCAGGTGGTCCCGCCGTGCGCAGCGCGGCTCCATCCGAGCGGAGGCGCGGGCAAGAGACAGGTCTTCGGCCCGTCCTACCGCTCCGATGGGGGCGGCTGCCAACGGCAGCCGCTGGGGACTCACTGGCGTCGCCCTTCCCTGCGATGTCTTAGTGTCTTGGTGTCTTGGTGGTTGTCTTCGAGCGCTGGCGGCGCCACTCTCCGAGAGCGTGGAGGTTCCGGCATGAACAGGTTCCTCGCCGCCTGCCGGCGACGAGCCCGTCGACCGGCCGCCGGTGTGGGTCATGCGCCAGGCCGGGCGCTACCTGCCCGAGTACCGTGAGGTGCGCGCACGCGCCGGCGACTTCCTGACCATGTGCCGGACCCCGGAGATCGCCGCCGAGGTCACCCTCCAGCCGATCCGTCGCTTCGGCCTCGACGCCGCGATCATCTTCTCGGACATCCTGACCCCGCTGGTGCCGATGGGAATCGAGCTCGACTTCACCCCCGCGCCGCACCTCGCCAACCCGATCCACGAGCCCGGCGACCTCGAGCGGCTGGTCGTCCCCGATCCCTGGACCGGCACCGAGTACCTCGACCAGGCCCTCGAGCGGGTGCGGTCCGCGCTTCCGGCCGAGGTTGCCCTGATCGGCTTCTGCGGCGCCCCGTGGACACTCGCGTCCTACGTCATCGAGGGCACCACCTCGCGCTCGTTCACCCGCACCAAGCACTTCGCACTCACCCACCCGGAAGCGTTCAACCGCCTGCTCGACACCCTCGCCGACGCGATGGCCGCCTATCTCCGCACCCAGGTGGCGCACGGCGCGCAGGCGGTGCAGGTGTTCGACTCGTGGGTCGGCGCCCTCGCCGCGGACGACGCCCGCCACTGGGCGCTGCGGCCCGCGCGCCGGCTGCTCGCCGCGATCGGCGATCTCGACGTGCCCCGGATCTACTTCGCCCACGGCGGCACCCACTTTCTCCACGACCTGGTCGACATGCCGTGCGAGGTCATCGGCCTCGACTGGCGGGCCGACCTCGAGCGCGCGCCGCGGCTGCTGCCCCACCACGCCCTCCAGGGCAACCTCGACCCCGGCGTCCTGATGGGCCCAATCGAGGAGATCCGGCGGCGGACCGAGGCGATGCTCGCGATGGCGCCCCGCACCGGCTACATCGCCAACCTCGGCCACGGCATCACTCCCGAGGTACCGGTGGCGGCAATGGAAGCCTTCGTGCGCACTGTCCAGGCCTCTCACGTCTCCGGCTTTGACGCGGCCGTCGGACTGGTCCAGGATTGAGATCGAATATGAACAACACCTCGCCCCTCGGACTGACCGCGCTCACCCCGAAGCTGCTTGCCAAGTACGACCGGCCCGGACCGCGCTACACCTCCTACCCCACGGCGCCTCTGTTCCACGCCGGCTTCGACGAGGCCGCCTATCGTGAGCGCCTCGCAGTGGCCGCCCGGACGGCCGACGCCCCGCTGTCGATGTACGTCCACATTCCGTTCTGCGAGGCGCGGTGCACCTACTGCGGTTGCAACATCGTGATCTCGCCGCACCACGGACCCGAGGTCGCCTACCTCGAGGCCGTCGAGCGCGAGCTCGACCTGCTCGCCGCGAGTCTCGGACCGCGCCGTCGGCTCAACCAGCTCCACTGGGGCGGCGGCACGCCGACCTACCTCACCCCGGCTCAGTGCGAACGGCTCTACCGCGCCATCACCACCCGCTTCGAGGTCGCCTCCGACGCCGAGGTGGCGATCGAGGTCGATCCCTGCGTGACCTCGATGGAGCACCTCGAGACCCTGCGCGGCCTCGGCTTCAATCGCCTCTCGATGGGCGTCCAGGACCTCGATCCTGCGGTCCAGGAGGCGGTGCGACGGGTTCAGCCGCTCGAGCTCAGCCGCGCGCATGTCGAGGCGGCACGCCGACTCGGCTTCTCGTCGGTCAACGTCGACCTCATCTACGGCCTGCCCCATCAGAACGAAGCCCAATTCCGACAGACCGTGCGCTCGGTGGTCGCCGAGCTCGCCCCGGACCGCGTGGCGTGCTTCTCCTACGCCCACGTGCCCTGGATCAAGCCCCATCAGCGCCAGCTCGACGAGGCCACCCTGCCGCGCGGCTGGGAGAAGTTCAACCTCTTCGTCGGCGCCGCGGAGGAGTTCACTGCCGCAGGCTACCGCTTCGTCGGCTTCGACCACTTCGCGCGCCCCGACGATGAGCTCGCCCGCGCCCTCGACGAGGGCCGACTGCACCGCAACTTCATGGGCTACACGGTGATGCCGGCAACCGACCAGGTCGGGGTGGGGGTGACAGCGATCGGCGACGTCGCCGGCGCCTACGTCGCCAACGAGAAGAACCTCGCCCGTTACCAACGCGCGGTCGCCACCGGCCGCCTGCCGGTCGAGCGGGGCATCGCGCGCAGCCCGGAGGACGAGCTCCGCGGCGGGGTCATTCGCGGGCTGATCTGCACATTGAAGCTCGACTTCGGCTGGGTCGAGTCGACCTACGCCGTCGACCCGCGTCGCCACTTCGCCGACGCGCTCGCGGAGCTGCACGAGATGGCGGACGACGGCCTGGTCGAGATCCGGGACGACGGCCTCGAGGTCACCCCTCTCGGACGGTTCTTCCTGCGCAACCTGTGCATGCCCTTCGACGCCTACCTCAAGCAGCCGTCGGACAAGCCGGTCTTCTCCCGCACGGTCTGAGCCAAAGAAGCGCGAAGCGCTTCAAAGGCATCCGAGGTTCGGGACCGGAAGCCGGCCCCGAACCTCGGATGCCTCTTGAGGTGGAGCCGCGGACGCGGTATCGTCATTCGACGTGCCTCAGAGTTCGAGCACTACCAGCCGACGGACCCGGGGACGGCCTTTCACCGCCCCGAGCGGCCCGCCGTTGACCAACCGACCAAAGGGAGGTCCGATGCGCGCCGAACGATTCCTGCTCATTCTCCTCGTCCTCGCCGTGGCAGCCCCAGCTGCCGCCCAGACCATGCAACCGATGACCTCGGGCATCGTCCCGGTGGTCATCCAGAGTCCTGGTGCGAACGACTCGCGCTGGACCACCACGATGTACGCGACCCAGCTGAGCGGCTCGGTGCCCGGCAAGCTGAGCTGGACGCTGCACAACCCCGCGGGCGACGACTGGACCACGACCGTCGATCTGCCCGGAGCCGGGGGCACGGTCGAGGTCACCGACCTCGTCGGCACGACCTCGTCCTCGGTCCCCGACGGCAAGTACATCATGACTTGGTGGTCCACCCACCCGGTGGCGCTGTCGACCCGGACCTTCACCAACGAATCGACCGGGAGCTACGGCCAGGGCATCGCCTCGGTCGCCCCCGGCAGCGGCTTCGGCACCGACGGCGAGGTCGTGTTCCCGATGCCGATGGATTCGGCCGGCTACCGCGCCAACGTCGGCATCGCCAACACCGGCGTCCACTCCCAGACCTTCGTGGCGATCGTCCAGACGACGCCGGGCGACGCCCTGCGGATGACGACCCACACCGTCGCCCCGGGGGCGATCGACCAGTTCAAGACCAATGACGGCCTCTCCGGGGTCGGCTCGGTGACGGTGCGCTGCACCGAAGGCTGTGACGGGACCGCCTACGCCTACGCTTCGGTGGTCGTGAACGACTCGAACGACGCCTACTTCCTGTATGCCGCCGCCTCCTCCGCCTCGAGCCAGGTCGCGCCGGTCGCGTCCGTCCGCGACGCCCGCGGCGTGTGGTTCATCACCGGGGGCTCGCTGTACGACGTGTTCGAGAGGATGGGATACGCGATCGCGAGCGACCGCCTGTGGCAGATCGAGACCTTCCGACGCAGCGCCAACGGAACCCTCGCTGCGCTGCTGGGACCAAGCTACGTGTCGGACGACGTCTTGGCGCGGACAGTCGGCTACTCGCCGGCCGAGCTCACGGCGGGTTTCGACAACCTCGACACGGAGTCGAAGACCGTCATCCAGGCCTATGTCGACGGCATCAACCGGCGCATCACAGAGGTCAAGGCGGACCGCTCCCTGCTGCCGTTCGAGTTCAAGGCGGCCGGAGCCCAGCTCGGTATCGACTTCGTGCCTGCCGACTGGACGACGGCGGACATCCTGCAGTGGGTGTCCGCTCTGTTGCGTCAGTTCGACCCTGAGGCGTTCAACACCGGGCAGATCGACAACGCCGCGATGGTCCAGGCCCTGCAGGGAGCCTACTCGGCAGAGGCGCTGGCGATGTTCTCCGACCTGCGCTGGACCAACGATCCGGCCGCCCAGACCATGATTCCAGAGGGTGAGTCGGCCGCGGGCGCACACGCCGCCACGCCGCAGCCCTCCGCACAGCTCGAGCGCCTGCCGGACATGCGCGCCGCAGCCCGGCACCTCGACAACCGCTTTTCCGGCCGCGTGGCGCGCCTCGAGAAGATCAACGCCCGGACCAAGATGGGAAGCTACGCCTGGGTCGTCTCCGGCGACAAGACCGCCTCGGGCAACCCGATCCTCTACTCCGGCCCACAGATGGGCTTCATGACGCCTTCGATCGTGACCGAAGGGTCGATCAACGGCGGCGGGCTGCAGATCTCCGGCATGACGGTGCCCGGCGTTCCCGGGATCATCATCGGCCGCACCCCGCACCACGTGTGGTCGATGCAGGTCGGCCACGCCCACACCACCGACTACTACCTCGAGGCGCCACAGAGCGTGACCCTCAACCGGATGGAGACGATCAAGGTCGCGGGCGCGGCGGACGTGACGATCCCCGTCTTCCGCACGCCCCACGGCCCGGTCATCGAGCCGCTCCCCTACGACCCGGCCAACCCGCCGGCCGTGATCCTGTCCTGGAAGTACTCCCACTGGGGCTACGAGTTCGACTCGGTCAAGTTTGCCCTCGGCATGGCCCGCGCCCAGTCGGTCGCTCAGCTCGGGGCCGCGATCGAGCTCGCCGCGGTCAGCCAGCACTTCTGCTACGCCGACCGTGACGGCAACATCGCCTACTGGATGTCGGGCCGCGACCCCGTCCGACCTGCCGGCGTCGACGTCCGCTTCCCGCTGATCGGCGACGGCACCGAGGAGTGGGACGCCGCGATCCTGAAGCGGCGCGCCCACGCCGAAAACCCGAGCCAGCACTACTTCGGCGGCTGGAACAACAAGTCCGCCGTGTGGTACGACAACGCGCCCAACAACACCAGCTACGTCATGGGCCCGGCGCACCGCGCACACGTGATCAAGGAGTACCTCGACAGCCACGACGACCTCACCTTCGAGCAGGTCCGCGACCTCGCGCTCAATATCGCCACCACCGACTCCTTCGGCGGCGGCGGCAACCCGTGGGAGTTTGTGGAGAGCTCGTTCACCGCGGCCGTCAACGCCGACTCCAACGCCTCGCGGCAGGCCGCCCTCGACCTCCTGTCGAGCTGGGACGGCCACTTCGTCGCCGGCGGCTCCAGCGAGTGGGTCAGCGGACTGCTGCGCGCGGACGCATGGGTGCTCCAGGACGCATGGATCCGTGAGGTGCTGCGCCTCACGTTCGAGGACGAGTTCACCACCGCGGGCATGAGCTTCGACAGCCAGCCCAAAGCGCTGCTGTTCAACGTCCTGCTGCACGCCCTGGCCGGCTCCCAGGCCTCCCTGCCGACCCTCAACAACTGGTTCCTCGACCGCTCCGGTTCGGGCAAGCCGACCGACGCCAACGCGCTGATCGTGATGGCCCTCGACAACGCCCTCGCGTCGCTCGGACCGCGGCCCTGGAACCACACCCGCGGCTACATCCGCTACGTCCACGACCTCATCGGCGAAGTCGGAACCACGCCTTTCGCGAGCCGTTCGACCTACGCCCACGTGGTTGAGATGGGTTCCGACGGACCGATCCGGATCGAGAGCATGTTCCCGCTCGGCGAGTCCGGCTTCATCGCCATGGACCAGTACGGCGCCCCCGAGTTCGACCCGCTCTTCTTCGGCATGAAGGACATCTTCGACGCCTTCGCGCCGAGGAACTTCCCGCTCTTCCAGTAGTCGCCGTCCGCGTGACATCTCGGCGCCCGGCCGATCATCGGCCGGGCGCCGAACCTTTTTACTCCATACACGTTTCTCAAGACGACCTCGCAGTGCTACATTGGGCCGACCAGCCTCAAAACGGAGGTCGACAGATGTCCAACGTCATCCTGATCCTCGTCCTGCTGCTGCCGATCGCGGTTCTCTTCGGCTACCTCACGATCCGCTTCCGCTATAAGAAGGCGGGTCCCGACGAGGCCCTGATCGTGTTCGGACGGCGCAAGCTGCTCGGCAAGAAGGTCCGGTCTGCGGCCGGGGAGATCGAGGGCTTCCGCATCATCCGCGGCGGCGGCACCTTCGTGTGGCCGGCCTGGGAGCAGTACGAGATCCTCTCGCTGCGCATGATGACCCTCGACATCGACCTGCGCCACGTCTACACGATCCAGGGAATTCCGATCAACGTGAAGGCGGTCGCCCAGGTTAAGGTCGAGGGCGGGATCGACAACATCCGCCGGGCGGCGGAGGGCTTCCTCGGCGTCCCGGTCGACCAGGTCCAGGCGACCATCAAGGAGACCGTCGCCGGCCACCTCCGCGGAATCATCGGCACGCTCACGGTGGAGGAGCTCTACCGCGACCAGAAGTCATTCCAGGAGAAGGTCCGCGAGGAGGCCCACCGGGACCTCGAGGGGATGGGCTTCGAGTTCCGTTCGTTCGTGTTCCAGGCGATCCAGGACGACGAGGGCTACCTCAACGCCCTCGGCCAGCCCAAGATCCAGGAGGCGCTCAAGGGCGCGCGAATCGCCACCGCCAACGCCGATCGCGATGCCGCCATCGAGGAGGAGCAGGCGCGCCAGCAGAAGGAGCAGAAGCGGCTCGACGTCGACCGCGAGATCGCCGACTCCGACAAGGCCCTGAGCCTGAAGAAGGCGTCCATCCGCAAGGAGGTCGATGTCGCCGACGCACAGGCGGTCAAGGCCGGCGAGATGGAACTCAAGGTCCAGGACATCAGCATCGCCGAGCGCGAGGTCGAGCGCCAGAAGCTCGAGCTCAATGCCTCGGTGCGAGAGAAGGCCGACGCCCACAAGTATGAGGCCGAGCGCAACGCCGACGCCGAGCAATACCGTGTCGAGCGCCAGGCGGCGGCGGAGCGCAAGCGGCGTGAGGAAGCGGCGCAGGCGGTCAAGGCCGAGGGCATCGCCAAGGCCGAGGCCGAGTCGACCATGCGCCGGGACATCGGGCTCGCCGAGGCCGACGCGATCCGGGCCAAGGGCGAGGCCGAGGCCGAGGCGCGCCGCCTGCTCGCCGAGGCGCTCAAGCTCTACAACGAGGCCGGCCTCTCGATCGAGGCGCTCAAGGTGCTGCCGGAGATCGCGGCGGCCATCTCCGAGCCGCTCTCGCGCGCGGGTGCCACCACCATCATCAGCCAGGGGGCGGGCCGAGGCGACGGGACCGGTGCCGCCCGCCTCACCGAGGACGTGACCCAGGTGCTGAGTCAGCTCGGCCCGATCATGCAGCAGCTCGCGGGCGTGGACATCAGCAAGCTGCTGCGGGACATCTCGCGCCTACCGGCGGCCGCCGCCGACACCATGTCTGCGGACGCCCCCGGGACGAAGCGCGGCGGAAAGGTGATCGAGACGGAGTAGGCGGAGGCCCCGGTGACACCCTCGAAGGAGCTGGTCGCCCTCCTGTTCGAGCTCGAACGGGCCGCGAGCCCGCTCGAACGACTCCAGATCATCGCCCGCGCGTGGCGCTCGGTGCGCGCTCTTGACGGATTCGAGCGCCGCGACCTCGCCCGACGGGTCGGGTTCGACGGCGCCGAGGAGCTCATCGACCGCCTCGCCAGCAAGGGCGGCCTCGCACCGGCGACCCTGCTCGAAGCCCTGCGACGCGCGCGCCGCGCCGACCCCGCGCAGCTGCGCGGCATTCTCGCCGGGCTGCGAACGCCCGGAAGCCGCGGACAAGCGACGCTCGAAGGCCTCCAGCTCGCCGAGTCCATGCTCGGCCCCGACGAGCCGGAGCCGGTCCAGCCCGACGAGGTCGCCCAAGAGGACGCGCCCGCGTCGCCGTCGGCGGTCTGGGACCCGCGGTCAGCCGAGGTTCCGGCTGCAGACAGCGACACGCTCCCCGACCTCCCCGAGGTCCTCGTCGCTGCCCCGCGTCCCGCGCCGCTGCCAGCGCCTCAGCCCGCATCGCGGCGAATGCCGGAACCGCCCGCTCCTGCTGTCCAGTCCGCCCCCCGTGCTGCGCCGTCGGTACCGACTGCGCGACGGCGCGGGCGGACCCAGGCGCCCGCACCAGCTCCCATGCCCGCGGCGCCGGAGGCCGCCGAGGTCGCGCCGCCGCCTGGGGCGAAAGAGCCTCCACTGCGGGCGTTGCGGCAGCTCGAGGCACGACTCGAGGGGTCGGCCGAGCCCGACGCCGGGGAGCTCGAGGGGATCGTGCTCGGCCTGCCCGACGGTTGGGTTCGACGCCGCGCGGTGCTCGCGCTGCTGCGGCACGGTCTTCCGCGCCGCATCCCGGAGGCACTCCGCATGGTTGAGGGCCTGGGCTGGCAACGGGATCGCACGTGGGTGCTGGCCGTGCTGCTCGATGACCGGAGCCTCGCCGCGAGCGAGCTCGAGCAGGCGCTGGCTCTGATCACGTCAGAGTCCGCACGGGGCAGGCTGCGCCGTCGGGCAAGCGGGACCGCCCACGACAGCTAGCCCGCACTTCGCCACCAGCTCCCTGCTGCGGGCGCCGGTCTGCCCGCCAGCGTCGGCCTCGGAGAGCCTCTCCTTCGGAGTGAGGTCGTTGCGTTGCTCGGCGCTGATAGGATGGTGCCGAAGAGAACTTCCGGTCGCCGGCGCGAGCTTGAGCGCAACGCATCAGTAGCATGAGACGCCACAGCACTCGACGGGGACGGCAATTGACACGAGAGTGACGCCATGAGCCAGTTGACGATCCCAAAACGGCTGTACGGTCGCGACCGGGATCTCGCTGCATTGCTCGATTCACTCGAACGTGGCAGCACCGGTCATGGCGAAGTTCTCCTGGTTGCAGGTGCCGCCGGGGTCGGGAAGACGGCCCTGGTGCAGAAGCTCGAGCTCCCGATTCGGGACAGGAACGGCTTCTTCATCTCGGGCAAGTTCGAGCAGTACCGGCAGAACATCCCCTACTATGCCTTTCGACAGGCACTCACCCAGCTGTGTCGGGTCTTGCAGTCCGTCGATTTGCCGCAACGCTCACGTCTCAAAGCCGATATCCTCCAGTCCGTTGACGGCCTGGGTCGCGTGCTGACTGACCTGGTCCCGGCATTCGAACCGTTCCTGGGGCCACAACCGCCCCTGGAGAACATCAGCCCGCAGGAAGCACGGCACCGCTTTGCTGGGGTTTGCCGGAGCTTTCTCAAGGTCATCTGCCGACCGGAACATCCCCTCGTCCTGTTCATTGACGACTGGCAATGGGCTGACGCCGCCTCGTGTGAACTGCTCAAGCAGATCCAGGTAGGGATCACACTGCACTACGTGCTGGTCGTCGTCTCATATCGCGACGACGAGGTGGACCCTGGCCACCGGCTGATGTCAGCGCTGGACGACCTGCGCATCCATGCTGTTCCACTCCATGAACTTCACGTCATAAACATCACTGCAGATGATGTCCGGGAGCTTCTGGCTGATACCTTGACGCCAGCCACGAATGAGGTTGACAAACTGGCAGCGCTCGTCCACGGCAGGACCCACGGGAATCCGTTCTTTGTGCTGTCGTTTCTCAGCTTTCTCCACGAGCTTGGCCTGATCCTGTTTGACATAGCTCGAAACTGTTGGCACTGGCACATTGACGAGATCGAGGGAGCCGACCTGCCTGGCGATGTCGTCGACCTCTTTGTCCTGAGGTTGCGCCGTCTTGACCCCGAGAGCTGGAATCTACTCTCGTTGGCCGCCTGCCTTGGCAACCGTTTTGAGCTGGAGAACCTGAGTATCATCAGCGGGAAAGGCCCCGAGGACTGCAGTACCTTGCTCTTCTCGGAGCAGACGCAGAGCCTGCTCCTGCCCTTTGATGGCGGCGGAGGCGTCGACCCTCCGCGCGATCTTCATGTCCCCAAGACATGTGGGTTCGCGCACGACCGGATACAACAGGCGGCCGTCACGCTGATTGAACCTTCCCAGCTTCCGAGCGTGCTCCTCAGAATCGGGAGACTCTTGCTCGCAAACCTTCATCCGGAACAGCTTGCCGAGAGATTGTTCGAGGTTGTGAGCGACCTGAACGCCGGCTGTCATCTCATCCAGGACACCGCAGAACAGGTGAGGACGGTGGAGCTGAACGTGGCTGCGGCACGCAAAGCGTACGCTGCCACTGCCTACGGCTCAGCGCTTCAGTTCTACCGCGCGGCGAACCGCTTCATGGAAGCACCCGGTTTTCCGGAGTACCTCTGGCACAACCGCCACGACCTGATCATGCACTTCTTCGTGGAGCGAGCGGAATGCGAATTCCTCGAGGGAGAGCCCGCCCGGGCCGAGGACTGCATTCGGCAAGCTGTTGCCCACGCCGAGACGGCAATCGAGGAGGCGGCCGCCCTGAAGGTTCTCATCGTTCAATACACGTTGCTGGCCAGGTACCCGGAAGCTATCGCAGCGGGACGGGGGGCGCTGAACACTCTGGGAATCAGGCTGCCCGAGGACAACTACGAGGAAGCGCGAAGTGATGCCATTGAACAGGTGCGGAGGCAGCTGGGCACCCGCTCGATTTCCTCGCTGATCGAGCTGCCCGTCATGAGCCATCCTGAGATGCTCATGGCGTCAGATATTTTGATCACGATGGGACCTCCATGCTACCGCTCACACCAGCGACTTTGGAGCGTGATTGTGCCAACCGTTGTCGGCCTGACACTTCAGTATGGCAACATCCCTCAGGTTGGTTACAGCCACACCGCCTTTGGCGGGCTTCTGGGCTGGGTCGACGATGACTATCCTGCGGCACGAGAGTTCGGCGAGCTCGCGACTCGTCTGATGACAACGACGTTCCAATCCCCGTCTCACCAGAGCGTGTTCTATCTGATGATTGGCAGCTCGATCAGGCACTGGTTCAAGCACCTCAGATATGCCACCCAGGATTATACGGATGCCTACGAAATCGGATTGCGGTCCGGCAATCTGCAGTACGCCGCATATGCCTTCGGGCACAACATGTACTGCCGGTTCTTCCAGGGAGTTCCGCTTGAGCAGCTGCAACAGGAGACGCAACGCTCCCTTGCATTTAGCCTGGCACACCGCAATCAATGGGCCATCGATCTCTTACAGGGAGGCCTGAGCGTTTTCGGGGAGTTGTCGGGTCGGGATTCTGGGTTGAACGAGAGCTTCCATGACTCAGAGGAAGAGTTCCTGCGGCGGGTTGCGGAACATCAGAACACCCAGGTCATTTGCATCTACAAGGTTTTCAGAACGTTGTCTCTTCTTGTTCTCGGCGAGTACTCTCGTGCGCTGCTGCTGTCCAACGAGGTCGAGCCGTTGATCTTCACGGCAGGCACACAGGGACTCCTACCATGGCCCGAGCATGTCTTTGCGCGTTTCATGATTCTCAGCGCGCTCTATCCCGACGCACATGCAGAGCAGCAAGCAGAATGGCGGACTGAGCTTGACCTGATGATCGCCAGGTTTCGCATCTGGGCCGTCAATTGTCCCGAAAACTTTCAACACAAGTACCTGCTGGCTGCTGCGGAGTTGGCCCGGATTGATCGGAGGCCGGTTGACGCCATGGGGCTCTATGACGCGGCGGCAGAGGCGGCTCAGGCCGGCAGCTTCCTCCAGTGGGAGGGCTTGGCAAACGAACGGGCGTACGGCTTCTTGCTCGAACGCGGGCATGTGCGCCTGGCGCAGGTCTACTGGCAGCACGCCTATGCGTGTTATGACCGCTGGGGCGCCGTTGCCAAGGTGTGCTCGATGGAAGCATCATACCGAACGTGCCTTGCCGAAGATCTTCTCCCCGGGCAGCCCGCTGAACACCAGGAGCAGGAGATCAGAGACGTCTTGGTGGAGAAGCAGATCGAGAGGCTCCGCAGTTTTTCACTGCAGATGCAGCAGGCCCGACTGCGGGTTGAGGCGACGGCTCAGGCAGACGAGCTCGCCGATGCCATGCGACGGGTGAGGGTGGAGATCGCCGAGCGAAAGCGGACTGAAGAGGCACTGCGCGAAAGCGAACGTCTCCTCAAAGAGTCCCAAGTCGTAGCGAGCCTGGGCAGCTTCGTCTTGGATGCTTCAACAGGAGTGTGGACGAGCTCTGAGGTGCTCGACTCGGTGCTCGGGATTGACCCTGCATACGAACGCTCGGTTGAAGGATGGGCGGCCCTCATCCACCCTGACGACCGAGCCTTCATGGTGGACTACCTGAGGGACGAGGTTCTCGGTCATGGTGAGAGCCTCGACAAGGAGTACCGCATCGTCCGTCACGACAACCAGGCCGAACGTTGGGTCCACGGATTGGGCAAAGTGGAGTCCGATGACCACGGGCGCACGCAGGCAATGCACGGCACGATTCAGGACATCACTGCCCGGAAGCAGACCGAGGCGCAGCGCGATCAGCTCATCCAGGAGTTGCAGGAGGCCCTGGCGAAGGTGAAGTCTCTGACCGGTCTGCTGCCGATCTGCGCCGGCTGCAAGAAGATCCGTGATGACCGGGGCTACTGGAGTCAGGTTGAGAGCTTCATCGAGACCCACTCAGAGGCCACGTTCTCGCACGGCATGTGCCCGGATTGCATCAAGAAGTGGTGGCCGGAGCTGAAACGATAGGGTTTTTTGCCCGTTGTATCGCCCTCCAACCAGCCTCGGCATCGGTGCAGAGAGAGCTCCGCATCAGCATCATGGGTTTCGGTCATCGGCTCCCGGAGGACGTGTTGCGGCTCGCTGCGCGGGCTGAGCGCACTGGCGAGGGCGATGTCATGGACGTCAAAGAGAGAGCACAAGTGGGGAGGTTCGAAGGCTATCGCTTGAGGCCGCGAAGGACCTCCCGCTTGTCCCGCCAGGCCGAGCGCGCATCGACGTAGTCCTCGTGGGAGAGGCCGAGCTCGTTCGAGACCTCACGGATCTCCTCCTCCTCGGCGAGGGAGATCGAGTCGTCCGCCGCCGCGACCGCGAACAGTGCGTCGATGATGCGGCGCCGTTCCTCGATCTCCGTTGTCTGGCGCAGCTGGCGCGACGCCAGGTACTCGTCGGCGCCGCCAAGCGCTCCGCTCGACGCGAGCTCCACGACGAGGCTCGCCCGCTCCTCGTCGAGCCCGCCGATCTTCTCGATGATCTCGCACATCCGGCGGGTCTCCTCGGGGCTCACGTCGAGGTCGGCGCGCGCCGAGCGCGCCAGCACCACGGCGAACGCCGCCAGGTGGCGAGCACGGGTCTCACCGAGGCCGGTCAAACGGGTCTCGATGGTAGCGATCGCAGGCGACGACGACGGCGCCTCGGCTGACGCGTCCTGTGAGGTTGAGGATCCGAGACCGAGCCAGTCGAGCAGGGACATGGGTACGCCTCCGGCAGGGAACAACCTTCCCCGCACCGGACGCATTCTCGCTCATCCTGTGCCCCGGAATGAGCCACCGCCGCCGTGGGTTGGGTCCATCGGCTCGATTAGGAGGACAGCACCATGCGTCTGACGTTCTTCGTGACCCTCGCCTGCGTCATTGCCGCCGGATGCGGCTCGCCCGCCTCAACGGGCACCACCGCTCCAGCCGCTGGGCAGGCTGCCACCAGCGCTTCGACCGCAACGGGCGCCACACTGGATCTTCACGGCGCCGTCCTCGACCTGCCCGCCGGCTGGACGGCCCAAGCACCGTCGTCGTCGATGCGCATCGCCGAGGCAACCGTGCCCGGACCCGGGGGAGACGCGACCCTGGCGGTCTTCTTCTTCGGTGTCGGCGGCGGCGGCGGAACCGACGCGAACCTCGGCCGCTGGCAGGGTCAGATCGAGTCTACCGGCGTACCGCAGCGGGGATCGTTTGAGGCCAACGGCTTCAAGGTGACCTGGCTCGATGCATCCGGCACGCTCAAACCGAGCGGGATGGGCATGGGGCCGAGCACCGCGCAGCCCGACTCCCGCCTGATGGCCGCGGTGATCGAAGGCACGGACGGACCCTGGTTCGTCAAGCTCACCGGGCCCGCGGCGACCCTCGACCCCGCGCACGACACCTTCTTCGAGATGCTGCACAACGTCCACTCTGGCAACCCGCGCAGCTGAGCCGCTCCTCGAAGATCGCCCGGCAGGAACCCTAATCCTGTCGTGGTCGGATTCCCCCGACGCGCTGCCAGCAGCGCGTCATAGGCGTTGGTGGGGCCGGCCCGCCGGAGAATCGGCGGGCCGGCCCCACCAACGCCTTGGAACCTTTCCGCCCCACTGACCTCTCACTGGGGTGGAAAGGAGACCTGACCATGACCTCCAAAGCGATCTGGCACGGTGTCGCCGCCGCCGTTCTCGGCGGTCTCTTGATCGCCCCTCCAGCCGCCGCGACCAACGAGGGCGGCTTCAGCCTCGACGTCCTGGTCGACGGCCGGCCGCTCACCGAGTACGCACACCAGGGCGCCAGCTATGTCGAGGCGCAGCCGCAGGCGGAGTACGCGCTGAGACTCTCGAACCGGAGCCCGCGTCGCGTGGCAGTGGCGCTCGCTGTTGACGGACTGAACACCATCGACGCCCGTTCGACCACCGCCGCGCAGGCTCGGAAGTGGGTGCTCGACCCGTGGCAGACGGTCGTCATCGAGGGCTGGCAGGTTTCCGGCTCAACCGCCCGCCGCTTCGTGTTCACCACCGAGGCGAGCTCCTACGGCGCGTGGTTGGGCCGGACCGAGAATCTCGGGGTGATTGAAGCGGTCGTCTTCCCCGAGCGCCGGCCTCTCCCGCAGCCTCGCGTCGACGAGCGGAGCAAGGCCGCCGGGGCTCCCGCCGCGCCAAGCCTGCGTGACCAGGCCGCAGGTCGCAGCGAGACCGAGGGGTACGCCGCGACCGGGATCGGCGACGAGGTCGACCACCGTGTCGTCCAGGTCCGCCTCAACCTCGAGCCGACACCCTCGGCGCGGGTACGCCTACGCTACGAGAACCGTCCCGAGCTGGTCCGCCTCGGCGTGTTGCCGCGATGCGACGATGAGCTCACCCGTCGCGAGCGCGCCCACGGTTTCACCGACACCAGCTTCTGCCCCGACCCCCGCCGAGGGAAGTGAGAAGGCCCACACCGATCGTGCTGCCGGTTGAGAGAATCCCGCGGTTCGTACGGGAAGATCGGTGCCGGACCGGCACCGATGGTCCATGACGGCGGGGGACCCTCGAACCTCAGCCGGAGGGCTAGGGTCTACCCCCCTCGCCCGGTTACCTTCTTACCCTCTTACCTCCTCACCTGCTCACCCTCCCTGAACAGGTCGGCGCCTTCGAGGGTGCGGTTGGCGGCCGCCGGGTCGAGGGCGCGACGGACGAGGGCGTCGGCGAGCGCGACGTTGGTCGTCGAGCGGTAGCGGTCCGCCAGCCGCCGCGCACCAAGGCGCGCGGCCGCCGCGAGCACGACGTCGGCCAGGCCCGCGGCGAGGCGCTCCAGCGGCCGGTCCTGGTCCCGGTCCCGGCCGGTGATGAACGACGGCCGGGCGATCGTGAAGTCCAAGCCGCTGGTCCGGATCGCCGCCTCGGCCCGCGAGCGTGCCCCGAGGTAGCCCTGGGTCTGGCCGTCGCGAACACCGATCGCCGACAGGTAGACGAATCGCGCCCTGGGAACCGCTCGCATGGCGGCCTCGAGCAGGGTGACGGTGAGGCCGTAGTCGACGGTCTCGTAGCTGTCCCCGCCGCCGGACTGCGCCATGCGGCGCCGCGTTGTCCCGAGCAGGGCGAACACGAGATCCGGGCGCCGGCGTTCGAAGGTAGAGGCCATCCCGTCGACCGTCCACGGCGTCGTGTCGATCTCCGCCCCCTGGTGGGCGAACCGCTCACGCCATAGATTCAGGTGCCCCGAGTCCGGGCGCACGTGAGCGGCCGCCGCGACGCCCCGCGCACCGAGCGTGCGCACCACCTCGCGGCCGGTGTAGCCGGTGGCGCCGGCAACAAACGCCACCTGAGTCACCGCGTGACCTCGAGCGAGACGTCGAGCGCTGGGGCGCTGTGGGTCAGGGCGCCCAGCGAGATCAGGTCGGCGCCGGTCGCAGCGACAGCCGCGATCCGGTCGAGGGTGAGCCCGCCCGAGGCCTCGGTGACCAGACGATCGGCGGCCGTCGCGGCCGCCCGGCGCAGGGTCTCGAGCACCGCCGACGCTGCGTCGGCGGCTGCCCTGGCGCCCCCCTCCAGGGGCGCATCAGCCGGGACCGAGACCGTCAGCACGCGCGGCTGCTCGTCGGTGACCGCTACGATCACCGCGGCGAGACTCACGACGACCTCGGGCTCGGCCACGGCACCTCCGGATGGACCCATCCTCGCGGCGGGTCCGCATCGTTGTCAAGCCGAAGCACGTACAATGGCGCAGCAGGAGGATCACGCGTGGCCAACGAGCGCACCGTTGAGATCGACGGCGTCGAGCTGCACCTGGCGCCTGCGTCACCGCCCCCGCCCGAGTGGATCGGCCAGCGCGAGGTGCTGCTCCAACTGCTCGCCGCCTGGACCTGTTTCTCTGACCGCGACGCGCCGCTCAACCCGCGCTTGCTCGGCAAGCCCGGCGTCGGCAAGACGACCCTGGCCTGCGCCGCCGCACAGGAGCTCGGCGTACCCGTCTGGGTCGTGCAGGCGACCACCGACACTCGCCCCGAGGACCTTCTCGTGACTCCGGTGCTCGCCCCGTCCGGCGGGATCCGCTACATGGCCTCTCCGCTGGTCACCGCGATGCTCCTGGGAGGCGCCTGTGTGCTCGACGAGGGCAACCGGATGAGCGAGCGCTCGTGGGCGTCGCTCGCGCCCCTGCTCGACCACCGGCGTTCGGTCGACAGCGTGGTCGCGGGGATCACCGTGCGCGCCCACCCGAGCTTCCGCTTCGTCACCACGATGAACGAGGACGCCTCGACCTACGAGGTCCCGGAGTACATCCACTCCCGCCTGATGCCCCAAATCGTGATTGACTTCCCCGACGAGGAGGATGAGCGCGCGATCCTCGAGACCCAGGTGCCCGATGCCGAGACCGAGGTCCTCGACTACGTCATGACCTTCCTCCGCGCCGCCCACGCCGCCGACCTCCGCTACTCGGTCCGCGACGGGCTCAACGTCGCGCGCTACGCGATGAAGCGGCTCCGGCGTCGCGAGGAGGCCGACCCGCGATCAGCGGTGGAGTCCGCCCTCGTGCTGGCCGTCGGCCCCGACGAGGCCGAGCTCTTCCCGCTGCGCTGAGCGAGGCCGGCAATGGTCGGCGCAGAGTGGCTCGACGCAACGGCCCCCGAGGCCGTCCCCGGCATCCGTATCCTGCCGGTGCTCCACGAGCGGCTCGACCTCGCGGCACTGACGCGCGCCGTGCTCGATTCCGCAGACCCCGCAGCAGTGGCAGTCGAGCTCCCAACAACTCTCGCTGAGGTCGTGGCGCGCGCGGTGCGTCGCCTGCCGAAGCTGTCGCTGCTGCTCTCCGAGGAGCCCGGCGAGGACGCGTTGGTGTGGGCGGTCATGCCGGGCGACCCCCTGGTAGAGGCCCTCCGCTGGGCCGAGGAGCGCGGACGGCCGAGCTTCCTCATAGACCCCGACATCGCCGCACCCGGACGCCGCAACGATCCTCTACCCGACCCGCACGTGCTGTGGACCCTCGGTCCCGCCCGCTTCGTCGACCTGATCCGCACCCTGGCTGGTGCCGGCAAGGTCAGCACAGCGGACACCCAGCGCGAAAGCGGCATGGCCCATCACCTGAAGGCGGCTTTCGAGAAGACCGGTGGATCCATCGTGGCGCTGGTCGGAGCGGCCCACGCGAACCGGGTCGCCGTCGCCCTGGCACGGCCCACCGCCGATCCGCTTGCGCGCCAGCACCGGTCCGCAGTCTCCCTCCACCACCTCCACCCCGAGTCGCTGACCGCTCTGCTGCCCGACCCTCCGCTCGCTCACGCTGCCTGGGAGGCGGTTCGGAACGGGAAGGTCCCCGAGGCGCCCGCGATCGAGGACGTCATCAGCCGGCAGGTGGAGCTGGTGCGGGAGGGCCTGCACCTCGTGACCGGGGAGTCGCTCGCGCAGTCCGGCGATCGCCGACGGGCTCTGGTCGAGTGGGCCGCCGCCCGGGCCACCGCGCCGGGTGCTGGAGGCGTTCGGGGGGTCGACCGGGACGCCCTCGGCTCGGCTGCCTGGCCGGTGGCCGCCCGCTCCTGGACCGAGTCGACACGAGAGCAACCGGCTGCGTGGCAGCGGCGGCTGTTCCTCGACTTCGCCCATCGTTGCGCTCGGGTCCACGGCCAGCTGGTGCCGTCACTCTACGAGTGGACGGTGGCCGCCCGCGGCGTCGCCGACGACAACCTCGCATGGGAGGTCTTCGACATCCTGCGCACCTATCCGTGGCAGGACGAGATGGCCGACGACCTGTCGACGGTCAAGGTCGATGGCGAGCATCTCGATCTCGGCGTGCGCTCCGTTCGTTTCCGGCGGAGGTTCTTTCGCGTCAAGACCCGCCCGGTGCTGGTGCCGGTCCGGCGCAGGCCCGGCCCCGAGGAGGCCGAAGGATGGCTGGACGCTTTCGCCGGCGGCTCCCTGTGCTCGTACCCGCCCGAGGACATCGTCATCGAGGACTACGGTCGTTTTCTCAAGCAGAAAGCGACCTCTGTGGTGGCGGCCGAGCGCAGCCGGTCGGAGCCCTTCACGACCTCCATGCTCGACGGCGTTGACCTCCGCGAAACCCTCGCGCGCTGGCACGAGGGTCGGGTCTGGGTGCGCGAGAGCGGCCGCACGCCGGGCACCGCCGGATCGATCGTGGTGGTCTTCGACGATGATCCGCCCGGCGCCTACCCCTACCTGATGACCTGGCTCGGCGAGCATGAGCAGGAGTCCGACATGGCCTTCTACTCCACAGATCCGGGTCGCCAAGTGGTCGGACCCGGGATCCTGCGCGCCACTTACGGCGGCTTCATGCTGACCTACCCCCCAGGGCGCTTGTATGACGTCTGGCAGGACCCGGACTACCGTGAGGCCCGCAGCAAGGCGGAGGTGCTCGTGATGGCGGCCGTCGACTACAGCCGGGAGAAGCTGGTGGTCCACGTTGCCGAGCACGCGCCCGGGGCGCATCTGAAGTCGTGGGCGTCACGGCGCGGCAAGCGGCTGGTTCACTTGCCGCTCGGCAGCCTGTCGCCGGTCTCGTTGCGCCGGATCCGCGTCGTCCACATCCTCGCCGGTCACGCGACCCGTGGGATCGCCAGGAGCTACATCTGGTGAGGCGACACCCTGTGGCTTCAGCATGTCACCGTCAGAGCCACCGAGATCAGGGGCCTCGGGAAGGCCTACCGGTGCTCGAAGTGAAGCGAGCCTGCGCTGGAGAAACCCGCGAGCCCCGAGGATCCGGCGCCGCTGCGCTTTGAATCGTCCGCGGCATTGAGGCCGCGGAGAGACACTCACGGGTCAGACGGTCGAAATCTGCGACGACTCGGCACGAGCGGACTGCGGCGCAATCCGCTTGGTCGCCTTCAGCCTGCTGCCGATCGCCATGGGCCTGATGTGCATCAACGCCGGGATCCGCGGCAGCTCGCTGTTCTAGGCGCCTCTCGTTCACAGGCCCGGGCAGGCGCTCGCCTCCCTCAGGGAGTGCCGCCGACGGCCTGTGAACGACAGCCGCCTTTGATGCGCTGCGCACATCTGGGGGTCTGGTTGGCAGCGCTCCGGTGGTGGAGCGTGGAATGCGAACCGAGACGGCGCGCACGGTGGGGTCTACGAGGTAGACCTCGCGAAAGGTGCGGCTCAGGATCTCAGGTCGACGGAGCCTTCGGCGCAGCTGCGTCGGTCGGCGGCGGTGGTCCCTGAGGACCCCACGGGTAGCTCTCAAAGTCAGGCCGGTCGCCGAGCGGTTCGCCCTTTTTCATGAGCTCGATCGCCCTTCGGTAGCCGTCGGCCGCGGCGTCGCTCGCCGCCTGGGCGACACGAGTCTGAAGCTCGATCGCCTCTCCGGTCTGCCCGGTGACGTAGAGCAGACGAGCCAGGGTGTCGGCAATGTCCGGCGAGCTGTCCTTCGCGTGGGCGCTTCTCGCCATCTCAAGCGCCGTTTCGAGATTGCGGTCAAGCAGGTAGAGCTGCCACGCCACTCCGTTGAGGGCTTCGGGAGTCGCGTTGTTGCCGTTGACCCGATACCAGCGGTCGTAAAGGTCGGCCGCGAGGTCGTAGTTCCCGGTGCGGTCGGCAAAGCCGGCCGCCTGCAGGAGAGTGTCGGCCGGGAGCATGTCGAGGTCGATGCCCTCGAAGAGGCTACGGGCATCGCTGGCACGCGCGGCGCGCAGCTCGCGCCCGACCTCGATCGCGTCCATGCGCTGGGGGCGTCGCGCCACCAGCTCCTTCAGCGCCGGCGCGGCAGCCGCATCGGCGACCCACAGCGGTTCTTCCCAGCCGTCCTTGGCAAGCTTGGCGGCGCGGCGATAGACGCGGTCCTGAAGCGCAGCGCGGGCCGTGCTCAGGAGCACGCGGCACATCGGGCTGGATTCGTCTCCGGCGGCATGGTTGTAGGCCTCGATCCGGGCGACCGCCGCCCCCGGATCCGACCGCTCCAGCAGGCCGTCGACCGCCCGCTGCAGGGCGTCCCAGTCGCCGGGATCGGTCGACAGCCGGCTGATGCATGCTGCAAAAGTGTCGCCGCCGCGAATCAGCCGGAGCTGCTCGAGGAAGCGATCGGGGGGAAGGTAGCCGACGATCCGATCGACCTCGTTGCCGTCCGGCCCGAGAAAGACCATGGTCGGGTAGCCGTCGACCCCGAGCTTGCGGGCAAGCTCGGCGCCGTCCTTCTCGGCATCGACCCTGACCGGCACGATGCCGGCGAGTTCGCGTCGCACGTCGGGGTCGGCAAACGTCTCCGTCTCGAGGCGCCGGCACCAGGTACACCAGTCGGTGAAGAACTCGACCATCACCAGGGTGTTGCGGCTCCCGGCCTCAGCTATGGCCTGTGGGACGTCGCCCCGGAACCACGCGCTGTCACCCCCACCACGGCAGCCCGCAAACGGCACCGTCGCGAGCGCGAGCACAACGGCAATCACTCTGTTCATCCGTGCTCGATCCTCCCGGGGAGTTGGGCGCCTCACATCCGGCAGGCGCTCCTACCCTTGCCAACCACCGGCGCCTGCCATTCCTTCCTTACGCCCGGGACAGCGCCGTGGTTGCAGGGGGAGCCCATCTCGACAGTTCGAAGCGCGCGGGTGAGCGGCGAGAACCGCGACGAGTACGACCCAACGCAGGGCTTTCATGAGGACCCACTTGATCCGCACAGCGGCACTTCAGGGGTTTGCGGCCCCGTCGTCTGAAGCGCCGGGCGCGGCCGACCCGCTGGGCTCAGCCTGCCCCAACGGCGGGCGAGGAGTCCTCCTTCGGCTTCGTGATCGTGAGCGGGATCTGTTGGTGCAGCTCGACACCGTCTCCGGCCTGGGTGAGCACCACCTCGAGGTTGTAGCGACCTGGCTGGGTCAACATCGACAGCGGCAGCGCGCCGCCGAACATCCACAGATCGTCCTGCACCTTGGCCAGGGTCGCCCGCTGCGCCGGCAGGCGGAGCAGCTCGCGACCACCCGCGGACAGGACCAGTGAGGCGTCAACCTGCGGCTGACCGTCCGCGCCGAGGATAGGCCGCAGCACGTAGCCCAGATAGCTCAGGGTCTCGTCCGGCCGGTAGGCGTCGCCGGCGCGAGGGATCACGTGCCAGCCGCCGACGACGAACGCGGTCCCGAGCGGGGCGGAAGCACTTTCGACACGAGTCGCACCCCACGCCAGCGGTGCGAACACGGTCCCGCTCGCCGCCACCGGCTCGGCGCTGAACACCGACGCCGTGACCGCGATCGGGCCGTCGTCGCCGGCAAGGGCCAGCTCGATGTACCAGCGCCCGGGCTCGATCGGGACGGCCTCCTCGACGACCAGGTCGTGCGCCATCGGCGCCGGCGAGACCGCAGTCCTGAACGTCCCCAGCACTCGGCCCGAGGCCACGTCGCTGACCCTACCCACCAGGGCCCGCGGTGGCGGGGTGCCCTCGGGTACCGACAGGTGGACCCAGGCGAGCTGCGGCGCGCTCGCGACGACGCCCCGCCGCACCACCGCAGTAGCGCCCTCGGGCCACGGTTGGCTGGCGGCGGTCAGCCACGCGAGCTCCTGTTCGGTGGCAGGACGGGAGCCTTGCACCATCCCGACCGCGGGCGGTTCCTTGAGCTCCGGGTGGAGCAGCACGTGCTGCGGCCGGTCACCCAGCACCTTGAGGAGGGTCATGCACTTCCTGTTCGCGCGGTCGAGAACGAAGTCCTTCTGCCCCGCCTGAGTCTCGACGAAAATCGCGTAGAAGACACTCTTCCGGTTGAGCTCCGGGAAGCGCTCCGCGCGGTACTCCCAGATCTCGAGTGCGGGCCGCTCCGTGTGCGGGAGCATCGTGCCGGACTGAGTGAGACGGTCGCCGCCGGCGTCGGTGCCCCGTAGCTTCTCGTACTGGGTGTCGAAGGAGCCGAGCAGCTCGAGCACCCGCCCCCTGTCCGACATCGCCCCACGCGTGGTGCCGAAGCCGTAGAGACGATCGGCGGTCGCCACCCGGAGGTCGAACCCGATCTTGAACTCGTTGACCCAGGTCGACAGGTCGGGATCGCGGCGGGCCCAGAACAGGTCGACAAAGCGCTGCGCCGCGACGTCGTCGGTGATCGCCTTCCAGGCCCGTTGCTCCGCCGAGGTCATGAGGAAGCCTGCAGGCCCGTCGAAAGTGCTCGCCAACGGTTCGGACACCTGGGCGAACACCGGAACACAGAACATCGCCGCTGCGATCACGAAGAGAAGACGAGCGCGCATGTGCATCTCCTCCGGGTCCTCACACTACACCCGATCACCCGGGTCGGTTGCTCTGGTGAGCCAGCGCTCTCGCATCGAAGGAGGAGGCTCACCAGCATCGACCAGCGCGAGCACGGCCGGGTAGAGCCAGCGCGGATCGTGTGCCACCGCCTTCACCGCGGCAACGACCTCCGCGGCCTCGCGCGGGAGTCGAATGCGACCGAGCACCGCCACCGCCGGCAGACGCCCCGTTCGGCCGTCCACCAACGCGACCCGCGGCGCCTCAGGCCATGCCCTGCGGAGCTCGGTCATGAAACGTCGTTCGAGCTCGGTCAGGCTGTGCTCGTTCAGCGTCCGCCTGAGGACGAGCTCCAAGGCCGCACGGGCTCGACCCGCGGCGCGCGCCAGCATCGACCCGAACGCTCCGACCCGTGAGCGGGGCCGGGCGGGCTGTCCGCTCAAGGTCACGGGCAGGACCCGGACCAGCGCCGCACGCTCGGCAGGCCCGAGCACGAGCAGCGCGGCGCCATCTTGCCCTGCTCGCTCCGCTGCGGTCTCGACCGCCTCCACGCGCCCGCCGCGGGCTTTCGCAGCCTCGGCCACCCGTGCGAGGCTGACCAGGCCGCCGTCCGCCCGCCGCAGCATCGGCACCGAGAACGCCCGGTTCCGGTCTAGCCCCATCCCAGCGGCCTCCATCAGCAGCGCGGCGACCCTTCGGCGGACTCCCTCGTCGAGACCACCAGCTCCCTCGGCGAGGCGGAGCAGCAGCCCGACCGCTGCGTCGACCACCGCGGGCAGCACGGGTGTCACCGCCTGGCGCAGCGTCGCCGGCGAGGCGGAAGGTCCGACCAGTCCGGACATCTCAAGGGCGGCGTGGAACGCCGGATAGCCCGGCACCGTGGCGCGGGCTGCCACCAACCCGTTGCGCAGGAGCCACAGCTCGGGGACGTCGCCGGATGCGGCGATGCAGACCTCGCCGGGGGCGGACCCGGTGACCGGAAGGCTGAACAGGCCGTCCGGGAAGCGCCCGCCGAGAGCCTGTCCGTTGACCACCACGGGCACCGCCACGAAGCGGCCGACCGCGGCCAGCCACTCCCGCGAGCGTGCTCTGTCGAGACCAGAACCGGAGACCCTGACCTCGCCGACCTCGCCGTCGCCTCGCCAGCCTCGCCGGGAGTTGCGACCGTGCGACCGCCGACCGCCCGCAACCCAGGCTGCCCCTGTCCGGGCGTGATCTCGAGCCGGCCGCCAGAGCGGACGGCCGCCCACAGCAGGGCGAGAGCGCCGGCGGCCTCGACCCTGAGCACGGCTTCGTGGCGGGTCCCGGGGTCGGCCCCGGCGTCGGCTGCCACGGCCAGTGCGTCGACCACGTCCCGCTCAACCTTCGCGCCCGAGAAACGCACCGCCGCACCGCCACGCCGGAGGCTCACGTCGACCGTACAGGCGCCGCAGGCGAGGGCCCAGCGCACGATCTCTGCGGGCACCTGCCAGGGACCCTGCAGCGTCGCCTCGGTCAAGGTCCGGACCTCGGCCGCAATGTCGATCGCCAGGTGCCCGGCCGCGCTCATGTGTCGACCGCCTCCCGCAGCGCGGCAGCGGCCACCGCCCGCCGCGGCCCTTCGCACCGGTGTCGCGGGATGTCGAGCCGTTCGAAGGCCCGCTCGAGCAGCCGCAGGGCCGACGCTGCGGGGCGGCTCGCCGCTCCCCCTCCCGTCACGACACCGTTCAGTGTCTCCGGGTCTAGGGCGATCATGAGCGCTCGTCCACACCCCAACCCGGCGAGGTCGAGACACCGCATCGCCGTCCCGAGCCCGGGCACCGCGGCCAGCCGGACACCGGTCGATTGGGAGCGTAGCAGCCGGTCAATGGGATCCAGCGGACCGCCAGCCGCGATCCGGCCGAGCCCCGCCTGCCACCAGTCGAGGTCGACGGCGGCGAGCCCGGAGGCAGCCGCCGCGCCCTCGGGTTGGGCGGCATCCACGACCCTTATCCCCGAGCTCGCGACCCGGGCAGCCAGCTCTCCTGCCTCGGCAGAGGCGAGCAGACGGCCCTCGACTGCCAGAGTGCGGGCGCGGGCAAGGGACAGCCTCCTGCCTCCGAGGCAGGGAATCAGCGGCCGCGAGGAGATGCCGGCAATGCCGGCGAAGGCGTCCCGGTGCTCCAGCGCGCCGCGCACGAGCTCGGCGAGCTCGAGCGGCCCCTCGAGGTCGAGGCGCCGTCGCACCCGCCGGCGAACGGCCCACCCGACCAGGGCGGTCAGCACGAGGAGTGCGAGGCCGACGGCGACACGGTCACGGCGCACGGTCAGAGCCGGACCGCCCGCAGGCTCCGGACCGACGACCGCGTCCGCCGGCCGACTGATCGTCTCGGCGAGCGCCGTGCCCCGTCCCGGCGACACCGTGATGCTCGCGTCCGCCACGAGGCGGCGGCCGTCGTTTCCCTCGACCTCGGCCCAGGCGTGCAATCCGGGCAGCGCACGGCCGCCATGGCCGACGTAACCCACGGCGAGCCAGGAGGGAGAGCCGGCCGCGGACAGCAGCGCGGCGAGCACCGCGTTCTGGACATCGCAGTCGCCCGCGCCGACCGCCAGCGCACGATCGAGCACGCCGAGGCCCGAGACTTCGGCCGCCCGGAACCTCGCAACCACCGCTGCCGAGCGGTCGTAGCGCACGAATCGCCTCACGACGGCCGTTGCCGCCTCGATGCGTTCGGCCTCGGGAAGCTCCGCGAGCCGGGCCGCCTCCGCCTCGAGCGCGGGCGGCAGGCTCGGCCAGCTCGGCGTGCGGGCCGAAACCTCCGCCGGAGGAGGGCCGGCGCGGTAGAGAACCCGGGCCCGCCCGCGCGACGGCAGCCGGAGTGCGGCCTCGCCGCGGGTCGTGATCCACAGCTCGACCGGATCCGCATTCAGGCGGACGGACACCGGATCGACCGCCGCCCCTGCCGGCACCGGAAGGCGGAACATACCCGTCCCGGCGACGAGGGTCATCTCGATCTCGACGCACGCCCGGGCACACGGACGAGGTGGCGACCTCACGACGTCTCCCGACTCGAAAGGCGCCTCCAAGGATGGCCCGTCCAACCTCAGAACCGCAAGCAGAAGATCCTGATCCGCCGGTACATAGCGGAGATTGACGGGCTCCACCGGAGCGCTCGTCAGGCCCACATCCGGTCCGCGGTAGAACACAGCGAGGTCGGTCAGCGGGCGATCCGCGAGCGCAGTGGCCGTGCCCGGCGGGGCCTGGGGCGGAGCTGATGCCAGGGGCCCGAGGAGCAACGCGGCGGGGAGCAGGATCGCGCCCGCGAGGGCGACTCCCGCGGCTACCGGGCGGGCCCGGGCCGCCGCGAACCACCGCGCGACGCGCTCGGCCAAGCGCCCGGCCAGGGGCAGGGGCATCCTTCGGTCGAGGACCCGAAGGACGAGGCGGTCGAGCTCCCGGCGGGCTCCGGCGACGAGCTTCTCCAGCTCCCGGTCGTCGCGCGCATCGCCTCGTGCGAGGAGCAGCTCGAGCCGGTCGCCATCGAGCAGAACCTGCGGGGCAAGCCCCGCCGCCGGTGCGCTCCTGCGCGAGCGTGCGGGCCTCCTGCCCTCCGCCAGGAGGTCGTCCAGGCTCGCCGCCTCGCGCACCTTGAGACCGCAGGCAAAGAGCTCGACCCGCGGGTAGTGGCCGAGCCCCACGACACCGCGAAAGCCGGGGCCGGAGAATCGGGACGACGGCGCCGAAAGCAACAGCTCCCGGTTGACGAGGCGTCCGTCGACCGCCACAGCGAGTCGGCGCCGGCCCCTGCCCTTGCGGTTCACGAGACCGACCTGGTCGCGCGCTGAGGCCTCGAGGGTGTCGGCGAGTCCCGCACCGGTTCCGGGTCGCTCGAGGGTCACCTCGGTCCCCGGCGGGCCAGCCGCTGGACTTTCTTCCAGGAGCTGCAGCCCGCTGTCGAGCACGACCCGGAAGCCGCCGCCCGAGCGCGCGACGGATCGCACCTCGATCCGCGACGGGTCGAAGCGCAGGATCGACCAAAAGCCGACCCCGAAGCGTCCCGCGTCGCCGGCGCCGCTCTTGCTCGACGCGTACAGGGTGAAGAGGAACCTTGCCGCCGCATCGCGGTCGAGCCCGTCGCCGTCGTCGCGGCAGCAGATCCGCTCGAGCCCGTCTCCGATGCCCACCGAGAAATCGACCCGCGAGGCCCCTGCATCGCGGGCGTTCTGGACCAGCTCGCGGACGAAGATCCAGGGATCGGCGCCGTACCGCCGCGCCTCCTCGCCGGCTCGCTGCAGGAAGACCCCCGGGCTCGCCCTCACCGCCCCGACCTCGCAGAGAGGGGAAAACCACCAAGACACCAAGACACGAAGAGGTCAGCGGCCGCTTGGAGCGCGGCCCCGTACCGCCGCGCGGAGCGCGGCCCCGAGGGGAGCGACTGCCTCACGCAGCCACCCCTGCGATGGCTTGGTGTCTTGGTGTCTTGGTGGTTCAACCTTCGCGTCCCTACACGCTGCCGAGGATGCCGTAGTGGTCCGCGATCAGCTCGTCCCGGTCCTCGCGCAGTCGGCGCACCGCCTCGGGCAGCGCCGCGAGAACGTCGCTCGCTGTGACGCCGTCCTCGCCGTGGCGCACCGCCGCGATGTCCCCGGCCAACCCGTGCACGAACACTCCGGTCACCGCGGCCTCGTCGACCGGCAGGCCGAGCCCGTGCAGCGCAGCAATGGTGCCGGTGAGGACGTCGCCAGAGCCGGCAGTGGCGAGCGCCGAGCAGCCGCTGGGGTTGATCCTCACGGTCCCATCGGGAAGCGCGATCAGCGTCCTCGCCCCCTTGAGCAGGGTCACGGCGCCAAGGTCGGCGGCGACCTTGCGCACGGTGTCGACCGGCGCCGCGCGCACGGTGGCGATGTCGCTGCCGATCAGCCGGGCCATCTCGCCAGGGTGGGGCGTCAGAACGGTCGGAGCCGCCCGTTTGCGAACAGTTTCCAGGTTCTCGGCAATCGCCGTGAGCCCATCGCCGTCGACCAGCACCGGCGCGTCCACGGCTACCACCAGGCGCCTCACCAGCTCGGCGGTCTCTTCGTCGAGGGAGACGCCCGGCCCGACCACCACGAAGTCGACGGCGGAGCCGAGCTCGACCAGGCCGTCGAGGGCGGATAGCGCGAGGCTTCCGGCAGCGGTCTCCGGCTGGGGCACGAACACCGCCTCGCGGGCACCGGTGGCGAGGCCGGGGACCACCGACCTCGGCGCCGCGAGGCGCACGTAGCCGGCACCGGCCTTGAGTACCGACATCGCCGCGAAGGTCGGGGCGCCGTAGTAGCCGGCCGCGCCGGCGACGACCAGGACGTCGCCGAACGAGCCCTTGTAGCCGTCGGGAGAGCGTGGCGGGAGCGCCGATGGCAGACCGATACTGACTGGAAGGTCGTCGGCGCGCCACAGCTCGGGTGGAAACGAGATGTGGCTGACCAGCAGCCGCCCGCCGAGGGCGGCACCCGGGTGGAGCAGGTTGCCCAGCTTGGGCAGACCGAAGGTGACGGTGAGGTCCGCCCGCACTGCGACGCCGCGGACCTGCCCGGTGTCGCCGTCGACTCCGGAGGGGATGTCGATCGCCGCCACCGCCTTTCCGCAGCGGTTGATGCAGCCGATCACGTCAGCGTAGCGCCCGCCGACCTCTCGAGTCAGACCTGTGCCGAGGAGACCGTCCACTACCACGTCGGCCTCGGCGAGGACCCGGTCGACGTCGCCGAGCTCCGGGTCCGCGACCACCTCGCCGCCACCGGTACGGTAGAGCTCGAGCTGGAGGCGCGCGGCACCGGTCAAGCGCTCAGGGTCGCCGAGCACGACCGTCGCAACCTGGGCGCCTTCGGAGCGCAGCTTGCGCGCCACGACGAGGCCGTCACCGCCGTTGTTGCCGATGCCGCACAGCACGACGAACCGACGGCCCGCAACCTCCCAGGTCCGCGCGATGGCTGTGAAGACCGCGAGGCCCGCATTCTCCATCAGGACCTGCTCGGGGATTCCGAACTCCCGAATGGCCCGCTCATCGAGCCGGCGCATCCCCTCGACCGTGCTCACCTTCATCGCCCGCCTCCCCTGCCGCCGTCCCCGCCGCGGAGGCGGCCGCGCTCACTCCTCCAGCGTACGCCGCATCGAGGCCTGCCAGCCGTCCAGAAAGGGCGCCGGGAGCCGAGTCGGCCGGCCGCTGTCCCGTCCCACAGGAATGTGGTCGGTGGTTCCGGTGGCCAACAGACGGTCGTCATCCTCACGAACCACCCGGTACTCGAACACGCAGCGCCGGGAGCGGACCTCGATCATCCGCGTCCACACCGCGATGCGCTCGTCGTAGCGCGCCGACGCGTGGTAGCGGGCCTCTGCTCGCACCACGACCAGCACCACCCCGGCGGCTTCGAGGTCCCGGTAGGGCAGACCCGTACGGCGCCCAAGCTCGCTGCGCCCTTCCTCGAACCATGGCAGGTAGGCAGAGTGGTGAACGACACCGCCAGCGTCCGTCTCGGCGTAGCGAACTCTGAAACGGGCCGCGCACCATCCCTCGCGAACCACCGGCGCGCCGTGCCTCGACTCGGCCACGGCTCACTCCATGCCGACGGCGAACATCCGCTCGAGGTCGTAGCTCGACAGCACCCGGAACGCGATCAGGGTCTCCGACTCCCGGATCCCTTCCACCTTGAGCATGCGCGCAGTCACGACGTCGGCAAGCTGCCGGTCGTCCCTCGCCCGCACCACCACCGCAAGGTCCCAGCGGCCGGCGACCGAGTAGACCTCGGACACGCCCTCGATGCCGACGAGCTCCTGAGCCACCTCGTTGATGCGGGCGCGCTCGACCCTGAGCAGCGCGATGGCGTGGACCATGACGAACCTCCGGTGGCCGCGTAGGCCGACACCATCATAGCCAAGCGCGCCCGAGGCGAGCGATCGCCCGGACATCCGGCGAAGAAGAAGCCACTGTTCTGTCGGGGAACCGCCGTCGGGGGAGGGCCGGACGGCCGCACCGGGCGGCCGTCACGGCCGACGGCAAAGGCTCAGTACGGAACGTCGGCGGCGACCCAGCGGCCTCCACCTTCGTCGGGAGCCTCGGTGATCATGCCGCTCCAGGGCTGGCGCTGTCCTTCACACTCGGCACAGACGTAGGGCTGGTCGGTCCCCTTGAGCTCGACATGGGCCGGCGACCACTCGGGAACCGCACCACAGGAGGTGCAGGGCATCAACGAGAGACTGTTCATCGGTTCATGCTCCTTCCGACATATCCAACTTGAACGTAGACCCCGTCTCGACGAAAGGAAAGGGCGAGTGCGGCACGTTCATGACACGGTGCGGAATCGGGGCCCAGTCCCGAGCCTATGCCACGAACTGCAACCGCCGATCCCGTGGGCAGCGCCATGGCCGCTGGACCGTAGAAAGCCTTGCACCAGTCGACGAAGCTACTCCGACTCGGAGGGAGAGCCGACAATCTCGAGCCGTGTGAGCTCGCCCTCCCGGACCACTCCCGTCAAGGTCTCAGTTGCCGTCGATACCTGGTAGCGGCCGGCGGGCAATCCCGTAAGTACGAGCGGAACATCCGGCGTCACCACGGTGGAGCCACCGATCTGCTGCCGCAGGACGTCCAGGCGCCAGCCCGTGGGGGTGAGGATCGCGACCGGCTCGGTTGCGTCCCGGCTCGAGACTTCCAGAGATCCGGTCCGTTCGCCGACCAACGTGACACGCTGGTGGGGCCGCTCCCAGCTCACCCAGTCGCCGAAAAGCCAGGAACCTTGAGAGAACGCCGCCGCTCGGAAGCTGTTCGGGAGCGGCTTGCCCAGCCGGACGACCGCGATGCCTGACCCGTCAGTCAGGGCCCCGCGTCGATGCGCCGGGTCCTCGACGAAAACGAACGCCCCCGAGACGGGCTCGCCATAGCGTGACGAAACCATGACCTCGACCTCTGTGTCCCGGCCGTCGTCGAGCACCAGCTCGACAGGTTCAGGCTCCTGGCCCGCGGTGAGGACCACGTCGAGAACATCGCTCGAAAGGTCTCGGAAACGGGCCTGCACGCGGAGCGCAGGCGGGTGGAGGCCGCCCAGCACGAAAGAGCCATCCGGTTGCGACATCGCGACGGCCCCACTGTTCAGGTCCTGTACCTGGGCGCCCGCCACAGCTCCGCCGTCACCGTCGCGCACCACGCCATGCAGGGCCGTTCCAGAGAAGTTGAGGACCGCGTCGTAGCTCGGAACAGCGGGAAGGACGACCTCGATCGACTCGCGGGGCGGTTGCCCGTCGGGGAACCACCTGGCCTGCCAGGTCCCAGGCCGAAGCGCTTTGGTGAAGAACGTTCCGTCGCTGGCGACCGGAACCGGGGGGCCTCCCTGGGGGAAGGCGCCGACGAGCACCTGCCGGCTCAGGCCGGCGGAGGTGGAGTAGCTGAGAATGGCGCTCGGCCCATTTGCCTCGCGCCGCCACGCGAGCATGCCTGGACCCTTTGGGCTGCCATCCTCGAGCACGGTCCCGGACAGCGAGATACGGTCATCGTCGCACCTGACCGTGAGCTCCTGCTCTCCCTCGGGGACCGTGATCACCTGCTCGCAGAGCACCTCCGGAACCGGCTCGCTCGGTGTCTTCGCTGTGACCCTCAGCTGCCCCGCTGGCACATGGCGGAACACCGCGCTGCCGCCGAGTGCTGAGACCGTCGTCGTGTCGAGAGGCGTTTCGCTGTCCGCGGGGTCCAAGCTCACGAGGACGTCGTGGGATTCTCCCCCGACCTCAACGCTGACCGTGCAGCCTCGGTAGAGCGCGAGGTCGCCGACGTCGACGACGGGCGAGTCCGAGCTTGGCTCGACCGGCACTCTCAGCCTCGCGTAGCCCGCGGCGTCGATGCGCAGCACGGAGGGAGCGGCGTCAAGACCGGTCAGCCTGAACGAGCCGTCCTCTTGCGATTTCGTCCGCAGAAGATCGTGAGCGATGGCGGCGTAGAGGCCGCCGCCCTCTTGACGAGTCCGCGGCGACCAGATCTGCGCATCTGGCACCGGCGTGCCGTCGTCATCGGCAACAGTCCTGCCGGTCACGATGATGCCCTTGGGCGCGACGACGTCGCCGAGATCTCGCGCTTCGCCGGGCTGGCCCGCCGCGACCTCCACCTCGGTGTTGCGGGTTTCCGGAGAGCTGAGCTCGAGGGTTTGGGCAGCCCCCGGTGGAAGCTCGACAGCAAAGGCGCCGTCGGAAGCGATGTCTGCAAGCTCGCGGCTCGAGGTCTGACTTCGGGCCAGGCTGGCCTTTCCCCCAGACACCGGCTGGCCGTCGCTCGTGAGCAGTCTCCCACGCACGGTGAAGGACCGGACGAGCCGTATTCTGAGCTGGGCCGGATAAGGGCTTGGAACGACTACGCTGGCCGGCTCATGGCCGGGTGCGGTTGCGGTGATGTCCAGTTGACGTTGCTGCGGCAGCCCGTCGAGCCGGACGAGCCCTCGATGGTCGGTGGTCCCGACGGCGTCGTGCCCACTGGCGATACGTGCACCCTCCACTGGTTCTCCTGCGTCGTTCGAGACCGCGACCGCGAGCTGAACCCCTTTGCCGAGCGGGATTGCGCCGAGGTCCAGGGCGCCCGGCTCGGCATCGATCTCTTTGCGAAATGGGATGCGGCCTTCGTGCGATGCGATGACCAGGATCCGCCCTGCCGGGAGCCCAAACAGTTGCCACCGACCGCTTTCGTCAGATTTCACGACCCGGGCGAGGGGAGTTGCGAGGTCGGGGGAGAGCCACGCCTCCGCGCGGACCGTGCCTCCCACGAGCGGTGACTTCTTGACTGGATCCAGGAGCATTCCAGTGAGGCGCACTCCGGCTTCGAGCCTGACCGCCGTCGGTGCGCCCAACGGCATGATCTTCACCACATGGGGGACGCTACTTGGCTCCTCGACGAGAACTGTCTGGCTTCCCTCGACGGGCACTGAGGCGAACGACCCTAATCCCGCCGCGCCCGTCTGCGAGACGGCGATGACGTCAGGGCCTCGCAGGAGCGAGAGGCGTGCGTCTTTCACTGCCTGGCCGGAACTGCCTGAGACGATCAAGGCCATCGTTTCAGCAGGTGCGACAGTGATCTGCACCCCCCTTTGCTGCGGTTGGACATCGACCCAGGTCGAGCCGAGCTTCTCGCTGATGTACCTAACGCGCCACGGTTTTGCGCCGTCCACCGGCACCTCGAGCGTTGGCTTCTGGTTGACCTCCCAGCTGGGGAGAAGATCCTCGGGCACCTCGCTCCACATCTCGGCCGGCGCGGCGAGAACCTGCCCGGGCGGATGCTCCTCTCGGCGATCCAGGAACCTGAGAGTCACCGTCACGAGATGCTGGGATTTTGCCTGCTCACAACGAGGAGCGGCGTCGCCTGCAACGCGGCTTGGCGGAATTGCGCTTGTCCAAACCCACCAGTGATCGACAGGCTCCGCGCGGTCTTGTGTGCTCTCTTCGCCTGTGACGTGCGCAACCGCTGCTGTCCCGTCTGCCCGAATCGCCACAACGTGGAGAGGTGGCGCCTGCTGCCCGGCAAGCGCAGAGAGAGCCAATAGGAGGACACTGGTCATCTCGCTACCTCCCCAGCACCACCAATCGCGGCGTCACGGTGAGGCCCGTATCATCGTAGGTCGAGAGCAAGATCACGAGACGGTCGCTCAGCTCATCAGCCTTGGCGTGGGTCAAGTCGGAGTCTCCACGCAGCGGGAGTGCTTCGATCACGCGCGTGCCCCCCTCCTGCAGAGATACGAGAGACCATTGATGTGCAGACTCTTGGATTGCATATTGGAGATCTAACTGTGCGATACATGCCTGTCAAGCCCTGCATGCAAGAAAGGCAGCATGGGAGCGGAGAAGGTGCTCAGCGGAGCCATCAACAGCGGTGCTCGAAGCACGAGGAGTACTTCGCGCCCATGCCTAAGTGCTCCTCCGCGCGGGAAGCATGTCGGCGGACTCCGAGAAAAGCGGAGGGGCCGCGGTGACTGCGGCCCCGTTGCCGCCTCGTCTCCCCATCTCCCGTCACGGTAGAGACCCCGAGCTGCCCTGATGCTGCTCTGAGTGGCCCGGCTGCGGGCATCGTTCGTGGCGAACGACGCGAGGCGGCGCGAGATGTGACCGACGGTAGCTCCCGACGTGCGCAGCACGTCATAGGATTTCGCCCGTTCCTGACGCGTAGAGAGGCCGCGGGTGACCGCGGCCTCTCTACGGGTCAGGGCGGCGCGAAATCCTAAAGGAGCTTCTCGATCTGCCTTCCGATCTCGACCTCGTCTCCGGGCTCGAAGCCGACGTGGACGTACATGATCCGACCCGAACGGTCGATCAGGTACGAGGTCGGGAAGCTCCTCACGCCGTAGATCCGCCGCACGACCTCCTCGTCACCCTCTCCGTCCTGGAGGAAGGTGTAGGTCAGGTTGTGCTCCCGGATGAAGGCCTGCGCGCGCTCGGTGTCGCGCTTGCGCTCCACGGCCACGATCTCGAAACCCTTGTCATGGTAGGTGTCGTACAGGGGCTGCAGGCGCGGCAACTCCGCGCGGCAGCCGCCTCAAGTGGGGAACCAGAAGGCGAGCTGGATCACCTTCCCCGAGAAGTCCCCGAGCGAGACCTCGCGCCCGTCGTAGTCGGCCAGGGTGAAGCCTTCGATCGGTCGAGCGAGCGTGTTCCGGATCTTCCAAACGTACTCGTCGAAGGTGCTCTCACCTGGAGATGCCGCCTCCCATGCGCGCCGTAGGTCGGCCAGCGCCTCGGCGTTGCCGCCCATGACCGCATCGGGCGCGAGCAGCTCCAGGGCGCGCTTGGCATCGCCCTGCTCGAGCACCGTGTGCCCCCAGTAGCGGTACAAGGGAGACTCCGGCACCCCGGCGTAGGAGCTCGTCGCCATCGGCTCAGCCTCGCGAAAGTCGGCGAGCGCCTCGTCGGTCCTGCCGAGATTGGCGAGCGCCCAGCCGCGGGCAGCAAGGACCTCGACCCGCCGAGCCGTGGCCGCCTTTTCGATCTCGTCGTCGGACAGCTTCGTGTCCGGATGCTCT
This sequence comes from uncultured Acidobacteriota bacterium, assembly GCA_963814875.1. Lineage (GTDB taxonomy): Bacteria > Acidobacteriota > Thermoanaerobaculia > Thermoanaerobaculales > Sulfomarinibacteraceae > CAVSIS01. The sequence continues at coordinate 48,499 of CAWFFJ010000032.1, forward strand.
GCCCGGTAGGCATCGGCTGAGGTCTGGTCGAGGGCCGCATTGGCCTGGTCGAAGGCGAGCTGCCACGCCTTACCGTCGATCAGCGCCTCGACGAGGTCGAGCCGGTCGCTCAGTGTGAGCGATCGCGCGGCCTCGACCGTGGCCACAGCCTGCGGCAGCCTCGCCTGATCACCTTCGAGCGCGATCAGGTGCACGAGGAGCTTGTCGAGCTCGAAGCGGTCGTCCTGGTTGGTGATCTTGGGCAGGATCTCGCGCACCAGAGCCTCGGTCTCGGCCGGGCGTCCGGCCTCCTTGCCCTCGAGCTCACCAAGGTAGTCAAGCAGGTCGACCGAACGGTCCGTCACCGGGTAGTGTTCCAGGTAGCCGCGGAGAATTGCAATGCTCTCCTCCGTGTCCTCAGTCTTTTCTAGCTCCGCCCGCGCCTTCTGCCACGCTTCGTCGGCAGTCTCGGCGGGTTTCCTGGCGCACTGGGCGGTCATCATCGCCGCCAGGGCCACCAGTACCATGACGCTCCATCGTCGCATCGCGCCCTCCATCGGTAGTCTTCTCGGCGCCCTGCGTTCACGGATAGGCCGGGCACGGCAGCGCGTCGAGCGTCCATGATTGTACCAACGTCAC
>CAWFFJ010000033.1:0-30469 GCA_963814875.1 uncultured Acidobacteriota bacterium
TCCCGAGGTTCGGTGCCGACCTGCTCGGGCTCGAGGTTGGCAGCGCGCCGCGACCGCTCCCCTCATGCCCGCCAGGGGGAGGTCTCCCCTGAACGCATCTCCCCCCGCCTGGTTCGGGCCCGACAGCAGATGTCGCGCCAGCCGTCACAAAAAGTGGGGAGCGGGTGATCCGCTCCCCGAGGTTGGGAAGGAGGTGCGCGGGAGGATGGGCGCACCTCGAGGAAGGAGGCCGGGCAGCATCACCCGGCCGGAGGCTCCTGTTTCCAACCCATGGCGCCGGCAATCTCCAGAATCACGTCGCGCTCGGTGAGCACACCCACTAGTCGGTCTCCGTCCATGACCGGCAGCGTAATCAGCCGATGCACGACCATCAGATGCACCCCCTCCATCAGCGGCGCGTCGACCTCGACGCGAATGTCCGGACCGAGCAGATCCTCGAGACGGCGCTGGCCGATGACCTTGCACTGTGCCAGGAACATGCCGGTGAAGTAGCTCGAGTAGGGAGAGTCACGAAGATAGCCCGGTAGGACCAGCTTGAGCAGGTCCGAGAACCGGACCAGGCCGACGAAGGCGCCTTTCGCGTCGAATACCCGCGCCGAGCGGACCCCCGGCCCCTGGCGCTCCACGGTGTTGAGGAAGGCGTCACACAGCGTCTCCACGACCTCCCGAACCGGCTGGTCGAGGAGCAGCCTGGGGTAGGCGTCCGGGTCGCGCATCAGCTCGCGGATGGTCCGCTCGCGCAGCGGCCGCGGCCGGGCGCCGCGCGCAACCAGCTCGCGTACGCGCTCGGCGAGGGCGTCGAGGTCAACCGGCTTTTGTAGAAAGTCCGTGATCTCGAGCGCGATCCCGGCGAGGGCGTCGTGCAGGCTGCCGTGCCCGGTCAACACGATGACAGGAAGCGAGTCGTCGATACCGCGCAGGCGGCGCAGGGTCTCGATGCCGTCCATGCCGGGCATGCGCAGGTCGAGGATGACCAGGTCGGGCCGCTCGCCCTTCACCGCAACCAGCGCGGCGACACCATCGGCCGCCTCGCGGACCACCACGCCGCGCCGCGACAGGGCGCGCGAAGCGCTGCGGCGGAAGTCCTCCTCGTCGTCGACGAGCAGCACCCGGAGGGTCTCGTGAGCGTCAGTCATCTCAACCTCCTACAGGTTGGCCAGGCCCGCGAAACCGAGCACCGGCCACCACAAGACGGCGAGCGCGAGCAGGACCGCAAACGCGATCAGGACGGCGAGAACGCCCACCCTGAGGAAGTCCTTCGCCTCGAGGAACCCGGACGAGTAGACGATCGCGTTCGGCGGCGTGCCGATGATCAGCAGGTAGGCGAACGACGACGCGGCCGCCGTCACCAGGCCCATGAACGGGATCAGAACCGTCCCCGGACCGGCGACCCCGGCCATGTTGAGGGTGATCGGACCGACCGCCGCGGCCGCCGGACCGTCCGCCATGAGCTGGGTCATGCCGGCCGTCACCGCGGCGCCGGCGCCGATCAGAGCGAGCCCGGAGCCGAGTCCGATCGACGCCAGCCCCTCGACGATCGAACGCGCCAGCCAGTAGGCGGTCCCGGTCGAGTCGAGGGTGCGCCCGAAGATGATCGCTCCTGCGTACAGCCACACCACGCCCCAGTCGACCTTCTCCTGGTAGTCACGCCAGTTGACCACTCCGGTGAGCAGATAGGCAACCGCGCCGGCGACCGCGATCACGCCGATTCCCAACCGGATTCCGATCAGCTTCATGAGCGGGCCGCTCTCGGTGAACCACCCCGCGAGCATCACGAGAAAGATGACCACTGCGAGCACCTGCGGCCGGCTCCACCGTCCCATCCGCGAGATGTCGCGCGTGAGCGACTCGAGCGCCGGCGAGAGGTCGCGGACCTTGGGCTTGAAGCGCCAGTTCACCAGCAGCCACAGGATCGGCATCATGATGATGACGAACGGCATCCCGAAGGTGATCCACTGGGCGTAGCCGATCGAGATCCCGAACATGTCCTCGAGGTAGGTCATGATGATGACGTTTCGCGCTCCCCCCGACGGCGCACCGAAGCCGCCGATGTTGCAGGCCATCGCGATGGTGATCATCAGCATCTTGGCGAGCTCGGGGTCGTGCGGGTTCTCGTGGGTCAAGCTGTTGGAGTAGAGGATCATGGCGATTGGCAGGAAGATCGCGGCGAGCGCGTGGTCGGAGATGAATGACGCGGCGGGCGAGATCACCAGGATCAGAATGCCGGTGATCAGTCCGACGCTTGGCCGGGCCAACGTGCGGAAGAGGGCCAGGCAGATTCGCTTGTCGACTCCGGTCTTCACGAACGCCGCGGCGAACATCAGGCTGCCCATGATGAACCAGCAGGCGTCGGACCAGTACAGTGACGCGACGTCGGAGCGCGTGACGATGCCCGAGAAGACCAGGATCAGGCCGATGCAGAACGCCACCCCGGGCAGGGGGATGGCCTCCGTGACGAAGCAGATGACGACGAACACGACCATTGCCGCGCAGACCCGGATCTGCTTCGCGCGACGGTCTGCTCGAGCCTTCTCGGCATCCGTGAGCTGGTCGTAGCTGAGGTCGTCCAGGCGCAACTGTCGCGCCCGGATCATTACCTCGCCGACCGCCTCCGGCGCCATCCTCTCGAGGAAGGTCCGGTAGCTGCGCCAGTGCTCCGGCTCCATCGCGACACCGAGCGCCGCAAGCTGCTTCTGGGTGCGCTTGAGCGCCCCGGCCTTGGTTACGACACCCTGGCGCATCATCGCCTCAAGCGCGCGCGCCGTCTGCGCCTGCCACTGCTCAGCCTCGGTGAAGGACGCGCCGAACAGCTCGCTGCACAGGAAGGAGTCGACGGAGGCCTCGCCGGATGTGTACTCGACCGCCACGTCACGCATGCTGGACGGGATCGGCAGCATCAAGATCACGGCGAAGGCCCCGGCCGCAATCGCGAACCGCCTGTAATTGATGTACTTGTCGTAGGCAGACGCCTTTTCGGACATCGACTCTCTCCTTCCGCGGCTCGGCCGTCTACTCCGGCGTCCGCTCGAGCGCGCGCCGGATGACCTCTTCGCGACCCTCGCTGGCGCCCTTGCTGGTGCGCCGCGCCGCCTCCCGGATCCGCTCCGCCAGACGATCGACGTCGGGCGGCTTGGTCAGGTAGTCGGCGGCGCCGCGCCGCATCCCCTCGACCGCGATCTCCACGTCGGGATGGCCGGAGAGCAGCAACACCTCGACCTCGGGCCGCATCGCCTTGGCACGCTCGAGCACCTCAAGACCGTCCATCCCGGGCAGGCGGACGTCGAGAACGACCACATCGATCGCCCCGCGCGCCAGCTCGAGGAGCGCCTGCTCACCGTCCGCGGCGGCGAGCACCGTGATGCCGCGACGCCCCAGGGCCGGCGCCAGGGCGGCGATCAGCTCCGGCTCGTCGTCCACGAGCAGCACCCGCAGGCGCCGTGGCGACCCGGGGAGGACCGGCGAGACGGCTGCCGCGGCGCGGATCGTGTCCGCGAGCAGCTCGACGCTGCACGGCTTGTCCAGGTACTCGAAGACGCCCCCCTTGGACATGCGAAAGGCCTGGGGAACGCTGCCGTGGCCGGTGAGCATGATCACCGGGAGCTCGGGGTACAGGCGGCAAAGGTGGTCGTAGACCTCCTCACCGCCCATCCCCGGCATCTTGACGTCGAGAACGACAACCTCGATGCCGCCCTCGGCCAGGCGCGCGAGCGCATCCGTTCCGTTCGCCGCGGTACACACCTCGACACCGCGTCGTCGGAGAGCCGGAGCGGTGGCAGCGAGGAACTCAGCCTCGTCGTCGACCATCAAGACCGTGACCAATTGCCGCTGCGCCTCGCTCATGCCGCACCTCTCCTCTCCACGGCGTCGCCCGCGTCCGCAGCGGGCAGCCGCATCCGCATCGTGGTTCCACGCCCGGGGGCACTGTCAGCCTCGATCCGCCCGCCCCACGACGTGACCAGGCCGAAGCAGACTGCGAGACCGAGCCCGGTCCCCTGGCCCACGGGCTTGGTGGTGAAAAACGGCTCGAAGATCCGCTCGAGGATCTCGGTCGTCATGCCGGGTCCGTTGTCGGCGACCTCGAGCCAAACCTCGGCCTCGACCCGTCGCGCGCGTAGCCACACTGTCCCACCGTGGGTCATGGCCTGGACCGCGTTGGTGATCAGGTTGACAACCACCTGTTCGAGCTCGATCGGGTCGAGGACCACCCGGGGTAGCGGGTCCTCGATCTCAAGCTGCAGGTCGACGTTGCTGACCCGGGCCTGTCGCCGCAGCAGCGCAGCGATCTCGCCGAGCCGCGGGCCGAGGTCGGTGGGTTCCAGGGTCGACTCCCGCGCCCTGCCGAACTGCAGCATCTTGCGGGTGATCGAGGCGCACCGCTCGACCTGGCGCCGAATGCGTGCGACCGACTCCACCACCTCCCCGCGGATCCCCTCCAGGCTGCCGCCCGCGGCGACCACGTCGCCGATGTTGGTCTGCTCGGCCGAGATGATCGCGAGCGGATTGTTGATCTCGTGGGCCAGCCCGGTCGCAAGCTCGCCGACCGAAGCCAGCCGTGCCGAGCGCATGAACGCCCGCGACATCTCCTCGCGCTGGCGGTTGGCGCGGTCGATCAGCCGACACAGCAGTCGGGTCGCGACTCCGATCGAGACCACCACGAGCACGAACGCAGCGGCCGCGACCACGGCACCGATGCCGATCGCGCGCAGGACCGGGGCGCGGACCTCGTCGAGCGAGCGCTCGACCACGAGCAGCCAGCGGCGGCCGTTGATCCAGGTGGTCACCACCAGGCGCGGCCGTCCGTCGACCTCGACCTCTTGGTCCCTCACCCCGGGGTGGTCGGCCGGTACCGGCAGGACCGTCCGCTCGATCAGCGCACCGCGCGGGGGGGTGGTCTGGAAAAGACCTTCCCGGTTGACCAGGAAGGCCTCGCCGGTTCGCCCGAGGGCATCGGTCGCCACCAGGGCGTCGAGCCGCTCGGAGCTGAGCGTCGCGCGCAGGATCCATGGCCCGTTTGCGTCGTCGGCACGGATCGCCACGATCATGTGCGGGACCTTGCGGTAGCCGAGGAAGACGTCGCTGATGTAGGAGCCGCGCGCCATCACCTCGGCGAACCACGCCGCCTCCTTGTAGTTCCGGTCCGCGAGGTCGTACGGGCCGAGGTAGGCCAGGTGACTGCCGTCGCCGTCGATCACTCCAAGGTCGACGAAGGCACCGTCCGAGGCCCGGTCGAGGGCGGCGAACAGGGCGCGCATCTCGGGAGGTCCCACCAGGTCGCTCCGGCGGTGGGTCTCGGCGAGCAGCCGCAGCAGCTCGCGCTGGCGTTCGAGGTACGACTCGATCGAGCGCGCGTGGGACCCGACCACCTGGCGCTGCAGGTCCACGGCGCGATCCTCGAGCAGACGCCCGAACACCACCCACGCGCCGCCGCCCATCAGCACCAGCGGTAGCAGCGAGACCACCGCCAAGGCGAGGGAAATGCGCCGTCGCAGAGGGGCGCTGGAGCGATATCGAACCGCCACAGTCGCTCCCTCAGATCCTGAAGATGAAGCGCAGGACCACGGACAGCTCGTGCTCGACCTGGCGGTTCTTCTCGGCCGGGTCGGACAGGTTGGAGTTGCCGCCCGAGACGATGCCTCCGCGGCCGTTCGCGAAGTCCGACGCCCACAGCGAGATCACGTTGAGCTGGAGGCGGAGGTTGTGGTTGGCGGTCCAGTTCACACCCAGCGTCGCCTCGTTGAGGGTCGGAGCACCCTCGAGCACCGCGGCGGTCACCGAGGTCCCCGACCCGGGCGTCGGCAGACCCGGATCGGGAATGTCACCGGCTCCGTAACCCGGCACCCGGATGCGGTCGAAGAGCCCCTCGTCGGTCCGTGTTGTCGAAACCCGTGCGAGCAGCTCCCACGCTCCCGCGAGCCCTGACCCAGGGGACCACGATCGCGTGGGATCGGGCTGCCGCCAGCCCCAGGTGTCGATCTTCTTGCGCTCGCCCGTGAGAAACCAGCTCCCCCACAGCGCGGCCGAACGCGCGCCGCCGGAGCGGGTCAGCACCGGCTCGTGGACCATCCGGGTCGAGCCGACCGAGTAGTCGTGCCAGACACTGATGTCGTCCCACTCGACCTCGAGGACCTCGGCGCTCAGAGTGAACGGTCCGGACAGCCAGTGGGCCTCGAGCCCCCAGCGCGAGCGCGAGTCGATCTCTCCGGCAATGACATCGGCGACCCGACCCGTCGAACCGATGACCTGCTCGGTTCGCCAGCGCCACACTTTGGATTCGTAGTTGGCGGCGACCAGACCGCCGGTCTCGAAGCGCGTGGTCGGAACGGACTGCGGGCCCCAGGTGGCTTCGCCCGCGAGGTAGAGACCCTCGAGCGCTCCCCCGGAGCCCCTGAAGGGCTGCCAAAACAGCCGCCCGACGACGTCCTTGTGGTCGTCGATGTCGCCCTTGGTCGCGTCGACATCGACCCCGGCACCGGTGAAGGCGCCGACGGTCCAAGTCAATGACCCGCGTCCCGGAGCACCCCAGATGACCAGGCCGCGGTCGAAAAAGGGGTAGACGGGAGCCGCGGTCGCCCGTTCAACGAAGTTGACCTGGTTGTCCATGGTCAGCCACTCGGTCGAAAACGGCACCTTCATCTGGCCGACCCGGAGGTGGAATGCGTCACCCTCGGCGAGGTCGAGGTCCAGCCATGCGTTGCGGATGTAGGGCTCGTTCTCGAGCGCCGCCTGGACCCGCATCTCCATCCACTCGTGGAGGACGATGCGCATGTCCATCCGCGCACGACGGATGTCGAAGGAGGACGGCGACACCGAGTCGGCGAGGTGGAGCCGCATGTCGAAGTGGGCCGCGGCCGCCAGGCGGAGCTCGCTGCGCCCGTCCGGGGTTCGCCAGGTGAAGGCGTCCTTGAACACCCCTTCGAGGGGCTGGGCCTCTGTGGCCGCGATGTTTGCAGCCGTGGCCGCAGTCGGTGTCGGCGTCGCAACGGGCTGCTCCGCGACGGCCAGGTTGGAGCCGAGGGCGGCCGCAACGACCACCAGGGAGAGTCGATGGAGTCTGGTCACGCTCTGCCTCCTTCGTCGGACAAAGCTCCCGGCCGCGCCGGGCGCCGATCCTCGGCGCTGAGCTCGCGGATACGGCGCTCGGCCCTGCGCTTGCGCTCGGCTGCGGCACACACGGCGGCGATCAGCTCCTCACCCGTGACCGGGTGCTGGAGGACCGCGAACACCCCGGATCGGAGGGCACGGACGGCGCCCGGGACACCAGGGGCGTCGGACAGGAGCACCACCTCGACGAGCGGGACCTCGGCCCGAAGTCGGTCGAGAGCGTCCCAGTCGTCCTCCTGCAGGCGGTCGGCATCGACCACGACGACGTCGGGCTCTGCCTCCGACCGCCAGGTGACGGGCTCCATGCCGTGACGGGCCACGAGGTCAGCCAGCGCCGACACCAGGGTCCGATCCCCCGACGCAACCGCGATCCGGTCGGTGGTGCGGGGCGGGGGCGTCGTGAGCGACATCGCGGGTGGCGAGAGCAAGCGCGGTTCCAGCCCGGACGCGCAGCCTCGAGATGCTTCAAGTAATTCAGAGAGAGAGCTTTCCTGCAACTGCGGCCGGCACGCTCAGGGATGGAAGAGTGGGACAGGATGTCCCGGTGCACCCGGTCGAACCGAGCGCTGGAACGACAACTCCAGGCCTAGCGTCACCTGCGATCGATCGAAGCGCTGGGACAATCTGTCGCACTCAGAGCCCGTAGGGCAGAGGCCCTTGAAGGTGACTGGGACGTCAAGACATGGGCGAGGACCTTTGCCCTAAGATGTCCTCTGACGCACTGCACGTATCGTAGGCTGAGTGGGATTGTGGGGGGTGTTGTTTCGCGACCGAAACGGGGCGCGTGCCGAAAGAACCCCGGGAGCGCCGGCGCAACCGGCATCGCCCTCGAATCGCTGTCCGGTACGCTCTCCTAAGCGATCCCGTACTTCTCGAGCTTGCGGTGCACGGTGCGTCGGCTGATGCCGAGGATGCGCGCGACTCGGGTGCGGTTGCCGCGGCACTCACCGAGCAGCTGTAGGATCAGCCTTCGTTCGACCTCCTCCAGTGAGTGGCCATCGTGGGTGGCAGGTCCGGATGTCGGCGCCACCTGCTCCGGCAGGTCCGACGGCTGGATGAGACCGGCCTTGCGCAGGATCACCGCGCGCTCGATCGCGTTCTCGAGCTGGCGGACGTTGCCCGGCCACGGGTGATCGATGAGCAGATCGAGCGCGTCCTGGCGGATGCCGTCGACCTGGTAGCCGCCGCGGGCGTTGAACGTCCGGATGAAGTGGTAGACGAGCGGCGGGATGTCCTCGCGGCGCTCGGCCATCGCGGGAATCTCTAGCGTGAACACCGACAGGCGGTAGTAGAGGTCATCCCGAAACGCCCCCGCCGCGACCAGCTCGGCAAGGTCCCGGTTGCTCGCCGACACCAGCCGCACGTCGACCTCACGCTCCGCGGCGTCGCCGACCCGCCGGTAGCGCCGCTCCTGGAGGAATCTCAGCAGCTTGGCCTGGACCGGAGCGGCCAGGTTGGAGACCTCATCAAGGAAGAGCGTGCCGCCGGCAGCGCGTTCGACGATGCCCGGTGCGTCCGCGACCGCCCCGGTGAAGGCCCCCCGGCGGTGGCCGAAGAGCTCGCTCTCGATCAGGCCCTCGGGGATCGCGGAACAGTCGAGCGGCACGAAGGGTCGGTCATGGCGGAGGCTCGCGGCGTGGACGGCGCGCGCCAGCAGCTCCTTGCCGGTCCCGGACGGGCCCTGGATCAGCACCGTCGCATCCGAGGCGGCCACCTGGTGGGCGAGACCGAGCAGGCGCGCCATCGCAGACGATCGGAACACGATCGGAAAGGCCCGAGCGCCAGCCCCCGCCGGCTGCGCCCGGATCGCATGGAGCTGGCGGATCTGGGTGGCTGCGCCAGCGATCACCTCGATCAGCTCTTCGATGTCGAACGGCTTGGCGAAGTAGTGGTAGGCACCCGCCCGCATCGCCTGGACCGCAGCTGCGATGCTGCCGAACGCGGTCATCAGGATCACGGGCTGGTCAAGCCGACGAGAGATCGCCCTCTCGAGGACCTGGATACCGTCAGGACCCGGCATCCGGACATCGCACAGCACCAGGTCGAAGGCTCCCTCGTCGAGGCCGCGCATGACCTCGTGCCCGTCGCGCGCAGGCAGCACTTCGTAGCCTTCGTCGGCGAGGACCCGCCGGATCAGGTCGAGCATGGCCGGATCATCCTCGCCGACCAGTACGCGGATCGGCTCGGCGTCCGAACGGGGGGCGGGTCCGTTTCCAGCCATGGAGTGCAGGTTCCCACGCGGTGGGCACACCGGTCAACGCACCCCGCCGCCAGCCGAGGCGGCCCGCAGCCAAATGGTCACCGTGGTGCCCACGCCCGGAGTGCTGGCGAGCCCGACACGGCCGCCGTGCTGGCGGACGATCCGGTCGACGATGGCTAGCCCGAGACCGGTCCCCTGGCCCTGAGCCTTGGTCGTAAAGAACGGTTCGAACACATGGTCGAGGTGCTCCTCCGGGATCCCGCAGCCAGTGTCCGCGACCTCCAACCGCACCCATTCGGGCTGCTCGTCGGCCGCGATCCGCAGGGTCAGATCCCCGCCCCCCGGCATCGCCTGCCAGGCGTTCACGACCAGGTTGAGCAGTACATGCTCGAGGAGCTTGGGATCGGCCATCGCCGGCACCACGCCCCGCGCCGCGACCACTTCAACGTCGACCGCACGGCCCATGTCCGGCACCAGCTCGAGGACACGCCGAACCACCTCCTCGAGCTCGACTGCGACCAGTCGGGCCTGTGCAGGACGGGAGAAGTCGAGCAGGCGACGAATCATCGACGCGATGCGCTCAGCCTGGGTCTTGATTTGCTCGAGCAGCGGTCGGCTTCCCCCTTCTTCCGACGTCCGGCGCAGGAGATACTGCACGTTGCCGGTAATCACGTTGAGCGGAGTTCCCATCTCGTGGGCCACGCCGGAGGCGAGCTGACCGAGCAGCGCGGCCTTTTCGGCCTGGACCAGTTCGCCTTCGGTGGCCGCGTAGCGTGCGGAGAGCTCGTCGAAAGCACTCACCAGCTCGTCGACCTCGGCGAGACGCCGCATCCGGGGGCGGACTGCGAGCGGCGCACCGATCGGGCGATCGCCCGCAGCCAGGGCGGCGCGCAGCTCGAGGAGCGGGCCGACGATAGCGCGGCTGGCGATCAGCAGCAGGACCAGCGCCGCGGCGACCGCGAACACGATTGAGGCCGCCAGCCGCAGTGTCCGCCCGCGCAGATCGAGCACACGCCCGGCCGGGTCAGCGCTCACCACCACCCCCCACGGGACGTCCACAAGCCGTTCGACGATGCCGAGGCGCTCGCGACCCGAGACTGTGCTGGTGTAGCGGAGCTCCCCGGAGCCCCCCGCCAGGAAGAGGCGGACCGGCGGGTTGTCGCTCAGGTCGGCACCACGCGCAGACAGGGCCAGGTCGGAGTAGAGCAGCAGCGCCCCGGCGCCGTCGACCACGTAGACGTGGCGGTCAAGCCCCCCACCCGACCACGCCAGCAGCGCCTCGTGGAGCGCCTCCGGATCGAGGACCCCGACCACACGACCGCCGTCGCGCCCGGCCGCCCACACCAGAACCGTCGGCGGAAAGCCGGACACGTGGCGCCCGACTGCTGTCAGCCCTCCGGGGGCGTCGGCACCGACCTGGGCTGCGTAGCCGGCTGCGGTCCCGACCCGGTCGGCCGCGATCTCCGACCCTACGACCCGACCGCCTGGATCGAGCCGCTCCCACAGCACTCCGGGCAGGGCGGCCGGTAGGCCGGAGCCGGTGCCAGCCGTCAACCGCGCCGCATCCTCGACCTGCCACAACAGCGCATCGAGGTAGTTTGCCGCCAGGCGAGCGATGTGGCGGTTGGACTCGCTGATCTGGGCCTCGACCCGGACCAGCTCTGCTCGGTATCCCGTCCAGGTCAGCCACGCCAGCGGCAGGAACGGGACCAGCGCAACCAGGACCACGAGCCACGCCAACAGCGTGACGAGTGAGGATCTCCGGCGCCCCGGCGCCGGCCCCTCGGCAAGGGCTCCCGAAGGCCCCACCCGACCACCATAGCACCCACCGTGCTAGTCTTCTCGCGCGCCGGCGGGCGCATCACGGAGGGTGCCTCATGCGACGTTTTCTCATAGGAGAGCATCGTCTCCGACTGGGACTTCCTGCCGCCGGTCACGCGCTCGATCCACGTCGACATCCGATACGTCCTGTGGGTGATGCAGCGGCTGGAAGGCGCGGACAACCGGGTCGCGGAGATGGGCACCGGGGGGAGGCGGTCGAGAAGTCGTCCGTTCCCTGACTCGGCGAATCGACCTCCCTCAACTGTAAGGTCTGCCGCTCAGATCGTGATAGACTCGTAGGTCTGGAGGCTCATATTCGACGTACAGCTTCCGGATGGGCGCGGCCGGGCCGGGTCGTCCCGGGAGATTCGGGGGCGGACCTCCGGCCGGCGCGAGTGGCGGACTTGGCCAGCTTCGCCATACCCAGCCTCGAGGCCATCGAGCGGAGGCGGCTCCAGCTGTGGATCGTCGCGCTCCTCCTGCTGCTCGCCGTCGCCACAGCGCTCTCGTTGTTCGCCTCGGAAGGACGGATCCTGCTCCCGGCCATGCTCCCGCCTGGCGTGGTCCAGGTCTCCCTGATCGCCCTCGTTGCCCTGTTCGGCGCCTACGCCATCGAGAAGGAGCTCCAACTCGGCGACCTGACCCAGCAGCTGGTCGAGGAGCGAGTGCTGACCGCCTCTCTCACCGCCCGTCTCCACGAGGCCAACGCGCTGCTCGAAGCCGGACGCGCCCTGCAGAGCGGGCTCGAGCTCGACAAGATTCTCGGCGTCCTACTGGTCGGCTCGGTCGACCTCCTCGACGGGCGCGACGGCTCCATCATGCTCGTCCATGGAACCAACCAGCTGCGTACGGTGGCGACATCGGGCACGAGCGCGGCCCAAGGAGCCTGCAAGGACTTCGGTGAGGGAATCGCCGGCCGCGTCGCTGCAACCCGCTCGGCGCTACTGATCAACGGCTCCATGCAGTGGGAGAACGACCGCGAGGGACCCGATATCCCACCGCGGCCGACGAGCGCAATTTCGGTTCCGTTGATCGACGAGGGCCATCTGGTCGCGGTGCTCAACGTCAACGCCCGCGTCGGCCGGCGCTACTCGGAGCACGACCTGCGCGCCCTGAGCCGGTTCGCCAACCAGGCCGCCGCAACCATCGCCACCGCGCAGCGCTACGAAGCACAACGCGTCCTGACGTCCCAGGACGCCTTCCAGGCCCGCCATGACTGGCTCACGGGTCTACCCAACCGGTCCGCCCTTCTCGACACTGTCGGTCGCTCCCTGGCGCGGGTCAAGGACAGCCGCGCTTCGGTCATGCTGCTCTTCCTGGATCTCGACGACTTCAGGCGCGTCAACGACAGTCTCGGCCATGCCGCTGGCGACCGGGTCCTGGTCGAGGTCGGCCGGCGGCTGCGCAGCGCAGTGCGTGCGGTCGACACCGTGGCCCGCTTCGGTGGCGACGAGTTCGCAATTCTGGTCGAGGCCCGTGACGTTGAAGAGGCGAGGACGACCGCGCGGAGAATCCAGACGACGCTGGCGAGGCCGTTTCACGTCGAGGGCCGCGTCCTCGAGTTCTCGGCCAGCCTCGGGATCGCGGCCGCCGAGCCTGGAACCCGCGACGTCGATGCCTTGGTCCGAGACTCCATCACGGCGCTCCACGCGGCCAAGGAACGCGGTTCCGGACGAATCGAGGTCTTCAACGCCGCCATGCGCGACGACGCGGTCCGTCGGCTCGACCTCGAGGACGCGCTCCGCCGGGCTCTCGATCTCGGCCAACTCGACCTTCGCTTCCAGCCCATCGTGCGCCTCGTAGACCTGAGGATGGTCGGTCTGGAGAGCCTGCTGCGCTGGCGCCACCCCACCGGAAAACTGCTCGATGCAGCCGACTTCCTGCCATTCGCCGAACGGTCCGGACTGATGTGGACCATTGACCGCTGGGTGCTGCGCGAGTCCTGCAACCGGATGGCCGGCAGGCTTGCGTTCGACAGCCCATCGCGGCTGCACCTGAACGTCAACCTCTCACCGATGTCGCTCCAGGAGCCCTCCCTGGTGGACTCGCTCCGGACGATCCTCTACGAGACCCGCGTCGATCCGGCGTGTCTGGTACTCGAGGTCACCGAGACCGCCGTCCTCACCGACACGCAGCAGGTCGCCCATCGGCTCAGTGAGCTGCGTGCGCTGGGCGTGCGCGTCGCCCTCGACGACTTCGGCACCGGCTACTCATCGCTGAGCTGGCTGCGCGCCTTCCCGGTCGATCAGGTCAAGATCGATCGGACCTTCGTCGAGGCCCTCGGTCACGACGCTGGCGCTGCGGCGGTCACCGAGGCGATCGTTCGGCTCGGGCGAGGGCTCGGGTTCGAGGTCGTCGCCGAGGGTGTGTCAAGTGCGGAGCAGATCCCGAGGCTGCTCGATCTCGGCTGCTCACTGGGTCAGGGCTACCACCTCGCCCGGCCGCTCGAGCTCGGGGCGGTCACCGACCTCCTCGAAAGTGGCGGCCACCTCGCCGTCGCCGCAGCCGGATAGCCTGTACTTCCCAACCGCCTCGGCGCCACGGATCGGGAGAAACCACGCTCTGTGGCGACTTCTTGGACTTACTGCCACGATGAGCGCAGCTCATCGAGAGCAGCACGCGCCGAAGAGCCCGTGCGGTGCCACCGCATCCAGGACCGCGTTCCCGGGGCTCTTCGGTGGGTGCTGCTAGCGCACCGCGAAGCTGACCTTGACCACCGCGACTACGTCCTTGTCCCGGGTCGAGGTGTCGTACATTCCGTAGTCCGAGACGTTGGTCGAGTTGGGTGCGACGACCTGGATCACGCCCATGCGCGCATCCCGGATCGGCCCGATGCGCCCGCCGGCGGCGCCGGCGATCTGCTCGGCCCGCGCGAGCGCGTCCTTGGTCGCCTCGCTCATCAGCGCGACTCTCGCCTCGTCGAGCTTGGTGTAGAGGTACTCCGGCGACATCGGGCTCAGCCTCACGCCGTCGAGCATGAGCTTCTCGACGCCCCCGGCGAGTCCGGCAGCCAGAGCGACGTCTGCCGAGCGCACCTCAACCATCTGGTTCGCATCCCAGCGCAGCACCCGGCCGGTGTCGCGGCCCTGGGCGTCGTACTGGTTGACGCCGTTGACGTAGAGCGGCTGCAGCGTCACCGCGTCGTTGCCGATCCCGCTCCCGATCAGGAACTCGGACAGCCGGGCGCGGTCCCGGGTGAGGGCGGAGGTCGCCTCCGCGGCCGTCGCCCCGCTGCCGGCGACCGAGCACCGCCACACGGCGAAGTCCGACGTGACCTGCATCCGAGCCGATCCCGTCACCGCGATCTGATCCCCCGCCCGCTTGACGTCGCGCAGCGCGCCGGCTCCGATCAGCGACGCAATGACGATCGCCACCGACAGCGCCGCCATACCCCAAAACGAGCCCTGACCTTCGCCTCTCATCGATGTCCTCCACGCAGACCTGCCAAGGGTACCTCAGGTCTCGGCGGGTGCGCTGGCCGCACCACACGACTCGAGACGTGAGATGTAAGAACGTAAGAAGGTGAGAAGGTCAGGAGGTGAGGCACTCGAATCGGCCGTCTGATGGAATCCCGCGACGCCTGCAAACGTCTCCGAGGGAAAGGCTGCGGCCCGGCAGCCGCGCCGTCGCGCGCCCGGGCGGCAGCCGCGGCACACGGAAGGAGGATCCATGTCGGAAGAGCTTCTCGGTCGTCACGTTGTCGTCACCGGCGGCACCGGTGCCCTCGGTTGGGCGGTGGTCCGCCGCCTCGTCGGGCTCGGCGCGACCTGCCATCTGCCGGTGATCGGCGACGGCACCGCCCCGGTGCTCGACGGTGCCGAGGCTGAACGCGTCCGGCTGATCCCCGGGGTCGACCTCACCGACGAGGCTGCGGTGACGTCGTTCTACCGCGAGCTCCCCGGCCTGTGGGCATCGCTCCACGTCGCCGGCGGCTTCGCGATGGCGCCGGTGGTCGAGACCTCGCGCGCCGACCTCGAAGCCCAGCACCAGGTCAACGTGGTCACCGCGTTCCTGTGCTGCCGCGAGGCAGTGGCGCGGATGCGCCTCAACCCGGCGGCCGCGGAGGGTCGTGGTCGGATCGTCAACGTCGCGGCCCGTCCTGCCCTCGAGCCTCGCACCGGCGCCGGTATGGTCGCGTACACGATGGCCAAGGCCGCAGTCGCGGCGCTCACCGAGGCCCTGGCCGAGGAGGTCCGCGGCGACGAGATCTGGGTCAACGCGGTCGTCCCGTCGATCATGGACACGCCGGCCAACCGGCGAGCAATGCCCGGCGCCGACCACTCGACGTGGCCTTCGGTGGTTGACGTGGCGGCGACCGCAATATTCCTCGCCTCGCCCGCCAACGCCGTCACGCGGGGCGGGCTGGTGCCGGTCTACGGCAAGGTCTAGCCTCCACTTCTCTCGGTCGGCTCGCCGAGCAGAACCCGCAGCAGCTCGCCGATGCTCCAGCCTTGCGCGATCGCGCCCCGGGGCGCGTGCGGCGGATCGCCGTCAAAGATCTCGGAGACCGTGCCGACGCCCGCCTCTCGGAGGTGGTCGAGGAACCGTTCGAGGTGCGCCCGGGCCTTCCTCCGGCCGTCGTCGCCGAAGGCTCGCTCGGCGGCGGTCGCCCACGGCCCCAGCAGCCACGACCACACCGTGCCCTGGTGATAGGCCGCGTCCCGCTGCCACGGCGGCCCCTCGTAGCGCGGACAGTAGTCGGGGTGTCCCGGAGCGAGGCTGCGCAGCCCGACCGGTGTCAGTAGCTCGCGCTCGACCACGCCCAGGATCGAGCGCGCCCGCTGGCGCCCGACCAGCGGGAAGGGCAGCGAGAGCGCGATCACCTGGTTGGGCCGGATCGATGGGTCGGACCAACCGTCGCCCACGACGTCGTAGAGGCAACCCGAGGCGGGGTTCCAGAACGCCCTCGCGAACGCGCGCAGGACACGGCGAAAGCGCCTCTGAAGGGCCTCGGCGCGCGCCGGCTCGCCCGCCCGGCGCTCGAGCTCGGCGAGGATCGCGAGGGCGTTCGCCCACAGGGCCTGGACCTCGACCGGCTTGCCGTGCCGGGGTGTGACAGGTCGCCCGCCGACCCGGGCGTCCATCCAGGTGAGCTGCGCGCCCGGCACGCCTGACGCGAGCAGTCCATCGCTATCGACCCGGATTCCGTACCGGGTCCCCCGGTCATGCCACGCCACGATGTCGCGCAGCACGGAGAGCAGCACCTCCCGAGCGAGCTCGAGGTCCCCGGTCGCCTCGAGGTAGCGCCAGATCGCGACGAAGAACCACAGCGTCGCATCGACTGTGTTGTACTCCGGCGCCTCGCCGTGCTCGGGAAACCGGTTCGGCAGCATGCCCCGGTCGACCCTGGAAGCGAAGGCGAGCAGGATGCGGCGGGCGTCCTCGAACTGGCCGGTCGCCAGGCACAGGCCGGGCAGCGCGATCATGGCATCGCGGCTCCAGTCGGCGAACCAGTGGTAGCCGGCGATGATCGAGCGCAGGTCGTCGTCGCGGCGGACGATATGCTGGTCCGCGGCGAGGACGAGGGCGCGGACCGCGTCCGAGTCGCTGCGGGCCGCCGCGAGCAGTGCTTCTCGGCGGGAAGCCTCCGCCGCGAGCAGCTCGAAGCCGTCGCGAGGATCCGGGTTCTCGACGGACAGAATCACCGCGACCTTGTCGCCGGCGCCGAGCTCGACCATGAACAGGCCCGGCGTCCACAGGTCCTCCTCGAAGTCGAGCCCCCGTTCGAGCTCCGCTTCGTACTCGAAGCGGTGGTACCAGTCGGTGTGGTGCTCGAAGGCGGCGCCCGGAACCCGGATGAAGACCTCTGGACCGTCGTCCTCGGGGTACCACCGCAAGGTGCCCGCCTCGACCGCGACGCGCTCCGGCAGAGGCGCGTCGGGCCCGAGGGTGTGAATATCCCGCCAGGTCAGAAACGGCCGCAGCTCGAGGATGAAACGACTTGGCGCGGCGAGCACGTCGTAGACCACCACCACCGTGCTCTCGCCGTGGATCGCCGCCACCGTCTTGCGCAGCTCGATGCCCGCGACCCGCCACTCGAAGACCGGAAACAGGTCGCGGCGGCAGGCGGTGAGCAGGCGGTGTCCCTGGGGGTGGACCACGCCCGGGTAGCGGTTGGTGCCCAGCTCGTGGCTGTCCTCGCCCATGTGCAGGGTCTCATCGAGCTTGGACACGGCCAGCATCCGCCGCACGGGGGGATCGAGGGCCACCACCAGCAGCCCGTGGTAGCGCCGCGAGTGCGCACCGGACAATGTCGAGCTCGCCCACCCGCCGAGCCCGTCGGCCTCGAGCCACTCGAGGCGGGACGCGCGCTCGAAATCGTGGAGGACGTCGGCTGCGATCTCGACCACTCGCTCACCTCAGCCGCCGTGGGCGAAGGCGGGGTAGAGGGTCATCCCGCTATCGACCACGATCGTCACACCGTTGATGTAGTCGGCCCAGTCCGACGCCAGGCTCATCTCGTGAAACGGTGCATCCTGCTGAATGCCGGCGTTGTTGACCAGGATGTCGATGGTGCCGAGCTCGGAGACGACCCGTCCGAACATCGCCTCGACCTGCCCCTCGTCGGAGACGTCGGCCTGGACGGCAATCGCCCGCCCTCCGCCGCCCTGGATCTGGGCAACGACCTCGTCGGCGGCAGCCTCCCGGCCGATGTAGTTGACCGTGACCCGGTACAGCAGATCCTCCGGGTCGGCCTTGGCGAGCTCGACCTCGACGTCGAAGAAGCGGTCCTCGGCGAAGACCCCGGTGTCCGCCAGCTCGTACTCGGGCTCGTGCCGGCCGCGGCGGCGATTCTCCTCGACCAGGCGGGCGTAGGGAAACTCGGCCTGGGGGTAGTCGTAGGCCATCTTGAGGTAGGAGTGGGTGGGGGTCGCGTCAAGGAAGAAGTAGAGCTCCTTGACGTCCTCGCCATGGTTGCCCTCGGGCCCGGAGAGACCGAACAGGCGCTCCTTGAGGATCGGGTCGCGGCCGTTCCAAAGCGCCAGCGCCAAGCACAGCCGCTGGTGGTCGTCCGCGATCCCGGCGATGCCCTCCTCCCCCCAACGAAAGGCCTTCGAGCGCGCCATGTCGTGGGTCACCCAGCCCCACGCAGTGCCGTGCGGGCTGTAGTCCTCGCGCACGGTGCCCCACTGGCGCTCGCTGAGGTAGGGCCCCCACCGCTTCCAGGCCGGTCCGTTGTCGGCCAATCGTTGGCGCTCGAGATTCACGCGCGAACCTCCCGAGTTGGATCTACCCCGTCAGTCGGAAGCGGGGCCGGTCCGACCTCTGGTTCCACCTGTGCGACGCTCTTCGCCTTCCGACGCGCCAAAACGGACCGTGCGGAAGGTCGCGAAGACGTATGGGTAGCGGCTCTGGAACCAGTTGCGGAAGCTGCGTCGCAGCAGTGGCGTCGGCGTCGCCCACGACGCGCCGCGCATCACGAAGTGCTCGCCGTCGAAGAAGTCCGCCGAGTACCCGGGGTAGGTTCGGATAGTGGGCTGGAATCCCGGGTAGCCGGCGAACGGGGTCGAGGTCCACTCCCAGGCGGAGCCGAACAGGTCGGCCACCCCCCAGGCGGAGTCGGTCCCCGGCTCGGTCCCGACCGGGGTCGGCGCCCAGTGCCGGAAGCCCCAGGTCCCAGGAACATCCTCCGGCGCGGACCCGCCCCAGGGGAACGGGCGCTCGGAGCCGTCCGGGGCGGTGAACGCGGCCCGTTCGAGCTCGGGCTCGGAGGGCAGGCGCCGGCCGCGCCAGCGGCAGAAAGCGCTCGCCTCGGCGTGGCTGACGAGCACCGGCCACACCTCGACCCGCGCCAGGGGCAGCTCGTCGAACAGCGTGCGGACCGACCACTCGCCGTCGTGGCGCCGCCAGGTCCCGGGATGCTCGAGCCGGACCCGTTGTCGCCACACCCAGTCGTCGCGCCATAGTTCCGGCATGCGATAGCCACCGGCGGCGACGAACTCGACCCAGTCGCCGTTGGTGACCGGCGTGCGGTCGATGATGAAGCTCGGCACCTCGACCCGGTGCTGCGGGAGCTCGTTGTCCCACGCGAACCTGCCGTCCTCGGGGTCGGCGCCGAGCCGCACCGGGCCCGCAGCCACCTCCACCGTGCCGCCCGGCCGCCCTCCGGACGTGACGTAGGCCGGCATCGCATGCGGTTGGCGGAGGGTCCCGAGCGGGAGCTGCTGCATCATGTAGACTAGGGTCTCATGGTGCATCAGCTCGTGCTCGACCGCCACCGACACGATGCGCCCGTGCCGGGCCAGGGGATCGTTCGCCGCGCGCCCGGCGAGCTCTGGGAGGAGTGAAGGCAGGATCTCCCGAACCCGGTCGCGGTACGCCCGGATGCGCCCCATCGCCGGCCACGCGCCGTCCGCGGATGCCTCGACACGGTCCACACTCACCGGATCGATGCCGCGTTCGAACAGGACGTCGAGCTCGGGATCGAGGTCGCCCAGGCCGAGCACGCCGCGCCCGATCTGATTCCAGGCGAAGGCGGGCAGGTGTCCGAGGTAGAACAGGAACGGGTGGCGCAGGGCGATCGGCCGCTCGAGCATGACCTCCTCGGGCAGCAGCGCAAACAAGGCGTCAGACCCGCGCCACGCGGACTCGAGCCGCTTGAGATCGTCTGGTCTCACGAAGACCTCCGGGGACCCGCCGGTCGGAGCAGAGCGAGGGCGTACAGGTCATCCGGATCGGTGAACCAATGTTCGAGCTCGAGGCCGGTGTTCGCGAGCCGAGCCGTGAACGACGCACGGGTGTACTTGCAGCTGATCTCCGTCCGAATCTCGTCGCCCGCGCCGAGCTCGAGCGACCCGCCGGCGCGACCGAGGTCGACCCGCATCGGGCGGGTCGCCCGCAGTCGCATCTCGATCCACGATCGGACCGGGTCCCAGAACGCGACGTGCTCGAACGCGTCCGGGTCGAACTTCGACCCGACTCCCGCGTTGAGCGCACACAGGATGTTGCGGTTGAACTGGGCGGTGACCCCGGCGGCGTCGTTGTAGGCCGCCTCGAGCACGGCCGTGTCCTTGACCCGGTCGACACCGACCAGGAAGGCATCGCGCCTCCCCATCGCGCGGCGCACCTGGCGCAGAAACGCCGGCACCTCATCCGGTTGGAGGTTGCCGATGGTCCCGGCCAGGAACAGGAACAGCCGGGTCCCTCCAGGCCCCACCTGCGCGAGATCGTCGGTGAAGTCGCCGACCACCCCCCGCACCTCGAGATCGGGGTAGACCTCGGCGAGGCGGTGGGCCGAGGTGGTGAGGAAGCGCTCGTTGATGTCGAGCAGGGTCGCGCGGCGGCGTCTGCCGCGGCGGCCCATCGCATCGAGCAGCAGCCGGATCTTGCGCCCGGCTCCGGAGCCCAGCTCGACCAGCTCGTCGGCCCGGGTCAGCTCGAGCAGCTCGTCGGCGTGGGTCGCCAGGAGGCGTTCCTCGGTCCGGGTCGGGTAGTACTCTGGCAGCCGGGTGATGGCCTCGAAGAGCTCGCTGCCGCGGTCGTCGTAGAAGTAGGTGCTGGAGACCCAGGGCGGGTCGTCGGCGAGCGAGACGCTCACGGACGCGGCCATGCCGCCGTCGGTTCCGTCGACCGCCGCATCGCGCTCGATCCTGACACGAGGTCCAGCCGCCCAGGCGGTGCTGTCGGGTCTGGCGTCCCACATCCCGAGCTCCTCTCCCTTCGACTCCTGCAGGTGAGAACCCATCGCACCCCTTGGTGCTTCCAATGCCGGCCGCATCCTTGAGTTCAAAGCGGGAAATCCGCCGCACCGAGGGTTCGCCGCACGCGACGTCGTTCGGGCTCCGATGGCGAGGGGAGCGCCCGACGCCGCAGCGTGCGCATCGGTGGCTCGAGATCAATCCGGGATGGCCACCAAGGCGCCGGCGATCGCGAAATCGCGAGCTCAGACGGTGAGAGTCTGGGCCTCGCCCGGGGCGTCGCCGTCAGGCGTGGCGGACCTGTAGCCCGGCTTCCACAAGGGTCGCCCGCAGCTCTTGGCGCAGCTGGGGAGGGAGGTCACCGAGGGGCGGCCGCACGCGGCCGCCCTCCCAGCCGAGCAGTTCGAGGGCCGCTTTGAGGCCGGCAACTCCGAAGCGCGCCGTGACCGCCTCGTTGACCGGCACCAAGCGACGCTGGATCTCGGCCGCGCGGGCGACCTCCCCCTGTGCCGTCAGGGAGACGATCTCCAGGCACTCGCGCGGCGCGACCAGGGCCAACGCGACGATGCCGCCGACGGCGCCCATCGTGAGCGCCGGCAGCAGGACGCCGCCGGAGCCGACCAGGACCGCGAAGTCTCTCCGACAGCGCCGCACCACGTCGGCGAGCTTGGCGACGTTGCCGCTGGAGTCCTTGAGCCCGACCAGGTTGGGGTGCTCGGCGATCCGCGCGACGGTTGCCGCGTCCATGTCGAGGTGGGTGTTGCGGGGCACATTGTAGGCGATCACCGGCACCGGGGACGCCTCGGCAACGGCGTGGAAGTGACTCACCAGCCGGTCGGGCGTCATCGCCCCGCCGTAGTAGCACGGGGTGACGACCAGCACCGCGTCCGCCCCTGCGCCAGCCGCGGCTCGGGCGAGCGCGACGGTCCTGCGGGTCGACTCCGCGCCGGCCCCGACCACGATCCGGCGGTCCGCGGGCACGGCCGCGCGGACGGCCTCCACCAGGCGCACTCGCTCGTCGTCGTCGAGCAACGGGGCCTCGCCGTTGGAGCCGAGCACGACGTAGCCGGCGAGGGCGTGGGCGTTCCACCGCTGGACGTTGCGCCCAAGTGCTGCGAGGTCGATCTCGCCGTCTGTCCCGAACGGCGTCGGCAGCGGCGGTATCAGACCGGCGAGGACAGGCGTGGCGACGACCATCGGCTCCTCCCGGGAGCGGGGCCGGCAGCCCCGCGGGTTCGGTCACCCGCATTATCCACGATCGTCGCGGCGGCATGCTGTGTCTCCGGTCCGGCTCACAAAGGCTCGCAGAACCGGGCGGACGATGTAGTCTGGAGACCGGGTCCGGATGCACCGTTGCCGGTGCGCGCTCGAAAGGAGGGGATCAATGCGGAAGCTTCTTGCGCTCATCGTGTTCGTCGGGGTGGTCGCGGTCGGCGCCAACGTCCTACTCAAGGGCGGTCTACCGACGCTCAAGGGTCTCTCCGCGGAGCAGCAGCAGCTCGCCGACCTCGACTCCGACCTGCGCTCGGTGGAAAAGGACTGGCATGCGGCGGAACGCAACGCCGGGATCAGCGGCCTCGACACCACCGCCGACGCCGAGGCAGCGATCGCCGACCTCGAGCAGATTGACAGCAAGCTCACCAAGATCGAGCACTCGCTGGACTCCGAAGTCGCCAAGGAGGCGGCGCGCAAGCTCCGCCAGAGGATCACGGACCTCCGCAGCCAGATGCGGTAGCAGTTCGCGCCGCGGCGACCTCCAGGCGACTGATGAGCCGTGGACCATTCTCGGGAGGTCACCACGGCGCGAGTTGCTGAAATGGTCCATTTGGTCCCCAGATGGAGACACAGCGACCTCACGGGCCCCGGAGGCGGCCAACCGGAACATAGCACGAGCCTTGCCCTTCGGATCCTCGGACGCGGTGTGTAACATTGAGGCGGTTCGAGCGTTGTAGCTCACAGAGCGGGGAGGTCAGCGATGCGCGAGCAGCCGCGGGCGGTCACGGGCGGCAAGCGGGAGGAAGGCGGGGCGGTTCGCCCGCGCGTCGTCATCCTCAACGCAGGCTTCGCGCCCGGCGTCGAGGTCGTCGAGCTCTCAGACGCCATCGGGATCGGCGCCAGCTTCCACCATCGGGGCACGGTCTGGACCGTCACCGGCGAGCGGCCCGGCTCGCGGGTACTCTACGCCACGCCCTCCCTCGCCTGAGTCAGCCCCGCGTTCATCCGCCGGCCCGCACACCATCCAGCAGTCGGAAAGCGCACTCGTCCCGGCAGTGTCGATCAGTAGCCGCGCATGCGATCGACCGGGTAGCGGACCTCCCCGCCGCTGGCGACCGAGCGGAGGTCGGCGACGAGCTGCTCCGCGACCGAGGCCGGGTCGGTGAGGCTCGCCACGTGGGGCGTCACCGTGATCCTGCCGTCGCGCCAGAAAGGGTGCCCCGGCGGCAGCGGCTCCTCGGCGAACACGTCGAGGCAGGCGCCGGCCGGTCGGTCGCGCTCGAGGGCGGCCAGGAGATCGGTCTCG
Organism: uncultured Acidobacteriota bacterium; assembly: GCA_963814875.1. Classification (GTDB taxonomy): domain Bacteria; phylum Acidobacteriota; class Thermoanaerobaculia; order Thermoanaerobaculales; family Sulfomarinibacteraceae; genus CAVSIS01. The sequence continues at coordinate 23,282 of CAWFFJ010000033.1, forward strand.
ACCAGGTGGCGGCCGCGTCCGACGTTGACCAGGTAGGACCCGCGCCTCATCGCCGCGAAGAACCGGCGGTCGAGGATGCCCTCGGTCGCAGGGGTGAGGGGCAGCATGCACACCACCACCTCCGCGTTCGGGAGGACCTCGAGCAGACCGGCGCTGCCGTGCACGCAGCGGATACCCGCCAGCGAGCGTGGCGTCCGACTCCAACCGGCGGTCGCGAAACCGGCTGCGGCGAGGCGGCGCGCTGCCGCCTTGCCGAGCTTCCCGAGGCCGAGCACCAGCACCGACGTCGAGCGCGGGTAGGGCAGCGGGAGCCACCGCGCCTCCCGCTGCGCGTCGCGCAGCGCGGCCCATCCCCGGCGCCAGGCGAGCACCGCGGTGAGCACGTACTCGGCCATGTCGTCGACGAGGTGGGCGTCGACGAAGCGGGCCAGGACGATGCCCCCCGGCAGGCCCGGGTCCGCCAGCAGGTGGTCGACGCCGGCGCCGTAGGACGACACCAGACGCAAGTTCGGGAAGCGCGCGAGCTCGCCGGGCGGATGGTTCCAGGTCACCGCGGAGACGATGTCATCGATCTTCCCGCACTGCGGCCATACCCGCACCTCGAGCGCCGGATCCAGGCGATCGATGGCCTCGACGAGTGCCGAGGTGTCGCGTTGGGGCATCATGATGAGCAGGGACATAACGAGCAATCGGCGGTGCTTCCCCCGCCGAGCACAGCCTATCACCCGCTCCTGGCTCACGTTTCGATCGCGCGCCACCTCCTGCGCCGGCGCCGCGAACCACCTACCCGCCGCTGCCCCGATCGACAGTGACCTCGGGGTACCGTAAGATCGAGCCGACGACTCCGTGCGGGTCAGCTTCCGCGCGGCCTCGGAGTGTACGCACGATGCTGTCACGAACGCTCCGCCCGGTGCTGGTCGCCGCGGTGCTCGGACTCCCGTCCCTCGCGATCGCTGCTCCGGACGCCCCGACGCCCGTGGTGCAGACGCCGGTCCGCGCCGACACCTCGCGGCCGCTGGCCGAGATGGCCGCTCTGACGATGCCCCCGTCGAGGGCGGACGGCCAGGTTGAAGAAGTCGCGCCCTCCAATGCCGACCGCGCTCCCTTCCTCGCCCATGCCAAGGTCCCGGAGCGTCCCGTCGACCGCGTCGTGCAGAGCTGGCTCGGGGTGGCGGCCATGCCGCCGCCCACGCTGAGCGTCGAGGGGACCGGCAACGTCAACGCGCTGCTGCCGCCCGACACCAACGGTGACGTCGGACGAGCGCACTACCTGCAGTGGGTAAATGTTTCCCTCCAGGTCTTCGCCAAGGACGGCACCGTCTTGCTCGGGCCGACGCCTGGCCGCGCGTTCTGGTACGGGTTTGGCGGCGACTGTGAGACCCGCAACGACGGCGACCCGATCGTCCTTTACGACCACCTCGCTGACCGTTGGCTGGTCAGTCAGTTCACGCTCACCCGCCACCAGTGCGTGGCGGTCTCTGCGACGCCGGATCCGCTCGGTCCCTGGTACCGGTACGACTACACGCCCCAGGCCGGCCGCCTGCCCGACTACCCCAAGCTCGGGTTGTGGAACGACGGCTACGGCTACACGGCGCGCCTGTTTGCCGCCACCTTCCAGGGCTCGTTCGCCGGGGCGTTCGAGCGCGCCCGGATGCTGGTCGGCGACCCGGGCGCCCGGCTGGTGGGATTCGTGCTCGCCGACGACGAGTACCACGCCCTGCTGCCCGCCGACCTCGATGGCCCCGCGCCACCGGAAGGCACCCCGCAGCCGTTCGTGGGCATGGTCGACGGCGCCTGGGGGCTCGCCGCACCGTATGACCGCGACAGCCTGATCGTGTGGCGCCTCGCGGTCGACTGGGACGACCCCGGCCTGTCGACCTTCACCGAGGCGGCCCGCATCGACCTCGACGCGGCCGGGTACTCGTTCGACTCGAATCTGTGCGGCTACGCCCGCAGCTGCGTGCCCCAGCCCGGAACCACGGTCGGCCTCGACGCACTCTCGGATCGCCTCATGTACCGCCCCCAGCTGCGCCAGCTCGCCGGGTGGCGGTCGCTGGTCGTTTCCCAGACAGTCGACGTCGACGGCACCGACCACGCCGGGCTGCGTTGGTACGAGCTGCGCGACGCCGGTGCCGGCTGGGTCCTCGAGCAGGCGGGGACCTACGCACCGGACGCGAGCCACCGTTTCATGGGCGACGTCGCGATGGACCGCGACGGTAACCTAATGGCCGGCTTCAGCGTGTCGGGCCCGACGGTGTTTCCGAGCATCCGCATCGCCGGCCGGCTTGCCTCCGACCCGCCCGGAGTCCTCGCCCAGGGCGAGGCAGAGGTGGTGACCGGCAGCGGCTCGCAGCTACACTCGGCGTCGCGCTGGGGCGACTACTCGTCGCTGAGCGTCGACCCGGTCGACGACTGCACCTTCTGGTACACCCAAGAGTACCTCCAGACCACCGGCCAGGCGCCGTGGCGGACCCGCGTCGCCGCGATCCGCTTCCCGAGCTGCAACGCTGGGCCGACCGGCACCCTCGCCGGAACTGTGACGGCCGCCGCCAGCAGCGCACCGGTGACGGACGCCCAGGTTTCTCCCGGTCCAGGGTGGGCGACCCAGAGCGGCCCCTCCGGCACCTGGTCCCTCGACGTTCCGGCAGGGACCTACGATGTGGTCGTAACGCATCCGCGGTACGCGGCCGCCCTGGTCGCCGGCGTCGAAGTCAGCGACGGCGCCACCTCCACCGTCGACGTCGCCCTCGACTCCGGCGCGCTGAGCGTGACCCCAGTCCGCATCGACGTCAGGCTCGGCGCCGGAGAAAGCACCTCCCTGCCGCTGACGGTGGTCAACTCCGGAACCCTCGACGCCGCGGCGACCATGGTGCCGCTGGCCCGTGAGCCCGACCGCGTTCCACCCCTTGCGGACCGTCCAACCACCGAGCCACCTCCGACGGGGGATGCCGCCGACGCCGGCGTGAGCTGGCCTTCGAGCCTCGCGAGCGCCTACGGTGTCGTCAACGACGGCGCTCGCCGCACGGTCTGGGTCGGCACCTCCTGGGGCACGGCGCCGGAGCTCCGCGAGTACCTCGCCGACGGCACGGCGACCGGACGCAGCCAGCTCCTCGACGGCGACCCTTTCACCTCCGCCGCCGGCCTGTGCTGGGACCCTGAGAGCGCGACGATCTGGGTATTGACCACCGGCTTGCATCGTTGTCTGCACGAGGTCGATCCAGGTCGCGGGCCGACCGGCACAGTGCTCTGCCCGTCCTGGCCGTCCCCTCCCGGCGGGCTCGCGTGGGATCGGACGACGGCGACCTTCCTGGTGTCGACGCCGGCCACCGGCTCGGTGGTGCGGGTGGATCGCACCGGTGCCGTCGTGGGCAGCTTGTCGATCTCCGCTGCGGCGAGTGGGCTGGGCTTCAGCCCCGTCAACCGCCACCTGTTCGCGCTCGAAGCCACCACCGTTGGTGTCCTCGACCTCAGCGGACCCACACCTGTGCCGATCGCCTCGCTACCCGTCGCCGTCACCGACGGTGCCGGGCTCGATCTCGCTTGCGACGGAACCCTGTGGGCGGTCGATGCCGCCGACGGCTCCGTCGTCGCGACGGCCTCCGGCGAGACCCCGACCTGCCCGTCGTTGACCCTCCCGTGGCTGTCGTTGAACCCCGACATCGTTGTCGCCCCGGCCGGCACGCCCGATACGCCGGGCACCGCCGAGATCGCGGTGGAGCTGCGCGCCGACGACACGCCCGGTTACGGCACGTTTCTGGCGAGGCTGCTGGTAGACCACGACACGCCGCCCGAGATCGACCCGATCGAGATCTCCCTGACCCGCGCCTTCGCGGACGTCCCGTCGGGCTACTGGGCGGACCGCCACGTCCACGCCCTTGCCGGCCTCGGGGTCACGGCGGGCTGCGGCGACGGCGAGTTCTGCCCCGACTCGGCTCTCTCCCGTGAGCAGATGGCGGTGCTGCTCGGCAGGATGCGCCACGGTACGAGCTTCACCCCGGCGGCAGCCGTCGGGGTGTTTCGCGACGTCCCACCCGACGCGTGGGCGGCCGACTGGATCGAGCAGCTGTGGAGCGACGGCATCACCGCCGGCTGCCTGGTGGACGGCGGGGAGCGCGACTTCTGTCCGCACGACACCGTCAACCGCGCCCAGATGGCGGTCTTCGTGTGCCTCGCCCGGGGCTGGGAGCCGCTTCCGCCCGCGGGCCTGTTCAGCGACGTGCCGCTCGACTACTGGGCCGCCGGCCACATCGAGCGCCTCGCGGTCGAAGGGGTTACGGCCGGATGCGGCGGCAGCCGGTACTGCCCCGACGATCCGATCACCCGCGCCCAGATCGCGGTCTTCCTGATCAAGGCGTGGGCGGTCGAGCTGATCCCGCCGTGACGGAGGACATTCGCACCGGTCGTTTCAGCGGACGGACGAGTGCACCGCGAACATCGCACCGGTTGGGTCCGCGCACTGCGCAATCAGGTCGCCGCCCGCGCACCCTTAACGATGTCGGCGCTCGAACGCTCGCTCGAAAAGCACGGCGAGGGGAACCGCCGCGAGCAGCACTACTGGAATCAGGTAGCGGTTGCCGTAGTGGGAGGACAGGGTCACTCGACCCTCGAGATAGCTCGACAGGAACAGCACCAGCAACGCCGTCGCGCCCGCGATCATCGCTGCCAGGCGTCGATCCCTCCTCCACAGTAGCGGTAGACCGAGGAGGCCCAGCACAGTGATCGGGCTCGTCGTCACGAGACCGTACTGCGGAGCGAAGAGCACGGCGCCAACCTCGGCGGCTGTGGGCCAGCCCAGCCGCTCCCGGTCGGAAGACAACCGTGGGGCAGCTCCGTGGAGGTCGACCATCCTGTCGTAACCGGTCACCCACGGTGAACCGAAGAGATGGACGTTGAGGGCCGCGACCGTCACCAGCGGAATCAGCAGGCCGACGACCCAGGACAGGCACCGATGTCGTGGTGCTCGGACCAGCAGCACCACCCACGCGGCGACGACCACGAGGACGTACTTCGCGGCGCACGAGAGCCCAATCAGCAGCCCAGCGAGACCGTCGATCCGCCACGTGGGCCGCCGATCCTGCCCGAGAGCGACCATCCCGGCCAGCAACAGCGTCGTAGCGAAAACGTCCGGGGAGTAGTTCCACGCGTAATGCGGCAGGAACGATGCCAGCCCGGTGAGCACGACGGCCGCCGCTGCCGGCCACGGCCGCGCGACGCGAGCGGCGAGAACGAAGGCCAGCGCGAACGTGCCCGCGAGCAGGAGGAGGTTGAAGACCAGCGCGCCCGGTGGCCCGAAGAGCGCGAAGAAGGGGACCGAGGCCACTGCGAAGGCGACGGGATGTTTGGGGACCAACCTACCTCGCAGGTCGAGTGCAACGTGCCCACTCCACTGGTCCAGCGGCGGCGCGAGCTGATTCGCGAGGTCGAGATCCCCGTCGAGCTGGAGTGACCTCGCAGTCACCAGGTAGAAGAGCCCATCCCCGCGGACGAAGTGTCGGCCGTCGTAGTGGACCGCGACCACCGCCAGACAGACCATCATCGGCACGACCACGGCCACCGCACCCGCCCGCCACCAGGCCACTCTCTTCTCCCGCGTCACACCGCCTCCACACCGGGGCTCCGACTGCCCGGCCCGGAGCACTCTATCAGCGTGCTGCATCGACGCGCAGCTCGTTCTCCAGGGCGTCGGAATAGTCCGCCCTGCCGGTGGCGCGCAGCAGCCTGGTCAGGCGGCCCAGCCGGCGAACCGTCTCGGGATGGCCGTCACCCAGCACGCGCCGGCTGCGCCCGAGCAGGTCCCGGTAGAGCGCTTCGGCCTGCTCGACACGCCCCAACCGCGCCAGGCAGTCCGCCACGGTGTGCTACGACAGCATGGTGCTGGGATGGTCCGGACCCAGCTCACGAGTCTTGATCTCGAACGATCTGCGAGCGAGCCCGATGGCCTCGCCGACACGCACGTCGCGCTCGAGCTCACGCAGTCTACGGCCCGGCACCAGCCCGAGGACGATGAAGTCGTCCTCGGCCTCCTGCACGAAGTCATAGAGGCGGCAGATGTTCGGGTGTTCGAGACGAGACAGCACCCGGGCCTCGCGCAGAAAACGCGAGCGAGCGCCCGCGTCCAGCCGGCGCTCGCCCCGAATCGCTTTGACTGCGACATTTCGCCCCAAGGTCTCGTCGATCCCGAGATAGACCTCCCCCATCCCGCCTTCGCCGACGAGTTCGGCGAGCCGAATGTTGCGCACGGTAGTCCCAATCAGGGTCACGACGCGGCGCGGCCGAGGGTCCCAGAGTGCTTGGATTCCACTCCGGGGGTGGAATGACCTGAGCTGCCCTCTCCGCGGCATCGTCCAGGATGCCTCGCGGCGACGCTCACGCCGCCTGGCGGCGGATCTCCTCTGATGGAGCGCGGCCGTAGAACGCTTTGTACCGGCGCGAGAAGTGCGACGGGCTCGAGAAGGCGAGCCGGTAGGCGACCTCGCTGACGGTGAAGCGGTCGGAGCGCAGCAGGTCGCGCGCCTCGCGCATCTTCATGGCGAGGATGAGCTGGCTCGGCGTGCAGTCGAGCTCGGCAGCGAGCCCGCGCTCGAGGGTCCGCAGCGACACGTAGAGCTCGGCAGCGATCTGGCCCGGCGCAACGTTCTCCTCCAGGTGGCGGTGCACGCATACGATCGCCTGGTCGGCCAGGGTTGCAGCCGAGGCGGCCGCGCCTTCGACGACGCGCCGGACATGGCTGGTCTTGCCGGCGAGAACGTCCCCGGGAGGTGAGGAGCCCCCGGACACGGCCGTCGAACCGCCTTCGCCCTCGAGTGGTGCCCGATCCGAGGGCAACATCATCAACGCCGGCGAAACACCTCGCGCCGCATCGAGGGCCGCGAGCCTCTCGAGCAGGGCGCCCATCTGCCGCTGATGGCGCCGGTCGCGGATGATCATCACCACCGCGAGAAAGCTCACCACCGCAATCAGCACAAGCACACCGACGGTCAGACTCACATCAAGCTCCGGTGTCGGGCTCGGGGGCTTCAGCGCCACGTCCGCCGCCCCACTCTGTTCGTTCTTCTCAGAGTGTAGCGCGACCTCGCGCGGCCCCCATCGGAATAGACCGCCGCGCTGGAGGGTCGTTCTTGACGGATGCACACGACCGGGGGAGACCACACCATGACGACCTCGAACCGAGTAGCCATTGTCGGCGCC
>CAWFFJ010000034.1:0-70803 GCA_963814875.1 uncultured Acidobacteriota bacterium
AGAAGGCCAGGATGCGCGGTTGTGGGATTCGGTGCGAGGGCGTTCCAGGAACGAGGGAAACCGATCGCAGCGCATTCTCACCAGTCACTGTGACGGCTTGGTGTTTTCGTGTCTTGGTGGGTCAGCTCTCGGGCGTGTGTGGGGGAGGCGGCAGCGGTGGGGCGAGCTCGCGTCGCAGGGCCTGCCAGTTGATCGCCGTCAACCACAGCCCCAGGAGTCCCAGGAAGAGGTCGAGCGAGACGGCGCCCCAGGCGGCGAGGGCGACGGTCAGAACTACCGAGAATACCCGCGCGCCGATCCGACCGCGGCGGCCGAACAGGGCGGTAGCGGCTGTCGCGACGATCGATCCGCCGTCGAGCGGCAGCACCGGGAGCAGGTTGAGGACGCCCCAACCGAGGTTGACCCAGACCGCGAACTCGAGCACCCGGCCGGCGACGGTGAAGGGCGCCGCGAGGCCGCCGTGCCGGGCCGCGAGGGCGGCGAGGCCGATGGCAATCCCGACTGCGGGACCGGCAAATGTGATCCCGATCTCCTGCCACGGCGACACCCGCCGGGTCGGACGCCAGGACGTGAGTCCGCCGAAGGTATGGAGGGTGATCTCGGGGTGAAGGCCGAGCCGGCGGGCGGCAAGCGCGTGGCCGAGCTCGTGCAGGAGGATGCCGAGGAACACCACGCCGATCCACAGCAGCTGCCCCGGCACGTCGGGGATGGAGCTGTAGCCGAGCCACCACGCCATGACGAAGAACCACGGCTGGATCGTGACCGGGAAACCGGCGAGAGAGAAGCGCAGCATCACGCCTCGCGCTGCCGGCGCTGGAGCATGGTGTTGGCGGGGTCGCGGCTCTCGCCGACCGAGGACACGCGGATCGCCGCTTTCTCACCGACCGGGCACCGGTTCTCGCACAGCCCGCAGCCGGTGCACAGCTCGGGAGAGACCCGCGGGCGCTGAAGCATGACCGTCCGGCCGTCGCGGGTGCGGACCTCGGCGGCCTCGAACCAGATTGCCTTTGGCGAGGTCGGGCACATCTCCTCGCACACGATGCAGGGCGTCGCCATCGCCCACGGGAGGCAGCGGCCGAGGTCGAAGAAGGCGGTGCCGATGCGGACCTCCGCCGGGCCGTCGATCGCCTGTTTGGCGCGGGCCGATACTACCGCGATGGCGCCGGTCGGGCAGACCTCGCCGCAGCGGGTGCAGGAGGGCTCGCACCACCCGCGCCGGGGGACCAGGACCGGGGTCAGCAGGCCCTCGAGGCCGGTCCGTCCGAGGTCCGGCACCAGGGCTCCGGTGGGGCACGCCGCCGTGCAGGCGCCGCAGGTCACGCAGCGGGCCAGGAAGGCGCGCTCGTCGAGAGCGCCGGGAGGCCGGATCGCGTCGTCGCGGCGCGCCCGAAGCGAGCCTCCGGAGGCGCGCAGTGCGGGGGCGACCGCCGCCGCACCGACGGTAGCGATCAGGAACCGGCGCCGTCCGACGTCGAGCGCCGGCGTCGCGAGCGGTGCCTCGGGTGCTTCAGGCAGCCGGTAGTCGAGGCTCGCCTCGGGGCAGGTCGGCAGACAGTTCAGGCACACGTGGCATTCGCTCACGCGGTGCTCGCCGAGGGGTTCGTCGGCGCCCTGGCAGGCAAAGGTGCACAGCGTGCAGCCGCTGCAGGCGCCGTCGGCGCGGCGGATGCGCACCGGGGCGACCCGGGCGACCAGTCCGAGCAGTGCGCCGAGCGGGCACAGCGCGCGGCAGTAGAGCCGCGGCATCACCGCCGAGGCGAGCAGCACCGCAGCGAGGAGGGTCACCGCGAGCCAGCCCCCTGGTGCGGGCAGGCCTTTCCACAGCGGCCACACCCCGGCGGCGAACCCGCGCTCGAGCAACGGGATCGGGTCGAGCCAGCCGGCGCGCAGCGAGCCGAGCGCGGCCCACACCAGGAGCACCGCGAGGACCGGGTACTTGATCGCAAACCACGGTCGGTAGCGGTTGAGCTTGGCGCGTTTGCGGCGCTCTGGTCCGGCCACCCACGAGACCAGCTGCTGCAGGGTCCCAAGTGGGCAGATCCAGCCGCAGAAGATGCGCCCGAGAACCGCAGTCACGGCGAGCACGAGGAGGCCGATCCAGACCAGTCGTGGCACGGTCCAGTCGGCGAGGGCCGTGGTCACGCCGGTGAGCGGGTCGAGGGCGAGCAGCGCGGAGGCGGTCTCCCCCGGCACGCGATTCTCCGACAGCCCCCAGAACAGGGCCAGGAAGGCGGCCAGGAAGAATGCCTGGCTGACGACGCGCAGCCGCCGCGCCCCGGGCGCCACTCAGGTCTCCCCCGCAATCGACGCCCAATCGGGGGTGCCGAGACCGAGGCGGGCGGCGATCCCGATGTGCGGCAGATCGTGCGGACCGAGGCCGAGCCTGGCGGCGCCCCATGCCTCGGCGGCAACCGGGTCGGTAGCGACCGCGATCAGGTCGTCGGCGCGCACCAGGTCGAGGGAGCCGCCGGTCGGCCCGCCCGCGGTCAGGACGCGGGTGGCGTCGACGATCGTCAGGGTCGGCCGCAGCGCCGCGCCAAGCTCCGCGCAGACCTGGGGCAGCCGCTGGTGGAGCGAGCCGCGACGTCCGACCACGGCCCCGAACCAGTTCTTCATGCCGAGGGTCGCCCGGCCCAGCGAGTGGTGCTTGACCACCGGCAGGTTGAACACGCGGTCGGCCTCGACCAGCGGCCGCAGCACCTGCCAGCGGCCGAGCGCGGTGCCACCGAGGTCGAGCTCGACGGTGCCAGCAGTGCCCTGGTGGAGCACCCTCGCGCCCGCCGCGCGGGCCGCCGGGCCGACCCCGGAGCGTTCGAAGCTGCGCCCGGGATCGTTGCAGGTGTTGTCGAGAACGGTGACCTGACTCGCGCCGACGGCGAGGCACAGTCGGACCAGCTCGGCCACCAGGGTCGGGTCGGTGTCGGCGGCCTGCTCCGGGGTGCGGTCCCAGGCGACGTTGGGCTTGATCGCGACTCGCTCGCCGGGGCGCACGAAGCTCTCGATGCCGCCGATCGCGGCCAGCGCCCGGCGCAGGTTCTCCGCCGGGCCGCGCCCGCCGGCGACGGCGAGGCGTCCGGCGGAGCCCGAATCGACTCGCCAGTCGGGCGGCGCGAGGGCTACGCCCGACTCCGGCGGGCGGTGCCGCCCCTCGCGGCCGACCAGTCCGCGTCCGGCCAGTGCGAGGCCGGCGCCGACCAGCGCAGCGGGTCCCCAGGTGGCGAGCAGCTCGCGGCGACCGATGCGCCCGTAGGGTGTGTCAAGGCTGTCCTGGCTCATGGCGCTTCCCGCATCACGATAGCTCACCGGCTCCGGGCGTGCACCACTGCGCGTTGTTCAACCAGGAAGGCGCGGACCTCCGCCTCGAGCTGCGCGAGATCGCGGCCGGAGAAGGAGGCGTGGTCGGCCTGCGAGACGAGGACCACGCGGGCGTCGGGTGCGGCGCCGGCGAGCCGTGAGGCATCCTCCGGCGGGACTACCGTGTCGACCATCCCGTGCACCACCAGCCACGGGCACGCGACCCGGCTCGCGGCCGCGAGCGGGTCGTGGTTGCAGGTATCGGTGAAGAACGTCTCCCGGATCCGCTCGCCTGACTCGGTCTCGACCAGCCCGCCTGGCAACCGGCGGACGGTCTCGCCCCGCACCGCCTCGGGAGTCTCCGGTAGCTCCGCGGGCGCGGCGACCGTGACCAGGGCGGCGATGTCGGGGTCGGTCGCGGTGTGGAGCAGCGCGACCGTGCCGCCGAGCGACGAGCCGATCAACGACGCCCAGTCGACGCCCTGCCCGCGCAGCCAGGCGAGCGCGGCTTGGAGGTCATCTCGCTCTCCACTCACGGTGAGGTCGGTCGGGTCGCCCTTGGACCTGCCCCGCCCCGCGAAGTCGAAGCGCAGGGCGGCGCCGCCGAGCTCGGTCACGAGTTTCGCGAGCGCAACGTGCTTCGGGCTCTCCTTCGAGCTCAGCATCCCGTGCGCGACGACCGCTCCCCAGGTCGGCCAAGAGCCATCAGGCCGGTGCAGGGTCGCGGCGAGGCGCTGACCGCGGGAGTTGACGAAGCCGACATCCTTGAGGAGCACGGCACGACGGTAGCAGAATGTCCGGTTCCCGGTTTCAGTCGTCGTCCTGACCGTAGGGGAGGAGGCTGCCGGGCGGGCGGGCCCGCGCGTCGTGGGCGGGCGTGTTGGTTCGGCCCGCCGCCCGGCATGGGTGGGACGCCCTTGGCCCGCCGACGTTGACGGCAATACCACGGAGGCACGGAGAGCACAGAGGAACACAGAGAACCGCCTCCCACCCCGGCTCACCGTCCGGGCCGTGCCCGGCACGAGCCGGACGGTGAGCTCCCGGGCGGGCGGGGGCTCTGGTGCTCCACCTGCGGGCGATGAACATGGTCTTTGAGGGGCTCAAGAAGAAGGGCTCGATGGTGATCGTGCCGTCCTCCGCGCTCGACACCATGAACCTCGGCGCCCTCGGCGGCATGACCGCCTTCGACCGGATCCTCGGCGCGCAGGGTTCGCCCGACGTGATCCCTCCCCCGGCTGAGGGATGACTCGGAGGACGTCATGGCTGCCGGCCGCAGGTGGATGCTCTCGTCGAACCTGGTCGCGGCAGCGATCCTGTTGATCGTGCTGGCGGCGCTCGCAATCCTGACCGGCTGAGAAACGCGAGCGGTAAGACGCAAGTCGCGAGACGTCGTGACGCCGTAGGGGAGGCGTCTCCTCCCGTTTCGCCGGCCGCAAGACCCCGCGGCCGGCGGTGGCGGGAGCGGTTTTGATTCGCTCGGGTGCCGCCTGCCGGGGTTCGGGCTATTCTCGTGCGATGACACGCGCAGCGGCCGTCCTGTCCGTGGTGCTCTGCAGTGTGGTGTCCTCGGCGGCGACCGTCCCCCAATGGTCCGAGCTGCCTCCGATCGACCTCGGCCGGCGTGCCGCGCTGGTCGAGCGGTTGGTTCGGGAGGCGGCCCTGGAGTGGGACCCGGATGCCGGCGGGATAGCCCCCGAGGTGGGTGCAGTTCCGAGCTTCCGGGCCTCGGCGTGGGTACTGCTCGGAATGTGGGAGGCGCCGGACGCGCTCATCGACGAGATCGACGTCCCGCGCGAGGAGTGGACCGCCGACCTGGTCGAGAAGATGACGGCGTCGCAGGTGCGGGACCTCGCCGAGGCCGACCCCGCGCGCTACCCGAAGGCGCTGTACGGCAGCGTCAACTGGCCGTGGTGGCGCCCCGAGGACGAGTGGCCGGTGGCGCGCTCACGCTACGAGTGGGACATGTTCGTTCCGTCGGCGCTTGCGGTGCTCCATGCCCGCCATGCCTCCCGGCTGCCTGCCGCGACCCGGGCCGAGCTCGAGACGATTCTGTGGTACGCGGCGGACGGCGCACTGCGGACCTGGTACGCCGTACGTACCCTGCCCGGTGCGGACGCTCTCGAGGACTACTGGGGTCATGACAACTACACGCTGATGTACCTCGAGACGCTGATCCTGGCGGGAGAGGCCTCGGGCCACGCCGATGCGGTGCGGGCGGGCATCGAGGGCCTCGACCGCTGGCTCAGCGACCTCCGCCGCCGCGGTCTTCACGAGTTCGCGAGCCCGACCTACCTCGCGGTCGATCTCGACGCCCTGGCGCTCATCGCCCAGGAGGCCCGCGACCCGTCAGCGCGCAGGATGGCCGCGAACGCCTGGGCCTTCCTGTGGACCGACATGCTGCTCACGCTCACCGACGCCGGAGACGGGTCGCTGGCGATGGGAGGCCCGGCGTCGCGGAGCTACACACCGCTCGTCGCGGCCGGCGACCACCTGACCCATCTCTTCCTGGCCGGAGTGAACTCCGCCTCGCCCGGCACCAATCTGGCCGACGGCCTGCGCGCCGCGATCGAGCGCCGTCCACCCGACGCCCTGCTCGCCCTCGCGCGGCCGCCGTCATCCCGCGAGGCCGTCGCCTGCTGGGGCGACGACCCAGGCGAGGACCGCAGCTGGCGGGTCGAGCCGGGGCTGCTCGTCGGCGCCGCCTCGGCGCCATACGGAGCCCAGGACCACCTCCTCGCCGTCGATCTTCCGCCGCCCGCAGCCCGGGTGCACCTCTCGGCGGACCGCGGCATCGGCGACGGCGGGCTGCCCTCCGGTGCCGGCACCGGGCACACGCCGATCTTCCTGTCCTCTGCGCGACGCGGGCGGACGCTGCTGGCGGTCGCCGAGGCCCACCCCCAGGGTCTCGAGGAGCGCACCACGCTGCTGCTCTTCCTGCCCGGTGAGGTCAGTGCCGTGTCAGCCGGAGAGAGCGACCTCGAGCTGCCCCCGGTCGGCACGGATGCCGTGTGGCCGCTCGCGACGGGTGAGTGGGTGGCGGTCGCCGCCGGTGGGTGGTGGGTGGCAGCGGCGGTCGTGCCCGGCGCCCAGACGACGGCGCTCCTGCGCGCGCCCGCCGAGCCAGCGGAGGGCGTCCGCGTGCTGCGCATCGAGGTCCACCCGAACTACCAACAGCAGCCGGTGGTCGCGGCGCTGGCGCTTGTCGCGTTGCCGCAGACCCAAGCCGCGACCGGCGCCGAGGTGCGCGCCGCCCTGTCGGCGGTCTCCTTCGCCGCCGCCGGGACCGCGGAGGGGCTGCGGGCTACGGTCGCGGGCGGGCCCTTCGGCGATGCCATGGAGGTCGTCCATGACACCGTCTTCGCGCACGGCCTCATTCGTCGCGACCCGGAGCCGCCTCCAACCTGCGGCGTCGGGGCTCCGCTCGGCGCTCCGGGCCTGCTCTGGGCGGGGACACGGCTCACCGTGACCACCGCCGCGGGGTCGACGACCCTGGACCTTGCGGGTCGAGTCACGGTGCGCCGGCCGTCGGGCCGGGCGGGTGCGCCTGCAGGCTGAGTACCGGGCACGAGTCCCCGCTCGTTCTTCGGACTTGAGTTCAGGCCCCCGGAAGAGTCACACTCCACGAGATTGGAGGCGACCATGACGTCGAGGCCGCTCGTGCTTCTGGGTTCCATCCTGTTCGCGACCGCCGCCGCCGCCCAGCAACCGGCGAGCGACGTGGCGCGCTACGCCGAGAAGGTCAAGGACCCGGTGATCCGGGAGATGAGGGACCGCGACGCGGCGGCCGCGGAGGCCGCGAAGGCCAAGACCGAGGAGATCCTGGCCGCCGAGAAGGCGGCCGAGAAGGCGCGCACCGAGCCCGAGCGGGAGCTGCGCTACGACGTCAGCGGCATCGTCCGTCCGTCCGGCCCCGGCGCCTTCACCACCAACCTGTGGCACCTGCCCCCGACCGCGCAGTACCTCACCGGGACCTGCTGGAGCTTCTCGACGGTGTCATTCTTCGAGTCCGAGGCGCACCGCCTCGGCGGGGTCGACGTCAAGCTCTCGGAGATGTGGGTGGCCTACTGGGAGTACGTCGCCAAGGCGCGCGGCTACGTCGAGAGCCGCGGCTCGACCGCGTTCGAGGAGGGCTCGGAGTCGGCCGCGGCCATCCGGGTGCTGCACGAGCGCGGGATCGTTCCCCGCGAGCAGTACTCGGGCGTGCTCGCCGAGGACGGCCGCTTCGACCATGCCGACCTGCAGGCCCGCATGAAGGCCTTCCTCCAGTGGTGCAAGGACACCGGCTACTGGGACGAGGACGTCATCGTCACCTGCATCCGCGCCATACTCGACCGCACCATGGGTGCGCCGCCGGAGACCGTCACCTGGCGCGGCTCGGCCATGACTCCGGCGGAGTTCCGCGACGGGGTTCTGCACCTGATACCCGACGACTACGTCGACCTGATGTCCACTCTGTCGGTGCCGTTCTACACCCGCGGCGAGTACGCGGTGCCCGACAACTGGTGGCACGACGCGAGCTACGTCAACGTCCCCCTCGACGTGTGGTACGGCGTGATCCTGCGCTCGCTCGAGGCGGGCATCACCGTGGTCATCGGCGGCGACGTCTCCGAGCCCGGGCTCTACGGCGAGCGGGACATCGCGGTAGTGCCGAGCTTCGACATTCCGGGCGAGTACATCGACCAGTCGTCGCGCGAGCTGCGCTTCGCCGAGGGTGTCACCACCGACGACCACGGCATCCACCTGGTCGGTCACACCCGACTCGACGGCCACGACTGGTTCCTGATCAAGGACTCGAACCGGTCATCCCGCCACGGCGCCTACAAGGGTTATTACATGTACCGTGACGACTACGTGAAGCTGAAGATGCTCACGATCACGGTTCATCGCAGCGTGGTCGAGGACATCCTGGCGCGGCTCAAGCCCTCGCCCCCTCCGGCATGACCACTGCGTCTGTGGCCTCCGCCAGTAGCGGCGGTTCCCCGCGGACGGCGCGCCGAACGTGCCTGGTCACCGGTGCGACCTCCGGCATCGGCACCGAGATCGTTCGCGGCCTCGCCGTGACCGGGGCACGCGTCCTCGCCGTCGCCCGCGATCGAACGCGCGGCGAGGTGGCCCTAGCGGGCATCGAGGGCGAAGCTGAGCTGGTCCTCGCCAACCTCGCACGGCAGCGCGAGGTGCGCCGCCTCGCCGCCGAGGTGCTCGAGCGGGCACCGCAGCTCGAGGTCGTGGTCCACAACGCCGGCGTCGCCCTCGCCGAACGGACCGTGACCGAGGACGGGCTCGAGACCACCTTCGCGGTCAACCACATGGCGCCGTTCCTGCTCACCAGGCTGCTGCTCGACCGGCTGCGGGCGAGCGCGCCGGCGAGGGTGGTCGTGGTCGCCTCGGCGGCGCACCGCCGCGCCGGCCGGCTCGACCCGACCAACCTCCAGGGTGAGCGTCGCTTTAACGGCTGGGACGCCTACTCGCGCTCCAAGGCGTACAACATCCTGTTCACCCGCGAGCTCGCGCGCCGACTCGCAGGTACCGGGGTAACCGCCAACTGTCTCCACCCGGGGGTGGTCGCGACCGGTCTCGGTCGACGCGCGAACCTGGTCGTGAAGCTCTTCTTCCGGCTCGCGCGGCCGTTCCTGCTCAGCCCGGCTGAAGGCGCCGACACCGCAATCTGGCTCGCAACGGCGCCGGAGGTCGAGGGGGAGACCGGCGGCTATTGGGACCGCCGGCGCCGGGTCGAACCCGCGCCCGCGGCGCGCGACGCAACTGCTGCAAAGGCCCTGTGGGACCTCAGCGAGCGCCTCATCACAGGGACCGAACCACAGAGACGCGAGGCGTAAGAAGGTGAGAAGGGTTGAGCCGCAAGACGCGAGACGTGAGACGTCCGGCGGCGCGGTCGTGCAGGCGGAGCCCGTGTGCGCCAGCAGCGCGAGGCCTCCACCAACCCCGTGGAGATACAGCGCACGGGTGATGGCGCGAGGCGAGAGGTAGCAAACCCAGGACGACGTGCGGCGTTTCGTGTCTAGTTGCGTCTAGCGTCTAGCGTCTAGCGTCTTAGGAGCGCGTCAGGAGCCGCTCGAGGCGGATCCTGAAGGCGGCCGCCTCGGGTATCGGTCCGAGCTTGTCGAGGCTTCGCTTGAGCTCCGCGAGGGCCTTCTTGAGCTGACCCTCGGCGACCATGCTGTCGATCCCGGGCAGCACGGCGGCCCATGCACTGGCCCGCTGCTCGTGCCGGTGCCGGACCATCGCCTCGCGGGTCTCGGCGAGCAGGCGGCGCACCTTGGCGTTCTCCGGGTCGATCGCGAGCGCCTCCTCGAGCGCTGCAGTGACGTCGGAAAACGACGCACGCTCGCCGAATGCCCGCGCCAATAGCCCCTCGACCTTCGCCCGGCGCTCCTGCTGGCGTAGCTCGTCGAGACGGGTCCTGAGGCCGGCGAATGACTCGCGGGGCCCATACAGCCGCTCGGCGAGGGCGAGCTCATGCTCGGCGCCCTCGAGGTCGTTTCCGGTGAGGTGGCCTGCGATGCTCTCCGCGGCCTCGGCCACGGAGAGATCGATCCGGTGCTCCTCGATCCGCTGTCGGATCGCGCCCTCGGCCTCGTCCACCGGACCGGCGAGCTCAGGCTCCTCGACGGCCGCCGCCTGCGCGACCTCGATCGCTTCGAGCGCGCCCTCGATCTCGCCGTTGGCCGCGAGCTCGCGCGCTCTCTCCAGGGCCTCGAACAGCTCGCCCTCGCGCCGGGTGCGGTCGCCGAGGGCCGCCTCGAGCCGGTCCTTGCGCTCGTCGAGGGTGGGGTCGCGGCCAAGCTCGCCTTCGGCCTCGCCGAGCCGCGCCGCCGCGGTGGCGAGGCGCCCGGCGTCGAGTAGCCGGTCGACGCCCGTGAGAACCGCTTCGAGCGCCCGCGCCCGACGCACCGTTTCCTCGTGATGCGCCAGGGCGGCGCGGATCTCCTTTTCGAGGGCGTCAGTTTCGGAGAGTTCCGGCGCGAGTCGCCGCGCCTCGGCGAGAGACTCGAAGGCCTCCACGAACGATGCCTCGGCCGACAGTCGACGGGCCTCAGCGTGAAGCTCGGCGGCGCGCTCGTGATTCCATGCGGTGCGAAGCTCCTCGAGCCGTGCGCCGAGCGGCCGGAAGGCGGGCTCGTCGCCGTAGAGCTTGCGCGCCAGGGTGAGTGCGCGCTCCGCCTCCTCGAGGTGCTGTGCGAGCAGCTGGGCGGCGATCGACGCAGCGGTTCGGTCGACCTCCTGCCGGCGCCGCTTCGCCTCGAGCTCGCGGGCGTGGCCCTCCTGTGCCCGCTCCAGCAACGCGACAACCTCAGGGTCGTCTGGACCCAGTGCCTGCGCCTCGGCCAGGCGGTCGAGGGCGGTGGCCCAGTCCTTGCCATCGACCAGCCGGCGGCCCTCCTCGAGCAACGCCTGGCGCTTCGATTCGCGCTCGAGGGCGGCCTGCTCTGCTGCCTCGAGTCGACTGGAGAGGTCCTCGAACAGGTCGGACTCGCCGAGCCGCTCCACGGCCACCCCGAGGCGTTCGCGGGCGAGCTCGAGCTGGCCGTCTTCGAGTGCGGCGGCAATCTCGGCCGCCGCCTCCTCGCGCCGTGCCCTGAGCTTCTGGTCGGCCGCGTCGACCGCCTTGACCAGCGACCGCGCCTCACGGTTCTCGGGGTCGAGCTCGAGCACGGTTGCCAGCTGCAGGCGCGCCTCGTCGTAGTGGTGCAGCTCGACCAGCTTCTGAGCCCCGAACAGGAGGGCCTTGATCTGGCGCTGCACTGCCGCCGTCGGCGTCGCCGGCGCCGCCGGAGCCTCGGCAGTCGAGCCCGGTGGGCTGGAGGCCCCGTTCGAGCTCGGCGGAGGCGTCGCGGCGAGCAGGAACTGGCGGTCGAGGTGATCCTGGGTGCTTCCGGGGCGCGGTACATTGAGCCGCTGGGTCGGCCGCCGCGGAGCGTCGTAGAGCTCGCGGACCTCGGCGTCGTCGAGCGGGTAGCGCTTCTGGATCGCCGCGAGGGCGTGGCGCAGTGCCTCGGCAGTGAGATAGCGCCCATCGGGGTCCTTTTCGAGGGTCTTGAGCACAGCCTGGCGCAGGTCGTCCGGTACGCGGCCTTCCGGGTCCGCGACATCGAAGTCGAGCGGGGGGTTGAGGAGGTGGCCCGCGATCAAGGCGGAGGTGGTCGATCCGGAGATCGGGTAGTGCGCGGTGAGCAGCTCATAGAGCACGATGCCGAACGAGTAGAGGTCGGTGCGGGCGTCGAACTCGGCCCCGTCCTGGCTGCGCAGCTGCTCTGGGGAGGAGTAGCGCACCTTGCCGAGAAAGGTACCAGTGGCGGTGAGCCCGCCGGTGGGATCGGCGACCTTGGCGATGCCGAGGTCAATCAGCTTGACCAGCGGGTGACCCTCGTCGTCCTGGCTCAGCATCAGGTTGTCGGGCGAGATGTCGCGGTGAATGACCTCCTTGCGGTGCAGGTAAGCGAGCACGCGCAGGGTCTGGGCTGCGATCTCGAGCGCCAGCCCGATCGAGAGCGGACCCGCGGCCCGCAGCAGCTCCTGCAGCGTCGTCCCCTCGATGAACTCCATGACGATGAACGCATTGCCCTCGTCGTCCATGGTGAAGTCATAGAGCTGCGCAAGGTTCGGGTGGTGCATCCTGATCGCCAGCTTGGCCTCGCGCAGGAAGCGCGTGCGCAGGACCTCGTCGTGGGCGAGGTGCTGGCGCATCATCTTGATCACCCGAATCTCGTCGAGCAGGCGGTGGCGGACCTTGTAGACGGCACCCATGCCACCCTCGCGCATCTTCTCGAGGATCTCGTACTTGCCGTCCATGCGCTCGAGTGGGGTGGCCATTTGGTCTCCGGGTTGACGGAGTTCCAGCGTATTCGTGCGACCGGACCACTGTCAACAGGATTGCCGCTCTCCCCCTGGCGAGCCAAGGGGAGAGCGGCAATCCTCTGAGGCGCTTTGCGCCTAGGGGCTCGCTGCCTGCTACCCTCTCACCCTCTACCCCACAAGCGGCAGCGCGAGCAGGCCGACGGTGGCGACCAGGCCGAACGTCCACACCAGCGACCTCACCGTGGCGACGTCAGCCAGGTAGAGTCCGGTGTAAGCGACCCGACAGACTAGGAACGCAATCGCGAGTCGTGCGGCCCAGGCCGGGGCGGCGCCGGTCAGGTCCGCGACGAGGACGCCGGCGGCGAAGCCGGGGAACGCCTCGTGGGCGTTCTGGTGGGCGGCAAGGGCGCGGCGTCCCCACCCGGTGAGCCGCGACTGCTGGTCGCGGGGGTGGCGGTTGTCGTAGCCGCCCGGCTCGCGCGCCATCGCGAGGGCGACCGGGAGCTTGGAGGCATGGGTGAGAATGAAGGCAAGCAGGAGACAGAGCAGCGGCGTGTCCATCGCAGGGTTCCCTTCCGCGGCCGACGTCAGCGAGACGGAGGCTCAGCTCGGCTGATATAATCGCACGTGGTCCTCCCGGACGGAACCCAGCCCCTCAGGCGCCGTGGAGCGCGGGCGTGGCTCCGCCGGGCTGCGGAGGTCGATCGTGCGCAACACCGCCCTGTTGATCGTGCTCTCACTGGCAGCGCCCGTGGGCGCGGCCGCTCCCGCGCTCCTGCCCCAGGGCAACGCGCTTTCACAGGCCGCGGCGGCGCCGGCGGAGCCGCTCCAGTACACCCCGGACACCCGACCCGCGGCGGAGAAGCTGGTTCCGCGCCTGCAGCGCGAGCTGGCCGTCCGCCCGGCGAGCGAGGTGCTGCCGGTGGTCGTGACCCTCGTCGAGCCCAAAGTTCGCGCTCCTTCGCCGCCGGCCAGGCCGGCTACGACGCCAGCCGTGCGGCGCTGGTCGCCGAGCTCGAGCAGGGCTTCGTGCGCGACGTCGCGGCGGTCGGCTTCACCGCCCGACGGGGGCTCGTCAATAGCCCGGTGGTGATCGGCTCGATCGCCGCCGGCGCGGTCGCCGAGCTCGCTGCGCTGCCGACGGTCCGCGCGGTGGAGTACGACTTCCCGCTCAAGGCGACCCGCGCCCAGGGCGGACCGCTGATCGGCTCCGACCTGCTTCGCGCCGCCGGAGGCGGCGGCGACGGCATCGGGATCGCGATCCTCGACACCGGCATCGACGGCACCCACGCCGAGCTGCCGTGGAACACCAAGATCACCGCGTGGGGCGACTACACCGGCACTCAGACCGGGGACGACGTCGGCAACGACGATGCTGGCCACGGCACCGCGTGCGCGGGGATCGCCGCGGGCCTCGGCGGCGGCATGGCCCCAGCGGCCCACCTGTGGGCGCTGAAGGTGCTCGACAGCGAGGGGTCGGGCCCGTTCTCCAACTCGATCTCGGCCCTCGACGACGTCTACACCAACCGCGACAGCTTCGGCGGCGTGCGCGTGGTGAGCATGTCGCTGGGCGGGTCGGACCGCTACGACTACGTCTGCGACAACGACGGCACCTCGATGACCCAGGCCATGAGCCAGCTCATCTCGGCCGGCATCGCGATCTTCGTCGCCGCCGGCAACGAGGGCTGCTCGGACGGGGTCGGCTTCCCGGCGTGCATCTCTCACGCGATCGCGGTCGGAGCGGTCTACGACGCCAACGTCGGCGGCTGGAGCTTCGGTGAGGGGACCTGCATCCCGTCCGGTTGCGCCGACAACACCAGCCAGGCCGACAAGATCACCTGCTACTCGAACTCGGGCTCCCAGCTCGACATCCTCGCTCCGGCCGACTGCGCCAACACCACCGCCATGGGCGGCGGCTACGAGGACTGTTTCAACGGCACCTCGGCGGCCACGCCCTATGCCGCTGGCGCGGCGGCGCAGATCCTCTCCCTGCGTTCGCAGACGACGCCCGCCGAGCTGCGCGTCGCCCTGACCTCCACCGGGCGCGCGATCACCGACGCCCGCAACGGCATCACCCGGCGCAGGATCAACGCGATGGAGGCCTACCAGCAGCTCGCTACCGGCGGCAGCGGCGGCAGCGGCACCTACTTCCTCCCAGCGATGATCCGCGCGCCGGGTGGCTTCGGCAGCGACTGGTACGCCGACGCGGGCGTGCTCAACACGAGCAGCGCGGCGGTGAACATCACGTTCAAGCTCTACATCGGTGGCCAGACTCTGTCCGGGACGGACCAGGTGCCGGCTGCGAACCAGTACCTCTACGCCAACATCGTCGGCCAGTTCGGGACCACCGGCGGCGGCCTGCTCGAGATCGACGCCGACGGCGCGCTGGTGGTCAACGCGCGCATCTACTCCAAGGAAACCGTCGGCACCAAGGGCCAGTTCATGGATGGATACCAGCCAGCCGACGGCCTCGGAACCGGCGAGAGTGCGGTCCTCGCGAACCTCGTCGAGGACGCCGACTACCGCACCAACATCGGGTTCGGCAACATGGGCTCGACCGCGGCAACCGTCACCATCACCCTCCACCGATGGGACGGCGTGGCGTTCGGGTCGTACAGCTACTCGATCCCGGCGCACGGCTGGGCGCAGGACAACGCACCGTTCGCGAACCGCTACGGGCAGACCGACAGCGGTGGGTGGGCCAAGATCACGGTCGCCTCGGGCTCGGGCGTGGTCGCCTATGCGTCGGTGGTCGACAAGCACACCAACGACCCGACGACGATTCCGATGAAGCGCTGATGCGGCGAGCCCACGGCTTCGCCCGCGTCGGGCGTCTCGCGGCCGCGGTGGCGACGGCTGCGGCCGGGGTGGCGAGCGCGGCCGCACCGCCGATCGCGGCCAGCCGGGTGGGGTGGACCGAGCTCCATTTTGTCGCCCGCAAGCTGCTGATCGGCGCCTCCACCACCGTGAGCTGGCGCGAGGTCGACGCGGCTGCCGTCATCGCCGCCCTGCCCGCGCTTCCCGCCGACCTCGGTCCACCGCCGGGCTCCAGTCGGTTGGTCGCGGTCACCCTGGCGAGCGACCTGCCGTTCGGACGGGACGAGCAGGTCACAGCGTGGATCGATCCCGCCTCCGGTGCAGCGATAGCGACCGAGAAGCTCGGCACCGGCGCGAAGCCGGTGCGCAAGATCCAGCGCTTCGGCGCCGGTGGACTGGCGTGGTGGCGGTGGGAGCCCGGAAAAGGCCAGGAGGGACTGCCGCCGGACAACTGGGACCGCTTCGGATCCGACACCGTCCGCTGGCCGGCGTGCTCCGGGGGCCAGCCAATCACCGACTCCTACGCGCTGCTGTGGCTGCTCTCGGCAATGCCCCGCGACGCCGCCGACCGGGTGGTAGAGGCCAGGGTCGTGACCCGGGGACGGCTGGTGCGTGTCGAGTTCGCGGCTCGGGGCCTGACCCGGATCCGGGCAGACTTCGAGAGTGTCGGCCCAGACGGCAGCCGGAGGAGGTACCGAGATCCGGTGACCGTGCGCGAGGTACGGGTCGGCGCCAGCGCCGCCGGCGAGGGCGAGTCGGGAGACGATGTCGACCTCGGCTTCCTCGGCATGCGCGGCAGCCTGACCGCCTACATCGACCTCGAGACCGGCGTTCCGATGGAGCTGCGCGGCCGCGCCGGCGGCATCGGCAACGTCACCGTCCGCCTCAAGCGAGCCGTGCTCTCCTCGCACAGCGCCGACTAGCGAGCTCCTGCGAGCCGTTGATCCCCGCTGCCCGGGGCGAGTGCCACGTCCTGCGGCAGGTGCGCCCTCGACCCAGACGATTCGCTGCCGGTCGAGCAGGGCGTCGAGGTCATCGACGGCGACGTTGAGGAGGCGGGAGTTCGAGACCTCGACCGGCTTGCCCCACGTGCTCTTCCGATCGGGCCGGGGCTCCGGCGACCACACCAGGAAGGGCACAGGGAGCCGCTCGAGGAAACGCATCGCGGTGCACGGTTCAACCGTGAATGTGATGACTCCTGCCGTCGGACGCGCCTCCATCGGCCGACGGTGCTCACGCTAGGATGGTCCTCACCCCGACTGTCAGTCGGTCGACGCGGTCGTGAGGCCCGGAGGTCCCATGGGCAGGTTCGACGGCAAGGTTGCTCTCGTCACAGGAGCGTCGGCCGGCATCGGCGTGGCGCTGGCGCGCGAGCTCGCCAGGCAAGGCGCCGCGGTGGTCCTGGTCGCGCGTCGGGTCGAGCGGCTGCGATACCTCGAGGCCGAGATCGTGTCATCCGGGGGTCGCGCGCTCGCGGTCGCAGCGGACGTCACCCAAGACGGCGACATCGAGCGGGCGGTCGTCCTCGCAGTCCAGCGCTTTGGACGGCTCGACGTCGCGGTGGCCAACGCCGGGTTCGGCGTCGCCGGCCGCGTGGAGCGCCTTACCGTCGACGACTTTCGCCGTCAGCTCGAGGTCAACGTGTTCGGCGTGCTGCGGACCCTGTACGCCGCGCTCGCCGAGCTCGAGCGCTCAGCGGGCGTTTTCGTGGTGATGGGCAGTGTCGCCGGATATCTCCCGGGCCCGGGCACCGCGCCCTACGCGACCAGCAAGTTCGCGGTCCGCGGTCTCACCGAGTCGCTGCGCGCGGAGCTCGCGTCAAGCGGGGTCGACGTGGTGCTGCTCAGCCCCGGCTTTGTGGCGAGCGACATCCGCCGCACCGACAACATGGGCCGGCTCCACGAGGACGCGCCGGAGTCGCTGCCGGGGTGGCTGGTGATGCCGACGGAGAAGGCGGCGCGGAAGATGGCGCGCGCGATCGCCCGACGGCGGCGCGAGGCGGTCATCACCGTATACGGAAAGCTCGCCGTGTTCCTCGGCCGGCACGCGAGCTGGCTGGTGGCGGCCGTGGCGAGGCGTGCCCGCCGACGCGCCCGGTCCTAAAACGCGAGACGTGAGATGCGAGACGTGAGAAGTCCGGCGGTGCGTCCCGCCCTGGAATAGGTTGACACCAGGAGGGGATAGTCGGTCTAGCGTCTAGCGTCTAGCGTCCCGCGGCGCTGCGCCTACGGCCCCTCGTAGGGGAACCAGGCGTAGATTCCGTGGGGGTCGTTGAGCTGGGCGAGGGTCTCCAGCTCGTGCTCGACCGAGCGCACTGCGTGGGCGAGCGGCGTCCGGCCGCCCGGAGGCAGACCATCGCCACCTTCGAGTCGGACCGCGGCGTCGAGGAGGCCCGCGACCAGCTGCTGCTTCCAGTCCCGCTCCTTCTGGATGTAGCGAACGTGGTAGTCATCGCCAAGATCGGCCAGGCGGGCTGCTGCGGCGACGGCGTCGTCGAGGCCGCCGAGCGAGTCGATCAGGCCGACCTCGAGCGCGTCCTGACCGCTCCATACGCGCCCACGCGCGATCTTGTCGATCGCCTCGGGGGTGGTGTGCCGGGCCTCAGCAGCCTTGGTGATGAACTCACGGTAGCCCTGGTCGATGAACAGCTGGATGGAGCGGGCAACCTGGGGCTCGAGGGCGCGGTCGGGACGCAACGCGCCGGAGAAGGGGGTGGTCCCGACACCGTCAACGTGGATGCCGAGGTACTTCGCGAGCGGCTTCTGGAAGGTCGGGAACATGCCGAAGATGCCGATCGAGCCGGTGATGGTCGTCGGCGCGGCGAAAACCTCGTCCGACGCCATCGTGATCCAGTACCCGCCGGAGGCGGCCACGCTGCCCATCGACGAGACCACCGGCTTGCCGGCGGCCCGCGTCAGCTCGAGCTCACGCCGGATCACCTCCGACGCGGAGGCGCTGCCGCCGCCGGAGTCGACCCGCAGCACCACCGCCTTGACCTTGTCATCGTTGCGCGCCGTGCGGATCAGCGCCGCGGTGGAGTCGCCGCCGATCTTGCCCGGGGGCTGGCTGCCGTCGAGGATCGTTCCCTTCGCCACGACCACCGCGACGAGGTTGCCCTTCGCGGTTTCGCCGAAGCGGTCGTCGAGGGTCTCGAGGTAGTCGGTGAACGCGATCTGGTGGAAGGTGTGCGTGTCCGTGTCCTCGCCGACCAGCTCCATCAGTCGGTCGCGGACGGCGTCGCGGGGGGCGGCGTGGTCGACCAGCCTCGCCTCGAGCGCTGCCTTGGCGCCGTCGCCGCCGGTCGCCGCGAGGCGGTCGGGGTAGGCGTCGACGTAGCCGGCTAGGTCGACACGGGCGATGCCGCGGGCGGCGGAGACGTCGTCGAGCCAGGCGTTCCACAGGTCCGAGAGGTAGGCGAGGTCGGCCTCCTTCGCCTCCGGCGAGATGCCGTTGCGCAGGTAGGGCTCGACAGCCGACTTGAACTCGCCGACCCGGAACACGTTCCAGTCGATCTCGAGGCGGTCGATCAGATCCTTGTAGTAGGTCTTGTAGCGACCAAAACCCTCGATCAGAACCATCCCCTGCGTGTTGAGCCAGACCTCGTCGGCGTGGGAGGCGAGGTAGAAGCTGTACTGGTCGTAGGCGTCGGCGGCGGCAACCACCCTCTTGCCGGTGGATTTGAAGCCGTCGATCGCCGCCCCGAGGCTCTGGAGCTTGCTCATGCCGGCGCCGCCCATCTGCCTCAGATCGAGGTAGAGGACCTGGATCCGGTCGTCGTCGCGGGCCGCGTGGACAGCGTCGAGCAGGTCCTTGAGCAGCGTCTGGGGCTCGTTGCTGCCAGCCGCTCCGCGCAGCGCGTCGGTGGGCGACTTCGCGTCGAGCTGCTCGACGATCGTGCCGCGCGGCGTGAGCACGAGTGCCGCCTTTTTGGGCACGTCGGGCTTCCCGCTGCGCAGGAGCAGGACGACGATGCCAATGACCACGGCCAGGAAGAGCAGGTTGAAGACCAGTCGTCGGGTCGCGTCGAGCCCGTGGTACAGCGTGGAGACGAAGCTGCGTCTGCGCACATCGTGCATGGGATCCTCCGGTCGGATCTGGTCCGGGTCGTGCCGGCCGGCGGAGAGTGTAACCCGTGCGGTGCCCGCCGTCGCGAACGACGGCGGGCACCGCGCGGGGGGTAAGGAGTGAGGTAGTGAGGAGGACAGGATAGCGGCGGATGGCGTATGGGGCGCGCGCAGCGCGGCCTGCGCGCCGGGAAGGGCGGGGTGCCGGCGCCGGTTCCTGCCTGCGTGCACAGCGACATCCCCTCCGGGCTCGGCGCTCTCGACCCAACGCGCCGGCGCCGCATCCTCGGCCTCGCACTGCCGATCATCGGCGGCATGGCCTCGCAGAACGTTCTCAACCTGGTCGACACCGCGATGGTCGGCACGCTCGGGGCGTCGGCGCTGGCGGCGGTCGGCATGGCGAGCTTTGCCAACTTCCTCGCGTCCGCCTTCGTGACCGGGATCTCGGCAGGAGTGCAAGCGATGGCGGCGCGCCGCCTCGGCGAGGGGCGGACGTCCGAGACGGCGGTCGCCCTCAATGGCGGACTGCTGCTCGCGACCTCGATTGCGCTCCCCCTGTCCGCCGTGCTGTTCGCATATGCGCCGCGGATCTTCCCGTTCCTGGTCGACGACCCGAGTGTGGTTGCGGCGGGCGTGCCCTACCTGCGCGCCCGCCTAGTGGCGATGATCGCGCTCGGGATGAACTTCGCGTTCCGCGGCTACTGGAACGGGGTCGACCTCTCCCGACTCTACATGCGCACGCTGATCATCATGCACGCGACCAACATCACGTTGAACTGGCTGCTGATCTTCGGCCACCTCGGCATGCCGCGGCTGGGCACCCTGGGAGCTGGGATCGGTACGGCCGTATCGACCTTCCTCGGGACCGCGATCTACGTCGGGCTCGGTCTCAAGCACGCGAGGGGAGCGGGGTTCCTGGCCGGACTGCCGAGCCGCGAGACGATCGCCACCATGCTGCGCCTGTCGGTACCGGCGGGCGTCCAGCAGACCTTCTTCGCCGCCGGCATGACCGCTTTGTTCTGGATCATCGGCCGCGTCGGGACCCAGGAGCTCGCGGCGTCCAATGTGCTCGTCAACCTGCTTCTGGTGGCACTCCTCCCCAGTATCGGCTTCGGTCTCGCCGCCGCCTCGTTGGTCGGCCATGCCCTTGGGCAGGGCCGGCCGGGGGATGCACGAGCCTGGGGCTGGGACGTGAGCGGGCTGGCGATGGCGGTGGTCGGACTGCTGGCCCTGCCGGGAGCGATCGTACCCGACCTGATCCTCAAGATCTTCCTCCACGATCCGGCCCTGCTCGACCTCGCGCGGCTGCCGCTGCGGGTGATCGCGCTGACCATGGTCGCGGACGCCACCGGCATGGTGCTCTTGAATGCGCTCCAGGGCGCGGGGGACACCCGGCGGGTGATGGTGGTCGCGGTCGGTCTGCAGTGGCTGCTCTTCCTGCCGGTCGCCTATGTCCTCGGACCCGTGCTCGGGTTCGGGATGAACGCGATCTGGTTCGCCCAGGTCGGCTACCGGGCGCTCCAGGCGGTGATCTTCATCGCCATGTGGCGCCGCGGCCGCTGGGCCCAGGCCAAGGTGTGACTCTTTTTCGCGCAGCGCGAAAAAAGATCAGAACTCGAGGTCGAGGGCCTGGCAGAGGAAGCGCACGTACGGTATCGCAGGGCGGAAGGCGGCGGCGACCCGTTCGACCACGTCGTTGGCCAGCACGTCGGCTTCGGTCAGTGGGCAGAAGGTGACGTGGTCCTTGCGCTTGAGGTCTTCGATCAGGGGATGCCCCGGGTCGTAGCCGCGCGGCGGCCGCTTCAGGCTATCGCCGCCGCGCCGTTGGCGCGGGTCGCCGACCTCGACGGCGGCCACGGCCGTCCGCCATGCCTTCGGACTGTCGACAATCGCGTCGCGCAGGCGGCCCAGGGTGGCCCCGTCCGGGTGCCAGATCCCGGCGCCGCAGAGCACGTTGCCGGGCTCGAGGTGGAGGTAGAAGCCGGGGGCGTGGACGTCCCGACCCTCGCGGTGCCGGAACTGGGCCGCCGCGTGGGTCTTATAGGGGCTCTTGTCCTTGGAAAAGCGGGTGTCGCGGTAGATCCGGAACATCGAACCCCCGCTCGGACGCGGGTCCGCGACGAAGGCCGGGCTGATCTCGCGCAGCGGCTTCGCGAAGGCTGCGATGAAGGCGAGCAGCGGCTCCTGCACCACCGCCTGGTACCTGGCTTTATTGGCGGTGAACCACTCGCGGTCGTTGTTCGCGGCAAGGTCGCGCAGGAAGTCGAACAGCTCGGCATCGAAGAAGGCCACGGCATCCTCCCGGTCGACGTGTCGGCACCATTCTACGTGCGACCGCGTCTCGCGTCGTCCCGGACGCGTGAGGAGAAACCACCAAGACACCAGGACACCAAGACACCGAGGTACGAACGGTCCGATCGCGGCTCGCAGCACTTTCCCATCCAGGTTCGGGCTCGGTGACGCTACGAGAGCAACCGCGCCGGAAGTTGTGAAGACGTCTCCCCCGTCGCTGTGATGGCTTTGTGATCGCTTGCTGTCTTGGTGGTCTGTTCGCCTCAGTGACCGGCAGCGCGCGTGAGTGCCGCGACGTGCCTTTTCCGCCAGGAGATGGAGTGGTACTCTCCCTCGACATCACGCTCGGGGGCGGTCGTTCCAGATGCCGCTTCGCTGCGGTCTCGCGCAGTGCTGTCCCCCTGGCGAGTGAGGTTCCGAGATGCGCTTTTCCAAGGTCGCGATTCTCTCCGTCGCCCACGTCGACGCGCCCACGGTGGTCCGCTCCGAGGAGATTGAGGAGCGGCTCGCGCCGACGATGCGGCGGCTCGGCATTCAGCCCGACCTACTGCGGGCGTTGTCCGGAATCCTCGAGCGCCGGACCTGGTCCAACGGGGAGACCCCCTCCGACGTCGCGACACGCGCTGCGGACGCGGCGCTGGTCAAGGCGGGCATCGATCGGGAGGCGCTCGGGATTCTGGTCAACACCTCGGTGTGCCGCGACTACCTCGAGCCTTCGACCGCCTGCCTGGTGCATGGCAACCTCGGCCTCCCGGCCGAGTGCATGAACTTCGACCTGTCCAACGCATGCCTCGGCTTCGTCAACGGCATGGACGTTGTCGGCAACATGATCGAGCGCGGTCAGATCGACTACGGGATCGTTGTCGACGGCGAGTCGAGCGGCTTCACGGTCGAGACCACGATCGAGAAGCTGCTCGACCCCGCCTGCGACGACGCGATCTTCCGCGCCAACTTCGCGACTCTGACGCTCGGTTCGGGGGCCGCGGCGATGGTGCTCTCTCGTGCTGACCTCGCGCCGGGAGGTCACCGGTTTCTGGGCGGCGTGAGCCTCGCCGCCACCGAGCACAACCGACTCTGCATCGGCAACATCGACGGTATGGTGACCGATACCCGGGCGCTCACCGTCGCGGGGCTCGAGCTCGCGGCCAAGACCTGGGCGAAGGCCCAGGACGAGCTCGGCTGGACGACCGGGAACCTCGACTGGTTCGTGCTCCACCAGGTGTCGAAGTCTCACACCGATCGCGTTGCGTCGTCCATCGGCCTCGACCCGGAGAAGATCTATCGCCTCTACCCAGGATTCGGCAACGTCGGCCCGGCCGGGGTGCCGATCGTGCTCTCCAAGCTCGAGGAGGGCGGTCGACTGACGCCGGGTCAGCGGATCGCCCTGATGGGCATCGGCTCGGGGCTCAACTGCACGATGGCCGAAGTGGTCTGGTAGCGAGTCCCCTCCAGCCGCAGAGCGACTGGAGGGTGCTCGCTGTGGAGGAGGATGCGGGAAGTCTCTGACCGGCTGTACCCGTTTCGGGGTCACTTTCTCGACCGCGGCGGGGTGCGCATGCACTACCTCGACGAGGGTGCCGGCGAGCCGGTCCTGATGGTCCACGGCAACCCGACGTGGTCCCTCTACTGGCGCCGGTTGGTTCAGGGGCTCGCCGACCGCTATCGCTGCGTCGTGCCCGACCACATCGGCTGCGGCCTGTCCGACAAGCCCGACGACGCCCGCTATCGCTACACCCTGGCGAGCCGGATCGACGACCTCGAGGCCCTCGTCGACCACCTCGAGCTCGAGCGGGTGACTCTCGCGGTTCACGATTGGGGTGGGGCGATCGGCTTCGGCTGGGCGGTCCGCCACCCCGAGCGGGTTCGCCGGCTCGTGATCCTCAACACCGCCGCCTTCCACCTGCCTTCTGGCAAGCGGGTGCCGTGGCAGCTCCGCCTGGTGCGCGACTCGCGGCTCGGGGTTTTCCTGGTGCGCGCTTTCAACGCCTTCGCCCGCGGTGCGGCCTGGGTCGGCTGCACGCGGCGGCGGATGCCGACCGAGGTGCGGGACGCCTACTGCGCCCCCTACGACTCATGGGCGAACCGGATCGCCACCGCCCGCTTCGTCCAGGACATCCCCCTCGGACCCGGCGACCCGGCGTACCCGGTGGTCGACGAGATCGCGGCAGGGCTCGTTCGCCTCGCCGACAGGCCGGCGATCATCTGCTGGGGCGAGAGGGACTTCGTTTTCGACCATCACTTCCTCGCCGAGTGGGAGCGCCGCCTGCCCGCGGCCGAGGTGCACCGCTTCGCCGACTGCGGCCACTACGTGATGGAGGACGCTGCGGACGAGATCGTGCCGCTCGTGCGGCGGTTTCTCGACCGGCATCCCCTGACCGGGGCGACGGCGTGAGCGTCGCGCCCGGCAACGTCGCCGCCTTTCTGCCACGGCGCGCGGCGGAGCGGCCGTGGGCGCCCGCGATCGTCGCCCCGTCCGGCCGGGACCGGCACGGGCGGCCGCGCAGCGTTCATCTGACGTACAGCGAGCTCGATGCACTGACCGACCGGGTCGCGCGCGGTCTTGGGCGCCACGGCGTCGGCCGCGGCACCCGGACGGTGGTCATGGTGCCGCCGGGCCTCGAGCTCTTCATGCTGGTTTTCGGTCTGTTCAAGGCCGGGGCGGTGCCGGTGGTCGTCGACCCCGGCCTCGGCCTCGGGAACCTCAAGCGGTGCCTCGACGAGGCCGAACCCGAGGCGTTCATCGGCGTGCCACGGGCCCACGCGGCGCGCGTACTGCTCGGCTGGGCGCGGCGCTCACTGCGACGCACGGTGACGGTCGGCCGCCGCGGTCCGTGGGCCGATACCACTCTCGAGCGGGTGCTCGCCGACGGCGGCGGCGACGGTGCGATGGCGGCGGTCGGCCCCGACGAGGTCGCGGCGGTGGTCTTTACCTCCGGATCGACGGGACCGCCTAAGGGGGTCGTCTACCGGCACGGCAACTTCCTCGCCCAGGTCGAGATGGTGGGCCGCGTCGTGGACGTGCGGCCGGGCGACGTCGACCTGCCGACCTTCCCGCTGTTCGCGCTCTTCGACCCCGCGCTCGGCATGACCACGGTGGTCCCGGAGATGGACCCGACCCGGCCCGCCGTGGTCGACCCCCGGCGCATCGTCGAGGCGGTCGAGGGCTGGGGTGCGACGGTGATGTTCGGCTCGCCCGCGCTGCTCGACACGGTGGGCCGGTGGGCTTCGCCGCGCGGCGTCCGGCTGCCGTCCCTGCGGCGGGTGACAACGGCGGGCGCCCCGATCGCGCCCCGCATCGTCGAGCGCTTTGCGACCCTGCTCGGAGCCGATGCCAGGATCCTGACCCCGTACGGCGCTACCGAGTCGCTTCCGGTGGCCTCGATCGCGCACGACGCGATCCTGGCCGAGACGCGCTTTGCCACCGACGCCGGCCGCGGGACCTGTGTCGGACGGCCGGTCGACGGCGCCGAGGTGACGATCGTGCGCATCACGGACGAGCCGATTGCGAGCTGGCGCGAGGCCGAGCCGCTGCCGGTGGGCGAAATCGGGGAGATCGTGGTCCGCGGGCCGGCGGTCACCAGAGAGTACCTGAACCGGCCCGAAGCGACCGCGGCAGCGAAGGTCCCGCTCCCGGACGGCGGCGTCGCCCATCGCATGGGCGATGTCGGCTACCTCGACGAGGCTGGCCGGCTGTGGTTCTGCGGGCGCAAGGCCCAGCGCGTCGTGACCCCGGCCGGGACCCTCTTCACGGTGCCCTGCGAGGGCGTATTCAACGCCCACCCCGCGGTCTTCCGCTCGGCCCTGGTCGGGGTCGACCGTGGCCGCGGTGTCGAGCCCGTGATCGTGGTCGAGCTCGACCCGGCGACGGACCGGATCGACCCGAAGCGCCTGGTAGACGAGCTGCTGGCGCGCGCCGCGGAGCACGAACCGACGCACGCGATCCGGACCCTTCTGGTCCATCCACGCTTCCCGGTCGACGTGCGCCACAACGCGAAGATCGGGCGCGAGAAGCTCGCACGGTGGGCATCGGAGCGGTTGCGGTGACGGTGCTGGTCACCGGCGGTGGCGGCTTCCTCGGCGGCGCGATCGTGCGCGCGCTGGTCGAACAAGACGTTCGGGTACGGTCCTTCCAACGATCGGCGGCGCCGGAGCTCGGCCCCCTCGGGGTCGAGGTCGTGCGCGGCGACCTCGCCGACCCCGCGGCGGTCGGTGCTGCGGTGGAGGGCTGCGACAGCGTGTTCCACGTCGCGGCCAAGGCCGGGGTGTGGGGACCGCGACGCGAGTACGAGCGCGCCAACGTGCTCGGCACCCGAAACCTGGTCGACGCCTGCCGCCGCTGTGGGGTCGGCCGCCTGGTCTACACCTCGACGCCGAGCGTGGTCCACGCCGGCGGCGACATCGCCGGCGGCGACGAGTCGCTGCCCTACCCGGAGCGCTTCCACGCCCACTACCCGCGCACCAAGGCCGAGGCCGAGCGCATGGTCCTGGCCGCCAACGGTCCCGACCTGGCAACCGTGGCGCTGCGGCCGCACCTGATCTGGGGCCCGCGCGACACCCACCTGGTGCCGCAGATCGTGGAGCGACAGCGCTCCGGGCGACTGCGGCTGGTCGGGGGCGGCAGCGCCCTGGTTGACTCGACCTACATCGACAACGCCGCTGACGCCCACCTCGCCGCGTGGCAACGGCTGGCGCCGGACGCGCCCTGCGCCGGGCGCGCCTACTTCGTCTCCAACGGCGATCCCCGACCGGTGCGGGAGCTGCTCGACGGGATTCTCGCCGCAGCCGGGGAACCTCCGGTGAAGGCGGGCCTGTCGCCGCGCATCGCCTGGCTCGCCGGGGCGGTTATGGAGGTCGCCTGGACCGTGCTACCGCTGCCGGGCGAGCCGGCGATGACCCGCTTTCTCGCCCGCCAGCTCGCCACCGCCCACTGGTTCGACCTCACCGCGGCGCGCCGCGACCTCGGCTGGTCACCCCGCATCGGCTTTGACGAGGGCTTCGCCCGCCTCGCCGAGTGGTTCCGGACCTGAGCCGGCTGATGAGGCGACTCCACCGCATGCTCGATCGCGCCTGGAGCCGAGTGGCCATGCAACGGTTGTTCTTCGCCGACGGGGTTGGCGATCCCGAGCTGCTCGCGTGGGCGATGGAGCCGCCCGATACGCCGCCTGCCGTGATCGAGCCCAGTCGATGGGAGCGGGACGGGCGCGACCCGCGCCTCACCAGTGCTTCCTTTTCCAGTCCGGTGGCCGGGCGGCTGCCGGTTGAGAGTCGCACTGCTCGGATCGAGCTGCTCCTGCCTGACGGCGAGCCGGGCACGTCGCCGGTCGTCGTTCATCTCGCCGCGACCGGCGATCACGACTTCAGTCGCCGTCGGCGGTTGCTTGTGGAGCCGCTGCTCGGCGACGGTATCGGCGCGGTGCTGCTCGAGAACCCGTTCTACGGTCGGCGTCGGCCGAGCGGCCAGCACGGGGCCTCGGTGCGCTCGGTCGCGGAGCTCGGGTTGATGGCGCGGGCGACCATCGAAGAGGCCCGGTCTCTACTCGCGTGGTTGCGGCGGCGCGGCCACCGGCGGCTCGGCGTGTCCGGAATCAGCATGGGCGGGCAGATGGCGGCGATGGCGGCGGCCTCAGTACCGTTTCCGGTGGCGACTGTGCCGTGCATCGCGTCGCGCTGGCCGGCGTCGGTGTTTACCGAAGGCGAGTTGTCCCGGTTGGTCGACTGGGCCGCGCTCGAGCGTGATTGGGGAGCTCAGGCGCCGGCCCGCCTGCGGACCGAGCTCGAGCGTGGCGACGTCCTCCGCCTGCCGCCTCCGGAATGCCCCGGTGCGGCGGTTCTGGTGGCGGCGGAGGCCGATGCGTACGTCCCGGCGGCCGATCCACGAGCGATCCACCGCCACTGGCCGGGCTCCGAGCTGCGTTGGCTGGCGACCGGGCACGTCGGCGCCGTGGTCCTGGAGAGCCGCCACATGGTCGAGGCGGTACGCGATGCCGTGGCGCGGCTCGACGGTTGCCGCGCTTCGGCGTCGTGACCTCGGCCTGAAACGCGATCGGTACAACCCGACAGTGGGTCTGGCTGAGATCCTATGGCTCCAGGCAGCGTCCGCGTTGCAGCCGGCGGGCGAGTTGCGGTGGTATC
Source organism: uncultured Acidobacteriota bacterium (assembly GCA_963814875.1). Taxonomy (GTDB): domain Bacteria; phylum Acidobacteriota; class Thermoanaerobaculia; order Thermoanaerobaculales; family Sulfomarinibacteraceae; genus CAVSIS01. The sequence goes on from CAWFFJ010000034.1 coordinate 27,414, forward strand.
CTGTCCGGTGCATGGCAAGCTCTGCCACGTATCCACACACGGTGCTTGCGAGCCACGGAACGGGCCCGGTGGGTTCGGATCGCGGGCGGCCGGCACCCTTGCATCGTTCACCGAAAGGAGAGGTCGAATGCTGAAGAAAATCGGAGTCATCGGTGGTGGCTATATCGGCGGCGTGCTGGTCCAGGAGATCGCCAAGCGGCGGCTCGCGCGCGAGATCGGAGTGACCGACCCTGCGCCGATGCCGAACCCCAACGATCCACCGGAGCGCCAGGCCGTCGTGGCAAAACAGTCGGTTTCGATCGGCAAGGGCCTCGACATCGCCGAGGGCCTGCCGACCATTCGCACCGACGTCAAGATCGTCGGCTCCAAGGACTACTCCGCCCTGGCCGGCGCCGAGCTCGTGATCAACACCGCCGGCGTTCCGCGCAAGGCGCGGCCCGACGGCACGTTCCCGAGCCGCGAGGAGCTGCTGACGATCAACCTCAAGGTCACCAACCAGGTCGCCGAGGGGATCCGGGCCAACTGCCCGAACGCGACCATCATCTCGATCGCCAACCCGCTCGACGCGATCGTCTACACCCTCAACAAGCGGCTCAACCCGCCCAAGAACAAGCTCATGGGCATGGCCGGTGTGCTCGACTCCGGGCGCTACTGCTACTTCGTTTCCGAGGCGGCGAACGTGTCGGTTGAGAATGTGAGCGCCATGGTGATGGGCGGCCACGGCGACGACATGGTCCCGGTGCGCAGCTCGTGCCTGATCGCCGGCATCCCGGTGACCAAGTTCCTCGACGAAGCTACCCTGGCGGCGATCGAGGCCCGCACCCGCAAGGCGGGCGGCGAGGTCGTCGGGCTGCTCGGCTTCGGCTCGGCGTTCGTGTCTCCGGCATGGGCGGCGCTCGAGATGGCCGAGGCGGTGATCTTCGACAAGCGCAAGATCATCCCGGTGTGCGCCAAGCTCGAGGGTGAGTACGGCATCACCGGCCTGTTCGTGGGCGTGCCCGCGATCATCGGCAAGAACGGCGTCGAGAAGGTGATCGAGCTTGACCTCACCGACGAGGAGAAGGCGGCGCTGGCGAAGTCGGTCGCCGGCGTGCGCAAGACCTGCGGCGAGGCCGACGTGATGCTCGCCAACTTGTAGAAGATACCGCCCAACCCCTCGACGGCCCCACCTCCAGGTGGGGCCGTCGTCGTCTCCTGTGAACGCAGGAACGCAAAGGACGAACAGCAGGCGCGAACGAGCACCCTGCTTTCCAAGGGAGGCGATGGTCGGTCAGGGACCAGAGCGTCGATGGGTGCTGTGCTCCTGCGGCAGGATGGGAGAGCAGAGGGTTGCTCAGCCCCTGAACCCGGTCAATGCAACCCTTCTTCGCGTTCTCCGCGCGTTCGCGGTTCTCTGGCTCCCTTACGGCGCCGCGATGCCGTCGGGCTGGACGCCGAGCTTCACGTCGGGCCGGGGAGGCTTCAGGTACTTGGCGAGGAATGCGTAGACCTCACGACGCTGCGCCCACGCCTCCGGGATGTCGAGGCGGTCGTGGCTGTGCCCGCCCGGGGTGTCGTAGACCTTGTACTCGAAGTCCTTGCCCGCCGCCTTGAGCGCCTGGATCAGGTGCTCGACCTCGATGTAGTTGACGTCCTCGTCGTGGAGGTTGGTGTGGATCAGCAGCGGGCGAGTCAGCTTGTCGACGTTCCACACCGGTGAGCGGCGCTTGTACTCAGCCAGGTTCTCGTTGGCGCTCTGGCCGATGTGGTACTCCGACTCGTAGAGGTCGCGGTAGCCCTGGGTCTGGTAGCCCATGCGCTGGACCAGGTCCGAGACCGGGACGCCGGCGAAGCCGCAGACGTAGCTGTCCGGGTGGTCGAAGAGGCTCATCAGGGTGATCAGGCCGCCGTGACTCCAGCCCAGGATGCCGACTCGCTTGGGGTCGACGCGGGGGTGGTTGGCGACCGCCCAGTCGCGCGCCGCCAAGCAGTCGTCGACCTCGCGGCCGCCGTAGTCGATGAGCTCGTAGAACCCCTCGCCGTAGCCGGTCGAGCCGCGGTACTCGGGTGCGATGACGATGTAGCCCTGGGCGATGAGCTCGCGCACGATGTGGGCGTGGTAGGTGGTGAAGTCCGCGTGGACCCCGCCGTGGGGCAGGACCAGCAGCGGCAGCTTGGCGGCGCCGAGGTCGGCCTTGGGCGTGAACACGTAGGCGTAGAACTTGACGTGGTTGCCGGCGCCGATCCCGGTCGAGTTGGGCTCCTTCAACCGGGGCGGGCCGTAGATCCGGACCTTGTCGACGTTCGCGACGTCGCCCACCCGCTGGTACCAGAGCACGTCGTCGATCGCCTTGGCGAGCTCGTCGAGCCGGTGGTCCATGCCCTCCTGAGCGGCGCGGATCCGGCCGACCTGGTCGGTGAGCGACGGCTCGTCGGCCCACACCGTGCCGACGGTCAGGATCATCGCTACGGCCGTTAACGAGATCAGCTTTCGCATCACAGCCTCCCTGCCGCGGGAACGCCCGCGCGGGCCAGAGTACACCCGCGAGGAGTCGGTCGTGCGGTGCTCACTCCGCGACATGCTCTCGGTCTCTACTCGGCGGAGAGATCGCTATCGCGGCCGCCCCGGCCATGGCAAGCGCCATCCCGGCTCCCGCGAGATAGACCGCGTCGTAGCCGCCGAGGGCGTAGATTCCGGTCATGGCGAGGGGGCCGACGGTCTGGCCGAGGCGCAGCACGGTTCCGTTCAGGGCCATGAACGCCGCCCGGCGGTCGTCCGGAGCGAGCGCAGCGAGCAGTGCCTGGACGACGGGGATCGTGGTGCCGAAGGCGATGCCGAGCAGGACCGCCGGGACCGCCAGGGCGAGTGGCGTGGGGGCGAAGGGGATCGCGGCGAGGCCGGCCGCGAAGGAGATGAACCCGCCACGGATGAGGGCCCGCTCACCGAAGCGCCGAGCGAGGCGTCCGAGCTGGGACGAGGTCAGACCGGTGAACACCGAGAGTGTGGTCATCACCGAGCCGATGATCACCGGCGAGGCCGCGAAGCGATCAGCCATCATCAGCGGCAGGAAGGTGATGTAGGCGCCGTAGAGGAGGATGAAGATGCCGCAGCTGGCACCGTACAGCACCAGGACCGCAGGCCGCCGAACCTCCCGCCAGACGCCCCCGAGATAGGCGCCGAAGCGCTCCGACCGCCCCGTCGCTGGTTCTTCGAGGCGGACCGCGACCAGCAGGGCGACCGCCAGGGCGACGATCGGCAGCGCGAACGGCCATTGCCAGCCCGCCGTTGCGAGGGCGCCGCCGATCGTCGGGTAGGCGGCGGTGCCGACCGAGAGCACACTGGCGTTGTAGCCCATTGCCGCGGTCCGCTGGCGACCGGAGAAGAGGTCGCCGATCAGGGTGACGTTGAGCGAGCCCAGCGAGGCTGCGCCGACACCCTGGAGCAGGCGCAGGGCGAGCAACCCCTCGAGGGAGCGGGTCAGCGCGCAGGCTGAGCCCGCGAGTGCGAACAGAACCAGCGATGGGACGAGCACGCGCTTGCGGCCGAAACGGTCGGCGAGCACGCCGAGAAAAGGGGTCAGGATCACGCCCGGAAGCGTGAAGCAGGTGACCACCAGCCCAACTCGTTCGACCGCGATCCCGAGCTCGTCGCGCATCAGCGGCAGGGCGGGCCCGATCGAGGCCACACCGAGAACCGCCATCAGAGTGACCGCGAACAGGACCCTCAACTGGGGGTCGCGGTAGCTCGCGATCCGGTCCGCCGGTGACGGGGGCACCGCGACAGCATAGCGCGCGCGTTCCGGGCGGCCGAAGCGCGGCTTGACATTCGATCTCAGGGGTTGCATCTTCTTTGATGATAGAAAAAGTTGATAGTGCGGAGAGTCGCGCCTCGCGATTTGGGCGCCGACCTCGACGCCCGCCTTCTCCACCCGAGCCAGTCCCCCTGCGCACGCAACCCCGTGATCGGTTCCTCCTACGGCCTTGAGCTGCATCCGGACCTTCAGGCCTCCCTCGGGTGGTGGGTGCCCCTGTTCCGCAGCTGCTACCAGGCATCGACCTTCGTCGGGTGCCTGCCGGCCGTCGGAGGGTCGGGGGACCAGCGTCCGGAGCCGGAGCTGGCGGAGCGGGTGAGGAGCGGTGCCTCTGCGCCGCGCCCGGTGGCTGTCCGTTGCGGTGGCGGGTCTGTGGCGGGCCTATCTGCAGCTCGGCCGGTCGCAAATCCGCTGGCGCCGCGTTAGGGTCGAGCTCGCGGTTCTGATCGCCGTGCTCGCGCTCAAGGACGTCGAGAGTATCCGCCAGGGAGCCTTCACGCGCTAGAGCCAACACCCCATCCTGCGCGCCGTCCTCCTGCCCTTCGGCGGCGCTGGTGCGCTGTGGGCAATGGACCTGCTCTCCAAGGTTGGCCTTTGAGCCTGGATGGTCTGCGCCAGCGACGCGCTTGCGGACCACGGAGACCAGCCGCATCTGCGGCGCTTTCCGCGTGCTCGCTCGCTCAGACGTCGCTCGAGGCTACGCCTCGCTCGCTCGCCCTGCGAGATCACCACGGCTCACGGCCTCTCTCGGTCCTCGCTTCGCCACCTGGCGAGACATGCAGGCTACCGGAAGAAGGGGGGGAGCCCAGGGCGAACAGCGTGCAGACGACGGGCGTCGGCAGGGCGAGAAAGCCAGCATCTGCCCACGACCCGCGGCCCTCGGTTCGCCGCGTGACGCAACCTCCAGGCTGAAACACCGTCGGAACTTCGCGGGGGCGTGCGAGTCTCACGGGGCGAAAGGGCGGCTGGCCGGTCGCCCGGTGATGACAGCCTGACCACAGACCGCCTCGGTTGAACGACCGCGGCTCAACGAGAGGAGCTTCCCATGAGGCCCGTGACCCGTCTGCCCATTCTTGTCTTCGCCGCAGTCGCGCTCGTGCTCGCCGCCGGTCCGCTGTCGGCTGGCGACGACAGCGTCACCGAGGGGGCGCTGCGCTACGTCGACCCCGAGTCGGGGGGGCTTCGCGGGCTTCCGCTCGAGCACACCGACGTGCTCGCCCGTGTCTCCGGCACCGTCGCCGAGGTGACGGTCACACAGCGCTTCTCGAACCCGCTCAGCACCCGGCTGGAGGCGGTCTACGTGTTTCCCCTTCCGGACCGCGCCGCGGTCGACGACATGTCGATCCGCGTCGGCGAGCGCCTGATCCGCGGCGAGATCCACCGCCGCGAGGAGGCGCGGCGGATCTACGACGACGCGGTCGCGCGCGGCAACCTGGCCGGGCTGCTTGACCAGGAGCGGCCCAACGTCTTCACCCAGCGGATCGCGAACCTGCGGCCGGGCGAGGCGGTCGAGGTCGTGATCCACTACGTCGAGGACCTCCACTACGACCACGGAACCTGGCGGCTGGTCTTTCCGACCGTGGTCGGCCCGCGCTTCATCCCCGGTGCACCGACCGGAACGACCGGACACGGGTGGTCGCCGGACACCGACCGGGTCCCGGACGCGTCGCGGATCACCCCGCCGGTCCTCCTGCCGGGGGAGCGCTCCGGCCACGACCTCGCGATCCGGGTCGAGCTCGCGCCGGGCTTCGCGATCCGCGAGCTCGGCTCGAGCTCGCACCGGATCGTCACCGACCGCCAGGGGCGGGACCGCGCCGTGATCGAGCTCGCGCCCCGCGATCGGATCCCCAACAAGGACTTCGTGCTCACCTGGTCGACCGCGAGCGCCGCGGTCGAGCCGACCGTGCTCGCGCACCGGGTCGACGAGCTCGGCTACCTCACGCTGATCCTGCAGCCGCCGGCCGAGCCGCGCGCCGACCAGGTCGTCCCCCGTGAGGTCGTGTTCGTGATCGACAGCTCCGGCTCGATGTCGGGCGAACCGATCGCCACCTGCAAGCAGCTCGTGCGGAGGGCGCTCAACGACCTGCGGGACGACGACACCTTCCGCCTGATCCGCTTCGCCGGCGACTCGAGCGTGTTCGACCGTGACGCCCTGCCGCCGACCGCGGCCAACCTCGAGCGCGCCCTGTCATGGCTCGACGACCTGCGCGGCGGTGGCGGCACCGAGATGCTCTCAGGCGTCCGGGCGGCGCTCGAGGCGGCCAAGGACCCCTATCGCCTGCGCATGGTGATGTTCCTCACCGACGGCTACATCGGCAACGAGGGGGAGATCCTCCACCGGATCGGCGAGGTGCTCGGCGACGCCCGGATCTTCTCCTTCGGGATTGGCTCCTCGGTCAACCGCTTCCTCCTCGACCGCCTCGCCGAGGCTGGCCGTGGCGTTGCCGAGTACCTCCGCCCCGGCGAGTCGCCGGACGCCCTGGTGGCCAGGTTCTACCAGCGCATCACGGACCCGGTCTTCACCCAGCTCGAGCTCGACTGGGGCGGGCTCGACGTGGACGATGTCGAACCGGAGGCGCTGCCTGATCTGTTCGCCGGGCAGCCGCTGCTGGTTCACGCGCGCTACCGGGCCGGCGGGCGCGGTACGGTCGTGCTGCGCGGCTGGGCAGGTCGCCAGCGGGTCGAGCTGCGCGAGCGGGTCGTACTCCCGAAGCGCGAGACCGCCAACGCGGCTCAGGCGAAGCTGTGGGCGCGGTCGCGGATCGCCCGGCTCGAGATGGAGAAGCTCAGCGCCGGCGATCCCGCGTCCGCGGTCGAGGAGATCATCTCGCTCGCGCTCGCCCACCGGCTGATGACGGCCTACACCTCCTTCGTCGCGGTCGACCGGTCCGAGGTCCGCGACGACGGCCAGTTGATCACCGTCGACCAGCCGGTGCCAATGCCCGAGGGCGTGTCCTATCAGGGAGTGTTCGGGGAGGCGCCGGCCAACGCCATGACTAAGAAGGCCGGGTACGGGCAGGTGGTCGCAGCGCAAGGCGCTGTCGCTTTCGAGGAGACAGTGACCCTCAACGGCCCGGCCGCACCGCCGCCCGTTCGAGCGGCGCAGGCCCGCCGCATCCCGCTTCTCGACCCGTCGCCTCCGGATCCGCAGTCGATCGGGTCCGTCGCGCGCAACGAGTCTGTGAGCATCGCGGGCGTGCAGGTTGTCGACGCGACCGATGCAGCACGCCAGCCGCTTCGCGCCGAAGAGCTTCAGCGCGCAAACGCGGCGAGCGATCCGGCCTCCGCGGTCCGGTCGGACCGAGACCCGAGCTTGCTCCGGTCGACGACAGCGGAGCGACCAGTCCCTGCACCGGTCGAAGGGAAGGACGAGCCCGCACGGGTGGTCTCGCCAGGGCGTCGGGACGGCGGTTCCGACGCCGGTCAGCCGACCCGGCAGCAAGGCCCCGCCGGCCACGAGCTGCCGTTCCTCGTTCACATGCCGAGCCTGGCCGTCGCCATCGCGGCACTCCTGATCGCCCTGGTCGCGTGGGCGGTTGGCCGGCGCGGCGTGCCGGCCTGATGCACTGCGGTCCCCGGTCGGTCAATCCCGCCCGGGGGCCGAACCGAATATGACCGGCGGCGCCTCGGCGCCGCCGGTCATTCCTTTCGGTGCAGCCGCTGCCTCCCGCGCCTCACCCTGTTACGTTCTCACCCTTCTACCACCTGTGGTAGGCAGGATGCCCCTCCTTCACCGCCACGAACACGGCGCGGCAGGTGGCGGTGACGTTTCCGCCGGCCTCGATCCGGCCCTCGACGACGGCCTTGCGCTCGCTCGCCTCGACCACCTTCGCGCGGACCAGCAGCGGACCCCCGGAGGGAGTCGGAGCGAGGAACTTCACCGACAGCTCAGCAGTAACCGTGCATGGCGGTTGGTCGAGTCGCTGGATCGTCATCAGGTGATACGCAGCGGTCCAGTTGCAGTGGCAGTCGAGCAGCGTACCGACGATCCCTCCGGAGACCGCGCCTTCGAAGCTCTCGTGGTGAGGCTCGGGCGTGAACTCGCAGACCACCTCGTCGCCGCGTGGGAACGAACGGATGCGGAGGCCGCGCTCGTTGGCAGGACCGCACCCGAAGCAGCGTGTGGTGGGGGCGTAGGTCTCCTGAAGGCTTGCGGTCATGGCTGGCTCCTCCGAAGTGCCATCCAGTGTCAACCATCTCGCCGCCGTTGGGCTTCCCCGCAACGACACGAGGCGCCGGCTCGAGCCGGCGCCCCGTCGACGTGTCGTGGAACAGCTCAGGCTAGCTCTTCTGGTGTGTGCTGACGTCGATGCGGTTGGCGACGCGTTCGCCGTTTTCGGGGGTGTACTCGACCTTGACCCGCTCCCCGAGCTTGAGATTGTCCAGGGCCACCTCGTGATCGCCACGCATGACGGTGGCATCCGGTGCGAGGGCGAACTGTTTGGTCTCGTTGGCTCGGCGGATCCAGAGGGTGTTCGACTGGCTGTCGGCCTTGGCGACCACGCCGTACGCGATGTCGAGATGGGCCGCAGCCATCGCGGAGGTTGCCAGACCGAGCCCCACAACCAACGCGAAAATGATGACGGTCTTCGAACGCATGAGTTTTCTCCTTTCGGCCGGCGCGATGTCACCCGGCTCGAGAGATTCATCCGCATTTTTTGTGCCACTCGAACACAAGTTATTGTTGCATATAGCGTTGAAGTCAAACCTCGGTCGCGCACCGAAGGCCCGGGAGGCTTGAGACACGCCACTCTGACATGTCATCCGAGGTTGTGCCGACCGTCGCGGCTCCATGCCAGGTCACCGTTCTCGTCGGGGAACAGCCAGGTGGAAGGGACCTCTCGTGACGGCGTACGTTCTCCAAACGACACCGGAGGGCGCCGATTCGGCGCTGCCGTGAACCCCTCGCAGACCGCGGGGCGTAGTCCCGGGAGGCGGCGCGACGTCCCGACTGCCGCCAGGGGTCCTCGCCCTACGTACTGCTCGAGAACGGTATCCGTCCGCTGGCGAGGCGTGCAGCGTGCCACGCCACAAATGTCAATGGCACCGCCGCCAGGACGTCAATGACGTAGTGGTAGCTGAGCAGGACGGTCGAGGCGATGAGTAGCGCGGCAAGCGGCAGCATCGCGCGGTACAGCCAGCGCAGACGGCGTAGGGCGCAGGCGAGAGCGGCCAGCGTGACCATGGTGTGTCCGGACGGAAACACGTCGCTCTTGGTGGTCTCCAACTGGTCGAGATGGGTGCGGATGGCGCCGCCCACGAGGCCGTCCGGAAGCGTGGCGTAGCGCTCGCTCGCGATGCCTGTGCGGGGGCCGTAGGCGGGTACGGCGAAGTACCCGGCGTACGACACGAGAAAGGTGAAGACGAGCACGGCAGTCACCCGCGGCAGGTTGGGGTCCCGACGCCAGGCAAGAGCGATCACCACCGCCAGGGGTATGAAGTAGAACGAGGCATAGGCGAGGGTGAGTAGGTCGGCGCCCCAGGCGGGCAGGTGGAGGGTCGCGAGCGCGGTCTGCAGCTCGACCCCGAGCAGCGAGCGATCGAGACTGGTGAGCAGCTCGTCCCGGATGGGCGGGTGGTCGACCAGCACCAACGCGCCGACGTTAAGGTAGATGTAGACGATCACCGGGAATGGCGCGAGCTCGCGCAACCAGTATCGCCACGGCGGCGAGCCCGCTTCGGTGAGCCGGATCAGGGCGAAGTAGGCGACGGCGGTGGCAATCGGGCCGATCACCGCGCCGGGTCCCAGGATGGCAAGATAGCGCAGCGCCATCAGGGCCATGAGAGCGAGCGCGACGAACAGAGTCGTTTCGGCGGGACGGGGGGTAGGTAGCCAGGCGAGGACCGAGTTCCATGCCGAGATCGGCACCGCCTCGGTTGAGGCGGCGTCGCTGAGCGGAGCTTGCGGATCGCCGGTGCCGCGCATGACGTACCCGGGGGTCATTCTACGCCACGCGCGGGGCAAGCAACGGCCGGTCTCTTCTCCTCCCGCGCGCGATGTGCGCAGCACATCGAAGGACCTCATAGGGTACAGCCCCTCGAGACCGCGCTGAAGCACGGCCTGGGCTCAGCAGGGCCTGTGCCCAGAAAGGTCCTAGATCCCGCCGCCGTTCTCGAAACGTTCGCTGGTGAAGCTCGACTGTGCAACCCGGCTGCCCGGCGGGACGTTGCGCGTCAGCCACACGTTGCCCCCGATGACCGATCCTGCGCCGATGGTGACGCGGCCAAGGATGGTCGCACCGGAGTAGATCGTGACGTCGTCCTCGATGATCGGGTGACGTTCCATGCCCTTGATCGGGTGGCCGTGCTCGTCGAGAGGGAAGCTCTTGGCGCCCAGGGTGACGCCCTGGTAGACCCGAACGCGGTCGCCGATGCGGCAGGTCTCGCCGATGACGACCCCGGTGCCGTGGTCGATGAAGAAGCGCTCGCCGATCGCGGCGCCGGGGTGGATGTCGATCCCCGTCAGGCTGTGGGCGTGCTCCGAGATGAGGCGAGGGATGAGTGGGACGCCGAGCCGCTCGAGCTGGTGGGCGATGCGATGGCTGGTCACGGCGAGCACACCGGGGTAGCAGAAGATCGCCTCTGCCGGGCTCGGAGCTGCGGGATCACCCTCGTAGGCCGCGACTGCGTCCAGAGCGAGCAGCCGCCGGGTCTCGGGGAGCGAACGCAGGAACTCGGCGGTGATCTGCTTCGCTTGCGACAGACACTGGGCGAGCACGCGATCGCCGGGTTCGCGGGCACACGCGAAGCACAGGCCGCGGTGGACCTCATCGACCATGATGAGCGAGGCGCGGTGGAGGGTGGCGCCGAGGTGGTAGAAGAGGCTCTCGTCGGTGACGTCGCGGTTTCCGAAGAACCCGGGGAAGAGCACCGCCCGCAGCAGCTCGACCATCTGGATGATCTCGTCCCGGGAGGGAAGCGGGTGGCCCTGAAAGGTGCGCCGCAGAGAGGTAGCGAGGCAGTCCTTCTGTGCGTCCAGGGTGGCGACGACCTCGGTCAGGGCGTGATCGACCTCACCCACGCTGTGGTTGTGGAACTGGGGCTCGAAGATGGGCAAGTCGGCCATCGGGTGCCTCCCGGGTCGGGAAACACCCGACCCCCGTAGCCTAGTCCCGGATGGGCGCCGGCCCAACCACCAAGACACCAAACAAGCAAGACATCGCGAGGCCAAGGGTGATTCGGGGCGCTCGCTCCTTGTTCGAGCGAGACGTTGCGAAGGGCCTGTCGACGGGGTTTGGAAACCGCTCGGGCTCAGGAGAATTCGAGCCCAAGCGCGGCCATGCGATGGCTTGGTGTCTTCGTGGTTCTTCCGGCGCCTACGGCTCCGCCGCCGAGAAGGTGTCGCAGTCGTTCATGTCTCCACTCGCGAATCCCTGTCGGAACCACCGCACCCGCTGCGCCGAGCTGCCGTGGGTGAACGAGTCGGGAACAACGTACCCGCGTGACTGGCGCTGGATGCGGTCGTCGCCGATCGCGCTGGCGGCGTTGAGCGCCTCCTCGATGTCGCCGGGCTCCAGGATGCTCCGACTGCGTTGTGCGTGATACGCCCACACGCCGGCCAGGCAGTCGGCCTGCAGCTCGAGCCGCACCGAGAGAGCGTTGGCCCCGGCCTCGTCGGTGCGGCCTTGCAGGCGGCGGACCTGGTCCGAGATGCCGAGCAGGTTCTGGACATGGTGCCCGATCTCGTGGGCGATGACGTAGGCCTGCGCGAAGTCGCCGGGAGCGTGGAACCGGCTCCGCAGCTCGTCATAGAAGGCGAGGTCGATGTAGACCTTTTGGTCGCCGGGGCAGTAGAACGGGCCCATGGCGGCTTCGCCGAGCCCGCACGCGGACCGGGTCGCGCCGGAGAAGAGGACAAGTGTCGGCGCCTGGTAGCGGGTGCCGCGGCTCGCAAAGATCTCGCTCCACGTGTCTTCGGTTTCGGCGAGCACGGCCGACACGAAGTCGGCACCCTCGTCCGCGGCGCCCGGTCCCGCGCCGGAAGGCTCGACGGAGGCCGAGGGCGGCAGGCTGTCACTCGGCATCTGCTGCAGCAGCTGGGTCGGGTCCACGCCCAGCAACAGCGCGATCACGACGACAACCAGCAGCCCGACACCGCCCAGGCCACCGACGGCGACCCCACGCCCGACGCTCATGCCGCGCCGATCCTCGACGTTCGAGCTTCTGCGCCCTTCCCGCCAACGCATGGCCCGGTCCTCCCTCGACTTTCGATCGACAGGGCAAGGATAGTCCATTCCGAAAACCGTCGTTGCCCCCTTGCGATCGGACCAATCCCGCATTATGATTGCGATCGATTCCTACATTCGAGGCGACCTGGGGACGGAGGAGAATGGAAATGAAGACGCGAAGACTGGGTATCGTGGTGGTTGCGGCCGCCTCCCTGCTCGTGCCGGCAGTGGCCGGGGCCGGGCAGAAGCCGCCGATCCTGCCGTCAAACCCGCAGGCGAACATCTTCCTGGAGAACAGTCTGGTTCGGATCTCGGTCGAGAACACCGACGGCAACTTCGGCATCGGCACGTCATCCACGAACGCCAGACCCTGCGAGTCGCTCCTGTACGGCTTCAGTTGCGGAGGCTCCAGCTCCACGACCAACATCAAGGTGCGGGTCGACGGCCAGGTCTGGGATCTGGCCGATCAGACCGGCAACTGCGACGGCGAGGCCACCTATGTGTCCTCGATCGTCGTCGGCGGCTCGATCGAGAGCCGCTGGACGATCCCGTCGCCAGCCCTGTCTGTCCTGGTGAAGCACACCCCGGTGCTGTTCGACGCCACCACCGGGGCGATCCTGACCGAGACCTTCGTGACCAACAACGACCCCACCGGCGCACCGCACGACATCGGCGTGCTCTACGAGTACGACACCGAGGTCGCGGGCAACGACTCGTCCGAGATCGCGGCCGGCGGCACCTGGTACCCCAACGAGACCTGCTTCGCGAGCGTGCCCTTCACCTACTGGGAGGCGTTCGAGGACCAGGTCCCGCCCCAGGCCGGGGACCTCATCGGGCGCGGGACGGTCACCGGCGGTGGCGCGGTGACGCCGGACCGGTTCGCGATCGGCTACTGGGGCGACATGTACGACGCCTGCTGGGACTACACCTGCAGCGGCGACCCCTACGGCGACTCGGCGGTGATCTACTGGTGGGACGAGGATTCGGTCGCGGCGAGCGCAACCCGTCGGGTCGGCACCTACTACGGCGTCGGCAACGTGCAGGTCGCCGAGGGCGACCTCGCGATCAGCCTCTCGGCGCCCTCCACCCTGCAGTGCGACGGCACGGACATCACGCCCAACCCGTTCGGTCTCACGGCCTTCGTCACCAACACCACGGGCGGGACCTGCACCAACGTGGTCGCGACCCTCACCCCGAGCGCGGCCTCGAGCACCGGCGACCCGCTGATGGTCAACCTGGGGTCGCTGACCTCCGGTCAGACCCTGCAGGCGTTCTGGAACGTGACCGCCAGCGGCGACCCGTGCGGCAGGGCGCTCGGGTACACGGTCGAGGTGGTGTCGGCCGACTGTGCGAGACGAACAGCGCCGACGACACTGTCACGGTGCCGTGCTGCACCGGCGAGATCACACCGACGCCCACGTCGACACCCCGGGTGACGCCGACGCCGTTCGAGCCGGTGCCCGCCCTCGGCCGCGGCGGCCTGCTGGTCTTCGTCGGCCTGCTCGCAGCGCTCGGCGCCGGTCTGCTCTTCCTGCGCCGGACCTGAGCGGAACGTCGTTCTGAACTGACGGGCCGGGAGCGATGCTCCCGGCCCGTTGTTGTGGGGTCCTCGCCGTCGAGGGTGCCAACGCGTGCCCGAGCGGCAGGAATACCGCTCCGAAGGCGGGCCTTGTGATGTTGTGGGGATGGCCCGGTTTGCGTGTACGGGCCTCCAGGTGGGGCGACATGGCATGACGCAGAAGTGGACTGCATGCTGGGTAACGGTGCTGGTGTTCGTGGCAAGCACCGGTGTCGCCTGTCGCTCCGCCTACTACGCGGCCTGGGAGCAGCTCGGGCGCGAGAAACGTGACCTGCTGCGAAACGACGTCGAGAAGGTCGCCGTCGACCAGAAGCGGGCGGCGGAGAGCTTCACCACCGCGCTCGACCGATTGCGTGCGCTCGGCACCCTCGACGCGCCCGAGCTCGAGCACCGGTACGACACGCTCAAGGCCGACCTCGCACGTGCGGAGGACCGGGCCGGAACAGTGCGTGCGCGGATCCGCTCCATCGAGGGCATCTCGTCCGATCTGTTCGAGGAGTGGGAGCGCGAGATCGAGACCATGACGAGCAGCGACCTCAAGCAGAAGAGCCGCGCGAAGCTCGCGGCCACTCGCAGCCGGTACAACACCCTGCACCGCACCCTGGTGCGGGCTGAGGCGAGCATGGACCCGGTGCTCGCCCGGCTGCGGGACCAGGTGCTGTACCTCAAGCACAACCTCAACGCCAAGGCGGTCTCCGGCCTGGATGTCCAGGTCGGAGAGATCGAAGCCGATGTCCGGGACCTCGTCGAGAAGATGCGGAGCTCGATCGCCGAGGCCGAGGCCTTTCTCGGAACGCTGGAGGATTGACCCCGACCGCGACATCTCCTGCCGCGGCCGACTGGAGGAGCTCCATGAGACTCGGACTCATCATAATGTGCTTCCTGGGTGCTTTCGCAATCGTTGCGGGTGACGCTGCAGGTGACGACTACGTCGAGCGGATGGCACGGGAGCACCGTGACGACGTGCCGGTCGCGAGCCCCGCAACCGCCGCGGCACCCGCGGCACCGGTCACCTCCGTCGAGGTCCGCTACGCCACCGTCGGCGGGCACGAGGTGACCGGGTATCTCGCGCGGCCGGAAGGCGTGGAGCAGGGTATCCCGGGCGTGATCGTCATCCACGAGTGGTGGGGTCTGAACGACAACATCCGGGCGATGGCGCGTCAGCTCGCCGGCCAAGGCTACGCCGCCCTCGCGGTCGACCTCTACGGTGGCGCCGTCGCCCAGACCCCCGACGAGGCACGCAAGCTGATGCAGGCGGCGATGGCGGACACCGCTGCCGCCGACTCCAACCTGCGCCAGGCCTACGCGTACCTCGCGGACCGGCTCAAGGCGCCGCGGGTGGCCAGTCTGGGATGGTGCTTCGGGGGCGGGTGGTCGCTCGAGACCGCGCTGCTGTTCCCGAAGCAGCTCGACGCGACGGTGATCTACTACGGGCATCTGGTCCTCGACCGCGACCGTCTCGCCCCGCTCGAGGTTCCGATCCTGGGCCAGTTCGGGGCCGAGGACCGGGGCATCCCGGTCGACGACGTGCACGCGTTCGAGTCGACGTTGAAGGCGCTCGGCAAGGACGCGACGATCGTCGTCTACCCCGACGCGGGCCACGCCTTCGCCAACCCCTCCGGCCAGGGCTACCGACCCGAGGTCGCCGAGAAGGCCTGGCACAGGACGCTGGAGTTCCTCGCTGCGCATCTGAAGACCGGCTGACCAGCCCCCAGGACCTCGCGGCGTTCGTCCGGGCGGGTGGCGAACCGATCCGCTCGGGCCGACGTTATCCGAAACGACCGGCGGCAAGGGCGCGGCCGGTGCATCCAGGTGCACAACGCGGAGGGTCGATGCGGAGCAAGCGATGGCGGACGTGGGTCGGGTGCGGACTGGCGGTGGTCCTTTCCGGTGTCTTGTGCGCGCAGGCGGCCGAGGAGGAGCTCGTTCCGGGCAGCCCCGAGGAGCTCCGGGCTCGGCTCGGTACGATTCTCACCGAGACCAAGACGCCGGGGGTCGGCTACGCGCTGATCTCTCGCGAGGGGACCCTCGAGGCGGCCGGGGTCGGCGTCGCCGACATCGCATCCGGACGGCCCGCCACCGGCGACACCCTCTTCCGGATCGGCTCGATCTCGAAGATGTTCGTGTCGATGTCGGTCCTCTCGCTGGTCGAGGAGGGGCGGCTCAACCTCCATGACCGGCTTGCCGATCTCGCGCCCGAGATCTGGCTCGCGAACCCCTGGGAGCGCTCCGACCCGGTGCGGATCGTCAACCTGCTCGAGCACACCGCCGGGTTCGACGACATCTCGCTCGCCGAGTACGCGCACCAGATCCCGGACGACGCGCCGCTGACCGATGGCCTCGGCTTCAGGCCCGAGGGGCGACGGGCGCGGTGGCGACCCGGCACGCGCATGTCTTACTGCAACATGGGGCCGCCGGTGGCGGCGCGGGTGGTCGAGAAGCTCACCGGCCAGCGCTACGAGAGCTTCGTCGCCGACCGGTTTTTCGCGCCGCTCGAGATGCGGACGGCCACCTTCTTCGAGCCCGCGGCCGGAACCGATGCCGCGACCCTCTACTTCAGCGACGGAGTGACTCCCGAGCCCTACTGGCACATCCTGGTACGGCCGTCGGGAGCGATCAACGCCTCCGCAGCGGACATGGCGCACCTGGTCCTGATGCTGCTCGATCGCGGCAGCTACGACGGACGGTCCGTCCTCTCCGAGGAGTCGGTGGCACGGATGGAGCGCCCCGAGACGACGCTCGCCGCACGGGCGGGGCTCACCAACGGTTACGGTCTCAACAACTACGCGTTCCGCGTGCGGTCGTTCGTGTTCCACGGCCACGACGGCGGCGTCAACGGCGGCCTGGCATCGCTCGGGTATCTCCCAGAGCACGGTCTCGGGTACGTGTTCTTGATCAACTCGGGGTCGATCGACGCCTTCCGTCGGATCCGCTCGCTTCTGGCCGGCTACCTCACGCGAGAGCTGCCCGAGCCGGATCCGCCGCCGTCGGTTCCGATTCCACCCGAGGTGACCCGACGGTGGGCCGGGTGGTATGGGCCCGGAAGCCCGCGGCAGGAGAACCTCCGCTTCATCGAGCGTCTGCTCGATGTCAGGCGGGTCAGCTTCTCGGGCGAGACGCTCACGGTCGCGCCCCTGCTCGGCACGAGCGACCGCTACCTCCATCTCGGAGACCGGCTTTTCCGACATGAGAAGTGGCCGTCCGCGAACCTGGTCCTGGTCGACGACCCGGACTCCGGACCGCTACTCCAGTGGGGTACGGACACGATCGAGCGCGAGCCGGCGGCACTGGTCTGGTTCCAGACGGCGGTCGCGGGGGCGACGCTGGCGCTGCTCGCCTCGATCGTGATCGTGGCTCCGGTATGGTTCGGACAGCGGCTCCTGCGGGGACGCTTCCGGGGCGAACGGCGGCTCGGCGTGCTCGGCTGGCCGTTCGCTGCTGCGGCGAGCCTCGCGGCGGTCGCGGGGATCTTCGTCGCTGCGGGCGAGAATGTGATTCCCCGCCTGGGTGTGCTGAGCGCATGGTCGGCGGGCCTGTTCGCGGCGACTCTGGCCTTCGCCGCGCTGTCCTTGGCCGCCGTCGGCACCACCTTCAGGGCCCGACGTGAGCGGCTCGCGCGATCGACCCTCCCCTACGCGCGGGCGGTCGCCGTGGCGGCGTTCATAGCCGCCTGCTACCTCGCCTGGTGGGGCTGGATCGGAGTCCGCACCTGGGTATGATCTCCTCGTGAACCCGTGGCTTGGGTTGTTGGTGCTCGCGCTCGGTGCGGTGATCTTGGTCACGGCTGTCGTCTGGGCGGCCGTGCGCCTGGCGCCGCGACTCTTTGGCGGCGGCGGATGGACCGCGCTCGCCGCCCGTTACCCGGCGGGCCCTGCGGACGGAGCACCCGAGTTCGTGCGGATCACCGTGCAGCTCGGCGCGGTGCGCTACCGGCGGCTCGTGTCGGCCTGGGTCGATGATGCCGGTCTCCGCCTCGAGGTGCGCTTCCCTCGCCGGACCGCCGTGAAACTGCCGTGGCGGGAGCTTCACCCGATCGGGCCCGCCCGCATCGACCTGGCCACGCCCGGCCACGAGGTCGCCGTCGGCGCGCCGGTGCTCGCGGTCCTGAGGCTGCCGGCGCCGCTGTGGCAGGCCGTCACAGACCACCTCAGAGGCTCGCCGTGTGGCTGACGAGTGACCGCTGATGAGAGGATGGTACCGATGACCGTACGGCTCGACGCGGCGGGCTGTGTGATCCGCCCCTGGACCGTGGACGACGCTCCGGCGATCGTCCGCTGGGCCGACAACCCGAACGTCTCGCGCTGGCTGCGCGATCGCTTCCCTTCACCCTACCGGCTCGCCGACGCCGAGGCCTACCTGCACGGCCTGGCTGAGGGCGGCCGCGAGCTGGCGTGGGCGATTGAGGTCGGCGGCGATCCGATCGGAGGCGTTGGACTGGTCATGGGCCAGGATGTGGAGCGATTCTCGGCCGAGCTCGGCTACTGGCTCGCCGAGCCCTTCTGGGGTCGCGGCTTCGCGACCGCGGCAGTGCGGCGCGTCGTCGACCACGCCTTTTCCGACCTCGGTCTGCTGCGGGTCTGGGCAGTGACGTTCGACGCCAACCCGGCCTCGGCGCGCGTTCTCGAGAAGTCGGGATTCGTCTTTGAGGGCGTGGAGCGTTCGGCTGCCGTCAAGCGCGGGTGCGGCCACGACCTGCTGGTATGGGCGCAGGTCAACCCGGTCTGGCGAATGCCAGAGGACGGCTAGCGCAGGATTTCAGCGAGGAACTGGTCCTCATCGCGCGCGACCTGGCCCATCGTAGCTCCCACTGCGCCGGAGAACATCCGTGCCATCATTCCGATGTTCATCTTGGCGAGAAACACCGTCCCATCGCTGAGCTCGTAGACCGACCACGAGCACGGCATGATCGCCGACATCTCTGGACGCGCCTGGAGCACCTTCTGGGCAAATGCAGGCTTGCACACAAAGTAGGAGCGGGCTCGGCGCAGGTTCTCCGGGGCGAAGCCCTTGGCTGACAGCTTGGCGTGCATGTCGAGCGGGTCGGCAGGGAAACCCCATCCGTCGATGCTCGGGACGACGCGCTCGACCGCGGCGCAGGTCTCCTCGAAGCTGCGAGGGCTGCGCAGTGGAGTGACCATCCGCGCGCGCATCATCGAGATCATGGCGGCCGCTGCGACGAGGATTCCGACCACCATACCGAGACCGACCAGGAGAACGGGTTGCATGACGACCTCCGGTGAAGCTCGCGGGCCGAGGCCCGCAGGAAGGAGAATAACATATTCTTAATTAGTTAATTAGTTGAATACAACTGGCGCCATCCGTGATCCCAGGCTCGGCGTTACACTGCGCTAGGAGGCCCCCGATGGACGACAGCTTTTCGACCCCTGGACATCGTCTCGTCTCTGCGCCGGCGATGGTCCTGGCAGCCGTGCTGCTCGTCGCCGCAGTCCTTGGCGGCGCCGTTCTCGTCGCCTCTCGGTTCGACGCCTGGCAGGACCCAGAGTCCGTGGCCGAAACGCTGTTGGATCAGATGGTGGAGGCGGGTGCGGTCGCTCCGCGCGTGCTCGATCCGGACGACCCAATGCTCGCCCGGCGCGCGATCGTCGTGACGACAGCGATCAACGAGGCGACCGCCAGGGAGGTTGTCGAACGGCTGCTGTGGCTCGATGCCGCCGACCCCGAGCGGCCGATCGACATGCTCCTCTCCACCCAGGGAGGCTGGACCGACAGCGCCTTCACGATCATCGACGTGATGGACTCGATACGGGCTCCGGTCAACACCTGGGCGGTCGGCGGCTGCTACTCGGCCGGAGCGATGATCCTGGCGGCCGGAACCGGGCGCCGTATTGCGTCGCCCAACGCCGTGCTGATGCTCCACGCCAACCTCGAGGAGCCCGACGGGAGCGACGACTGGACGGCTCTTGAACAGGACCGGGTGGAGAGGCTGTGGCGGGAGCACTCGCGGGTTCCGGGCGAGTGGTACCCGATGACCGGCGACGCAAGCCACTACATGACGGCCGAGCAGGCCCTCGGCTGGGGCGTGATCGACGAGATCCGACCGGCTCCCAGAGCCGGAGGTGGTTCGTGAGAGTGGAGATCCGCGAGCTCTCACCGGCGCCGTGGCCCGACCGCGAGCGCCTGCTCAGTCAACCGCGTGAAGCGCGCGGCTCTTCCGCCGGGCGCCGCTCGGGTATCAAGAACGAACGGGGCGGCCTCGAGGCCGCCCCGCGTGATTCCGATCGTCGACGGGGGAGCGCTCAGCGCTCCCAGCTCGACAGCACCTTCATGTAGTTGGCGCGCGCGAGCGCACTCGGGTCGGGGGTGTTCACGAAGCTCATGGAGCCCTGCATCTGGCGAAGCGACTTGTACTCGTGTTGCTCCATCCAGAATGTCATCGCCTCGAGGGTGCGGCCGATGTGCTCGGCGCCGTGGATCAGGAGGGCGGAGACCATCTGCACGGAATGCGCGCCTGCCATGACGGCCTTGACCACGTCAACGGCGTTGTGGACGCCGCCGGTGGCGGCCAGTGAGACGTCGACTCGCCCCGAGAGCATCGCGAGCCAGCGCAGGCGCAGACGCAGCTCCTCCGAGCTCGACAGGCGCAGGTTCGGCACCACCTCGAGCGCCTCGATGTCGATGTCGGGCTGGTAGAAGCGGTTGAACAGCACCAATCCGTCGGCACCCGCCTCCACCGCTGCGGCCGAGAAGTTCACCAGCGACGAGAAGAACGGTGACAGCTTGACCGCGAGTGGGATCCCAACCGCGCCCTTGACCGCGCGGATCACGTCCAGTGATCGCGCCTCCATCTGCGCGGCGGTCTCGTTGGGGCTCGAGGCGAGGAAGTAGACGTTGAGCTCGAGGGCGTCGGCGCCGGCCTGCTCGATGCCCTTGGCGTAGTCGACCCAGCCGCCCGGTGTGGTGCCGTTGAGCGAGCCGATGACCGGGATCGAGAGCGCCTCCTTGCTGTTGCGCACCATCTCGAGGTAGCGGTCAGGCCCGACGTGGTAGCCCTCGGGATCGGGCAGGTAGGACATGGCCTCGGCGAAGCTCTCACCGATGGCCTCGATCTCCTGCTGGTTGCGCAGCTCGGCGAGGATCTCCTCTTCGAACAGTGAGGGCAGGACGATGGCGGCACAGCCGGCGTCCTCGAGCCGCCGGACGGCGTCCATGTCGGAGGTCATCGGGCACGCGCCGCACACGATCGGGTTGGCGAGTTCGAGACCGAGGTAAGTCGAGGTGGTGTCCATCGTCATCTCCTTTCCGCGACCACTAGTTGGTCTCGGCCGCGCTCTGGGCAGAGGCGGGACCGACCTGCATCCGTGCCAGCTGCTGGTAGACGTCGAATCGGGCCTGGATGGCACGCTGCGCGTGGGCGAGCAGCATCTTGGAGCGCTCGGGGTCGGACTTCATCAGCATCCGGAATCGGGTCTCGGACAGTGCGAACTGCTCGAAGGCCGTCTTCGGCTGCTTGGAATCGAGCTTGAGCGGGTTCTCGCCGATCGCGGTGCGGCGCGGGTCGAAGCGATACAGTGGCCAGAGCCCACAGTCGACCGCCATCTCCTGGTGATCGAGGCCGGCCGCGAGCCCGTAGCCGTGGGCGATGCAGTGCGAGTAGGCAATGATCAACGACGGTCCGGGGTAGGACTCGGCTTCGAGGAAGGCGCGCACGGTCTGCGCGTCCTTGGCGCCGAAGGCCACCTGGGCGACGTAGACGTGCCCATAGGCCATGGCCATGAGGCCGAGGTCCTTGGCCGGGAGCTCCTTGCCGCCCATCGCGAACTTGGCGGTCGCGGCGAGCGGGGTCGCCTTGGAGGCCTGGCCGCCGGTGTTGGAGTAGACGCCGGTGTCGAGCACCAGAAGGTTGACGTTGCGGCCGACCGCGAGCACGTGGTCGAGGCCGCCGTAGCCGATGTCGTAGGCCCAGCCGTCGCCGCCGACGATCCACACGCTCTTCTGCACGAGGTAGTCGGTGAGGCTGGAGAGGGCCGTCGCATCCGGGCTGTCGAGCTCAGACAGCCGAGCGCGCAGGGCGCCGACGCGCCCGCGCTGGGCGTTGATCCCGGCCTCGTCGGTCTGGTCGGCGGTGAGGATGGGATCGACCAGGTTGGTGCCGATCAGGTCGGCGTTGCGCTTCAGCAGCATCTCGGCGTAGGTCTTTGCCTGGTCGACCGCGAGCCGGAAGCCGAGGCCGAACTCGGCGTTGTCCTCGAACAGCGAGTTCGACCACGCCGGTCCGCGTCCCGCCGTGTCGACGGCGTAGGGCGTGGTCGGGAGATTGCCGCCGTAGATCGACGAGCACCCGGTGGCGTTCGCGATCAGCGCGCGGTCACCGAAGAGCTGGCTCAGGAGCTTGATGTACGGGGTCTCTCCGCAGCCCTCGCAGGCGCCGGAGTACTCGAACAGGGGCTGGAAGAACTGCGAGCCCTTGACGTCGATCTTGACCTTGGTCCGGTCGACCTCGGGCAGGGAGAGGAAGAACTCGAAGTTGGTGCGCTCCTGCTCGCGCAGCGGCATCTGCGGCATCATGTCGAGCGCCTTGTGCTTCGGGTTCGACTTGTCCTTCGCCGGACAGACCTTGGCGCACAGGGTGCAGCCGGTACAGTCCTCGGGGGCGATCTGGATCGTGTACCGGGAGCCCTTGAAGTCAGGCGCCTTGTAGTCGACCGACTTGAAGGTCTCCGGGGCAGCGTCGAGCAGGCCGGGCTCGTAGACCTTGGCGCGGATCGCGGCGTGCGGGCAGACCAGAGCGCACTTGTTGCACTGGATGCACAGGTCCTCGTCCCAGACCGGGATCTCGATCGCGATGTTGCGCTTCTCCCACTGGGTGGTGGCGGTCGGCCATGTCCCGTCTGGTGGGAACGCGCTCACCGGCAGCAGGTCGCCCTTGCCGGCGAGCATCATGGCGGTGACGCGCTTGACCAGGTCGGGCGCCTGCTCGGACACGACCGGCGGCCGGGTCCGGGTCGCCGTCACCGCGTTCGGGACCGTGACCTTGTGCAGGTTGGCCAGGGTCTGGTCGATCGCGTTGAAGTTCAGGCGGACGATCTCGTCGCCCTTCTTGCCGTAGGTCTTCTTCACTGCGGTCTTGATCTTCGCGATCGCCTCCTCGCGCGGGAGGATGCCCGAGATGGCGAAGAAGCAGGTCTGCATGATGGTGTTGGTGCGCCGGCCCATACCGGTGTCCTGCGCCACCTGGGTGGCGTCGATGACGTAAAACTCGAGCTTCTTCTCGATGATCTCGGTCTGAACCTCGCGCGGCAGCTCGTCCCAGACCCGGTCAGGTGCGAACGGCGCGTTGAGCAGGAACACCGCACCCTCGCGGGCGTAGTCGAGAACCTCGACCTTGTCGAGGAAGACCCACTGGTGGCAGGCGACGAAGCTCGCCTTCTTGATCAGGTAGCTCGACCGGATCGGCCGCGGGCCGAAGCGCAGGTGCGAGATCGTGACCGCGCCGGCTTTCTTCGAGTCGTAGACGAAATAGCCCTGAGCGAAGTTGTCGGTCTCTTCCCCGATGATCTTGATCGAGTTCTTGTTGGCTCCCACGGTGCCGTCTGCGCCGAGCCCGAAGAAGACACCCCGGAAGACATCCTTGGCCTCGGGGTCGAAGCTGTCGTCGACCTCGAGCGAGCTTCCGCTGATGTCATCGACGATGCCGACAGTGAAGTGGTTCTTCGGCCGGTCGGCGGTGAGGTTTTCGAACACCGCCTTGACCATGGCGGCGTTGAACTCCTTTGAGGACAGGCCGTAGCGTCCGCCGACGGCAAGCGGCTCGGTAGCGAAGCTCGAGATGCCGTCATTGCGCGCCTCGACCAGCGCGGTGACCACGTCGAGGTACAGGGGCTCGCCGGTCGCGCCGGGCTCCTTGGTGCGGTCGAGCACGCCGATACGGCGCACGGTCGGCGGCAGCGCCTTGATGAAGTGGCCGATCGAGAACGGCCGGTAGAGGCGGACCTTGACGACGCCGATCTTCTCGCCCTGGGCGACGGCCCAGTCCACATACTCGTGCACCGCCTCGGCGCCGGAACCCATCAGCACCACGACCCGTTCGGCCTCCGGGTGACCGAAGTAGTCGAACAGATGGTAGGACCGTCCGGTAAGGGCGGCAAAGGCGTCCATGGTCTCCTGGACGATGCCGGGGCAGGCCTCGTAGTAGGGCGAAACCGCCTCGCGTGCCTGGAAGAAGACGTCGGGGTTCTGGGCCGTGCCGCGGATGACCGGATGATCGGGTGAGAGGGCGCGTTGCCGGTGGGCACGCACCAGCTCCTCGTCGAGCATGGCGCGCAAGTCGTCGTCGGTCAGCTCCTCGATCTTTGACACCTCGTGCGACGTGCGGAAGCCGTCGAAGAAGTGGAGGATCGGGATGCGCGCCTTGAGCGTGGCGGCCTGTGCGATGCAGGCGAAGTCATGGGCCTCCTGGACGGGGCCGGCGGCGAGCATCGCCCAGCCGGTCTGGCGGCAGGCGTAGATGTCGGAGTGGTCACCGAAGATCGACAGCGCGTGGCTCGCGACGGTACGGGCCGAGACGTGGAACACGGTCGACGTCAGCTCCCCGGCGATCTTGTACATGTTCGGGATCATGAGCAGCAAGCCCTGGGACGCAGTGAAGGTGGTGGTCAGCGCACCCGCTTGGAGGGAGCCGTGGACCGCTCCGGAGGCGCCGCCTTCTGACTGCATCTCGATCACGTCGGGGACCACGCCCCAGATGTTGGTCCGCCCCTGAGCCGACCACTCGTCGGCGAACTCTCCCATGTTGGACGACGGCGTGATGGGGTAGATCGCACACACCTCGTTGGTGCGGTGCGCCACCGAGGCCGTCGCCTCGTTGCCGTCGATCATGACCATGTTTCGACTCGTCATTCGTGACCTCCAAGACCTTTCAACCCTCTCGGGATGTTAGGGTTTTGCTGGGGCGGAGACGTCCACGCGAGCGACTACGTGAACAGTTTCACAACGCGAAGCATACGGCCGTCCGCTTCATCTGGCAAGGAAGCTGCGCACCGTACGGTCCCTCACCCGGTCGGCTCTCCACGCGTCTGGTCGGACGCGCGTCGCTTCCTGCCGAGCCAGACGTTGAGGAAGTTGTTGCGCGGCAGGAATCGGATCACCGGCGGTTGGCGACGGCCGATTCCGTCCAGGATCTGGTTCAGCTCGCGGTTTTCACGGTCGTAGCGAAGTCCGCGCTCGAGGGCGTCGACCGCCTCGCGACGGTTGTTAGCTTCGAGGTAGACCCGAGCCAGGTTGGCATAGTGCTCGGCCTCGCGGGGGTGGACCCGAAGCGAAAGGCGGCAGTACTTGGCCCCTTCGCTGTAGCGACGGCGCACCTTGGCCAGGCACAGGCCGTAGTACGACAGCGCGGAGGCCGCGAAGACCTTCTCGTCCTGGTTCCCGGCGGAGAGCGCCGGCAGGTGCCGTTCGAGAACCCCAAGGGCATCGCCATAGTTGTCGGTCCGCACTTGCAGGACCGCTTCCATGACCTCCTTCTCGACGTCCTCGCGCAGGCTGCCCGCGATCATGGTGAGATTATAGCCCGTCCGGGCTCATGCGCCGAACGACCGCTCGCGACGGAGCCAGCGATCGCAGTGAGGACCGACCACCTCGAGGAGCTCGCGATGGACTCCCGGCGTCCCACACAGGAGGTCGCCGGTCGCAAGCACGTCGGTGCCGCCGTCCATGCCCGTCACCACTCCGCCCGCTTCCTCGATCAGCACGACACCCGCAGCGAGGTCCCACGGGGAGAGTCGGAACTCGAAGAAGCCGTCGAAGATCCCGCATGCCGTGTACGCGAGGTCGAGCGAGGCGGCGCCGGGCCGGCGCACCGCCTTGGCGCGCAGGAATACGTCACGGAAGATGTCGAGGTAGACGTCGAGCAGGTCGTGGGCGCGAAACGGGAAGCCGGTGGCGAGCAGTGCGCCGGCAAGGCCGGCCCGTGACGACACCCTGCACGGACGACCGTTCCAGGTCGTGCCCCGCCCCCGGACCGCTCGGAAGACGTCCCCCTTGACCGGATCGAGGACCACACCCAGCTCGATTCGGCCGGCCCGGGCGACGGCGATCGAAACCGCGAACTGGGCCATGCCGTGCACATAGTTGGTGGTCCCGTCGAGTGGGTCGACGATCCAGACCGGGGTTTCGGGATCCTCGCCGCCACTGGCACCGGCCTCCTCGGAGAGAATGCGGTGGTCGGGGAACTGCGTTCGGATCGCGTCCAGGATCGTCCCCTCGGCTGCTCGGTCGGCGACCGACACGAGGTCGTTGTGCGCCTTCTCCGAGACCTGCTCAGGCAACAATGACCGCCACAGGCGCATGAGCTCATCCGCGCCCTTGCGGGCGATCGCCTCGACGGCGTCGAGAGACCTTTCAGGAGAAGGAAATAGCATCAACCACTCCGAGGTTGCTCGGGTCGGAAGCGAGCATGTCTGTGGTCTATCGATCCCGGGGCGTCCGACTGAGCCCGCGGTGCCAGCTGATGCTGGATGTAACCTGCCACACCCTGACGTCGGACCCCGACCTGCGGCTCTGCGAGGGCCTTCGCCTGATTGAGGCGACCCGGACGGCAATCTCGCGGCTTGCACCGGAGATGCTGGAGCAGTTCGAGTGCCACATCCTGCCGCAGCTTCGCGAGCTGCTCATGGACCGCTTTGGTATCGACGCTGCGAGTCTCCCAAACGTTAACTGAATCCGCCGCGACTTCAGCCGGGGCCGGACACGTCGGCCCACTCTGGAAGTGTGTGGAGGACGTCGGCCGGAAGGCCCGACTCGAGCTCGACCGTGACCTCGTCGTCGTCCGTGAGCGCCACTCCCGGGAGTGTTGCGGCGATCTGCGTTCCGACCCCGGGGCGGATACTCGACAGGTCGAGGGTGACGCGACGAGCCGCCGTCTCCGCGCCGTCGGCGCCGCGGACACGCACCATCACCGTGAGGTGATTGAGCTTGTCGGCGCCATGGTTGGTCACCTGGAGGTCGACGATCAGGCTCGGCTCGCCGGCTGAGTCGTGCACCGTATTTGCTCCGAGCGGGACGATCTCGTGCGCCTGTCGCATGGTCTCGAGGCGCTGCTCCGGCGTCTTCCTCGGGCCGCAAGCGAGGGCAGCCGCCGCCACCATGGTCACCGCCAGGATACGGGCGACAGTTCCCTGGGTCATGCTCCACCTCCTTCTCGGCGCAGTGTACCTTCAACGAGTTGCCGCAGAGGACGCCGAGGGCCCCGGGGCAGCTTCCCCTTCCGGGCAGAAGCGTGCAGTGATCCGCCGGATGAACTCCCGGGTCTCGCGGTACGGAGGCACGCCCGCGGCGCGTTCGACGGTCGCGGCACCCGCGTTGTAGGCGGCCAGAGCCAGGCTCAGGCTGCCGAATCGGTCGAGCAGGCGGCGCAGGTGGGCAGCCCCGCCGCGCAGGTTCTCGATCGGGTCCCAGACGTTGTCCACACCCTGATCCGCAGCCGCTGCCGGCATGAGCTGCGTCAACCCACGAGCCCCCGCGCGGGACACCGCGTGCGGGTCGAAGGCCGACTCCTGCTGAACCAGGGCGGCGAGGAGCCACGGGTTGAGGTTTGCCGAACGGGCGGCGTCGGCGATCTCGGCGCGAAACGGAAGCTCCTTCGGCAGCGGCTCGTCGGCCCAGGCCGGCGAGCACGCCGGCAGCTCGGGTACCGGGAGGTCGCTGGCGACCTCATCGGCGACCACCCGGTCGATGCGGGTCGCGGGAACCGTGAGGGTGCCTCCGCCCGGTAAAGTGAGCACGATCGAGTCGTCTGCAAGCACGGCGTCTTCGACCTTGAGCACGCGCCCGTCGACGAACACCGCCAACCGCGCCTCCGCCGTCGCCGCAGCGGCGAGGAGCAGCAGCAGTGCCGCGAGAAACCGGACGGAATACCACAGAGGCACAGAGACACAGAGAGGATCACAGAGTCCCCACCCCCCCGGGGCCAGGATCGGGCGCGCGGGCAGCGCGCGTCCGATCCTGGCCATGTCGGGCGGGCGGGGGGGCTCTGTGGGACTCTGTGTCTCTGTGCCTCTGTGGTTCACGTCGGGCGTGGCGGGGGGCGGCATGGCGGGGCTCATGCGCGGGGGTGCTTCTCGTCGTACAGGCGGCGCAGGCGCTCGCGGGCGACGTGAGTGTAGATCTCGGTGGTGGTCAGTGAAGCGTGTCCGAGCATCATCTGGACGGCGCGCAGGTCGGCCCCGTTCTCGACCAGGTGGGTGGCGAAGGAGTGACGGATCACGTGAGGCGACAGATGTGAGGCGATGCCAGCCTTGAGGCCGTGCTGGCGCAGGATCTTCCAGAACCCCTGACGGGTCAGTGGGGCGCCGCGCAAGTTGAGAAAGAGCTCCGGCCGGCGGTAGCGGTCGAGATCAGGGCGGCCGGTCACGAGGTAGCGCTCGATCCAGTCGACAGCGCTGGTTCCGAGGGGAACCAGGCGCTCTTTGCGCCCCTTCCCGAGGACGCGCACGAAGCCGGGGTCGAGCCGAACGCGGTCAAGGGTCAGTCCGACCAGCTCCGACACTCGCAGGCCGGTGGCATAGAGGGTCTCGAGCATTGCCCGGTCGCGCAGCCCCCTGGGGGTGTCGGTGTCGGGCGCAGCGAGCAACGTCTCGACCTCATCGGGGGCGAGAACGTTGGGCACGGTGTGCCACAGGCTCGGCGTGCGCATCTGGGCCGAGGGATCGCTCGCGACGACGCCCTCGCGGAGCAGGTAGGCGAAGAAACCGCGCACCGCCGAGAGTGCCCGCGCGGCAGAGCGTGCCGACAGCCCGTCGTCGCGACGCCGTCCGAGGTAGGTCCGAAGGTCGGCCCGCGCGATGCGCGCGAGATCGAGCCGCTCCGCCTCGAGCCAGTCGAGGAACTGACGGAGGTCCCGCCCGTAGGACTCGACGGTGCGCGGGGACATGCGCCGCTCGACCACGAGGTGCGCCAGGTAGTCCTGGACATGGTCACGAGCTTCAACGGCCATGGCGCCATGCTAGCAGTGGCTGTCACAAGACCCAGGACGCGCGCAGCGCGTCAGATGATTCCGGTGGGCACAAGCTCACGTCCGCGCCGCGACTCTGCGACCGACATCCCCGGCCTGTGCCCGCCGGAATCCTAGAAGGACACACTCAGCCGCTGTGCCGGCTGGTAGATCGGATCCCCGGTCCCGTTGTCGACCACCGACGCGTACGCCATCACCTCGCCGTTCGAGCTGGTCACCTTGACTACGGCGAAGCCGTTATCCACCGTTCCGGCGCCCACGAAGTCGAAGATGCGTGTCGCCTGGACCACCTCGAAGGGACCCAGCGTCTTGGTCCACACCGCGACGTGGCTGCCGGAGCCGCGGTAGAGATCGACCTGCACCTCGACCGTGTCGCCGCTGACGTTGACCAGGCCGAGGTTCGAGCGGAAGCCCGCGTTCTCCTGGAGCTGGAGCAGAACGCCTTCCTCGCCGGGGGACAGCGCCTCAGCGCGGGTGAGCGCCGGGATGAACTGACCGTAGGTCCCGTCCCTCCCGGCGGCGTTGTAGGTCCGGCTGGAGATGCGGACGTCTGGGTGCGAGGTCGTCACGCGCAGGGCGCCGTTGGCCGAGTCAAGGCCGAACACGGAGTTGAGTACGTCCGGGAGCATCATCTGCTGGCCCGGCTGGAGCGAGAACGCGCTGTTGAGCGGGGTTCCGTTGGCCTGATCCTTGACCAGGTAGGCGAGGTTGAAAGAGGCGACGCGCGGGGTGAGATTGGCGATCGCGAGGTCGGTTACCCAGAACGTGTCCTCGAGACCGGTCGCTCGCGCGGCCGCACCGATGAACGAGGTCGTGGTCTGGATCGCCTGCGCGGCGCAGTCGGAGAGGTCGACCGTGGAGAAACCGCTGCTGCCGCGGCCGATGGAGAGGAAGCTGCCGACCAGGGCGAGACCGCTGGCACCGTCGAGCGGCAGCTCGTCGAGCAGCAGAAGATCGGTACCGAGCGAGGCGTCGGCGAGCATCAGGCCGGTGCCAGGGGCGACCATGTAGACACGGGAGAGCCAGGCGATGATGCGGGTCGGGGCCTCGGAAACCGCCAGCGACGCGAGCGGTACCACCTGGTCGCCCTCGATGTGGAGGCTGACGAGGCCGACGCCGACGACGCCGGCGTACAGCATCGTCCCCTCGCGGGTGAGGCTGAGAACGTCGCCGCCGAGGTCGAGGGCGGTTCCGATCAGGGTTGGGTGCGCGCGGTCCGAGATGTCGATCGTAGCCAGGCCACCGCTGCCGAGTGCGCAGTAGGCCCGCTGGTTGTGCTGCACGACCGCGGCGATCGGCGAGCCGAGCTGGATCGAGCCGTCGACGGCCGGATAGCTGTTGGAGCCGAGGGAGATAGTGAACAGCGTCCCCCCCTCGCCTCCGACCAGGTAACGGCCCGAGTAGCCAGTCACCGTCGTGGCGTTCTGCCCGAGGTTGAAGCTCCCCTGGTGGACCAGTGTGGCGCTCCCATCGAAGCTGTAGACGCTGAAGCCGGCGCTGCCGTCGGCGACGGCGATCAGGCTCGCGAAGTAGTCGAGGGTCACGTCGAACGCTTGGCCCTGGGTCGGTTGGGCGGTGAGGACGACCGGTTGGGTCGGGTCGCTGATGTCGATCGGTACGATGCCGCTCGAGCCCGACGCCACGTAGGCGATCGTGCCGCCAATGGCGGGCTGCGACGGCGTCCCGGGTACCGAGACGGTGGCCAGCTCGGCCAGGTCGCACACCTGCGCTTCGGCCACCGGAACGGCCGCCAGCGTGACAAGGACCAGCATGACGAAGACTTGGCGCATCACCACCTCCGGATAAGCGATGGTACCACCGCCCCGGGCCCGGGGGGTCGTGGCCCAGGTCACACGCCCGAACAGAAAACGGCCCGGGCGAGGGCCCGGGCCGTGGGTTGGAGTCGACGGAACCAGAACGCTCAGTGCGTGCCGGAGTCCCGGAGCTGGGGAGCCATCCGGCCCGACGGCTTGAGCAGGTCGCGAGGCTGGTCCCCGGAGACGCCGCTGTCGCCGTCGACCGGCTGGAGGCCGCGACGCATGCGGTCGACACGGATCGGGAAGGTCTCCATCAGGCTCTTGACGGCCGCCGTGGAGAACACCGTGCTTGCAGTAACCAGGCCGCTCGCGGACTCGCCGCCGCAGCCGCCCTGGCCGCACAGGATGTCGCCCATGTTGACCTGAGGCAGGTTGCCGCCCATCTGGTTGTTGATCAGGTCGATCAGGTTGACCGCGATGAGGGCCTGACCGATGGTCTGCGGGTGGATGCCGTCGTAGGAGAACAGCCCGCCGATCAGGAAGTCGGCGGAGAGGTCGATGCCGCCGACCACCCACGGGTTGCCGGCCGCGATGTTGCCGAAGATCTGGTTGATGTCGAGGACTTTGGCGCCGAACGTCGCGGCCTCGTTCTTGATGATCTGATTGAACGCAGCGATGCGGTCGGAGATGACCGCGATCTCCTCGGCGCGCAGGACGACTCCCGGAATGACCTCGCCGCCCACGATCTGGAGATCCTCGGGCAGCGGCTGGCCGGTGCCGCCGAGCTCTGCCGGGACTCCGATGCCCTGGGCGAGCAGCGCCGACGCGTTGAGAGTGACCTTCGCATCCGCCGGGAGTAGGCCGTGGGAGCCAATCAGCGGCACCCGGCCGACGCCCGGAACGTCCAGGTACGGCTCGATGGTGTTCACGAACGGGATCGCCGTGACGTCGGGAATCGTCATCACGACGATGTCGGCGCTGGTATTGGTCACGAGCGCGCCGAGCGCGGTGTGATAGAGCTGCTCGAAGGTCGCCACCGGCGTCATGGTGACGCCCTCGACCGGGGTGCCGGCGAGGGCAGCGCCGAGGATGTCGTTGTTGCCGATCCACATCGTGATGAAGGTCGGATTGAGCCCGATCGCCTGCTCGAGGGCGGTGTGCACGCCGTCACGCAGGATGAGGTCGTGCATCACGTTGTCCTGGTGGCCGGCGAGGAGGTTCGTAGATGTCGCCGGTGGTGAACAGCATGTCGTAGAGGTCGGCGCCGGGCACAGCGAGATCGTTGTAGGGCCGTTCGAGGTACGGGTTGAGCGGGCCGCCGGGAGCGCCGGGGATCGGCCGGATGACTGGGCTTGGCGCGATCTGGAGCAGCTCGAGCAGGTTGGGGATGCCGGGCGCGGACACCAGCGGCAGCTCGAAGCTGCCGTAGACGCCGGCCTGCCTGGCGAGCAGGGCCGGGTAGGCGCGGGTCTGGTAGTACTCGGTAAGGCCGTTCGAGGCGAAGCCTGCGGTCAGGCTGTCACCGAGAGCGACGTAGCGGCTGAAGTCGACCGCGCCCGCCGGCACGGCTACGAGCAGCGCCGCCAGGCACAGGACGAGAAGACTCTTCTTCATGGCTGTCCTCCCTACCACCTGAGGGTCAGTGACGCGCCAAACAGATTGGCGGTCGTGTCGTAACTTCCCTCGTAGCCATCATACGAGAGCCCCCCGGTCGAGCGGCTGTCGAAGGTGAGGTGGAGGTAGCCGACGTCGCTCCTCATGTTGCCGTGGATCCAGCTGAAGCCGGCCGAGTAGCCGGTGCGGTCGCCGTCGCCGAGCAGCGGGGACATCGACTGGACGGGCTGCGGGGTCTTGTCGTCGAGATAGCCGGCCTGCAGGGCCCAGCTCGAGTTGACGCGGAACTCTGCGCCGAGACGGAAGGTGTTGGCGTCCTGGTAGTTCTCGACCACCGAGGTGCTGAGGGCCGGGTAGTCGATGAAGTCGATCGGCAGCTCCTGGAACGACGACCAGCCCATCTCGGAGTACTGGGCCGAGAAGGTCCACTGCTCGCCCGTCCAGGCCAGGCCCAACGCCCAGTAGTCCGGAAAGCTGATCTTCGACTTCATCTTGGCGTTCTCGTCGAAGGGGATCTGCGAGGCCAGCAGCGCGTCGAAGTCGGCATAGCCCGTGGCGTACTGCGTGAACGAGCCGTAGCCTCCGAGGTCCATGTCGATCTGCGACCGGTAGAGCGCGCCGACCGAGAAGCCGTAGGGCAGCTTCGCGAGCAGACCCGCATGCCAGCCCCAGGCGGTGTTGCCGACGCCGTCGGTGAACAGGTGCGCGTTGCCGACATCGGCGACCTGCTGGGTGTAGGGGTTGACGAAGCCGATGGTCCGGCTGAGGTCGATCTGGCCGATCGCATAGTCGACGCCGAAGCCGAAGGCGACGTTGTCGCTCAGCTTGACCGACAGGTTCGGGCTCAGGTCGTACATCTTGAGGTCGACGCGCTTGGAGATGAAGCGGCCGGCGAAGCCCTCGTCCCACCAGGTGCCGAGGCCGAACGGCGTATTCATCGAGAAGCCGAAGCTGAGCCGGTCATTGATCGGGTACACCAGGTACAGATGCGGGGGGTAGAACCACTGGCTCTCCTGCGAGGCCTTGTACCCGTCCCCAGGATAGGGCGAGTCTCCGTAGAAGTCCTGGCTCGCGGTGATGAGCGTTATGCCGGTCATCACCTGGACGCCCTTGTCCTGCTGGAAGGCCAAGCCCGCCGGGTTCCAGAACAGGGCGGACGGATCGTCCGCTACGGCGGTAAAGGCGCCGCCCATCGCCATCGCGCGGTTGCCGTGCTCGAAGAGCGCAAACCCCGCCCCCCACCCAAGAGAGGGGAGCAGTAGGAGCGCGACCGCCGCAGTCAACACCTGCCGACGATTCAAGGCTGCCACATCGAACCTCCTTCCGATCCGTATCTCTGATCGCCACCAACCATGCTATGCGCGGACCCCGGGCGCGTCAATAGAATCGCAGCGGCAGCGGGGTGGTTTCTCATTTTGGATCGACTGCTCTGAAGGGTAGACTGTCGCGATGCCGTGTCGCCGGATTTCCGTGATTTCAGCCGCTCCCGACGCCTGGGGCGACCCGTGAGACTCGAGCTCGAGCTCGCCCTGCACTTTGTCCGGCGACGCGCCGGGCTGCTCCGCGGCACGGCCCTCGCCGCGTTCGTCGGTGTCGCGCTGGCGACCGCGGCGCTCGTCATCACCCTCGCGCTGATGGCCGGGTACCGGCAGGCGATCGCCGTTCCCCTCGAGCGCGGCGGGGCGCACCTGGTCGCCTTTGCCGGGCCGGCCGCTGACCCTTGCCGAGGGGCGCCGGCGCGCGGCGGCAGCCGCCACCGTCCGTGGAGTGCGCGAGGCCGGGCCGGTGACCTACCTGGCCGCCCTCGCCATGGACCCGAACGACCCTGCCCATCCCCTTCCGGTCACTCTCAAGGCGGTCGATCACCCTCCCGCCTTCTGCGGTGGCGGCAGGTGGTCGGGCGGCGCCGGGCTGCCGGTTTTCGCAGGGGACCGGCTGGCGAAATCGCTCGGGGTCGCGTCCGGGGACAGCTTGACG
This sequence comes from uncultured Acidobacteriota bacterium, assembly GCA_963814875.1. Taxonomy (GTDB): domain Bacteria; phylum Acidobacteriota; class Thermoanaerobaculia; order Thermoanaerobaculales; family Sulfomarinibacteraceae; genus CAVSIS01. Next base: position 61,268 of record CAWFFJ010000034.1, read on the forward strand.
TTGCGCCTGCCGCCCGAGGCCGGATCGTGGCTGCTGCCGAGCGTCCGCGTCGAGCTCGCCGGGACCTTTCACCTGGGCTTCGCCGAGTTCGACGACAACTGGCTCGTCGGCCCGCTCGAGCCGCTGCTCGCCCGCCTTCCCGGCACCGGGGTGACGGCGGTCGAGGTCCGACTGGATGATCCGCTGGCGGTCGGCGCGATCCGTCCCGCGGTCGAAGCCGCGCTGCCGGACATGGTCGTGACCGACTGGCGGGAGATGAACCGGGCGCTGTTCGCAGCGCTGCGCTGGCAGACGCTGTCGCTGTTCCTGGTCCTGACCCTGGTGGTGGCGGTGGCCTCGTTCCAGGTCAGCTCGGCCATGGTCGTGCTGGCAATCTCCAAGCGGCGCGCTACCGGGACACTCCAGGCCATTGGCATGACGCCGACCCGGGTCCGGCGGGTGCTGCTGCTCGCAGGGTCGCTGCTCGGCGGTGCCGGCGTGGCCGCGGGGCTCGGGTTCGGGGTCGCGGTGAGCGCGGTGATGACCCGGTGGCGCCTGCTCCGATTCCCAGTCGATCTCGCCCGCGTGTACATGGTCGACCACATCCCATTCGTGGTTCTGCCCGTCCACGTGCTGGCAGTGGCGGCGACGGCAGCAGGGCTCGTGCTGCTGGCCTCGGCGTGGCCGGCGTGGCGCGCCTCCCGCCTCGACCCGGTGCGCGCGCTAAAGGCATCCTGACGGCGCCCGTGACCCGGGTCACCGGTCCCGAAATGGACCGTTATCGCGTGGTAAAGTGACCTGTCGCGATGTATGAGATCCAGCTTCATCCGGCCAACATCAAGCAGAGCGTGCGGTACTACTTCCTGTCCCGCCGCGCCATGCGTTGGATGGTCGCTGCGGGCGTCTGCCTCGGTCTCGTGGTCGTGGTCGGGCTCGTTCTGTCGCCGCTCGGTCTGCGGTCGCTGATGGTCAGCTCGCAGCTCCACTCGCTCGAGCATCTCAATCTGCTGCAGCGCGACGTGCTGAACGCGCGCGAGCACGCCCTCGAGGGGCTCCAGCAACGTCTCGATGCCGCCCGGCTGCGGCAGCGCCAGATGGCGCTGGTTCTCGGCGCCACTCAGGAGGACCAGGGCCTGGGCGGGTTCCCCGACCCGCCCGACGGCCGCCTGACGTTTCCGCAGGCGGTCATCGCGTCGCGACGCGCCGCCCGCGCGACGACCGAGTCGAAGGCCCTGCTCGCGCTCGCCGACGAGCTCGAGCGATTCGCTCGCGCCAACCAGGAGTTGACCAGAGCGGTGCCCTCGATCTGTCCGATTCCAGTGGGCAGCTTCGTGCTCACCTCACCGTTCGGCGAGCGGATCTCACCGTTCACCAACGCCCGTGACTTCCACTCCGGGATCGACCTCGCGGCCCGCGAGGGCATTCCCGTGATGGCCACCGGTGACGGCCGCGTGGTCTTCGCGGGACGCTTCCCGCTCGGACGCAACGTGCGCTGGTGGCGGTACGGGAACGTCGTCGTCGTGTCCCACCACGATGGGCGGTACTTCACGATCTACGCCCACCTCCAGGAGATCTCCGTACGTCGCGGTGCCCGGGTTCAGCGTGGGGAGACCGTCGGAACCGTGGGCAACACGGGCTGGAGTACCTCGTCCCATCTTCACTACGAGGTCCGGGTTCGCGAGGGCGAAGCGCCCGAACCGGTCCCGGTGGATCCACGGATTTACATCCTCAACTATCAGTGGACCGGGCAGGAGCGGGTGCTCGCGGCGAGCCGCGCTGCACCGCCGCCCTCCTTCGACCCGCTTCCCTTGCGGGTGACGCGGTAGGGACGACCTCATGGACGACGAACGCAACCACCCGACCATGATTATCCCGTCCGGGGCCGAGATCTCGGTCAATGAGCACGGTCAGCTCTCGATCCGTACGCCCGGGAACCTGGTGATCCAGAACTCGGGCGTCTACTCGGTCATCGAGTCCGCCGCCGGCTCAGTTCGGATCGACCCGGAGGTCAAGGTCGAGGCGGTGTCGGTCCAGGCCGCCGACTCGTGCTTCATCGCCGGCGAGCTCACGGCGTGGCGCGTCAAGGCGCGCAAGATCACCCTCGAGAAGGGCGCCCAGGCGAACATCATGCTGCAGGAGTCGGAGACCATCGAGCTCGATCGCAACGCCCGGTTGGTCGGCAACTTCGCTTCCGAGAAGGAGCTCTACCTGATGCTCGGCCGGTTCAGCCGCCAGCTGCGGCGCCTGCCCCAGGGGCTGACCCTCGGCGGTGTGCACGGCGACGAGCCACCGCGCTTGGCGAGGACGGCGCCGCCGCCGCTGTCCCAGGGGGAGGACGAGCCGTTCGTCGCCCCGGACGGGGAGGACGAGCCGACGACCTCCGTGCGCGCCGAGCGGGACGAGGTCCTCACCCTTGTCCGCGTAGTCGTCGAGCGCGAGCTTGGACGGCCGTCGCTGAGTGAGCCGGGGCGGCGCGCGCTCGCCCGGTTGATCGAGCTGATCCGGGGCGGAGATCTCGAGGGCCTCAAAGGGACCAGTCGTTTCCTGCTCTCCCAGGTGGGCGAGCCTTCGGATGATCTCGAGCGTGCCGCGCAGTTGCTCGCCCGCGCGCTCCCGGAGCCCTGAGACTTTCCCGTGGGGCGGGTCGGTGCTACCCTTCGCCCGCGGAGGAGGATGGCATGGCTGAAACCGTAGTTCTCAAAAAGACGCCCCTCTACGAAGATCATGTCGCAGGAGGTGGTCGAATCGTGCCGTTCGCGGGGTTCGAGCTGCCGGTCCAGTACACCTCCGTGGTTGCCGAGCACATTGCGGTGCGAACCGCCGCCGGGCTGTTCGACGTGTCGCACATGGGGGAGATCTTCGTCCGCGGTCCGCGCGCGCTCGACTTCGTCCAGCGCATCTCGTGCAACGACCACGGCAAGATGGCGGTCGGCCGTGCGCAGTACACCGGTCTCATGTACCCCGAGGGGACCTTTGTCGACGACATGCTGGTGCACAAGCTCGCCGACCAGGAGTACCTGCTGGTGGTCAACGCGGCGAACTGTGCCAAAGACGCCGCCTACCTGCTCGACCTGGCGGCATGCGAGGAAGGCGTCGAGGTCGTGGACCGCTCGGCGGAGTTCGCTCAGCTCGCCCTTCAGGGGCCTCGGGCGCAGGAGATCCTGCAGCCCCTGGCCTCGGTCGAGCTGGCCGCGATTCGTTACTACAGATTCACGTGGGGCGAGGTGCTGGGTCGCCGGGCTCTGGTCGCGCGGACCGGCTACACCGGCGAGGACGGCTTCGAGCTCTACCTTGCGCCGGACGACGCTTCCCCGGTGTGGCGCGCCCTGCTCGAGGCGGGGCGGCCGGTCGGTCTGGTGCCGGCCGGGCTCGGGGCTCGGGACACGCTCCGGCTCGAAGCGGGGATGCCGCTGTACGGCAACGACATCGATCAGACCACGACGCCGCTCGAGGCGGGGTTGGGCTGGATCGTCAAGCCCGAGAAGGGCGACTTCATCGGTCGCGACGTGCTCGAGCGCCAGCTTGCTGAGGGGGTCGAACGGCGCCTGGTCGGGTTCGAGATGGTAGACCGTGGAATTGCGCGTCACGGCTACCCGGTTGCGCTCGGCGATGGCGCGGAGCCGGTCGGGGTGGTGACCTCCGGGACCCACTCGCCGACCCTCAAACGCGCGGTCGGCATGACCTATCTCCCGGTCGAGGCCGCGGAGCCGGGGCGAGAGTTTTGGGTGGAGATTCGCGGCCGGACGGCCCGGGCACGCGTCGTACCGTTACCGTTCTACTCACGCAAGAAGTCGACGTAGGCCGAGTCGGACCGCCCTCGAGGGCGGCACGTGATGGTGGCCGTCCCAGGCGGCCGGAAACGGGCCTTCGGGCCCCTCAGGATCCAGCCCGCGGATCCCGAAGCAACGCTTCAGGGCTCTGCGGTGGGCAGGCGAGCGAAGGAGGTTGTCATGTCGGTTCCCGGTGATCTGAAGTACACCCGGACGCACGAGTGGCTGCGCAAGGACGGTTCGGAGGTGGTGATCGGTATCACCCAGTACGCGCAGGAGCAGCTCGGCGAAGTGGTGTACGTGGAGCTGCCCGACGTCGGCCGAAACGTCGACGGGGGCGAGGAGATCGGCACCCTGGAGTCGGTCAAGGCGGTGTCGGAGTTTTTCGCCCCGATCGCCGGTGAGGTGGTCGCGGTCAACGAGCGGCTCGCCGACGAGCCCAACCTGGTGAATGAGGATCCCTTCGGCGACGGCTGGTTGGTGAGGATCGCTGCCTCCGAGGACGGTGACCTGCTCGAGCCCGAGGAGTATCAGACCTTCCTCGAGGAGGAGAGCCACTGATGCACCCCTGGATCGGAGCTGGTCCCGAGGACCGGCGGCGCATCCTCGACGAGCTCGGCCTGGGGTCTGTCGACGACCTCTTCGCTGCGCTCCCGGCCGAGGTCTGCGTGGACCGCGTCGACCTGCCCGACGCCCGCGACGAGGGCTCGGTCCTGGCCGAAATGGAGCGGCTCGCGGCGGCCAACCTGGCGATGGCAGACCGGCCGAGCTTTCTCGGCGCCGGGGTCTATCGCCACGTCCAGCCGGCGGTAGTCGACGCGGTCCTGTCGCGCGCGGAGTTCTTCACCTCGTACACCCCGTATCAGCCGGAGATCAGCCAGGGCACGCTCCAGGTCGTGTTCGAGTTCCAGACCCTGATCTGCCAGTTGACCGGGCTCGACGTGGCCAACGCCTCCCTGTACGACGGCGCGACAGCAATGGTCGAGGCGGCCCTCCTGGCCCACCGTGTGCTGCGCGGTGCGCGGGACCGGGTGGTGGTGGCGGAGACCGTGCACCCGATCTACCGTCGGGTGCTCGACGCCTATGCCCCGTCCGCCGGGATCGAGGTCGTCACGGTGCCGGCGGGACCGGACGGGCGGGTCGACCTCGAGCGACTGGCTGCCGCGGCGGACCAGACGACCTGCGCCGTCGTGGTGCAGTCTCCCGGCTTTCTCGGCGTCGTCGAGCCGCTTGCGGCGATCGCGGAGATCGCCCGCGGCGCGGGCGCGCTCTCGGTCGAGGTCGTCACCGAGGCGGTGTCGCTCGGGCTCCTGAAGGGCGGCGGCAGCTTCGGCTTCGACGTCGTGTGCGGCGAGGCGCAGTCGTTCGGTGTCGCACCCGGCTTCGGCGGACCCCACCTGGGGTTCTTCGCCTGCCAGCAGTCCCACATCCGCCAGCTCCCGGGGCGGCTGGTCGGCGAGAGCGTCGACGAGGAGGGACGGCGAGCGTTCTGCCTCACCCTGTCGACCCGCGAGCAGCACATCCGCCGCGCCAAGGCGACCTCCAACATCTGCACCAACCAGGGCCTGATGGCGCTCGCCGCGACGGTCTGGCTGGAGGCGATCGGCGGCACCGGAATGCAACAGCTCGCTCGCCAGAACCTGTCCCGTGCGGAGGCCCTCAAGGCGAGGATCGCCGGCCTCGGCGGTGGCTGGCGTTTGGCCTACCCAGCGTCGCCGACCTTCAACGAGTTCCTCCTCCTGGGCCCGGCGTCGGGGGAGGAGCTGGCCGCTCGGATGGCCGCGGAAGGGGTGCTCGCCGGGGTCCCAGCGCGACGCTGGGGCGGCTCGTGGCCCGACGGTCTCGTGGTAGCGGTCACGGAGCGCAACTCCGCGGCTGAGCTCGACACCTTCGTCGCCGCGCTCGGGAGGGTGTCATGAGGCGCCGCGCACTGCGGGACGAACCGCTGATCTTCGAGCGCAACCCGTTGCGCACCCGACGCCAGGGCGTGCTCCTGCCAGCCCTCGACGTGGCCGACGTGGACCCTGTCGGGGTGCTCCCGGCCAATCTCCTTCGCGACGACGAGCCCCAGTGGCCAGACCTCGGTGAGCTCGAGGTCGTCCAGCACTTCCACCGCCTGAGCCAGCTCAACTACGCAGTCGACGAGGGCCTCTACCCGCTCGGCTCGTGCACCATGAAGTACAACCCGAGAATCAACGAGCGCACCGCGCGGCTGGCGGGCTTCGCCGACCTGCACCCGCTGCAACCCGACGAGCAGGTCCAGGGTGCGCTGGCTCTGATGTGGGAGCTCGAGGAGGCGCTCAAGACCCTGACCGGCATGGCCGGAGTCACCCTCCAGCCGGCCGCAGGAGCGCACGGCGAGCTCGCCGGCATCCTCATGATCCGCAAGGCCCTCGAGGCTCGCGGTGAGCGCCGCGAGGTGGTGCTGGTGCCCGACTCCGCGCACGGCACCAACCCGGCGACTGCGGCTTTCGCCGGCTTTCGTGCGGTCGAAATGCCGTCAGGGCCGGAGGGGACGGTCGGGCTCGACACCCTCGACCGGATGATGACCGAAGAGGTCGCGGCGATCATGCTCACGGTGCCCAATACCCTGGGCGTGTTCGAGCACCGGATCGGCGAGATCGCGGAGCTCGTCCACCGTCGCGGCGGTCTCCTGTACATGGACGGCGCCAACCTCAACGCCTTCGTAGGCCGGGCGCTGCCCGGGCGGATGGGCGCCGACGCCATGCACATCAACCTCCACAAGACCTTTTCAACCCCTCATGGCGGCGGCGGGCCCGGGGCGGGCCCGGTCGCAGTCTCCGAGACGCTGCTGCCGCACCTGCCCGTCCCGCGGGTGGAGCGCGCAGACGACGGTCGGTTCCGCATGCTGTGGGACGATCCGCGCTCGATCGGCGCCCTGCGCGGCTACTTCGGAAGCTTCCTGGTGCTGGTGCGCGCGCTCACCTACATCCGTGCGATGGGTGCCGATGGGCTGCGCGAGATGTCCGACGTCGCAGTGCTCTACGCCAACCTCGTGCGCCACCGCCTGCGCGGCGCCTACCACCTCAAGTTCGACGCCCCGAGCCTGCACGAGGTGGTGTTCGACGACAGCCGCCAGGCGGTCCGCGACGTCCACAACACCGACATCGCGAAGCGGCTGCTCGACTACGGCTTCCACCCGCCGACGATGTCGTTTCCGCTCATCGTCCACGGTGCGCTCATGATCGAACCGACCGAGAGCGCCCCTCCGGAGGAGGTCGAGGCGTTCTGCGACGCGATGCTCTCCATCGCGCGCGAGGCCGAGGAGAACCCGGAGCTGGTCAAGACCGCGCCCCACACCACACCGGTACGCCGAGTCGACGAGGTCCGCGCCGCGCGCCAGCTCAAGACGAGGTGGACGCCGGAGTAGGGCCCGCGAGACGTAACACGCGAGAGGCGAGACGCGAGACGCGAGAGGTACGACGAAGACCATCGGCAGCTCCGTGAAGGGTCGCTGTTGTGGGTCGCCAACGTACGCTCGTCGAATCTCTGCTCGCCGGGGGGCTGGTGTGGCGCGGCCGCTGATCGTTCTCGGACTCAACGCCTACCATGCCGACGCGGCCGCCGCGCTGGTCGTGGACGGGCGCGTGGTCGCTGCTGCCGAAGAAGAGAGATTCCGGCGGATCAAGCACTGGGCTGGATTCCCGAGCGAGGCGATTGCGTGGTGTCTCGAGAGTGCGAGCCTGCGACTTCGTGACGTGACGCACGTCGTGCTCAACACCGACCCGGCAGGCGGCCGTTGGCGGCGCATCGCATGGTCTGCGATGCACCCACCCTCTCCGGCGCTGGTGATCGATCGACTGCGCGCGGGCGGCAGGCGGCTTTCGGCTGCGCAGTCCCTCAAGCTGGTGTTCCCAGACGAGCCGTTTCGCGCGGAGGTCGTGCCGGTTGCCCATCATCTGGCGCACCTCGCGTCCGCGTTTTTCGTCTCGCCGTTCGACGAGGCGCTGGCGGTTTCGGTCGATGGATTCGGTGATTTCGCGAGCGCCGCCTGGGGCCTGGGCCGCGGGAGCGAGCTCACGCTCGACGGCCAGGTGGGTTTTCCCCACTCGCTGGGCGTGCTCTACCAGGCGTTCACCCAGTACCTGGGATTTCCCCACTACGGTGACGAGTACAAGGTGATGGGTCTGGCTCCCTATGGCGACCCGACCTGGGTCGACGCGATCCGCCGTGTCGTGCGCGACCACCCCCGTGGCTTCGAGCTCGACCTGCGCTACTTCTGCCATCACCGGGAGCGCATCGCCTACGACTGGGACGACGGTGCTCCGACCTTCGCGGCGCTGTACTCGCCCGAGCTGGAACGACTGCTCGGCACGGCGCGTCACGCAGACGAGCCGCTCGAGCAACGCCACAAGGACATCGCGGCCTCGCTGCAGCTGGTGTTCGAGGAGCGCTACCTCGGTCTCCTGTCGCGGCTCGCGGAGCACACCCGTGCGTCGCGGGTCACGATCGCCGGTGGCTGTGCTCAGAACTCGGTCGCCAACGGCAAGATCACGAGCGCCACGCCGTTGTGTGAAGTCTACGTCGCAGCAGCCGGTCACGATGCGGGCGGCGCCCTGGGGGCCGCCCTCTACGTCGCGAATCGACTCGGGTGCCGGCGCGGCCCACCGCTCAGGCACGCGCAGCTCGGACCGGCGTTCGACGGCCACGCGATCGACGCCGTGGTGCGCGCGCACGCGGACGCGCTGACTGAGCAGCAGATCCGGGTGGACACGCTCGATGCTGCATCCGCGGACGAGCGCGTGGTCGACGTGCTGGTGGCCGGCGGGGTCGTGGGCTGGTTTCAGGGCCGCATGGAGTGGGGCCCGCGCGCGCTGGGCAATCGCTCGATCCTCGCCGACCCGCGACGTGGTGACATGAAGGAGATTCTCAACCGCACGGTCAAGCGCCGGGAGTCGTTTCGCCCGTTCGCGCCTTCGGTGCTGCGGGAGCACGTCGCCGAGTGGTTCGGTCACGACGCCGAGGTGCCATTCATGGAGATGGTGCTACCCGTCCGTGGCGACAAGCGAGCCCGGATCCCGGCGGTCACCCACGTCGACGGCACCGCGCGGCCGCAGACCGTGAGCGTCGAGGACAACCCGCGGTACCACCGGCTGATCTCGGCGTTTCATCGTCGAACCGGCGTGCCGATGGTGCTCAACACCTCGTTCAACGAGAACGAGCCCATCGTGTGCAGGCCGGAACAGGCGTTGGACTGCTTTGTGCGCACCCGCATGGATCTGCTGGTGCTCGGCGACACCGTGCTCACGCGCGGCGGTGAGGGAGCCGCCGCCGCTGCGGACGGCGTGACCGAAGCCCATCTCACGCCAGGTTGATCACGTTTCAACGGCGTGCAACGTGACACTCGAAGAAGAAGAGGGTGCCACCCTCCGAGGGTGGCACCCCGGTCGGGCGTGCAGAGTTGAGCTCAGTCGCCGTAGAGGCGGATGCCGACGAGGTAGCTCGCGTAGGTCACCATCGAGACGTTGCCGTAGACGCCGAAGTTGAACGTGATCGGGTTCTTGAAGAAGTCCTTGATCTGCGCGTTCGTCAGACCATAGCCTTCCCTCAGCGCCCGCTCGCTCACCAGTCCACCGATGCAGCTGCGTGTCGTCGCGCTGTACTGATAGTCGGACTCGCCGTTGTTCAGAGTGCGAGCCTGGAGAGAGGTGCTGATGGGGCCCTCCAGCAACACGCCGTCGACGAAGGGATTCCCGTCGAGGTCGACCAGGCCGATGAGCACGTCGCTCTGGATCCGCACCCAGGGGCTGAGGAACATCACGGCCG
>CAWFFJ010000035.1:0-149267 GCA_963814875.1 uncultured Acidobacteriota bacterium
GGCGAGGTTGTAGACACCCGGGATGTCATCACGTTCGAAGGAACGAGCGTCGACGAGATCGAAGAGGCGTTCCGTGAGTCGGTGGATGACTATCTCGATTTTTGCGAGCAACGCGGGGAGCCCCCAGATAGGCCGTTCTCCGGACTGCTCATGGTCCGTCTCCCGCCTGATTTGCACCGCCAGCTCTTCATTCAAGCGCGCCGTGCCGGCAAGAGCCTCAATCAGCTTATTGCAGAGCGGCTGTCAAAGGCCGGCTAACTGCTCGTTCCCTTTAGGCGAGAAGTCAAGATTCATAGATTGTGGATGGTGCGGCGGGCCGTCCGACTGGCGATGCTCCCTTTACGGGTGGGCCTCTCGAGCTGAGGGCGATCCTACTTTGTTGGCCATGTCGAGACGCCCCTCGGGAGTGGCAGAGACGGTGCAGTCGGTCATCTTCCGAGGCAGTGACGAACGAGTTGGGCCCATGTCCCGAGGGGACCATCGCACCATCATGGGTCAGGCTGCCTTGGCGATCTGGGACTCCAGACGAACACACGGCAACGGTGTCAGGTATCACAACCTGACAATGTTGAATATGCAGGGTTACCGGGCCGACAGTCGTGGCACTTTCTGGAAAACCCGAGAGAAGGCAGCAGCGCCTTCTGCTACCGGACCGCCAGCTGCGGGTGGTCAGACGATTCCGACGATCTTCGCCAAATCGTCGGAATCGTCTGGCCTCGCCCGCGATTGTCCAACTTGGCCGGACTACGGAGGCCCAAATGAAAGAGTCACAGGTATCGGAGGAATCTTCTTCAGCGCAAACGACCCTGTCGCACTGCGAGCTTGGTACAAGCGGCACCTTGGAATCGACGTCCAGCAATGGGGAGGCACCGCGTTCACCTGGACCGATGCAGCGGGAAATCCGACAAAGGGGGGAACGACCGTGTGGCGCATCGTGCCGCCTCCGCACTCGGTGAGCACTTCGCACCAAGCAAGTCTACCTTCATGGTGAATTATCGTGTCGGAGACTTGGCCGCTGTCCTCCAGGCGCTCCGGGACAAAGGATGTAGTCCTGGAGAAGATGGACGATTCTGAAGATGGGAAGTCGGGTCGGGTCATGGACCCGAGGGAAACGAGGTCCAAATCGGGAGCCACCTCCGGGACAGTGGCTCAACGCCTGAGACCCAGATGCCTACGCCTAGCGAAGAAGGGCTTGGTGCGCGCGAGCCGCGGCAGAAGCCAGTGTTTAGCTGAATCCGGATCGGTACCAGGTCGAGGATTCCGATGCATCTTCTTCAAATCGGTCGGAATCGTCTGACGTGGCATGGTCAGAGAACGGTGTGACGTACTTCTGATGTTGGCCGTGTTGCGTGCCATGTACGGAACCTGACGAGTTTCTTGCCCTCGTTGCGTGACAAGAGCCGAGAGAATGGCAGAGGATTCAATGCATCGCAACGGCGATGGAGAAAACCCGGAATCGTCAGGTTGTCGTGAGGAGGCAGCGGTCTTTGAGTGGACCCTGAATCGTCCGAAACTGACACAGGTTCGGCGAAACGGAGGTAACAAATGATACGTGGTGCGACTCGAGTGGCAATCGCGGGCTTGGCGGCTGTTCTGGCGGCGAGTATTGGGTACGCGCAACAGGATCGGGAGGGGTGTAAGGACTACCCGTTGCTGTCCCGCATGAGTGGCTTCTACATCAAGAGCTGCAGGGATGAGCCTTTCAATAGCTACAAGTTCCACGATTCGAAAGGGAGCCGAAGCAATGTGGTTGAAGGCCATCTGACGTTCCTGGAGTACGCAAAACCAGGGGACGCCCAAGGGAGCACCAGGCTCGAGATGATTCGAAACTACACCAACGCGGTCAAGGCAATCGGCGGAGAAGTGCTCTACGAGGGTCGCTACTCCGCCACAATGAAGGTTCTCGTAGGGGGGCGCGAGGTGTGGGTCGAGGTACTACCGGGGCCCAGCCATTCCTATCAGGTCTACATCGTCGAGAAACAGGCGATGGAGCAGCAGGTGGTCGCCGATGCGGCTGCCCTGCTCGCCGACCTGAACAGTGTTGGGCACACCGTGCTGCACGGTGTGCTCTTCGACACCGACGAGGCCGTGGTCAAGCCCGAGTCAGAGCCTGCCTTGACCGAGATTGCGAAGCTCCTCCGCGACAACCCGAGCATGACCGTGTTCATCGTCGGCACACCGACATGTCGGGAGACCTCGAGCACAACTTGGACCTCTCGAACCGGCGCGCCGCCGCAGTGGTCGAGGCCCTCGCTTCCAAGCACGGCATCTCTCGCGACCGGCTGACGCCTCGCGGCGTGGGACCTCTCGCCCCTGTCGCGTCCAACGATAGTGAGGACGGCCGGACGTTGAACCGCCGGGTCGAGTTGGTAAGAGGTAGCGGCTCGGCCTAGGCGCGATCGCTCTTCGCATCGGCGCCCTGACCGTAACCGTGCCAGGCACGTCATATGACGTTAACGGTATTCAGGTTAGGCGAAGACCCGGGAGTAGGGGTCAATCATGAAAAGCGGGCCCGGCCGTTCCGGTAGGTTTCGGGCCTGCAAAGACTGCTGCTCGGCGCGACGGGGCGATGGGGGAGCCCCATGACGCACCCTGCAGGTTTCGATTTGACACACGCAGAAGGTAGCGATCGAAGCATGAAGCCCACGTTCTTCCCGACTGCATCGGCATTCCGACAGTGGCTCACGAAACACCACGCGACCGAGCGGGAGCTGTTGGTCGGTTTCTTCAAGAAGGGCTCGGGCGAGCCAAGCATCACCTGGCCCGAATCGGTCGACGAAGCGCTGTGTTTTGGCTGGATCGACGGAATCCGTAAGCGAATGGATGATCGAAGCTACACCATTCGTTTCACGCCTCGGAAGCCCGCGAGCATCTGGAGCAAGGTGAACATCTCACACGCTCAAGAGCTCATCGACCAAGGCCGCATGCAACCCGCGGGCTTGGCTGCCTTCGAGCTGCGGCGGGAGAACAGATCCGGTGTCTACTCGTACGAACAACGAAGGCCCCAGCTCGAACCTCCCTACGACCAGATGCTCAAAGAGGACGAGGGTGCCTGGAACTTCTTCCAATCACAGCCGCCCTCGTATCGGAAGGCTGTCAGTTGGTGGGTCGTCAGCGCCAAACGCGAAGACACACGGCTAGCGCGCCTTGAAAAGCTCAGGGTCTACTCCGCCAAGGGTCAACGAATCCCGGAGTTCTTGTCGGGGAAGACCTCTCGATGACGAATCCGGTCCCAAGTGAGGCGATTCCGACGATCTTCGCCAAATCGTTGGAATCGTCTGACCTCGCAACGCATCGCGGTGCTAAGCTGAACGGCAGCCGCGGCCAGCCCTGGCTGAGCTGGCCGTCAGGTGTCAAGCGGACACCATGAAGAACTCGCTTCTACGCGTTTCCATCCTCATTTACTGCGCTCTACCTCGCTGCGGGCTGCGCCATGGTTATCGTCACTGCGTGCACGCAGGGTACGGGTTGGATGCATTTCAGTCTCTCCCAACTCGTCTTTATCTACGGCGCCCTCTTTACCCTGCCCCTTACGGTACTACTGTGGGTCGGATGGGCCGTGTTTCGGCGCCTCCAGTCGCCGCGGGCAGTCGCAGCGTATGCTGCTTTCGCCATAGCTCTACCGTTCCTTTACGCCTTCGCTCTCATCTTCGCCCGCGCGCATGGATGAGGTCCGCATCGGTGCCTCTATAGGAAGTCAAGAGGAAGCCGCCCGGAGCTGACACAGTTCCCTCGGTTGGCTTCAACCGTGCTTTAGCCTCGCCGAATGGACGACCAGGGAGAGATGCTTGACCAGCATCAAGACCGCAGGCCAGGCCGACAACGACTACCGCTTGACACGCGCGGCCTCATAGAAGGTCGCAGGAGGAAGCTATGAAGCGCACTTGGACAATCATCGGCGTCGCTGATGTTGCCCGCAGCTTTAAGTGGTATCAGTCGCTATTTGGTCAGCAGGAAACGAAACCCGCTCATGATGACTTTGGGCAAATCCTAGACACGGATGGGACGGTCTTGCTTTGCCTTCACCAATGGGGAGCCCATGAACACCCGCCGCTGACCAGTCCCGACAATGGTCAGCCCGGTAATGGACTCCTCTTGTTTTTTCGCGTGGACGACTTCAATGAAGCGCTGCTTCGAGCGCGCGTACTTGTCGCTGAACTGGAAGGCGAACCCCATTTGAACCCCAATACCGGCACCAGGGAATTCGCACTCATTGATCCCGATGGGTATTACGTCATGGTCAGTTCGCTGGATGCGGCCTAACGAAGAACGGCTTCATGCCGTGCGGAGCCGTGGGACAGGCCTACCTCCGTGCCTGGTCAGACGATTCCGACGATCTTCGCAAAATCGTCGGAATCGTCCGACCTGGCAAAGGACTGCATATCGTACCCTGGGTAGAGCATCGTGGACGCCGGCTCTATAGATCTCGACACATTGCTCACAAGAACTCGGCACGCGCAGTCGGAGGTTCGTTTTCGCGACGCTGTAAAGCCTACAGCCGAAAGGGCTGGCGCATCTTTCATGGACGCCCGACGGGGTTCGTTGTGAACATTCCGACCGCTTGATTTTAGAGGAGACGCAGCATGGACCGATTCACGGGCGGTTGCCTTTGCGGAAACGTCCGAATTGTGGCGTCGGGACTCCCATACCGGGTCGGCCTTTGTCACTGTCTGGACTGCCGCAAGCATCATGGGGCCCTATTTCACGCTTCCGCGGTGTTCCCTCAGGATGCGGTGACGATCGATGGCGAAACACGCGACTACGCCGGGCGGTTCTTCTGTCCCCGCTGCGGCTCGTCCGTTTTCGGGCGCACCGCAGACGAAATCGAAGTGAACCTAGGATCCCTGGATACCCCTGACCAACTGATGCCAACCTACGAAAGCTGGATCGTCCGTCGCGAGTCCTGGTTGCCGCCGTTTCCGCTCACGAGACGATACGAGCGCGATCGTGACGCCACGGGTCGCTTTGAGGAGTAGGTGGCACGCATCGGTGGGCAGAGGATTGAGTTGACGACTACCCAAACGGGAGAGAAGGACTACCGCTTGACACACGCGGCCTCATAGAAGGCCCTGGAACTTCAGAGAGGAGAGCACGATGAGCAACGAACAGGTCGCACCTGAGACGAAAGGTGTTACGGTGGAGTTACTTGCGACGGTTGACCTTGGCCCTGAGATCGAGGGCATGGCAGGGCGCCGACTTCGAATGCGTATGGTGACCATCGAGCCTGGAGGCGTCTTCGGCCCGATTCACGACCATAAAGGCAGACCAGGTACCGTGTACATACTGCAAGGAACGATCACTGACCATCGAAATGGAGTCGCTACGGACTATGGGCCGGGAGTGGGCTGGCCCGAGGATAGGAACACCACACACTGGCTTGAGAACAAAGGAACGACTCCGGCGGTGGAGATCTCGGTCGATATAGTCAGGCAAGAGTAAGCTCAGGCCCGACATCTAACACGGTCGGGTCTAACGAAGAAGGGCTTGGTGCCGCACGGAGCCGCGGCACAAGCCTGTGTTGAACTCAATCCGTGCGGGGATTTTGCGGCACTGGGTCATCAACGGTCTTCAGCGGGTCGAGCGATGAGGATGCGGGCGCAGCTGTGGCGCAGTCGAGAGCGATGCGGGCGCACGAGGCGTGCGAGCGGGGGCCGACCGGCGCGTCTGTCGGGAGCCAGGGGGCGGCAGGGAGAGGCGCCGGGAGCGTTGGGGCAAGTGCAATTCTCCCGGCGAATTGCACTGCGCGCTCATGACGCTTCCCTTTCCAGGCGACGGGCTCTATCCGTCGACCTACCAGGGGAGGTGGCTCTCCAAACCTCAGCGCGTCACTTCAGCTCGAAGTCTCCAGGTGCAGGGTGGGGCTCACTCTGCCCGTTGTGGCGGACGCGACACGTGAGGGGAAAAGCGCGGTGCTACCCTCGGGCGATGTTCGTTCGGCTGCTGCTGCTGTTCACCGTGGTGCCGATCGTCGAGCTGGTCCTGCTGGTCGAGATCGGGCGCTACGTCGGCCTGCTCCCGACGCTGGCCATCGTGCTGCTGACCGGCGCGCTCGGCGCCTCGCTCGCGCGGTGGCAGGGGCTGGCCACCCTGCAGAGAGTGCAGCGGGAGATGGCGGAGGGCCGGGTACCGGCCGGCGCCCTGATGGACGGCCTGCTGATCCTGCTCGCCGGGGCGCTGCTGATCACCCCGGGGCTGCTGACCGACGCAACCGGCTTCCTACTGCTCATCCCGCCGGTCCGGATCGCCCTGCAGAGGGTCGTCACGCGGGCCATCCGCCGGCGGATGCAGGCCCAAGGCACTCCAGGTGGCGTCGTCCTCGACACGAGCTGGTCCGCGGACGACGATCCGGGCCGCGACGGCCGGCGACCGTGACGGCCGGACGTTTTCTCTGGAGCTACTCCGCGGAGATGAACACAGCGTCTCCCGAAACGTTGTCGAACACCGACGCGTAGGCTAAGGAGAGCGCGCCGGGCGTCGCGCTGGTGACGGTGGCGTAGCCGTCCGTCACCAGGCTCGATGTCAGCAGCGTGAAAACCCGACTCAGCTGAGTTGACTCGTGCGGGACTGGAACACAAGCCGTTGTCCGTCGGTTCTCGCCCGCAGGAGACACGACCATGGCGCATCATTCGATTCTGGGCGGCAGTCTTGTGCTGGCCGCGTTGCTCGTCGCCCCCGCCTGGGCCGGCGACGGCGGGGAGCGCATCCTGCGCAAGGAGATCACGATCCACACCTCGCTCGACCGTGTGTGGCATTCTTGGACCACGGCCGACGGGCTCGCACCGGTGTCGCAGAAGTCCAACGTCGAGCTGCGGGTGGGCGGGTCCTACGAGTGGTTCCTGAGCGGCGAGCCCGACGAGAACGGGCTCGTCGGCGGGCAGGGCAGCAAGGTGCTGGCCTTCCTGCCCCAGGAGGTCCTTGCCTTCGACTGGACGTTCCCTCCCTCGGTCCCGACGCTGCGGGCCGCCCGCGCCAAGACCCAGGTCGTCGTCCAGTTTGACCAGCCCGAAGAGGGCGTGGTGCGGGTGCGCTTCGCCCAGCTCGGGTGGCAGGAAGGCGAAGACTGGGACCGGGGCTACGCCTACTTCGACAAGGCGTGGGACTGGGTGCTCGCCGAAATGAAGAAGAACCTCGAACGCTGATCGTTCCTCGAGCTTCTGGTCGTCAGCGAGATCCGAGCTTCTGATCGTCAGCGAGATCCCGAGTCGGTGGACCCGTCGAGCATCCCGAGCTCGAACATCAGGAAGGCGTCGATGTGGGCGGTGGTCGCGATGCGCTCCTCGAGGCCGGTGTCGAGGCCGTGGCCGCCGCTGTAGTCCACCCGCAGCAGCACAGGCTCGCCCGAGGTGCTGTCGGCCTGGAGCGCCGCGGTCAGCTTGCGCGAGTTCATGGGGTCGACGCGGGGGTCGTTGGCGCCGGCGGTCAGCAGCACGGCAGGGTAGGGTGTCTCGGGCTCGACGTGCTGGTAGGGGGAGTAGGCGAGCAGCGCCCTCAGCTGGGTCTCGTCGTGGATGCTGCCGTACTCGGGCACGTTGAACTGACCGTTCGGGGTGAGCTCGTTGCGCAGCATGTCGTAGACGCCGACCATCGACACCACCGCTCGCTGCATCCGGGGGTGCTGGGTGATCATCGCGCCCATCAGGATGCCGCCGTTGGACCCGCCGATGATCCCAATGCGCTCGGACCGGGTGTAGTGGTTGTCGACCAGCCACTGCAGCACGGCGGCGAAGTCGTCGAAGGTGTTCTGCTTGTGGACGCCGCTGCCTGCCCGGTGCCAGGCCTCGCCGTACTCGCCGCCGCCGCGCACGCCCGCCTCGACGAAGACGCCGCCGTGGTCGAACCAGACCCGCAGCGCCGGGTCGAAACGGGGGGTCATCGAGATGCCGTAGCCTCCGTAGGCCGTGGCGCGGACCGGGTTGTTGCCGTCGAGCGGTGTGCCACGC
Source organism: uncultured Acidobacteriota bacterium (assembly GCA_963814875.1). Taxonomy (GTDB): domain Bacteria; phylum Acidobacteriota; class Thermoanaerobaculia; order Thermoanaerobaculales; family Sulfomarinibacteraceae; genus CAVSIS01. Next base: position 7,941 of record CAWFFJ010000035.1, read on the forward strand.
CTCATGAGCACCACGAACGGCACGTCGGTTCCGTCCTTCGAGGCCGCGACGTGCCGCTCGACTTCGATGTCGTCAAAGCTGACCGGTGAGTCGCTCCGCATCGCAGTCGCGCGGGTTTCATTCGTGGTCGGTTCGTAGAGCTCCCAAACAGAGGGTTTTATGTAGCTGGTCCGGCGGAAGAGGATCTTCCCACCCTGGCACAGGTGCAGGCCATCGGTCGTCGACACGGCGGGAACCTCCGGACCGGCGGTCGGGCGGCCGGAGGGCAGCTCGAAGGTCCGCAGCTCGACCGGGCCGCCGACCTGATAGGTGGCGTAGAGGCGGTCCGCGGTGGGGACGAAGGAGTCGTCGGAGTAGAAGTCCCACTGCAGCGAGCCGTCCTGCTCGGGGACGGCTGTGGTGGCCTTCGCCAGCGACCGGGCGTTGGCGGTGAGGCGGAGGATCTTGCCCCTGGGGGCGTTCCGGAGCGAGATGAGGTAGAGCGCGCCGTCGGGACCGAACTCGGCTCCGGTGATCTGGTCGTCGTAGCTCGTCAGCTGTGTCCAGCCGCCGTCCGGGCTGCGCATGAAGTGCTGGAAGCGGCCGCTGTCGCCCTCCTGGACCACGGCGAGGACACGCCCGGTCGCGCGGTCGGGCACCATGATGATCTCGGCGATGCGGGGGAAGTCCTTGCCGAGCTCGTAGCGATCCTCGGCCACAGGGGTGCCGAGCCTGTGGAACCAGATCTGCTGGTAGAAGTCGAGATCGGCACCTCCGCGTTCGCCTGCTCGTGGGTAGCGCGTGTAGAAGAGGCCGAGTCCATCGCCCGTCCACGCCGCGTCGCCGCCGGCGGTGCCGTTCTGAACCCGCGGGACGACCTCGAACCGTTCCTCGCCGGTGGCGACGTCGAAGATGTGGAGGTCGCCGGCCTCGGTCCCGGCCCTGGACAGGCTCACCGCCACGAGAGTGCCGTCCGGTGAGGGTCGGTACCAGTCGATGGCGGTGTGACCCTCGGGGTCGATCCGGTTCGGGTCGACAACCACGCGCGCCTGGTCCACGGCATCGGGCCCGCTTGCCACGACCAGGAAGGGCTGCTGCTTCGGCGGTTCGCTCTTCATCACGAAGAGCAGGTCGCCGACCTGTGTAGGCGAGCGCCACCTCACAGTCTTCGCTGAGAGGATCTCGCGGACACGCTGCTCGAGCTCCGGCTCGCCCGAGATGTCCTTGAGGAAGGCGCGCGCGACGTCATTCTGCTGCCGCATCCAGTCCTGGACCGCGGGGTTGGTACCGTCCTCGAGCCAGCGATAGGGGTCCGTCACCGAGGTGCCGAAGTAGGCGTCGGTGACGGGATCGACGGGCGTCGGCGGGAGCTCGGTGCGGAGGCGCTGCCAGGCGGCCTCCGGGGTCTGCGGCTGAACGGCCGGCGATGGTCCGAGGGCCAACCCTCCACATCCCACCAGGACGATGATCCCGAGCCACAGCGCAGTTCGCATGTCTGCCTCCTCAGCAGTTCGAGCCCGGGAAGGTCGCCACCTGTGGGGCGGGCCGACCGCGACGTCCGGCGCGGACGGTCCCGAGCGCGGCACAACGGTAGGGCTTCCGGGCTCGCGTCGCAATGACGGCGGCGCCCCGCGGACTTGAGCGCACGGTCAGGCCGTGGCGCTCGTGCCACTTCGCGATCGACTCGTCCGGGTAGGCCTCGAAGTGTCGCTCGGTCGCGCCTCGTGCCCCACACGAGGGGCGGAACACCCCGCACGGCCTCCACCCGCGCCGCCCCCAGCGCCGCAGGCCGCAATCGGTGACTACCAGGACGATCCGGTGGACATCCAGAGGTCGCCCTTCTTCTCCATCGTGATCGTGCCGTGAGCCTTCTCGCCGTCCATCATGCCCTCAACCTCGAGCATGGCGGTCTGGCCGTCAGAGGAACCGCCCAGGATCTTCACCGCCGTCGGCGTCATGGCGGCGATCATCTCGAGCGTGTCTTTCGCGTCGTCGTCCTCGAGGGGGCCGGCCATATCCGGGGGCACGAGCTTCTTGACCTGGGCGAGGTCCCCGGAGTGCACCGCGGCGACCCATGCCAGGTAGGCCTTGCCGGGCTCCCCGCCATCGGGAGGGAGGGCCTCGCCGATCGGGGCGTTGGGGTCCGACAGAGGGACGCTGAAGGTGAAGTCGTACTGGATGGTGTCGTCGAAGATCTTCTGTGGCTCCGGCAGGTAGATCCGCCCCGCGAACCTCTCGGGGCCGGTGCTGGCGAGCTCGATCGTCGGGTAGGTGCCGCCCGAGATGTTGCCGGCGGCATCGGCGGAGAGCTTGACGCTTTGCGAGTAGACCTCGAGCTGTGGTTGTTCTGAGAACTCGGCGGTCTTCGTGATCCCGATCTCGACGTACGCGGAGTCCCACACCATTTCGCCGAGCTTGCGCTCGTCGATCGGGTGCTGGACGAAAAGGACCGTCCATGTCGGATCGCTGTCATTGTAGAAGCCCTTGTCCTGCGCCCAGGCGTAGACGTAGGGCAGCTCCACGGTCGTGCCGTTGGCCTTGAACGTCCCGCTTACAGATGCCTGCTCGTCGGCGTCGGTTGTCGATGGCAGCATCGCAACCAGACCCAGACAGGCGACGATGCACCACGAGCACACGCAACTACGAACACGCATACCGCCTCCTCTGGTTGGGCCGTCCTCCTTCTCGGGATTTGGCCGGTTCAGTTCTCGCAGGTCCTGGCGGGAAGTATAGGCCACGGGGGGACACCAACCCGAAGTCCCCGTGGATCGATGAGCTCGGCATGTTGCTCAATCGCCCCGCTGGGGCCAGCTCGCTGACAACCCGACGCCGGCGACGAGCGCCGAGGCATCGCCGTAGAGCTCGACGGCGCCCTGCCTGAGGTCGCCGTGCCACAGCCACGATGTGGTCGCGCTGGCCCAGAGGGTCACGCCGCGGGTCTCGAGCTGCAGAACGGCAGAGGCACTCCCGTCGGCGAGGGCCGCCCGGGCGATGCCGAAGTTGTAGGCGTTCATCCCCGAGTCGGCCCATGCACCACCCGCTTCGAGATCCAGGGTGAGGCGATCCGCGAGCTGTAGCGTGCGTCCCAGCGCCGCGCGGGCATAGATGCCGCGGGCCGCGTCGACGTCCCAGGCGAGCCCGATCCGCAGCTCCACGGTCCAGGGCACGACTACGTCGGCGACGAGCTCGGTGGTGTGCCCGGCCTCCGGCGTCGAGTAGCGGTAGTGGGTCACGCCGGCCGTGACCAGGACGGTGCCGATCTCGCGCTGGTAGGCGATCGCGATATCGACCTCGCCGATCTCACCCGCACGCCCGCCGAGCTCGTCGGTCATATTCACCGAGGCCCAAGTGTCGAGCGAGAGGGCGCCGAGCGAGATTGTCACGTCGGGCTGCAGGCAGGCTTCGGGGTTGAGCAGAGTGCCGCGGAAGACATACGCCGAGGCCGCTTCGAGGCCGAGTGTGAGCTCTGCGGCCGCAGCAAGTCTTGGGGGCAAGACTGCGAGCGCGGCCGCCAGGGCAAACACGATCGCCGAGCTCGACTGGATCCTGCGGCGCCGTGCAGCGGATAGTCCTCTCATGCCGCCGATGTCAGCGGACCTCGGTGCATGGACCATTGTGCACCGATTGACATCCGACATGAGGCGACGGCGCAGAGCCTCGCGTCAGGGCGCCGAGCGCTCCACCCAGACCGAGAGCAGCTCCGCTGTCGTCGCCACTGCGGCGGCCATCCACTCGAGCGAGACCCACTCCTGGACCGAGTGGAAGTTCTGGCCGCCGGCCCAGATGTTCGGGGTCAGCAGACCCATGTACGACAGTCGTGCGCCGTCGGTGCCGCCGCGGATGGCGCGCCGCAACGGTTCGATGTCCTGGCGCTTGACCGCCTCGAGCGCATACTCGAGGACCTTGGGGTCCTCGCCGATCTTGTAGGCCATGTTGCGGTAGGACTCGGTGATCGTGACCGTGACCTTGGCTTTGGGGAAGCGCTCGCCGACCAAGGCGACGACGGACCTCAGAGCGTCCTCGCGAGCGTTGAGCTCGTCGACGGTGAAGGCGCGTACGAGCAGCTTGAGCTCGACCTTGGTGACGTCGCCGGCGGCGGTGTAGGGATGGAGGTAGGCCTGGCGGTCGTCGGTGGTCTCTGGGAGAAAGCTCTCGTCGAGACCGTCGATGATTGCGGCAGCGACGCGCAGCGCATTGACCAGCTTGTCTTTGGCGTAGCCGGGGTGGACGTCGTGGCCCTCGATGACGACGACCGCGGTGTCGGCGCAGAAGGTCTCGTCCTCGATCTCGCCGAGGTCGGAGCCGTCCAGAGTGTAGGCGTAGGCGGCGCCGAAGGCGGCGACGTCGAAGTGCTCGGTGCCGCGCCCGATCTCCTCGTCGGTGGTGAAGGCGACCCGGATCGGGCCGTGGAGGTGCTCGGGGTGGTCGGCGAGCCACGCCACCAGGGTCATGATCTCGGCAACGCCGCCCTTGTCATCGGCGCCGAGCAGGGTGGTGCCGTCGGACGTGACCACCGTGTGGTCCACGCAGCGTGCGAGGTTGGGGTTGTCGGCGGCGCTGATGACCTGAGCGGGGTCGCCGGGCAAGCGGAGGTCGCCACCGTCGTAGGCCTCAATCACCTGCGGCTTGACACCCGCTCCGAGCGTGCCGAAGTAGGTGTCGACGTGGGCGAGCAGCCCGATGGTCGGGACCGTGCCCGCTGCGGGGTGCCCCTTCGGCAGGTTGCCGGGAACTGTGGCGAAGACGTAGCCCCATTCGTTCATGTGCGCGTCGCCGCAGCCGAGCTCGAGGAGCTCCTCGACCAGGACGCGGGCGAGGTCCTTCTGCTTTTCGGTCGACGGGCTCGAGGTCGAGTCCTCGTCGGACTGGGTGTCGATCTTGACGTAGCGCAGGAAGCGCTCGAGGAGCTGGCGGCGGTGTTTCGGCTCGATGGTCACGGGCATGGAGATCCTCCCTCGGTCGTCGTTCGGTCCGCCAGTGTAGCGAATTCCGCTGAGATGAGCGCTCGGAGCTCATCTCAGCGGAATTCGCTTGTGGACAGTCGGAGAGTCGGTGCCTGCGGGAAAGCCGGTCGGGCGAGCGTTCATTGCGGTCGGTGATGATGCGACAACGAAACTAAAATCAGGTCTTACTACGAACAAAGGCCGCAGCCTGGAGCCGCGTTCGGTGGTAAGGTGAGGGCGATCCCATGGCGCCGTCCGGCGCCGACATGCTGGGGGGAGCGAGCATGGCCCTCATCTACGTGTTCATCTTCGGATCGGTTTTCGTCGCCGGCCTGACGGCGGTCTACGGGCTCGTGTGGGCGGTCCGCGACGGCCAGATGCGGAGGTTCTCCGCGGGTGCGATGAGCATCTTCGACGATGAGGAGCCGGTCGGACGGATGACGGACGCCTTCCCCGGTGAGGATGGCGAGTCGGGTGCGAGCGTCGGGAGGACCCCGTGAACTCCGCGGGTGCGGTGGTTTCCGAGGCCGAACGTGCGGCCGTTGAGCGGGTCGGCTGGCGCGGCGACGTCGACGGTTCCTGCAAGATCCCGGTTGGCCTGTTCTTCGTCAGCGCCATCTCCTGGCTGATGATCGGCACGGTGCTGGCGCTGCTCGCGTCGCTCAAGATGCATGTGCCGGGCTTCCTCGACAGTGCCGACTGGCTGACCTTCGGTCGGGTCCGGCCCGCCCACCTCAACACCATGATCTACGGCTGGGGCTCGATGGCCGGGGTCGGGGTGATGCTGTGGCTCGAGGCGCGCCTGTGCCGGGTCCGACTGCCACTCCAGCTCCTGCTCGTGGTCGGGGTGGTGCTGTGGAACGTCGCGGTCGCCGGCGGCACGATCGGCATTCTCACCGGCGCCCAGACAGGGGTCGAGTGGCTCGAAATCCCATACCCGTGGTCGTTCCTCTTCGCGGGGGTGTTCGCGGTCGTGATGGCGGCCTCGCTGATGATGTTCTCGGGCCGGCGCGAAGGCCACATCTACGTCTCCCAGTGGTACCTCTTCGGGGCCGTGCTGTGGTTTCCGTTTCTCTATGTCATGGCCAACACGCTGATCCATAGGAACCTTGCGACCGGGGTCGTGCAGGCCTCGGCGAACTGGTGGTTCGCGCACAACGTGCTCGGCCTGTGGTTCACGCCGATCGGGCTCGCCGCGGTTTACTACCTGCTGCCCAAAGTCCTCGGCCGGCCGATCCACAGCTACTACCTGTCGCTGCTCGGGTTCTGGACGCTGGCTCTGTTCTACAACTGGGCCGGGACCCACCACCTGATCGGCGGACCGCTGCCGGCGTGGCTGATCACGGTAGGGATCGTCGGCAGTCTGATGATGTTCATCCCGGTGACGACGGTGGCGATCAACCACCACCTGACCACCGTCGGTCACTTCTCCAAGCTCAAGGTCAGCCCGACGCTGCGCTTCGTGGTCTTCGGTGCGATGAGCTACACGGTGGTGAGCTTCCAGGGCTCGCTGCAGTCGCTGCGCTCGGTCAACGAGGTCAACCACTTCACCCATTACACGATTGCGCACGCACACCTGGGCGTGTACTCGTTCTTCACCATGGTGATGTTCGGGGCGATCTACTACATCGCGCCGCGGCTGACGGGTCGTGAGTGGGCCTCGGCGCGGCTGATCAAGGTGCACTTCTGGGGCACCGCAACGGGCATGGCGATCTACTGGATCGGCCTCACCTGGGGCGGGTGGTTTCAGGGCCTCAAGATGGACAACCCCGACGTGCCGTTCCTCGACATCGTGCGCTACATGGTGCCCTTCCTGGAGTCGCGCACGGCAGCCGGCGCGCTGATGACGATCGGCCACATCGCGTTCGCCGTGCTCGCCTGGAAGATGTTCGCCGGCTCCGGAGTCCGGTTGGTCGGGCCGACCCTGTTCACGAGCCGCCGAACGGCCGCGAGCCCGGGAGGTGGGGCATGAACCGCGCGGTCTTCCTCTACGTCGGCGTGCTTGCGGTGGTGCTGGCCTCGTTTTCCGGCCTGGTGTCGCTGCCCCAGCTACAGCTGGGCGCGATCCAGCCGCTGGTCGACGCCAACGGCAATCAGTACCCGGCGCCGCCGACCGGGCTGGTCGCCGAGGGCCGCTCGGTCTATATTTCGCTCGGCTGCATCTACTGCCACAGCCAGCAGGTGCGACCGCCCGGATTCGGGGCCGACATCGAGCGCGGGTGGGGTACGCGCCGCACCGTCGCTCGCGACTACATCTGGGACGCGCCGCCCGTGCTCGGCACCATGCGAACCGGCCCGGACCTCGCCAACATCGGCGTCCGCCAGCCGAGCGACAACTGGCACCTGCTGCACCTGTACAACCCCGAGATCACCTCGCCGGGCTCGATCATGCCGCCGATGCCGTTCCTGTTCGACGAGCGCCACGATCGAAGTGGAGGTGCCCTACGACGCCCTGGCATTCCCGCCCGAGTGGAGCTCTCCGGGCCGAGTCGTGGTCCCGACCCGGCGCTCGAAGGCCCTGGTTGCCTACCTGAAGAGCATGGACAAGAGCCACCCGGTCCCGGAGGTGGCGCCGTGAGCACGCCGAAGGGACCCGAGGACGGAGGTCTGACCCGCCGCGAGTCCGACGCCACTGAGGTCGTCGACCTCCACGAGCCGATCTACCGCGAGATGGCGGAGCCCAAAGACGGCTACGAGCCGCCGCCGACCTGGCTGCTGTTCTTCTGCCTTGCCCTGATGGGTTTTGGGGGCTGGTACCTGGGCACGTACTCGGCCGGCTTCGATCCATCGGTGTACAACGAGTCGTCCTCGGCGCGGCCCGCCGCAGCGGCGGCGACACCGACCCCTGTCGATCCGATGGTGCTCGGCAAACGGGTGTTCAACAACTGCATGGCCTGCCACCAGGCCGACGGCCGCGGCGTGCCCGGGAACTATCCCCCGCTGGACGGCTCGGCATGGGCGCAGGGACGGCCGGACCTGCTCGCGGCCCTGGTCCTGCACGGGCTCGAGGGCCCGATCACGGTCGAGGGGCAGACCTTCAATCAGGTGATGCCCAAATGGAGCCACCTCACCGACGACCAGCTCGCGTCGGTGCTGACCTTCGTGCGGGCGTCGTGGTCGAACTCGGCGTCGCCGATCACGCCGGAGCTGGTCGCGGCGATGCGCGACCACACCGCCGACCGAACCAGCTCGTGGACTGTCGCGGAGCTCGAGAAGCTGCGCGACGCGACCGAGCCGCCGAGGCTCCAGAGTGCGGAGAGCGCCAGAGCGGCGGCGACGTCGACGGCGCCCGCGCAGGCGCCGAGCAACGGTGGCTGAGGCTTCGTGTGACCTCGAGCTCGGCTGCGGCTGCGGCCCGGCCGAGCCCTTCGACCTCGCCCGGTGGTGGCGCGTCGGGGTCGGTCTCTTGATCGCCGCCAACGCGATGACGATCAGCCTCGCACTGCACGCATCCGAGGTCACGGCCGGTGATCGCCGCGGCCTCAACCTCGCCCTTGGCGCCCTCGCACTGGTCTCGCTCCTGCTGCTCGGATGGCCGCTGGCTCGGGGGGCGTGGTCTGCGATGCGGCGGCGCAGGATCGCCATGGAAGGGTTGTTCTTGCTCGGCGTGACCGGTGCCTTTGCCGGGTCCGTCCTGGGGGCGGTCACAGGAGTGGGGGAGACCTATTTCGAGACCGTGTGCATCCTGCTCGCGGTGTACTCATTCGGCCAGCAGCTCGCGGCAGGGGCCGAACGGCGGGCGCTTGGAGCGACTCTCGCCTGGGCGCCGGGGCAGACCGAGTGCATGGTGCTCGGCGATCACGGGGAGCCGGTTCGGATCGCGGTTTCCGAACTTCGCGTCGGAGACGTGGTCGTGGTCGAACCAGGCGAGACCATCGCCGCAGACGGCGTGGTCGTTGCCGGCGAAGCATTCGTCCGCGAAGCCGAGATGACCGGGGAGCTGCAGGCGGCGGTCCGGCGATCGGGGGACCGGGTGTGGGCCGGCACCCACGCGGTCGACGCAATGCTCCACGTTCGCGCCACCGCGTCCGGCGGCCAACGACGGATCGACCACATCGTCGACGCGGTCGAGCGGGCGAGGGCGATCCCGTCATCGCTGCAGAGCCAGGCCGATCGCGCGGTCGCGTGGCTGCTGCCGGCTGCTGTCGCCATCGCAACCGTGACCGGTATTGCATGGACGGCCGGGGCCGGATGGCGGGCCGGTCTGTTCAACGCGATGGCGGTGCTGCTAGTCGCCTGCCCGTGTGCGTTCGGGCTCGCGACTCCGCTTGCGGTGTGGACCGCGGTCGGACGCCTCGCCGCCCGCGGCATCGTCCTGCGCGGCGGTGACGCCCTCGAGCGACTGGCGGCGGTCGATACCGTCGTCTTTGACAAGACCGGCACACTGACCGAGGCCCAGGCGAGCCTGCTCGACTTCGCTGTAGCGGGCCCCGATCCGGCAGACGTCCGGGCCATGGTCGCGGCGGTCGAGCGCGCCGGTCGGCACCCGGTGGCGGCGGCTCTGGCCGGGATCGGGGAGGCGGGCTCGTTGCAGGTCGAGGGGCTCAGGATTCTCCCTGCCATCGGTGTCGAGGCGTGGGTGCGGCGGCCGACGGGCGAACCGCCGGTGAGGATCACGGTCGGCGCCGCCGACCGCCTCGATGTCGAGACACGTCCGGAGTGGCGTGAGCTCGCCTCGCGCCTGCGACCGGCGCCTTTGGCGCGGCTCGTGGTCGCGCTCGCCGATGGGCGGCCGGTGCTCGCCGCGGCGATTGACGAGCGCCTTCGCTCGAGCTGGCCGGAGAGCCTCGATCGTCTTCGCGAACTGGGCCTCGCGACAGTCGTGCTCACCGGAGACCGCGCCGAGCGCGCGGCCGCCACTGCAGCGGACGAGGTTCTTTCCGGGTTGGCGCCCGAGGCCAAGGTCGCCGAGGTGCGTCGGCGCCGGAGGGAGGGCGCAACGCTGCTCTACGTCGGGGACGGAGTCAACGATGCGGCCGCGATGGCGGCGAGCACTGTCAGCATCGGTGTCTCCTCCGGCGCCGAGCTCGCAGCCGAGGTCGCCGATGCGACCTGGTTCGGGGGAGACCTTCGAGTGCTGCCGTGGACGCTCGAACTGGCCCGCGCCGCGGTGCGCGGGATCCGCTCGAACCTGTGGATCGCGGCGGGCTACAACCTGGTCGGGGTGGGCCTTGCGGTGGCGGGTTTCCTCCACCCGGTGACCGCGTCGGTCTTGATGACCTGCTCGAGCCTGGTGGTGACCTGGCGCGCTACGGCCGGGCTCCAGGCGGATCAGGTCGAAGCAGAACGGGCGGCCGTGGCGACGGCGGTCGCGACCGAAGGAGCTACCGCATGAAAAAGGTGCAGCGTGACCTCATCATCGGCTCGGTCCTCGGGACTGGGGTGGTCCTACAGGGTGTCGGCGTCGCTCTGCTTGCCAGGCTGACGAGCGGAGCAGCACTCCAGATGCTGGTCGTCAGTGCCGCGCTCGGGCTGCTGACCGCTCAGGCGTGGCGGGTGCGGATGCGGCTCAACCACCGTGTCGACATGCTGCTCGTGATGGGTGCTCTCGGTGGCCTCGGCATGCTCGCGGGTTGGTGGGTCGATCTCGGGTTCCAGGCCCCGCCGGTCGGGGCGTCGTTCCACGCTGCGATGGGACACGGGGGGCACGCCGGCATGATGCCTGGGATGACTCCGGCTGGCGTCCCGGTTGATCCCCACACACAGCACACGATGCAAATGGCGGAGCCTCCCGCATCGGGCTCAGCGGAGCACGGTGACGGGAGCGCGGCCGCGCCCGATCATCACGCGAGGTCTGCGAGCGCGGCACATTCGGTTGGACCGTTCGCGATGGTGACGACGTGGATGACGGGATTGATGCTGGCGTTCGCGATTCCCGCGGGGGTGCTGTTGACCCGCTGCGCACGGCTGGCGCGGACCGGATGGCGTCGGTGGGTGTCGACCCATCTGGTCGGAAACGCGGTGATGGTCGTCGGCATGATCGTCGTCGGCCACCGGCTCGGACCTGCCCTCGGTGCGTTCACCGGTTCGAATGTACTCGGCGGCCACATCGCGATGCTGCTCGGGATGCTCGTCGGCATGGAGGCGGGGATGTTCGTGGGCGAGGCTGTGCTCGGATTGGCGCCATGGCACGAGTGGAGCTGGAGAGAGGACTGGGATGCGACCTTGACCGCGGCGACCCGTCGCGGTCCGGCGTGACCCGGGACCGGGTCGATCGCCCTCGCCACTCGTAGTGCGGTCGGCGCAGCCGCTGATGCCGTGTCCTCTCGGTTTCGCATCCGACGTGTGTAGAGTTGGCGGTGCGATCGGAGGCGCGTCATGAAGGTCGTCCTGATCACTGGATGTTCGAGCGGCATCGGCCTCGCCACCTCTGCTTACCTCGCGCGCCGAGGATTTCGGGTCTTCGCAAGTGCTCGCCGACCTCAGGGCTCTCCGGGCCTCGAGCAGCTGCGGACCGAGGGTGTGCCGCTCGCGGGTGTACTCGCCCTCGACGTGACGGTTCCCGACTCGGTACAGGCTGCGGTCGAGCGCGTGCTCGAGCAGGCGGGGCAGATCGACGTGCTGGTCAACAACGCCGGTCTCGGCGGCAGTGGTCCAGTCGAGGAGCTCAACCTGGACGACGCCCGGCTGGTCATGGAGACCAACTACCTGGGCGCGGTGCGGATGATCCAGGCCGTGCTGCCGGCAATGCGGCGCCGGGGCAGCGGCACGATCGTGAACGTCTCGTCGATGGCCGGACGTGTGGCCTTGGCGGCGTTCGGCCCCTACGCGGCCTCGAAGGCTGCCCTGGAGAGCCTCAGCGAATGCCTCGCTCAGGAGGTCGCCAGCTCCGGCATCCGGGTCGCCGTGGTCGAGCCGGGAGTGATCGCGACGCCGATCTTCGCCAAGGGCGCCAGGGTGATGGAGGAAGGTTCGGCCTACCCCGCGGCGCGCCGGAGGTTGCGGGCATTGTTCCACACACAGCTGCGCTGCCAGCGGCCTCCCGAACTGGTCGCGGAGGTCATCGAACACGCGATCGTCACCGACAGACCGAAGCTCCGATACTTGGTCGGCGGTGAGGCCGAGGCGTTGATCGGCGGCCGCAGTCGCGTCAGCGACGAAGAGTGGGTCGCACTCGGCGCCATCGAGGACGACGAGGTGTACTTCGACGCAGCGTCCGGAGTGTTCGGCGAGGATCTCTTCAGGGGCCGTACAACGTGAAGTCGAATGCCTTGGTGAGGAAGACCGCCATCTGGTTGCGTGCGAGCGCGGCCGCCGGACAGTAGCTGTCGCCGCCGCAGCCGGCGGTGATCTCTTCCGCCGCGATGTAGTGGATGAACGGGCAGCCCGGATCCTCCGGTGGAACGTCGGCGAACACCGAGCTGCCGCCGAGGACGCAGTCGTAGGCGCCCATCCCGGGAACGGTTCCGCTCGTTGGGACGCTGCCGCCAGTGAGGGCCTTGGCCAGGAGGACCGCCATCTGCCAGCGGCTCACGACCGACGCCGGGCAGTAGTTGTCGTTGCCGCAGCCAACGGTGACGGCTTCGGCCGCGATGTAGTGGATGAACGGGCAGCCCGGATCTTCGGGGAGAACGTCTGAGAACACCGAAACCCCGCCGGGCGAGCAGTCGTAATCGCCGAATCCGGGAACTGTCCCCGTGGAGGCCGGTACGCCGCCGGTCATCGCACGGGCGAGGAAGACGGCCATCTGCCAGCGGTTCACGCTCGCGGACGGGCAGAATGTCGTTTCGCTACACCCTGCAGTGAGACCGCTGTGGAGAAGGGTCTCGACGTAGCGATAAGCAAACGCACCCGGTGGCACGTCGCTGAAGCTGTGACCGATGTGGAGCGTCTGGGGCGCGGCACCGCCGCCGGTGAGCGACTCGTCGAAGCCTGCGTCCCAGTGGAGGGCGGGCCGTGCGGTGGGGTCGGAGACCCGGAGCAGGTAGCAGTCGCCGGTCGCGCTGTGGCAGTCGGAGGTGGCACCGCTCGCAAGGGTGCTGTAGGCGGCCTCGGCATCCACGATGGAGTAGGTCGCGCCGGCAGGGCCGGAGAATGCCGAAGCGACGCCGACGGCAGTCAGCTCTGCACCGGCGTTGTGCCACGCCGGGGCGACCACCACCGTTTCCCCGGGCTCGAGCACGCCGTTGAGATTGCCGTTCGAACCGGGTTCCACGTCGGCATCGACCGAGAGCGCCACCGGCGCGAGCGCGACGTCGAAGGTGGCCGTGACGGTGCGGGCCGCATCCATCGTGAGGATGCAGGGATCTATCCCGGAACAGCCTTCACCGCTCCACCCGGCGAAGAGGCTGCCCCCTGAGGCTGCGGCGGTGAGGGTGACCGACGCGCCTTCAGCGAAGTCCGCGGTGCAGGCGTCTCCGCAGTCGATGCCGGCCGGGTCGCTGGTGACCCTTCCCGAGCCTGTGCCGGCCAGCTCCACCGTCAGCGGTTGAATTGCCCCGGCGTTGACGACGACGCTCCAAGTGACGGTGTCGCGGTTGGCGCCAACACGCGCCGGCTTGACGAAGTTGGTGTCAGCGGTGAGTTCGCAGCTCAGGGTGTAGGTCCCGGCGATCGCGAAGTCGCGCTGGTAGGTCGGACCGACCGAAGACACGACAGTCGGGTCCGGGAAGCCGGGTCCCTGCAGTCTCCAGACGTAGCTGTTGGTCACGCCGTCGCCGATCGAGACGCGGGGAGAGACCTCGAAGGTCAGCGGTTCGTCGACACCGACAGTGGCCGGACTCGGAGGAGAAGCCGACTCGATCGGCGCGGTTGGGGCGACCCGGGCATGACCGAAGGTCACCAGCGACCAGCGCTGGTTGCAGACCTCACAGAAGGGCTGGTAGAGGCTGCGCATCTCGCAGTTGTCCTTGGGCCGGAAGATGCACTGCGTGTAGTACTCGGCTCCAACCCGCGGCGTTCCCAGATCGGGGATCCACTCCGGCCAGGCCCCATTGACTCCGTTCATCGATGTGTTGATCTCGCCGGCACTGGTACCGCACGCTGAGGTTGAGGTGTACTCGTCGTCGAGACCGCCGAGAGAGTGCCCGAGTTCGTGGATGGCGACCTCGATTGCAGCCGTGTTGCCGGCGGAGTACACCGCCCGGTAGCCTCCGCAGCCGCCGTACCTGGCGGTGTTGACCATGATGATCGTCTTGTCGACTGCAGGCGCGCGAAGCTCCGCCGCGGCAATGTTGGCGGTCGAGGTCACGTCGCAGGTGCCGGACCTGGTGCCGTAGTAGAGGCAACGGTTCTCGCTGTCGCCGCAGGTGTGGACCAGGTTCGGGAAGCCGGTGTTCATCGCGGTGTCGACCACAATGCTGCAGTCGCACTGGTCGGTGCCGCTCGCAGTGGAGTAGGCGTACACCAGGATGTAGTTGAGGAACGGGTCATGCTCGTGATACGGCGTCTTCGCCCTGAAGCCCGCGACCAGCGATTGGAAGTGGCTCTGCATGAGCGCCTTCTGCGCGTAAGTGTAGCCGTCGGGAACGACAACGACGTTGATGCGCTTCGCGGACTCGTCCTCGTTGCCCTGAACGGTATAGATGTCGGGGTCGCCGTACTCCTCGGGCCAGTGAACCGCGCCCAAGGTCTGGTCGGGTGCGGTGCCGAGATCGTCGCGGCGGGCCGGTGCGAGCTCGATTCGGGCAGATGGGTCGAGCCGGACGACGCCGATCGTGCGCCGGCCAGGGCCTTCGTCGTCGTCTCTGGCAAGGACCACAACCTCGAGGCGGTCAAATCCGGGCAGGTCGGGGAGCTCGACGATCAGCGACTCGACGTGGAGACGGATCGTGTCTCCTTCCACATGCGCCCCGGCGTCTTCGTCGTGGTCCAGGCACAGGCCGGGGACGTCCAGGGGTTGGGTGAAGTGCTGTCCATCTGCGCCGAGCAGCACGAGCTGCAAGTGCGTCGCGCGGGACGGCGGCATGACCGTCGCTGAGGCCACAGGGAGCCGGCGCTCGAACGGGCGCGGCATGACGCGGGTGCCGAGCACCTCGACACGGTTCCGGCCGATCAGAACGGCTGCGGTCAAGGTCCGCTCCGAGAAGCGACCGATCGGACCACCGCCCACCAGTCGGACCAGCTGCGGCTGCAGCTCGGCGGATGACTCGGTGGCGTCAGCCGGCAGACCTGGAGCGAGCAGGATCGCGGCGGCGGCCAAGAACATGAGACAGGTTCTGTTGTCGGGACGACGTCGATGCGTTGTCATGGCTTCCTGCTCCCCGAGCATGGTAGCTCAGGTCGTGGTGGCGACCCGTGTTGTGTGCCATCCATGGACTCTGAATGGCACCAACAGGAGTCAGCGCGAGGGCTCATCCCGACGCCGATTCGTCGCGAGGAGCCGGCCCGCGCGACGCCTGGGGCCTCGACCTTTTGCGGCGCGGCGCTGTAGGGAACTCGACGCCAAGTCAACGTGACGCGGCACGCGATGCGAGTTAGTCTAGAGGAGGAGGGCGAGGTCGGTGCGCCGAAGGGGCGCAAAGGAGTGGACATGAAGGGTCGTGGCGTTCTGATTGTGCTCCTTGTCGCGGCGGGTGTGGTGGGCGCAGCTCTCGCCCTGCGTCCTCGTCGGCGCAGGGTTGTGAGAATGGGCGCGTATGTCGGCAACCCCGACAGCATGGTCCTGCACCGCACGGAGTGCCGGCAGTACGAGGCATCCGACGAGGCTCCGGCCTTTGGCGATCGCGAAGAGGCGATTGCGATGGGCTATCGCCCGTGCGGCATCTGTCAGCCCTGACGGAGGCTGCCGAGGAGAGGCGACGGTCGTGAAACGACGCGACGGGCGCGGGCGGGTGTGGAGACCACAGACGCCCGACGTCGGTCGCGTTCGGTCGGACGGGGACGGGATCTGACGTGCTGCTGCCCGTCGGTCACGATCTCGCGACCGTCCGCCGCCTCCCCTGGGTGACGTTCTCGATCATGGCCGTGTGCGTACTCGCATGGATCCTCACAGCGCTCTCACCAGATACCTCAGAGCTTCCAGTTGACCGGGCGGAACGCACCGCAGTCGAGTTTGCGATCGACCACCCCTACCTCCAGATTTCCTCGGAGCTCAAGGGTGCGACCTGGCTCGCCCTGCGCCAGCAGGAGCGTCCGGCGTCAGAAAGACCGGACCCCGCGACGCTCCGTAGCGAACAGCTCGAGCTCGACCGGCTGACCGAAGCGTTCCGGAAGCTGCGCGACGCGCATCTCTTTTTCCGATGGGGCCTGGTGCCGGCGCGCCCGCACCTGGCCGCATTCATCACCCACACCTTCATGCACGCCGGTTTCCTGCACCTGCTCGGCAATATGTTCTTCCTTTACCTGGTGGGCCCGTGGGTCGAGGACGCGTGGGGTCGGCCGCTGTACGCTGGCTTCTACCTCGCTGCAGGTGCTGTCGCCGCGCTCACCTTCATCGCCCGCCACCCGACCCTGGACGAGCCGCTGATCGGGGCCTCCGGAGCGATTGCGGGGGTCATGGGCGCGTTCGCCGTCCGCTTCTGGAGCGCCCGTATCACCTTTTTCTACTGGCTCTTCTTCCTCAAGATCTACACCGGGACGTTCACCGCGCCAGCGTGGGTGATGCTCGCCCTGTGGTGGCTGCGCGAGCTGGCCTACTCGCAGGGTTTGTGGGCGATGGCCGGCATCGGCGACATCGGTCAGGTCGCCTTTTTCGCCCATGTCGGCGGGTTCGCCTTCGGCGTCGCCGTGGCGCTGTCCGTGCGCGGGCTTCGCGTGGAGGAGAGGCTGATCGAACCGGCCCTGGAGCGCACGCGGGTGGTCCACGACGCCTCCGGAGTCGAACGGGCGCTCGAGCTCGCGCGGCAGGGCCGCCCCGACGAGGCGACGGCATCGCTCGTCGGCCTGTTGGAGGCGAGTCCCGAGGATCCCGACGCCGCCTTGGCCCTGTGGCGGGTCGCGTCTGCGACCGGCCGGCGAGCCGAGCTCGCCGGCCGCCTTCTGCCGGCGTTTGCAGCGGCTGCACGTCGCGGTGACGCGGGGCTGGCGAGCGCGTGCTGGCGCGAGGTGATCGGCGTTCTGGGACCTGATCGCGTGGAGCCTGCAGTCGCCGTTCGTGTCGCCGAGCAGCTCGCCGATGCCGACCTTCCGGCTGACGCGGACGCGACCCTCGACTGGGTGCGTCCCTCGATCGGCCCAGGCGCCCCGGTCGGGCAGCTGGTACGGCTGGCCCGGTTGGCGGATCGGCTCGCCGTCCCGGCCCCGTTTGCGCGGCTCGCGCTGGCGCACCCCGAGCTCACTCCTGACGAACGGGTCGAGATGCGGGTTCTCATGGGGCGCGGACCGGGAGCGTCCGTCAGTGTTGTCGGGGTCGACGGAGGAGCAGCCGCCCAGAGTCCGCCCGCGCGAGGATCTCGGCTGCACGTCGTCGCGGCCCGTCCCATCGCTCTCGCCGACGGCGTTCTCGAGCTCGAGGTGGCGGGGAAACGCCGCAGGCTCCGGCTCGACACCGTCGAGCGCTGCGTCGGCGCCATCATCGCCGAAGCCGGGAGCCGACCGTACCTGGTCCTCGACCTGGTCCTGACGGTCGGGAAGGGCGGAGGCGAGTCTCTCCGTGCGGTACGGGTGACGAGCCGCGACGCGGACCCTTGCGGGCTGGTCGGCGGACAGGATCCGGTGGCGGCGTTCGGACGCCTTGGCGGGATGCTGTCTGCCGGCTGCAAGGCATCGGCATCGGCGCCAGCGTCCGACCCTCGCGCCTGGCCTCGCTTCGCGCAGGTGGGCGAGTACGAACGCGCCGTCGTGAACGGTGTGCTGCCTACCTGTTGAGCGGACGCTCGGAGTAGACCTTCGACGGCTCGTAGAGCATGCCGTTCTGCATCACGATGTCGTCGTCGTTGCCGAACTCCCCGTCCGGCCCCGCGGAGATGATGTTGTAGAGGTCGATGCGCAGCCGGCGGTAGAGCAACGGCCGGCCCCATCCGTCGGCCGTCTTGAGGTCCCCGGCCATCAGCGCCGGGACCTCGTCGAGTGAGGTAGGGTATGCATTGGCATTCTGGAAGTTAGTGCTCATGAAGACGTTGAGTACCGGTCCCCATTCCAGAATCCGCTTCTCAGTCACCGTCCGAGCGCCGCCGCACGCCACTGACACGAGCACCACCGCGATCACCGCGATCATGAGTCCCTTGGCCTTCATCCCGAACTCCCTCCTCGCTTCTGAATGATCCGACCTCTTGCCGCATCCGCCACGACCTGCAGGGCAGCTGTTGCGTCGCAGAGTCAGCCAGCGACCGGAATCTCCTTGCGCCCGAGCTTCCGGAAGAGCTTGCCGCCGACGACCACGAACTGGGCCGAGGCGCCGCCGGTTGAGAGCGTGATCCGGGTCTTGGCGCCACAGGCCGGAATGCGGTGCTCAGCGGCCGGTTCCCACGTGGCGATCCGATCGGCGCTGCACGGCGTCGCCGATCCGTCGGCCTCCACGGCCTCCACCACGACTCGGACATCGTTCCACCTCTGTCCGGTCGCGTTGCTGACCAGGAGGACCTCGTGTCCTGCGGGATCTTGCTCCGTCCGCACTGAAATGCCGAGCTCGGGCGCGCGTCCCCCGCTGCACGCGGCACAGGCCAGCGCAGCTGCGAGGATTCCGGCGGTCATTCCGAGGTGTGGTCTCATGCGGCCTCCGCGTTCGCGATCCACACGACAAGGACCGCGATTCTGAGATCGTGATCGGGTGGCGTGAGTCTATCCGATCGGGTGCCTCGAGGCTACCGACTCGGAGCCGAGATGTCGCGCCGCCCCTGACCTGGTCTATCGCGAAGGGTGCTCGACGATGGGTGCCGCTGTGGGGCGGGCGGGCCGCCCAGGAGCGTTGCGGCGGGCGTCGACGAGGATGTGGAGCAGGGCGAGCACGGGATGTCGGGTCAGCATCCGTGGTCCGGCGAAGCGCATCACGTCCCGCATCCGTTCGCGTGGCTCGGTCCGGTAGCAGTGGATCGGGCAGTTCACGCAGGCTGGCTTGTCGCGTCCATACGGGCAGCGGTCGATGCGGCGGTTCGCATAGGCGGCGAGCTGCGCGCACTCGGCGCACAGCTCACGACCCGGACCGTGCTGGGCGCGACAGTAGATCTCGAGCATCGCTGTTACCGTGCGTCGCTCGCGCCGCAGTCGCCAAGTCTCACGGTTCATGCCGACAGGATCGCACCCTACGGCCGAGTCCGCCTTGACGGCGGTCAAGCAGGCACACCAGTGGGCGTCGGGCGATGTCCTGGGCTGGTGAGGTGACCGGCTAACGACCCCGGGCGCGGATGCCGGCGCGTTTGATCGTGGCCCGCACTGCTGACAGCATGCGGCGTCGCTCGAGATCGTCGTCGCCGTGAGCCGAGTCATGCTCCTGTGAAACGAGTCCGCGTTCCCGGGCGGCCTCGTTGTGTGCCATCAAGAGCCGGTCGAGAACCCACGGTGCATCGGCCGAGGCGATTTGGAAGATCCGGGTCGTGTTCTGGGGGGGTTCCTGCAAACCGCGGGCCTTTGCGGCTCGCTCGACGCGCTCGTCGAGGAGGTCGCTCATGGTGCGGCAGATGCCCTCGAGTGCCCTGAGCCGGCGTGACTTGCTGCCCATTGCGAGCTCCCTTCCCGGGGATTGTACCGTGCGGTGTTAACGACCTCTACACGGGTCTCCCCGTCCGTCCCTGTGACAAAGCTCTCACAACAGCCTTCTCGAGCGAAGGAGAGAGGCGCCCGGCCTGGGGGTAACGGTGACCTGGGTCACACGGCGAAGGGTCTGCCTCCAGTTCCGGCCGCGTCCTGAGGAAGAACGCCGACAAGGCATCGGCCGTATGCAGGTGTCACGCTCCCCGGCTGAAGACACCAGCCTGCCTGCAGCCATGAGCCGATCGAGCCTCGTTGCTCGAGAGCGCCATTCTGAAAGACCTCTCGACCATCGCTCGCGGCCACACGTCTGGAGCAACGCCGACGAATGACGTGGTCGTATGCTGGACTTGCCAGCCTATGTATTTTCTAGTCTCGTAAATGCTACTTTGAGTGAGACACGCCAGATCGTGGCAGTCCAGGAGGAACCATGGGCGTTCAGCCGCGGCACCGGGTTTATGGGTCAGGCTCATGGGGACGTGCGCTGCCGTTCGGGGCGGTGATCGCGGGAGTGGTGGCGATGGCGGTGTCACTGGCCGCGGGGCGGGGAGAGCGTGGTTGGGCGGACGCCTCGGCGACGGCCGCGGCGGGCTCACCAGTGTGCATCGCGGCGGCGGCCCACGCGGGCGGGGCCGGCGGGACCAACTGGCGCACGGACCTCGAGGTGCACAGCGTGGGTCCGGCGACCGCGAGCTTCACGATCCAGTGCCTGGTGCGCAACCAGGCGAACCCGTCGCCTGCGAGCAAGAGCTACACCCTGGCGGCGGGACAGTCGCGGCGGTTCGACGATGTACTGATGAGCGCGTTCGGAATGTCGAGCGGCGCGGCAGCCCTCGTGGTCACCGCCTCTTCTGGGCAGATCCTGGTGACCAGCCGGACCTACAACCTGCTCGGGGCCGGGAACTCGATGGGCCTGCCGTCGGGCTCGACCTTCGGTCAGTTCGTACCGGGTCAGGAGGAGCTGGAGGGGATCGGTCCAGGCCAGCAGGGGAGGCTGATCCAGCTCAGCCACAGCCGCTCGACCGCGAGCGGGTTTCGCACCAATCTGGGCCTGGTCAACGCGACCGCGGCGACGATCACGGTGCATGTGGCGCTGTACCGCAATGACGGAGCGTACCTTGGAACCGTCGACGTGAGCCTGCGGGCGAAGGAGTACACCCAGATCGACCGGATCTTCGAGCAGGTGTCGGGCACGGACGTGGCGGACGGCTACGCGGTGCTGACCGCGGACGGTGGCAGCGCACGGTTCTTCGCCTACGCCTCTGTGGTCGACAATCGGACCGGCGACCCGGTGCTGGTCCCGGCGATCGTGCGTTCTGGGGGCGGGGTCGCGCCGACCCCGACGCGAACGCCAACGCGGACCTCGCCGGCTCCGACCCCGACCCGGACACCGACCCAGGGCGCGGGTGGCAACGTCAACCTCGCGCCGTACCAGCCCTCGGGATGGGATGGCGCCGTCGTGCCGTCGTCGGACCAGGGCACGACCACGATGGGGTTCTTGTCGACCTGGTACGACACCTACGTCGACTGGGCGGTGGCGAACCATGGATCGGACGACATCACGACCCGGATCGAGTACGAGCTCAGGATCGACGGGCAGCCGTACACCCGGTGGTACTCCGACGGTCTGCGCTCGGGCTACTACACCTCGGTGACGGACTACAAGATCCCGTCCGGGACGATCGCTGCGGGCTGGCACACGCTGTCGATCATGGCGGATCCGGACCACGTCATCAGCGAGTCCAACGAGAGCGACAACGAGGCCGGAGCGAGCTTCGAGTGGACCGACATCCTGCTCTCGGCGGAGCCAGCGCGGGCGCACGCCTCCGGGGCGCAGCCCGCGATGCGCGTCCAGCCAGTGGGCAGTGAGCGGCCGATGGGAGCCGAGGCGGCCGGGCTGACAATGGCGTCGACCCGGGTGCTGATTCCGGCCTCAGCGCACGCGAGTGGCGCCGGGGGGACCAACTGGCGGACGGACCTCGAGGTCCATAACCCGGGCGCGACCACGGCGAGCTTCACCGTCGAGCTGCTCAAGCGGGACCAGAGCAACGGCTCTCCGACCTCGAAGAGCTTCAACCTGGCGGCGGGACGCTCGATTCGATACAGCGATGTGCTCGCGGGGATGTTCGGCTTCACCGGCGCAGCGGCGCTTCGGGTGAGCTCGTCGTCCGAGGTCCAGGTCACGAGCCGGACCTACAACTTGCTCGGGGCGGGGAACTCGATGGGGCTGCCGTCGGGGTCGACCTTCGGGCAGTTCGTGGCGGGGGTGGCAGAAGCTGCGGCGATCGGCTCGGGGGAGCAGGGGAGGCTGATCCAGCTCAGCCACACGCGGGCCACGACCAGCGGGTACCGGACCAACCTCGGGCTGGTGAACGCGGGCACGAGCTCGATCCACCTCGAGGTGGCGCTGTACCGGAGCAATGGCACGTCGCTGGGGACGGTGTCCGCCGACCTGCCGGCAGGGGGCTACACCCAGCTCGACAAGGTCTTCGAACGGGTCACCAGCGGCGATGTGACCGGAGGCTATGCGATCGTGTGGACCACGACCTCGGGCGGGCGCTTCCTGGCCTACGCCTCGGTGGTGGACAACCGTACCGGCGACCCGGTGTTCGTGCCGGCCGTCAAGGTCACCGCTGGCGGCGCACCGCCGACGCCGACGGTCTCGCCTCAACCAACCCCGAACGGCGGCGAGAATCCGCTCTCGATCTCTGGGATCATCAGCAAAGTGCTGGAGACGTTCAGCAACGGCGAGCACGGGCAGATCGGGTCGACCGTGACCAACCTGCTCAACAAGGGCGTCGACGGAACGATCGACGATCTGGTCGCGGACCAGCCGCCAGAGATCACGACGCGCACCTCCGACGGGGCACGGATCGACTACGGCTCGGGCTACACCACGGAGAACGGCGACGTGATGACCGGGACGGTCGTGATCCACACGTCGCGGACGCTCGAGACCGCCGATCACCTCATCGCGACGGTCACCGTGACGGCGTCGAACGTCAGCCGCAACGGCGAGCCGATCACGCTGTCGAACGTGCAGTACGGATACGACGTCGCTCGGCGGGCGAACACGACTGTGTACGGGACGCTGAACCCGAGCGCCAGCGGCAGCCGCCCTGGCGGCCCGTGGAGCGTGAGCGGCAGCCTGCAGATCGACACCGCGGTGTGCGAACGCTATCCCATCGGCGGCACGCTCAACGGCGTGCTCGACGGGCGAACCGGGACGGCGACCTTCTCGCCGAGCTGCGACGGCACCTACACGTACACTGCGGATGGGCTCGGCTACTACTCGTTCGACCACCGGGTCAAGGCGTGCGATGGGACCCAGTACGGCTTCCGTAACAAGATCGCGCTCATGGCCGACCACGGAACCCTGGTTGTCGATCCTTCGTGTGCCGGCGACCAGGGCGTGGGTCGCCACACGGCCACCGGGACCTATGGGTCCTCAGGTGCGACCCTCAAGTTCAGCTCGGTCAATGGGCCGGTTGGGATCAGTATCAAGGGGACCGTCACCTCGACCTCGGTCGAGCAAACCGGCTACCCAGACCTGCCGCTCTACTACGGCCGGGTCGAGTACACGGTCACGGAGTACAACTACGACGGCAGCGTGAAGTGCGAGCACGACTGGGTCGACGACGAAATTGTCCTCATACCGCGGCCGATCACCTTCTGCGGGTACATTTGAGACGTCGGTCCGTAGCTCCCGGCCGCAGAGAGATTGCAGCGACTCCGGTCGGAGCCGCGGTCAGGGTGCGACCTCTCGACGTGGTCACCGTGCTCAACTTGGGTCTGTTCGGTCTCGCGTGTGCGACCAAGTTCTGGGACCGGTGGCTGCAGTACCGCGGTCCAGGCAACTTCGCGGAGTTCCTTGTCTATGCGGCGGTCATTGCGGCCGGCTTCGTGGTGTGCTGGTACGGTCTGCGCGACGGTCCATGGACGTGGGGATTGGTTGCCCTGGTCGAGGCGCCGGCTCTGCTCCACTTCGCGGGGGTTTTGGTCCCGGTCGACGGGGCGAGGTTGTACGACTGGGTCGTGCTCGGCATCCGATTCGACAAGGTGGTCCACCTGGCGTCCGCGGCCGCCGTCGCAATCGCCCTGCGCCGCATCCTGCGTTGGTTCAACGTGCAGCTCGGCGTCCTCGAGCCGCTGGCGATTCTCCTGATTGTGATGGGCTTGGGCGCGTTCTGGGAGATCGTCGAGTACATCGTCATGCGGACGATTCCAGGCGCGGGAGTGGGGTTGTACGACAATAATCTCCAGGACATGATCGCCAACATGCTCGGAGGTGGGACCGCCGTGCTCCTCGACCGTGTGCCGTTGTTCCGGGTGACAGAGTGAAGAGCCTGTCGCTTCGCGACCTCATCCGCCGCCCCCGGCGTGCGGGGCTCAACCTGCTCGCGCTGACCGTCGGAGCGGTGGCCTACATGGTCCTCGTCGCCGCGGCCGACGGAGCGCTCGCCCAGCTCGACGCCGTTGCTTCGGTGCTCGGCGGAGAGCTGGTGGTCCAGCGGTGGGGCGCGACCTCCCCGTGGGGATCACAGCTGCGCCCCGAGCAGGTCGCGCCGCTGGCCGAGATCGAGGGCGTTCGCAGTGCAACCCCAGTGGCCCTTGGCAAGACTCGTTTCCAGTCGAGCCGGTACTTCCTCGTGTTCGGCGTGGACGCCGAAGCACTGCCGCCGCCCGGTCTTGGGCGGGTTGTGGGCCGCATGCTGGAGCCGGGACACGGGGAGGTGATGGTCGGTACGCTGGCTTCGCGGCGTTTTCTGATCGACGTTGGGGAGACGGTCGAGGTCGCCGGCGAGCAGCTGCGGGTCGTCGGCGTGTATCGAACGGGTCGCTCGCTCCTGGACAGCGGCGCAGTCACCGATCTAGCCGCGGTACAGCGTCTGTTCAATCACCGCGATACGGTCAACCTGGTGCTGCTCGACCTCGAGCCGTGGGCCGACGTCGACGCCGTCGGCCGGGAGGTGGTGCGGCGGGTGGAAGGGGTCGAGGCGGTACGCGCGGAGTCGTGGGTGGAAGCCTACGGTCAGCTCGCTGCGCTCGAGGGCTTCGTCCACCTGGTCGCGATCATTGCGCTCGGCATCGCCGTGCTCGGGGTTTCCAGTGTGATGCAGATCGATGTCGCCGAGCGGACCCGGGAGCTCTCCGTGTTGCGCGCGATCGGCTGGAGCCGGTGGCAGGTAGCCCGCCTCATCCTGGGCGAGGGCGCATGGCTGGCGGCGACCGCGGGTCTGCTCGCGATCCCGGTGTCGATCCTCGTGCTGCGACTGATCGACGGGCTCGATCCAAAGACGTTCCACGCCGCGGGCTTCCTGCCCCGTTTTGTGCCGGTCAGCACCGCGCTCGAGGGCTTCGCGGTGGTGGTGCTCGCGGGGCTCCTGGGCTGTGTTCCCCCGCTGGTGCGAGCCCTCCGGCTGCACCCGGCGGTGACCCTGCGCGAGTGGTTTTGACATGAGGAGGACCGGTGGTCGGTCACATCTCGCGGGCTTCGTCCTGCGAGGTCTCGCACGCAGACCTTGGCGGTCGCTGCTCAGCCTCACGGCGATCGCCGTCGCCGCGGCGTCCTACCTTCTGCTGGTCGCTCTGGGCGGATCGCTGGTGAAGGGCGTGCAACAGACCGTCAACTTTCTCGGCGCCGAGCTCACCGTTCAGCAGGCCGGGGCCGGCCTGCCCGAGACCTCGTGGCTGGAGGCGCAGCAGCTCTCGGGCATGGCTGAGTTCCCCGGCGTCGAGCGCGTGATCGCTCTGGTCATCGCGGTCGTGCGCATGCCAGGAAACTCGCACTTTTTTGCCTTCGGCGTCGGCGGACTGCCAAACGACGTGCCGGGGCTGGAGCTGGTGCGCGGTCGTCGTCCGGTCGCTGGCGCGGATGAGCTCATGCTCGGTCAGCGGGCTGCGACCCGTCTCGGTCTGGGCATCGGTCGGACCCTCGAGATCCGGGGCCGTGAGCTGGCGGTGGTCGGTGTCTTCGCGGCGGATCGCGGTCTGCTCGACAGCGGCGCGATCCTCCCGCTCGGCGTCGCGCAGGGAGTCTTCCGGACTGGTCCGCGCGCCAATCTCGCATTCCTGATGCTCGACTCGGGCGCCGACGCCGGTACGGTCGCCGAGGGGCTCGCGCGGCGCTTCCCGGAGATCGAGGTCGCGCGTTCGGACATCTGGGTCTCGACCTACCGCCAGATGGACATCGTCGAGCAGTTCGCACGGATCCTGGCCGCGGTGGCACTGCTGGTCGCCTGCCTGGGAGTTTCGAACGTGCTCGCCTTGGGGGTTTCCGAGCGCCGGGGAGAGATTGGGCTGCTCCGGGCGATCGGGTGGCGGCGATCCACCATTGCTGCGACGGTCGTGGGAGAGGCCCTCGGCCTCGGCCTGTTCGGCGGTCTGCTCGGCTGCCCGCTTGGCGCCGCTGCGCTACGGCTCCTGCGGCTCGCCTACGACACGTCCGGACTGTTCGCACAGACGATTCCGCTGGGTCTCGACCTTGAGGTGGTGGGTCTGTGCCTGCTCGCGGCGATGCTGGGTGCGGGCCCCGCCCTCGCCCTCGCCCTGCGGATCGAGCCGGCCCACGCACTGCGGGTGCTCGGGTGACCGTGGCGCGGTGAGCGAGCCGGGACCAGCGCCGTGGTTTGCCCGCTGCGTCGAACCGTGGGCGCGATGGTGGTTCCGCACCCGCGTCGTGGGCCGCGAGAGGATCCCGGAGGGCCCGGTCGTGCTGGCGGCGGTCCACTCCGCGCTCGGCATCGCGGACCTCATCGTGCTGTCATGGGTGAGCGCGTCCGAAGGTCTTGGGCGCCGCTTCGTGGGCGCGGGTCATCGCCTCGTGATCGGCCGGTGGCGGCCGGTGACGGCGCTTTACTCTGCGGTCGGCGTTGTTCGCGGCGACCGGGCGACGGTGGGCGCGCTGTTGCGCGCTGGGACGACGGTGGTCGTTCTCCCGGGCGGCGGCGACGATCTCACGCGGACGGTGTGGCGATGGTCGACTCCGGACTGGGGTGGACACACCGGTTTCGTGCGGGTGGCGGCGGCCAGTGGCGTGCCGATTGTTCCGCTGGCGGTGCATGGCGCTGGCTGGACCTACTGGCTGCTCGGCGTGGTTCCTTTTCCAAGGTCTCTCCGACGGTGGTTGGGCGAGCCGGTTGCGGGAGTGGCGGTCACGCCTACGCTGGTGGCCGCGATCGCGGCCGCGGCCCTCGCCGCTGCGGGGGCTCTCGCCTGGGGGTGGGTGGTGATGGCCTGGCTCGCGGTCGTGCTGCCGCTACCGGTGCGGATCACCGTCGAGGCGCTGGAGCCTGTCGATCCGACCAGCGGGGAGCCCGAGGAGGTCGCGGAGCGGGTCCGCGTTGCAGTCGAGGGCGCACTCCGGCGCGGTGTGCCGAAGCCAGAAACCCGCCCTCATCGAACGTCGGTGACGTGATCAGTGCGCGCCACACTCCGACTCGCTGCCGCCCGTCGGGTGGTGGGATGCAAGGTGGGGCTTCCGGTAGGTCGATCTGGGGATCAGTAAGGTAGGTTTCAAAGGGCGAGCGGGCGGCCTCGTGCGAGTCTGTGCGCGGGATCTCCTAAGGACCTCGCTTTTTCTAATTAAGAATATAATGAAAGAGTCGAATAATGTCAACCCCTTGAGGGAGAAAAAGTCGCCGCGCCGCGGCAGTGCTGCCGCGGCGCGGCTTTTCGAACCTGGCACGGCTGTCATCAGGCCCTTGATCGGAAGCACCTTCGGTGACGACTCCGTCGCGCGAGGGGCCCGAACCGTCGCGATAGGAAGCGACCTTCCTAGCGCCCGAAGGGCTGCAGCGTGACCGGGTCGCCGGTCGGGTTGACCGAGAATGCGAGTGCGTAGAGCTCGCCGTCCGTGGTCACCACCAGGCTCTTGAGGCCTCCGTCCTGGGACGGGTTGATCTGGTCGGCGACGTTGTTCAGCTGCACGAGCTCACCGGGGCGGACGGTCTGCGCCATCGGCGAGCCGTCCGCGTGCCCTTGATCGTTCAGGAGGCCCAGAGTGGCGTGGACGTCGTGATCTCCGTGATTGAACAGGGCGACGTGGGTCCGGCGCAGGCCGGTCTGCTCCTGGTGCTGGACGACGCCGAGGAACTCATAGGTCGATCCGGGCTGGAGCAGGTCGTCGGCGGTGAGGCCCGGGCATGAGCTGGCCAGCGGTACCGTTGACGTGGCCCTGGCCGTCGCGGTACACCGCGAACTCCCGGCCGACGGCGGAGATCATCGTGTCATTGGTGGTTCGCAGCACGAGCGTGCCGACGGTGTCACTGAGGCCGAGGAGGTCGCCGACCACATCGTCGAAGCCCATGATCCCGCCGGCGGGAATGGTGAACGAGGTCGAGGCCGCACTGCCGGGCGTCCCGCGGGCGTAAAACTCCGCTGTGACGTGCGCGGTGGTCGACGAGTGGTTGGCGATCATCGCCGAGCCAGAGAACTCGTTGATGCCCTGGATCGCTCCCACCTCGAGCAGGGTGATCCGGTTCGAGGGCACCGCGGCGAGGACCGTCGTGGGGTCGCTTGTGCCGGGGTTGGCGGAGGTGCCGTCGAGCACCGAGCCGACGCCGATCGCGTCGCCCGACTCGACCGCGAGCTCGATCATGTAGTCGGCCAGCCCGCCCAGGCCGAAGAAGCCGTTGACGTCGTTGATCTGGAAGTTCTGACCCTGGTTCAAGGTCACGGAGTAGGACGTGGCGCGCGGCGAGGCGATCGGGGCGACCGGCGTCACCGACACGGCGGTGCCGTCCTCGAGCGCCATGACCAGAAAGTTGACCCGGTAGCGGGACGGGTCGTGGGTGGTGTGGAAGAGCGCCGTGTCGCCCGCATCGACGTCGTCGCGGCGGGTGAAGGTGGGGAACCACTGGCCGAACACCCGCCCGTCGGCGAGGGTCGAGGTGATGACACCCTCCATCATCAGAGGGTCGCCGCGGCGCAGGGCCTGGGCGTGGGCGAGGGAGCCGCCCGAGCCGCCGGTGCCCTCGACTTTCCAGATCGCCGAGCCGATGTAGTCGGCGGAGTCCGGGAACGTGGTCACAAAGTGGACTTGGCGCCCGACGTCGAAGGTGTGCTGGTCCTGGAACTGGGTACCGTACGATTGGTCGAGGCGTGGCGTGTAGGTGCCAGCCAGCGTGAATCCCGAGTAGTTCGGGCTGACGTACCGCACGTCGTACTCGGAGTTGAAGGTCGAGTTGACGCCGGGGATGTCCGCGACCGCCGGGGAGTAGTAGGTCCGCGTCGTGATCGGCGCGCTGACCTTCAGGGTCAGGCCCCAATCGAAGGATGCGTCCTGGAAGACCTGCCAGTTTACCCCGTCGTCCTGGGTGTAGGCGAACGACTGTCCGGGGGCATGGCGGGCCCCGAAGTGGATCAACGGAGTCCACGAGCCGTAGCAGGCGTAGAAGCCGCCGCCGGGGTCGATCTTGTCGGCGTCCACCGGGACGTCCTGCGTCGCATAGGTCGGGTTCGGGTAGGCGCCCGGCGTCAGCGCCTGTCCGTAGAGGTACTCGGCGATGGCTGCACCGGGATGGCCGCTGTCGCTGAGCCTGATCCGCAGCCCCCAGTGTTGGTCGGTCCCGACCGGGCTGCCCGCCGGCGAGGTGACGCCGACCCCCCAGCTCGCGAGCCGGAAACGGGTCTTGAACCCGGCGAGGACGGACGCGTCGATCAGGGCGCAGACCTCGTTCGCGGCCGGGGGAGAGAACGAGCCGATCGCGTTGTCGTAGGGGCCGCTGCGCTCGCCGGTGCCGAGGGTGAGGAGGGTGGGGTTGCCACCGGCCGAGGCGGGCAGAGCGACCAGAGCGAGGCAGCACGTAAGGAATGCCGCGAAGGCCCGGACGAGGAGGTCGCGGATCCGCTGCGGTGACGGAAGCGGTGAGGATCGACGCTGGGCCGGGTCAGGATGCATGGCTGGGAGCCTCCTTTGCACTGGGTCTCTGCCTTGCCATGCGTCATCTGTGACCAGAACCCGCCACGCGGTCGCGGGAAAGGACTCAGTCGGCGGGAGGAAGAGCCGCGAGCAGCGCGCGGATCCGTCGAGCCCGGCGGTCGTCGACGCCGCGCCGGGCGACCACGGGCGCAAGGGCGCCCTCGATCAGCGGACGCGCCTGCTGCGGGTGACCCTCGGCGGTGAGGCAGGCGCCGAGCTCGGCCTCGGCGAGGGCGGTCTGCCATGCCACCGAGGGCGAGGCCGAGCGGCGGATCGCCACCGCCTCGCGCAGCAGCGGCTCGGCGGCGGCGGTGTCGCCGCGCTCGACCAGCAGTCGACCGTAGCCGACCAGGGTCCCCGCAATCTCCGGATGACCGGCAGGCAGAGTGCGGCGTCGGATCGCCAGCGCTTCTCGGTACAGCGGCTCGGCCTGGTCGAGGTCGCCCCGCTCGAGGAAGAGGTCGGCGAGGTTGGTGAGCGGGTAGGCGGCCGACGGCGAGTCGGGGCCGAGCTGGGCGCGGATGATCGCGAGCGCCTGGCGGTACAACGGCTCGGCGCCGTCCAGGTTGCCGCGATCCACCGCCAGCAGCCCGAGGTTGTTGAGGTTGCCCGCGACCATCGGGTGGTCGTCGCCGAGCCGCCGCCGGTTGGCCTCCAGCGCCTGCCGGTAGAGCGGCTCGGCCTCGGCGTATCGCCCGGTGTCGTGGAGCAGCCAGGCGAGGTTGTTGAGGGTGGTCGTGGTGCGGGGGTGGTCGTCGCCGAGCGTCGCGCGACGCAGCGCGAGCGACCGCCGCAGCATGACCTCCGCGTCGGCCACGTCGCCCCGGGCGTGGAGCACGAGCCCGAGACCGTTGAGGGTCTCCGCCACGCTGGGGTGCCCGGCCCGAGCACGCGTTCGCGCATGGCCAGCGCCTCGCGGTACTCCCGCTCGGCGGCATCGAGATCGCCGGTGCGGTAGTCGAGCGCGCCGAGGGAGTTGAGCGTGGTGGCGACCTCCGGGTGGTCCCCGGTCCATACCTGGCGCTGGCTCGCGAGCGCCTCCTCGAGCAGCGGGCGGGCCCCGGAGTAGTCGCCCTTGGCCCGCAGCAGGCCGGCCAGGCTGACCAGGGTCCGTGCGACCACGGTGGGAGGGACGTCCGGGTCGGCCCTGCGGATGGCGAGCGCCTCGCGATAGAGGTGCTCGGCGGCCTGGTAGTGGCCCCGCGAGTGCTGGAGAACCGCCATCGCCTGCAGGGTGTCGGCGACCAGGGGATGGTCGTGCCCGTGCGCTCCCTCGCGCAGGGCGAGGGACCGGTCGAGCGATGCCGCCGAGCCGTCGTAGTCGCCGCGCGCATGCTGCACCGCCGCGAGGTGGGCGAGCGACGCGGCGACATCGTCGTCATCGGGCTCGGGCTTGGCCCGGCGCTGGGAGAGCGCCGCCTCGAGCAGCTCCTGGGCGCGAGGGTAGAGGCCGAGGTTGGCGTAGACCTGGCCCATGACGTCCATCATCGCGGCCGCCGCGTCGGGCTCGTCGTGAAGCTCCTCGGTGATCCGGGCGGCGCCCCGGTCGAGGATCTCGCGCGCGGTCACGGTGGAGCCGCGCGCTTGTCCCGGGTCGGAGACCTTGAAGACGTCGATCAGGAAGTCCGAGACGCGCTCGGCGCGGGACTGCTCGCGGCCGGCCCGGTGGAGCGCGCGGCCAAGGCGGCCGGCCTGTACCGCGAAGGTCACTGCGGCCGCAATGATCAGCAGGATTGCCGCTGCGGCCGAACCGAACGCGGCGCGGTGCCGGCGGACGTGCTTGGCCGCGCGGTAGTAGGTGCTGCCGCGCCGGGCCACGACAGGAAGTCCCTCGAGGTACAGGCGCAGGTCCTCGGCGAGGTGCGCCACCGAGGAGTAGCGACGGTCGGGCTCCTTGCGCAGCGCCCGGAGCACGATCTCGTCGAGGTCGCCGCGCAGCCGGCGGTGGAGGCGGTCCGGCGCCAGGCCCGACGGCAACCGGGCTTCCCCGTCGTGATCGGCGGCCTGCCGTGCAGCGGTGCTCGGCCGTTCGGGCTCCTCCTCACACACCGCACGGGCGAGGTCATGCGGAAGCGAGGAGGTCGTGCGATAGGGCCGGCGACCGGTGAGCAGCCGGTACAGGAGCACGCCGAGCGAGTACTGATCGCTGGCGGTGCCCACCGGCTCTCCGCGAACCTGCTCGGGGCTGGCGTACTCCGGTGTCATCAGGTGGACGGCGGTCCGGGTCGCGTCGCCGTCCTCCTCGCCGTCCGACTCGAGCAGCTTGGCGATGCCGAAGTCGAGCAGCTTGGGCACGCCATCGGCGCCCACCAGGATGTTGCCCGGCTTGAGGTCACGGTGGACCACGAGCCGCTGATGGGCGAAGTGGACCGCGGCGCAGACCGAGCGGAAGAGCTCGAGACGGCGCTCGAGCGGGAGCGGCACCGGCGTCGCAGTGGCGGTCGATGGGCTCGCCCTCGACGTACTCCATCACCAGGTACGGCTGGCCTCCCGCGTCGGTGCCGACGTCGAGCAGGCGAGCGATGCTCGGGTGGACGAGGGTCGCGGCGATCTGCCGTTCCTGGCGGAAGCGCCGGATCAGCTCGGGGGTGCGCAGGTCCGGGCGGATGGTCTTGAGCGCGACCATGCGGTCGATCTCTCCGTCCGCCCGCCGCGCGAGATAGACGGTGCCCATGCCGCCTTCGCCGAGGAGGCGGACGATCTCGTAGGGTCCGATGCGGTCCGGTGGCGGCTGCTCAGCCGGAGCGTCCTCGAGCGCGGTCTCCAGGAGGGTGTTCGCCCCGACGGCGACCGGCTCGTCGAGAATGCCCCCCGGTGCCTCGTGGGCGGCGAGCAGCGCGGCGACCTCCTCGCGCAGGTCGACGTCGTCGCAGGCCGCCTCCAGCCACGCCGATCGTTCCTCGGCTGGATGATCGAGGGCTTGGTGGAACAGGTCCCAGGTCCGCTGCCAGCGGTCAGCCGACACGATGTCCCCCAGGCGCCCCAGCCGGGGTGCTGAGCTGGTGACGCAGCCATGCCCGGGCAGCGGTCCACTGGCGGTAGACGGTCCGTTCCGAGGCGCCCAGTGCCTCGGCGGTCTCGGTCACGGTCAAACCTGCGAAGTAGCGCAGCATGACCACGTCCGCCATGGCGCGGTCGTGCTCGGCGAGCCGGTCGAGCGCCTGGTCGAGGGCGAGGAGCTCCTCCGAGCGCGGCGCGATGCTGGCGGCGTCGTCGTTGAGGGTAATGCGCTCCGCGCTCCCGCCGCGCTTGAGGCGGGCCACGCGGCGTGCTCGCTCGACCAGGATCCGGCGCATGGCCTGCGCCGCGGCGCCGAAGAAGTGCGCCCTGCTCTCCCACTTCACTCCGTCGCCGACCAAACGGAGATATGCCTCGTGTACCAACGCTGTGGGCTGCAGCGTCTGACCCGGTCGCTCTCGCGCCATGCGGGCTCGCGCAAGCGCCCTGAGCTCCGAGTAGACCAGGGGCAGCAGGCGCTCTGCCGCGTCCGCTTCGCCGCGAGCCATCGCGGCGAGAACCTCGGTCACCTGCTCACGCTCGGTCACCCCGATCCCTCCGCACCGTCCGCTGGATTGTCCGGTTCTGAGCCGACATGCAGTCCATGACAACGCGAGAGAGTTGAGCCGCATTCTCTTCTTGCACTGCCGGCGCCCGGATCTTCGCCTCGGCCGACGAAGTGGGCGCACCTGGTAGTTGAGACAGGGGTCTTTGCGCGGGATTCGGAACAATGTACTCTGGGCCGCAGAGGTCGGGACGCTATGCCGATTTTGCAACGTGTCCTTCCATTCTTGAGTTGGTTTCGCGATTACAGCCTTGACACGCTGCGCGCCGACTTCATCGCCGGGCTGACGGTCGCACTGGTTCTCGTCCCCCAGTCGATGGCTTACGCCCAGCTCGCAGGGCTGCCGGCGTACTACGGCCTCTACGCTGCGTTCCTGCCCCCGATGGTCGCGAACCTCTTCGGATCGAGCCGACAGCTCGCCACCGGGCCGGTGGCAGTGGTCTCGCTGATGACCGCCGCCGCGCTCGAGCCGATCGCCACCGCCGGCAGCAAGCAGTACGTTGCCTACGCGATCCTGCTCGCCCTGATGGTCGGTCTGTTCCAACTCATGCTCGGCGTTTTCCGGCTTGGCCTGGTGGTCAACTTCCTCTCGCACCCGGTGGTCAACGGCTTTACCAATGCTGCCGCCCTGATCATCGCGACCTCCCAGCTCGGCAAGATCTTCGGCGTCCAGGTCGACAACTCCGAGCACCACTACGAGACGGTGTGGCTTACCGTCCGCGCTGCGCTGCGCTACACCCATTTACCGACCGTCGGTATGGCGGTGCTGGCGTTTGCGATCATGATCGGGCTCAAGCGCGTCAATCCCCGACTCCCGAATGTGCTCGCTGCCGTGGTCGTGACCACCGCGCTGGCATGGGCGACCGGGTTCGAGAAGAAGACAGCGGTCGAGCTCGATGCCATCGCCTCGTCCGAGGTGGAAGCGAGGGTCGCCGACTTCAACGCCGTGGTGGCACAGAAGAACACCCTGGAGGAGATGAGGGCCGACACCAACAAGGCCTTCGCCCAGGCGTCGCTCGGTGAGCGTGAGTTCTGCGTGCGCTGCCACGAGACCCGCGACATCGAGAAGTTCCGGCAGGCGACTCTTGAGAGCGCAGAGTCCGAACCGCAACGAACGCTGGCGCTCCACCAGATGGCCGGTCTCGTCGACGGCCACATCGGTGAGCTCAAGCACCACATCGGCAGCTATCGTTCCGAGCTGCGGGCGCTGCTCTTCGAGAGGGCGGACAGACCAGACGGAACGCCCCGGTTCTACCTGCGAGGCGAGGTTCCGGAGGGCAGCGCGGCCGTGTCCGGACCGTGGCGGCTGAAGGTCGGCAACAGCCCGCTCGACGTGCACAAGCTGACCTTCACCGGCGGCGGCGACGTGGTGGCGACGATTCCCGCGGGCCTGCCGCCGTTCGCTGTGCCCCAGATCGACGGATCGATCGTCCCGAAGCTCATCCCAGTCGCGATGGTGATCTCGCTGCTCGGCTTCATGGAGGCGATCTCGATCGCCAAGGCGATGGCCGCCAAGACCCGCCAGAGGATCGATCCCAATCAGGAGCTCATCGGACAGGGCCTGGCCAATCTCGTCGGGTGCATGGCGCAGAGCTACGCCGTGTCGGGGTCCTTCTCGCGTTCCGCGGTCAACCTTCAGTCCGGCGGGCGCACCGGCATGTCGAACGTGTTCTCGTCGGTCGTGGTGATGGTGGTCCTGCTCTTCTTCTCGAAGACGCTGTACTTCCTCCCCCAGGCGGTGCTGGCGGCGATCATCATGATGGCGGTGTTCGGGCTGCTCAACGTCAGCGGCTTTGTTCATGCCTGGCGGACGCAGAAGTACGACGGGTTCGTCTCCGTCGTCGCCTTCGCCGGCACCTTGGCGTTCGCCCCGCACCTCGAGTGGGGTCTCGCCATGGGCGTGGCACTGTCGCTCGGAGGTTACCTCTACCGCACGATGCGCCCAAAGGTCGCCGATCTCGCCCCACACCCGGACGGTTCGCTGCGCGATGCGAGACGTCACAAGCTTCTGCGATGCAAGTACATATCTGTTGTGAGCTTCGATGGTCCGCTCAACTTCGCGAGCGCCACCTACCTCGAGGACGAAATCCTCGGTCGGGTCGCCGAGCGGCCGCAGCTCCGTCATCTGCTGATCGCGGGCCAGGGCATCAGTGAGATCGACGCGTCCGGTGAGGAGACATTGCGCCACATCGTGGAGAGGCTGCGGGGCGCCGGCTACAAGGTCTCCTTCGTCGGGCTCAAGGATCAGGTGCTAGACGTGCTCCGCCGCTCGCACCTGCTCGACAAGATTGGCGAGGATCAGATCTACACCACCCAAGCAGCGGCCATCGCAGCGATCTTTCCTGCGACCCATGCCGCCGCTGACGAACCCGACTGCCCATTCCGAGGCGTGATGCCGCGGATCACTGAGCTTTCGCTGCATCCTGACGGCTCGCTGCGCGACGCGGCCCGTTATGGGCTGCTGCGATGTGACCGGATCGCGACGCTCCGCTTCGACGACCCGCTCAACTTCGCCAACACGGGCTACCTCGAGGAGGAGATCTTCGCCCGTATCGCGGATCGCCCGGATCTGCGCCACATCATCTTCGTCGCCCACGGCATCAGCGACATCGACGTGGCGGGCGCCCGCCGGCTCGGGCAGTTGGTGGCGAAGCTGCGCGAGGCCGGGTACGAGGTCTCCTTTAGCGGCTTGAAGGAGTCGGTGACGGACGTGCTCGAGCGCAGCGGCGTCGCCGACTTGATCGGGCACGACCACACGTTTGCGACCCAGATCATGGCGGTCGCGGGCGTGTACTCGACGGCCCATTCGGGCAGTCCCGAGCGCGACTGCCCGCTCGCCACCCTGGCCCCGCGCCTGACCGAGCTGTCGCTCCATCCTGACGGCTCGCTGCGCGACGCCCGCCGTCACTCGCTCGACCTGTGCCCGCACCTCGCGGTGCTGCGCTTCGACGGCGCGATGGTGTTCTCGGACCCGCGGGGGATCCAGGAGGCGTTCGACCGCTGGGTGAAGGCTCGGCCCGAGGTCCAGACCATCGTCTTTGTCGCCCACGCTCTCACTGCCCTCGATGTGCTCGACCGCAGCAAGCTGTTGCAGTTCGTCGACCGTGTTCGCGCGGCGGGCTTCCGGGTCGCATTCACGAGCTTCCGAGATCACGTCTTCGATGTCATGGCATCGAGCGGGGTGATCGACGAGATCGGCCTCGATCGCGTCTTCCCGGTGGATGCCCTGGCCCTTGCCGGGGTATGGGCCGAAGCCCATGCCGTATGCACGAACGAGGAGAAGTGCCCGCTGCGGCCGATGCTGCCTCGGGTGGCCGACCTCGCCCTTGCTCCAGACGGGTCGCTGCGGGACGCTCGGCGCCACGGTCTTGCGATGTGTCCCCACATCGCGGCGCTACGATTCGACGGTCAGCTCAACTTCGCGACGATTGCCTACTTCGAAGAACAGCTTCGGGGCCGGCTGGCGGCGCGACCGAACCTGCGCCACGTCCTGATCGCAGGCCACGCGCTGTCGAGCATCGACGCGCTTGCTGCGGAGAGGCTGTGCGAGATCGTCGGAGGCCTCAGGGCCCGTGAGATCGGGGTCTCGTTCAGCGGGTTGGGGGATGAGGTCCTCGAGACGCTGCAGAGGACCGGAGGCTGTGGGGCGGTCGGTCCCGACAACCTCTTCCCGACCCAGGTCAAGGCGATCGAGGCGATCTACGCGACCGCCCACGCCGGCTCGTCGGAGGCACACTGCCCACTGCTCGAGGTCGTTCCCGTGGCCTCGGGCTAGCCTGTACTTCTCACCACGTTACGTCACGAGGGTGCCGAGGTACCTGTCAGTGCCGAGTCGCGAAAGAGCCAATGATTGCTGGCAAATCGGCGCCCGCAGTAGGGAGGTGGTGAGAAATGCAGGCTAGAGCCTACCAGCCGCGGGCGCGCAGAATCTCCTCGATCTCCTGCTGAGTGCGTTGCTCGACGAGTGCAAAGCGCTGTGCTCGCGCCTCTCGGATCTTCGTGATCAGGGTCTCGATGTCAGTTGGCTTTTCGAAGACCTCGATCGCCCCGAGACGGGTCGCCTCGACCGCCCTTTGAACGGTCGCCTGGCCGGTGAGCAGCATCACCTGGAGGTCGGGCTGGCGTCGGAGCAGGTGCTCCAGTGTCTCGATGCCGTCCATGCCGGGCATCGCGAGGTCGAGGACAACGGCGTCGAAGCTCTCCCGCTCGGCGAGTACGATCGCTTCGGCGCCGTTGGTCGCGGTAGCGACCTCGAGCCCGCGCGCCCGCATGCGTTCCGCCAGGGTCTCGACAAACTCAACCTCATCATCCACCAAGAGAACCCTGTCAGCACGCATCGGAACCTCCTCGAGCAGTCTACCGTTGTCACCGCGCGACGGGGTCGCCTCCAGGCCACTTCGGCAGCGCGAGCACCACGCGGTACGGGTCGCCGGTCGTGGGCCGTACCGCAAGGCAGCCGCCAATCTCGATCAGGAGTTCTTCGAGCATCGTCAGCCGTTCCTCGACCTCAGAGCCAGGCGACACGGGGTCCGCGCTGGTCACGACGATATCCGCTCCGGTAGGGCGTACGGCGTAGGAGACGACCACCCGCCGCTCGTCGGTCGCTCCGTGCAGCGCGACGTCGATCGCGAGGTACACCGCCTGTTGTACGCAGAACGGGTTGCCCTCGAGGGAGACGGAGTCCAGCGGGAACTCGGCGTCGAGGCGGGTGCGCAGAAGCCCGGCCGGCCGCCGAGCAAGAAAGACGATCCGCTCGAGCACCTCACGCAGGTCGAAGACCGCGACCGGAACATCGACGCTGTGGGCGAACCGGTTGAGGTTGCGCACGATCGCCTCGCCGCGATCGACCTGGTTTTGGATCCGCTCCGACAGCGCCTTGAGGCGGGCAAGGTTGGGCTCCCGGCCCGTTTCGGCGGCGGCGAGGAGATCGGACTGAAGCCCGGCAAGCTCGTTGATGATGTTGAGGACGTTGGTGATCTCGTGGGACTGTCCGGCGGTGGTGGCGCCGAAGAAGCGAAGCCCTTCGTCCCTCAGCCGCCGGTGATGGTCGCCCATGTCGTCCACCTCAGCGGCTGCCGGCCGCGCGACGGAGAATCTCCACCAGGGTGTCGATGTTGACCGGCTTCATCAGGTAGTCGACGGCGCCGAGTCGCATGCCCTCTGCGGCGTCCTCGGCGGAGCCGTGCCCGCTGAGCAGAACCACCTGGAGATCCGGCCGCCGAGCCTTGATCCGGCGGACGAGGCCGAGGCCCCCGAGCCCGGGCATCTTCACGTCGATCACTACGACATCGAACTCGTCGCTGTCGATCAGCCGCAGAGCATCGACCCCGGTGGTCACTCCACGGGCCGCCACGCCCCGGATCTCCAGCCGCTCGACGACCGCTGAAACCAGCTCCTCCTCGTCGTCAACGAACAGCACCCGCAGCAGCTTCGTCTCGGTCATGCCTTGCTCTCCACGGGCAGGACCACAGTGAAGCGGGTCCCACGGCCAACCTCGCTCGTTACGAGAATCTTACCGCCGAGCTTGTGGACGATCCCGTAGGTGATCGACAGGCCCAACCCGGTGCCGGAGCCCTCTTTGGTGGTAAAGAAGGGTTCGAAGATGCGCTTGAGGTTGGCCTCCGGGATGCCGATTCCAGTGTCGGCGATGCTCACTGCGACCGTATCTTCGCCGTGCTGCGCCATCCCGATTTCGATCGAGCCGCCGTCGGAAACGGCGGCGAAGGCGTTGTTGAGCAGGTTGAGGAACACCTGCTGGAGCTGGCCGCGATCGGAGTAGACGGTCGGGAGATCTTCGGCGACGTTGAAGGTCACCTGCAGGTTGCGGTACGCGGCCTCCTTGCCGAGGAATCCGAGAACCTCGCGGAGCAGCACCGGCAGGTCGATCGTGTCGTGCTGGATGTCCATGTGCTTGGCGAAGCCGAGCAGCCGGTGCGTGATGGTACTGCAGCGGTCGACGGACGACAGCACCGAGTCGAGCAGGGAGAGGAACTTGTCGCGCCGCGGGAAGTCCTCGTTCAGGGAGACTAGGTCGCGCAGGAGGCCGGCCTTCTCGTTGATGATCGCGAGCGGGTTGTTGATCTCGTGCGCAACGCCCGCCGCGAGACGGCCGATCGAAGCCATCTTGTTACTGTACTCGGCATGGTGGAGGAGCGCGGCACGGCGCTGGTTGGCCTCCCGCATGTTGTTGACGAACTGGTTGGATCCCCAGAGGATCACACCCAGGATGAGGGCAGTGCTCAGGGCGAGGAAGCCGAGCAACTCGGTCCGCAGCGAGAGCCACTTCCCCATCGCTTCCTCGCGCTGCTTGATGAGCACGAGGAGGTAGGGTGAGTCGTCGATATAGGCGTAGCCCAAGAAGATCGTACGCCCGTTCTCGTCCTTCTGCTCCACCACCTCGCTGCCGGCGGTGAAGTGAGGAACCGGGAGCGGGATCGTCGCCAGCACCTCGCCGTAGAGCCGCGAAGGGGTCTGGAGCACCCCTTGGCGGTTGACCAGGAACGCGTCATCGGCTGGCTGCAGCCCGGGTGTGAGAACTTGCTCGCTGAGCATCTCGGCGTCGATCGTTGCGCGCAGAATGTAGAACCCGCCGCGGTTGTCGTCGTGCTTGGTCGCTATAGCAAAGTGAGGCACGCCGCGGAAGCCGAGGAACACGTCACTGATGTAGACACCCCTGCGCTCCACCTGGCGGAACCAGTCCTGGTCGGCGTAGTTGCGGCCCTCGAGATGGTAGGGCCCGGCGTAGCAGAGCTGGTTTCCCTGGCCGTCGATCATGCCGAGGTCGACGAAGGCGCCGATCGACAGCGACCGGTTCATGTTGTTGATGATCCGGGCGAGCTCGGAGGGGTTACACAGCTCGTCGAAGGTCCGGTCGTGGATGATGTAGGTCAGCGCCGAACGCCGTTCGGTGAGAAAGAACTCCAGCGACCGCTTGTTGTTCGAGGTCAGGCGCGCGATCGGTTGGACGGCTTCACTGCGAAACGCACGCTCGTACTGGTAGAGGTTGAGACCGGTCATGATCAGCAGCGGCGCCAGGGAGACCGTGGCGGTGGCCAGGACGACTGACCGCCGCAGTTTGCGATACCCCTCGCCCGCGAGGACCGGCCTGACGTCGTCTCCCGGGTCCCGTCCTTCGTCAAACACGTTGCCGATGGTCGTCATGGCGTCGGCCGGGCCGGCCCCTCAGCTCGTGCCGGCCGGCTGGTCGGCACCTCGGACCTCGTTCACCTTGCGATAGGCGGCCTTCATTGTCTCGGTCAGGAGGTCGATGTCGACCGGCTTGCGAAGATAGGCAAATGCGCCGAGCTCACCCGCGAGCACCTCCTCGGCGTCGGATCCGTGACCGGTGAGGATGATGACCTCGGTCTTCGGGTGTGTCCGCTTGACCCGGCGCAGGACCTCGAGACCGTCGATGCCAGGCATCTTGAGGTCGAGCACCATGACCTCGGGCTCCTCGGCTTCGATCATCGCGAGCGCCTGCTCGCCGTCGTACGCGATGGCCGGCTGCATGGCGCGGGTCTGGAGACGTTCGGAGAGGGTGTGGACGAACTCCTTCTCGTCGTCCACCAGGAGGACCCTCGACGGCACCTCGACCTCGAGGTTGACGTACATGTTGGGCTCCCGGTAGCGAGGGCCGGGCCGCGCGGTCGCGGACTGCACACCCTCCACCGTGCAGGCGATCTCCTCGAGCTCGCGCTCCAGCCGCTCGAGGAAGAGAGCGTGCTTCGAGATCAGGACGGTCGCCACCCCGTCCTCACAGGAGACCTCTACGTCGTGCCCGTTCTCGACCAGTGCGAGGCTGACCCGAGTGGCGAGTGCAAAGTCGTCGAGCGCGCGACGCCCGAGCGGCGACAGGGCGACCACCGGCGCGGTGGCGTAGGTGCAGATCGTCTCAACCGCGTCGTCCACGGTGCTGTCCTGCATCGCGATGAAGATGTCGTACAGGCTCTTGTCCCAGGGTCCGAGCTCGAACAGCTGCTGCGTCCAGCGGTTGCGCTCCTCGTCGTCCTTCGCGATCCTGCGGTCGGCCTCGCGCTGTGAGAGTCCCTCGCGAAGGCCCTGGGTCCTCCGGTACTCGTGACTGCCCGCGAGACAGACCTTGAGGGCGTGGCTGAGGCTGGCGGGCAGCAGGTGGCCGGCGACACCGGCATAGACCCGGCCGTCCTCGCGGATCAGATCGGCCAGGCTCGCGCGCAGGTAAGCGATGTGCTTCTCACGCTCTCGCGTGAGATTACGCAGGAACGATGGCGGTCCGTGCAGGGCACGATCGAGCCGTTCGACGGGTACGCCGAACCGCTCCGATGCGGCCCCGAGGAGGGCGTCGTCGGTGAGCCGAGCCCATCCCAGACGATCGCGAACCCTCTCCGCAACCTCCGGACCGTGGCAGAACACGCCGCTGTCGATGGTGACGATGGCCACTTTCCGTCTCCAGCCACACTCTACAAGGACAGTCTCATCCTTGGAGCCGATTTTTTCAAGGCCGCCAGGGGGTGTCAATCGGACTTCGTAACCGGTAGCGCCGGTCCGGCATCTGTTCCTGTGAGGGGCGAGACCGGGGAAAATGGCTCGGGTCGCCTGAGTTGCCCGAGACGATGGAGGTGAGACATGCGAAAGACCGCCCTGCTGATGATCGCCGTGGCAGCGAGTGTCGGGGTTGGGATCCTGGCGGCGGCCGCAGCCGAGAACAGCGGCGGGGCCGCATCGGGAGCCGCGCAGGCGAGCGACGGGATTCAGGTGTACTCGGTCGAGGCGGGTAGAGTGGTTGCCAGCCACCGCGTCGTTAAGAGCGACGCCGAGTGGCGGGCGGAGCTGTCTCCTGAGGTTTACCGCGTGACCCGCAAGGCGGCAACCGAGCGCGCCTTCACGGGTGCGCTGTGGGACAACCACCGGGAGGGAATCTACCGCTGCGCCGACTGCGGCAATGACCTCTTTCTGTCGATCGCGAAGTTCGAGTCGGGCACCGGCTGGCCGAGCTTCACTCAACCGGTCAACCCGGCCAACATCGGCACCCGAGAGGACCGTAGCCTGTTCTCGGTTCGAACCGAGGTCCACTGTGCGCGGTGTGGAGCACACCTGGGACACGTGTTCGACGACGGTCCGGCGCCAACCGGCTTGCGCTACTGCTTGAACTCCGCCGCGTTGACCTTTGTCCCGTACGAACTCGGCGGGAAGTGACGAGATCCGCGGCGTCGACGCCATCACCGTCGTGGGGTGCGGACGTCGCTAGCTACCCAGAGGCGGGCCGGGGCAAACGTCATCGGATTTCGTTGTCTGGCGACAGCGCCCTGATGTCCCAGTTCCGGCCCGCCTTGGTGCTCTTCCAAGTGGTACAAGAACACGCGGCTCGCGAGGGACGTATCTCCTGACGGGAGGAGGACGACATGCTCAAGTTCCTGCTGTGGATGCTGCTGCTGGTCGTGTGTTGGCCGCTGGCCCTGCTCGCGCTCGTGCTCTATCCGTTCGTGTGGCTGCTGCTGCTGCCGTTCCGGCTGGTCGGCATCACGGTCGATGCGGTGTTCCAGCTGCTGAGGTCGATTCTCCTGCTACCGGCGAGGGTGCTGCGAGGGCCGATCGCCGTCCGAGGGTAGGAGCGCGGCCCGAGTCTGGGGGAACGGTGGGGAAGGAGACAGCGGGCCCTTCGCGTGGCGGCGCGACCTGGAAGCTCTCAGGCGCGCTCTGACCTCCTCACCTTCTTACTCTCTCACCCTTTCACCTTCTCACGTCAACGGTGTCGAGGTTGCGGACCACGGCCTCCGTGCCCTCGGTGGTGCTCGCCGTCCCGCCGAGGTCCTGGTTTTCACCCCGTTCGCAAGCGTCCTGCGGATCGCGCCGCTGACACGGTCGGCCACGTCATCCCCGTACAGAGCGCCGCGCCAGTCGGCGCGCCCCTGTACCACCCAGACGGATGCTGATCGACGAGCCTCCGGCAGCTGCCGGAATTCGGGGACGCGAGGGCCGCAGCCCGATCTTGACCGCCACCCCACGATGGCAGACGATGAACGAGAGTCGAGTTGACGGGAGGGAGCGGGAGATGAGCAGGTGGGTCCTCGGCGTCGTGGTGGTTCTCTCCTCGGTGCTCGTCGGCGCCTGCGGTGAATCGCCGACCTCCCGGACACCCCCAGCTCAGACCGACAACACGGCACTTTCGTTTTCGAATGACGGTCTGGAGATGACCGATGGTTACTGTGACGGGGTGACCGGCCCGTGCGCGAGCGTGGACCTGAACTGGGTGGTGGCGGCGGGCGGACCCGCGGCGAGCGGGGTCAACAGCTGGGTCGATGGTCGGGTCCGGTCACTTCTCGCGGGCAGCCTTCCGGGTGGAGACGACCGGACGGCAGAGCTCGACGACCTCGCCCAGGCGTTCCTTGACGCCTACCATGAGTTTCGAGCTGCTTTTCCGGACTCCGTCCAGCGGTGGAGGCTCGACGGCCAGATTTCCCTCGTCTACCACGCCGGGGACTTGATCAGCCTGCGAGCCGACCAGGCCGCCGACACCGGTGGCGCCCACCCCAACTCAGCGGTGTTTTGGGCGAGCTTCGACGCCGGCAGTGGCCGGAGGCTGGGGATCTCGGACCTGGTGTCGGAGGTCGGTGCGGTCGAGCGCCTCGCCGAGCTGGAGTTCCGGCGGGTGAAGGACCTTGACCCGCACGCCGATCTCGCGGCGGCGGGCTTCACCTTTGCAGAGGGCCGGTTCCGGCTCTCGGACAACCTCGCTCGGGTCGAGAACGGGCTCGCGGTGCGCTGGAACGCCTCCGAGATTGCTCCCTACGCCGCTGGGCCGACCGATCTCTTGCTTACTGTCGAGCAACTTGGCGGGCTGCTGCGCCGGTGAGCGAGCTGGATCCAGCTTCCGGCATGAACGCTCTCGAGGCCGCGACGACGGCCCTCGCGCGTGCCTGGAACCGGCTCGACCCCGACGTAGTTGCGCCGTGGCTGGCGGACGGCGTGCGCTACGGGTCG
Source organism: uncultured Acidobacteriota bacterium (assembly GCA_963814875.1). Taxonomy (GTDB): domain Bacteria; phylum Acidobacteriota; class Thermoanaerobaculia; order Thermoanaerobaculales; family Sulfomarinibacteraceae; genus CAVSIS01. The sequence goes on from CAWFFJ010000035.1 coordinate 51,871, forward strand.
ATTGACACGGGTCTCGTGCTCGAAGGCCGCGACGAAGTGCTCGAGCACCTGCGCGACAAGATGGAGCGCATCGAGGAGGTTGGGGAGACAGCGCGCATTCGCGCCGAGCTCGGCCACCTTCCGGCATGCAGCGGGCAGACACGTCCCTGCGTGATCTCGACCCAGGGGGACCGAGGCGTCCCGGTGCTGTTCCTGTTGTGGGTCGACTCCGGGGACCGCGTCGTGCGCATCGAGCTGGCGACCGTCGATCCCGATCCCCGGTCCGCGGTTCCCACCGGCGTGGTACCCAACTGAGCTGCTGCCGTCGGTGAATGGCCACCTTGGCGTCGGCGACCTCGACCGTGCGGACCTCCTCGCGGTGGCGGTGCCCGCAACCCTCACACGATCATGCGGCGCTCCTGTGATCTCATGATCAAGGGGCGCTCTTCTTCGCAACAACGGCGACCCGCGGGCCGGAGAGCTCTCCGGACAGGCCGAACCGTCGCGTAAGCAGGCGGTCGCGCAGCCAGCGCGGCAGCAGTCCGATCAACGGCAGCAGGAGCGCACCGCGCCCGACCCGCAGGCGCGCCGGAGGGCGCGGTTGCAGTACCGCGTCAGCAATGGCCCGAGCCGCTTCCGCGGCTGGCGTCGGCCGGTCCTGGCTGAGCCGGGCACGCCGTTCGATTGCGTCCGTCACGCTCCGGTACAGCGACTGTGGTCGCGAGTAGCACTCAAGCCCCGCGAGCGAGCGCTCGGCGAACGCGGACTCGATGGCGCCCGGCTCGACCAGGACGACGTGGATGCCGAACGGAGCGAGCTCCATGCGCAGCGAGTCGCTCAGCAACCGCAGGGCCGCCTTGGAGCCGCAGTACGCGCCGGCGAACGGGGTCGCTGTCACGCCCGACACGCTGCCGATCATCACAATCCGGCCGGAGCGCCGGGCGGCCATTTCGGGCACGACCGCCCGGGTCAGCGCGAGCGGTCCAACCACGTTGGTTTCGAGCTGCGCACGGACGTCGTCGGTTTTGAGCTCGGCGGCCGGTCCGATGAGTCCGAAGCCGGCGTTGTTGACGAGCACGTCGATCCGTCCTGCCCAGGCGCGGACCGCGGCGACTGCAGACTCCCGGCTGGTGGCGTCGGTCACCTCGAGCGCGACCGGCAGGATGCGGTCTCCGTCGAGATCGGCGAGCCGCGAGAGATCGCGCGACGTGGCCGCAACGCGAAGACCACGCTCGGCCAGCTCGAGGGTCAGCGCTTGCCCGAGGCCCGAGGAGCCTCCGGTCACCAGGGCGACGAGGTCGGTCGTACTCGTCAACAACTTGACCATCCTTCGCTGCGTCTTCAACCAATATACCCTTGACCGTCCAGGGCAACAGGGGCGGGCCGAAGCCCGCCCCTGTGCGTGAAGGACGACGAGAATCTACTGGACTTGGACCCAGGTCGGGTCACCGCTCAGCATGTTGATCACCGAGGCGTATCCGAAGACCCGCGCCCCCGGCGTGGTGGTGGTGATCGTGGCGAAGCCGACCGGCACGTCGGCGTCACCCAGCGCTGCAAAGGCCCCGTTCAGCTGGCCTTGCTCGAATGCGCCAAGTGTGAACGCAAGCCGCCCAACCAGGCTACCGTCCGCACGGAAGAGCTCGAGCAGGACGTCGATCGGCGTAGCTCCGGGGTTGAGAAGCCCGATGTTGGTCCGCGAGCCGCTCGCGGGGTTGGAAGACGAGGACAGACCGACGAGGCGACCTTTGTGGCCGAAGGGAATCGCGTTGGCCATGGACTCCGCTGTGATGCCCTGGCCGAAGCTGCTGCCGCCCGCGACGTTCGCGATCCGACTCGTCGCGACCAGCGCTCCCATCGGGGCGAGAAGACGCAGGGCGCCCGTACCCATGGTGCCGAACAGGGTCGGGAGCACGTCGTCGATGTGGGTCGCCCCCCACGCGGGGAGCATCATGTCGACACCCATGGGCGAGGGGTTCGCCTGGCCGCCGCGCAGGAGCTCGATGCGGACGGGCATCGGCCACGGCGTGGTGTTCTGGAGATCGAGCATGCTGGTCCACTTGGAGCCGTTGGCACCGTCGGTGGCGGCAGCCGCCAGCACCATCTGCTGGTCGAGGACGATCGCGGTGCCCCACGGCAGGCTGGCCGGATTGCGGTGCATCGGTTGCAGGATCTTCTCTCCGACGTCGTCGATCACGGGATCGAGGAGCGGCTTGAGCAGGAAGGGACCGGGAGAGTTGTCGGGCTCAGGCTCGACCGAGATGACTGCGGCATACCCGGAAGTGAGGTCGAAGGGAGGATTGACGAAGTCGGAACCCGGGAACGGCGGTGTCGGGTTGGGTCCCGCGGCGGGGCTCCCGCCGTCGGAGTCTGCGCCGGAGGTCATGGTGAAGCGACCGGTGGAGACCGGTCCGTCAGGGCCGGCGACCCAGCCCTCATAGACCCAGCCGTCGGGCAGCGTGGGCAGGGACAAGGCGGGGGCCGGGACCGAAGGGTCGAGCCACCAGATGCCGTTGCGGTAGTCTCCGCCCATGCCGGCAGAAGGGGCGGCCAGGACGTAGCTCCCGGTAGCCGCGGAGAAGTCGGTGCCGAGGGCGGCGCCATCTGCGACGGAAAGACGCGCCGCGTGAGAGACGAAGTCGCCGCCGAGGAGGTGGACGTGGCTGGGCGCGGGGTCAGGGTCGGAGGCCGGCTCGATGGTGAGGACGAACTTGCTGACCGCGCCGAGATCAGAGACCGCGGCGGTGAAGGTGCTCTGAGAGGGTACGCCACCGCTGACCGTGAAGGTCCCGGTCGACACCGGCGCGCCATCGACGATGAGCCAACCCTCGTACACGAAATCGGGTCCAAGATCCTCGAGGCCGTGGAAGTTGACGCGGAGGTTGGCGACGGTGGCGGTCGCCGGAGGCATGAGCAGAGTCGCCTGGAGGCTCGGGAAGGAGGCCGGGTTGAGTGCCATCGGCTGCTGAACGCCCATGCCGGCGTCCATGATGTTGGCGGCAACGAGGGGTTTGAGGGTGAACGGTCCGGGGGAGTTGTCGGGCTCGGGCTCGATCGAGATGACGGCTGCGTACCCCGAGGTCAGGTCACGCGGGGTGGTCACGAAGTCCTGGCCCGGGAACTGCGGAGTGGCGTTGGGTCCGCTCATGAGGCCGCCGCCGTCGGAGTCGGCACCGGAGACCATGGTGAAGCGTCCGGTCGAGACTGGACCGTCCGGTCCGGCGACCCACCCCTCATAGACCCAGCCGTCGGGGAGCGTCGGCAGGGAGAGGGTCGGAGCTGGGATGCTCGGATCGAGCCACCAGATGCCGTTGCGGTAGTCGCCACCCATGCCCGCAGACGGCGCGGCGAGGATGAAGCTGCCGGAGGCCGAGGCGAAGGTGTCGCCGAGTGCGGCCGGATGGGCAATGGTCGCGCTCGCGTGACCGCCGGAGAAGGCCCCACCGAGGAGGTGGACGTGGCTCGGCGCGGGGTCGGGATCTGGAGCCGGCTCGATCGTGAGCACGAACGCGCCGATCCCGGCGGCATCCGAGACCATGGCGCTGAAGTCGGTCCGGGACGGCATCCCGTTGGAGTCCACGGTGAAGGTCCCGGTCGAGACCGGTTGACCGTCGACGATCAGCCAACCCTCGTAGGCCCAGCCCGGCCCGAGGTCGTCGAGCCCGGACGGCGCGAGGCGCACGCCGACGGGCTCGGCCGCCGGCAGCGCTGCGGTGGCCGCAATCAGGAGTGTGGCAAGCACCACCACCAGGAACGGCGATGGGTCGAGGGATCGAGCGTGAGTGCGAGGCATGGGGGTCTCCTTTCACTGTCTCCCGCGGTCGAGGCCGCGGATGTTGCTGTTCTGAGATCCGTTATCGCTTACAGGGCTCACACAGCTGTCACGGAAAGTTCACGAATTCGTAAACTCGAGCCGGAGCCGTCAGGAGGCCTCGTGTTCACCGATGCGACCTTGGTGCGACGACGGGTGACAATCGTGCCCCCGGATGGCCGGACGGCGGATGGCGGGTAGAATCCGAACTCGTGAAGGCCATCCGCATCGCGCACAGCGCTGCCGCCTGGGCGGTCGCCCTACCGGCGACAGCCGTGCTCGGGAGCGTGGCGGCGGTGGTCGGGGGCCGGGGCGACCGTGCCCTCGGCATCGGCCGCACCTGGGCGCGTCTGTTGCTCGCGGTGTCGGGCTGCCGCCTCAGGGTCGTGGGTCGAGAGACGGCAACCGCGTGCGCGCCCGCGGTGGTGATGGCGAACCACCAGTCCTCGCTCGACATCCCGGTCCTGCTCACGGCGCTTCCGGCCGAGCTTCGAACCGCGTTCTGGGCCAAGGACAGCCTGTTCCGTGTCCCGTTCCTGGGCCGTGCGATGCGCGCGATGGGCTTCGTGCCGGTCGATCGCAGCAATCGGAGCAGCGCGGTGCACGTGCTCGCGACAAGTCTCGAGCTGGTCCGCAGCGGCCGCTCGATTCTGGTCTTCCCGGAGGAGACCTACGGTCCCGCCGACACCCTGCTGCCGTTTCAGCGGGGCGGCTTTGTGCTCGCCCTCAAGAGCGGGCTGCCGATTCTCCCGGTCGGGATTCGTGGGACGCGGGAGGCGCTGCCGCCGGACGCGCGAACGATCGCACCCGCACGTATCGAGGTCAGGTTCGGTCCGCCGGTGGCCACCGCCGGGCTCGGCGCCTCAGCCCGAGCCGATCTCGCCGCAGAGGTCCGGCGGGCGATCGGCGAGCTCGCCGGGAAACAGGGGTAGCTCAGCCCGCCGAGGGCAGTGCGAACCAGAAGCTGGTGCCGCTGTCGACCGCCGACGCGGCCTCGATGGCGCTGCCGTGGAGCTCGAGGATCTTCTTGACGATGGCGAGCCCCAGCCCGCCGCCCCGTGGGCGCGGCTGGTCCACGGTCGAAGCCCGGTAGAAGCGGTCGAAGACGTGCTCGAGCTCGCCCGACGGAATCCCACAGCCGGTGTCCTCCACCCGAACCACCACCCTGGCTCCTTCAACCACGAGCGCGACCGTCACGGTGCCGCCGTCCTCAGTGTGCGCCAGTGCGTTGCCGATCAGGTTCTGCAGCACCCGTTGCATGAGCCCGATGTCGGCGGCGACCGTGGGCACATGTGCGGGCAGACGGGCGCTCAGCGTGACGCCCTGGCCCTCGGCCGCGAGCCGGAACTCCTGGACCACGTCCTGGACCAGTTCGGCCATCGAGAACGGCTCGATGTCAGGGTGCATCTCGGTGGACTCCAGTCGCGCGAGCTCGAACAACTCCTCCACCAGACGCGCCAGGCGCTCGCCCTGGGCGGTGGCGACGGCGAGGAACTCGCGGCGTTCCTCGACGGAGAGGCTCGAGTCCTTGAGGTCGAGGGTCTCGAGGTAGCCCTGGAGCGTCGCAAGCGGCGTGCGGAGGTCGTGGGAGACGTTGGCGACGAGCTCGCGCCGCATCGCATCCGTGTGCCTGAGGCGCTGAACCTGCTCGATGATGCGGTCGGCCATGGCCGAGAAGGCGGCGGCGAGGCGGCCGATCTCGTCCCCGTTCGGGTCGCCGGCCGGCAGCGCTGCAGCTTCGGGTTCGGAGAAGTCGCTGCCGCGAAACGTCTCCACGCCGAGAGTCAGGGAGCGCAGCGGCCGGGTCAGTCGCCGGAAGAGGTAGAGTCCGGCGAGCAAGGCGACGATCAGGGCTGCGGCGGAGGCGACGACGCCGAGGGAGAGGACGTGGTTGCGCAGCAGCCTGCCGGCGATGCTCGCTCGCCGCTCGCCCTGGAGGACGATGTAGAGGTACCCCTCGTAGCGGTCTTCGACCATGATCGGAGAGGCCGAGAAGACACCGCGCCGTCCGGAATCGCGCGGGTCGTCGCCGAGGATCGGGAGCTCCGCCTTTCCGGTCAGGAACGCCTTGATCGGCGCGACGGCGACCTGTGTCCGGCGGACGTCCCCTTCGGGCCCGGAGTGCGTCACGACCCGTCCGTCGAGGTCGAGCAGGTAGCACTCGATCGAGGGATTGATCAGGCTCAGGGTCGAGAAAACCTGCGCCAAAGCGGCCTCGTTGACCTGGCCGTTGACCATCAGCACCCGCTGGGCGACGAGCGACGCGGCAAGTCCGCGGTTGAGGCGCTGGGTCACCTCCTGCTCCCAGCGATCGGTCAACGTGAGGGTGACTGTGAGCCCGATGGCACCGAGGAAGATCAGCAGCCCGAGCAGGACCAACGCCATGCGTCCATACAGTGTCCTCAGCATGCGACCTCCTCAGGGGCGGGGAAGCGGTAGCCGACACCCCACACGGTGCGAATCCAGAACGGCTGCGACGGATCGGGCTCGAGCTTACGCCGCAGGCGGTTGATGTGAGTGTTGACGGTGTGCTGATAGCCCTCGTGCGCGTAGCCCCAGACATTGTCGAGGAGCTGAGCCCGGCTGAAGACCCGTCCCGGGTGGCAGGCAAAGAAGTAGAGCAGGTCGAACTCGCGCGCGGTCAGATCGACCGGGCGGCCGTCGAGGCTGACCTCCCTGCGGGAGGGATCGATCTCGAGCCCGCCGAGCGCGACCGGCTGCTCGCCGCTGTCTTCGGGAGCCGCGAGCTGCTCGACCCGGCGCAGGATCGCCTTGACCCTCGCCTGCAGCTCACGGACGGAGAACGGCTTGGTCAGGTAGTCGTCGGCGCCCATCTCGAGTCCGAGCACGCGATCGGTTTCCGACGAGCGGGCGGTCAGCATGAGGATCGGGGTGTAGGTCTCTCCGGCCCGCAAACGCCGGCACAGCTCGATGCCGTCGAGGCCCGGCAGCATCAGGTCGAGGATGAGCAGGTCGAAGCCGCCACCGCGGGCGCGGTCGAGCGCAAGCCGGCCATTCGGCTCCACCGTCACCCGGTGGCCGAGGTCCTCGAGATGAAGCCGCACCAGCTTCGCGATGTCAGCATCGTCCTCGACGACGAGGATGGACGTCACGGCACACCTCCGCGTGTGAGCATGTTCTCGCCCTCAATGTGCTGATCCGGTACGAACGGTTACAAGGTCGCCTCCGTCCGGCCGAATCGAGCGCCACATCGGGAGACTGCTTTCGGGATCGGCCGACCTTGAGTGTGTGGTCCCCCGGTCGTCCGCTGAGCCTGGCCGACGTGCTCAGCCGGACCACCCGACTGCTCTCCCTGCTCGGCCAGGTCCTGCTGCTGAACCTGCCGTTGGTGCTGCTCGGGCAGGTGGTCGTGCCGTGGACTCTCGTCCTGATCCTGGTTGCGGCTCCGACCGTGTCGGCCCTGCTCCAGCTCGCCCTATCGCGCACGCGCGAGTCCGACGCGGATGCCGAGGCCGCGCGGCTCACCGGGGACCCGCGGGGACTGGCTTCGGCTCTGGTCGGGCTCGAGCACCAGGCCCGGTCGATGCTGCTGCGGGTCGTGCTGCTCGAGGCGGGGGCCAGTCAGCCTTCGCTCCTGAGAACCCACCCGACCACCGAGCAGCGCGTCCGCAGGCTCCTCTCCCTCGAAGGCATCGAGGTTCCAGAACGTCCGATGCCGCCGCTCTCGGGTGTCGCTCTTCACAGCGTGTTTTCCGGCCCCCACCGTCCTCGCTGGCATTGGCTTGGGCTCTACTACTCGGCATTTCCGGGACCCGGGCTCGTCTCGAGCCCGGGTCCCGGAAATGCCTCTGATGCGCTGCGCGCATCCGTTGGATGAGGACCGGCGGCCGCCCGGGACTGTCACGTCGCGAGGGTGGCGACCGCCTCCGCACGCTCGGTCGGGTTGGCGGGGAGCGGCGGGCTCAGGGTGACGGCGCGTCCCGCGCGGAGGGTCACAGCGGACCGGGCCTGACCGAGGAAGGGTTCGAGCTGGTGGGTTGCAACGACGATCTGGTGACCGGAGGCGAGGAGGCCGTCCAGCCACGTTATGACCTCGGTGCGGATGCTCCGGTCCATGGCTTCGAGGGGCTCGTCGAGGAGCACCGTCGCCGGGGTCGCGACGAAGGCCGCCGCGAGCACGGCGCGCCGCCGCTGTCCCATTGACAGCTCGCGAACGGACCGCTGCGCGAGTGTGTCGAGGCCGGCGCGTGCGATAGCGGCCTCGCTCGCGCCGGGCGGAGCGTGGCGCAGCCGAGCGACCAGGGCGAGAATCTCGGCCACGGAGGCATACGGCGTGAGGTCGGGATGCTCGGGCACGAAGGCGAGGCTCGCACGCGCCGCGACCTCTTCCCGCCACATGTCGTGCCCGTTGACCACGACGGTGCCCGCATCCGGGCGCTCGACGCCGGCAAGGAGCTTGAGCAGCGTGCTCTTCCCGCTGCCGTTGGGACCGACCAGAAGGGTCAGTCCGGACCCGATCTCGAGGTCGACGCCGGTGAGGACCTGCTCACCACGACGGTAGCAGAAGTGCACGCCCTGGAGGCGGATCACCGGTCGCTCCAGGCGAGCGGGTCGCCGGCAGCGAGGTGGTGGCGCTCCTGCCAGGCGGTGGACTTGAGGCTGCGCTCGCGCTCGGCGGCCCATGCAAGGACCAGTGGCAAGAGGACGAGGACGCCTGCCGCCACGGCCGGTACGAGCGCCGTCCACGCCGCCGCCAGTAGCCCGCCGGCGAGGACCTCGCCGGAGGCCCCGCTCGCCCGCACGGCGGCGCGCCGGATCGCGCCGGCGGCGAGGGCTGCGATGGTTGGGGTCGCGGCTGCCGCGACCAGCGCCGGGCCAGGGGTGCTCGCCGCTGCAACGGCGAGGACCGGAATCGTCGCAACGAAGAGCAGCGCGGTGTCGCCGCCGATTCGGGCCATGGCGGACTGCGGCAACGACCGCGCCCATGGCCAGGCGGGGCGGCGAACCGCGAGCAGTTCGGCGATCCCGGCGATGACGAGGGTGACCGCCGACAGCGCCGCCAGCCGTTCGGCGCCAGCCGCCACCGCGGGCTCCAGTTGGTTGTTCGTCAGGAATACGGCCGCCGCCAGCGCGACCATGGCGGCGCCGAAGAGCGGACCCAAGACTCGTGCGCCGAGGGCGCGCCACGCCACGACGGCGAACAACGGCAGGGCTGCAGAACCGTGCCGGCGCCGTTGACGCGGCGGCTGCACCCTCTGGAGTTCCGCGCACAGCGAGCGTGCGCCCGCGACGAGGACAAGGCCGCCGAGGAGGCCGATCCATCCGGCCTCGAGCATGAGCCAACCGGCTCCAGCGCAGAGCGCAGCGACAGTTCGGCGTCGTTCGACAGGCAGCGCGGCGAGGGCCGCGGCACCGGCCGCAACGGCGAGTCCGAGAGTTCGCGCCGGGGATACTGCCACGTCCGCTGCGACGTCGATGGCGGCGAGCACGGCCGGGATCGGCAGGAGCGCGAGAGCGATCGCTGCGGCGGCAGCATCGAGTTGGGAACGGTCTCCGCACGGCAGGCTTCGCGCCCAACCTGCGAGGCCGTAGGTCGTCCGACGGGCCATCCACGCAGCGAGGGGGAAGAGTATTGCCAGCACGACGAGAGCAGCGGCAGGGTGCGTGTCGCGGCCGACTGCGCCGGCGGCGAGCCCGACGAGGACCGCACCCGGCTGATTGGCGAGCACGCTGGCCGCAACCAGGGCGCCGGCGATCGGGGTCAGCGCTCTGAGCGCGAGCCGGACCGTGGAACGGAGGTGGAATCGAAGCAGTGTCAGCATGAGAGCCGGCATCAGGCCATGCTACGACGCGAACGAGTGATTGTTGCGAACCCCGGCCGGAGCGGGGGGATCTGGGCCAAGAAAAACGGGAGGGCCGAGACCCTCCCGTCGTGTGGCGCCCCCACCCTGCGCACGTCAGGGGCCGCGATCGCGGCGGCGCGTGCAGCGTGGCCGAATTGAGTAGCACTCTCAAGATGGGATCTCTCGACGGCGCTGTCAAGCCGCCGTGCGGCGTGAGCTCGCTGATCCGTCCCGGCATAATGGTCACATGCCCCGGACAACGGTCATTCACGTCGTGTCGGTCATTGCGATTCTCGTCGCCGCCTGGGCTTGCGTCTGCCGCCGATCCGTGGGTGGTGACGACACCGGTGGCGCTGACCCTGCCCACCGAGCTGGGAGACGTCGTCGTCGCTTCGGGCGGCGTGCTGCACATTTCGGGCGTTCCCGAGCCCGGGGTCCGACTGGCCGGCAACCTGTGGGCGGTTGGCACCGGCAAGGTCGTGATCGAGAGCTCGGTGGTGCGGATCGAGTCGGTCTACCACGGGCAGTACGCAGTGATTGCGAGCGATGACGCGAGCCTGGAGATCTCGGGCTGCGACTACCGGGTGACACGCGGCGTCCAGCACGGGCTGATCTCGGCGGGCAACGCGGTGATCGACATCCGCGACACGGACTTCGGCGATGTTCAGCTGATTGCCGCCGAGACCTCCCACTTCACCGCCGAGCGTCTCAACGGGAACTTCGAGGTGATCGTCGAGCACGACGCGAGCATGGAGCTGGCGGATATCCCCCGCACCGCCGACTCCGGCGAGCTGTGGGTTTGGGTGCAGTTTCCGCCCGGCTCGACGGCGGTCTACACGCCGCCGATGCCCGGCTTCATCGCCACATGGTCGTTTCCGCCGCCCGGTGCGACGGGGATCCTCCAGCATGTGGAGATGCGCCGCTGCCAGGCCAAGCTGTGGCCGATGCTGGTGCGTCAGGGGACGGACCTGGTGCTGCGAGACATTCCCGAGGACAACTGGGTGGTGGTCGGACTCCACTTTCCGGACGACGCGGTCGTCGACGGACTGCTCAACGGTGCGATGCCGGATGGTCGGGTGAACATCGACGACCGCCGGCTGGTGCTCGACCACGCGAGCGTCGACACCTGGAACCTCTACCCGGAGGACGACGCCCGGGTGCTGGTCCGCCGTAGCCTGGTTGGGCGAGATCCTGACCATGGGCGGCGCCCACGCCAGGGTCGAGGACACGACGGTGGACGGGTCGGGAGGCTTCCTGGGCGCTCGCGAACACTCCGGGCTCGAGCTGCGTCGCTCGACGGTCACGTGCACCGTCGAGGCCACTCAGGACGCGACCCTGGAGCTCGTCGACAGCGATGTGCAGCCCTACCCGTTCGACACCGCGGGCGCCTTCACCCGGATCGGCGCCTACGATCGTGCGCGGCTGCTCGCCGCCAACACCACCATCGCCACCAACCCCGCTCTCGCCGGGCAGGGGCTTCTCGGCGGTGTTTTCCTCGCCGGGGTGCCCGCCGCACCGCCGCCACCCGGGGAATCCGCAACCCTGTACGGCGTCGCGGCCCTGTTCGCCCTCGACGGCGGACCGGTCCCCGGTCGCTGGCGGCTGGACGCGCTCGCTCGGCGCGACGGACGGGCGCAGATCATCGCCGAGGGCGACGGTAACGTCGAAGAGGCCACCTTCGGTACATGGCGCGGTGCCGATCCGACCCAGGACTATCTGCTGCGTCTCACGCTGCTCGATGCCTGGGGGCGCCCATTCGTCTACGGAGTCCCGGTGCCGCGGGCTGGGGTGGGTTGGCGGACACCGTTGCGCCGCGCCGCGCCCGATCCCTCGGCAGCCGCTGCGAGGGTGTGGCGCCAAGGCGACCCCCGGAGGGCAGCACGGGGCGAACCGGGAGGGCGGGGCCGCGTACCTCCCCGCTAGAGGCCTGGCCGGGAACCCCCCGCGAAGCGAGAATCGCGAGGAGGCGTGAGATGTGGCGCCGGAAGGTCGCAGATGTAGTCCTTCTACTTCAAGAACTTCCGGCGCCACAGATTGCACCTCAGTCGCGATTCCAGCCGTGAGGAGGTTTCCGCCGGGCCTCTAAAAGCTGCTCGCTCCTCAGGAAGGACGTGCTATGCGACGCATAGCCGGTCTGCTGTTCGTGCTCGACGGCCGGGTCGATGCCTGGATTCGGGCGGAAGCCGCGACGGCGAAGCCCGCTCCAGGGGGGATCATATCCGGACCTGAGCCGTCGACACCGATGCCCGGGGCGCCGTCCGCTCCCAGGTCGAACCTACAGGTCGAAGGTCTCTGATCTGACGCCCGCACGCTGCGACGTGGAGTTGGCGGCAGCCGTCACACCCGTCGCGGCCGACCTGGCTATCGCTCAGGCGGCCTTGCCGGAGGATGAACCCTTGGGTCCGTCGTCGCCCTTCGAGGACTCGCCGGAAGAGGACGAGGAAGACGATGAGGACGACGTGTCGGCGGCCTTCGTCGACGTGTCTTTGGACGATGGCGAGCTCTCGCCTCGCTCGCTCTGCGGCGCCGAGGCGGAACCCTTGGCATAGTCGGTCACGTACCAGCCGCTCCCCTTGAACTGCAAGGCAGGAGCACCGAGCTGACGCTTGGAGGGTTCGCCGCACTGCGGGCACGCCTGGACGGAAGGGGCAGTGAGCCTCTCCCAGCGCTCAAAGCGGTGGCTGCACGCGGAGCATTTGTACTCATACAGCGGCATGACGGGCCTCCACACAAGAGTCGATTCGATGGGCCGCGGCCGACCACCCGTACCGGCTCATGGCGGGGGGAGACGACCGACCGTCGGCTCGGTATTGTGAAACGTGAGTGAAGGGTTGTCAATTCCGCTTCGTGCCTGCGAACGGCGGTCCTGCGCCCGTCCCGCGCGCATTGCCTCGGCCGAGGCGTGGCGGAACCATGTGAGCCGCTCCTGGTGTCGCCACATTCTCGCCACATTTCGCCTCGACCTCGCCCCGTTCGCGCCCTTTGCTCGCCCGCCGCGGGCATTTTCATAAGGGTAGGTTCGGCGTGAGCCGGGCCACTCGAGTCAATTGCCGTTGCGAGGGTCGTTGGATACCATGTCGCCGCGCAGTAGTCAGACTGGTTCGTGGGTGGCTGCGTCGGTCGGCCTCGAGCCGGTCGAGGAGGAGAGGGCGCCGATGCGTGAGGTCCAGACGCCAGTGGAAGGTTCTGCCAGTCAGCATGTGCTGCTGCCCGTAGTGGTCGGGGTCGTGTTCGTCATGATGCTCGTCGCCGGGGCAATGCTCGGCTGAGCCACGCGGGAACCCTCTACTGCCGGGTCGCGGCCGCGACCGGCTGTTCACGTCCCCAGCTCCTCACCTGAGACTCGTCCGATCCGCAGCCTGCCGTGGTCGTGCGCCGCCGGCGTCAGCTTGGCCGGAAGTCGACAACGTAGCGGCCGTCGCGCATCAGCTCGAGGGTGGTGCCGTCTGCCATCGTGAGGGATGCTCGCGCGATCACGACCCTCGGCTGCAGCGCGGCGACGTAGACGTAGTCCTGGTGAACGACCTCCTCCGGGTTCGAGAAGTCGCCCGGGCCGACCTGTCCGCCGAAGTGGTCGGAGCGCCCAAAGGCGATGTGGAGACCGAGCTTTTCGTCGAGCAGCACCTCTCCGATCGGCTCGATGCCGAAGTCGTCGAGGACGCCGAGGCCGAGCTCGGCGAGGTTGCCGTAGGCGGGCTCCCGCGACAGGTGCTCGGCCTCGGCAGACGCCGCGTCTCCTCCGTCGTGCACTGTCACGGCGCGATTGGTCTCGATGCGGTACAGGACCACCTCGTCGCCGTGCTGGACGGGGAGGGTTCCGGCGCTGCGGCTCGGGTCGCCGGGGTGCTCGCCCTCGTAGGGCACGATGTAGGCCTCTCCCGACGGCAGGTTGCCGGCGGTGCCGGACTCCGGCAACAGCCCGCCCGAAGCGTGCGCGGTCCGATGGCGCAGGTCGAGGTGAAGGGCGTGGCTCACGTTTCCGTCCACCGCGAACACAAGATCGGCACCATCTGCGCGGTCAAGCAGCTCCTTGAGCAGCCGGACGCGGCGGTTGACCTCGGTGTAGTCGATCCGAAGGGCCGGCACCATCGCGGGTGAGAACCCCGGCATGGTCGCGGCACGGAAGCCGTGCCGGCGCGCCGCGACCTTGAGCGGCGCCGTTGCCGAAAACTGGGTCGGAGCGAGGATCAGGGGCCTCTCCGCGAGGATCTCGTCGAAGGCCACCGCCGCGGCCGGCTCGAGATCGTCGGCCGACGCAGGGAGCTCTCCGGAGCACTGGCGCCAGGCGGTGTCGGGCAGATCCGCGTTGTTGCGTCGGACGTTCCGATACAGCACCAACTCGACCTCGAGCCCAAGCTCGGCACGGGCAGAGCGCAACGTCTCCACCCAGCCGGCAGCGAGCTCTCGCCGCGTCCGCCAAGTGGGCGTGTCGGGCACCCCGGCGTCCGGAAGGTCGACCAGCACGGCCAGCGCGCGGTCGCCGGCGTGCGGCTCGAAGACGCGGAACACGAGGTCGGTCAGCTCACGGGCGTCGAGGTCGACAAGAGTCACGGTCACCTCCGCAGTGGGATTGTAACCAGTTACGTGCCGTGCGCACCGACGGGGCCGACGAAGGCGGTTCAAGAGGCGGACCGGCACGGGCTTCGGGCAACGAGGGTCCGGATGAGTTGCAGTGTCGTTGTTTCGAGCGACGTCGCGACCTCCGACTCGTCGCCGAGGGCCTCTGCCCTGCGGGCTCCTTGCTTGACCTTGCCGGATCCTGCGTCCATAGTGGCCGGGCCCGGGACCCGTGCCGGGACGAGGAGGGTCATGTCCGTGAGCTCCAGGATCAGCATCATGTTCGCGATCGCGCTCGCCGTGATCGCGCCCATCGCCTGCGCCGCCGCAGACTCGAACCAGTCCGCTCCCGCTGCCCCCGCCACCACCGACCCGGTCGCAACTGTCAACGGCGAGCCGATCACCGCCGCTCAGCTCAACGAGGCGGTCGGCGGTCGAATCAGCGCGCTCGACCAGCAGATTTACCAGACCAAGGTCGATGGGATTCGCGGACTCGCTTTCCAGCGCGTCCTGGAGGCGGTGGCAAAGGCCGCCGACCAGACCCCCGAGGCCTACTACAAGCTCAACGTCGCCGACAAGGTCACCGAGCCGGCAGAGCAGATGGTCACGTCGGTGCTGAACCAGTACCGGACCCAGCTGCCCTCCGATGAGGCCCAGGCGCGCGCTCAGGTGGTCGCCTACCTGAAGCAGCAGCAGGCGCGTACCTTGGAGGAGCAGCTGCGCTCGAAGCTGCTCGGCGAGGCCAACCTGGTCGTGCTGCTCGACCCGCCGCGCCAGGCGACCGAACCGGCGCCGTTCGACCCCGCAAAGGGACCGGCCGACGCGCCGGTGGTGATGGTGGAGTTCAGTGACTATCAGTGCCCGTTCTGCCGCCGTGCGCAGCCGGTCGTCAACGAGGTCATGAAGCGCTACGACGGCAAGATCCGGCACGTCTACCGTCAGCTGCCTCTCGAGATGCATGACAACGCGCGGACTGCCGCCGAAGCCTCGCTCTGTGCCGCCGACCAGGGCAAGTTCTGGGAGCTTCACGACTGGATGTTCCAGCACCAGCAGGAGCTGGACGCCGCCTCGCTGAAAGAGAAGGCGGGCGGCCTGGGCCTCGACGCTGCTGTGTTCGCGACCTGTCTCGACGAGAAGAAGCACGCCGCCGAGGTCGATCAGGACATGGCCGAGGCGCAGCGGCTCGGGATCAGCGGCACGCCCGGGTTTGTGATCAACGGTCGCCTGATCTCGGGCGCTCAGCCGCTGGCCACCTTCACCGAGATCGTCAACGACGAGCTGCGTCGTGCCGGGGTCGAGATTCCGGCCGAGCCGAAGGAGGCCGCACCCGCGCCCGCCGCCACACCGGCCTCCTGACCTGGCGCGTCCCGGCTCGAGGCCGGGCGCGATCGATGACGGCCGACGAGATGAGACGCATTGGCGAGATCCGGCTGCCGTTCGACCACACACCACCCGAGCTCGACGCCGCGGTGGAGCGGCTTGGGCTCGCGTCGGCGGGCGGTTGGCGGGTTGTCAAGAAGAGCCTCGACGCGCGGCGCGGCCGGCCGACGTGGGTCTACACCGTCGGCGTACCCGAACCGGGCGACGACGCGCCGCTGGTGGGCCCGCGGCGCCGTCCGCCGGATCCGCGCCCGGTGGTGGTCGGTGCCGGTCCCGGGGGTCTGTTCGCAGCCTACTGGCTAGCGCTGCACGGCGCTCCGCCCGTACTGCTCGAGCAGGGTGAGCCGATGGCCGATCGGGTGCTCACGATGGCCCGGTTCATGCGTCTCGGCGAGCTCGACGAGCGCTCGAACCTCGGCTTCGGTGCCGGGGGTGCCGGCGCATACTCCGACGGCAAGTTGATGACGCGGGTGAAGTCGCCGTACATCCCTTTCGTGATGGAGACCTTCGTCCGCTTCGGTGCACCCGAGGAGGTCCGCACCCTCGCCAACCCGCACGTCGGTTCGAGCCGCATCCGAAGGGTCATTCAGCGCTTCATCGAGCACCTCATCGAGCTCGGTGTGGAGCTGCGATTCCGCACCGCCATGGCCTCGCTCGCGGTTGCCGACGGGTCGCTGCGAGCCGTGGTCCTCGAGGACGGCAACGAGTTGGCGGCCTCTCACCTGCTGCTTGCCGGGGGACATTCGGCGAGGGCGTTGTACCGGGAGCTCATGCGGCTCAACGTGGCGATGGAGGTCAAGCCGTTCGCCGTCGGTGCGCGCCTCGAGCACCCGGTGGAGCAGATCGACCGCATCCAGCTCGGGCGCTGGGCAGGGCACCCCGCCCTCGGCGCAGCCCGCTACCGGCTGGCCACAACCTGGGACCGCGGGGATGGCCAGCGCGCGATCTACTCGTTCTGCATGTGTCCCGGCGGGCATGTGCTCAATGCGGCCACCGAACGGGATGGTGTGGTCTCCAATGGGATGTCAAACTTTGGCCACCACGGGCGCTTCTCCAACGGCGCCTTCGTGGTCAACGTCGACCCGTGCGACCTGCCGGGTGACGATGTGCTGCGAGGGGTGAACTGGCAACGGGGCCTCGAGGTCGCGGCGGCCGGTGCTGCGAACCCGGGTGGTGGTTGCCATGCGCTGCCGGGGCAGCGTTTGGTCGACTTCCTCGCGGGACGTGCGCCGTCCCGCCTGCCCGAGAGCTCCTGCCCCAGCCCAGTCCGCCCGGCGCCGCTTCACGAGCTGCTACCTGACTTCGCAGTCGAGGCGATGCGGCGCGGGTTCGAGATCTTCGAGCGCCAGATGCGGGGCTTGGTGTCGCCCTCCGCTCTGCTGGTCGGGGTCGAGACCAGGACCTCCGCGCCGGTCAGGCTGCTGCGCGATCCCGGCACCCGGCAATCGCCTACCGTCGAGGGCCTGTACCCGGTGGGGGAGGGGGCGGGCTACGCCGGAGGCATCACATCGGCCGCAGTCGACGGCATCGCCTCCGCCGAGGCGCTGCTCGAGACTCTTTCGCGAGCGTGACCGGAGGCGCGGAGCTCATCTGTATACTCACGGCGGCATCGCGCGCGCTGGCGCGCGAGCGGCTCCCGCCAGAAAGCTCCCTCATTGTTCGATCCGGACCTCGGGACGCACTGGTCGGTGTGCTGCAGACGGAGGGAGAGAGCCATGTATACACCGGGAGCCATCTTGCTCTGGCTCGCGTTTCTTGCCGGTCTCGCGTCCACGGTCGGGTTTGCGGGGGCAGTTCGCAAAGGAGACGAGTGGCGGCGATTCGCCCGCCAGACCTTCTGGCTGATGACGGTGGCGGTCGTGACCGCGTCCGCGCTGCTCATGTACCTGCTGCTGACCCACGACTACCGTCTCGCCTACGTGTGGGCCTACTCAGACAACGCACTGCCGACCTGGTATCTGATCTCGAGCTTTTGGGGAGGCCAGGAGGGCAGCTTCCTGCTCTGGGTGCTGTGCGGCGTGCTCATGGGTCTGCCGCTGATGCGGCTCGCCCGAGAGTACGAGAGCCGAGTGATGCTCTTCTACAACCTCACCCTGCTCTCGCTGACGGCGCTCATGCTCAAGCAGAGCCCGTTCCGCTTCCATCAAGGGCTCTCCCAGGGCGCCGTGCCACTCGACGGTCAGGGTCTGAACCCCCTGCTCCAGAATCCGTGGATGGTGATCCATCCGCCGTTCATGTTCATCGGGTACGCGTCGCTCGCGATCCCATTCGCGTTCGCGCTCGCGGCGCTGTGGATGCGCCGCTACGAGGACTGGACGCGGATCACGCTGCCGTGGGCGGTGGTCTCGGTCTCCACCCTTGGCGCGGCGATCATGATGGGCGGCTACTGGTCGTACGAGACTCTCGGTTGGGGCGGCTACTGGGGCTGGGACCCGGTCGAGAACGCCTCGCTGGTGCCATGGCTCATCAGCGTCGCCCTGGTGCACGGCATGGTGCTTCAGAAGATGAGCGGGCGCTTTCGACGATTGAACCTGGTGCTCGCCGCGGCCGCCTACCTGCTGGTCGTCTACGCCACCTTTCTAACGCGGTCGGGAGTGCTGTCCAACTTCTCGGTGCACTCATTCGTCGATCTCGGCATCACCTCGTGGCTGGTGATCAACATCGCAGCATTCGTGCTGCTGTCGGGCGCGTTTCTCGTCTGGCGCTGGCGCGAGATTCCGACTGAGGTCGGTACCGAGCCGTTCCTGTCGCGAACCGTGTTCTCGGTGCTGGCGGTGCTAGCGTGCGTGTTGATCGCCACGATCGTGCTGGTCGGGACCTCGGCACCGTTGATAACCCGCCTGTGGGGGGAGCCGTCCCAGGTCGGGCCGTCGTTCTACAATCACGTCGGCGTCTGGCTCGCCATTCTGCTCGGTCTCCTGCTCGGTGTGACCCCCTTCCTGGGTTGGAAGGCGGCCAAGGCGCGTGCGGGTCGCAAGATGACGATCTCGCTCGTCCTGACCTCGACCGTGGTCATCGCCGCCGCGTTCTTCGGGCTCCACAGCCCGCTCGCCATTCTCTACCTGGGCGCGGCGTTGATGGGCTTGGTGGCGAACCTCTGGGCGACCGTCGACTGGGTGCGCGCGGGGCGGTGGACGGCTGCGGGCGGTGCCGTGGCGCACATCGGCGTCGCTGTCATGCTGATCGGCTTCATGACCACAGGGTGGCTGGGCCGGGAGCGGCGGGTCGAGCTGCGACAGGACCGGCCGGTCGAAGTGCTCGGACGGACGCTCACCTTCCGCGGTGTCGACAAGCCCACCCCGACGGCGCGCGACGCGATGGTCGTTGAGGTGAAGGACCGTCACGGCTCTGCGTACCAGCTGAACCCCCGCATGTGGCTCAACCCGAAAAGCCGGCAGCTCGTCGCCAACCCCGACATCCGCAGCGGGCTCACGACTGATCTCTACTTGGCACCGGTCGAGTACCAGCCCGCTGGTGCCGCCGTTCCCGGCATCGAGCTGACGCTGACCCGGAACCAGCCTGAGGCCTTCCGCGACTGGACGCTGACGTTCACCGGATTCGAGATGGTTCCGCCGGCCACCGAAGACGCCGCGATGACCGTGCTGACGCCGATTACGGTCGCCCGACCGAACCGCGAGCCGGTGATGGTCAGGCCCGGTCTGGAGATGGGAACGAACGGCAACGTGAGGCCGCTGGCGGTGGCGGTTCCGGACTCCGGCGCGATCCGGGTGGAGGCGACTGGAATCAGTGTCGACGAGGGTCGGGTGCGGCTCGAGATTCTCGATCCGGCGATGGCGCCGGCCGGGGGGTCACCCGCCGTCTTCGTGGTCGACGTCTCGACCAAGCCGCTGATCGGAGCGGTCTGGCTGGGCACGGTGCTGGTCGTGATCGGCACGCTGATGGCTCTGGTTCTGCGGGGGCGTCAGGTCTCGGCGCCGACCGTCGCTCCGCAGCCCGCGGGTGGGCTGCCGATCATGCCAGTAGTTCCGAAAGTCTAGACCTCGACGCCGATGACCAGGTCGAGGCGCGGTCGAGGGCCTCTGCGCTCGGAGCCGGTTTCGCTCCGCCAAGTGATCGATCGGTCTCATGTCAGGATGCGCGCAGCGCATCCAAGGCAGCGGGTGCCGCACTGCCCCCGCGGTACCTCCTTGTCCGGGAATCGCTCGACGGAGCTGTGTGGCTTGCGCTGCCAGGTCAGGACGGGGGCAGGACACGGAACAGGTTCGGCATGACCTGGACGAGCCGAAAGCCGCCGTCGTGAAGCACCACCTGCTGCTCGAGCGAGCACAGGCAGTAGACCGGCAGCCCCGGCGGCACCTCGAGGCGCTGCTCGGGCACGCGGTACGGGTGACCGTCGACCGCGTAGGCTCGCACGAAGGCGGCAAGGTCGTTGCCGCTCTCGCCGGCATAGTGGGGCATGAGGTAGAGCCCGCGTTGCTGCCAGCCCTCGCCGATGAACTCGTACCAGAGGAAACCCGAGACGTTGTAGTTGGGCGTCAGGAGGGCGGCGCCGGTCGGCTCAAGTGCAGTCAGCATTCCCTCGAGCGAGTCCTGGATCGCGGTGTCGTTGTGACGGCTCGCCTCGGGGAGACCGGCCACCAGGAGAGCCACCGGGATTAGCGCCGCAAGTCCGATGCCCAGGACGGCGGGTCGTCTTTCCAGCAAGCCGAGGAGCTTTCGCAGCCCGCAGCCGATCCAGATCGTGAGCACCAGGGTGGAGGGAATGAACAGCACCTGGATGTCGCCGATCCGATAGCCGAGCGCAAACAGGGTGTTGCCGGCAAAGGCGAGGCCGAGCAGGGTGTTGAACTCGCTCGTTCCTCCCCGGCGGAGAGTCGTCCAACCGAGCGGCACCAGGAGCAGCAGTCCGCCGAGCTGGTGCCACAGGTCGGCGAGATACAGCGGGATGCGGTTGCCCACCATTTGCCCGAAGGTGAAGGCGAACATCTGGCTGCGGAAGGAGCCGCCGGTGACGAAGGCGGCAAACGACGCCGCATCGTTCACCTCGGCAGAGACGAACGGTGTCGACGGATCGGCGCAGCGCCACGGCACGTACAGGTACTGCGCAGCGGCGACCACGACCAGGGCGGTGACCACGAACGCCAGCCGCGGTCGCGCGAACACTCGCCGGTCGGTCCGCCAGACGAAATACGCGAAGGCCGGCAGCAACGTCACTGCCGTGAGGTGGTTTCCGAACGAGAGCGCGTACACGGCACAGGCGGCGACCAGAAGGCCGTCCCGCCGCTCGCGGCTCCAGCGCAGCAGGAGAAGCAGGGTCACGGCGACGAACAGGGCGTGGAGCGAGTAGACCTCGGCCACGACGGACTGTGACCAGAAGGTCGGTGTGAGCCCGAAGGCGGCGGCCGCCGCAGTCGATGCAATGGCCCCGGCGCCGATGTCCTCCATGAGATGGCGCAGCACAACGCACGCCGCGACGGCGAGCACTGCCGACAGTAGATTGGCCCGCCAGGCAAGGCTTCCAAGCGGCAGCGCCGACAGCCAGAGGTGGTTGAGCATCACGTAGGTCGGCGATCCCGGGGCGTGGGGGACGCCGAGGACCTTGCCGACGAACTGGAAGATGGCGGTGTCTCCGGAGTACCCGGTACCGGGCAGCAGAGTCCACAGATACACTGCCCCGAGGGACGTCGCAACGGTCGCGTCCAGTGCCGCGCGCGAGTACCTTCGAACACTCTGCATCGAAGCTCCGACGCTCATTCTACGGAAGACAACCTCGGGTGGACCGTCCTGGGGGCTGGTGGTAGCATCCGGCGGCCGCTTGGCGGGCTCGAGACCAACGACGGGACGACTCGCACGGGCCTGGACAGGAGCGCTGCGGGCCGGCCGGCGCGAGGTCAAGTCACGGGAGATGCAATGCAGACGGTGATGGTGGTGTACGGAACGCGCCCGGAGGCGATCAAGATGGCACCGGTGGCGACGGCATTGCGTGCCCGTCCCGACCGCTTCCGGACGATCGTCTGCGCGACCGCACAACACCGCGAAATGATGGACCAGGTGCAGGAGGTCTTTGGCCTCACGCCTGACATCGACCTCGACCTCATGCGTCCCGCGCAGACGCTCAACGACCTCGCGTCGCGGAGCCTGGCGGCGATCGACGCGGTCCTGGTCGGCGAGCGTCCCGACTGGGTGCTGGTCCAGGGCGACACGACGACCGCGATGACGGTGGCCCTGGCGGCCTTTCACCGCGAGGTTCGAGTCGGTCACGTCGAGGCTGGCCTGCGAACCGGCGACCTCAAGCGGCCGTTCCCCGAGGAGGCCAACCGCCGCCTGATCGACGTCTTCGCTGAGGGTCTGTTCGCGCCTACCGAGCGTTCCCGCAGGCGCCTGCTCGACGAGGGCCACGATTCGGGTCGGGTGTTCCTGACCGGCAACACGGGCATCGACGCGCTCCTGTCGGTCGCCGAGCGGATCGGGGGCGTCACGGTGAGCGACGAGGTCCTGGTCACCGTCCACCGCCGGGAGAGCTTTGGCGCGCCGATCCGCGCGATCTTTGCCGCCATCCGTGAGCTCGCCGAGCGATTCCCAGAGCTGCGTTTCGTCTACCCCGTGCACCGCAACCCGAACGTGCATGGGCCGGCGCACGAGATTCTAGGGGGGCTGAGCAACGTCGCGCTCGAGGACCCGTTCGACTACCTCGAGCTGGTCCGTCATCTGGCGCGGGCCCGCCTGGTGCTGTCGGACTCGGGCGGCATCCAGGAGGAGGCCCCGTCGTTCGGCAAGCCGGTGCTCGTGCTGCGCGAGACGACCGAACGGCAGGAAGGTATCGACGCCGGGGTCGCCCGGCTGGTCGGTGCCGACCGCGAGGGTATCGTCTCGGAGGCTGTTCGCCTGCTGACCGACGACACGGCGTGGCGCGCGATGGCGAATGCGACCAATCCGTACGGCGACGGCCACGCTGCCGACCGGATCGCGCGTATCCTCGCCGGCGAGCCGTGGCAGCCGTTCGCCCCAGCGCAACGGGGGGCGTGAGGTGGCGATGGCGCGCCGGGTCCTGATTCTCGGCAACGTCGGCCAGGCGCCGTACTCGAACAACCTGGTTCCGCCGGTGCGCGCCTTCGAACGGGTGGCGGAGGTGCGCCTGGTCGAGCCATGGCTCGTCCCCGGCTTCGTGTCGACCGGCGGCGCCGCGCCGGCGGAGGTCCCCCCCGCCGTCGTGGCCGAGACCCTGGCCGGGTTCGAGCCCGATCTGGTCGTCTGCTTGGCAGGCGGTCTGCACCTCGCGGCTGTGTCAAGGGAGCTCCTGCCGGGCGCCGCAGTGACCGTCGGCATCGCGCTCTCGGATCCGCTCGGTCTGCGCGCCTCGCTCGCCATCGCCGGCGAGTTCGACCTCTTCTACACCCAGGATCCGGCATCGCTCCCTTTCTATGCGGAGCGCGGGCTTCAGGTCCGTCATTGCGATCACGCGGTCGACGTGGCGATGTTCGCCCCGGTCGCGGTCGAGCCGGACTGTGACGTGGTCTTCTACGGAAAGCGCACCCCCTACCGGGAACGGGTACTCGGGCGCCTCGCCGGGAGGGTCTCGGTCCGCGTCCACGGCTACGCCTGGGACGACGGCTGGCAGGTTGCCACGGGCCCCCAGCTCGACACGCCCGAGGCCCTGTCGGCCGGCATCTGTCGCGGCCGCCTCGCTCTCGAGCTCGCCGTGATGGACGATGCGCCGCCTCCGTTCGCGGGCACCTGGCGGATCACCCCGCGGCCCTTCATCGCGGCCGCGTGTGGCGTGCCTTCTGTGGTGGAGGCGTCACCGCTGCTGGACGAGTGCTTCTCACCCGGCACCGAGATCGCCACCTTTGCCGCGCCCGACGACGTCGTGCCGGTGGTGCTCGAGTTGCTCGGGGACGAACCGCGGCGGCGTGAGATGGGCCGCGCCGCGCGGAGAAGGGTGGAGACCTGCCACACCTGGGACCAGCGAGTGGCGGAGATGCTCGCGGATGTCGATCAGATCAGGAGGCGTCGGGAGTGACCTCGGCCTTGTAGGCTACGACGACCTCCTCGGCGGGCCCGATGGCGCGAACCCTTCCGTGGTCGAGCCACAGCGCGCGGCTGCACAGCTTCTCCACCGACTTGAGGTCATGGGAGACGTAGAGGATCGTGACGCCGCGTCCGCGGAAATCGTTGATGCGCTTCGCACACTTGGCCCGGAAAGCCTCGTCGCCGACGGAGAGGACCTCGTCGAGCAGGAGGATGTCGGCGTCGACGGTGGTCGCCACCGCGAATGCGAGCCGCGCCACCATGCCGGTGGAGTAGGTTCGCAGCGGGGAGTCGATGAAGTCTTCAATGCCGGAGAAGTCAATGATCTCGTCGTAGCGGGCGAGCATCTCGGTCTTCGAGCGGCCGAGCAGGGCACCGTTGAAGAAGACGTTCTCGCGCCCAGACAGCTCCATCTCGAAGCCGGTGCCGAGCTCGATGATCGGCGCCAGCCGCCCGCGCACCACCGCGTGGCCCTCGGTCGGCGGGATGATCCCCGCCGCGACGCGCAGCAGCGTACTCTTGCCGGCACCGTTGGACCCGATCACACCGAGGGTTTCGCCGACCTCGAGGGAGAAATCGACCCCGGACAGCGCGGCGAGCTCGTTGAATGTCATGCGCGAGGTGATCCGGCGGATGACCCACTCCTTGAAGGTCGGAATCCTCCGCTCCGGCATCCGAAACCGGACCGTGACGTCGTGCATCTCGAGGACTGGTGTCATCTCCTGCTCACAGATGCAGGTAGAAGCCGCGTGAGAGGCGGCGGAAGACCAGCCAGCCAACGGCGAGCATGACGAGAGAGACCACGGTGCAGACGAGGATCGAGTGCAGGTCGGGCATCTCGGCGCGGTAGATCGGCGCTCGGACGAGGTCGAACAGACGGGTGAGCGGGTTCCAGTTGATGATGAAACGGTACTTCTCGGGCACGATCTCAATCGGGTAGATCATCGGCGTCAGGTACATCCAACCGGTGGTGGCGACCTGGTACATGGGCGAGACGTCGTTGAAGTAGACCGCCAGGGCGGACAGCGCGAGCGAGAGACCGAGCGCGAACACTGCGTTGATCAGGAAGCTCACCGGCAGGAAGAGCATCGGCCAGCTCAGCGGCGCGCCGACGTAGAGCATGATCAAGACGAGCGGGATGCACGACAGGGCGAGGTTGACCAACCCCGACATTGCGGTTGACAGGGCGAAGATCGTCTTCGGCACCCGTACTCGGTTCATCAGCGCGCCGTTCCACTCGAGGCTCGCAATCGACTGGGTGGTGGTCTGCACGAAGAAGTTCCAGATCAGGAACTCGGACAGGAAGTATGTCTCGTAGTGCGCAATCGCGAAGCGGAACAGGACCGAGAACACGATCACGAAGATGATCATCAGCAGCAGCGGATTGAGCATGGTCCACAGGAACCCGAGCACGGAGCGTTTGTAGCGCACCGTCAGGTCGCGCTGGACCAGGTTGGACAGTAGGTGCCAGAAGTCGACCAGATCGCGCACCTCGTGCAGAAACGTCACGCGCTGCTCGGGCGAGTAGACGACGACGGGCGGAATGGCGGTGTGCGACATGGCGCCGGGGATTCTACCGCACGCGCTGAGTGGGTCGGTGGTAGGCTTGCTCAAGTCGCTCGTCTTCCGGAGGAAATCTGCGCGTGACCCCAGGTGACGTCGTTCGGCGTCTCGTCTCCCTTCTCGGTAGCGATCCCGGACCCGACGAAGGCGTGGTCCACGTCACGGCAGCCTGGCGCAACGGCTCGTCAGAGCTGGTTGTGCTGAAGATCGGGGGCGCCACCCCCCGGAGCTACTCGGACACTTTCCTCCTGGCCGCAGGGCGGGCACGAGCCGACGCCGTGCTGACCACTGGCGCGATCCTGCGCGCGGAGCCGCAAACGACTCTCGAGCTTCCCGGGCCACCCGCGACCGTGCGCGCGCTGGCCGCGTGGCGACGAGACGTCCTCGCCCGCCCCCGTCCGCCCGTCGGGCTGGTCCTGACGTCGAGCCGAGCGCTTGACTTCGGCCACCCGTTCTTCGACGGCCCCGGCCGCCGGGTCGTGTTCACTGACCAGACGGAGGCGACCCGCCTGCGCCGCACTGCGCCCCGCCATGTGCGGGTCGTCGGCGATCCGGCGCCCGGCCCGCGAACCGCCATCTCGTACCTCAGGCAGGTCGAGGGCGCGCGGACCGTGCTGGTCGAGGCCGGTCCCAGTGTTGCCCGCGAACTGTACCTGCCATCGCCGGCGATTGACGAGCTGGTGCTCTCGATCTGGGAGGGGGACAGCCTCTCCGAGGGATTGGCCGGAGGCGAGCTGCCGTCGATCGACTGCCTCGCTGCGCTCTTCGCGCGACACTCGCCACCGGTGAGCGTGGACGAGGCGAGCGGTCGCTGGACCTTCCAGCGCTTCACCGGCTGCGCCAGCGTCGGAGAGGCGGCCACCTCCGGCTCGGTCCGTTGACCCGGACCTGAATCGAGGCGAACCAGGTCGACCGGTGAGCGTGGTCAGCGGGAGTCGCCTCGTCGCGTGGGCAGGCGAGCGGTATGGTGGTGGCGATGAGGACACCCGTCGTCCGATGGCTGGTCTGGACCGCCGCGTCCCTCGCCGTGGCGGGCACAGTGGCAGGGGGCACGATGCTGCTCGAGCGAAGCTTCATCTACTTTCCGAGCCGCGACCCGATGTCGTATCGCGCAGGGGCGGCCGCCGCCGCCGCAGCCGGAGTCTCCGTCGAGGACTGCGAAATCACCACCGCGGACGGCGTCCGACTCCACGCCTGGTGGTGCCGTCCCTCGACCCCGTCGCGGGCCGTGGTGCTGATGTTCCACGGCAACGCCGGCAACCTGGCCGATCGAGCCGGCATGATGGTCGACTTCGCACGGCTGTCGGCCGAGGTCCTGATGGTCGACTACCGCGGCTACGGTCGCTCCGAGGGGCGGCCGAGCGAGCGCGGGCTGCGCGCCGACGCAAGTGCGGCGTGGAGCTACCTGACCGAGGCGCGAGAGGTCCCGCCGCAGCGCGTTGTCCTTTACGGCGAGAGCCTCGGGGGGGCGGTCGCGGTCGACCTCGCGAGCCGGAGCGAGCCTTCGGGCCTGGTCGTGCAGTCGAGCTTCACGTCGATCCCCGACATCGCCGGGGTCCACATGCCGTTCATCCCGAGGATCCTGATCCGGACTCAGATGGACTCGGCGGCGGCCATGGTGCGCGTCCGCTGCCCCGTGCTGGTCATCCACTCACCCGACGATGAGATCGTGCCGTACGGGATGGGCCGGCGTCTGTTCGAGCTGGCGCCCGGGCCGAAGCGATGGCTCGAAGTTCTGGGAGCCGGCCACAACGAGACCTGGTCGATGGGCGGAGGGGGCCTGCTGGCCGCCTTGCAGGAGTTTCTGGTGAGCTGCGTCGGGGACGTTCCGGACAGCTGACCCCCATCTCGTGGAAGATCAGAGAAGTCCGGCGAGGGCGAGCGACGCGGCGAGGACCGCGTTGGTGGCCAGGTTCCACGCGACGTTCGCGCCCAGCGCCGGCCACGGCACCGCCGCCGACGAGTCGCTCAGCGCCCAGCGAAGCGGCGTGACGAGCAGGAGCGACGGCAGCGTGGCGGCGAGCGCGGCCGGCGGCAGTGCGCCGACGACGACCGCGACCACGACCGCGATCGGAGTTGCCAAGCCGGCGACGACGTAGGCCAGGGCGGCCCGTCGACGGCCGAGGAGCACCACGAGGTTTCTGCGGCCCCCTGCGCGGTCCGCCGCCTCGTCCGGGAACTCGTTGAGCAGCAGAAGGTTGAATGTCATAAAGAACGCTGGCACCGAGGCCGCCAGCCCGGCTGGCCCGAGAGCGCCGCCCTGCACCAACGCGGTCCCCATCACCGGCAGCGTACCGAGACCGAGTCCAGCCGCTGCCTCTCCCAGCCCTGCCCGCGCCAGAAGGTCGGTGTACCCGAGCACGAAGACGGCACCAAGGACGAGGAGCGGCAGGATGACGGGCCCGACCCGGAAGACGAACCAGATGCCGCACGCGAGGCCCACCGCAGCGCAGCCAAGCCCGAAGACCAGCGCAGCGCGCGGCGACAGTCCGCCGGCAGGAAGGGTGCCCGAGCCGCCGGAGAACGGCGTGCGCGCCGTCGCGAGGTCGATCCCGGTCCGTAGGTCGCTGACCTCGTTGAGCGTGTTGACCGCCGCATGGAGTGTGAGCAGGCCGACGAACGCGACCAGCGTTCGGCTCCAGGAGAAGGCTCCGTCGATGAAGCCGGCGGCGGCGCCCGCGGCGACCAGCACGACCGGCAGAACCAGGAAGGGGCCGCGCGCCACACCGAGGTACGCGGCGACGCCGCGCGGCGTTGAGGAAGAGTTTGCGCTCACGCAGGCCCCAACCTTCGAGCGACGGCTGCCATTTCAGCTTCCCGTGATCCGTGCAAGCTCGAGAACGCCGTCGGCGCCGACCAAGCGCCGGGCGGCGACCACGGCGACCAGCATCGCGCCGATAGCGGTCGCGGCGGCGATCATGAACATCACCACAACCTGGTAGGCGACGGCCTGCATGGGCGGCGAACCCGCCAGAATCTGGCCGGTCATCATCCCGGGCAGCGAGACGATCCCCGCGGCGGCCATCGAGTTGAGGATCGGCACCATGCCGGTCCGAACGGCGGCGGCAAGGGGCTCTCTGAGCGCCTCGCGACGGGTAGCGCCGAAGGCGAGACGCAGCTCGACCTCGGCGTGCCGGGTCGCGAGGTGGTCGAGCAGCCGGTCGAGGGAGAGCGAGATGCCGTTCAGCGAGTTGCCGAGGATCATTCCGAGCAGTGGGATCAGGTACTGGGGCGTGTACCAGGGGGTCACCCCGATGACGACCTGGGTGACGATGCCGCCTACGGTCAGGCACGACACCGCCATCGCCAACCACGCGTCGAGGTAGATCCCACGGTAACCGCGGGACGAGCGACCGACCGCCTCCCGCCCGGCGAGCAGGATCATCACCGCGAGCAGGCCGATCACCGGGAGCGGCCGGTCCAGGGCGAAGATCCGCTCGAGGATGAGGCCAATGAGCCCGAGTTGGACCACCGTGCGTACGGAGGCGATGGCCAGCCGCCGCTCGAGGCCGAGCCTGAGCGCCAGCGAGATCGCCGCGGCGGCCACCACCAGTCCCGCAGCCACCACCAGGTCGAACGGACCGAGCGAGATGAACGAGGGGCTCATGCGCGCTTCAGGCCCGCGCGTCCAAGCCGGAGGCGGACGTCGGCACGGCCGGCCAGACCTGGTTCGTGCAGGACGACGAGGACTGTATGACCGGGTCTGCGACTGTGCTCGAGCAGAAGGTCGACACAGAGCTCGGCCCGCTTCGGGTCGAGACCCGAGAGGGGCTCGTCGGCAAGCAGCACCGGTGGATCCCAGAGCAGCCCCCGAATGAGGGCGAGTCGGTGGCGCTCGCCACCCGAGAGCGTGCCGATGGTGCGCTCGAGCGGGACCTCGTCGAGCACCGAGGCCAGCAGCTCCCGGGCGCGCTCCTGCGGCCAGTCGCGGCCACCCGCGGATCGCAGCGCAAACGGGAATCGCAGGTTGTCCTCGACGGTGCCGGGCAGCATCGGTGCGTCCTGCGCAAGCAGTGAGACGCGGGAGCGCCAGGCGGCCAGTCCCGTAGGCGGGCTGGGCTGTCCAGCCAAGAGCCGCTCGGCTCCGGGGGTGCGTACCATGCCCGCAATTTGGCGCAGGAGAGTCGACTTGCCGGCTCCGGACGGAGCTTCGAGCAGACTCAGCTGGCCCTCGTCGAGACACACGCGGACGTCGGTGTAGAGCAGCTCGCCGCCGTCGCGACGGGCCTCGAAAGGCCCGGCCTCGAGCAGGACCGCGGTCAAGGCGCCGGGTCCGGCTCGCGCAGGCGGTCGGCGAGCGTCGTGCATCGCGCACGTACAGAAGCTGTGGTGACCGCGCGCCACACCGCTGCCCGGCTGCCGACGACGACCACCAGTCGTCGCGCTCGGGTAACCGCCGTGTAGAGCAGGTTGCGCTCGAGCATCACGTGGTGCTGCCGGTGAAGGGCGAGCACCACCGCAGGGTACTCGCTGCCCTGGGCCTTGTGAACGGTGCATGCGTAGGCCGGGACGAGGTCGTCGAGGGCGTCCCCGGCAACTCGGACCGGCCGGTCGTCGAATGCGATGATGAGCTCCCGCTGCTCCGCGTCGACCGTCTCGACGCGACCGATGTCCCCGTTGAACACGTCGAGCTCGTAGCTGTTGCGGATCTGCATCACCTTGTCGCCGCGTCGGAAACGGCGGGCGCCGACGACCAGCTCGGGGCCGGGGGGAGCGAGCAGCTCCTGAAGTCGCTGGTTCAGTGCGGCGACGCCGAGCGGCCCGCGGTGCATCGGCGTCAGCACCTGGATGTCGCGGACCGGGTGGAGGCCGAAACGGCCGGGAATCCGGTTCGTGACCAGGTCCACCACGGTGTCCGCCGCAGCCTCGGGGTTGTCCCGGGCAACGAAGAAGAAATCACCCGACTCCGCGTCGCGGTCGAGCAGCGGCATCTGGCCGTGGTTGATGCGGTGGGCATTGACGACGATCCGGCTCGCCTCCGCCTGACGGAAGACCCGGTCGAGGCGGATCGTCGGGACCGTCGCGCTCGCGATGATGTCGCCGAGCACGTTGCCGGGTCCCACCGAGGGCAGCTGGTCGGCGTCGCCGACCAGGACGAGACGACAGCCGTCCGGCACGGCGTCGAGCAGGCAGTTGGCGAGCTCGACGTCCAGCATAGAGGCCTCGTCGACCACCAGCATGTTGGCGTCGAGCGGGTCGGCGCGATCGCGCGCGAAGCTCGCCGAGGACGGGTTGAACTCGAGCAGACGGTGGATGGTGCGGGCCGGCCGCCCGGTGGCCTCCGCGAGGCGCTTGGCAGCACGGCCGGTCGGGGCGGCGAGCTCGATCCGCTCGCCACGCCGGCTGAGGATCTCGACCACGGCGCGGACGAGCGTGGTCTTGCCGGTGCCGGGCCCACCGGTGACCACGACGACCTGGCCCGTGAGGGCGAGCTCGACTGCGCGACGTTGCTGGGGCTCGAGGGCGAACCCGGAAGCGTTCCGGTACCAGGCAAGGGCACGCCGGACATCGACCCGGGTGGACGGTTTCGCCGCGAGCAGCCGGCGCAGTGAACGCGCCACGCTGCCCTCGGCACGGTCGAGAGCGGCGGTGGCGAGGAGTGCGGCGCCGCTCCCGCTACGGCTCCTGACGACAAGGCCGCGTTCGGTGATCCGTTCGAGTGCAGTGCCGAGATCGGCGTCGGTCTCCAGCACCTTCCGTGCCGTCTCCAGCAGACGGGGCTCCTGGATCGCGGTGTGGCCTTCCTCCGCGGCTCGGGCGAGGGTGTGGAGCAGGCCGGCCTCGAGCCGCTCCGGGGCATCCGCCGGCACGCCGAGGCCGCGGGCGATGCGGTCGGCGGTGAGAAAGCCGATGCCGACCACCTCCTCGGCGAGGCGATAGGGGTTGCTCCGGACGACCTCGAGGGCGGCTGCGCCGTAGCGGCGCGCCACCTTCATCGCGACGCCGGCCGCCACGCCGTGTGACGCGAGGAAGAGCAGTACCTCGCGGTGGCCGCGCAGCGTCTGCCAGGAGGCGGCGATCCGGTGCGCGGTGGTGCGGCCGATGCCCTGCACTTCCAGCAGGCGTTCGGGGTCGTGGTCGAGCACGCCCAAGGTGTCGAGCCCGAATGCGGCAACCATCCGCTCGGCGGTCTTCGGGCCGATTCCGCGGATTCTCCGCGAGGCGAGGTAGCGGCGAATGCCGTCGAGGGACGACGGGAGGAGCTGGACGAAGGACGAGACCTCGAGCTGGCGTCCGAAGCGGGGATGATCGACCCAGCGTCCGGTGACGCGCAGCCGGTCCCCTTCGCGAAGACCGAGCAAGGGGCCGGTGGCGGTCACCGCACCGGTGGTGTCGCCGTCCAAGCGGACGACGCCGAAGCCGCTCTCTTCGTTGGCATAGACCGTGCGCCGAACGGTCACATCGAGGGTTTCGGTCGCGCCGGCGTCCGGCCCAGCGTCGGGCGCGAACTCAATGGGAACCTCGTGCGGTGCCATGGAGGGATTGTACGGCGGCCGGAGGCTGACATCGGACGCACGGACCCGTGCCCGGGCTGCTCTACCTCTCAGACCCCCTTGGCTGGGACCCGGCTGCACACGTGCTCGGCCAAGGCCGTAATGGTGAGGGAGGGGTTGACGCCGAGGTTGGCCCCGATGATGGAACCGTCCATGACGTACAGCCCCGGGTGGCCGAAGACCTCGCCGTGCGCGTTCACGACCCCGCGGTCGGGCCCGGAAGCGATGGCACAGCCTCCCAGAATGTGGGCGGTCGTCGAGGTGTCCAGGAGGACCTCGTTGAGCGAGCTCTGCGGGACCGCGTCGAGCTCGGCGGCGAACTCGCGAGCGACCTCATTGGCGATAGGGATGTAGGACGGAATGCCGGGCTGGCCGGGCGCCGGCTGCGAGGTCAGTGCGCGCGTGAACGGCCACAGCGGTTGGCGTCGGCGGACCAGTCGGGTGTGGTTGTCGACGGTCTGCATGACCAGCAGCACCGTCGAGCTGGAGGCTTTGCCCCAGGGCGTCGTCGAGCGGATGAACTCGATCGGATGACGGGCGATGTTGCCCAGCCAGCGCAGCGGCCGCGGAACGCCGGGACCGCCGTCCGTGAGCAGGGTGCCGAGCAGGAGCATGACGTCGGAGCCGGGCGGGAACCTCACGGGCTCCATGTGGGTCACCTCGTCCATCTCCATCTTCGAGGTGATCGCGATGCCCTGCCAGAGGTCCGTGCGGGTGCGCGAAGTGATGCCGAGCAGAGCCTCAGAGTTGGTGCGTACGACGTTGCCGAGGTGATCGGAGAGGTCGGGCAGTGTGCCGCGCTCCCTGCAGTTCATGAGCAGGGCGACGGTTCCGAGTACGCCGGCGGCAAGCACGACCTGCTGTGCGGTGAGGGTGCCGCGCTCGGCAAACAGACGTCGGGTCGAACGACGCCAGTGCAGTCGGTATCCACCGCCCGGGAGCGGCTCGATCAGCTCGACCTGGGTCTCGGGGACGATCTTTGCACCGCGCTTCTCGGCCAGGTAGAGATAGTTCTTGTCGAGGGTGTTCTTCGCACCCGGCCGGCAGCCGACCATGCACCCGCCGCAGAACGTGCAGCCGGTGCGCGGTGGACCCTCGCCGCCGAAGTAAGGGTCAGGGACGGTTTCCTCGGGCTCGCCGAAGTAGACCCCGACGTCGGTTGCGCGGAAGGTATGGCCGCGCCCGCGACGCTCTGCGGCGTGCCGGAGAGCATCGTCGGCAGGACCGAAGCGCGGGTTGGGCGTCGAGCCGAGCATCTTCCGCGCGCTCGCGTAGTGTTGAGGCATCACTGCGCGCCAGTCCTCGAGGCCCCGCCACTGGAGGTCGTCCCAGACCGTGTCGGGCGGTTCGAAGTGAGTGTTGGCATAGACCAGGCTACCGCCGCCGACCCCGACACCGTGCATGATCAGGACCTCGCGCAGCAGGTGCAGGGCCCACGTGCCATAGCAGCCGACCCAGGGGAACCAGAACGCCTTGGGGATGTTCCAGTTCGTCCGTGGGTAGTCTTCGGGGCGCCAGCGCTTGCCCTTTTCCAGGACGGTGACCCGGTAACCCTTGTCGGTCAGCCGCAGTGCGGCGACGGAGCCGCCGAAACCAGAACCGACGACTGCAACGTCGGTGTCGAAGGACCCTGCCGTCTGGGAGGAAAGCTCAGACACTGCAACACCTCGCTCTTGAGCTCGGGGTCAGTCTACCACCGGCCGCCGGATTGCCGCAGCTTGGCGATGGAATGTCCTGGCTCGTGGTCACGGGCCCGACCGAGGCACTCTGCGGCGGCGTTCGCCGTGTAACCAAGCGGGCGGGATCGCCGTACCATGGTTGCTGGGATCGGGTCCCGGGATGGAGAGCTTCATGACCCCTCGACACGTGCTCCGGCTCGTCGCCGTTCTCCTACTGCTTCCGTTGGCGCTTGTGGCTCAGACCGCGCCGAAGCCGATCGCGCTGCGTGTTGAGCTCCAACCGCTCGGCAAGGGAACACTCGGTACCGTCATGGGGGTCGTGGTCGAGGTCGCGCCGGTGGACCGCGAACGCGTTGGCGAGAGGCTCCAGGTGACGCTGTCGCTGCTCTCGGGAGACGACCTGGTGGATCGTCAGAGCGCGGTCGTGCCGCTCGAAGCGGACGGGACGGCGATGCTCTACCGGGACTGGAAAGTCGGGACCTTCCAGCTCCAGGTCGGCGTCGCCGCGGTCGAGGGGGAGGCGCGCGGGGTCTGGTCCGGCGAAGTCACGGTGCCCGAGATGGACAAACCCTTCACCGCCCCGGAAGATGCCAGCGCGGACGCCCTCGCGCTTGAGCTCCTTCCGCCCCGCAAGGGCGCGGTGCGATTCCTGCCGCCTCCCGAGATCGGTGGCATCGGCGCCCTCCAGCTCGAGGTCGAGGTACCCGAGGGCACCGCCCGGGTCGAGTTCCTGCAGGACGGTCGTGGGATCGGCATCCGGAATCGCGCGCCCTGGACCGTCTCCATCCCGCTTGGTGACGTCGTGCGCCGTACCCTGGTTCAGGCCGTCGCCGAGGATGCCGACGGGCGCTACCTCGGCGAGGACGCGATCGTGCTCAATAACCCCTCCGGGCAGCTCGGCGTGGAGATTCTCCTCGGGCCGGCCGACGGGCCGAAACGGTCGGTGACGGTGGCGGTCAGCCCGTCCCAGAACCTCTCTCAGGTGACTCTGAGCATCGACGACACCCAGGTTGCGCGCTGGGCCAGTTGCCCGTGCGTGATCGACCTGCCGGCGTCGGATCTCGCCAAGGCCACGATTCTGGCGGCCGACGCGCTCGACACCAAGGGCGCTCGCGGAGACGCCGTCCTGCCGCTGTCCGGTGGGAGCGGGTTCGGGGGGTCGGTTCGGGTTGAGCTGGTCGAGCTTCCGGTGGTGGTGCTCGACCCGCAGGGATCGCCCGTGACCGGATTGACTCAGGCCGACTTCAAGGTCTTCGAAGATGACACGCCGGTCACCCTCGCGGGCTTCGGGACGACGGCGGACCTCCCGCTCTCCCTCGGGCTCTCGGTGGACATCTCGGGCTCGATGGTCGAGGTCTTTCCGCAGGTACGCCGTGCCGTCGCCGAGTTCGCCGGCGAGCTCATGGACAAGGGGGACGAGGCCTTTCTGCTCGCATTCTCGTGGGACGCCAAGGTCCTGGTGCACTGGACGAGCTCCGCCTCCGAGATCGAGGCGCGGCTGGAGAATGTCACTCCCGAGGGGGGGACCTCGCTGCACGATGCAGTGGTGCACTCCCTCGAGCAGTTCCGCGGCCGCCGCGGACGCCAGGCGCTGGTGCTGCTCACCGACGGCGAGGACACGACATCGCGCACCGGCTGGGAGACCGCGCTGCGCTTCGCGCGAACGATGCGGGTGCCGATCTTCCCGATCGGCATGGGGATCGGCCGGCTCGACTTCGGCAGCCGCGGCGTGCTCAAAGAGATCGCCGAGGAGACTGGCGGGACGGCCTTCTTCCCCAAGGACGTGACCGAGCTGCCGGCGGTCTACTTCCGGATCGGAGAGCTGCTGCGCTCGCAGTACCTGCTGTGGTACCCGTCGCCGTCGCAGAAACCCCCGGAGAAGTTCCGCGCCATCCGGGTCGAGGTCACCGGTGCCGACCGCAAGGTCCAGACCATCCGGGGCTACTACCCCGGCAAGTGAGCGAGGTCGGCGAGCAGGATCTCCACCAGCCGATTGGCGGCCGCTGCCACGGCGGGGCCGAGGCCCTCGCTGAGGCCGAGCCACTGCGGCTCGACGCCGTACAGGCGGTAGCGGACCCCTGCCATCGCGGGCTCGGCCAGCGCCAGCCAGCGCAGGCACTCGGGCAGGCTCAGCTGGTGAACCGTGGCGTGGTGCTGGGCAACGGACATGACCTCGTCGTGATCCAGCCGATGGATGGTCCCTGGGGCGGCGCCGCGGATGAGCGCGTCGACCATCCACACCTGAAGCTCGCCCCGCCACAGGCCGGCTAGCTCGAGTGCGTCGGTACGGGCCTCGACCACACGCGCGTGCGGCGGAAGATCGAGTGCGGCCAGCTGTCTCGCCACCACCGGGCCGACGCCGTCATCCCCCGCCAGGGTGTTGCCGAAGCCGACCACGAGCGTGGCGTGCGGCAGCTGCTCAGGAGAGGTCACGGACCACGTGGACGGAGCAGGAGATGCAGGGGTCGTACGCTCGGGCGACCATCTCGAGGTTGAGCTTGAGAGCGGCATCGTCAAAGCCGCCGTGCTCGAGTAGGCGCTCGACCGCGACGCGCAGGTCGCGCTCGGTGTTGGCGAGGTTCTGTGCCGTGGGCGTGATCACATTCGCCGACACCACGCGACCGTCGTCGTCGATCTCGTACTCGTGGAAGAGGGTTCCGCGCGGAACCTCGATCGCGCCAACCCCTCGCCCGGCGCGGACCTCGTAGGGGATCAGCTCGCTCTCGGCCGTTGGCATCGCCAGCAGCTCGTCGCAGACCTCGATGCCGCGTTGGAGGCAGTGGACCAGCTCGACCAGCTGCGCCCAGTTGTTGAGCATCACGTTGTCGACGACGCCCTGAGGGAAGAGCGTGTTGAACGCATCGACCGCACGGCCTGTCAGGAGGTGGCTCCACAGCTTGAGCCGGGCCAGCGAGCCGACCATGTAGGTGTCGCCCGACGCCAGCGCGGAGTGCTTGGCATGCGAGTGCTCGACGCTGAACTCGCGCACGACCTCCCGGTATGACTCCACCGGGTACTCCTCGCCGCGGGACGTGCAGATCGAGACACCACGGAATCGGAAAGCCGGTTCGTATGGCCGCAGGGCGACGTAGACCGTGGGCTGTGCGGCCCACTGCGGAACCTCGAGCGACGAGGCCAGAGTCACGAAGTCCAGCAGTGGAGGTAGTGCCTCCCGAAGTGCGTCACGGATCGCCTCCAAGTCGCGGGGGGAGGGCAGCTTGCCGAAACCGCCGACCAGTGTGTTGATTGGATGGACGGCCCTGCCGCCGATGAGCGACTGGATGCGGTTGCCGAGCTGCTTCAGGCGCAGCGCAAAGGTGACCTGCTCCGGGTACCGCTCGGCCATGGCGATCACCGACTCGTAACCCAGGTAGTCGGGCAGGGCAAGGGCGAACACGTGCAGGGCGTGCGACTCGATGGCCGCGCCGAGCAGCAGCAGGCCCCGCAGACGGCGGATTCGTTCACTCTCCTCGATGCCCATCGCGCGTTCGAGCGCCATCAGAGCGGCGACGGTGTGGTTCGCCGAGCAGATCGCGCACACCCGCGTGATGATTCCCTGGACGTCCAGGAAGTGCCGACCCTTGAGCAGCGCCTCGTAGTAGCGGCTGCCCTCGTGGATGTCCATGTTCACGTCCTGGACCCGGTCGCCCACGATCTTGACGAAGATCCCGCCGTGCCCCTCGACGCGACCGAGGTGCGGAATGGTGATGGTCCTACCGGTCGCCATGGCGTGCCTCCTGCTCGAGCCCGAGAGTCATCCACACCGGCGCCGAGAAGCTCTGCATGCGGGCTCCGATCTCCTTCCAGGAGATGCCTCGGTCCGCAAACATCGTGATGTTGGCGTCGTAGTGCGGTTCCTCGATGGGTCCGCGGCAGCCGGCGCAGGCGACGCCGTGCGATGGGCATCGCGCGCCGCAGCCGGAGCGCGTCATGGCGCCGCAGCAGACCTCGTGGAAGTGGACCACCCGGCATAGGTTCTCCCGCGTCTTGCACTCCCAGCACACCGGCACCCGCGGCAGCTCCGGTACCGTTCCGGTGAGCAGGGAGCTGACCGTGCTGAGGAACTCGTCCCGCTCGATCGGGCATCCGGGCAGACGCAGCTCGAAGGGGACGAAGTGGGTCGCGGGGCGGGCCTCGACCGTGTCGAGAAAGCGGGCGTCGTCGTGGTAGACCTCACGCTGCAGAACGTCTCGCGGCAGGTCGTTGCGCATCGCCGGGAGTCCGCCCCACACCGCGCAGGTTCCCATCGCGACCAGGACATTGGTTCGGGCACGGATCTTCTTGAGGTCCGCGAGATCCCGCTCGGTCGCCACCACGCCCTCGACGAACGCGATGTCGAGCCGACAGGTGTGGTCGTTGCTCGACTTCACCATCACCCAGTCGACCAGGTCGAGGCGCCGGGCAAGCCACAGCAGGTGGTCCTCGCAGTTCAGGATCTGGAGCTGGTCTCCGGCGCAGCCGGTGAGACCGAAGATTCCGACCTTGGGCTTGCCGTTCGTCACCATCCCGCACTCCTCAGGTGTAGATCAGCTCGGGCAGGTTGATGGCGTCCCAGTACGAGAAGACAGGTCCGTGGAGGCAGGTGAAGGTGTAGCCGACTGCGCAGTGGCCGCACTTGCCGATTCCGCACTCCATGCGCCGCTCCAGGCTGAGGTAGATCCGGTCCTTGGCGAAACTGAGCTCGACCAACTTGTCGAGCATGAACTTGTAGAACACCGGCGGGCCGCACGCGACGGCGTAGGTGCGCTCCACGTCAATTGCGACCTGATCGAGGAGCTCGGTGACCACCCCGACGGATCCCGTCCAGGGGTGGCCCTGGGTCTGGTCGACGCTGAGCACGATCTCCGCATCGCCGCGCCGGGCAAGGGAGGTCAGCTCGTCACGGAACAGGACCTGGTCGGGGCTGCGGCTGCCGTAGAGCAGGATCACGCGTCCGAAGCGGTGGCGGAGGTCGATAAGGTACTGGAGCAGTCCCCGGATCGGGATCATGCCGAGCCCCCCGGCGACCAGAAGCACGTCCTGACCTTCGAACTGCTCGAGTGGGAAGCCATTACCGAGCGGACCCCGGATGCCGACGAAGTCGCCCTCGCGGACGTGGTCGAAGAGGAAGCTCGTGAGCACGCCGGCGCGACGGATGCCGAGCTGGAAGGTGCCGCGGCGAGTAGGGGATGAAGGCAGCGAGAACGGGCCTTCACCGACCCCCAGCACCGACAGCTCGATGAACTGCCCGGGCCGAAAGGAGAACCGCTCGGCGAGGGCCGTGTCGTCGAAGCGCAGCTCGTAGAGACGGATGTCGGGGACCAGCTCGGACACCCGCATGATCCGGGCAGGGGCGGGCTGATAGGGGTTGGTCCCGCTCGCCAGATGGCGAGGCGCCGAACGCACCGGCAGCGTCGCCGGGATCTCGACCGTCATACGTCACCTCGCATGTACTGAAAGACCTCGACCACGTTGATGCCTGTCGGGCAGTTCTCGATGCAGCGTCCGCAGCCGACGCACGACGGCATGCCGAACTCGCGCACGAAGGCCTCCTGCTTGTGGTAGTAGCGGTTCTTCACTCGGTCGGCGCGTTGGTCTCGGAAGTTGTGGCCCCCGGCCACCAGCGCGTAGTCCAGGTACAGGCAGGAGTCCCAGGTCCGGACCCGCAGCGAACGGTCGTCGCCGTGCACCTCGTCGGCGACGTTGAAGCAGGCGCAGGTTGGGCACACCATCGAGCATGAACCGCAACACAGGCACTTCGTCCCCAGCTCCTGCCACACCGGGTCGTCCTTCTTCAGCTCGAGCACGTAGGGCAGGTCGCTGACGTCCAGAGCGAGCGAGAAAGCCGTTCGCCGTTCCTTCAGTCGATGCAGGTAGTCCCTGGTGTCCTGCCGCGTCGCCGGCTGGAACAGCTGCTGGTTGGCCTGCACGATGTCGTCCCCCCGCGAGGACGCCACCGCGACCAGGTAACGGTCCTCGAGGGGGGTAAGAGCGAGGTCGAAGCCCTTGTCCACGGTCGATGTCCCGAGGCTCTGGCAGAAGCAGCGCTCGTCCGGCCAGCAGCCGAATCCGACCACGGTCAGGGACTCGCGGTTGGCCCGATAGAAGGGGTCGACATAGTCGGTCATGTAGAGAAGGTCGAGGATCGCCAGTGCGTGGACGTCGCAGGGGTGGGCGCCGAACAGGACCTGTGGCCCGCGCAGACTGTCGTCGCTCGGTCGGCCCGCGCTGCCGGTCGTGCCCTCGAGCATCGTGAAACGGGGTGCAAGCAGAAGCTTCTTGAAGGGCACGATGGTGCGTAGCGCATCCGGGCGTGCACGGTCCGGGTCGTCGATTGCTTCCAGGGAGAAGACTCCAGGCGCGCGTTCTACCGGAGCCCAGACGGTTCCCCATGCCTTCAGCGCGTCGACAAAGTTAGGAAGGAGGGCCGAGTTCATCCGAAGGGTCTGCATGCTCGACTCCGACTCGTGAAAATAATCACATATCCCTGTCAATATGGTCCGTTCAAGGAGCCATTGCAAGTCCCCTGGCGGTCGGGCTCAGCCGGCCGAGGCGCGTAACGTGAGCTGCGAGAACACCGTGATCAGTGACGCCGGGTCGATCGGCTTGGCCAGCACCCCGTCGGGCTCGCGCAGTCCGTTGTGGGAACCGAGGTACGACTGGCAGTCGTCCTCCAGCATCCGGGCTCCAGCGTCCTCGAGAACCGCCTTGAGGAAGCTGCGGACGTTGTCCACTTCATCGACCACCAGAATCGTCCACCCAGCGAGGGGCAGAGCAACCGCGGGACGGGCGATCTCGACTTCGCCCGGTGCAGCGGCATGCTGCCCGACGACCGGAGGTACGTCCGATCCACAGGTTTGGTGAGACGACGCATGATTCGCAGCACAAGGGTCCACGCGACTCAAGAGTGGATCTCAATAGCAACGGTGGAGGTTGTCTGTAGAGGGAGTCCAAGCCACGATCCTCGAGCGTGTTGTTGACTTCGCGAGCGGCGGAGCCGGGCCTCAGCGAATGCGGAGCGGCCGGGGAGAGTAGATAGGCTCTCAATAAAAATGAAGTGTGGGAAGTTGTGTTCTCGATCCGATCACGGTATCTTTCAGCGATACGGCGGCCTCCGGTAGGCTCTTGTCGATGAACGGGAACAGGGGCGACGGAGCGTGAGGCGGCGCAAGAAAGGGATGCGATTCAGGTGTGGGGCGAGGCAGCGACACGACCATCGGCGGGGTCCGCAGAGCACGGTCGAGTATCTCTTGTGGTGGACGACTCGAGAGGCTTTCTCCGGTGTCGGGTCCGTGGGCCTGCTCCCTTGTTACCGAGAGGAAACGGTTACCCCCCTGGAACGCGCCCGCTCCGTCTCAAGTCACTGGAGAAAGGAGGCATGGGGTTAGTTGTTTCGATCTAGTAACGCGGTGCCGGTGTCGCTGCTCCCAGGTTGCCCTGCTGTCCCTCTGTGGACGACCAAAGAAGTTGTTGGAAACAAAAGTTTTATCAGCCGTTGTGAAAATTGGCACAAACGTTGCTCGATTCTTGCATGATGATTGACGTATGCGTCCCTTGACGATGATGAGCTACACGAAAGGAGGAGTCGTTCATGCCGAGTTTTGTTAACCCAGAAAAGTGTGACGGATGCAAGGCGCTCGACAAGACCGCCTGCCAGCACATCTGTCCGAATGACCTCATGGTGCTCAACAAGGAGCTCATGAAGGCCTACAACCAAGAGCCGGAGATGTGCTGGGAGTGCTACAACTGCGTGAAGATCTGCCCCACGCAGGCGGTCGACGTGCGCGGTTACGCGGACTTCGTGCCCATGGGAGCATCGGTGGTCCCACTGCGTTCCACTGACTCGATCATGTGGACCGTGAAGTTCCGTAACGGCACCGTCAAGCGGTTCAAGTTCCCCATCCGGACCACTGCCGAGGGCACCGCGGTCCCGAACGGCGGCTTTGCTACCGAACCCGACCTCGAGGGGCCGACCCTGTTTACCGAGCCGGAATCTCTCGGGCTGCCCGCCGTGTGGACCAGGTGAAGGAGGGGAACATGACAAACTTCGAAACGGTCCAGGTGGAAACTGACCTGCTCATCCTCGGTGGCGGAATGGCGGCCTGCGGCGCCGCCGTTGAGGCCGCCCACTGGGCGAAAAAGCACGGTCTCAAGGTAACCCTGGTGGACAAGGCTGCTGTGGACCGCTCCGGCGCCGTGGCGATGGGCCTGTCCGCCATCAACCAGTACGTCGGCCTGAGGGACGGCAAGAACACCGTCAAGAACTACGTCGAGTACGTCAGGAACGACCTCATGGGCGTGGCCCGCGACGACCTCGTCGCGAACATCGCCCGCCACGTAGACTCCTCCGTGCACCTGTTCGAGAAGTGGGGCCTGCCGATCTGGAAGGACGAAGAGGGCGCATTCGTCCACGAAGGACGTTGGCAGCTGATGATCAACGGCGAGTCCTACAAGGTCATCGTGGCGGAAGCGGCCAAGAACCACCTCGGCGCCGAGAACATGATCGAGCGTGTGTTCATCATCGGCCCGATCATGGACGGCGACGAGTGCAAGGGCGCGTACGGCTTCTCGGTTCGCGAGAACAAGTTCTACATCTTCAAGGCCAAGGCGACTCTGGTCGCCATGGGTGGTGCGGTCCATGTCTTCAAGCCGCGGTCCTCGGGCGAAGGCGCCGGTCGCGCCTGGTATCCGCCCTGGAACTCCGGCTCGTCGGCGTACTTCACCATCAAGGCCGGCGCCGAGATGACCTGCCAGGAAGTTCGCTTCATCCCGGTCCGATTCAAGGACGCCTACGGTCCGGTCGGAGCCTGGTTCCTGCTCTTCAAGGCTCGCGCGACCAACGCCTTCGGTGGCGAGTACATGGTCGAGCGTCGGCCCGAGCTGGACAACTGGAAGCCCTACGGTCACGTCAAGCCGATCCCGGCCAACCTCCGCAACTACCTCGGCATGCTCGACGTGATGGAGGGCAAGGGCCCGATCTACATGCGGACCAACGAGGCGATCCAGAAGATCGCCGACCAGGCCCCCGACGAGAAGGCCTTCAAGAAGAAGATGAAGGAGCTCGAGAGCGAGGCTTGGGAAGACTTCCTCGACATGACGATCTCACAGGCGATCCTGTGGGCTGCGACCAACACCCAGCCCGAAGAGAGCCCCTCCGAGATCGCGGCGGCCGAGCCCTACTTCATCGGTTCGCACTCCGGCGCCTCCGGCGCCTGGGTCTCGGGTCCCAAGGACCTCGCCCCCGACGAGTACTTCTGGGGCTACGAGAACATGACGACCTGCAAGGGCGTGTTCGGCGCCGGCGACGCCACCGGTGCGTCGTCCCACAAGTTCTCCTCGGGCTCCCACGCCGAGGGCCGGATCGCCGGCAAGGCCGCGATCCGCTACATCGTCAACGAGAAGCCCGCGATGCCGACGGTCGACGCCGCCGTCGTCGACGAGCTCAAGGCGAAGACCTACAAGCCGTTCGAGCTCTACGCCGAGAACAAGGACAAGACCACCCAGCCCGACGTCAACCCCTACTACCTCCTGCCGAAGATGTTCATGATGCGCCTGCAGAAGCTCATGGACGAGTACGCCGGCGGTGTCGGATCGCAGTTCACGACCTCCAAGTACCTCCTCGACCGCGGGCTCGTGCTGCTCGGCCTGCTCAAGGAGGACTCTGCGAACCTGGGCGCGAAGGACCTCCACGAGCTCATGCGCTGCTGGGAGAACGTCCACCGCATGTACCAGGCCGAGGCCCACGTCCGCACGATGCTCTTCCGTGAAGAGACCCGCTGGCCGGGCTACTACTTCCGGGCGGACTTCCCGAAGCTGGACCAGCAGAACTGGCACTGCTTCGTGAACTGCAAGATGAACCCCACCACCGGCGAGTGGGAGATGATGAAGCGACCGATCCTCTCCCTGTTCGATGAGGCGTCCGATCACGAGCTGCTCGGCGGCTGACCGACTCAACTATCTGCGGCCCCTGGCGCTTCAGCGCCAGGGGCCGCCCTTTGCCTGGGACCAATCTGAGTGAACCATTCCCTCGAGACCTCATGCTGCCCGCACTGCGGCGAACTGCTGCAACGGTTCGAGCTGCCCGACAACACGGGCTGGCCGAGCGAGTTCCAGCTCGCCTGCTTCAACGACGACTGCCCGTACTTCACACGAGGCTGGGAACGAATGCGCGACGAGTATGCCGTCGGCGCCTCGTACCGGTACCGGCTGGACCCGACGACCGGCGAGGTATCACCGCTCGCCGTGTGGTCGTCCGATGCCCTGAAGGACCGGATCCTCGACCAACAGTCAGGTGACGGACACTCCGATCCGCGGCCGGACGTCGACCCCGACAATGGAGGCGCGTCGTGAGCCACCCGCAACCCGAGCTTCCCGAGTTTCTCGCCAGCCAGCGCCGCCTGACGCCGGGCGAGACCTTCGCGTTCACCTGCCACCCCGGTGTACCGTGCTTCAACACGTGCTGCGCCGACGTCAACATCATCCTGGCGCCGCTCGACGTGCTGCGTCTGGCGCGGCGACTCGGGATGACGACCCGCGATTTCCTCGACAGCTACACGGGCAACCCCGTCACCAAGGACCTGCGTCTGCCGGTCGTGCTGCTCAAGATGC
Organism: uncultured Acidobacteriota bacterium; assembly: GCA_963814875.1. GTDB lineage: Bacteria > Acidobacteriota > Thermoanaerobaculia > Thermoanaerobaculales > Sulfomarinibacteraceae > CAVSIS01. The sequence goes on from CAWFFJ010000035.1 coordinate 95,711, forward strand.
GCGATGAGCCGGCCAAACGCTGCCACTTCCTGGGTGAGGACGGGTGCACCGTCTACGCGGACCGCCCATGGGCGTGTCGCATGTATCCGCTCGGCATGGCGCTGCCGCCGGCGCGGGCCGGCGAAGAGCCCGAACCCGTCTTCTTCGTCTTCGAGGACGACTTCTGCCAGGGCCGGCACCAGCCGGACCGATGCACCTTCTCCGTCGACGCCTGGCGGCAAGACCAGGCGCTGATCGAGCAGGACGAGCTCGAGATCGGCTTTCGGGAGCTCGTCGGTCACCCCTGGTTCATCGGCGGGAGAATCCTGGATCCGAAGCGGATGCACATGCTCTACACCGCCTGCTACGACCTCGACTCGTTCCGCGAGTTCGTTTTCGAGTCCACCTTTCTCGACCGCTTCGAGGTCTCGTCCGACCTCCAGGAGCGGCTTCGGACCGATGACGCGTCCCTGTTCCGGTTCGCCTTTCGGTGGCTGCGCTTCGCTCTGTTCGGAGAGTCCACCATGACGGTCCGGGAGGGTCACGATCCCCAAGGGAGACATTCATGAAGCCAACCAGACCATTGCTTGTCGTTGGAGGGGGCATCGCCGGGATCACGGCCGCGTTGGAGGCTGCAGAGGCCGGTGCCGAGGTCATTCTGGTCGAGCGCGATCCGTCGCTGGGCGGACGAGTGATGCGCATCTTCAACTACTTCCCGAAGATGTGCCCCCCGTCCTGCGGAATGGAGATCAACCTGCGGCGCCTCGAGCGCAACCCGCGGGTGACCGTGTTGACCTCGTCCCAGGTCAGCTCGGCCGAGCGGATCGGTGACACTTGGAAGGTCACGGTGACCACCGACCCGGCGTGGGTCAACTCGCGGTGCACCGCCTGTGGGGACTGCCAGAAGGCGTGCGCGACCGAGGTCGACGACCCGTTCAACCTCGGTATGGCCAAGGTCAAGGCGATCCGGATCCCGCACATGAACGCCTGGCCGCGCCGCTTCGTATTCGACCGCACGGCAGTGCCCGACGCGGAGGCGAAGGCGATCGCCGAGGCGTGCGGCTACGGCGCCGTCGATCTCGACGCGAAGCCGACCACCCAGACCCTCGAGGTCGGCGCCGTGGTCCTCGCCACGGGGTGGCAGCCCTACCCGCTGGAGAAGCTCGAGGAGCTCGGCGGCCTGCTGCCTGATGTGATCGCGAACGTCGAGATGGAACGCCTCGCGTCGCCGACCGGGCCGACCGGCGGCAAGATCGTGAGACCCTCCGACGGCCAGCCGCCGAAACGGGTCGCCTTCGTGCAGTGCGCCGGCTCGCGCGATGTCAACAACCTCAACTACTGCTCTGGTGTCTGTTGCCTCGCGAGCCTGAAGCAGGCGATCTACGTCAAGGAGCAGTTGCCCGAGGCCGAGGTGGCGATGTACTACATCGACCGCCGTGCGCCGGGCCGCAACGAGGACGTGCTGCTCAAGGTCGCCGCGCTCGAGGGCGTGAAGCTGGTCAAGGGCAAGGTCGGCAAGGTCGAGGCCCGCAACGGCAGCCTCTCCCTGCGACTGGAGGACGTCGAGTCGGGCCGGCTGCTGGACGCCGAGGCGGACCTGGTGGTGCTGGCCACCGGCATGGTCCCGAGCACCGCGAACGACGACCTGCCGCTCATCACCCGCCGAGACGACGACGGGTTCGCGCTCGATGATCCAGGGTCGGCGGTTGCCGTGGCCGGCGTCGCGCGCAGGCCCGTGGACGTCGCGGCATCGGTGAGGGATGCCACCGGAGCGGCCGCACGGGCCCTGGTGGCGGCGGCAAGGAGGGCGTGATGGACAAGCTCGGCGTATTCCTGTGCAGCGGATGTGGCATCGGCGACGCTCTCGATCTCGACGCCGTCGCCTCTGCAGCCGGAGAGCATGGCGCGAAGTTCTCACTGAGCCATCCGTGCCTGTGCGGCGAGGAAGGGCTCACGGCGGTTCGTCAGGCGGTGGCCGACAACGCTCTCGACGGTCTGCTGATGTGCGCCTGCTCCGAGCGCGCCAAGACCGCGGAGTTTGCCAGCCTCGGCGCCGACGACCGGTCGATCTACCGAGTCAGCCTGCGCGAGCACGTGGTCTGGTCCCATCCCGCCGGCGACGAGGATACCCAGGCGCTGGCCGAGGATCTCGCCCGCATGGGCGCCGCGCGCCTCAAGGGCTGCAAGGCGATCTCGCCGTTGGCCGAGGAGATCGATGACACCGTCCTGGTGGTCGGAGGAGGGCGGGCCGGTCTCGAGGCGGCGAGGGCAGCTTCGGGTCTCGGTCACCCGGTGGTGCTGGTCGAGAAGAGCGCGCGCCTCGGGGGTCGTCTGGCCGATCAGGTCTCGATCGTGCCGGAGGAGCCTCCCTACGATCGGCCCCAGGCCAACCCGATGCCCGAGCTGGTGCGCGAGGTCGAGGCCGACGGGAACGTCAAGGTCCTGACCGGAACCACGGTCGCCAAGATCACCGGGCAACCCGGGCAGTTCAAGGTCCAGCTGAGCGGGTCCGACGGCGCGATTGTCGTCGGTGCGATCGTGCAGGCGACCGGAGCCAGGCCGTACGACGCGAGCCGGCTCGGACACCTCGGCTACGGTGCGTCGCCCGACGTTGTCACGTCGCAGGAGTTCGAGAAGATGCTCGTGGCCGGGAAGGTCGTGCGCCCGTCCGACCACAAGGCGCCGCAGCGCGTTGTCTTCGTCCAGTGCGCGGGCTCGCGCGATGAGAATCACCTTCGCTACTGCTCGAGCGAGTGCTGCGCGACGACTCTTCGCCAGGTGGCGGAGCTCACAGCGCTTTTGCCCGAGGTCCAGCCGGCGGTGGTCTACAAGGACATTCGGACGCCGGGCCTCTCCGAGTACTTCTTCCTCGGCGTGCAGAAGTCCGCCTCGCTCATGATGACCCGGGGCGAGATCGAGAAGGTCGAGGCCAACGGGTCGCTCAAGGTCCACATCAAGGACAGCCTCCTCGGGGACAACGTCGTTCTCGACGCCGACCTCGTGGTGCTCGCCGTCGGCATGGTGCCGAACTCGGCCGACGGCGAGGCGATCCGTCAGCTCCACGAGGCGCGCGACCGTGCGGTCAACAGCGAGAGCAGCGTCCAGCGTGAGGAATCGGCTAAGCTCGCGGAGAAGCTCGCGGCCCACGACGGGACCGAGATTCTCAACCTCGGCTATCGGCAGGGTCCCGACCTGCCGGTGCTGAAGTACGGCTTCCCGGACTCGCACTTCATCTGCTTTCCTTACGAGACCCGGCGCACCGGGATCTACGCGGCGGGCTCGGTCCACGCGCCGATGGACGCTGCCCAGGCCGCCGACGACGGGTTCGGCGCCGCGATGAAGGCAGTGCAGTGCATCGAGGCCGCGAAGCGGGGGGAGTCCGTCCATCCGCGAGCCGGGGACCGCGCCTACCCGGACTTCTTCCTCCAGCGCTGCACGCAGTGCAAACGGTGTACCGAGGAGTGCCCATTCGGAACCCTGAACGAGGACGCCAAGGGGACACCGGAGTTCAATCCAATGCGTTGCCGTCGCTGCGGCATCTGCATGGGTGCCTGCCCGGAGCGGATCATCAGCTTCCAGGACTACTCGGTCGGCATGATCGCCGAGATGATCAAGGCCATGGAGGTCCCGGAAGACTACGAGGAGAAGCCGCGCATTCTGGCGCTGATGTGCGAAAACGATGCAGTGCCGGCGCTCGACGCGGCTGCAGCCCAAGGTACGCAGTGGAACCCGTGGGTTCGGATCATCCCGATCCGCTGCCTCGGATCGACCAACATCATCTGGATCGCCGAGGCGCTGTCGCGGGGCATCGACGGCGTCATCCTGATCGGCTGCAAGTACGGCGACGACTACCAGTGCCACTACGTTCGCGGATCAGAGCTGGCCCACACCCGGCTCGAGAATGTCAGTGAGACCCTGCAGCGGCTTGCACTCGAGCCTGAGCGGATCAAGACCGTCGAGCTTTCGCACAACGAGTTCGACCGAGTGCCGCGGGTCCTCGACGAGTTCTCCAACGAGCTGGAAGGCCTCGGTCCGAACCCGCTCAAGGGCTTCTAGGGAAGGGGGAAGAGGCATGGCATCGGTTTCCGAGATCCTGCCGTCCGCGGCCTTCCGTGACGAGTTCGCCAGACGCGGTGGAGAGTCGGTGGCTCGCTGCTTTCAGTGCGCCACCTGCTCGAGTGTGTGCGAGCTTGCGCCGGCCGACGCCCCGTTCCCTAGACGCCAGGTGCTGTGGGCGCAGTGGGGGTTAGCCGACAGGCTCGCCGCCGACCCGGGCGTGTGGCTGTGCCACCAGTGCAACGACTGCAACGTCCGGTGCCCGCGCGACGTCAGACCGGGCGACGTGATGGCGGCGATCCGCGCGATGGTGGTCGAGAACCTCGCCTTCCCGGCCTTCCTCGGTCGGCTCGTGGGCAACGTCCGCACCACCTGGCCGCTGCTGGTCGGTCTGCCGATCCTGTTCTGGTTGGTTCTGCTCGGCTTGACGACCGGCCTCACCATCCCGCACGTGAACCCCAACCTGCCGGCCCTCGAGGGTCGCTTCTATTACGAGGAGTTCGTGCCGCACCTCTTGATCTACCTGGTGTACGGGCTCAGCGCCGCGTGGGTGGTGATTGCGTCCTGGGTCGCCGGGCGCAGATTCTGGGGGCTACTCGGTTCGGGTACGAGCCGCTCTGGATCGTTCCTGGCCAACCTCGGTCCCGCCCTGGGCGACGTCGCCACCCACAAGCGGTTCGCGAAGTGCGAGGCGGTGAGCGAACGCCGCTGGGGCCACTTCCTCGTCATGTGGGGTTTCGTGGGCGCGGCGGTGACGTCGGGCATCGCGATTCTGTACCTCTACCAGGATTCGCCGCTGTTCTCCTGGATACCGCTGCCGATGCGCCACACCTATCCGGTGCCGATCCTGCACCCGCTCAAATGGCTTGGCAACATCTCCGCGCTCGCGCTCGTCATTGGTGGCGTTTTGTTGTTCCTGAACCGCCAGAAGACCGAGGACAAACGGGTCGGCGCCACGACCGCGTTCGACCGCTTCTTCCTCTGGATCGTGCTCGCCGTGATCGCCACCGGCGTGCTCACCGAGGTGCTGCGCTTCGTCGCCTCGCCGTTGGTCGCGTGCTCGGTCTACGTGGTTCATCTCGGGGTCGTGCTGACCCTGTTCCTGACGTTTCCCTACTCGAAGTTCGCCCACATTCTCTACCGCACCCTCGCGATGGTGCACGAGCGGATGACGACAACAACAGGCAAGTAGACAGGGGAAACCGACGCCCTGCGGGGCGGTGACCTCAAGAAAAAAGGAGTATTCGACATGATCAAACCTCACGGATCCGACACGCTCAACCCGCTCTACGTGGCCGACGACGCCAAACGCGCAGCCCTCACGGCCGAGGCTGCCAAGCTGCCGTCCATCGTGGTCTGCTCGCAGGCGGCCGCCAACGCAGTCATGCTGGGCTCCGGCTACTTCAACCCCCTGACCGGTTTCATGAACCTCGCCGACTCGATGTCCGTCGCCGAGAAGATGGTGACCACCGACGGACTGTTCTGGCCCGTTCCCATCGTCAACGTGGTCGAGAAGGCTGACGGCATCAAGCCGGGCATGCGCATCGCCATCAAGGACCCCAACGTCAACGGCAATCCGGTGCTCGCCATCATGACCGTCGACAAGGTCGAGACCGCCACCGACGAGCAGATGTCCTTCATGACCGACAAGATCTACCGCACCGACGACATGGAGCACCCCGGCGTCAAGGCCTTCAACAGCGTTGGCAAGACCTTCATCTCCGGCCCCATCCAGGTGCTCAACTACTCCTACTTCGCCAGTGAGTTCCCCGAGACTTTCCGAACCGCCGGACAGATCCGCGAGCTCATCAAGAAGCACGGCTGGAACAAGGTCGTGGCCTTCCAGACCCGCAACCCCATGCACCGCGCTCACGAAGAGCTCGTCCGCATGGCGATGGACCGCGAGAAGGCCGACGGCGCCGTGATCCACATGCTCCTCGGCAAGCTGAAGCCCGGCGACATTCCGGCCGACGTCCGCGACGCCGCGATCCGCAAGATGGCTGAGCTCTACTTCCCGCCGAACTCGGTGGAGATCACCGGCTACGGCTACGACATGCTCTACGCCGGCCCGCGCGAGGCCGTGCTGCACGCCATCTTCCGTCAGAACATGGGCGCCACCCACCTCATCGTTGGCCGCGACCACGCCGGCGTCGGCGACTACTACGGCCCGTTCGACGCTCAGACGATCTTCCACGACGAGGTTCCCAAGGGCGCTCTCGAGATCAAGATCTTCGAGGCCGACCACACCGCGTTCTCGAAGAAGCTCGGCAAGGTCATCATGATGCGCGATGCCCCGGAAGGCCACACCAAGGAGGACTTCGTCCTTCTCTCCGGCACCAAGGTGCGCGCCATGCTCGCCGCCGGTGAGGCGCTGCCGCCGGAGTTCGCCCGCCCAGAGGTCGCCAAGATCCTCATGAAGTACTACCAGAGTCAGGAAGCCTGATTTCTCTTTCCAATCCGGTGATTGCCGGCCCCCGCCCGCGGGCGGGGGCCATTTTCGTGCCACGCGGAGGCACCACCGAGCCATTCGAGATACTCACTGCGCCAGTCGAGGTCCAGCGGCGGTCCGCCGCCGAAGGCCGGGAACCCGGCGACCGCCAGCCGGCTGCAGTGGAGCCGAAGCGGCCGGTCGAGCGCGTCTCCGGGGGGTAGGTCGCCGAGCCCATAGAGCCGGTCGTCGACGATCGGCAGGCCCTCCGCCGCGAGCTGGACTCGGAGCTGGTGCTTGCGGCCGCTGATCGGCCCGAGGCGGACCAGGACTCGGCCGTCACGGGCCTCGACGACGTCGAACGACGTGAACGCGTTCGGCTGCCGTTCGGGCACGGCGCACTGACGCCAGTGGCGGTCAGGGTCGCGCATCACGTGGTGGCGCAGCCAGCGAGGCTCGAGCGAGGCGCCGGCAAGGACCTCGCACTCTGCCAGGTAGGTCTTGGTCACGCGTGGTCCGGTGCCCTGGAACAGGCCGGAGTAGTGACCCGTCGACCTCCGCTCGATCGAGAGCACAACCAGGCCGGAGGTGTCCTTGTCGAGCCGGTGCAGCGGCGCGATGTGCTCGAGGCCGAGCCGCTCCTCGAGCAGCGTCACCAGGCAGGCACGAACGTAGCGGCCGCCGGGCGTGACGGGGAGAAACGGGGGCTTGTCGACCACGAGCAGATGCTGGTCGCGCCATACCACCTCGACGTCGGTCCGGACCGGCGGCTCCTCCTCGACCTCCCGCCAGTAGTGGACATCGAGTCCCGGGCGGTAGGGAAAGGACGGCTCGATCGGTCCCGCCTCGGTGACGACGCGCCCCGCGCGGATGCGGTCCAACCAGATCGCGGCAGGGACCCGCGGAAAGCGCACCACCAGAAAGTCCAGCACCGTCTCGACACCTTCCGGTGGCTGCGCCGGCAGCCGGACGGTCGATGGCCGACGAGCAATCACGGAGACCATGGTCCGAGTGTACTGCCCAAGACAGAAGTGCCGGGCGCGAGCCCGGCACTCCGATCTCTCACTTGCACTTGGGCGTCAGCCAAAGTGAATCACGTACAGGATCGGGGCGATGATCATCGCCACGACGCTGATCAGCTTGATCAGGATGTTGAGCGACGGGCCGGAGGTGTCCTTGAAAGGGTCGCCGACGGTGTCGCAGGTGACGGTCGCCGTGTGCATGCCGTCGTAGGCGGCGCCGTAGACGTCATGGCCGCCCTCCTTGACCTGCTTCTTGGAGTTGTCCCAGGCGCCGCCGGCGTTGGCCTGGAAGATCGCGAGGCAGACACCGGAGATGGTCACGCCGATCAGAAGGCCGCCGAGCATGTCGACGGAGATGAGGCCGACGACGACCGGGGCGAGCACCGCCATGAGGCCGGGGGCGATCATCTTCTTGATCGCGGCCGCGGTGGCGATGTCGATGCACTGGGTGTACTCAGCCTTTCCGTCGGCCGCGCGGATGATCTTCTGCTCGGCCTCGGTGGGCTCGCGCTCCTCGTGTTCGGCGCGCTGCGCGGCCTCGAGGGCGGGACGCAGCTCGGCTACGTCGCGGAACTGGCGGCGAACCTCCTGGATCATGTCCTGGGCGGCCTTGCCGACCGCGACCATGGCCATCGCCGAGAAGCGGAACGGGAGCATGCAGCCGACGAGCAGGCCGACCAGCACGAACGGGTTGGCGGCGTCCATGTCGACCTTGCCGTTCATCTTGGTGATGTAGGCGGCGGTGAGGGCCAGCGCGGTGAGCGCGGCCGAGCCGATCGCGAAGCCCTTGCCGATCGCGGCGGTGGTGTTGCCGACCGCGTCGAGCTTGTCGGTGCGGGCGCGGATGTCGCGTCCGAGGCGCGACATCTCGGCAATGCCGCCGGCGTTGTCGGCGATCGGACCGTAGGCGTCGGTGGCGAGCTGAATCGCGATGGTCGAGAGCATGCCGACCGCCGAAATAGCGATACCGTACAGACCGGCGAACCAGTACGAGGCCAGGATCGCCGCAGAGATCAGGAAGATCGGCAGGGTTGTGGAGTTCATGCCCACCGCGATGCCCTGGATGATGGTGGTCGCAGCCCCGGTGCGCGAGGCCTGGACGATGGAGTCCACCGGCCGCTTGTGGGTGGCGGTGTAGTACTCGGTGACGAGCCCGACTCCGATGCCCGCGGCGAGGCCGGCGACGACGGCGATCGCGATTCCCCACCAGGTGTAGGTCGAAACGGTGCCGGTGATGATGTTGGGGACCGAGACCTCTCCCGCAGGGATCAGCCAGCGGATCGCGAAGATCGCTCCGATGACCATCAGGATGCCGGCGCCGAAGGTGCCGCGGTTGAGGCCGGCCTGCGGGTTGCCGCCTTCCTTGGTGCGGACGAAGAAGAAACCGATGATCGACGCGATGACCCCGACGAAGGCGATGACCAGCGGCAGGTAGACGGCGTTGAAGCCGGACGAGGCGCCGACTGCCTGAAGGCCGACTGACCAGCTGGTGCCGAGGATCATGGACGACACGATCGCGCCGACGTAGGACTCGAACAAGTCGGCGCCCATGCCGGCGACGTCGCCGACGTTGTCTCCGACGTTATCGGCGATGGTGGCAGGGTTCAGCGGGTGGTCCTCGGGGATCCCCGCCTCGACCTTGCCGACCAGGTCGGCGCCGACGTCGGCCGCCTTGGTGTAGATGCCGCCGCCGACGCGCGCGAACAGCGCGATCGACGACGCGCCGAGCGAGAAGCCGGAGAGGATGTTCACCACGAGGACCATGGCGGTCTCGTTGGTGAGGGACGCGGGGTAGATCTTGGTGTAGAGCAGGAACAGCAGTCCGAGACCGCCGAGGGCCAGTCCGGACACCGACAGGCCCATCACCGAGCCCCCGGCAAAGGCCACCTGGAGGGCGTCGTTGAGTCCCTTGCGGGCGGCGCTCGCGGTGCGGGTGTTGGCCCTTGTGGCCGTCCGCATGCCGAGGTATCCGGAGAGTCCCGAGCAGAACGCTCCGAGCACGAAGGACAGAGCGATGAACGCGTTGGTGTCCTCCGAGATGTAGTAGTTGGCAAGGCCGAGAATGACGGCGACCGCCACCACGAAGATCGCGAGAACGCGGTACTCGCGCCTCAGGAACGCCATCGCGCCATCCGCGATCCAGCCGCCGATGAGCTGCATGCGTTCGGTCCCTGGATCCTGGCGCGACACCCACGACGCCTTGATGAAGGCATAGATGAGCGCCAGCACGGCGGCCGCCGGACAGAGATAGACGAAGTACGACGCTTCCACGATATCCTCCTTCTTTGCGGTGCTCCCCAACGAAGTCTCGCGCCGGCGACCCGCCCGTGCGAGACGAACCACCCCCGCATTCCACGATGGTGCGAATGCGAAGATCTGGCGGTCATGATACTCGCGAATCTGGAGTTTGTGAATATTTGCCACAAGCTTTTGGGCCTGGTTTTCGAGGTCGTCGTGACGGCCTTGTGACAGAATGGCGGAGATGGCTCCGATCGGATCCTGAATGGCGGATCAGACACCGAATCGGCTGGTCAGAATTCACTCCAGTATTGAGATTACAGCTCTCTTCAAGTATCGACACGTGGAGTCTCGTGGGGTTATGATGCCGACGCCCCTGTCAGCGGATGGGGGAGACCGCGGACCACCGCGGGGCAGCGCGCGATCAGTGACGAAGGAGGAACCATGCGACTGATTCTTCTCGGTCCGCCGGGCGCGGGCAAGGGCACCCAGGCACAGTACGTCTGCGAGACGCACGGGATCCCACAGATCTCAACCGGCGACATGCTGCGCGCCGCGGTCAAGGCGGGCACGGAGCTCGGACGCAAGGCCAAGGCGGTCATGGACGCCGGCCAGTTGGTGTCGGACGACATCATCATCGGGCTGGTCAAGGAGCGCATCACGCAGCCGGACTGCGCCGGAGGGTTCCTGTTCGACGGTTTTCCGAGGACGGTGGCGCAGGCTGAAGCGATGCAGCACGCCGGCGTGGCGATCGACGCCGTGGTCGAGATCGTGGTGCCGGACGACGAGATCGTGGGGCGTCTGTCCGGACGGCGGGTTCACCTCGGCTCGGGGAGGACCTACCACGTCGTCTTCAATCCGCCCGAGGTCGAGGGTGTGGACAACGTCACCGGTGAGCCGTTGGTGCAGCGCGGCGACGACCGGGAGGACACAATCCGCAAGCGGCTCGAGGCTTACCACGCCCAGACCGAGGTGCTGTCGCGGTTCTACGGCGACATGGCGAAGGCCGGCCGCGAAGATGCGCCGCGGTTCATCTCGGTCGACGGCACGCTCGCCATCACCGGTGTTCGCGACGCGATCCTCGGTGAGCTGGTGCGGCTGAACGGCTGAAGCCGACCGGCGTCAGGTGCACGGGGGGGGGGGTGCGCCACGCGCGCGTCCACCCCAGTCGTCGAGATCCTCAGTCGTCGGGCACGACACGGCGAGCATGGTCGAGACGATGATGAACAGCACCGCGGTTGCGGCGACGAACCACGGCGGAATGAGGTGTCCGACCCAAAGGTGCTGGAAGAGCTCGTCGGAGCCGTGCGACGGTTCGGGGTGGATCACCAGCTTGACGATCCAGACCGCGGTCACGAAGTAAACCAGCATGAGGTAGTTGCGGCGTAGGCGGGCACGGATGGCGGTGAACCAGCTGAGGCCGAACACGGCTCGCCGCAGATCCTCGGCAAGTATGGTGCGCCAGTCTGGCACCGGGACTTCTCCCGCCGGGTCGAGGAGCTGGGCAAAGAGACCGCTTTCGAGCAGAAACAGACGCCACTTGCTGTGGTGCAGGTGCCGGTAACGGCGGGCCTCGATCGCAATCGAGATGGCGATGATCCCGAGGCCCAACAGCAGGGTGTAGTGGGGCACGTCCTGGGCGCCGAGCGTGAAGGTGGTCAGACCGGTGGTCAGGATGATGGCCCAGTTCGAGGTGATGTCGAGGCGCTGCCGCCACATCGTCATCCGGTGCATCTCGCCGCGGTACAGATGGACGTAGGCAGTCAAAGCGTCGTTCGGTTCGGCGTCGCGCAGTGGATCGATGAGGTTTGGCGGCGAGGCGCTCATGCGCCGGAGGGTAGCACAGCGCCGTCGCGGCAGATCAATCTCGGGGGCGAGCTGGGACGAGGAGCTCGGCCACGCGTATCGGGTCGGTGGTCGGAAGCTGGCATGAGAACCCACGGCAGACGTAGGCGGTCGGACGGCCCTGCAGGGCCTCGAAAGCCGATGTGAACGGGGCCAGCCGGCGCACCAGATCCCCTCGCGGTCCGCTGGCTACGAGCAGGGTCGTGGATCCGGGCGGGGCTTCGCGACAGACGACGTCGAGCAGCGCGCGCATGCTCTCGTCCTCGGCCGGGCCCACCAGGACGATCTCGGCGGCGGGCGCCGCGGCGAGCTCGAGCGCCGCGATCATGTGGCTGTGGGCCGAGGGCATGCGGCCGAGCTCGGCCGTGAAGGCGGCTGCGGTTGCCCGGGCGCGCTCCTCGTTCTGCTCGTGGCCGGTGAGCCTGGCGAGGCGCACGAGGTTGGCGACCGCGACCGAGTTGCCCGACGGGATTGCGCCGTCGTAGACCTCCTTGGGGCGCACCAACAGGCTGTCTCCGCCGGGGGACGAGAAGAAGTAGCCGCCGTCGGTGCTGTCCCAGAAGCGCTCCTGGTCGGCCTGGACCGCCAGCGCGCGCTCGAGGTGCACCGGATCGAGGGTGGCGTCGTAGAGCTCCAGCAGGCCCCAGACCACGAACGCGTGGTCGTCGAGGAAGGCCGGCACCGCCGCGTCGTGGTCGCGATAGCGATGGAGCAGGCGGCCCTTGTGATCGCGCATGTGCGTGTCGACGAAACCGAGGGCGCGCTCGGCGGCGCGCACGAACTGCGGCTCGCCCAGGGCGGCGCCAGCGCGCGCCATCGCCGCCGACATGAGCCCGTTCCAGTCGGCCAGGACCTTGTCGTCCTTGAGCGGGTGGACGCGCTCCTCGCGGACGGCGAAGAGCTTCTCTCGCACCGCCTCGAGCCGCTTCTCGAGCTCTGGGGCCGTCACGCCGAGCCGGTGAGCGAGTTCATCGAGCGGCCGGACAAGGTGAAGGATGTTGGCGCCGCTGGGTTGGCCGGAGGCCTCATCGCGGAAGTTGCCTTCGCCGCGGACGCCCCAGGCCGTCTCGACGAGCTCGAGCTCCCTCGGCGTCAGGACCGCTGCGAGCTGCGCCCGGGTCCAGAGGTAGAAGCGGCCCTCCTCGCCCTCGCTGTCGGCGTCCTCGGCGGAGAAGAACGCACCGTCTGCCGACGTCATGTCGCGCAGCACATAGGTGAGGATCTCGCGTGCGGTGCGCGCGTGGGCCTCGTTGCCGGTCGCGCGCCAGGCCTCGACCGAGGCCAGCGCGAGCATGGCCTGGTCGTAGAGCATCTTCTCGAAGTGGGGCACGAGCCACTCCCGGTCGGTCGAGTAGCGATGAAAGCCCCAGCCGACGTGGTCCCAGATCCCGCCGCGGCGCATCGCCGCGAGTGTTCGGTCGACCATCTCGACGGCGTGGGCGTCGCCGGTCAGGCGTGCGTGCTGGAGCAGGAAGAGCAGGTTGTGCGGGCTCGGGAACTTCGGCGCGCTGCCGAAGCCGCCGAGCTCTGCATCGTAGCGGGCCGCGAGCTCGTTGGCGGCGCGCTCGGGCAGGTCGGTCGGGAGCTCGCCCGCTCCGGCGGTGTCCGCGGCGCGCTCGAGGTGGCCGACGATCTCGCCCGCCGACTTGAGCAGCATCTCGCGCTGGGTCCGCCACAGCTGTTCGACTTGCGGTACCAGCTCCATCATCCCGGGTCGTCCGAATCGGCCGCTCTTGGGCAGGTAGGTGGCGGCGTAGAAAGGCCGGCGGTCCGGGGTCATCAGGATCGTGAGCGGCCAGCCGCCGGACCCGGTCAGCATCTGGCACACCGTCATGTAGACCTGGTCGATGTCGGGACGCTCCTCGCGGTCGACCTTGATCGACACGAAGGTACGGTTCATGAGCGCAGCGACCTCGGGGTCCTCGAACGACTCGTGCTCCATCACGTGGCACCAGTGGCAGGTGGCGTAGCCGATCGAGAGGAAGATCGGCTTGTCCTCGCGTCGTGCCGCCTCGAAGGCCTCCTCACCCCACGGGTACCAGTCGACGGGGTTGTCGGCATGCTGGAGCAGGTAGGGGCTCTTCTCGCGGGCGAGCCGGTTTTGATGTCGGCTTTCGTGCCCCTGATGAGGGGTTGGCGAAGGGTGGTCCACGATGGCGACTCCAAGCAACACGAGGCTCACGAGCGAAAGCAGTGGATGGGGAGACACAGTGTGTATGCGGCAACAGGAGCCAGCAGAGGGGCATTCCTCGAGCCCGCATTGCTCACGAGGGTTGCTCACGCCCGACCCTTCCCCCTTCAGCGACTCGCCTCCGGCGAGTTGCGACACGAGGTCGGCGAGGTCTGGTGAGCGATGCGGGCTAGGTGTCGGCAGTCAATTGGTTCTCAGGTCCGCCGGACGAGGAGGGTCTCGAAGTCGACCAGGTAGCGTTCGTGGAAGTCGCGGGCCGCGTTGTGATCCCCGGCGGCCTCCGCGAGGTCACGGACCACTGAGCGCACCAGGGCGAGGACGTACCCGTCGAGCAGGCCCGCGAGCTCGGCGTCGAGCCGACGCTTCTGCCCGTCGGCGAAGCGGCCGTAGCCCTCGACGAGCTCGGCCAGGAGGTCTGCGGCCGCGGAAAGAGGCGGCTCCGGCCAGGGTTCGATCACCAGCCGCTCGACGTCGAAGCCGCGGTCGACGAGGGCATTACGGACGACCACCGTGGAGCACTGCGTGGCGACTGGTCCGGCGTCTATGCCGAGAGTAGAGAGCAGCTCGTCAGCGACCTCGCGGCCGGCCAGCACCGCGCCGATGAGACCGGTCCGCGGTCCGGCGATGGCCAGCCTGAGGCTGGTCCGGTTCGCGATACGAACCACCAGGACGCCGCCCGGCCCCACCGCCGCGGCGAGACGATCGACGCCGCCCAGGACGTCCGCGAAGAGCAAATCGGGATTCCGGCACACGACGACCGACCAGACACCGGAGATCAGGTCGTCGGCGTCTCGTCCCAGCACGACATCCGGCTCGAGTGAGTGGTCCAGGAGGTTCGCGGTGGCGAGCCGGCGCAGGGCCGAGTCGCTCTCGACGCCGGTCACGGACCACCCGCGCCCGGCCCCTGCGATCAGGAGTCCGCCGACCCCGCACCCGAGATCAAGCATCCGGACCGGCTCTGGGCCGAGCCGAGCCGCGATAGCATCGGCCAGACCACTGGCCAACCGGTTGCTCGAGAGCGCATCGTCAAACCAGGCGGACTGCGGCGGCCGGAGCGCTTCGATGTCGGAGACCGAGGCCAGGAGCTGCCCCTGGGTGCGATCCCAGTGTTGGAGGTAGGCGCCCACCAGCCGCGGCCCGATGCCGAAGCGCTCAGTGAGGAGCGTGACCAGAGAATCGTCTTGCCGCAGGCCCCGCGTCTCAGGTCTTGTGTCGGGCGCGCGCCCGCCAGTCGCGCAACGTGGTTGCAAGCAGTGAGACCTCCGCACGGAGGAAGCACAGGGTCTCGAGCCGCTGGAAGCGCGACCGCCGCCACGGCGCATGAGCCGCATCAGCCTCTTGCCCATCTGCTCGAGCACGTGGACAGGTCCGAGCCACATCGGGAGGTAGAGGTCGCGCTGGGTGAAGTAGTTGACAAGAGTCCTGCGCGCACGGTGTGGCGCAGGTCGCGGCGGGTGAAGCGAGCAGGGTCGACGTGGTGGCGAACGACGGCCGCAGGGGTCACCACGACTCGTGCTCCGAGACGCCGCGCGAGGGAAGCGGCGACGACCTCCTCGCCGCCGCCGAAATCGTGGCCACGGCGGCCGTAGCCGTAGCGGAAGCCGCCCATCGCGACCAGCAGCTCACGACGCGCGGACCAGTTTGCACCCCAGGGGTACTCCCACCATTGCTCGACCTCGGTCGGTTCCGGGTAGCCCGGGTCGTGGTGGCTCCAGTAGCTCCAGCCCGAACGGTCGAGCCACTGCGGCGGCGGCTCGGGGACGCGCAGCAGGATGCGGCCACCGACCACTCCGATCTCGTCGTCGGACTGGTAGGCGGCGAGGATTCCGGCCAGCCACTCGCGCTCGGCGACGGCGTCGTCGTCGATGAAGCACACGACGCTCCCACGCGCCTCGGCAATGCCGACGTTGCGGGCGTGCGACAGACCCTTGAGCGGGCACAGGACGAGCCGGACGTGGTCGGGGTGCGCGGCGAACGACTGCGAGCGCAGAGCATCGACCATGTCGTCGAGCTGCTCGGTGGGGTCGTTGTTGACGACCACCACCTCGTAGCGCGCCGAGGACACGCTCTGGCGCCCGAGGGAGGAAAGGGTAGCGGAGAGACTGTCCGATCGGCGATAGGTGCACACCACGACCGTGGCCTCAAGCGTCTCCAGCGCTGGGGGCGCGAGACTCGTCTCGATCGCCTTGATATGGCGTGCGCGGACCGCGATGTCGAGCGCGCGGCAGCAGGCCGGGACATCGCCGAAGCCGAGCCAGCCCTGCCACGGACGCTGGGTTCTTGCGAGCGCGGGTGCGGGGTGCACGGCGGCGCACAGATCCCAGATCCCGGGGTCAGCCGAGAGGTCGTCACCGCTCGGGGTGAGCAACACTGTGACCGAGTTCGGCGGCAGGGTCGCGCGGTCGGGGGGGGCGGCAGTGCCGCCGTCGGCTACCTGGACGTACACGGTTGGCATCCACAGCCGGGGCAAGGCCGCGGTCCGCCAAGTGTCAGGCTCGGCAACCGTGTGGCCGAGCGCGAGCGCTCGCTCCCGGATCGCGGCGTGCAGAGCCCGTGCAGGCTCGGTCACCGGCATCGGCCCGAGCATCCAGATCAACGGCGACAGCGCGAAGTCCCGGCGGAAGTCGTCGAAGACCATCAGCTGCTCACGCAGCTCGAGGATACGAAGCTCCTTCTCGCGCGAGGTCAGAGATTTACCGTGAAACCGGTAGTCGTAAATCGGATCGTCGAAGTCCGCGTGGCGGAGGGTGAGGAACTCGTTGACCTGCATCCAGTAGTCGTAGTCCTCGACCGTGAAGCGGTCAGGACAGTAGTCTCCGAGCAGCCACGCGACCCGGTCGCGGTACATGAACGCGGCGCCGACGTAGTTGTTGGGCCATGTGTTGAGCTCGCTCGGATCGTGCGGGAAGTGGACGTGGGGGCTGCCGGGGGGGCACTGGTAGCCGTAGTACCACTCGGAGCCCTCGAGGTACTGGCCGTCCTCTCCGATAATGTCCACGTTGGCCCAGATCATGTCCCAGCTCTGGTGGCGATCGAGACATCCAACCAGACGGGCCAGACAGTCGGACTTGAGGCGGTTGTCGTCGCTGCTCCAGGTCAGCAGCTCGCCGCGCGCGGCGCGGAAGCCGTTCGACAGCGAGCGGGGCAGCTTCTGGTTGGACTGGTGGATGACGCGGATCCGGGGGTCGCGCTCGGCGTAGGCGTCGAGAATGGCAGGCGTGCCGTCGGTCGAGCCGTCATCGACAAGGATCAGCTCGAAACGCTCCCAGGTCTGGGCGAGCACGCTCTCGATCGCCTCGGCGACCAGATCCTCGCCGTTGTAAACAGGGATCACCACCGAGACGAGTCCCGCCTCGGTCGGGCAGCGCATGGCCTCGAGGAAAGGCGACTGCCGTCACCGCTTCGCGGGCGGCGCGGTAGCGGCGGAAGCGGTATTCGTACCAGCTCGCCCTTCCGCGACCATGCCGTCCGGCTCGACGCCAGAGGCCCAGGATGCGCCGCGCCACCGCGTAGTAGAGAGTGCGCCGCCCGTAGGTGAGACGGCCCTCGGGACGCGGGGGAAAGTGCCTCCGCATGAAGCGTGCGACCGGTCCGCGGTGGGCCTCTTCACGCCACGCCGCCGCGTCCGAACGCGCAGCTTCGAGCTCCCTACGCGCCGCCTCGAGTTCCTCGCGCACCTCCGCGGCCGTTCGCTCGGCCGAGTGTGCCCACTCGCTGAGCCGGACGATCTCGCTCTGGAGGGCCTCTGCTCGTCGATTGATCTCCTCCTCCGAAGCGAGCGCCCGGTGCGCCCTTTGGCTCGCGGTCGCCACCGCGACGCCGGCCGACTCCCGGGTCGACTCCGCCTCGGCTCTGAGGCGACCGATCCGCTCAGCGGCGGCCGCGAGGTCACCGCGCGCGGCCTCGAGGTTCGCTTCGAGGGCGTTGGCACGGGCGCGCTGCGTGGTGAGCTCTCGGATGAGCCCGGCGTCAGCTGGACCTGCTTGCGCCGACCGAGCGCCCGGCGCGCCTCCAGATGCCGCCGCGTCACCGAGCTGCGTGACGACCTCGGCGAGCCGGAAGGACCACGAGTTCTCGAGTGCGACCGCACGCAGCCGGCGCCGGTAGGCGGGTGACGCGGCCAACTCGCGGGAGGAATCGAGGGCGGCCGCGAACCCGGCCGCGTCGCTGACCACGCGAACCTCGGCGAATGCCGCGCACTCGGGCATCGGCGTGGTGATGACCGGCTTCGCACCGGCGAAGTACTCGTACAGCTTGAGCGGCGACGTCGCCCGAGTGATGTCGTTGACCCGGAAAGGGATCGTCGCCACGTCAAAGAGCTCGAGCCAGGCCGGCAGCTCGCGATATGGGCGAGGCCCGATCCAGCGGACATTGGGCAGCGCGAGCGCCGGCTGGTCGCGGACGGCGTCGGCACCCGCGTACTGAGGTCCAATGAGCAGGAAGCTCCAGTCGGGCCGGAGCACGGCCGTGTCGTAGAGCAACTGAAAATCGAACCAGTCGGCGAGGGCGCCGTAGTAGCCGGCGACCGGCCGGCCGTTGGCGAGGAGCTCGTCCGCGATGGGGTCATCGGGCCGCCGGCCGGTCGGCAGGAAGTGCTCGACATCCACCCCGTTGGGCAGGTACAGCGCGTCGGGGCGGACCACCCTCGCCTCGTCGAGCAGCCTGCGGGCGACCACCGCGACCACGGTGGCCTCCTCCAGCGCCCGCAAGTGGTTCTTCGCCAGCTGTGAGGGATCGTGGTGGAAGACGCTGAGGTCGTCGATCCAGTCGTAGACGCACGGGATCGCGGCGTGGAACCGGTCGCGTTGGTGGTAGTTGTAGGTGAAGGTCCAGAGCAAGGTGACCGGCAGACCGACCAGCTCCTGCAACGGCACCCGGGTGACGAACAGGTTGTCCTCCACCTCGGCCACATCGTCGTCGCCCGACGCCGAGTCCTCGAACACCGCGACCCAACCGTGGCGGGCGAAGGCCATGGCGAGCTGATGGGGACGCTGGAAGAGGTCGTGGCTCCAGGCGATCGAGCGGAGGAAGACGACGAGGCCGCGGGCTTCGGCCGCGCGTTTGGCAACCGTCGCAAGTGAAGACCTTTTGCCGCCGGTATCGACCCCTGTGCGATCGAGCCTCGTGGTGCCTGTCTCGCGGGCGGTGCTCACCTCGTGCTGTCCCTCCCCGTGTTCCCAACCGCGGGTGCTGCTCGACGGGGTGGGCCTCGCTGCCGTCCGCGCGTCTTCGTCAGCCACCGCGTAGGGCTCAGTTGTGGGCGGAGTATAGCGCGGGGTCGACGGGCCGGTTCCGCGCTCGCGTGAGAGGCGCCTCACTGTCTCATGCGAACGGCTTGTAGCTGCGAGGAGTGTGCTGCCAGTGTACTCTGCGGGCGTGGACAGCGGGGAACCACGTCCAGCTCGTGCTGGGTCTTGCGGAACGCGCGTCGTGGACTCGGTGTGGAGGATTGCCACCACGGTGGTCCTGCTGCTGCTCCTGGCCGCATTCCTGACGCCACAGGCCGTGTGGGGGTGGGTCGGCGGGAGCGCGCGGTGGGCAGCAGACGACTTCCAGTTTGCCTTCGAGCTTCGTGAGGCGGGTTTCTTGCAGTTTCAGGCCGATCGCCTTCTTGGCTGGACGGGTCGGTTCGGGTACACCGCGCTGTGCGCAGTGGTCTACCCGCTCGGCCCCGATGCAGCCCGCTGGCTCCCGGCGTGCTGGATCGTGCTGGTGCTGGCCGGTCTGCTGGTCGCATATCGCGAACTCGGGCGGAGGCTCGGTTTCGGGAGCCTCGGCCTGGCCGCCCTCACCGTGGCGGCATCCACGGCATTCGCCGCATGGGCGCAGATGCCGGACCTGCGGCAGGTGCTGATGTGGACCGCAGGCTCGCTGAACTATGTGACGCCGATGTTCTTGCTGCCTCTTCTCGCCGGGTTGATGATCTCGGCTGCGGCGAACCGGGGTGCTGCACGCCTGCGCCCTCTGCGACTGGCCTGGATGGCCGGTCTGACGATCGTGGCCTGCGGTTTCAGCGAGGCGTACTGTGTGTGTGCGGTCTGCGCCCTGACCCTGGTCCTCGCGGTAGCTGCCTTCTGGCCGGGGTTGCGTGATCGTCGCCCCCTTCTGAGGCTGACAGGCACGGTGCTGGCGGCCGCCGTGCTGGGTCTGGCGGTCGCCGCGATGGTGCCGGGCAACGCAGCTCGGCGAAACTCGTACCCGCGGCCGGACTCGCCAGCGCAGGTCGCTACCTTGACGGTGGAGTTCACGCAGGCGTTCCTCCGAGAGCAGGTTCGGCCGCACTCGCAGGCGCTGCTGCTCGCGGCCACGCTTGCTGCACTCACCGTCGTGCTGCAGTCTCTGGCATGGCCCGTAGACGGGCAGCGACGGCGTTCTGCGGCCCGGTCGGCCATGGTCGCGCTGATCGGCCTGCCGGCGGTCGCCGTGCTCCTCGTTTCGCTGGTCATGGCGCTCTCCGCATGGGCGACGACGTGGTACCCCGTCGCTCGTACCCTGTCTGTTCCGATCTTCATCGTCACGGTCACCGCGACGCTGATCGGGATCGCGGTCGGGGTGCTCATGACCCACGCACCCCGCCCCGTCGTCGCGGCGGCCGCCGCCGGGTTGCTGGCGGTCACTCTCGTTGGCATCCGGCATCAGGTGGTGTGGCGGCTTCCGGACCTGCTCGACCGAGAGCTGCCGGCTGCGCAGAGCTTCGCCGCGGCCTGGGACGCGCGCGATCTCGAGCTTCGCGCCGCGGCACTCGAGGGCAGGGCGCACGTCGCCGTTCGACCGATACCGAACTACTACCACCTCGACCAGCTCCGGCCGGCCGGGCCGTCATGGTGGTGGGTCAACTGGGCCGTCGCGGGTTACTACGGGCTCGCCGAGGTCCATGTCGATGCGACGCCCGATATCGTGCCGTGATGGCCCGCGTGGGAACAGCGTGCCCTAGATCACTCGATGCGGTGGTCGTGGCGCGCACCAAGGGCACGCGAGACCTGACGCCCCCTGATCCACGCGTTGTCTGTGCTACTGTGACGTCTCGGCAGCAGGATGATCGTGGCTGAACCTCTCGCGGTGAGCGTTGTGATTCCGGTGTTCAACGAGGCGGAAACCCTGGTTGAGCTATGCCGGGAGGTCCAGACGCACGCAGGCGGCTCTGCCGACAATCTCGAGATCATCTTCGTCGACGATGGCAGTACCGATCAGACCCGAAAGGTGCTTGCCGACCTGGCCGATCGCGAGCCGCAGGTGGGGGTCATAACGCTTGCAGTCAACAGCGGCAAGGCGGCAGCCCTTGACGCCGGCTTCCACTATGTCCGCGGCGATGTCGTGATTACCCTCGACGGGGATCTGCAGGACGATCCAAGGGAAATCCCGCGCTTCATCGCCAAGCTGCGCGAGGGCTTCGACGTGGTGTCGGGATGGAAAGCGGACCGTCGTGACCCGTGGAACAAGACGATCCCCTCGAAGATCTTCAACCTCGTCGTGGCGCGAGTGTTCGCCCTGCCGCTGCACGACTTCAACTGCGGTTTTAAGGCCTATCGGCGGGAGGTCGTCGACCGGCTCGAGCTCTACGGCGAGATGCACCGTTTCATACCAGTCTTGGCGCACGCGATGGGCGCTCGCGTGACGGAGATTCCGGTCGAGCATCACCCGCGGCGTTTCGGTCGCTCGAAGTACGGTCTCGGGCGCCTGCTCAAGGGGTTTCTCGATTTCGTCACGGTCTTCGTCACCACCCGCTACCTGAAGCGCCCTCTGCACTTCTTCGGCGCACTCGGGATCGGGCTTGGCGGGATCGGCGGCGTGCTGCTGACCTACCTGGCCGCGCTCTGGCTGCTCGGTGAGCGGCCGATCGGCAACCGTCCGTTGCTTTTCTACGCGATCCTGCTCGCCGTTCTCGGGGTGCAGCTCTTCTCTCTCGGAATTGTCTCCGAGCTCTTGGTCAGGCTCGGGCGCCGGCGAGATGAGCCGCTGGTGACTGCCACGAGAGGTCTCGGTGGAATCACCGGGCGGCGCGGGACCAGGTGGACGGAATGACGGCGGCAGAACGGAGACGGGACACGAGTCCGCGCGAGGCTACCGTTGTCGCTGGGGACGGTGGCGCCCAGAGCTCCCGCGGAGGCGGGGCTGAGGGAGGTCGTCAGCTCACGCTGTGGATCATGTGCGCGGTGGTCGCGTTCGCGTTCGCCGTCCGGTCGCCCAACATCGACCGCGACTTCAACGGCCTCCACGCGTGGAAGAACATCCGGCACTATCAGTTTGCCGAGTCGATGCTACGAACCGGCGATCCGTTCTTCGGTGAGGCCAACTTCACCCGGCCGGAGACTGGTGCGCAGTGGTGGCTCCGGGTGGCCGAGGCGCCGTTGGTGGACTGGCTGCTGGCCGCGGTCTTCGGCATCTTCGGGCCGAGTGTGCCCGCGTTTCGCATCACCATGATTTCTGTCAACTTGGCCGGGATTGTGCTGTTCTTTGTGGTGTTGCGACCGTACCTGGGTCGACCACTCGCGCTTCTCGGCTCAGCGCTGCTCGCCGGGACGCCTTTGTGCGCCTACTTCGCCGGTCACGGAATCGGCGAGCAGTTCGTCTACTCCGGGCAGATCCTGCTCGTCGCCGCCGCGGTCCCGCTCCTCGACGGGCGCCTATCGTGGCGGCGGGAGACAGCCTTCATCTTGACCTGCCTCTTCCTTGTGCTGTGCAAGGTCACCACGGGCTTCATGCTCGCGTTGCAGGCTTTCGTGGTCGTCCATCTCGCGCTGGCGGTCAGGTACCGCGACCGCGTGGGTCCTGTCATCGCAAGGCACCGGGCCGCAGTGATCGTCACAGGAGTTGTGCTCGCAGCGGTGGTCGGCGCTGGTGCGTGGGCTTATCTTTCTACGCTCGACCGCTATCTGCTGGTTTCGTACCCTGTCTTCACGGCGGAACTCTACCGGGTGCTCTTCGTGCGCTGGGAGGGGCACATGGGCACCTACCTCCCGGTCCTCGCCCTCGTCTCACTGGCGTTTTACATCGGGGTCGTTGCGCGGAGGTTCGTCCGCGGCCGCTCCGACCTCGGCCTCTCTGCATTCGAGGTTGTCGCACTGATGCTGTTCGCGGTCAATCTGGGTCAGTTCGCGGTCCAGTCGCGTCCGTTTCTGGCTCACGAGTACTACTCCGTGACGTGGGTGGTGCCGTTTCTGGTCCTCGGTCTGGCGTTTGTGCGGCGTGTGTTGGACGGCGGCCGCCCGGCACTGACGGTGGCCATCCTGACGGTCCTTGTCGCCGGCATCGTCGCCTCGGCTCCAGCCGCCGCCCATTCGCTGCGGTGGTTGTACACAGTGGAGCAGGTGGCTGACAGCGACCGAGATGCGCTGCACACATTCTTCGAGTTTCGGCGCCGACAGGGGGAGAAACGGACCCTGGTGATAGCCCGTGAGCCTCGATGGGGGTACTTTGCAGACGTCGACATCGATCTCCGCTACGGCTGGCAGGGTGTTCTCGAGCGCCTCCGGCGCACCCCGCAGGCGGAACGTTACCTGAGGTCGACGGGCATTCAGTTCGTCGTGTACCCCCGATACGCGATCCCCGATACCGTCCTGGCGGGGCTCGATCGCAATCCGCTGGTTGATCCCGGACCGGAGTACTTCAAGCTTGGCATGGTGCTGCGCGGTCGCGATGTCTTCATCTTCAAGATCACCACCGGCATTGCGCGGCGCGAGCCGCTGACGAACGGGGACTTCTCACTCGGTATCGATCTCGGATGGCGGGCCGTGGACGGTGCCTTCACCGCCGTTCCCTCGGCGACGGGGGGCGGTTGGATGGCAGCCAGCAGCGACCAGGGCCGCGGAAGCCTGCTGTCAGACCCGTTTGTCGCTCGCGGCGACGCGGTGCTGTTCCGACTCCGCGGAGGCCCGTTCACGTCGGACCGGGTTGAGCTCGTGTACAACGGCGAAACGCAATACCGGCAGTACCCGTCCTCGGCGAACGAGTTGCAGCTGTTCGCGGTCGCAGTCGCGCACGACGGGCAACATCAGGTCTACGTCCGAGTCATCGACTCCATGGCGCGGCAGAACGCCGACATTGCGGTCGCGGATTTCGAACAGATCTGGTACGACTGAGCCCGCTGCAGCCGCGTCCCCGGGGGTGGCCCACTCTCGCGATCCGCCGTTGCTCGAAGGCGACAGGTACAATGCCGTCCATGACGCGTATCCGTGTGGCCCACTCGCCCGACTCCGACGACGCCTTCATGTTCTACGCTCTCGCCAACGGGCTGCTCGACACCGGCGAGCTCGAGTTCGAGCATGTGCTGTCCGACATCGAGAGCCTCAACCGGGAGGCATTCAAGGGGACCTACGAGGTCACCGCGGTCTCGATCCACGCCTACACCCGCCTTGACGAGCGCTACGCCCTGCTCGACTCGGGGGCGTCGATGGGGGACGGCTACGGCCCGGTCGTCGTCGCACGTCGTCAGCCTCGAGCGCGAGGCGCTGCGCGCGGGCACGGTGGCGATCCCCGGCGAGCTGACCTCGGCGGCGCTCGCGCTGAAGATGTGGGAGCCGAGCCTGGCGACGGTCGTGATGCCGTTCGACGCGATCGGCCCGGCGGTGGCCGAGGGCCGCGTCGATGCCGGCGTCCTGATCCACGAGGGGCAGCTCACCTGGCAATCGGCGAAGGGCTTGGAGTCGATCGTCGATCTCGGGGTGTGGTGGGCCGAGCAGACCGGCGGTTTGCCGCTGCCGCTCGGCGGCAACGTGGTCCGCCGCGACCTCGGAGCGGAGCTCATCGAGCGGGTCGCACTGCTGCTCAAGGAGTCGATCGTGTACGCCCTCGAGCACCGGTCCGCCGCCCTCGACCACGCGATGACCTACGGACGCGGCCTCGACCGCGAGCGCGCGGACCGGTTCGTGGGCATGTACGTCAACGACCTCACGGTCAGCTACGGGGCGCGGGGCCGCCGTGCAGTTGAGACGTTTCTTCGCCGAGCCCACGACCTGGGTCTGATCCCGGCCGTGCCGCGCCTCGACTTCGTCGGCGCGGGGTGAGAATCCCGTCGCAGGGTTTGCCCGCAACCCAGGGGTGGTGATGTGGTGGTCCCGGGTCGTTGGTCTTCGGTCGATGCGGATTGTCACCACCAAGACACGAAGACACCAAGAGGACGTTCAAGACCAGGAGCGCGTTCCCAATCACGGCTCGAATGGGACTCCACCAGGGGGGCACGGGATGGGGGAAAACTCAAGCTGTACCCGGAGCTCCGCCGCGCACTGTGCGCGTGGCCCTGACGGGAGGAACGGGCGGATGAAAGAGCCCCTCTCTCGTCCGCCTGTTCCTCCCGTCGGGGGCGGCTGCTGGAGGCAGCCGCCGGGGTCCTCGCAACGGCTCCCCCGGCCCTGCGATGGCTTGGTGTCTTGGTGGTCCTGTCCTCGGTGGATCAGCCCTTCCGATTCAGGCCCTCTGGTAGACTCCGGCCATCTCGGGGGGAAGGTCCGTCTGGAGGTCGAAGCGGTGTCCCGTCCGCGTCAGGTCCGGTTGATCGGCGACCTCGGTTTCGGCAGCCGAGAGGCCCGGCTGGGAACCCCCCGCGAAGCGAGAATCGCGAGGAGGCGTGAGATGTGGCGCCGGGAGGGCGCAGACGTAGACCCTCTACTTCAAGAACTTCCGGCGCCGCAGATTGCACCTCGGTCGCGATTCGCAGCCGCGAGGAGGTTTCCGGCCGGGCCTCTAACCGACGGCGCGATCCGTGACGCCACGCGGGCGGCGCACGGCGCCGGCTCCCGGTCGCGGCGATGGCTGCCGGACGGGTCTCAGGTTCGCCAATGATTTCGGGTCTGCTGAGGTGGCTTCGTCACCCCTTCGAGACTGCTCGCGCGGTTGCGCCGAGAGTTCTGCCGGTGCCGCTCCGCATGCGCCTCGTGCGGCTGCTGCGCCGGCTGCGCCCGCGTGAGGCTCGGGTCCTCAACGAGGCGGCGCTCCGGGGTCTGGCAGAGTCCCTTGCGGCGACCGGCGCCGCCCGGCCCACGGTCGTGTGCCTGCCGATCCTCGAGTGGGGCTACCGGGTGCAGCGGCCCGAGCACCTGCTCGGCGGCCTCGCGGCGCGCGGGTGGCCCGTGCTCCACGTGTCGCCGGCGTTCGAAATCGGATCGGCGGCCGCGCGCCTCGTCGAACACCCGCTCGCAGAGGGCGTGCGCAGCGTGGTGCTGTCGTGCCAGCGCGCGCTCGACCCGTTTCGCAGCACCCTCGGCGAGCGCGACGTCGACCAACTCGCGGACGCTCTGGGCGCCCTCGTGGGCACGCTCGGCCCCGCCGAGATCGTGGTGCTCTGCCAGCTGCCGTTCTGGCGGCCGCTGGCGGTGCGACTTGCCGAGCGATGGGGTGCGAAGCTGGTCTACGACCGGATGGACGACCATGCCGCATTTCCCGGCGCAGATCCCTCCGTGGCGAAGGACGAACGGGCCCTGATGGCCGCCGCGGACCTGGTGGTGGCGACCTCCGCAGCCCTCGAACGCGGCGCATGCCAGGTGGCGCGCAACGTGGTGCGGGTTGCCAACGGCTGCGATTGGGAGCGCTGGTCCGGTGGGCGAGACGCCGGTGAGCTCGCCGGCCTCCCGCGGCCGGTTGTCGGCTACTTCGGCGCGGTCGCCCAGTGGTTTGACGCCGAGCTCGTCGCTGCCGTTGCGCGGGCGCGGCCGGCGTGGTCCTTCGTGGTGGTGGGCGCACACGCCGGCGGCGACCTCTCCCCGCTCGGCGGGCTCGCCAACGTCCACCGCGTCGGCGAGCGGCGCTACGACGAGCTGCCCGGTCTCGCGGCCGGCTTCGACGTCGGGCTGATCCCGTTCCGCCGCACCCCGCTGACCGAGGCGGTTGACCCGGTCAAGGTCTACGAGATGCTCGCCCTGGGGCTGCCGATTGTCGCGAGCGGACTGCCGGAGCTCGAACGGCTGGCACCGGAGGTCGAGTGCGTCGGGAGCGGCGAGGAGCTCGTCGCCGCGCTCGACCGCGCGGTCGAGCGGATCGGGGACCGGGACGGGGCCGAGCGGCGCCGCGAGCTGGCGCGGGAGAACCGCTGGGAGGTGCGCCTCGATGCCTTTGAGGGAGCGCTGGTCGCGCTCTACCCGAAGGTCTCGATCCTGATGGTCACGTTCAACGCCGAGGTCGTGACCCGGCTGTGCCTCGATCGGTTGGCCGCGGTCACCGAGTACCCGGCGTACGAAGTGATCGTGGTCGACAACGGCTCGAGCGACGGGACACCGGCCTGGCTCGCGGACGAGGCCTCCCGCCGCGACAACCTGCGGGTGGTGCCGAACCCGGAGAACCGGGGGTTTCCTGCTGCGACCAACCAGGCGGCGCGCGAGGCCACCGGCGACCTCCTGTGCCTGCTCAACAACGACACCGTGCCGACCTCGGGCTGGCTGTCGGTGCTGGTCCGGGCCGCGCTCGCCGATCCCTCGATCGGGATGGTCGGCCCGGTCACCAACGCGATCGGCAACGAGGCCCGGATCGAGGTCGGCTACGAGGACCTCGCAGGGCTCGACGGGTGGGCGGCGCAGTGGGTGCGCGCGCACCGCGGTGAGGGGTTCGAGATCCCGATGCTGGCCCTGTTCTGCGCGCTGGTGCGGCGCGACGTGTGGGATCGGGTGGGGGAGCTCGACGAGCGCTTCGGGATCGGGATGTTCGAGGACGACGACTACGCCCGGCGGCTGCACGCGGCCGGGCTGCGCCTGGTGTGCCGGCGGGACGCATTCGTCCACCACTGGCAGCAGGCCTCGTTCGGGAGCATGGACGAGGCCGCCTACCTCGAGCTGTTCGAGCGCAACCGCCAGGCATTCAACGCCAAGTGGCGCTCGCACTCGGGGGAGCCAGAGCCGCGCTGACCACCAAGACACCAAGACACCAAGACACCAAGTCATGTCAGGAGAGCACGGAAGGTTCCTGACCTACTCGCTCGGAGTGGGTAAGTACTCGGTCAGGCGAGGTGGCTCAGGCTTGGTGTGCACGCTGGGCGGATATCCGAAGCGACCGCGCCGTTTCGAGGGAAGCCAGATAGGGTCGTTCCACCGACTGCGAGCGACCTTCAAAGGAAGTTTGCGAGCTGTTTTCAGTTTTGGTGTCTTGGTGTCTTGGTGGTTCTTGGCCCAGCCTCAGCTGTTGGCGGCGAGGATCTGGCGCTGGATCTGGATGTTGTCGCGGTGGCCGGTGAGGCGGGCGGTGATCCGGCCCCGGAACGGGTAGCCGAGCAGGTAGAGGTCCCCGATGATGTCGAGGATCTTGTGGCGCACGAACTCGTCCGGGAAGCGCAGGTCGGTGTTGACCACCTCGTCGTCCCCGACCAGTACGAAGTTGTCGAGGCGTCCGCCGGAGCCGAGCCCGAGCTCGTTGATCATCTTGAGGTCGCGCAGGAAACCGAAGGTCCGCGCAGGTGCGATCTCGCGAGTGTAGTCATCGATCCCCGACAGCGTGAAGTCGAAGAACTGCTCGCCGATCGGCGGCGGGTAGCGCAGAAGGTACGACACGGAGAGCTCGTCCGCCGGCTCGACGACAAGGCTCTTGGTGCCGTCGCCGAGCTCGTAGCGGCGGTCGATCACGACCTCCTGGCGGGGCGCGTCCTGCTCCTCGATCCCGATCTCCTGAATGCGCCGGCAAAACTCCAGGGCCGAGCCGTCGAGGACCGGGATCTCGCCGTGGACCTTGATCAGCAGGTTGGTGATGCCGAGGGCGTGGAGCGCCGACAGCATGTGCTCGACGGTTCGAATGCTCTCGCCCTGCGCCGAGAGGGTGGTCGCGTAGTCGGTCTCCGCCACCGAGTCGATGTGGGCAGGAATCGACACGCTGCCCGGCAGGGTCAGGAAGTGCAGGCCGGTGTTCGGCGGCAGCGGTTGGATGACCATGCCGGTGCGCCGTCCCGAGTGCAGGCCGAGGCCGTAGATCACGTTCGAGGTACGGATGGTGCGCTGCGGCACGTCGGTCGTGGCGAGCAGGCGCAGCGGCCGCGGCGGGCGCAGGGTCGGAGGGGGCGCGGTGTCGGCCTCGAGCGGTAGCGGCTCCTCGGTGTGCTGGAGCCAGGCCCGGCGCTGTGCGAGCGCGGACTTGACCGCCTCCATCACGCCGTCGTAGGAGAGTGGTTTCTCAAGGTAGTCGTGCGCGCCCATCTTGACCGCCTTGACGGCGGTGGTGGCGGTGCCGTGCCCGGACATCATGATCACCGCGGCCCGCGAGTCGAGGCTGCGCAGTGCCTTCAGGGTCTCGAGCCCGTCCCGGTCGGGAAGCCAGATGTCGAGGAAGACCACGTCGGGCCGCTGCTCGGCATACAGGCGCAGCGCCTCTTCCCCGCTCGCGGTCGTGGTCGTCCGGTAGCCTTCGTCGCGCAGAATCTGCGCCAGGGTGGTCAGGATGCCAGGCTCGTCGTCGACGATCAGAATGAGCTCGCCCATGGACATCAAGTGTGTGGGCTCGGCCAGCCCGGGTCAAGGCGTCGGGGTTGTGACGGGCTCCGGCGGCGGGGCGTCCTGATCGAGGATCGGGCTCGGCGAGGTGAACATCACGGGATCGAGGGACGGGTTCACAAGGACCTCGTCGAGCACTGTTCGGAAGACGGGTTTGCCCTGAAACGTGCCCTCCGAGGTGAAGGGGTAGCGCAGGCCGCCGACCTCGCGGTAGTCGCCGAAGGTGGTGTCGAGCTCGCCGGTTCCGGTGTCCGGGACATTCGCCTCTGGGACCACGACGCGGGACACCGCGCCCGAGTCGGGGTCGAAGCCGACCTGGACCCGGACCCCCTCGAGGGTGAGGGCCACCATCTCGATGTCCCCGACCGGCTCCACCGAGGCCTCGAGGTCCCCGCGATGGCGCGCCTGGAGCAGGCGAAGCGGGTTGCGGGCGAGCGACTCGCGCATCCAGGCGGCCTGCTCCTCGGGCAGCGGGAGGAAGGAGCCGACCGCGGCGAGGAAGGCACCGTCCGGCGTCAGGACCGTTGCAATCGGTCCGACCCGGCCCTCGACCTCCTGGCGGTATCGGTCGGGGAAGGCGATCACCGTGCGCACCCGGCTCGTCGTTTCGAGGCCATTGGGACGCCATCTCGAAGCCCGGCCGTCGAGCTCGAGGCTGGTGACGGCGTCGACGACCTCGGCCCCGCCCATTGCGTCGACCGCACGCTCGAGCTGTGCCATCGCGGGGTCGAGCGGGACCATCGCCTCGGCCTCGCCGGGGGTCTCGGGCGGCGCCGCGGACTTGCAGCCCGTCAGCGCCCCGACAAGCGCCAGCACCAGAACAGCGACTGAGCCTTGCGACGCGAAGCGATGTGATCTCATGCCCGAGATGATATCGCAGCCGCGCGGTCCTTTCCCTCCGTTTTCTTCCTCCCTGTGCGCGCAGCGCACACCAGCATTTGAGGGCGTCGAGCCCTCACAATGCTAATGGAAATCGTGGCTCGGCACCGCCGCGTCGGCGGGCAGCGGGCGGAAACGGCGCGCGCGCACCGACAGCGCACCGTCGCGCTGCTGGACGGTGCCCTCGATGATGAGCAACGGGGTGGTCACGAGCAGGGTGCGCTGGGCGCGGAAGAGCTCGGGCCGCACGATCGCCTGGACCATCCCGGTCTCGTCCTCGAGGGTCAGGAAGACGACACCGTGGGCGGTGCTCGGGCGCTGGCGGACGATCACCGCCCCGGCGACCCGCACCGCAACGCCGTCGGCGAGGTCGGCGAGGGCGGAGAGGGGGCGGACCCCTTGCCGGTCGAGACCCTGCCGGAGGTGGCTCATCAGGTGTGGGCCGGTGGTCAGGTGGAGGCCGGCGTAGTCGGCGACCGTCTCCTCGAGGGAGGTCATCTCAGCGAGCGGCGACCCGGACTGCGGCGGCAGACCGTCGAACAGCGGGCCGCGCCGCCGTGCCACCTCGGCCGCCTGCCACAGGGCCTGGCGGCGGGTGAGGCCGAAGCACGCCAGGGCGCCGACGTGGGCGAGACGGGCCATGGGCTCGTCGCCGAGCCCGCAGCGCCGCGCGAGGTCGGCGGGGTCGGCGAAGTGGGCGCGTGCCTGCTCGCGCTCGACCGCCTCGCCGGCCGCGCGGGCCAGTCCGTGGACGTAGCGCATGCCGAGGCGCACCGCGCCGTCCTCCCAGCGGCACCGCCAGCCGGAGCTCTGCACGTCCACCGGCCGCACCTCGACCCCGTGGCGCTGGGCGTCCTTGACCAGGGTGGCGGGGTGGTAGAAGCCCATCGGCCAGGCGTTGAGCAGGGCGGCGTAGAAGGCGGTCGGGTGGTGGGCCTTGAGGTAGGCCGAGGCGTAGACGATGAGCGCGAAGCTGGCGGCGTGGGACTCGGGGAAGCCGTACAGGGCGAACGAGGTGATCGAGCGGACGATCTCCTCCTGGGCGTCGCCGGCGATGCCGCGCTCGTCCATCCCTCGGCGCAGCTTGGTCTCGATCGCGGCCATCCGCTCCGCGGAGCGCTTGAAGCCCATCGCGCGGCGCAGCTCCTCGGCCTCGCCGCCGGAGAAGCCCGCCGCCACCATGGCGACGCGCAGGAGCTGCTCCTGGAAGATCGGCACGCCGAGGGTGCGCTTCAGGATCGGCTCCAGGCTGGGGTGCGGGTAGCGGACCTGCTCGCGGCCCTGGCGGCGCTCGAGGTAGGGGTGGGTCATACGGCCGGTGATCGGGCCCGGGCGGATGATCGCGACCTGCACCACCAGGTCGTAGAAGGTGCGCGGCTGGTTGCGCGGCAGCGAGGCCATCTGGGCGCGGCTCTCGATCTGGAACACGCCGGCGGTGTCGGCGCGGCGGATCATGTCGTAGGTCACGGGGTCGTCGGGGGGCAGGTGGGCGAGGTCGAGATCGATCCCCTCGTGGCTCGAGATCATCGGGATGGCGTCCTCGAGCGCGGCGAGCATGCCGAGACCGAGCAGGTCGACCTTGATGATCCCGAGGTCGGCACAGTCGTCCTTGTCCCACTGGATCACCGTGCGCCCCGGCATCGCCGCCGGCTCCAGCGGTACCACCTCGTCGAGGCGTCCGGCCGCCATCACCATGCCGCCGGAGTGCTGGCCGAGGTGGCGGGGGAGGTTCTGGATCTTCCACCACAGGCGCTGGAAGTGACGGCACGCGGTCGACTCGGGGTCGAGCCCGACCGTGCGCAGCTCCTCGTCGAGCCGGCGCACGCCCTCGCGCAGCTCGGTGGTGGCGTGGCGGCCGAGCTGGCGCGACAGCCGGTCGACGGTCTCGAGCGAGAAGCCGAGCGCCTTGCCGACCTCACGCGCCGCCGAGCGCGAGCGGTAGGTGATCACGTTGGCGGTCATCGCCGCGCCCGCGGCGCCGTAGCGGCGGTAGACGTACTGGATCACCCGCTCGCGCTGGTCGCCCGAGGGCAGGTCGAGGTCGATGTCCGGCCACTCGCCGCGCTCCTCGGACAGGAAGCGCTCGAACAGCAGGTCCATCCTGACCGGGTCGACGGCGGTGATCGAGAGCGCGTAGCAGACCGCGCTGTTGGCCGCCGAGCCGCGCCCCTGGACCAGGATCCCCTCGCGCAGGCAGAAGCGGACGATGTCCCACACGATCAGGAAGTAGCCGGCGAGGTCGAGCTTCGCGATCAGGTCGAGCTCGCGCTCGATCTGGGCCTGGGCGCGGCCGGTGAGGGGACGGAAGCGAGTGCCCGCGCTCTCCCAGGTGATGCGCGCGAGATAGGACGCAGGAGTCTCGCCCGGGGGCAGGGGGTAGTCGGGGAAGCGGTAGCCGAGGTCGGAGAGGGTGAACTCGAGCGACGCCGCGAGCTCGGCGGCGCCGGCGACGGCGTGCGGCAGGTCGGCCCACAGCCGGGCCATCGCCTCGGGCGAGCGCAGGTGCCGTGCCCGCTGCGCATCGAGCAGGCGTCCGGCGCGATCGAGAGGGACCCCCTCGCGGATCGAGGTCAGCACGTCGGCGAGCTCCTTGTCCTCCTCGCGGGCGTAGCGCACCCCGCCGGTGGCGACCACCGGCAGGCGCAGGCGCCCGGCGAGGTCGACCAGGGCGCGGTTGCGGTGCTCCTGGTCGATCAGGCCGTGGCGCTGGAGCTCGACAGAGATCCGCCCCGGGTAGAGCCAGGCGAGCCGCTCGAGGGCGCGGCGAGCGGCGTCGGCGCCGCGGTGGGTGAGTCGGTGGGCAAGCAGGCCCTCGACGCCCCCGGTCAGGCAGTGGAGGCCGTCGGCGTGGCGCTCGAGCTCGCGCCACCCCGCCCGCGCGCGGCCCTTCTCCCGTCCGGCAGCTGCAACGGTCAGCAGCCGGCACAGGCTGCGATAGCCGGCGCGATCGATCGCGAGCAGGGTGAGTCGGGGCAGCGGCGTGCCCGGCGGCGGCGGATCGGGCACCAGGCCGAGCGGGCCGGGGAGGGGCTCCCGCTCCGGCCGTCCCTCACCGCCGGGAGGCTCCTCCTCGAGTACCACCTCGGCGCCCACCAGCGGCGTGATCCCGGCCTCGCGGGCGGCCTTCCAGAAACGGGGCGCGCCGGAGAGGCTGTTGCGGTCGACCAGGGCCACCGCCGGCAGGCCGAGGGCGGCGGCGCGCTCGACCAACGCCTCGGGCTCCGAGGCGCCCTCGAGGAAAGAGAAGGCGGAGGCGCAGTGCAGCTCGGCGTACATTTGTATTCTCCTCCCCTTGGCAGGGAAGGAGAAAAATGTAAGTGTAAAAGAGACATAAATCAAGAGGCGAGGCCCGAGGAGGTCCGGCGGATGATCGAGGAGAGCGGCGGGTAGCCCGCGGCGTCGATCCCGTGAGTCCGAGCCTGCCTGGGAATCGCGCGAGATCGAGTGAGCGGAGTTGGGTGGTAGCGTCCTTTGCGGGCGCGGACTCAGGCGTTCGGCCCGGTGAGGCGGAAGATCACCGTAATCGGTAGCT
This sequence comes from uncultured Acidobacteriota bacterium, assembly GCA_963814875.1. Taxonomy (GTDB): domain Bacteria; phylum Acidobacteriota; class Thermoanaerobaculia; order Thermoanaerobaculales; family Sulfomarinibacteraceae; genus CAVSIS01. The sequence goes on from CAWFFJ010000035.1 coordinate 129,279, forward strand.
CGCGCTCCACCGAGGCGAGGTCCGCTGGCGAAAAGCTGAACTCGTCATCCTGCGTGGTCGCGGCGAAGGGCGAGGCGAAGTCGATGCGGCCGGCCCGGGGGTGGTCATGGCGGAAGACCTCGACCCGCCACCCGGTAGCGTGGAGCAGCTCGGACCACGCGGACACCGTGAGATTGCTGCGGTGGTACCCGATCCCTTGGTGAAGCTCGAGATCGTGCTGGCTGAAGATCGGCGGCACGGCGACGAGCGCCTCACCTCCCGGGCGAAGGATGAGGTGAAGCGCCTCCAGGAACATCTGCGGCTCCCGCAGGTGCTCGAGCACGTTCGAAGAGACCGCCAGGTCGACGGAGGATGGGGGGAGCTCGAGCCGCTCGCAGTCCGCCCGCCGGAACTCCAGGTTCGGCCTGCGGAAGCTGCGCCGGGCGTAGGCGACGCTGAGACGGTCGACGTCGACGCCGAGCACCGATCGCGCCCTGGCGTCCGCCAGGACGGCACTGCCGTAGCCGGTGCCGCAGCCCGCATCGAGCACGTCACGGCCGGCGACGAAGCCGGCGAAGAAGCGGTAGATCGAGCGGTGGGCGACGAGGAGGTCGTTCTCGACCCCCGGCCACACCGACTCGTTGAACGGCCGCAACCCGGCCGCGACCTTGCGGAGGCCGTTGAGGAGCCGCCGCACCGCCGTCTCCGCCGGAGACCGCGTCATCGGGCTTCCCCCGGGCTCGTGCGCCCTGCCGGGCCGCTGTCGGCGGTCCGTTCGAGGCACACCCGGTGCAGCGCCAACGCCAGGATCCGCTGGTCGTTGCCCTTCCGCACCACCTCCCAGACCCGGACGCTGTCCCGTTGGCGGAGCGCGGCCTCGAGCTCGGTCCGGGTTGGCACGTTCATCACCGGGGCGCCGAGGTAGTAGCCCGCGACCCGCCGGTTCCAGCGCGGGAAGAACAGCACGGCGTCGGGGGGACCGCTGTGACGCCACAGCTTGGCGAAGGCGGCAAGACCCGTCCGGCTGACGGTCGTCGCCTCGGCGTACACGCCGATGATCAGGAGCGCCCCGACCGCGAGCACCGCCGACCAACGCACCGCTCGGGTCGGAAAGCCGCCGATGGCGATTCCGAGCGCGAGCGCGACGGACGGGAAGAGGAACGTCTGAGCCAGTGTCGGGAAACGCCGAACCTCTTCTTCGGTGCTGACACAGCCTGGGGGTAGGTGAGGCATTGGTCGCCCCGAGTCTACGTGACCACGAGTCGCCTTGACCCGTCCGTGTCTCTGACATTCCGCACCACACCCGGGTCTACGGACTGAACGGCTCTCCCGTCGCTTTCCTTGAGCCAAGAGTGTGCCTTCTGAGGCGGCCAGAGTCTGCAGCACCGGGCGGTTCTCGTCACGAGGTCTGTGGGTCCTTCGTTATCTGCCCAGACCGGCCGACTCGCTCGAGGACCGTCGCGAGGGACGCGAGCGGTCTGTAGCTGTCGTCATCTCGGCGCGCCGCGAGGTTCCGTCCGAGCCTTGTTCCTCCTGAGACCTGCCGGTGCGGGCGGAGACCGTCGCGAGGGACGCGAGCGGCCTGCAGATGTCGGTGTTCTTGACTGCTCCGGGAGTCAAGGTCGCGAGTCTGCAGCGGCGGTCGGCTCTTGTCGCGAGGGCAGCGGAGGGTGGTGACAGGGTGGGTGCGGGGTGGTTCGGCCGACGCAGGCGTAGCCCAGCTACGTTGAGGAGGCCGAGCTGCCTCGCGCACGGCATGGCGCCGCCCTCCGTTGGCCGCAGCAGAGAGCCGATCGGTGTTGCAGACTCAATCGTATAACCCGTCCGCGAACCACTCCTCGGACGCCCGGTCCCGGAACACCCGCCACAGGCCGCCGCCAGAGAGCTCGACGTCCCAGTAGTCGCGGGTGACCGGAGCCTCGCTCCACCAGCCCTCCTCGAGCTGCCACGGGCCGGAAGCGACCCGGACCAGGCCCTGGATGCGGGGCGTGGCGCCGCCGGCCGAGGCGACCGAGACCGGGCGCTCGGTGTCGGCCGCGGCGAGCGGCTCGGTGATGACCTCGAGCGGTACCGGCGGGCGCAGCACGCGCACCGCGAGCAGGCCGCGGCCGGCGCGCGGTGGGCGGCGCTCGGTGGGCGGTGGGGGCGGTGCGAAGGCGGCGACGGCGAAGCGCTCGGGGCGGTGTCCGTCAATGGTGCGGGGCGAGCCGACCCGGTCCGGGCCGAGGCGGGCGGCGAGGCGAGCGAGGGTGGTGGCGAGGGCCTGGGGCGACAGCTCGGCGGGACCGAAGAGGGTGAGCTGGCCGAGCCGGCGGCGGTCGGGGTGAACCACGCAGGCGAAGGCCGCCACCGGGGCGCGCGGCGGCCGCGCCTCGACCTCGAGCCGGACCAGGTCGACCAGCGCGCCGACGTCGCGCACCGGGGCCGGCAGGCGGATGGCGCGCCGATCGTGGCCCTCGGGCTCGAGACCGAGCTCGAGCTCGAGCAGGGTGCAGGCGAGGTCGTGGCGGGCGAGGCGGGCGTCGAGCCGCTCGAGGGCGGCGCGGACGGCGTGCAGAAGGGGCTCGACGGTGACCACCGGCCACTCCAGCTCCATGCCCTCGCTGAGCGTCGGCGACGGCTGGCACGGCACCAGCGGGCGCGGGTCGAGGCCGCGTGCGGCGCGGTGGGCGTCGGCGCCGTCGCGGCCGAGGCGGCTCGCGACCTCGTCGGCGGGCAGGGCGGCGAGGGCGCCCACGGTGGCGACCCCCCAACGGCGCAGGGTGTCGACCAGGCGCGGCTCGAGGCTGAGGGCGTCGAGGGGGAGCGGGGCGAGGAAGGTGCGCTCGCCGTCCTCGGGGACCACGGCCGGGGTGCCGGAGAGGCCGGCGGCGACCTGGGCGGCGAGCTTGGTGCCGGCGATCCCCACCCGCAGCGGGAGGTGGAGCGCCTCGGCGGCGCGCTGGATCGCGTCGCCGAGGTGCTGCTCGCCGTCGGGGCCGGGAAACAGCTGCTCCATGCCGGCGACGTCGGCGAACGCGAGGTCGGGGGCGGCGTCCTCGACCCGCGGCGAGGCGGTGGCGGCGGCCTCGAGCAGGGCCTCGTGGGCAGAGCTCTCGGCGACCGGGTCGCGGCCGCGGGCGAGGAGGTCGGGGAGCACACCACGCGCCTGGGCCAGGGTCATGCCGGCGCGGACACCGCGTTGGCGGGCCGCCCGCGAGGCGGCGACGACCCTTGCGGCGGACCCGTTGCCGTCGCACACGACCACCTCCACGCCGGCCAGCTCGGGCTCGCTGCGCAGTCGGGCGGCGAGCGGGAACAGCGGCACGGCGAGGCAGGCGAGCCGGGTCGTCACAGGCAGAAGGCGAAGGTGACGAAGGCGAACGCGAGGAGCAGTGCGGCGAGGGCCTCGCCGAGCAGACCGGGGAACTGGGCCGAGGAGTCGGTGTCATGCATGGCGGGCCTCCGTAGGGAGCGCGGTCGGGACCTCGGGGCGGATCGCCTCGGGCCGGCGCACGCCGGGGTGGAGCAGCAGCGCCTCGGTGGTCGCCTCGGGGCGCTCGCCGCGACGTTTGACGACGACCAGGCGCAGCGCGAGGCCGTCGAGCAGACGGCGCGCGCCGTGGACGCCCGACCAGGCGCCGCGGCCGCGTCGGGCCACCACCACCGCCTCGGCGGCACAGCCGCTCAGGCGGTAGGGCGTGGAGACCAGCACCGTCGCCTGGTGGACGCCGGCGCCGCGCGCCAGGCGCAGCCAGGCGGCGAGGGGGACGCGCCCCCGCACCGGCGGCAGGCCGAGGTCGAGGGCGACCAGGGGGAAGCCGGTGTCGACCAGCATCTCGGCGGCCGCCAGCGTGTCCCCGAGACGGTGGGGGCGCAGCCAGAGCAGGCGCTCGAGGTCGACGCCGGCGGCGGCCGCCGCCTGGGGGTCGAGGCCGTTGCCGAGGTCGACCATGGCGACCGGCTCGCCGGCGCCGGTGACCGCGGCGAGGGCGGCGAGGAGCAGGGCGAGGCGGCCGCACGAGGCGCGCCCCACCACCTCGATCAGGGCGCCGCCCGGCAGGCCGCCGCCGAGCAGCTCGTCGAGGGCCGGCAGGGTGGGGGTATGGGAGCGCTTGCGCGGTGCGGCGCGGCGCAGCTCGGAAGCGCGACGCACCAGCCCGGTCAGCTCGGCCGGCAGGGCCGGATACTGCCCTGGCGGGGCGTCTGCAAGCGGAGCGGCGGACAGCAGTGTGGCCATCGAAGGTCCTCCTTCGGGGTCCACTTCCCACTGTAGGTGTAAATAGAGCATAAATCAAGAGACGTGAGGAGGTGAGGAGGTCAGAAGGTGAGGAGGTTGGGCGTAAGACGCGAGACGCGAGGTGCCAGGCGTGAGACGGAAGTAGCCGTAGGAGCGGAGCTTGTCTCCGCCCAGGAGGTAAGAAGGTAAGAAGGTGAGGAGGTGAGGAGGGGGCGCGAGACGCTGTAAGGTGCAAGACGCACGGCGCGCCGGTGAAGAGTGAAGGGGCACGAGTCAAGAGCCACGCGCATCAACGCGGGCCGTTGTTTGTCCTGCTCTCTTTTCTCTTGACGCCTCGTGGCGGCGCACGACGTGAAGCCGGCTGCTGCCTGGCGCGTGAATCTGGTACCGTGAGCCCGAATCGGGGGAGGGCAGCGATGCGGATCATCGTGCTTGGAGCGGGAAGGGTCGGTCGTGTGATCGCGCGCGATCTCGCTGGCGACGCAGACTTTCAGGTGACGGTTGCCGACGTGAGCCGCGAGGCGCTGGCCGTTCTCGAGCAGAGCGCAGCCATCGCGACGGTGCGGGCCGACCTGGAGCGCCCGGACGAGGTGGCTCGTGTGGTGGCCGGTCACGACCTGGTGGTCGGGGCGGTCCCCGGTCCGATCGGCTACCAGACGCTGCGCGCGGTGATCGAGGCCGGCGTGAACGTGGTCGACATCTCCTTTTTCGAGGAGGACCCGTTCCCGCTCGACGAGCTCGCCCGAGAGCACGACGTGATCGCCGTGATGGACTGTGGCATCGCACCCGGCGCCTCGAACCTGATTCTGGGCTACCAGGAGACCCAGCTCGAGAAGGTCGAGCGCTTCTCGTGCATGGTCGGCGGCCTGCCGGCGGTGCGCCACTGGCCGTTCGAGTACCGCGCGGTGTTCTCACCGATCGACGTCATCGCCGAGTACACCCGGCCGGCACGCATCGTGGTCGGCGGCGAGGTGGTGGTGCGCCCGGCCCTGTCGGACGTCGAGCCGGTGGAAGTTCCCGGCGTCGGCACACTCGAGGCATTCGTCAGCGACGGCTTGCGAACCCTGCTCGGCACCTCGTCGGTGCCGAGCATGGTCGAGAAGACCCTGCGCTACCCGGGCCACGCCGAGCGCATGCGGATGCTGCGCGAGGTCGGTTTCTTCGGCGAGACGCCGGTCGACGTCGGCGGAGTCCCGGTGCGGCCGATCGACCTCACTGCACGTCTGCTCTTCCCGGCGTGGCAGATGCAGGACGGCGATGAGGACCTGACCGTGATGCGGGTGGAGATCGAGGGCCGGCGGGAGGACCGGCGGGTCCTCGTTCGCTACGACCTGCTCGACCGCCTCGACCGCACCACCGGAGCCACCTCGATGGCACGCACCACCGGCTACACCTGCACCGCCGCGGTCAAGGCCATCGCCTCCAAGCTCTACACGGAGCGGGGCCTATCGCCACCGGAGTACCTGGGACGTACGCCGGGGGTATTCGAGCTGGTCATGGGCCACCTCGCCGAGCGCGGCGTGTGTTTCCGCAGTGAGGAGACACTGCTGGAGTGATCTGGCGGTACCGCGAAGGGCCGTCGGATCGGCTCAGTCCTCCCACGCCTCGCCGCGGAAGGCGGTTTCGAGGAGTTCCTCGAGGATCTCACCGGGGATGTCCGCCGAAGGCTCGAAGACGCGCTCGAGAACCGGTCGGGCCACCACGTCCAGGAGCACGGGAGCTGCGAGCTTGAGCAGCGCCGCCCGCGCGGCGCGCGCGGCGCGCGGGTCGTCGGCGGGTCCGAGGGCATCCCGCGTCGCGTCGTAGGCTGCTCGCAGCGGCGGAACCAGGGCCTCGGCCGCAACGTCGCCGCCCTCGGCGAGATCATGCACCACCAGGCGAACGAGTGCGGGGTCAGCGTGGAGGGCGCGCAGGAGCTCGCGTACGGCGGCGCGTGCCCGCACCTCCATGACCAGCTCGCCGGCCGTCGCCCTTGCGACCGCGCTGGCAGCGGCTTCGACCGACCGGCGAAGCACGGTGCGGTAGAGCTGCCGCTTGCCGCCGAAGTGGTAGGACACCGCGCCGGAGTTGGCGCGTGCGCGATCGCAGATGTCGCGCACCGAGGCTCCGCGGTATCCGTTCTGGGCGAAGAGCTCGGTCGCCGCAGCGATGAGCCGCTCGCGTGTGCCAACGACAGGGTGTCCCACATCGACATGTGTACCGCGCCAGGGCGTCGCCTGCAAGCCTGTCGTCCATCATCCTGACTGGGAAAGACACTATTGTTGAGAAGTCGCTTGAAATGGCGAGACTCGTGGAGACTCTTAGACACAATCGGCGTGTTAGACTCGGCGCGGGGATGAGGGGACTGCCGCGAGGTGATGTTCGCAACGACACCAGTGAGACGTGGTATGGGCAGTGAAGCGGGCGGCGGTAGCCTCGCGCCGGCCCGTGCCGACGGTCTGGCTGGGACCGCCGGGGGGTCGTCGGTCGGCCGGCTCGAACCGCTCTCGATCGAGCTGCGCCGGCGGGCAGTCGGGGTGCTGCGCACGAGCGCGCTGATCTTCAACCCGATCTACCTCGGCTGGACGGTCTTCGACTGGGCGCTCGCCCGCGACCGATGGGCTGAGTTCCTGGTCTACCGGACGGTGGTGTTCGGGCTCAACACGGCCACCGCTCTCGCGGTCACCCGTCCGTGGGGCCGGCGACGCTCCTGGGAGCTGATGTGGCTGTGGCTCTTCCTCTTTGGTGCCTTCATCGCACCCATGCTACCGGTCGTCGGCGGCCAGTTCCATGCCTACGTACTCGGCTTTGCAGTGGTGCTGTTCGGCGCCGGGCTCGTGCCGACCTGGCCGCCCGTGTGGTCCGTCACGTGTGTTGGTGCCATGCTCGTCGCAGCCGCGGCGGCATTCGTGGTCCGGCCGGTGGACGTTTCGACGGCGGACGTCCTCGCCGGCTGCTTCTTCATTGCGACCGCGACCGGCATCAGCCTGGTGGCGGCGTTCTTCAAGTATGACCTGGTGCGTCGCGACTACGTGACGCGGGGCGAGCTCCAGGAGACCGCCCGGCGCGAATCCGACGCGCGTGAGCGCCTCAGTGCGACGACTGCGCAGCTCGAGGCGGCGCTCGCCAGGCTTCGGGAGGAGGACCGACGCCGCAGCATGTTCTTCGCCAATATCTCCCACGAGCTGCGCACGCCCCTGACCCTCATTCTGACCCCGGTCGAGGACCTGCTCCGTCGCGACCTGGACCCCTGGCTCGTGGACGTTGTGGCAGTGATGCAGCGCAATGCGCGCCGCTTGTTGCGGCTGATCGACGACCTGCTCGACCTGACCAGGTTGGAAGCGGGCGGGCTGCGTCTGGTCCCGGCGGAGGTCGACGTCTGCACCCTCGCACGTTCGATCGTGGCCAACAGCCTGCCGACCGCTCGTGTCCGGGGCGTTGAGCTGGAGCTCCTCGGACCCGCCGAGAGCACGCCGGTGTGGATCGACGCCCACCGGATAGAGATTGTGCTCACCAACCTGGTCGGCAATGCGCTCAAGCACACCCCGCGGGGAGGACGGATCGAGGTCGGGGTCGCGAATCGCGAGGATGGCGTGGCGGTGACGGTGATGGACACCGGTGAGGGGATTCCCCCGGAGGACCTCCCTCACGTCTTCGAGCGCTTCTTCCAGGTCATCCCCGGGGGGCGTCACTCGGGTGGCGGAGTCGGCATCGGCCTTGCCCTGGCCAAAGAGCTGGTTGATCTCCACGGCGGCGAGCTGACCGTCGAGAGCACCCTCGGGAGCGGCAGCGCCTTCACCTTGGTGCTGCCTTTGGGCCGCGATCACCTGAAAGCAGATGTTCTCGAACGGCGCCGTGAGTTTATCGGTCTCGCCGAGGCTAAAAGGGTCGGACTCCCGGACGACCTGGCCGAGGTCCGGATGAGGCCTGTAGGTGACCCGTCCGCCGGTTCGCGGGAGGCGCCCGCCCGCGTGACGGTTCCGCTGCCCCGGGTCGGGGCTCACCGGGCGCGGGTCGTGATCGCCGAGGACGAAGGCGATCTGCGCGAGCTGGTCGCCGGGCTGCTACGCCCCGGCTGCGATGTCTTCACCGCTCCCGATGGGCAGGCCGCGCTCGATGCGATTCGACGTGAGCGCCCGGATCTCGTGATCAGTGATGTGATGATGCCCTACCTCACCGGCATCGAGCTGTGTCGGGCGGTGCGCGAGGACCCGAGCTTGCGGGCGACGCCGTTCATCCTGCTGACCGCGCGCAGCGGTGCGGCTTCGACGCTGGAGGGCTTCGCCCACGGGGCCGACGACTACGTGGTCAAGCCGTTCGACCCGGACGAGCTGCTGGCCCGGGTGAGCGTCCAGCTCAGGCTGCGCGACCTCGGCCTGCAGCTCGCCCGGCATGAGAAGCTGGCACTGGCCGGTACGCTCGCCGCAGGGGTGCTGCACGAGCTTCGCAACCCGGTCAACGCGATCCTCAACAGCGCGCGCATCCTCGCCACGGGGAGTCGCGACGAGGCCGCTCGCGGGCGGCTGGTCGAGGTGATCCTGGACGGTGCCGAGCGAATTCAAGGCATCACGGAAACGCTCGAGGTCCACGCCCGACCCGCAGAGGCCGGAGGCCCGGCGGCGTGCGACGTCGCGCGCGGGATCGAGTCCAGCCTGCGCCTGCTCGGGCACCGGCTGGAGGGCGTCGAGGTCAACCTTGAGCTGGCCGGCGAGGCCTACGCGCGCGCTCCTGCAGGACCCGTCAACCAGGTGCTGCTGAACTTGCTCGACAACGCGCTGCGCTCCGGCGCGCGGTCACTGTGGGTGTCGCTCGACCTCGTTGTCGCCGGCGTCAGCGTGCGGGTGGCCGACGATGGACCGGGGGTTCCGGCCGAGCTCGTGGAGAGGATCTTCGACCCGTTCGTCTCCACCCGCGAGCCGGGCGAGGGGACCGGCCTGGGGCTGTCGCTGTGCCGGCGAATCGTCGGAGATCTCGGCGGTGAGCTGTGGTATGAGGATCGGCCCGGGGGCGGCGCTGCGTTCGTGCTCACCCTGCCGGCCATAGACATGGGCGGGGAGGGGTGAATGCCGCGAACCTACGAGGATCTCATGGGCGCCATCGGTCCGGCCCGCTTCTACCGGCCGGAACGTCGTCGCGTGCGCGACCTCCTCGCTCGCGACGCGGTGCTGCGGGTCGAGGTAGAGGGCGGGAGCTTCGAGATCTTCGACGTGTCCATGAGCGGCATGTCGTTCCTCTCCAGTGACGACTCCGGGGATTGGTCTCCCGGTCGTGAGCACGACCTCAGCGTGTGGATGGACGACCGCGAGCTGATGCGCGGGAGAGGTAGGGTGGTGTGGCGTGGGGCTGGTCCGCGCAGCCTCGTTCGGGTCGGCCTCGAGCTCGTCGCGGGCTACCTCGACCTGTACGAGATCGCACGGCAGGACGACGAGCGCCGACTTGACCGCGCTCTCGCCGACGGTGCGGAACCCGGTTGGAGAGCGGTGGATCCGGTGTTTCGTGGTGCCGTCGATCGTGCCGTGCATTTTTGCCAGTTCCACCGCGGCATTCTGACCAGCGCGGAGCGGCGTAGCCGCGACGGCGATGAAGGCTCGGGCGGAGCCGACGCGCTTGCGAGGCGCGCCCTCGAGGCTCTGCGCGAGCCCTGGATCGAGATACGTACTGTCGCCTCACGGGCGGGTTTGAAGTGTCTCGAAGACCGCCGTTCGCTGATTGCCGCCAAGGCGTACACCGAGACCATGCTCACCCCGTTGCTCTTGGACGTACCGATCATAGGTCGCGCCTACACCAAGCCGCTGGGCTACCCGGGTGACTACCGGGTGATGCAGTACTACTACGCGAACGCCTTCGAGGGCGACTCGGTCTTCGCTCGGGTGATGCACAAGCTGTCCGTCGAGCACCCTCTCTCTGCCGGGGTGCGCACTCGGATGAGGTTCGTGGTCGGTCTGGTGGCCGAGGAGCACCGCCGTCGTCTCGTCGAGAACGAATCTCCGATCTTCCGAGTGCTGAGCCTTGCCTGCGGTCCTGCGGGCGAGGTGGCCGCTCATGTCGAACGCATGGACAGGTGGCCGGGCGAGATCCACTGGACCCTGGTCGACCAGGAGGACGAGACCCTGAGCGTGGCCTACCAGGCCGGGCGCCGAGCTCTGGGACGGAACGGATCCCGGGGTTCCATGCGCTGCCTCAACCTTGCTTTTGGCCAGTTCCTGAAGGATCCTGATCTCCTGCCCACTGACGAGCACCAAGACTTCATCTTCGCGACCGGTCTGTTCGACTACCTGCACACCCAGCGCGCACAGGCCCTGCTTGCCGACCTCTACGGTCGCCTCGCCCCCGGAGGGCTGCTGGCGGTCGGCAACGCACTGGCGCCGAACGAGCATTTCTGGTCGCCCGAGTTCATGCTCGACTGGACGCTGCTGTACCGGACCCGCGACGAGATGCGTGCCCTGGCGGCGCGGCTGCCCGGGGATGCTGGTATCGAGGTCGTCGAGGAGTCCGGCGGCGCGTACTACTTCCTGCTGGTCCGTCGGCCGGGAGCATCGTCATGAACGCCACGCAGCGGGGCGAGACATCGGGAGGTCCCATGCAGGACGGAGTCGTTCTCTACGTGGACGATGACGCCTCGAACCGGATCGTTCTCGAGGAGGCATGCTCCGGAGAGTTCCATGTGCGCACCGCGTCGAGCGGCGTCGACGCGCTGGAGATCCTGCGCCATCACGAGATTGCGGTTCTGCTCGCGGACCAGCGAATGCCGGGGATGACCGGAGTGGAGCTGCTCGCCGCCGCGCGTGAGCAGTTTCCGTTAACGGTACGGATCCTGATCACCGCCTACTCGGACCTTTCGGAGGCCATCAACGCCATCAACCGGGCCGAAATCCGCAGCTACCTGCGCAAACCGTGGCAGCCCGCGGAGCTCAAGGCCGTGCTCCGGGACGCCCTGGAGACCTATGCCACTCACGGTCGCATGCGGGCGCTGGAGCAGCGCCTGCTCGAGACCGAGCGGGTCTACGCTCTCGGCATCGCCGTCGCCGGGCTCGGTCACGATCTGCGAAACCCCCTGACCGCGCTCGGAGGTGCCCTCGAGGTGGGCCACCTGCGGGCCGAGCGGCTCGGTAAGGCGCTCGGTCGGCTCGGCGCACCGGAGCAGGACCTGTCCTTGGCGGACCAGCTGCTCGACAACCTCCGGATGGCGGAACGCATGGCGGGCCAGATCGCCGACGTGGCCCGCGGTATCGACTTCGGGCACCGCCGCAGCGACAAGAGTAATACCGCTGACGTCGGCGAGGTCGTCGATCTCTCGCTCAAGTGTCTCAGCGGGGAGCTGCGACGTCGGGCCGAACTCGTCGTCGACGTTGCGGGGGGCGCCCAGGTTGCATGTGCGCCCTCCCGGCTCGGACAGGTGGTGCTCAACCTGTTGGTCAACGCCCTCCAGTCCCTACCCGACCGGCCTCGCGGGCTGAACCGTGTGTCGGTGACGCTGCGCACCGAGGACGACCACGTCGTGCTCGAGGTCGAGGACAACGGTACCGGCATTGCTGCAGACGTCCGGGAACGGATCTTCGACCCCTTCTTCACCACCAAGGAGGACAGCGGGTCGGGGCTTGGGCTCGCCATCTCCCGACAGATCGTTGTCGATGCCGGCGGAGAGATCCGCGTCACGAGCGCTCCCGACCGGGGATCCCGCTTCACCGTCCTGCTTCCCTGCACCACCTCGTAGGAGCCCGTAGGGCCGGGTGATTGGGACGTCGAGACGCGGCCGGTGGACTCTGCCCTACGGGCTCCTCTGACGGGCTGCGCGCGTCGAGGCGGGCGGGGCATTGTGACGGAGGTGGCGTCGTGGCTTGCGATCCAAGCCCAGACGATCTTCTGTTTGTCCATGCGGCAGCGGGCTGTAGTAGCACGTCAACGCCACCCACGGCATCGTTTTGAATGCCCGTCGGATTGCCTGAGGACATGTCGTCCCGTGACGGTATCCGAACGCTGTATACAAGCGCTTGTTTGAAGTTCTCGGGCCGCCTTGACTTCCCTCGGAGCGGTCTCTAGCATCGCACCACAGGATGGGAGCGGAGAACGACGAAGTGCTTGCGGTGATCCCCGCCAGGTGGGGCTCGACGCGGTTTCCCGGCAAGCCGCTAGCCGACCTGGCAGGAGAGCCCATGATCGTCCACGTGGCGCGTCGGGCGGCCTCGGCCGCGTCGGTTGACGATGTATTGATCGCGACCGACGACGAGCGCATCGCGTCAGCCGTGCGCGCGGCGGGCTTCGAGGCGGTGATGACCGGGGAGTGCGCATCCGGGACGGATCGGGTTGCGGCCGCGCTTTCGGGGCGCACCGGTTGGAGCCTCGTGGTGAACCTCCAGGGGGACGAACCGCTCCTCTCCGGCGCCAATGTCGACGTCCTCGTCGCGGCCATGGAGAGGATGCCGGAGGTCGGAATCGGCACGCTGTGCCGGCCCTTGTTCGAGGGTGGGGCCGACGACCCGAATGCGGTCAAGGTCGTCCGCGACCGGCGCGGCCTCGCCCTGTACTTCTCGCGCGCCGCGATCCCACACCCGCGGGATGCAGCGACGGCGCGCGAGCTGGCCCGACTGCACCTCGGCATCTACGCCTTTCGCCCGAGCGCCCTCGCACGGTTCGTGGCTCTGCCGCCGTCGGCCCTCGAACGCGCGGAGGGCCTCGAGCAGCTTCGCGCGCTCGAAAATGGTCTCGACATACTGGTCATCGATGCGCCTCACGACTCGTGGGGCGTCGACACGCCGGAGGACCTGCGACGCGCCGCCACGGCGCTCGCCCAGCAGTGAAAAGGGGAGCGAGAGCATGGCGACCAAGTACATCTTCGTGACCGGCGGCGTGGTTTCTGGTCTCGGCAAGGGGATCTCGTCGGCGTCCCTCGGGGCACTGATCGAGACCCACGGCTACACCGTGACTCTGCTCAAGATCGACCCGTACGTCAACGTCGACCCTGGCACCATGTCGCCGTTCCAGCACGGCGAGGTCTTCGTCACCGACGACGGGGCGGAGACCGATCTCGACCTCGGCCACTACGAGCGCTTCACCTCGGTGGTCATGGGGCGCAAGAACAACTTCACGACCGGCAAGATCTACGAGGCGGTGATCGAGAAGGAGCGGCGGGGCGACTACCTGGGCAAGACAGTCCAGGTGATCCCGCACATCACCGACGAGATCAAGGCCAACATCCGCGCGCTCGGCGGCGACGTCGACTTCGTCATCGTCGAGATCGGCGGCACCGTCGGGGACATCGAGTCGCTGCCCTTCCTCGAGGCGATCCGCCAGTTCCGGTCGGAGGCAGGTCGCGGCAACGTGCTCAACATCCACCTCACGCTGGTGCCTTACATCAAGGGATCGAACGAACTCAAGACCAAACCCACGCAGCACTCCGTGAAGGAGCTGCTGCAGATCGGGATCCAGCCGGACATCCTGCTGTGCCGGGTGGATCGGCCGCTGCCCAACGAGCTGCGGGAGAAGATCGCGTTGTTCTGCAACGTCGAGGCGCGTTCGGTGATCCCGGCCCAGGATGCAGAGACGATCTACCAGGTGCCGCTCAAGCTCGCCGCGGAGGGGTTCGACGAGATCGTGCTCGAGGCCCTCAACATGCCCAAGGGCAAACGCGACCTGTCCCGCTGGCAGCAGGTGGTCGAAGCGATCCGCAACCCCAAGGAGGAGGTCACGATCGGGATCGTCGGCAAGTACGTGGACCTCGCGGACTCGTACAAGTCGCTCAACGAGGCCCTCTCCCACGGCGGGCTCGCCAACGGCGTCAAGGTCAACCTGATGTTCATCGACTCCGAGGGCCTCGAGCGCTCCGGCTATCCCGACACCCTGTTCGAGGTCGACGCGATCCTGGTGCCGGGGGGCTTCGGCAAGCGCGGTGTCGAGGGCATGATCCGGGCGATCGAGTTCGCCCGCGCGCGCAAGATCCCCTTCTTCGGCATCTGCCTCGGGCTGCAGACCGCGATCATCGAGTTCGCGCGCAACGTGTGCGGGCTGCGCAGCGCCAACTCGACCGAGTTCGTCGGGGCGCCGCCGTACAAGGTGATCTACAAGATGCGCGAGCTGGTCGGGGTTGACCAAATGGGCGGGACGATGCGTCTGGGCAAGTACCCGTGCCGGCTCAAGCCGGGCTCACTCGCGTGGCAGGCTTACGGCTCCGACGAGGTCTGGGAGCGCCACCGCCACCGCTACGAGGTCAACCCGGAGTACGTGCCCCTGTTCGAGGAAAAAGGTCTGGTCACGAGCGGCAAGTCACCTGACCGGATCTTCGTCGAGGTGATCGAGATTCCCGACCACCCGTGGTTCCTCGCCTGCCAGTTCCACCCCGAGTTCAAGTCACGGCCATACGAGCCGCATCCGCTGTTCCGCTCCTTTGTCGGGGCGGCGCTGGAGTTTCGGCATGTGCGCGTCGCGCGCGAGCAGGTTGCCGACCAGGCGGACGCGAACGCGGCTGCCAAGAACGCCGAGACCGCCGATAGTCTCGTGGCAGAGCAGCCTTTCAGCCCAGAGGAGGAGCCGGCACCCCAGGCCTGAGGACCGGGCCCTGGGCGCGCTGCGAACCTGAACGGAGCCTCGCACACGGGCTCGACAGTGACGGCTCTCCCGGCACCCTCGTGACGTGACGCAGTGAGACATGCGCGATAGACTGGCGCCGCCATGACGATTGAGGTCTTCAATCTGGCTCCAGGGGTCGTGATCGGTGCGGGCGCGCCGCCGGTTCTGATCGCCGGGCCGTGCGTGATCGAGTCCGAGGCGATGGCCGTCGACATGGCGGGCCTCGTGGCCGAGATCGGACGTCGCCACGGCATCCCGGTGGTCTTCAAGTCCTCGTTCGACAAGGCCAACCGCTCGTCGCTGGACTCGTTCCGCGGACCCGGGCTCGAGGCCGGTCTGGCGGCCCTGGCGGCGGTCAAGCGCGCGACCGGCCTGCCGGTGCTCACCGACGTCCACGAGCCCGATCAGGTGGCACCCGCCGCCGAGGTTGCCGACGTTCTCCAGGTGCCGGCTTTCCTGTGCCGGCAGACCAACCTGCTGCTCGCCTGCGGACGATCCGGTGCGGCGGTCAACATCAAGAAGGGGCAGTTCCTCGCGCCCGAGGACATGGCCCATGCGGTCGACAAGGTGCGTTCGACCGGCAACGCAAGGGTCACCGTCACCGAGCGTGGAACGAGCTTTGGCTACCACAACCTCGTGGTCGACATGCGCGGACTGCCGGTGTTGCGGCGGATCGCTCCGGTGGTGTTCGACGTCACCCACTCGCTGCAGCTACCCGGCGGGCTCGGCCACGCGACCGCCGGCGCGCGCGAGTTCCACCCCTACCTGGCGCGGGCCGCAGCGGCCGTCGGGGTTGACGGGTTCTTCGTCGAGGTCCACCCGGATCCGCCTCGCGCCCTGTCGGATGCGACCACCCAGCTGACCCCCGTCGAGCTCGAGCGCCTGGTCGTCGAGGTGTCGGCGATCTCGGCCGCCTTGCGGGAGCTCGACGCGTGAGCCGCGACGTCGCCCGAGACGTCCTCATCGCCGAGGCGGACGCGATCCGGCGTCTCGCAGACCGCCTCGACGAGTCTTTCGACCGCGCGGTCGACCTCATGCTCGAGTGCACGGGTCGGGTTGTGTGGACCGGAATGGGCAAGTCGGGCATCGTGTGCCAGAAGCTCGCGGCGACGATGCGCTCCACCGGCACCCCGGCTCTGTTCCTGCACCCGGCGGAGGCGATCCACGGCGACCTTGGGATGGTGACTGGCGACGATCTCGTGGTCGCGGTCTCTAACTCTGGAGCGACCGAGGAGATTCTCCGGCTGGTCGAGGTCCTCAAACGGCAGGGCAACCGTCTGATCGCGATCACCTCGTACCCGGCGTCGCCGCTCGCTGCGGCCGCCGACGTCCACCTCGACCTCGGTGTGACACGCGAGGCGTGTCCGCTCAACCTCGCGCCGACCGCATCGACCACCGCGAGCCTCGCCCTCGGCGACGCGCTCGCGATGTCGGTGTCGGTGCGTAAGGGCTTTCGCGAGGAGGACTTCGCGCTGCTCCATCCGGGCGGGAAGCTGGGCAAGCGTTTCCTCAAGGTGGGCGAGCTCATGCACGCCGACGAGCAGATGCCTCGAGTCGGACCCGACGTGGCGATGAAGGACGTCATCTACGAGATGAGTCGCAAGGGCCTCGGCATGACCACCGTCCAGGACGACGAGGGGCACCTGCTCGGCGTGATCACGGACGGCGACCTGCGGCGGCTGATGGAGCGCGAGGCGGACCCGCTGGAACGGACTGCCGGTGAGGTCATGCACCCTGGCGGCGTGAGGATCCCGACCGACGAGCTCGCCACCGCGGCGCTGAAGCTGCTCGAGGAGAGCCGGATCACATCGCTGATGGTGACCGAGCCCAACGGGCGGGTTCTCGGAGTGTTGCACCTCCACGATCTCTGGGGCGTCGGGCTCTTCTAGGAGCCTGAAGGGCATAGGCCCGTGAAGCCAGTGGAGTCTTCGTGACGTTCTCGGGGGCCTCTGCCCTCCAGCCTCCTCTGATGCGCTGCGCGCATCTGGGAATCGAGGCCCGAGCTCCGCCACGACTGAAGCGAGCCTGGCCATTGCGCCGACGAGCTCGAGGATGTTGTGGCAAGTGACGATGCCAACACTCGGCACGCCGCGTGGCGAGACCTGCGGGCTTGCCGGCGACAAGCTGAGGTCTCGTCGCGAACAGCCCCATCGCGCACGGTGGTCGGTAGCCCTAAAGTCGTGGATAATGCGGGTTGCCATGCGCATGTCGATTCTGACCACCGGGGGCACGATCGCGAAGACCTACGACGAGCGTGAGGGCGCGCTGCGCAACGTGCGCTCGGTCCTCGACCATCTCCTTGCCGAGCTGAGGCTGCCGGACCTCTTCATCCGTCACCTGGACGTGATGAACAAGGACTCCCTCGACCTCACCGACGACGACCGCACCATGATCCTCGCTGCCGTTCGCGACGCGCTACCGAGCTCGGATGCGGTCGTGGTCCTGCACGGTACCGACACCTTGGCGCAGACCGGCGAGCTCCTCCACCGCGAGCTCGAGGACCTCGCGGCGCCTATCATCCTGACCGGCGCCATGCGGCCCTACGAGTTCCGCGACTCCGACGCGCTGCAGAACGTCACGGAAGCCCTGCTCGCCGCCCGCCTGGTCGGACCCGGCGTCTACGCCGTGATGCACAACCGGGTGCTGCCGTTCCCGGGCGTGACCAAGGACCGCCGCGCACTGACCTTCCGGATGAACCCCGCCGGGCAGGACTGAACCACAGAGCATCCGGGCGCGAAGCGCCCGGACGCGAGACGCAAGAAGTAAGAAGCGAGACGTGACAACGGCACCAGTGCTGGGGGAAGCGTAAGGACTTTTGTCGGCTGGGTTTGCGTCCGTAGATGGCTCGGGTTGAGCGCGGTTGTGCGGACTCACGTCTCACCTCTCGCCTCTCACGTCTTGCGAGGCGGGCGAAGCCCGCGTTTGTGTCTCTGTGGTGAATTCTCTCTCAGATCGAGGCCTTCTCGAGCTGGTTGACCGCCTGAATGGGGCCCAGGGTGACGAGCACGTCGCCGGATTGGATGACGCTGTCGGGGCCGGGGTTGAAGGTCGCGTGGTCCTTCCGCTTGAGCGCGACCACGATGATCCCGAAACGACGGCGGACGTCGGCGCCGGCGAGGGTCTTGCCGACCAGCTCTGACTCAGCGTGTACGGTCACCTCGGTCAGCTCGAGCTCCATGTCGGGCCCGCCCAGGGACGCCTCGATGAAGTCCATCACGGTCGGCTTGAGGGCGGTGAACGCGAGGCGCATACCGCCGAGCCGGTAGGGATTGATCACCTTGTCTGCGCCTGCGAGGCGGAGCCTCTCCTCGGAGCCTTCCTCGACCGCCCGCGCAATGATCGTCACCTTCGGGTTGAGCTGGCGAGCGAGCAGGATCGCGAACACGTTGTGGGCGTCATCGGCCAGGCAGGAGAGAAACGTCCGAGCTGCCGGCAGGTTGGCGGCGCGCTGGGCGGACTCCTGGGTGGCGTCGCCCAGGATGACCGGGACCCGGCTCTCCTCGAGCTCGCGGACCCGCTCGGGTTTGGCCTCGATGACGACGAACGGGACCTTGCGCTCGGTGAGGACCTCGACCACGGCGCGGCCCATCCGTCCCGAGCCGGCGACGACGATGTGGTCATTGAGCTTGCGGATCATGCCAGCGTCCCTCCTCAGTCCGATGACGCGGCGCAGGTCGGCCTCGACCACGGCATGGCCGAGCTCGGTGGCGACCAACAGGATGACCCCGATGCCGAGGAACGCCATCACGATCGTGAAGATCTGCCCGCTGTGGGAGAGCGGCATGACCTCGCGGAAGCCGATGGTTGTGACCGTGATGGTCGTCATGTAGAGGGCGTCGAGCAGGGTCATGCCCTCGATCAGCATGTAGCCGACCGTGCCAATGGCGACCACGCCGACGGCGGCCGCCGAGGTGCGCAGGACGACTTGAGCGCTGGTCGGTCTCACGGTGCCATGGTAGCGCGGTACTCCACGGTCTTTCGAGGCCGGACGACTCGCGACGGAATCCTCATTCCAGAGTGTGTGAAGCCGACCTACCTGATCGACGCCCACGTCAACGGCTACCACGAGGCCGCTCGCCGCCCGGCGCGGGAAGACGGGGTCGATCTGTTCGCGAAGATCACGCCCTATCTCGGCATTCTCCAAGGGCTCGACTCCCAGGGAGAGCAGTTCGAGAGCGTCGCCTGGCGCACGGCGGCCCGGCCGTTCCGACTCGACGTCGATGCGCTCCCACGACGTGACCGGGAAGCGGCCGGCCGATCGTCGGCGTGGTGATCGACCGCCCTCTGCTACCATCGGCCGTCGGCGTGGGGACGCAGGAGGTCGGGTGATGGTCGAGGCGGAGGGCAGACGGTTTCCGTTCGACGGGGTCGAGGCGATCGCTCCCGCAGTGCTCGAGACCTTTCCCTACGAGTACGCCGGGCGCGAGGGTGAGGTCGAGATCTCGACCGACGAGTGGAGCTGTGTATGCCCGTTCTCGGGCCTGCCCGACTTCGGTTCCCTCGTCGTGCACTACGTTCCCGGAACCTCGTGCATCGAGCTCAAGTCGCTGAAGTACTACCTCACCAGCTACCGCAACGTCGGCATCTACCAGGAGCACGCCGCCCACCGAATCCTCGACGACCTCGTGGCGTGTTGCGCACCACGCTTCATGGAGGTCGTGCTCGACTACCGCCTGCGCGGCGGGATCCACACGGTAGTGACCGTGCGGCACGGGGTGCGGCCAACCGACGTGTGAGACCCACCCCCGCGAGGATCCGTGCAGCGCCGCCATCGCCAGCCCTGGCAAGGCGCCGGTTCGACGGGTCGTCAACGCCCGGACCACGGCGCAGCGAGGCTCGCGAGACGCGAGCAGATGTTGTCACTTCGATGTCTGGATCTCAGGTAACGGTTCGGGCGGGAGTCGCGTGAGACTCTCGCGCCGCCATCGTGAGCCCTGGTGAGCCTGCATCTCCCACCATCCTGACGGCTGCGGACTCAGAGAGACCGCGATCTGCGGCGCTTTCTTGGACTCGCTCGATCAACGTAGCCCAGCTACGCCTCACTCGCTCGCCCTGCTGAACCACCACAGCTCACGACCTCTCTGAGCCCTCGCGACGCCACGTGATGAGAGATGCAGGCGCGGCGCGACGACGCCGGCGTAGCCCAGCTACTTCAAGGAGGAGCAACGCCGCCAGGGCTCGCGAGGGCAAGCGAGAGGCCGCGCGAGCTTCCGCCCGGACCGTTACCCCCAGACCATGAGCCCCATTTC
>CAWFFJ010000036.1:0-18303 GCA_963814875.1 uncultured Acidobacteriota bacterium
GCCGCCGTGCGGCGTTACAATGAGCGGGCCGCGCACGTGGTCTCAACACCAGCTCCCGAAGGAGGCGCCGTGGACTTCGAGCTCACCGACGACCAGATCGCCATCCGTGACATGGTGCGTGACCTCGCCCGCAAGGAGATTGCTCCGCACGCGACCGAGTGGGACGAGCACCAGCACTTTCCCCGCGAGCTGTTCACCAAGCTGGGCGAGCTCGGTTTGCTCGGCATCCTGATTCCAGAGGAGTACGGCGGAGCCGGGCTCGGCTACGTCGAGTACGAGATCGTGCTCGAGGAGCTGGGGGCGGTCGACGGAGGCGTCGGGCTCTCGGTGGCGGCGCACAACAGCCTGTGCACCAATCACCTCTTCCAGTTCGGGTCGGAGGAGCTCAAACGCGAGTTCGTGCCCAAGCTGGCGTCGGGCGAGTGGATCGGGGCGTGGGGACTGACCGAGCCCCAGGCCGGATCCGACGCCGGCGGTACCCGCACCACCGCGGTCCTCGAAGGCGACGGCTGGGTGCTTAACGGCTCAAAGAACTTCATCACCCACGCCACCGTCGGCAACTGCTGTGTGGTCATGGCGCGAACCTCGCGTGAAGGCGGCCACCACGGGATCTCGGCCTTTTTCGTGCCCTTTGACCGCCCCGGGGTGTCGGCGGGCAAGAAGGAGAACAAGCTCGGCATGCGGGCTTCGGACACTTCGTCGCTGGTGCTCGAGGACTGCCGCGTGCCGGTGGGCTACCTGCTCGGCGGCGAGGGCGACGGCTTCGTCCAGGCGATGAAGATCCTCGATGGCGGCCGGATCTCGATCGCCGCACTGTCGGTCGGGATCGCCCGCGGCGCTCTCGACGCCGCGCTTGAGTACTCGACCGTGCGCGAGCAGTTCGGCCGCCAGCTGAGCTCGTTCCAGGCGATCCGCCACAAGCTCGCCGACATGGGCACCGAGGTCGAGGCGGCGCGCCTCCTGACCATGAAGGCGGCGGTGCGCAAGGACCGCGGCGTGCAGACCACGCTTGAGTCGTCGATGGCCAAGGTGTACGCCTCCGAGGTCGCGGTTCGGGTCGCCGAGGAGGCGATCCAGATCCACGGCGGCTACGGCTACACCAAGGACTACCCGGTCGAGCGGCTGTGGCGCGACGCCAAGCTGTGCACCATCGGCGAGGGGACCTCGGAGATCCAGCGCCTGGTAATAGCGCGGGAGATGCTTCGCCAGCTCGCGCCCCACGGTCTCAGCCGCGAAAGCGCCCACGGGTAGTAGGGCACACCGTGCGTCCGCTCGGCGCGAGCAGCTGACAACCGTGCGAGCCAGGGGGCCGTGCGGCGCGCGCTGCTTCGGATTCGCGGGCCGAATCGGCGAGTCCAGGCGAGTCGGACGGAGCAGCCCTGCTCACCGCCACCGTTCGCAGCCCGTGGCGAGCGAGCCCACCGAGGGCTTGCGGGCGGGCGGGGTCAGGCCATATCGTGAGCCGCCGGAGGGTGATATGGACGACCTCTCGCTGGATCACATCGGCATCGCGGTGGCCTCACTGGACCAGGGGACCGCCTTCTACCGGGCCCTCGGGCTCGAGGTGACGGGAACCGAGGAGGTCGCGGAGCAGGGAGTTCGGGTCGCCTTCCTGCCCGTGGGCGACGGACGGCTGGAGCTGCTCGAGCCGACCGGACCCGAGTCTCCAATCGCCAAGCATCTCGAGAAGCGGGGCCCGGGTCTGCATCACATCTGTCTGCACGTGCATGACATCCGCGCTGCAATGGCGCGTCTCAAAGGGGCCGGGCACCGCTTGCTGAGCGACGAGCCGCAGGCCGGGGCGCACGGCTGCCTGGTGTGCTTCGTGCACCCGAAGTCGACCGGCGGGGTGCTGCTGGAGCTGAGCCAGCCAAGAGGTCCGCACGAGTGAGCCGCGACACACCGAAGGTCGAGCGCGTGGCGGCTGGCGCCGAACGACCCCGGCGGGCGCGGTAGACTGATTGCGATGGACGCGATCGCACCGGGAGAGCTGGTCATCCTGCACTGCTGCAACCCCAAGGAAAAGGTCTGGGGTCTACTGATGCGCCTCGACGGGCTCGGGGTGGTGGTGCGCGGGCTCGACCTCAACTCGGTCGAGGACTGGCTGCGCCAGGAGGTCTCCGGATCGACGGCCTTGATCGCCCCGTCCACCCAGTTCATTCCCGTCCACCGGGTGGAGAGAATCTTCCTTGACGAGTCGTCGGCCGCCGTGCCGGGTTACGGCGACCGCTACCGCACCGCCTGTGGTCGCGACCCCCGCGAGGCGCTCGCGGGCGGCGAAGCCCCGCGGACGAACTAAGCCTGCATGTGTTACCACGCTACGTTGCGAGGGTGCCGTGCCGCGCTGCTCGTGCTCGCGACGATTGCGGCACTTCCGGCCACCGCACAGTACCGCGGCGAACTGGCCGTCGACGCCGTGGTGGTGCCAGTGACCGTGCGCGACGGCAAGGGGCGGGTCGTGGACAAGGTTGCGCCCGACAAGTTCCACCTCTGGGTCGACGGCATCCCCGTGTCGATCGAGGACATCTCGCGCGAGTCCGATCTGCCGCTCGCGCTCGGCTTCATCCTCGACACCTCGGGCTCGATGGCGGGGCACAAGCTGGAAGCCTGCCGCCAGCTCATCGGCGCCTTCCTCGCCGAGCGCCGGCCCGACGACCAGGTTGCGCTGTGGACCTTCGGTGACGAGCGGGTTCTCGAGCGCTTCCCGTTCGGCATGGCCTGGTACCTACTACCGCGCGTGCTCGAGGAGGTCCGGCCGTGGAGCACCACCGCGCTGTATGACATGGTGCAGCGGGTGCCGGAGGTGATGGAGAAGGCCACCCACCCGCGCCGGGCCGCGATCCTGCTCACGGACGGTGTCGACAACGCCTCCCGCCTCGACGCGGCCGAGATCACCCACATCGCCCACGACCTGTCGACACCCGTCTACGCTCTCGGAGTCGAGCCGCCGCCGCAGGTCGAGGGCGGCGCAGGACCCTCCTACGAGGAGGTGCTGCGCTTGATCGCCGACAACTCCGGAGGTCGCTATCGCCGGGTTCCCTCGACCACGGAGATGCCGGAGGTCGTGCGCGAGCTGCTGCACGAGCTGTCGTCGCGCTTCATCGTGTCGTTCACTACCTCCGGAGTCGGCGTGCGCAAGTGGCGTAGCCTGCGGGTCGAGGTGGATGGCTACAAGGCCACCACCAGGACCGGCTACGTTGGGACGTTGCCGTAGGGAACCTCGGCTCAGATGGTGATGCCACTCGTTGACATCCTCCTGATTGCCGTCGGGCTCGCCATGGACGCATTCGCTGTGTCGCTGGCAGCCGGCGCTTTGCGAACCGTCGAGCGCCTCCGCCCGACCCTGCGGCTCGCCTTCCACCTCGGTCTGTTCCAGGCGCTGATGCCGATCCTGGGCTGGTTCGCCGGCAGCCGGGTCGCGGGCGCCCTGACCGCGGTCGACCACTGGCTCGCCTTCGTCCTCCTCGCGATCGTCGGCGGTCGAATGGTCCGCTCAGGGCTCTCGGCCGACACTGGCGTGGTTCCGCCCGACCCGTCGCGGGGCCTGACCATGGTCGTGGTGTCGCTGGCGACCAGCCTCGACGCGTTCGCCATCGGCCTGAGTCTGGCCATGATCGGGGTCGAGATCTGGCAGCCGGCCGCGATCATCGGAATCGTCACGGCGGTACTGTCCTTCGTCGGGATCCGCTTCGGCGCTGCCCTCGGGGTGCGTTTCGGCAGGCGAATGGAGATCGTCGGAGGACTCGTGCTGGTGCTGATCGGGATCCGAATCGTCGTCGAGCGCTTGGGACTCTGACCCGATCCCATCGGCTGGTTCCCGCCGTCGATCGTTCTCAGCCGAGAATGCCGAGTGCCTCGCGCAAGTTAGAGGTCGTGGACCCGGGGGGGAATGAAGACGACGCAACGCTGGGAAGAGGTCCGTGCCACCGATCGAGTCCTCGTGGGCGCATGTCTGGCGGGCGACGATGCGGCCTGGGCGGTGCTGTGGGAGCGCTACGGACCGCTGGTCAAGGCGATCGCACGCCGCGTGGGCGCGGATGCCGAGGAGGCACGCGAGGTGCTCCAACGGGTCGCGTTGGTCGCTCTTGAGCGACTCGGCGGCCTGCGCGATCGAGCCAAGCTCGCCGGCTGGCTCGCCGGCGTGGCCCGGCTCCAGACACTCGAGGTGCTCCGCCAGCGGCGCGGAGGAGAAGAGATCACCGCGGCGACCGTGGTCGAGGATGCGAACCATGGCCAGCGTCTGATTGACGACGAGCAGCTTGCCATTCTGCGCCGGGCGTTGGTCGGTATCGATCCGCGCTGTCAGCGGTTGCTGCTGCGGCTCGAGCTGACCGAGCCGCCGGAGTCGTATCAGGCGGTGGCGGAGTCGGAAGGGCTGGCGCCAACCTCGATCGGACCGATCCGGCGGCGCTGCCTCGAGCGCCTGCGCAAGGCCTTTGAACGCATGTCTCGATTGAGATGAGGACGGCACTGTAGAGACGAAGGGAAGGCGGAGGTGCGACACCCTACGGACGACTGCTGGCTCGAGATCGCGCGCGGCGGCGAAGCTCCGGAAGCTGCCGATCACGCGAGTTCCTGTCCCGTCTGTGCCGGTCGGCTGGCCGACTGGCGCCGCATCGTCGCCGGCCTGACGGAGTTCGAGGCCAACCCTCTGGACGACGGCGAGCGCCACCTCCTGGCGACGCTTGCGAGGTTCCACGGGGCATCGCGGCCCCTGCGCATCGCGTCCCTGCTGCAAACCACCGTCGCTGCACCCGCTGCGGTGCGCGGCGTGCAAGCACGGTTGTGGGAGTTCGAGGCGGGTACGACACGGCTGACCCTGCAGGCACGGGATGACGCCGGCAGCGTGGCGCTGCTCGGGCAGATCACCGAAGGCGAGCTCCCGTGGTCCACCGGGACGCTGGCGGCCTGCGGCGACGACGGGTCGCGTCAGGAGGCCATGGTCGACACCTGCGGCGAGTTCGCATTCGCCCTGAGGCCCGGCCGATACCGGATCGAGGTCGAGCGCGGCGAGGCCGGTCTGGTCATCCCGTTTGTGGACCTCGATCCCGAGCGCGAGAGCTGACGAGGGCCGTGGGGAGACCGGTAGACCACTCGCTCCAGCTGCTGCCCGACGACGTGCGGGAGGCGTTGTCGTCGGTCGGACCTGCGGTAGCGGGCGACCGCCTGCGGGCGCATGCCGAGGCGTTCGCACGCCGGCATCCGGGCGACGCGCGGCGCTGGAGCGACGCCCTGCTCGACGCGTCCCCGGGACCGCCCGGGCTGCGTCCCTGGCTGCACTGGTCGGCCGCGACCGTTCGCCTGCTGGAGGGGGATTTCGGTGGCGCCGAGCCGCTGCTGCAGACCGCTGCCCGGTCGTTCGCCGCGCGCCGCTCCGGCGAGCTGGCCGACCGCGTCCGGCTGAGCCTGGTCGACGTTTATGGCGAGCGGCTCGAGGTTGTCCGGGCCCGCCGGCTCGCCGCGACGCTGGAACGGCGTTTTGCCACCCGTGGCGATGCTGCCCGCTCGGCGATCGCGATCGCCAACCTCGCCTGCGCCGAGGACGCCGCCGACCGGGTCGACCGCGCGGTGGGATTGTGGCGGCGCTCGCTCGCCGGCCTCTCCCCGGGGACGGACGACAGACGCCGGCTGCTGGTGGAGGCGAACCTCGCCAATACCGCGGCCATGAGCGGTCGACTGGAGACCGCCCGTGAAGGTCACCGAAGGGTCATCGATCGGGCGAGGGAGCTCGGTCTGGAGGCGCTCGAGCTGCAGGCTGGCGCGAACCTTGCCGAGGTCGAGTTTGCGCTCGGAGAGGTCGATGCCGCGTTGCGCGGGTGGGCGGCCGTTGCCGAGCGTGCGCGCGCCATTGGTCACCGCCTGGTCGCGCTGAGCGCGGATCTCGAGTTGGCGGCTGCCGAGCTCGAGCTCGGGCGGCCGGCAGTCGCGCTGGAACGCCTGATCAGCGCCGAGGCAGAGGCCGCGAAGCTGGGCCTGGCGCTCGAGCGGGCACGGGCGGTCCGGCTCCGGGTGGTGGCCGAGGCCGCGATGGGTCGGCTCGATCAGGGTCGCGTCGCCGAGGCGTTGCGGGCACTGGCCGGCCGCAACTTCGCACGCCAGCGCGACCTGCTGACTGTTGACCTCGCCCGTCTGGGGGCCGATGTCAACGCGGGTCGTCTCGAGGCGGCCGCCCGGCGATTGATCGCCGTCGGCCTCGCGCAGCGCGGACTGGTCGGGCTTTCCTGGGCGGCTCGGCGGCAGCTCGACGCCGGCCGCAAGCGGCGGGCGGAGCAGATCGCGCGCGAGGTTGCCGATGCACGAAGCGCCTCGCCGTGGGCGCGCATGACCGCACATCATGTGCTGGCGCGGGTCGCGAGCGAACCCGGGGTTGCCCTGCGCCACGCCGAGCGCTCCGCGCGCGAGGCCGACCGGATCCACGGTCGGCTCGCTTCGGCGGCCGACCGGACCGCATTCCTGAAGAGCCGCGGCGAGGTCTACCTCGATCTCATCCGTCGTCTGCTCGAACGAGGCCGGCCGCGGGACCGTCGGCGCTGCCTGGAGCTCGTCCACACGCTCAAGTCGGGCTGGCTGCTCGACGAGATCGGGCGCTGGTCGGACCTCGGTGGGGATGCCACAGTCCAACGGTGGCTCGCGTTGCGCAAGAGGTTGTCGTCCCTGCTCGAGCGCGCGGAAGGAGAGGACGAGCCGCGCCTGCGGTACGCCGGCCTCGGCTTCCTGGGCGAGCTCAAGCGGGTCGAACAGGAGCTCACGCAGGTCGAGTCGGAGCTCCAGCGGGTTCGCCCGGCGTTCGCTCCGGTGGTTTCAGGTTGGAGCGCCGGCAGGCTCTTGTCGAACCTGCCGGAGGGCCACGTCTTCGCGGAGTACCTCATCGACGGCGAGGATCTGGTGGTGCTGGTCGCACGTACGGGACGGCTGCGTGCATTCCGCCGCGCCGGAGTGGCCCACCGTCTCGAGGCGCTGGTCGGCTCGATCCGCTTCCACCTCGACGCGCACCCGTGGGCAGACCACAGCGGCAGGCCTGCGCGCCGGCTCGCCCTCGAGCGCCGCCTCGCCGAGCTTGGAGGGATCCTGCTCGAGCCGCTCGGGGGAGAGGACTGGCGGGTGCTCTGGGTCGCTCCCCACCACACCCTCTACCACGTGCCATGGACGGGCCTCGCCGACCAGGAAGGACGGACCCTTGTCGATCGCGGCGTGGTCACATTGGTTCCGGGAGGGGCGTCGGTCGACGCGCTGCTCGCACAGCCGCCGCAGGCGCCGCGCGCCGCGGCGCTGGTCGCAGCCGCGGGCGAGAGCCCGCCGATGGTCGCGGCCGAGCTTGCCACACTCGCCCGAGTGCTGCCGGAGGCAACGCGGATGTCGGGCGCCACCCGAGAGGACTTCCTGACCGCACTCGCCGAGTGCGATCTCGTCCACCTCGCCGGCCACGCTGTCTTTCTCGACGGCCTCCCTGCCGCGTCGGGCCTGCGCCTCGTCGACGGCTTCGTGACCGTGCACGACCTCGCGGCGGCGCCGGTGCGCGCCCGGATCGTGACCTTCGGGGTGTGCTCCGGCCTTCGCCTCGGCGCCGGGGACGCCTCGCCCTATGAAGGCTTCCTGCGCGTGCTGCTGGGACGGGGGGTGCGCTGCCTGGTCGGGCCCCTCGCGTGGGTCGAGGACGGCACCGCGCACGACTTCGGCGTGGCCTTCCACACGGCGCTCGCCGCGTACGGTGACCCGGGCCGGGCTTTCCGCGAAGCGGTGATGAGTCTTCGGCAGCAGGACCCGCATCCTGCGACCTGGGCCACATTCCAGTTATATGGGGATGTGAGATCCTGGTGATCGTGATGACGTCTGGTGTCGTTCCCCGCGCCCGGCGGCCCGAGAGTTCGCCGTACGGGTCTTCCGGACGGGCGATTTGTCCGCGCTGGCGGAGCCTCGCCGCAAGCGCGCTCGTGCTGCTCGCGGTCTTCGCATGGCCGGTGGCGGCGGATGACGACGAGGTCGAGATCGAGGCGACGGTCGAGGCGATGATGGGGCCAAATGCCTTCGTGGTCGACTCCGGCGTGATCATCGACGTCGAGCCGGCCACGAAGTGGGAGAACGACCTCTCCGGTCTCGGTGACCTCACCCCCGCCATCCGCGTCAAGGTGAAAGGTGCCTGGCAGGAGCGCGGGGTCGAGCTGCGGGCCTCGAAGGTGGCTCGGACCAGCGACGGCCTGGGATCGGGAGACGACGAGGACGGCGACCATGGGGGCGGCGACGGCGACGACTCTCCTCCGGCTGGGATCATGTTCGAGACCCGCGGCCGGATCAGCGAGGTGCTCCCGCCGGACGGTTTCGCGCTCGCGGACGGCACGCACTTCACGGTCGACGCGGCGACCCGATACGATCCGGTCATTGGGAGCTTCGACGGACTGAGCGCCGGCCAGTACCTCGAGGTCAAGGCCGTCCGGATGGGCGATGGCGTCAACCTGGCGGCCGAGCTTGGTTACGAGGGCGATTCCGACGGCGGGCAGGGGTACGGCGAGATCTACGGCGTCGCAGCGGCCGTCACTGATACCCAGCTGCTGCTCGAGGACGGCACCGTCATCGTCCACGACGCCCTCACCGAGTGGCGCGGCGACGCCGACCGCTGGCAGGACGTACAGCCGGGGTTCGCCGTCGATGCTCAAGTCTTTCACGACCAAGTAGGCCGCGTTGTCGCCCGCGAGGTGCGGACCGACGACCAGCGGCTGCCGGCAACGGAAGGCGAGGACTACGAACCCAGACAGGCTTTGGTGGTGCTCGCCAGCGGCGCCGATGCAGCTGCCGTGGCGGACCGGTCCGGGGCCGAGGTTGCGGCGACCATCGGTGACTTCGCGGCCCTGCTCCGCTGGCAGGACGAACTTGATGACGCCCGTCTGGCGGCGCTTGCTGCCGATTCCGGCGTGCGAGCCGTGGAGCCCAACTACCGATTCCGCGATCCCGAGTCGGTGCGCCGGCGGTACCCGATCATCGACGGGCGCGCGAGCATGGCGAGCGTGCAGACCCAGACCGCTGCGGGCGCGGTCGGCCTCCAGGCTGCCCTGGCGAGGTCCACCGGACTGGGAGCCGTGGTCGCGGTGATCGACACCGGTGTCGATCCGTCCCACCCGGCCCTGCTCGGCCGCATCGTCCCCGGGGGCCGTGACCTGGTGGACGGAGACGACCAACCGTGGGAGACACGCAACGGCATCGACGACGATGGTGATGGCGAGATCGACGAGGCCGCCGGCCACGGCACCTTCGTTGCGTCGGTGATCGCCGCCGTGGCCCCGGCCGCCGGCATTCTCCCGCTGCGGGTCCTCGACGACGATGGTGGCGGCACCGCCTTCGCTGTGGCCGAGGCGCTCGCGTTCGCAATCGATGCACGGGTCGACGTGATCAACCTCTCGCTGACCTACCACCGGCGCTCGGCGGCGGTCGACCTGCTGCTCGAGCGCGCGGCGGCGGCCGGGATCGTCGTAGTCGCCGCCGCGGGCAACGACGGCGCCTCGACGGTCGACTTTCCGGCCTCGGACAGCAACGTGGTCGGCGTGACAGCGACGGTTGCCGACGAGACCGTGCTGACCGCCTTCGCCAACCGCTCGCCGCTGGTCCAGGTCGCCGCTCCCGGAGAGGACGTACTCGGCGCGCTCGACCGCGGCCTCTTCGCCACCTGGAGCGGGACCTCGATGGCGGCCCCCTTCGTAGCCGGAACAGCGGCACTCCTCAAGTCGATCGACCCGACCCTCGACCCGGCACTGGTCCGTGACGCCCTGCTGCAGGGGTCCCGGCCTCTGGTCGATGGCACGTGGTCCGGAGTCGCCCTCGACGCGGGCGGCGCGGTCGGCCTGCTCGCTTCGACGAGCCCCAACCTGCGGACGGCTCCAGCCGGGCGTCTGGCGCCGTCGGGGGCTGCCGCAGGCACACCTTGAGCTCCGATCCCGCGGTGGCTGGTTATTCCGCACCATGCTTGCCAGGGTGCGGCTTCGACAGGGCGAGCCGAACACGAGCGCTCTGGCAGCCTCGGCGGAATCGGCGAGAGCTGCGGTGGACCGCCCATATTGCGTGGATGTCGCTCGTGCCAGTGGTCCTCGCGTGCGCCGCTGCAGATGCCGCTGAGCGGGTCGTGGTCCTCGACCCGGCAGCGACGACAATCGGTTTCACCCTCGGCGCGACCCTGCACACGGTGCACGGGACGGTCGCGCTCGACCGCGGCGAGCTGCGCCTCGACCCGGAGACCCACGCGCTCTCCGGTGAGATCGTGATGGACACGATCAGTGCGGACACGGGCAACGATTCCCGCGACAAGAAGATGCACCGCGAGGTGTTGCGCAGCGGGGAGCACCCGACCGCCACTCTGCGGGTCGACGGCTTCGAGGGCGACCTCGCCCCATCTGGGGCGAGCCGGATCACGGTTCGGGGCGAGCTCGTCCTGCTCGGGCAGGCGCACCCGGTGGCGATACCGGCGGACGTGACTCTCGATGGGGACCGCGTGAAGGTGAGCGGTTCGTTCGAGATCCCCTACGTGGCGTGGGGTCTCGAGGACCCGAGCAGCTTCATCTTGCGGGTCGACAAGACTGTGCAGGTCGAGGTCGAAGCCGCCTGCAGCGTTGCCGAGCCGACGCCGTCGCTCGCTCCGGTCCCAACCGACTGACGGTGCCGTCTTCATCAGCCGCCGCCGGGGTGAAGCGGCCCCCTTGAGGATCGTAAACCCCAGCTGAGCTCTCGGGAGCCGTTTCGCGGCCCTCGATTGGAGCTGCAGCCGGCTCGTCCTGACGCACTGCGGCGAGATTGCCGCAGTCCGCCGTACAATGGTTCTCGGACGTCGCCGCCGTCCGAGGGGAGGCCCGGCATGGATGTCGTCCTGCTGTCGCGGATCCAGTTCGCGGTCACGATCGCGTTCCACTACATCTTCCCGCCCCTGGCGATCGGGATGAGCGCCGTGCTGGTTTGGCTCGAAGGCCGCTATCTCGTGACCAAGGACCCGCTGTACGAGACCGCGGCGCGCTTCTGGACCCGGGTCTTCGCGCTCAACTTCGCCATCGGGGTCGCCACCGGGATCGTGATGGAGTTCCAGTTCGGGACCAACTGGGCGACCTACTCGCGCTTCGTCGGCGACGTCTTCGGCTCCGCCCTGGCGGCGGAGGGGATCTTCGCCTTCTTCCTCGAGTCGGGCTTCCTGGCGGTGCTGGTGTTCGGCTGGGACCGCGTGTCGGCGCGGATGCACTTCTTCTCGACCCTCATGGTCGCGCTCGGCTCGATCTTCTCCTCGATCTGGATCGTGGTCGCCAACTCGTGGCAGCAGACCCCCGCCGGCCACCACATCGTGCCGGTGATGCGCGACGGTGCGCCGCTGCTGCGCGACGGGGTCCCGGTGATGCGGGCCGAGGTCGTCGACTTCTGGGCGATGGTCTTCAACCCGTCCAGCGTCGAGCGGCTGGTCCACGTGTGGATCGGCGCCTTCATCGTCGGCGGCTTCTTCATCATGTCGATCTCGGCCTGGTACCTGCTCAAGCGCCGCCACGTCGAGTTCGCCAAGCGCTCCTTCGAGGGCGCCCTGGTCCTCGCCACCGTGGCCTCGCTCGCCGCGCTCGTCTCCGGCCACCTCCAGGCCCGCAACGTCTACCGCTACCAGCCTGCGAAGATCGCCGCCTTCGAGGGCCAGTACCACACCGGGCGCGGCGACCTCAGCCTGTTCGGCATCCCCGACGACGCCAGCCAGAGCGTGAAGCTCAGCATCGCCATCCCCGGCGGCCTCTCCTTCCTGCTCCACGACGACTTCTCGACGCCCGGTCGTCGGCCTCGACCGCTTCCGGCCCCGAGGATCGACCGCCGGTGAAGGTGCCGTTCTTCAGCTACCACCTCATGATCGGCCTCGGGACGCTGTTCATCGCGCTCACCCTGCTCGCCTCGCTGCTGCGCTGGCGCGGGCGGCTGTGGGAAAGCCGTTGGCTGCTGTGGGTCTTCGTGTTTGCGGTGGTCGGGCCGATCGTCGCCAACGAGGTCGGCTGGATCGCCGCCGAGGTCGGACGCCAGCCGTGGATCGTGCATCCGCCGGTGGAGTGGACCGCGACCGGCGACCTCGTGACCGGACCCGAGGGGACTGTCGTCTACGACGAGGCGCTCGGGCTGCGCACGACGGACGCCGTCAGTCCGTCGCGTGCGCGCGAACCAGGTGCTCGGCTCGCTGGTCGGCTTCGGCCTGATCTACGCGGGGCTGATCGCGGTGTGGCTGTTCGTGCTCGACCGCAAGATCAAGCACGGGCCCGAGCCCGGGGGTGAGGCCGCAGGAGGCGGGGGCCACGGCCTGATCGACGCCGCCGGAAGCCTCGCCGCGCACCAGGACTCGATGACCGGCGTCGTCCGTGGGGGCGAGGGGAGGTCGTGATGGGCTTCGAAACTCTCGCCGTCATCTGGTTCGCGCTCGAGGGCGTGCTGCTGATCGGCTACGCCGTGCTCGACGGCTTCGACCTCGGCGTCGGCATCCTCCACCCGTTCGTCGCTCACACCGACGAGGAGAAGCGGATCTCGATGAACTCCATCGGGCCGCTGTGGGACGGCAACGAGGTCTGGCTGGTGACCTTCGGCGGCGCGCTCTTCGCCGCCTTCCCCGAGGCCTATGCGACCGTCTTCTCGGGCTTCTACACCGCCTTCATGCTCCTGCTGGTGGCGTTGATCTCGCGCGCGGTGTCGCTCGAGTTCCGCTCCAAGATCAACTCGACCACGTGGCGCGGCTTCTGGGACTGGGCGTTCTTCGCCGGCTCGGCGCTGGCGAGCCTGCTGTTCGGGGTCGCGGTCGGCAACGCGATGCTCGGCCTGCCGCTCGACGGCGAGGGCAACTTCTTCGGCGGCGTCCTCGACCAGCTCGGACCATACCCGGTGCTGATCGGACTGATGACCGTGGCGCTGTTCGCCATGCACGGCGGGATGTTCCTGTACCTCAAGACCGAGGGTGCCTTCCAGCGCCGGCTGCGGGACTGGTTGTGGCGGACCTGGGGGCTGTTCCTGGTGCTGTTCATGCTCGCGACGATCGCGACGGTTGCCTTCATCCCACGCGCGACAGAGAACTTCCGGCACTTCCCGTGGGCGGCGGCGATCGTCGTCGCCGCGGTGCTGGCGGTGGCCAACATCCCGCGCTGTCTGTACTGGGACCGGCCGGGACAAGCCTTTGCCTCCAGCACGGTGGTGATCGCGACGCTCGTGATGCTGTTCGGCTTCGCCCTCTACCCGAATCTGGTGACGGCGTCCAACGACCCCGCCCACAGCGTCACCATCTTCAACGCCGCCTCGAGCCCCAAGACCCTGGGGATCATGCTGATCATCGCGGCCATCGGGATGCCGTTCGTGCTGACCTACTCGGGGATCATCTACTGGACCTTCCGCGGCAAGGTGAAGCTGGGCGAGCACTCCTACTGACCTACCCTCGCCGCCGGGCCTCTGCTGCGGACCGCGCATGGCCGCAATCTGCCGTGCTCTCGACCGCCTGTGCTCCTCAACGTAGCAGGGCTACGCCTTCGTCGCCCAGACGGCCGAGATCCCGGCATCTTGCAGCCCTGCGCGATCCTCGCGACGAGGCCCGGCCGCGAGGGTGGGTCTCCAACCAAGGAAGAACGAGGAACGCCTGCGGGCGTCGCCGCACCGAGAAAGCCGACATCTGCCAACGCCACGCGGCCCTCGCGTCGCCGCGCGGTGCGGCCTGCAGGCTTGGCCCGCTTTCAGGCGGGAGACACGGGGCGCGCGTGGAGATCGAGATCCCGCCATCTCACAGGCCTGCGCGATCCTCCCGACGAGGCCCGACCGCGAGGGTGGGTCTTCGAACCCGGAACATCGCAAGACCGGCCGCGTGGCGGGGATCCCGCGGCGGACTTCAGTTGTTCGCGCGGCCGGTCGCGGTTTCGGTCGGGGCGTCCGCGTCCGCGACGCGGACCACGAGCACCGTCGCGCCGATCGTGATCACGTCGCGGTCCGAGAGCTCCACCGCGCTCATCACCGGCCGCCCCCGCAGCGAGGTACCGTTCTTGCTCCCGAGGTCCTCGAGGTAGGCATGGCCGTCCCGAACCACGATCCGGGCGTGGCGGCGGGAGATCCGGGCCGCCGGGATCCGCACCTCGGCGTCGTCCGAGCGGCCGATCACGTGCTCGCCCTCGCTGAGCGGAAGCTCGCAGTCGCCGATCAGCAGCGAGATGCCGCCGGAGGGCGACGCCGGTGCGACCGGCTCGAGTCCCTCCACCGGCGCGATCAGCCGGTAGCCGCGCTTGGGGATGGTCTCGACGAAGCGGGGTTGGTTGGCGTCGTCACCGAGAGCCTGGCGGAGCAGCGCCATCGCGCGGGTGAGCGCGGACCGAGCCACGTAGCGTTGCTGCCAGACGCCGTCGAAGATCTCCTCCCGCCGCACCACCCGGCCTGGTCTCCGCGCCAGGAAGACCAGCAGGTCCATCAGCAGCGGCTCGATCCGAACGCATCCGTCGCTGTTCGCGATCGAGTTCGCCTCCGGCTCGACGAGTACGTCGCCCACTCGAAAGACGTTCGACGGGGTCGTTGTCATGCCGGGTGCCTGCCACCATCGTAGCGCACGGAGATCGTCTACGAGAAACCGGGGCGCGTCGAGCGGTCGTCCGGGCATGGCGCGTCTCCTTCCCGAATCGGGTCGACCAGTGGTCGATAAAGAGCCGGCGGCGGCAACCCGCAGAAGGTGCGACCCAACCCTGCGGGAAGCCGTCGCCGACGTGAGGGGCTCGTGTACAGCTGGCGAGACGTTGGCTTGGACGGAGACACCCGGCAATGGGTGGACAGCCCGAGAACCACGACAAGTGTGTGACTTGTGCACCTCATACTCAGAGTGTTGGGCGCCGTGGTCACGAAGTGGCTATGGCAGTGCTCGGGCAGCGCTCGGAAGATGCTCGGATCAGGTGCGGGGCGTCGGTCTTCAGCGCCGCCGACGCGCCGTCTCGAGTGCCTGTCTGAGGAACGGAAGGTCGCCCAGGTCCTTCGGACGACCGGCCCTCTCCTTGTTCAGAATCAGCTCCTCGAGACCCAGGTAGTTGACCTGTACCTTGCCGACATCGGTTTCGAGGTCGACGACGGTCCGGCTCTCCCAGGCGCCGGGGAAGTCGACCCCGTCAATCCGATTGAGGAGGTCGATCCGGTTCGGCGGCATCCCGAACTGGAGAATCAGGCCATCCTCCGTCAGCTCCCGGAACTCCTCGAGCCCGGGCACGGACCCCTGCCAGAACTCCGCGAGTGCCGAGTAGAGGCGCTCGGCGTTCGAATGCTCGTTGTCGTAGAAGAAATCGACATCACCGGTCAGACGGACGTGGCCGTAGAAGATCACCGCCTCGCCACCGGCGATGACGTAGCGAACACTGTGTCGGTGAAGGCAGCGAATGAAGTCGCGGATGTCTGGAGAGAATGAGGAGGGCTCTAACGTTTCGCGTGGCATTCCCGGACGTCTTTCACGTTGGGCCCGTAGGCTCTCCTCTGCAGCGCTCGCGCTGCTCGGATTCGCTCCTGGGCGGACATTGCGGCCTGCTGCTGCATGTCCCATCGAGCCGCGTCCTCGAACGACCGAGACTTGTGAACAACACGCTCCATGCTGGCATCTTACGCCCGATCGACAGCCAGATCAACGGCGTCCGAGAGGCTCATTGAGAGCCTTCGGCGCGAGTATGGTGAGCGAGTTCGGGTCACAAGGGAAGACGGCCGACCTGCAGGGGCATGGGGCCGGCGATTGGGCTCTACCGGCTCGAACTCTCCTCATCAGGCGCTGAGACGATTCAGTCTCGGGCGTTGCATTTCGCGCGACCGGGGCATAGCTTGAGTGTCAAGGACCTTCACAAGTGAGCACCTTCGCGGAGCGGACCCTCGGCCGCTATCGTCTACTGTCCCTGTTGGGCGCAGGCGGGATGGGTGAGGTTTACCGGGCCCTCGATACCGAGCTCGGGCGCGAGGTGGCGGTCAAGGTGCTGCCGCCGGACTTCGCGGAGGACCCCGAGCGGCTGCGGCGGTTCGAGATCGAGGCCCGGGCCGCGGCCGCCATTTCCCACCCCAACATCCTCGCCATCTTCGACGTCGGGCGCTCGGACGGCACCTCCTACCTGGTCACCGAGCTGCTCGAGGGGGAGACGCTGCGGAAGAGGATTGCGAGCGGTGGCCTCACCGTGGCCACCGCGGTGGGGTATGCCATCCAGGCCGCGCACGGGCTTGCCGCGGCCCACGCCAAGGGCGTGCTCCACCGCGACCTCAAGACCGAAAACCTCTTCCTCACGAAGGATGGTCAGGTCAAGATCCTCGACTTCGGCCTCGCCAAGCTCGCTCCGGACGGAGAGACCCTCGAGCAGTCCGCCGAGACCGCCACCGGGGCGGCGCTCGGCACCGTCGGCTACATGGCCCCGGAGGTGCTCAGGGGCCAGCCCGCGGACGCGCGGTCGGACCTGTTCTCGCTCGGTGCAGTGTTGTACGAGCTGGTCTCCGGGCGCAGGCCGTTTCCGGGCGGCACCCCGGCCGAGACCGTGGCCCACGTGCTGCAAAGCGACCCCGCCCCCATGCCCCGCGAGGTGCCCGCTCACCTGCAGCGGATCGTCTTACGGTGCCTGGAGAAGCGTCCGGAGGACCGCTTCCAGTCCGCTCACGACCTCGCACTGGCGCTCGAGGCCCTGCACGAGCTGCCCGCGAGACCCGTCGCACCGATGGAGGCTGGGGAGCCTCGGCCGTACCCGGGGCTGGCGTCGTTCACCGAGGCCGATGCGGCGTACTTCTTCGGCCGCGAGGCCGAGGTCGAGGAGCTGTGGCGCAGGATCCCGGGCCGCCGGCTGTTGGCGGTGATCGGGCCGTCAGGCGCGGGCAAGAGCTCGTTCCTGCGGGCGGGGGTGCTGCCCGCGGCGCCGGGCGGGTGGAGCACTTTGGTGTGCCAGCCCGGGGAGGCGCCGTTCGCGTCCCTGGCGAGAGCGCTGGTGCCGGTCTTCGCCGGCGACACCGAGGCGACCGGGCAGCTCTTCCGGCTGCGGGAGCCGGAGGTGGCGGTCGAGGTCGTGAGGAAGTGGCGGAGGCGGCGGGACGAGGCGCTGCTGGTGGTCGACCAGCTCGAGGAGCTGTTCACGCTCAATCCTCCC
Source organism: uncultured Acidobacteriota bacterium (assembly GCA_963814875.1). Lineage (GTDB taxonomy): Bacteria > Acidobacteriota > Thermoanaerobaculia > Thermoanaerobaculales > Sulfomarinibacteraceae > CAVSIS01. Next base: position 17,091 of record CAWFFJ010000036.1, read on the forward strand.
GAAATCCAGGCGAGATTCGCGGCGTTGCTCGGCAGGCTCGCGGACGAAGCCGACGTGCACATCGTGCTGGCGATGCGTGACGACTTCTTCTTCTTCTGCCACGCCCACCCGGCATTGGCGTCGGTGTTCGACGCGGTGACACCGCTCGGCCCGCCGGAAGGCGAGGGGCTGCGACGCGCCATCGTCAACCCCGCCCAGGAGAACGACTTCGACTTTCAAGACGACGGCCTCGTGAAGGAGATGCTGGCCGCGGTGGAGGGAGAGCGGGGTGCGCTGCCGATGCTCGCCTTCACCCTCGCGCGGCTGTGGGAGCAGCGCGACCGCGAGAAGAAGCTCCTCACACGCCAGACCTACGACCAGCTCGGAGGGGTCGGCGGGGCGCTCGCCCAGCACGCCGAGGCGACGCTGAGCCGGATCGGCGACGAGCGCCTGCCGATCGTGCGCGAGCTCTTCCGCAACCTGGTCACCGCCCAGGGCACCCGCGCGGTGCGGGAGGCCGACGAGCTGCTGTCGGTGTTCGGAAGCGAAGGCCGCTCATCGTCATCCCGAGCGAGCGAAGCTCCCTTCCCGTCATCCCGAGCGAGCGAAGCGAGTCGAGGGATCCCCCGAAGTCGGGTGGATGGCCAGATGGAAGCGTCTCCCGCAGCCGGAGGGCATCCTTCGACTCGGTCGCCGCGCTCCCTCGCTCAGGATGACAGGAGAGGGGCGGCTCAGGGTGACGGGAGAGGCTCGGCTCGGGATGACGGGAGGGGCGCGGCCGAGGAGGTGCTGCGCGAGCTCGTCAACGCCCGGTTGCTGACTTCCTACGAAGTTCACGAGCGAGGACCACGAGCCGACCCGCCGGGTCGAGATCATCCACGAGTCGCTGCTCACCGCGTGGCCCCGCCTGGTGCGCTGGCAGACCCAGGACGCCGACGCCGCCCGCCTTCGGGACGAGCTGCGCCAGGCGGCGCGCGCTTGGGACGAGCACGAGCGGTCGAGCGACCTCCTCTGGACCGGCCGGCTTATCGGGAGTATGCGCTGTGGCGCGAGAGGTACCCCGGCGGTCTGAGCTGAGATCGAGGAGGCGTACGCGCGGGGCGATGACCGCCCACGCGAAGCGGCGCAGACGACGCCGGCGGGCTGCTGCTGCTGCTGCGGGCGTCCTCCTCGCGGTCGTCGCCACCGTCTTCGGAACTCTGTGGCGCCGCAGCGTGCACGAGGCCCGGCGGGC
>CAWFFJ010000037.1:0-73955 GCA_963814875.1 uncultured Acidobacteriota bacterium
GCTTAACGTTGGCGTTAGGCAGGGTCAATGTTCGTGGATCCAAACCGGCTTGTGGAAATCGAGGATTGCAGCCAGATCTATGTCGGTCTGGGATTCGCTGGTATCAGGTCATTCACCACGACCGGAGAACCTGTCTTGCTCATTGATCCAGTCCATCTCGCTGACGTGTACGACACACGCAGTGACAAGACCGCCCACTACCTTCGCCGACATGGTGTCTTCGTCGCTGATTTTGGAGGCGACTCCCAAGCACCTGTCCTATGGTCCGACGCCTACCTCGTGTTGCCGACGTCAATGCAACTCCCAAAGGACTTTGCCATGCCAAGGGCGACTCGGGGGCTGGTACCAGCTATATCGTGTGACTCAGGCTCCTTCATGTTTCTCCCCCTTTCAGATGGAGTGCCCGGCGATGTTCGCCGTCATCTGGTTCCGTCGAGCGGGATTCGGCAGTCCTTGAGCTTCCCTCCGGCGCGTACACGGTCTACTACGAGCAGTTTCCTCCACCGCAACCCAACATGGCGGGCCTGCTCCGGAACATCGTTGCGATTCGACAGCCAGCGCCAGAGAACTAGTCTAAATCATTTTTCCGCATATGGTTACCTTGTCTAACACCGAGTTGCAGCGGACCGAAGCTCCTGTCACGGCGTGTGCTGCCCGCCACCCAGGCACACGCCGCGCCAGGTCCCTTCCAGCGGTCGGGACGCTCCGGCCGCTGAACTCGAAACGTTAGCTGGCCCGGTCGAACTCCTCGCGGATGACGCGACGAAGAGTTTCCTCGATGGGTTCCTCGCTCGAGTGAATGAACTCCAGCAGTGCCCGGTTGATCAGTGTCTGGTAGTTGCCTCCTCCCGCTTGGGTAACCTGAGCCTTGAACCACTCGACGACCTCGTTGTCCAGCCTGATCGTGATGCGCGTCTTGCCAGGCGGCACAGTCAACACGGGCCCACGCTTGCCCTTCGCGAAGTCATACTCTTTCCTCATGTTCCCACCTCATACTCTCTCTGCTCGTGCTTGGTTGCATCCCGAGCCGAGATCAGCCGACTCGGTCGCCGCGGATTGTGAAGACCACGACCGCAGGTCGCCTGTTGAATCCATGCCGAGTGTCACGAAACGATCTTCTTCGTCGCTGTCCGGGTCGAGCACGGTGAGCGCCAGCTCATCCTCGAGCGCAAGTGCCGCGTCAGCGAAGTCGACGCCGTGCTTCCGGCGGTTCGAGGCTGCCTCGGCTGGGTACCACTCCACGTCCACCTCTTCAATATGCACGTCTGTATGTACGTGTCAAGTCCACGTGGCGCGGCCAGCTAACAAGCCGATGGAGCGGACGAAAACTCCCGTCACGCCGCTTGCAAGGGCAAGCGGCGCGCCGACCCGGCCTCCGGCCGGCCGCCCTCACCGCTCATCGGCAGGACGTTAGGCTGCGCAGCCGGCACCTCATTGCCTCCCGTAACGCCCAAAGCGCAAGAGGAGTCTCGTGCGCACTTCAAAGGGAGATCGCGCCATGGAAGATCTGAGGATCAAGCTCTCAGCTTGTGGGCAGCGCGGATGTTGAGTGGTCTACCAGGGGGACTGACGCGCTTACATGATCCGGCGGCGCTGAAGCAGCTGGTGGCGGGGAACTCGGCCGTACCGATCACCGACAATCTGTTGTTTGCGATGTCCATCGTGTTTGCCATTCCCATTCTCATGAGTCTTCTATCCCTGACGTTGAAGGAAAGAGCAAACCGGATCGCCAACCGATGCCTAGGCATGTTCTTTGCTGTATTGGACCTCGCCTTCCTATGCCTTGTGCTCTTCCTGTGGCCGTTCTCCGCATATGGGACGTTGTGGTCAATCATGTACCTCGTATTCACTGGTATGGTCGTCTGGTATGCATGGAAGTGGCCCAAACAGGGAACGACTCTGCTCTCCGCTGTTGCAGAGGATACGGAGTGAGCGTCGGAGTATTCGAGGCTTCTGAAAGACATAGCAGCCTTCCATGCCTCAGCTCTCAATAGGCGTAGATTTCCAGGCCCATCTTTCACTTACCAATGTCTTGTCGAGGCTTCGATAGCCAGGTTCGAACGTCGTCAGCACCGAGAAGATCACACTTGGCATCCCTAGAGCGGCGCAGCCTAACGAGCCGTTGCAGCGGACCGCAACCGCCGCTGCCACACACCCACCCACCCAAGCGGCGGTGTGCGTCCGCTGAACTCCAACGTTCGCGCGACGCTTGCGCGTCGCGCGAACAGCCGGGCGCTGCCTTCGTCCAGCGGCGTGTCCACGCCGCACAAGCGCGTCGCGAACAAGCCGCTGGACCGGACGCCGTGATGGCCCTCCGCACGCAAGAGTGCTGCGAGCCATCCCGGCGCCGGTCAGCGCCCGGCCGTTAGCCGCCATGCACCGCCGTGTGCTTGGGAGATGAGTTGAGGATAGTATACTCATTGTAGATACGTTGGAGGTGGCTGATGCGGACTCAGGTTCAGAAGTGGGGAAACAGCTTGGCCCTTCGGATTCCGCGGGCCTTCGCCGTCGAGCTGGGCCTCGGGGCCGATGCGGAGGTTGAGTTGACGCTCGAGAAGGGTAAGCTGGTCCTGAAGCCGCACGCCAGCCACGAGCACCGCTTGGCCGCTCTCCTTGATCAAGTCACGCCACAGAATCTCCACGCCGAGATCGACTTTGGTGGGCCTGTTGGCGGTGAGTCGTGGTAGCAGGGCCTGAAGCACCCGACCGAGGCGACATCGTATGGATCTCCCTCACACCCCAGGCCGGTCACGAGCAAAGCGGTCGACGACCTGCCCTTGTGCTGTCGCCATCCCGCTACAACTCAAAGGTGCACCTCGCATTGCTCTGCCCGATCACCAATCAGGTCAAGGGCTATCCGTTTGAAGTGAAGCTGCCTGAAGGTCTTCCAATAACTGGGGTAGTGCTTGCAGATCAAATCAAGAGCCTTGACTGGACGGCACGCGAGACCGAAGTCGTCGCTAGGGCGCCTGAAAGCGTCGTATCCGAGGTGTGTGAACGCCTGGGTTTGCTTCTTGATCCACAAGGTTCGTAGCCGGTTGGCGGCTAACAACTCGCTGAAGCGGACGGTCGCTGGCAGCATGCCGCTTGCAGCCCACCCGACCGACCAGCCGGCAAGCGGCGCGCCGCGCCGACCTTCGGCCGGACGCGACCGCCGCTTAGCTCAAGGCCCTCCTCCTCCTCCCCCCTCCTTCCCCCCCCCCCCCTCTCCCTCTCTCCTCCCTCCTCTACGTTAGGCTTGAGCATGGGTGATGGTCAGCCCTTGAAGGGAGATCGGATGGCGGCTAGCGTCCCGTGCTGGAAATAGGCTTGCAAAACATGTACCAACGGAGTAGAATCCGTGTATGGCCAGACCACGCAAGCGCGTCACGGTTACTGAGGCGGATCGTGTTCGTCTTGAAGCACTTCTGCGCGCCGGCAACACACCACAGAAGATCGTTGACCGGGTCAGAATCGTGTTGCTCGTCGGGACCGGTATTGACGTCGAGGAGATCGCTGAGCAAACCGGCTTCTCGCGCAATGCGGTGTACCGATGGCGGCATCGCTATGAGACCCGGGGGGTTGACGGGCTGCAGGATGAGCAGCGCCCCGGTCGGCCGGTCGAACTCCCCCAGAAGAAGGTGCGGGAGATCTTGAGGCGTACCGTCCATGAGATCCCTCACGAGGCAACCCACTGGAGCCTCCGTCTGATGGCCAAGTACGCAAGCGTCAGCGTGCACCAGGTTCGTCGGGTGTGGGAGGCTGCAGACCTGAAGCCGCATCGGATCAAGAACTTCAAGATCAGCACCGACCCGGACTTTGCCGAGAAGGTCGTGGACGTCGTGGGCCTATACCTCAGGCCGCCGGACAACGCAGTGGTTCTCTCCGTGGACGAGAAGACCCAGATCCAGGCTCTTGACCGAACGCAGCCCTTGCTGCCAGTTCGACCCGGCCAGATCGAACGGCGCACTCACGACTACACCCGCCATGGCACTCGCAGCCTTTACGCCGCCTTCGACATCGCCTCGGGCAAGGTGATCGGTCGTGTCACCAGGAAGCACAGAGCCAAGGAGTTCCTTGCCTTCCTGCGACAGATCGACACCTCCACGGACCCGAATCTCGACCTCCACCTGATCCTCGACAACAGCAGCACTCACACCACGCCTGAGGTCAGGAAGTGGCTGACCAACCATCCCCGATTCCACCTCCACTTCACTCCAACGAGCGCCTCGTGGCTCAATGCTGTCGAAGGCTGGTTCTCGCAGCTCGAGCGCCGAGCCCTCTACCGCGGAGTCTTCACCAACGTCACCGAGCTCAGAAACGAAATCCACCGGTTCATCTCAGTCCACAACCAGGAGCTCGCGAAGCCGTTCTCCTGGACGAAAAGCGCCGAATCGATCATCGCCACACATCAACGGCTAACTTCTGAGTTATGACATGGGATTTATCAAACGGGACACTCGTCGGCGAGGTATGTCGCATCACTGATCGGCAAAACCGAGGTAATGTTGTTGTTGGAGATCCACGATGGACGTCCGGGAGCTGCAAGCGGGAGAGGAAGGTGCGGTCAGCACCCTCGTGATGCGTTCCTTCACGGCGTTCGTGGCCAATGAGTATGCGCCTGAGGGCGTGCAGGAGTTTGCGAGGTACGCGCGTGCCGAAGCGATTCTGAAACGGGCCGCCGCGGATCATCTGACCTTCGTGGCGGTGGCCGAGGGCGAGATCGTCGGGATGATCGAGTTCCGCCGCAACCAGCACCTCTCCATGCTGTTTGTGGACGAGCTGTCGCACGGCCGAGGGGTTGCACGCCGTCTGTTCGAGGCTGGTTTGGAACGCGTCCTGCTCGAGAACCCTGGCCTGATCACGCTGACCGTCAACTCGTCCCGGTATGGAGTTCCGGCGTACGAGAGCCTGGGGTTCAGGGTCACGGGACCCGAGCAGACTGTCAACGGCATCAGCTTCGTACCGATGGCCCTGGATATCGCCCAGTCCGGCGGAGCGCGGATCCTCACCGACGACTCCGGTTGACCCTTCGGCTTCGGCGCAACAGCACCCGGAGGGATCTGAACGTGCGGTTGCTGCCGGCACACAGCATGGCGTCGAACGCCGCTACGGTTGCGGCTGCTGCGGCCTCCGGGGGCCAGAATCGACTCACGGCATGGAGATGTTCAACGCGTCATGAAGATCGCGGCGTACCTGGCGAGGCGATCTGCGGGAAAGGAGGAGACCGATGAGCATCCGAGTCGTCCGCCTGGGCAGCGAGCGAGACCCCGGCGAGGGCCTGCGCCTGGGGACCGTGCGACGGCCCCCGCGTGGTGTGCCAAAGGAGCGGTTTTCGGTCGACAACTGGTACGACGTGTGGCTGCCGAACCTCGCGCCGAGCGCAGAGCTCGTGAAGCAAGCCCGGGCGGCGGCGACGCCGCGTGAGTGGGAGGCTTTCGTGCGCGGCTACAGATCCGAGATGACCAACCCTGACGCGTCCAGGATCCTCGACCTGCTGGCGGCTCTCTCTCACCGGACCGATTTTTCGGTGGGCTGCTATTGCGAGGACGAGACCCACTGCCACCGTTCAGTCCTTCGCGAGCTGCTGGCCGAGCGCGGCGCCAAGGTCGAGCCGTGACGCCGAGTCGATCGCGTCGGTACCCGTGCTGCGCCGCCGCCTAGAGAGGCTGACGCGGTAGACTGGCGGACGATGCGCAGAGGGTTTGAACTGACGACTCGAACCGATCGGCGGCCTCGTGCCGTCCCGACGGCACGGCGGCTCGGAGATCCGAGGAGGTCCCGGTTGGGCGGCGCGGCATAGTGACGTTGTCACATCGGTCCGTGCTCGACCTCTCGATCGTGCTGCTCGGGCTGCTGCTGTCGTCGGTGGCGATCTCGGCGGTCGATACGTGGGAATCGCGTGCCACGGCACGGGGCGACGTGTCGTTGGTGTCCTGGAGCCACGACGCCGCGCGCGACCACGCGCTCGAGCACGACTACATCGTGGTCCGCAACTCGATGCGACGCTGGCTGTTCGTGCACTTTCCCCTGATCAGCGTGCTCGGCGGTGTGCTGGTGGGGCTCGGCTGCGGCGGCGGCCGCCGGGTGTTGATCATGGCGATGGTGGCAACGGCCCTGGTGCCGATCACCAGCATCGGTCTCTTGATCGATACGCCCGGCCCGGCTGCCGCGAGCGCAGTGCTGTATGCGGGACTGGCCACCGGGGCGGCGGTTGTCGCTCGCCGCATCGCGAACATCATCAGACCGAGGGCGGCGTGACCCGAACACAGGCGACAACAGGGTGCCGCTCCGGTTGGAGACGACTGGTCCAGAGGTCGCCGATGACCCGAGGGCTGACTCTGGTGGCGGCTCTGGCAGTGTTGCTGCCCACCGCAGCATTGGCGGGTGACGACGCGTCGACGACGGAGACCAGCGGCTCGATCTGTGTTGCCCCGCTTCCGCTCGACGTCAAGGCGCAGGACAAGCTGAACCCGTCGTTCCGGCAGCTCGGCTACCGGTTCGCGATCCAGGTCGACTTCCGGGAGCCGGCAGAGATGACCCGCAAGGACGGCGCCCGGATCGACGGCCTCGACCTCACCTCCCGCCACCTGGTTCGGATCTGGGACGGCCGCACAGTGGTGGAGTCGTTTCGGTTCTCGTTCGTCGAGCGTGGCGCCAACGACCTTTGTCTGTGGTATCGGGCGGGACGCCAGACCTGGATCCTGGAGCCGCCCCGCCCGGATCAGACGGGGTGCCGATGCGCCGAGAAGACGCCAGCCCCGGCGCCGGATCTTCCGCAGTGAGGGGTCCCGGTCCCGCTCTCCGACGAGGTCGTGCGCCACACGTCGACGCCGAGCCACCGCGGGACGTGAAGGACGCCCGGGGATGACCGCGCGCGGACCAGCCGGCGGGCCATGGCAGCGTTTCGGCGAGGCTCCGCACATCTTTGTCGACGCCGACGCGTGCCCGGTCAAGGACGAGACGCTGCGCGTCGCTGAGCGCTACGGCCTCGGGGTGACGCTGGTCGCGAACTCCTGGATGCGGGTGCCCGATCGCGACGACCTGCGGCTGGTGATCGTCGAGGAGGGCCTCGACGTGGCAGATGACTGGATCGTCGAGCACGTCCGCCCAGCGGACATCGTGATCTCGGCTGACGTCCCGTTGGCCGCTCGGTGCCTCGCCGCGGGAGCGCTGGTGCTCGGCACGACCGGGCGGGAGTTCACCCAGGCGAACATCGGCAGCGTCCTCGCGACGCGGGACCTGCTGACCGAGCTCCGCGGCCAAGGGTCGATGACGGGTGGGCCGGCGCCGTTCGCGCGCCGTGACCGGTCGCGCTTCCTGCAGAGCCTCGACGAGATGGTTCACGCGGCGCGCCGGCGGCTGCAGACGGATCAAGTCCTTCCGCAATGACGGTGAGGTGTGCTCAGCGATCCCGTGGCGGGCGAAGGACACTGCCGCAACGGCTGGCGGGGTAGGATCGTGCGTTGTTCCCCGAGGAGGTCGACGATGGCGGGCTGGTTCTGGTACGCGGTCGGCGCGACGGTGCTCAACGGCCTGCATCAGGTCTTCACGAAGCTCTCCGCCGCAGCGGGCTTGGGTAACCCGAGCCGGGACTGCCACGTGTGCGAGCTCGAGAGTCGACGGTGAAATGAGCACTGTGGGGCTCATCGCCGACACCCACGGCCTCGTCCGCCCCGAGGCTCTGGCGGCGCTCGCCGGGGTCGAGCGGATCGTGCACGCCGGAGACATCGGTGGGGCCGAGGTGCTCGACGCTCTCGCGCAGGTCGCCCCGGTGGACGCGGTGCGGGGAAACGTCGACTTCGGTCCGTGGGCGTCCGCCCTGCCCATGCAACGGGTCATCGAGATCGGTTCGGTCCGGCTGCTCGTCCTCCATGACCTCGGACAGCTCGAGCTCGATCCCGCAGACGAAGGGTTTGCGGCGGTGATCGCGGGTCACTCGCACCAACCGCTGAACCGGCATCAGAAGGGTGTGCTGTGGCTGAATCCCGGCAGTGCGGGGCCGCGGCGCTTCCGCCTGCCGGTCACGATCATGCGCCTGGAGATCGACGGCACCACGCTGCGGCCCGTGCTGATCGAACTGACTCATTCGCCGTCGGCAGGACGCCGCCGAAGGAGATGAACATGGTGCTGCGCCTCGTGATCTCGGTTGCCGTGTTCGTGATCGCGCTGCTGCTCGGCCGGGTCGCTGCGAGCCTGGTGGAACGCCGGTGGGGTTCGTTCGGCCCGTTGCTCGGGGCGGCGATCGGTGGGCTCGGCGCCGTCGGTGCGGCTTCGGTCTCCGGCGTTCACCCGATGCTTGCAGGAGCGCCAATCATCCTCGGGTCGGTTTTCGGGTACGTCGTCGCGTGGCGCGGCCAGCCGGGCAGGCGGTACGCCGCCGTCGGCATCGCCGCGTTCGGTATCTACGGTGCCGTCGCCGCGGCGTTGAGCGGACAGTGGCTCGCGGTCGGGGCGTGCCTGCTCGCAGCAGGCGTGGCAATGTCGCTGGCGGGATCGGTACGAGGGGAGGTGTGAGGTGCCGCAGATGGACCTTCCGGACGGCTGGGTTGGCGGGACCCAGCTCGAGGCCTTGGGGCGCCATTGGGAGCTCGAGCAGGCGAGCTTCCAGGGCTTTCAGTACTTCGTCCCGAACGCATCAGTGTTCATGCGCTTCACGTTCTCCGACGGAACCGGGCTCGTGCTGCGTCTGGAGGGTGTGGGCTACCTTCGGGTAGACCCGGTCGATCCCGGAGCGAGACCGGGAGGTCAACCCTCGCGGCTCTCGAGAGAACCGAAGCTGGTCGATTGACGCCTGGAGTCGCGGGCGGCGAGGTGCTCGAAGTCGGTGCCGAAACGCTCGCGGTTCAGGCGGTCTGAGCGCGACGGGAGCCGGGAGATGGCGACGATCCGGCTGGTTCACTGGCACCTCGAGGAGGCACGCCAACGGGCGCTCACGATCGAGGCCCTCGGCCACAGGAAGATCCGACTAGTGCCCCGGCGTTGGGTGGAAGCCGCGGCGCGCTATCCTTGAGCCACCGAAATCGGGGGAGGCAGCCTGTGGATCTCTCCGTCGAGCTCTTCATTGCGTCGTATCGTCAGCTCGCGCTGGTCAGCGCGGTGCTCGGCGGGTTCGCCTTCTCGTTCCTGGCCGTGCACCTGGCCGCAGGCGACAGACGCCGGGTCGCTGGGTTGACCGTGGGGCTGTCGTCCGTCTCTGCACTCCTTCTGGTCGTGACGACGTTCCTGGATGTGAGCGTCGGTGCAGTTCTGGTCGGCCTTCCTCCGGGCGCAAGCTTCGCCGATCTGCCCGTGACGGTCCTGCGGGTGACGGGCTGGTCGGCTGCGACCTTTTTGCTCGGCGTTGCCTCGCTCGTCCTCGCTGTGATGGCCGGCGGCTGGGTGCGCTCGACATTGGTCGGCTGGATCGCCACCCTCCTCGGCCTCGGCGCTCTGGGCATGATGGCCTACGCGCTCTCCGTGCTCGGTCTCGCCTGACCTGATCCGTTGGCAGACAAGAACGGGCGGGCCCCGTGGTCCGCCCGTCGCGTGTCAGGCGCTGCGAGCGGGCGGCGGCAGTCGAGAACCAGGGCACGCGCCTGGTTGGTGGTCTCGGATGCCGAGGTCAGATCGCCTGGACCGTCTCCGAAAACGAGATCCCGAGCCGCTGCAGCTCCTCGAGGGCGGGCTCGTAGAACTCGGCCATCACAGGGACCTGGACACCGGTGCGCGTGAAGCGCCCCTCGAGGATGAAGCGTGCACCGACGGCCGCCGGCAGCCCGACGGTCCGGTTCATCGACGAGTCGCCGCCGGGAATGCCGAAGTCGACCATGGTCGACTGGATGCGCTCGCGCCGCCCGCCCGGGTACTCGGCGATGAAGGTGTGCTGGAGGATCAGCATGTCGCGCTCGTCGGGAGCGTAGGACATGGTCGCAAGCATCCTCGCGGTGAGGATGTCGACCGGGCCTCGTCCCGCGGGCAGCCGCTCGGACCCAAACAGGCCCAGCCAGCGCATGGCGTCGATCTCGGGACCGTCGGTCGGCAGACCGAGCGTGGTCGCGACAGCACGCTCGACGTTGTCGCGTCCGACCCCCGCCATGTGGGCGGTGAACTCGGCGAAGGTCGAGCCCGAGAATCCCGTGACGGGCTCGGTGGCGAGCCAGCCGATCTTCGCGACCGCGAGCATGGTGCGGCACCAGAAGGGGAAGCGCAGAGTACCGCGGAACATCTCGTCGCGCGGGTCGATACCGTACCAGCCGGTGTAGGGCATGCTGTCGCGGTTGGGGTAGCCGTCAAGCTCGAACCGTACGCCCTCGATCTCGACCGGTACATCCGCGACGGTTGCCAGAAGCCGCTCTCCGGGGACCTCGACCAGCTCCCCACTGCGCCGAAAACGGGCCGGGTTGAGACCCGCCAGCAGCACGCCGCGCGGGCTCCAGGAGAACTTGTAGCCGAACGGGTTGTCGTTCGCCTCCGGGGCGGGCAGGCCGCCGCAGTAGGAGCGGAAGGTGGTGATCTCGCCGCCCTCGCCGTGGACCCGGTCGATGATCTGCATCGCGGTCATGTGGTCGATGCCGGGATCGACGCCGAGCTCGTTGAGCAGGATGACGCTCTTCGCCTTGGCTTCGGCATCGAGGGCCTGCATCTCGTCCTTGACGTACGAGGTGGTCACCATGTGGGTGCCGTGGGCGATGCACGCCTTCGCCACCGCCGGGTGCCACTGCCACGGCAGCAGGCTGACCGCGAGGTCGTGGGCGGCAACGAGCTCGCCCAAGCGGCCCGGCTCCTTCTCGATGTCGAACGCGACCGGTGTGCCGTTGGGGTGCCCGGCGAGGATTGCTTCGGCCTTGGCGACGGTGCGGCTGGCCAGGGTCACCGCGAACCCGTGGTCGAGCAGGTAACGGACGTGTGCACGCACCACCAGCCCGGCTCCGAAGACAACGACCTTCTTCATGGCTCCTCCTCGCGTCGGTGTCCGTCCCGGTGCGGTGACGCTGTCGTCACACCGGGGGCTCGACCTTCTCGGTGAAGCTCAGGCCTTCCTCCCTGAGGCGGTCGAGCACGGTGTTGCAGATCGCTGGATGGGTCGGCAGCTGGCAGCCGGTGAGGCTGAGCTCGCCCTCCAGCACCATCCCGGCGGCGAGCGCCGTCGGCAGGCCGACGGTGCGCGCCATGGCGGACATCGTGAGCGGGTCCCCGGTGTCGATCATCGTCCACGTCAGCCGCTCGCGCGGGAGGTCGCGATCGGGGTACTCGACGACCATCTCGTGGACCAGGATGACCATGTCGCGGGCGCCTTCGCCCGGTGCAAGACGAGTCTGCAGGAGGTGGGCGAGGAGCGCCGCCGGAGTGTCGCCGTCGCAGCCGGTGGGCTGCTCGTCAAAGAGGCCGAGGAAGCGCAGGTTGCGCATGATCCGGCCGGTCGGGTTGAGCTCGAGGAACAGGGTTGCCGCCGCCTCGACCCGATCGAACGGGACCTGGATCGGGAGGAACATCTGGACGACCTCGCGCGGGCTGCGCTCGCCCAGACGGGGGATCTCGACGGTGTCGGTTGTGAGCCCGAGCTTGACCACCTTGGCCCAGGTCTCGCAGAAGCCCGGCCACCGCAGGGTGCCGCGGATCATGGTGCGGACCTCGTCGAGGTCGAAATGGTCGAGGTAGTGGAGGGAGTCCCGGTTCGGGTAGGCCTCGAGCTCGCCGACCCCGTCGACCTGGAGCGGCCAAGTGTGGAGGAAGAGGTGCTCGTGAGGGACCACCCGAATGCGTCCGTCCTCCAGGTACTGCGCCCCGGCGCGTCCCGAGGTGGCGACGTTCCACGGATTCCACGTCACCAGGTAGCGCAGGGGGTTGGAGGGCGAGTCGGGGGCCGGGATGCCGCTGCCGAATGACCGGAAGCCGAGAATCCGGCCGCCGCGGTTCAGGGTCGTGCGCACGGCCTTGGCGGCGAGCATGTGGTCGATGCCGGGATCGAGGCCCATCTCACCGAGCAGCAGGACGCCTCGGTCCCGTGCCCAGCCGTCGAGCGCACGGGTCTCACGGCTCAGGTAGGAGACCGAGACCATGTGCGCACCGCTCTCAATGCAGTGGCGGGCCACCATCGACTGGAAGCGCGGAGCCAACATGTTGACCACGAGGTCCGCGCCCGCGACACGGCCTGCGAGCGCGAGCTCATTGCCCGCGTCGAGCGGGACGGCCTCACCGTGCGGGCGGCCGCCGAGGCGCTCGCGGGCCAGCGCGGGATCGCGGTCCGCGACCACGATCCGCCAGCCCCGCGACGGGGCCTGATCGAGGAGACGCGAGATCAGGAACGGGGCGCTGCGGCCGGCACCGAGAACCACGACCGTCTTCATCGCCGACTCCTCCGTGCGCGGCGCCGGACGCCGCGCTGCACGCTACCGTCCGAGCGTCGCGACCATGACCGCCTTGATCGTGTGCAGGCGGTTCTCAGCCTCGTCGAACACCCGCGAGCGCGGGCCTTCGAAGACCTCGTCCGCAACCTCACAGATATCCGGGTTCTGGCGCCCGACCTCGGTTTCGAGGTTGTGGAACGCGGGCAGGCAGTGGAGGAAGATCGCCTCCTGGCGCCCGGTCATCGCCATCAGCTCGGGAGTGATCTTGTAGGGCTTGAGCAGGGCGATGCGCTCGGCGATCTTCGCCTCCTCGCCCATCGAGGCCCAGACGTCGGTGTACACGGAGTGGGCGCCCGCGACGCCGTCGGCGACAGACGAGGTCACCGTGACCGCGCCGCCGGTTCCGGCGGCGATGGCGCGCACGACCTCGACCAGGGACGGCTCCGGGTGCAGGGACAGCGGCGCGACGATGCGGACGTCCATGCCGAGCTTGGCGCAGCCGACCATGAGCGAGTTCGCCATGTTGTTGCGACCGTCTCCGACGTAGGCCAGGGCGAGGCCGCGGAGCCGGCCGAACTCCTCGCGCACGGTCATCAGGTCGGCGAGAATCTGGGTCGGGTGCCACTGGTCGGTGAGCCCGTTCCACACCGGGACGCCGGCGTAGGCGGCCAGGGTCTCCACGGTCGCGTGGGCGAAGCCTCGGAACTGGATCCCGTCGAACATCCGGCCGAGCACGCGCGCGGTGTCGGCGACGGTTTCCTTCTTTCCGAGCTGGATGTCGCCCTTGCCAAGGTACTCGGGGTGGGCGCCCTCGTCGACACAGGCGACGGTGAACGCACACCGGGTGCGCGTCGATGGCTTCTCGAAGATGAGGGCGATGCTCTTGCCCTCGAGTGCCCTGCCGCGCAGGCCGGACCGTTTCGCCTGCTTGAGGGTGGCGGCAAGGTCGAGCAGGTCTGTGATCTCCGCGGGGGTGAGGTCGAGCAGCTTCAAGAAGTGTCGTCCCTTGAGATTGCCAGCCATTCGAACCTCCAGTTTCTGGGGCGCCCGCGACGCCCGGGGCATCCTACTCTCCGCGTTCGGGCTTGCCAAGGTCGTCCAGCTCGGGGCGCCGACTTCTCCTCGGCGGCCCGTCCGCATCCGCGACGGGAGACAATGTTCGTTGGGAGGAGTGGTGCAGGAGTCCTTCGATGTGCGCGATCCCGCTGTCCTGCACGTGTCGTCCGAGACCGGATGGCGCGGCGGCGAGCACCAGGTCCTGCTGCTCGCCGTGGGCGCGGCGGCCCGAGGCCTGGACCACGCCGTAGCGGCACCGGCCGGCTGCGAGCTGGCGGCGCGGGCACGGTCGGAGGGACTCGAGGTGGTGCCGCTGCCGTCGCGTCGTCCGTGGCGACCGTTCGCCTTAATGCGGATCGCGGGCTGGCTGCGCCGGCACGATCGACCCGTGATCCACGCCCACACCTCGCCGGCGCTCGATGCGGCGCCCCTGCTGCGTCTGCTCGCGCCACTCGCCGGGGTGGTCTACACCCGCCGGACGTCCTATTCGATTCGTCCCGCACGCAAGTACCGGACGGCCGCCGAGCGATACGTCGCCGTGGCCCGCAGTGTTGCGGACCAGCTCGTCGCCGCCGGTGCGGACCCGGGCCGAGTCACCGTGGTTCCGAGCGCGATTGACCTGTCGGCCATCGACGCCGCGCCCGAGACGGACCCCCTCGGTCTCGTGGGCGGCGGTCCGGCGGTCGGCTGCGTCGGCGCGCTCGCTCCCGAGAAGGGCCATGCCGTCCTGCTCGAGGCCTGGCGGCACGTGGTCGCCGCCATTCCGGACGCCCGCCTGGTGCTGGTGGGAGACGGGCACGAGCGCCGGCGTCTCGAGGAGCTCGCCAGGAGCCTGCCGCCAGCCTCGGTGCGGTTTGCCGGCTTTCGCGACGACGTTGCGAGCTGTCTGAAGAGCTTCGACCTGGTCGTGCTGCCGTCGCTGGCGGAGGGCGTCGGCGGGGCGGTGATCGAGGCGATGGCCTGTGGTCGTGCGGTGGTGGCGAGCCGTGCCGGGGGCCTGCCCGAGGTCATCACCGATGGAGTGACCGGGTTGCTGGTGCCCCCACGGGACTCGACGGCTCTCGCTCGGGCAATCGTCGAACTGCTCGGCGACGCGGAGCGTCGCGCTGCGATGGGGGAGGCCGGGCGCACCCGGATCGAGGCGGAGTTCACAGTCGACCGGATGATCGCGTCGTACGTCGCCGTCTATCGCGAGCTCTCCGGAAGGTGATCGCTCTCCGGACCGGACCCGACCCCGGCGCGGAGCAGACGATACTTGAGCGCAGTTCCCCGGGCGGAGGCCAGGGCATAGCGGGTGCCGACCATGCCGTTGAGCAGGCCGCCCCGGATCAGCCACACGCGGAGGAAGGCCGCAGTGCTGTGCAAGGCCGGGTCGAAGCCTCTCGCCCGGCGGCCCTCGGCCTCGGCTTGCTGAGCGCCGAGACGCGCGTAGCACTCCTGGCGACGCCGATACTCCTCGACACTGCGCGCGCCGAGATGCTCGATCATCCCGCGCAGGCGCCCCGCCCGTCCCTCAAAGTGCACGGACTCGTGCACGATCCTTTCCGAAAAGCGCGCCCGGCGGCGGTCGTAGAACCGTACCGGCTCGTCCCATCCCCACGGCCAGTGACGCAGCTGGCATCCGTCGTAGCAGTTGCGGCGGCGGACCCGGAACGCGGCCGGACCATGGTCGTCGTCGAGCAGCTCCTCGATCGCTCGAGCGAGCGAGGCGTCGACGCGCTCGTCGGCGTCCAGCGAGAGCACCCATGGGTGCAGGGCGAGATCGGCGGCGCAGTTCTTCTGGATGCCATAGCCCCGCCACGGCTCGACCACCACCCGCGCCCCGGCGGCAGTCGCCCGAGCGACGGTGTCGTCGGTGCTGCCCGAGTCAAGCACGAGGACCTCGTCCGCCCACGCCGCGCTGGTTACGGCCTCGGCGATTCGATCCGCCTCGTCACGGGCCACGATGGTGACACTGACCGGGTGCATCCGTGGAGTATACGGATCGAGCAGTTCGGGCGTCGGGGAAGTAAGAAGGTGAGGAGGTTAGAAGGTGAGGAGGTGAGGAGGTCTGAGGGTGCGAGACGCGACACGCGAGACGCGAGACGCGAGACGCGAGATGCAAGACGTTCAGTTTGGGGAGGAGCTTGTCTCCTCCCGTGGTTGGGATCGAACTGACCACGACGATTCATGGTGCGCGGCGCGCTCTATACTGGCGCCATGGCTCACGAGGCGACGAGTCCGACCTGTCCGATGTGCGGTGGTACCGGCTGGGCGCTGACCGAGTCGGACGGGATCGAGCTGGTGCGGCGGTGCGGCTGCGACGTCGAGCGGCGGCGGGCGGAGCAGCTCGCGGCCGCTGGGATTCCTGAGCGCTACCGCCACTGCACCCTCGAGAGCTTCGAGCTGTGGAACAAGGCCAAAGACCCCTCGCTCGGCCGGGCCAAGAAGGCGGTTCAGGAGTTCGTCGACCTCTATCCGCAGGTCGACAGGGGGCTGCTCCTGATGGGCGGGGTCGGCACCGGCAAGACCCACCTCGCCGTGGCGGCCCTCACCGGCCTGATCCGTGACAAGGGGGTGCGTGGTCGGTTCGCCGACTTCACCTCCCTGGTGCTCGAGATCCAAATGACCTTCGACGTGCCCGGCGGGAGCCGGAACCTGCTGCGGCCCCTTGTGGAGGCCGAGCTGCTGGTGCTCGACGAGCTCGGAGCCGGCAAGACCAGCGCCTGGGTGACGGACCTCCTCTACTATCTGGTCAACACCCGCTACCTCGAGGGCAGGCTGACGATCTTCACGACCAACTTCCTCGATCCGCCCGACGTCCCCCGCCCGCAGGAGGAGTATCTCGCCGACCGTATTTCGCGGCGAATCCGTTCGAGGCTGTTCGAGATGTGCAGGAGTGTCTCCCTGACGGGTGACGACTATCGAAAGAGGCAGTGGGCAACCCGCACCGAGAGGAACGCCTAGCGTGGCGTTTCGTCGCGCGTTGCTTCCGGGCGTGCTCCTGCTCCTCGCCGGTTGCGCGAGCGCTCCGGTTCCGCCCCGACGCCCGGCGATCGGGGCCACACCTACCGCGACGGTCGTGCCCGTGCCGCCCACCGAACCGACCCCGGTCCCGCCGACCCTGGTCCCGCCGAGGTCGCCGATCCCGCCGGCGGCGCCCGCGGTCGGCGACCTCGACTCGCCGTTGGTCCGCGTCCTGCTCGTTCGCGGTGCGGAGGCGAATCTGCCGCAGCCGGGCCGGCCCTACCGGGCGGTCTGGGACGGCGGCGCGACCTGGCTGTGGGGCCCGGTCACGGTGCGGCCGTCCCCCGCGACCACCTGGCAGGTCGGCGCGTGGGGCGATCCCGCTGCCGCCGCTGCGGCCGCCGAGCGGCTCGCGCACGCTCTGCCGAAAGGCGCAGAGGTCCTGCGCTCGGCGGGGGACGACGGGCTCGAGCGCGTGCAAGTGAGCTTTCCCGACGGCCCGGCCAACGCGCGCGACCTGGTTGCCGCGGCCGGCTTCCCGGGTGCGTTTGCCGTCCCGGGGGCAGCCTCGGTCCGCGTGGTCGGGGCCGGGGGCGGTGCGGTGGAGGCCGCCGAGGTCCGCCTCGAGCCTTCCGGGGACTGGCCGACGGACGTGGGGCAGCGCCGCTACCGGGGACGCTTCGTCGCCCGCGCCGCCGGCGGCGAGGTGCTGCTGATCAACGAGCTCAACATGGAGAGCTATCTGCTCGGCGTGGTGCCGGTCGAGATGGGTCCGGCGGTGTTTCCCGAGCTCGAGGCGCTCAAGGCCCAGGCGGTCGCCGCGCGGACCTATGCCGTCGCCCATCTGGGTGACCACGACTCCGAGGGCTACGACCTGTGCGCGACCCCGGCGTGCCAGGCGTACTCCGGGTTCGGGGCCGAGCACTCGCTATCGACCCGGGCCGTGCGTGAGACCGCAGGCCTGATCGCGACCTACGAGGGTGTACCGATCGACGCCATGTACACCTCGACCTGCGGCGGCCACACCGAGGACGCCGCGGTGATTTTCCCGGACCGGGCACAGCCCTACCTGAGTGGGGTCGCGTGCCGCTGGGAGCGTCCCCTGGTGCTCACCGGGACCGGCGCGGACGGCCCGTGGCTCCCTCCGGCGCAGGCGGCGGTTCGGCTGGCGGACCTCGCGCTCGACCTCTCGCCCGGCCAAGACGGACCCGATCGGGTGCTGGCGGCGGTTGCGGCCGCGTGCGGACGCAGCCGCGGTCTCACGGCCGTGCCGGCCGACGTCGACGGCTGGACGGCCGTGCTTCTCGACGCCTGCGGGCTGAGCGACGCGGCCGTCCGGGTCGGCCGCAGCACAACCGGGGTTGACGGTCTGCTCGCGCTCTCCGACCTTTACGGGGCGGCCCTCGATCCGCCGCCGGCCGCCTGGCAGGCCGGTTGGCAGCTCGCGGCGGCCGGAGCCGCTCTCGAGATCGCGGGGGTGCTCACACGGGACAGTGGCGAGGCGGTACCGCGCCCGGACGGGGTCGGCATCTACCCACGCCGGGCGTCGGCCTCCGAAACGCTGTCCTCGCCGCTTCCGCTGGTCGAGCGCTGGGGTGGGGCGGTGCGCGAGCGGGCGCAACTGGAGGTGGCTCCGGGAACTCGTCTCGAGCGGGTGCGGCGCGGCGACCGGGTGATCTCGCTCGCGGCGGTGCGCTCGGACGGCGACGGCGAGGCCGACCGGCGCTCGGCCTGGCGCGAGTGGGTGCGTGAGCGCGACTGGACGGACCTTGCCTCGCGGGTCGGCGTGCCGGACCTCGCGCGGCTCGAGGTCACCGCACGTGGCGTCTCCGGGCGCGTTGTCGGTCTCGCGGCAGTCGGACGCGGCGGCCAACGTCGCGAGTTCAGCGGCTTCGAGATCCGGCGGGTGCTCGACCTGCCCGAGACCCTGTTCGCAATGGTGCCCGTGACCCGCCCGGACGGTTCGGGTGGGATCCGCTTCCTCGGGCGCGGCTGGGGCCACGGCATCGGCCTGTGCCAGAACGGGGCCTACGGCCTCGCCCGGGCGGGGCGCAGCTTCGACGTGATCCTCGCGACCTACTACCAAGGCATCACCCTGACACGGTGGGACGCCGTCACGACGGCAGCGCGACCCACCCCCTGAACGAAGCCGATGCGCGCAGCCCTGGTGGTCATGGCGAGGAAGTACAGCGGAGCGGGTGCCGTCGCCGAGCACTGTGCGCGGGCGTTGCACCGGGTCGGCGTCGAGGCGCGGCTGCTCTTCCCCCGCGGACGCAACCTCGAGAACCGCCTCGCCGGAGTGGGCTGGGCCGACGCCGACCTCGTCAAGGAGCGCCACCCTGGAGACCTCGCCCGCAACTTCGCGGCGGTCCGGCGCTTCACCGACGCCGCCGACGTCGTGGTCTGCCACCTTCCCCACGACCACCTGCTGTGCGTCGCGGCCGGTGTCCACCGGCGCAAACCTCTCGTGCGCGCGTTCCGCAACAGCTCGCACCTTCACCGCGATCCGTGGCACCGGGCGCTGTCGCATCGCCTTTCCGGCACGCTGCTCGCCCACAGCGGGATGGCTCGCCGCCTCGAGCGGTGCGTCCCGGGCGTGCCGCACGCTGCGATCCCGGTCCCGCTCGAGGACCGTTTCCAGCCCGGCGGAGACGGCGCCACCTGGCGCCGGGGGCTCGGAATTCCGGTCGGAGCCCCGGTACTCGGCAGCGTCGGCAAGCTTGCCGCCCGGCGCGGCTTCGAGACCGTGCTCGAGGTCGCTGCCCGGCTCGACCCCGATCTGCACGTCATCATCGTGGGCCACGGCGAGCTGCAGCCGAGGCTCGAGCGGTTGGCGGCCCGGCTCGGGGTGGCCGAACGCGTCCGTTGGACGGGATACGTCGAGGAGGAGCTGCACGACCTCTACGCCGCGATGGACGTCGTGATCTACACCGCCGCCGGCTCGGACCACGGCCACCGCATGATCTCGGAGGCACAGGGGTGCGCGCGCCCGGTGGTGGCCGCGCGCCTGCCCGGGGTCGCGGGCCTCATCGACGACGGCCGCACCGGACGCATTACGGCGCCCGACCCAACCTCCCTCGCGAGCGCAGTGAGCGAGCTGCTCGCCGATCGAGCCGCAGCCGACGCGATGGCCCGCACCGCGGCCTCCGCGGTCGAAGCGCGCCGCTTCGCCCCGGTCGGTGCCCGGCTCCAGTCCTTCCTCGCCGAAGTCGTCGCTCGCGCGGGCGAGGGAACGACCACGTCAACTCTCTGACCTCAGGATGTGCGCAGCTCATCCACAGGAAAGATGCCACCGAGGCCGGCGATCGCCGGCCTCGGTGGCGTCTTTCCTGTGTAGAATCGTTGCCCGACCGGAGGAACCATGCCGCTGACCGCGATCCGCCGCCAGGCCGCAGCCGCCATCGCCGACGCCCTCGAGCAGGCGTTCGGCCACCGGCCCGACTCCGTCGATCTCGAGGTGCCGCCGCGCCGCGACCTCGGCGACCTCGCCTGGCCCGGCGCACTTCCGCTAGCCAGGGTGCTGCGGCGCGCTCCACGCCAGGTCGCCGACGCGGTGGTCAACGCCGCGAAGCTCCCTTCCGAGGTCATCCGGGTGGAAGTGGCCGGGCCCGGTTTCGTCAACCTGTACCTCGATCGCTCGAAGGTCCTGTGCGATCTGCTCGCCGGCAAGCGCCACCGCGAAGAGGGCGCCGGCGGCAAGGTCATCGTCGAGCACACCAATATCAACCCGAACAAGGCGGCCCACATCGGCCACCTGCGCAACGCGGTGCTCGGCGACGTGCTGGTGCGATGCCTGCGCCACCTCGGCCACGAGGTCGAGGTCCAGAACTACATCGACGACACCGGCGTCCAGGTCGCCGATGTCGTGGTCGGCGCGCTGCACCTGCCCGAGACTGAGGTCGCCGCCGCGCTCGGGGTCGAGGTTGCGCGCCGTGACGAGCTCATTCAGACGATCGCGGGGCGGATCCCCGACGACGGAGTGCCCGTGCCCGCCACCGACGACTTCGACGATCTGTGCTGGGACCTCTACCCGAGGGTCACCGCGCGCTACGAGTCCGAGCCGGAGTTCGCAGCGCACCGGGCCGAGGTGCTGCACGCGCTCGAAGGCGGGCACGACGGCATGCCGTTCGACGAAGCGCTGTACCTCCTCGCCGGGGCCGTCATTTCCGGCGAGCCCTACCCAGCGCGGGCGGTAGCGCGCTTCGCTGCCGCGGTGGCGGAGGGCAACGTGCGCTGCCACCTGGCGACCATGGCCCGGCTCGGCGTCGCCTACGACCTGCTGCCCCACGAATCGGACATCCTCGAGCTCGGCTTCTGGCGCCGCGCCTTCGAGTTGCTCGAGGCGGCGGGGGCCATCCGCCTCGAGAGCGACGGCAAGAACGCCGGCTGCTGGGTGATGTCGCTGGCGGCGAGCCCCGAGTTTGCCGAGATGGACGATCCCGACAAGATTCTGGTGCGCTCCAACGGCACCGTGACCTACACCGGCAAGGACATCGCGTACCAGCTGTGGAAGCTGGGGCTGCTCGACGACCGGGACGGCTCGCGCCACGATTTCGGCTACCGCCAGTTTGCCGCCTGGTGTCAGCTCGGACCGGCGCAGCCGGTGGCCTACGGTGGCGGCGACGGCGTCCTGGTACGGACGACCGCAAACGTCGGGGAGAGGGTCGGCGATCGTGAGTTCGGAGCGGGAGAGAGGGTCTACAACGTCATCGACGTGCGCCAGTCGTACCCTCAGAAGGTCGTACGCGAGGCGGTGCGGGTTCTCGGCCACGCCGGCGAGGCCGACGCCTCGGTCCACTTCGCCTACGAGATGGTCGCGCTCACCCCGGCGGCCGTGCGCCGGATCGAGGATCGCACCGGCACCAGCTTCGGGCTCTCCGCCGAGGACATGTCGAAGTCCTACGTCGAGATGTCGGGGCGGCGCGGGATCGGGGTCAAGGCCGACGAGTTCCTCGACACTTTGATCGAGGCCGCGGCCGACGCGGTCCGCACCCGTACGACTGGTGGCCTGACCGCTGAGGAAATCGGGGCCCGCGCCCGCGCGATCGCGGTCGGCGCACTGCGCTACCTGATGGCGCGCCAATCGCGCACCCGGGTTCTCGCCTTCGACTTCGACGAGGCGCTCGCGTTCGAGGGCGACACCGGCCCCTACCTGCAGTACTCGGCGGTACGTGCGGCCAAGGTCTTCGACAAGCTGCGCCAGCGCCGCGGCGAGGGCGAGGTCGGGTTGGACGAGCTTCCGGCGTTGACCGAAGCCGAGCTACCTGACGACCTCTGGCAGCTCGTTTTCGAGTGCGCCCTCCTTCGCGAGCTCGTCGCGCAGGCGGTGGCGTCGCTCGAGTTCTCACTGGTCGCGCAGCACGTCCACGGGATGGCGCAGCTCTTCCACCGCCTCTACCACGGTCACCCCGTGACCCAGGAGGAGGACGCCGCGGTCCGCCGTGTGCGGCGGGCTGTCTTCACCGTGTTCGCGCGTGAGGTGCGGACCGTGCTCGAGGAGCTGCTCGGCATCCCGGTCCCGGAGGAGATGTGACCTCGGACAACGCCCGCCGCGCCCGCTACCTCCGCGTCCGCGATCAGCTGGCGGAGCTGATCGCCAAGACCGACGACCCGCTCGCCCACCGGGCGACGGCGGCGGCCCTGCTCCACCACAAGATCACCGGCGCGTCGTGGACCGGCTTTTACATGCTGCGCGACGGCGAGCTGGTGGTCGACGCCTACCAGGGACCGGTGGCCTGCCTGGTGCTCGCCGCCCACACCGGGGTGTGCTGGGCGGCGATCGACCGCCACGAGAGCCTGGTGGTGGCCGACGTCCACGCGTTTCCCGGCCACATCGCCTGCGACTCCCAGAGCCGCTCCGAGGTCGTGGTCCCGATCTTCGGCGCCGACGGCGAGCCGATCGGGGTGCTCGACGTCGACTCGCACCGTCCAGACGCCTTCGACGACGTCGACCGAGAGGGTTACGAGTCGATCGTGCGTCTACTCGAGTCGCGCTGGAACGGGTGAGCTTTCCTTCCCGTTTCGCGGCGGTGTAGACTGTATCGAGACCGTGCACGTCGCGATTCATGCTTGCAAATCTCAACAGGGTCGATCGCACCACTACGATGCGCTCGACCACCCTTGGGGAAGGGGGACATCATGGCGGTGACTCAGAAGTATGTCGACGTCACCATTACGTACGACGCACAGACCGGGAAGATCGCCGTCAGTCCGGATCCGGCACAGCTGTACTGGGTCACCGGCCCGGACTCGGCGCGCTGGAGAGTGGGCTCCACGCCGTCGAAGGCCGGCAGCTTCGACATCCACTTCGACGCGGGCGGCTCGCCCTTCACGGATTCGGGCCTCAACCTCGATGCCAGCGGTCCCGCGCTGATCGGGACCGGCAACACGCAGGTGAAGGGCACCTTCAAGTACTCGGTCGTGTTCCGCGACGCCAACGGCAACGTGGTCGCGAGCGAGGATCCGAGGTTGGACAACGACGACCAGCCGCATTAATGAGGGGTCGTCAGATCGCGGGTTGTCGAGAGCTCAGGAGCTCCTGAAAGGTTGGTTCCTTTCGCAGCGGGTCGAACCACGCGAACCGGAACCAGATCGGGTTGAGCCCGGCGGAGACGGCCTTCTGGGCGTGCAGCAGGGAGCTGTTGAGCTCCCCCGCTAGGCAGAGAACGAGCGACGCCTGGTAGTGAAGCTCGGCGAGAGCCCTGGTCTCGGCCGGCGCCGCCAGCGCACGGTCGAGGGTCGCGACCGCCTGGCGTGAGTCGCCGAGCTGAGCCTGGCAATATGCCGCGTCGAGCAGCTGGGCCTGCCCCGCGTGGGCGTCGCTGCCGACCTCCTCAAGGATCTGCTGGTAAAGTCCCCGGGCGTCGTCGTGCCGTCCGAGGAGCTGGTAGGCGTCGGCGAGGTTCATCATGGTGCCGGTGCTCTTGGGGTTCTTCTCGAGCGCCGTCTCGAGCACGGCCGCGGCCTCGTCGTTGCGGCCCAACAGCATGTAGGCCAGCCCAAGGTTGGTGAAGTACCGGCTCCTGCCGGTCAGCTCAGCGACCCGCTTGAGCAGGGGGACCGCCTGTTCTGGATTCTCGACGGCGAGGGCCTCCCCGAGCACGCCGAGCGCCATCTGGTTGTCGGGGGCGAGCTCAAGAGCCCGCTTGAGCAGGTCCACGCCTGCCTTCATATTGCCCTGGCCGAGCTCGAACTGGCCGAAGCTGACGTGGGCCTGCCACGAGGGACGCAACCGAATCTCGGCCTGATAGAGGTTCCGGGCGTCCTCAGTCCGGTTCTCGGATTTGGCGAGGCGGGCCTCGATCTCGAGGACGGTCGGGTCCGCGGGGGCGAGCCGCTTGAGCGCTTCGATCGCCTCACTCTCGCCCGCGAGATCGTAGGTGGCGCTTGCCAGTTGGAAGGAAGCCTCGAGGATGCGCAGGTCTCGGGGCGCGATCCTCCGGCCGGCATCGACGGCAAGGCGCGCGCGATCCAGGAACCGCTCGTCGCGGCGCGTGCGGAACAGATACCGGGCCAGGCTCACCTCCTCGACGTAGACATCGAGCAGGTGAGGGGAGCTGATCCGGATCGCGTCGAGCTCGTCGAGCAGCGCCGCCCGGTCGGTTCCGGGCGGCAGCTCGTCGAGGGTGCGTTGAATCTCCAGAAAACGGCGCAGGTCCTGCGGGCGATCGGCGTGGGACAGCACTGCGCCGGTCTCGGGCCGGCGCCCGGGGTAAAGCGAGGACAGGGCGGCCGTGGCGCCGTCCGTGGCGAGCTCCAGGCTCTCGGTCGGAACGTTCAGTGACATGGTCCGAACGAGGGCGCCATTCGCCCCGTGCACCCGGCGCAGCTCGAGGCTGCTGGTGAGGTCGTGGGGCGTCAGGGTTCCAACCAGGACCTCCTGAGCAGCCACCGCCTTCGCGATCGCCGCCGGCGGGCCCTGAATGCCGTCGACGGTGGACGGGTCCACCGCGAGAAGCCCCTCGGTTACCGCGACTCCGTTGAGCAGGGCGATGCGGACCGCGTCGGCGAGAAGCTGGACATCTTCGCTCGGGCTGTCGGCGAGGATCTCGACCTTCGGCACCGCGACCACGAGCGGAGGCCGCGGACGCTGCAGCCACCACCAGGCGCCGGCTGAGGTCGCAAGAGCGAGGACGACAGCTGCGACCGCCGCCCACTTGCTCCGCCTGAGGAGGCGCAACCGGCGGGCGCGGGAGGTGACCCGGGAGACCGAGGCCGCGTCGAGGGTCATTGTGCCGTGAGCGGAGGCCAGCCCGGCGAGCGCCCTCGCGATGTCTCGGGTGCTCTCGGGCCGCCGGCGCGGGTCCTTCTCGAGCAGGCTCTCGACCAGCAGCTCGACCTCGACTGGGATCTCGGGTCTCAGCTTCCTGACCGGAGCCGGGTGGTGGCGCACGACCCGATGCATGGTTTCCAGCGGGGAGGATCCCTGGAAGGGGTGCGTGCCGGTAAGCATCTCGTACAGCAGCGAGCCGAGCGAGAACAGGTCCGAGCGGGTGTCGACCGGGCGTCCGGACGCCTGCTCCGGCGACATCGCCCGGCTGGTGCCCATGACCACGCCTTCCTCGGTCAGGCTCTCCTCGCGGCGTTCCGGATCGGTCGACTTGGCGAGCCCGAAGTCGAGGATCTTGACCTGGCCGCGGCCGTCGATGAGCACGTTGTCGGCCTTGAGGTCGCGGTGGACGATACCGCGCTCGTGGGCCGCCTCGAGCCCCTCGGCGATCTGGCGGCCGATGTCGAGTGCGTCGGCGACCGGGAGCTGTCCGGTGGCAATACGCGTCGCCAGGGAGGTCCCCTGGACCAGCTCCATCACGATGTAGTCGCGGCCTTCGTGCTCGACGACGTCGTAAACCTGGGCGATGCGGCGGTGGGTCAGGGCCGCCGCCGACCGGGCCTCGCGCAGCAGCCGCTCACGGCGGTCAGGTGAGAGCTCCTTGGCGACATGGATGCACTTGATCGCGACCGAGCGCTGGAGGCGCTCGTCCCACGCTTCGTACACCGTCCCCATACCGCCGCTGCCCAGCAGCCTCTCGATGCGATAGGGACCGACGCGCTCGAGCTGCACGGAGGGGATTCTAGCGTGCGCGGACGCGCAGATGTGGCTCCTGTGCCGGAGAAGTCTGCAAGGGCGGTCGCGGGGAGCGCCGGGTACTGGCGGCCGAGGAGTCGGATGTCCGTGGTTTTGCCCGCGGATCGTAACAGCTCTCGACCAGTCTCGCCTCGGCCATTCTCCGATGTCCGGGTCATTGCCATGACACGGCCGAAGCTGTCACGCAAGATCCGTCCTGCCCGCAGACTGCGCTCGCTGGAGCTGTCAGTGAGGCGTCGTCGGGTCTGACCGCTTCGATGACCTGAGCAGGGCCTCAAACCCCGGGTCATTGCGAAGTGGGTCGAACCAGGGGAAGCGAAACCAGATCGGGCTCAGCCCGGCGGCGACGGCCTTCTCGGCGTGCAGCACCGCACTATGCGGTTCACCCACCAGCGCGAGCACCAGTGCGGCCTGGAAGTGGAGCTCGCTCGCCGGGTCGTTGCCCGTGGTCATGGACATGGCCTGGTCGAGAACGGCGACCGCGTCGCTGGCCCGGCCGAGCTGGGCCAGGCAGTACGCCTTTTGCAGCAGCTCGTCGCGTCGAGGGTGCTGGTCGCGGGCGAGGGTGTCGAGCACTTGTCTGTAGAGCTCGTCCGCCTGATCAGGCTCGCCGAGGAGATCGTGAATGTCGGCCAGGTTGAGCACCGCCTGGGTATTGGTGGGCTGCAGCGCTCGTGCTGCCTCCAGGGCAGTCAGGGCGGTCCGGTAGCGTCCGACCAGCATGTCGGCCATTCCGAGGTTTGTGAAATCGCCCGGAGCGTTGGTGAGCTTCACGAGGCGCTCGAGGAAGGGAATCGCGCGTTCCGGGTCCTGGTAGGTGAGGGGCTCCGTGAGCGAGCTCAGGGCGAACGTGTTGTCCGGGTCGATCTCCAAAGCGCGATTGAGCAGCCTCTCGGCGGCGGCCATGTCGCCGCGGCGCATCTCGAACTGGCCGAACGCGACGAACGCCTGCCATGAGGGCCGGAGCTGGACTCTGGCCTGGTGGTACCGCATTGCGTCGTCAAAGCGGTCCTCCGCCTCCGCGAGCCTGGCATTCTCGGCGAGCAGCTCCGGATCGCTCGGGGAGACCTTCTCGAGGGCCTCAATGGCGCGGCGCTCGCCGGCGAGGTCGTCGGTGGCGGCGGCGAGCTGGAACGACGCCTTCAGGATGCGGGCGTCGTTGGGCGCGACTCTCAGGCCGGCGGCGACAGCGTTGGTCGCCTGCTCCAGGTGGCGCGCGTCTCGAATGGTCCGGTACAGCGAGCGAGCGCAGCTGACCTCCGCCGTGTAGCAGTCGAGGAGCTTGGGCGATGATGTGCGAACCGACCGCAGTTCGGCCAGGATCGCGTCCTTGTCGATGCCGGGGGGGCTCGTGTCGAGGAGGTGCTCCGCCTCGAGGAATCGGCGCAGGTCCTCCGGATGATCCGCGTGCGAAAGGACAACGTCGGGGTCGGGTCGATGCCTGGGGAAGAGCGACCCGAACTGCGCCGCGACGGTGTCCACGGCGAGGCCGAGGGAGTCTGTGGGGAGGTCGAGCGCCACCGTCCTGACGAGAGAGCCGTCCGCTCCTCGCAGCCGCCGCAGCTCGAGGTGGGCCGTCAGCCCGCTGGGGCTCGCCGTCACGGCGACAACCTCGTCCGCGGCGACCGCCCTGGCAATCTCTGCAGGGCTGCCGTGGACGGCATCGATCTCGTGTGGGTCGACGGCGAGCAGGCTCCGGGTGGCGGCGACGTTGTTGAGGAGCGTGATACGGACGGCATCCGCGAGCAGCCGAGCATCCTCGGTGGGGTTCTCGGCGACGATCTCGACCCTCGGCACCGCGACCACGAGCGGAGGCTTCGGGCGCTGCAGCCACCACCAGGCACCGGCGGTCGCTGCGATGGCGAGCACGATCGCCGCCATGGCCGCCCAACGGCTCCGGCGCAGCAGGCGCCGCCTGCGGGCGCGGGAGGTGACCCGGGAGACCGACGCCGCGTCGAGGGTTTCCGTACCATGGACGGCGGCCAGCCCGGCGAGTGCCTTCGCCACGTCGCCCGTGCTCTCGGGCCGCCGGCGCGGGTCCTTCTCGAGCAGGCTCTCGACCAGCAGCTCGACCTCGACTGGGATCTCGGGTCTCAGCTTCCTGACCGGAGCCGGGTGGTGGCGCACGACCCGATGCATGGTTTCCAGCGGGGAGAATCCCTGGAAGGGGTGCGTGCCGGTGAGCATCTCGTAGAGCAGCGAGCCGAGCGAGAAAAGGTCCGAGCGGGTGTCGACGGGGCGTCCGGACGCCTGCTCCGGCGACATCGCCCGGCTGGTGCCCATGACGACGCCCTCCTCGGTCAGGGTTTCCTCGCGGTGCTCCGGATCGGTCGACTTGGCGAGCCCGAAGTCGAGGATCTTGACCTGACCGCGGGCGTCGATGAGCACGTTGTCGGCCTTGAGGTCGCGGTGGACGATGCCGCGGTCGTGGGCCGCCTCGAGGCCCTCGGCGATCTGGCGGCCGATGTCGAGTGCGTCGGCGACCGGGAGCTGTCCGGTGGCAATACGCGTCGCCAGGGAGGTCCCCTGGACCAGCTCCATCACGATGTAGTCGCGGCCTTCGTGCTCGACGACGTCGTAAACCTGGGCGATGCGGCGATGGGTCAGGGCCGCCGCCGACCGGGCTTCGCGGAGCAGCCGCTGACGCCGGTCGGGCGAGAGCTCCTTGGCGACGTGGATGCACTTGATCGCGACCGAACGCTGGAGGCGCTCGTCCCAGGCCTCGTACACGGTCCCCATGCCGCCGCTTCCGAGCAGCCTCTCGATGCGATAGGGACCGACGCGCTCGTCATGCACGGTTCGGATTCTAGCTTTCTCATCTCATGATCGCGCCGTCCGGCGGGGGATTTCGGCAAACTCGGAGTTTCGGGGCATGCCGCCGGGCGACGGCTCGTGGCGGTCTCTGCTATCGTCGGGGGCTCCCGGAGGAGTTCGTCATGAGGGATCGGGTCAATCCGGCGGTCACCTACATGGACGAGTCGATCATCCGCGAGATGACGCGGGTGGCAGAAACGTACGACGCGGTCAACCTGGCCCAGGGCTTCCCCGAGTACCCGCTCGCCGACGGGGTCCGCGCGGCCGTCCACGCCGCGATCGACGCCGGCCACAACCACTACACCCGGACCTGGGGCGACCCGTTCCTGCGCCGGCGGCTCGCCACGTTTCTCCACGATGCGTGGGGGCTGTCCTACGATCCCGAGGACGAGCTGGTGGTCACCTGCGGCGCCTCCGAGGCGATCATGGCGAGCCTGCTCGCACTGCTGCCCCGGGGCGCCACGGCGGTGCTGCCCGAGCCGATCTACGAGAACTATCTGCCCGCGGTCCGCCTCGCCGGGGCGATTCCCGCCATCCTCCCGATCGACCCGTTCACCGGCGCATGGGACGCGGCCGAGCTCGACCGCCTCTGCCGCGGCGCCGCGGTGCTGGTCCTGAACACCCCCGCCAACCCCCATGGCAAGGTGTGGCGGCGTGAGGAGATCGAGGTCCTCGCCGAGATCCTCGAGCGGCACGACGTCCTGTTAGTCACCGACGAGACCTACGCCTGGATCACCGATCCTGCACACCCGCACGTCGCCCCCGCGACGGTGTCGAGGCTGCGCGATCGCACAGTGAGCATCGCGTCGTTCTCGAAGACCTATGCCGTGACCGGGTGGCGGGTCGGCTTCGCGGCGGCGCCGGCGCCTCTGATGGCGGCCATTCGCAAGGTCCACGACTTCCTGACCGTGTGCGCCCCGGCGCCATTCCAGCGCGCTCTGGTCGTGGCACTGGATCTGCCGGCGAGCTTCTACACGACGATGGCGGTGACATACCGGCGGCGCCACGACCTGCTCGCGGATGGGCTGACGGCAGCCGGGTGGCGGGTCAACCGGCCCCAAGGTTCATACTTCCTGCTCGTCGACCTGGCCGGGATGGGAATCGAGGACGACCGGGCGTGGGCCGTGGACCTGGCCCGTACGCGCGGCGTCGCCGGAGTTCCAGGCTCGGCGTTTCTGTGGGACGGCCTGCCCCATGAGGACCGGCCGTCGGACCGACGCGGGCGTTTCCTGCGCCTGTCCTTCGGCAAGCGAGACGAGCTCCTGATCGAGGCCCTGCGCCGCCTCGCGGGCTAGCATCCGGGCCACTTCTCGACGAGACAAGCTTGCACCGGCGCGAAGGTGCGGCTAGTCTGTCGGGCGGTATCGACTCCCAGTCCGGAGGTGGCCATGCCCAGGTTAAGAGCGGCCGGCGTCGCGTTCGCCGTGGTTGCGATGCTGGCTTCGTCGTCAGCGAGCGTCCGTGCGGTCGAGCCGGAGGCTCAGCCAGATGCCGGGCAGCTGGCGAAGAAGCTCCACACCATCGTGCAGGAGAAGAAGGTCCCCCAAGATCTGTGGGTCGAGACGATCGACGGCGAGCGTCCCGACCCGCGCGAGATGATCGTCTACGGCTCCGGTGTCGGTGTGTGGGCGGGGACGCGCCAGTTCCCGGTAACCGAGAAGGAGATGCTGAAGGCCCTCAAGCTGCTCGACCGGGTCGGGTTCGCCTCGATGCCGGACCGCGTCAAAGGGCCGAAGCCGGCACACGTCGAGGAGGGCGGCGAACCGGACTCCACCATGATCATGCGGGCCGTGACCCTGACCATCGGCGATCTCAGCAAGACGGTGATCCAGGACAACAAGGCGTGGAAGCTCGAGTCGTTCGAGAAGCTCCGAGAGAAGCTGGTGAAGATCTTCCGCAAGGCTGCGACGCAGGGCATCGAGGCCTCGAGCCTCGACGACGGGCTCGCGAAGCTCGCGTCCGGCGCGTTGGCACCGGAGGTGCTCCAGGTGTTGGTCAACGCGCCCCAGCAGCGCGGCCTCCGCTCCCAGGAGGGCCAGGGGTGGGTGCTCCGGGTCAACCACGGCCTCATCGAGGTCGAGCCTCACAGCCTGGAGACCGGCTACGGCCGGCCGGTCACCCGCCGGATCAGGCCCGAGCAGGCTCGGCAGATCGCGGCGTGGTTGCGGGAGGCGGGCTTTGCCGACATGCCGCCGAACGTCTACGACGCGGGCTACACCGACCTTTCGGTGACCGTGCTGGGACGCGAGAAGAGCATCCAGGCGCGGGAGTTCGCGGGCCGCGACCCGGCCGCTGAGGCAGCGCTGAGGGCGCGGTTTCGCGCGCTTCGCGATCGCCTCGAGGGGCTTGCGCTGTCAATCATGAAGGGCTGAGCGGGGTGGTCGGGGCGATCACGAGCCACGAGCCGGTTTCGGATGCAGCTCGGCGACATCCTCGGGGCCGCGTCGAAAAATACTCGTTGGTCTTCGCCGGTGGTGCTGGACAGGGGACGAGGGGCGCGGTACGATATTTTTCATGTTCCCAAACTCGGGCGTCCGGACGCCCGCTCATCCTGGATCCGATCAAAGGAGGTTGTCTGATGGCGATGTGTAGAAGGTTCACCATGGTCTGTGCGGTCGTGCTCGCAGCAGTGCTGGTCGTCCCGGCGCTGACGGCGAATGCGGCCCTACCCAATCGAGCGCCGGACATTGTCAAGACGACGCCCCGCGCGGTCGTTTCGCAGCCGCTCGCGGACATCGCCCGTGAGTACGTCCAGCAGCACCAGGGCCAGAAGCCGGGTTCGATCCAGTACCGCGAGATCAACCCGAAGAACGTCGACGTACCGGACCGGGTGACCAACGCCCTGTCGCCCGCGGGTCAGGTCGACCCGGTGGTCCAGAGCAAGCTCGGGCCGCTCGCGATGCCCGCCCCGACGGTCAACATCGAGGGCGTGATCAACAACGACAACACATCCGTCCTCGGTTTCGGGGTGGAGCCCCCGGACACCGAAGGTGACGTCGGCCCGAACTACTACGTGGAGTGGGTCAACCTCTTGGTCCAGATCTTCGACAAGAACGGCAACTCCGTGGCGGGTCCGTTCGCGGGCAACACGCTCTTCACCGCCCTCGGCGGCACCTGCGCAAGCTCCAACGACGGCGACCCGATTGTGCTGTACGACAGCATCTCGGGCCGTTGGATGCTGAGCCAGTTCACCGGAGACAACCACCAGTGCATCGCGGTGTCGACGAGCGGCGACCCGCTCAGCACCTACTACCTGTACGACTTCAGCTTCGGTTCGGCGTTCCCGGACTACCCGAAGTTCGGCGTCTGGCCCGACGGCTACTACTACACCGCCAGGGCCTTCGACCCGTCGTTCTCGGGGCCGATCGTCGGCGCCTTCGACCGTGCGGCGATGATCGCCGGGAACCCGGCGACGTTCGTGGGCTTCACGCTCGACTACTACGACTTCGACAACTGGTTCTACGCCTACCTGCCGGCCGATCTCGACGGTCCGATCCCGCCGCCGCCGGATGCGCCGGGGATCTTCGGCGAGTTCATCGACGACTCCTTTTTGGTGCCGGCGCCCTACAACGTCGACGGCCTCCAATTGCTGCAGATGGTTCCCGACTATGTGACCCCGGCCAACACGACACTGTCGGAGCTGGCCTGGATCCCGGTCGCCGCGTTCGACTCCGACCTGTGCGGCTACGCCCGCAACTGCATCAAGCAGCTGGGAACCGCCGAGGGGATGGACGCGCTCTCCGACCGGCTGATGTACCGCTTCAAGTACCGCAACTTCGGTGACCACCAGACCCTGATGGGGTCGCACAGCGTGGACGCGACCGGTACGGACGTCGCGGGCGTGCGGTGGTACGAGCTCCGTGCATCGTCCGGAGGCACCGACTGGGACGTCTACCAGCAGGGCACCTTCGCACCCGACAGCACCAGCCGATGGATGGGCGACGTCGCAATGGACGGCTCCGGCAACATGCTGATCGGCTACAGCGCGTCGTCGACCGCGATCTACCCGAGCGTGCGTGCAGCTGGCCGCCTTGCGGGCGACCCGCTCAACACGATGGCTCAGGGCGAGCTCAACGTTGTCGACGGCACCGGCTACAAGACCAGCGGCTACTACCGCTGGGGCGACTACTCGACGGTGTCGGTCGACCCGACCGACGACTGCACCTTCTGGATCGCCCAGGAGTACGTGGCGATATCCGGCAGCTTCCAGTGGGCGACCCGCATCGCGGCGATCAAGTTCCCGACCTGCGGCGGACCCTCGGGTGAGGTCTCCGGCACCGTGACCAACTCGGTCACCTCGGACCCGATCGCGGGTGCGACGGTCGAGTTTGTGGGTCTCGGTGTTGTAGACCAATCTCCCAACGACGGCGGAACCTACTCCACCGTCACCGACGGCTCGGGCAACTACTCGATCAGCCTCCCGGTCGACACCTATGATGCGACCGCGAGCCAGTTCGGGTTCGGCCCCGAGACCGTGAACGGCATCGCCGTCACGGACGGTGGCGCCGTGGTCCAGGACTTCGCGCTCGCACCCGTGGGCAACGCGGAGTTCGACGGCTACGTGACCGACGCCGGTCATGGCTGGCCGCTGTACGCGAAGATCGAAATCGGCGTCGGCGCGGCGCCAGTTGCGAGCCTCTACACCAACCCGTTCAACGGCTACTACGACGTGGAGCTGCCCCAGGGCATGAGCTACCACTTCACCGTGACGCCGATGTACCCGGGTTACACGCCTCAGCAGGAGGATGTGGTCCTCCCGCCGCAGGGCATGGCGAAGAACTTCGCATTCACGCCCATCTCACCGGCATGCACGGCGCCAGGCTACGGTCCCGCAGCCGGATCGAAGCTGAATGAGGGCTTTGAAGACATCTTCCCGCCGGCCGGCTGGTCGGTCACCGGCTCAGGCGGATGGTACAGCTCGGCCACCACGGGCCGGTCCAACTACACCGGCGGTACAGGCAACGCGGCCGACGCCGACAGCGACTGGTGGGGCACCGGCATGACCACGACCATGTACTCGCCGGTCATGGACGTGTCCGCTGCCGTCTCCCTGACCTTCGAGTTCAAGTACGACTTCTACGATTTCCTTGGCAGCGACCAAGGGTCCGTGGACGTGAGCAGCGACGGCGGAGCGAACTGGACCACGGTCAAGAGCTGGAGTTTTGCCAGCGACCGCGGGCCGAAAACGTTCACCATGGACGCCACCGCGCTGCTCGGCGGCTCCACCCAGGCGCAGATCCGGTTCATCTACGACGCCCCCGGTTGGGACTGGTGGTTCGAGGTCGACGACGTCAAGCTCTTCGACCCGAACGCGCCATGCACCCCGCTTCCCGGCGCCCTCGTTGCCGGCTTCGTGACCGACGCCAACAACCAGATGGCGATCAACGGCGCCACCGTTGAGAGCAACACCGGCTCGATGACCCACACCATGGGCACGCCGGACGACCCGGGCATTCCGGACGGCTTCTGGTGGAACTTCGAGGGCATGCCGGGCCTCGGCCCGTCGACCCGGACCTTCACCGCCGGCGCCAACGGCTACGTGTCCGAGGAGGTTGTGCTCAACCTCGTTCCCGACACCATGAACCAGATCAACTTCTCGCTTGGCGCAGGCTGGCTCGAGATCGTTCCGACGGAGCTCAGCGAGCGCCTGTACTGGGGCGAGGAGAGCCACCAGGACATGGACATCATCAACCACGGCTCGGCCGATGCCGACGTGGCGCTCAGCACAGTACCGGTCAAGGTCAGCTGGCCCCACGCGTCGCCGGTCAAGGACACGAGGAACCTCCCCGGTAACACGCAGCCGAAGTCCATCGGCCGTGCGCAGCACCTCGGTCCCGTCGCCCAGACGCCGCA
Source organism: uncultured Acidobacteriota bacterium (assembly GCA_963814875.1). Lineage (GTDB taxonomy): Bacteria > Acidobacteriota > Thermoanaerobaculia > Thermoanaerobaculales > Sulfomarinibacteraceae > CAVSIS01. The sequence goes on from CAWFFJ010000037.1 coordinate 34,063, forward strand.
CCCGAACCTCGTCCTCGCGGGCGTGCAGGCTTACGGCGTCAATCTCAACACGTCGACCCTCGTCGACTGGCCGGACGTCACCGCGCCGGGAACCTGGAACTCCATCTCCGGCGGCATGGGGAGCTACTTCGGAGGCGACTTCCTGCAGGGCGACTTCTCGACGCTCTACGTCGTGGACTACGGCACCAACACCTTCGAGGCCGTGGACACCACCAGCGGCGCGGCGACGGTCATCGGGCCAGCCGTTCCGAACGGCGGCGAGTCCTGGACCGGACTCTCCGCGGCGGTCGACGGGACGATGTACGCGAGCGCCACGACCTGCTCGGCCTCGACGCTTTACACCATCAACGTCAACACCGGGGCACCCGCGGCGATCGGACCGATCACCAACGGCGCCTGCATCATCGACATCGCGATCAACGCGGAGGGTGACCTCTACGGCGTCGACCTCATCACCGACTCGCTGGTGAAGATCGACACCACGACCGGCGCGGGGACCGTGATCGGCTCCCTCGGCGCCGCCGCCAACTACGCCCAGGGCCTGGACTTCGACGAGGTCTCCGGGGTCCTGTACTGGGCGGCCTACACCGCGTCTGGCGAGCTCCGGGTCATCGACACCACCACGGGCGCGAGCACCCTCGTCGGGGCGTTCCCGGGTGGAGCCGAGGTCGACTCCTTCGCCATCGCCACCTCCGCGGGGGGTGGTGGGCTGCCGTGGCTCGAGCTCACACCTGAGGATGGTGTGGTGCCGAGCAACGAGGGCGACCTGCCCATCGACGCGCACTTCATCGCGAACGGCGCGCCGCACTTCGGCCTGTACCAGGCGAAGATCAAGCTGACCCAGGACACGCCGTACTCGGTGCCGGACGTGCCCGTTTGCTTCACCAAGGCGTTCGACGACATGCCGGTACCTCCGCAGGGCGTCTGGAACGAGGATGCGTACGTGGCGTCGGTGGCCGGGGCCCTTCCGGGTATCGGCTGTGGCAGCAACAGCTTCTGCCCGGATGACGCGATGCTGCGTGGCAACGCGGCTCGCTGGCTCATGCTCCTGCGCTACGGTCCGCTCTACGGGCCGCCGCCGTGCACCGGCATCTTCAGTGACGTGGTGTGCGAATCGACACCCAACGCGGACTTCATCGAAGCTCTCTTCAACGACGGGATCTCGGCGGGCTGCTACTACGACCCGAATACGGGCGAGCGGCGGTTCTGCCCCGACGGGGTCTTCTCACGCCAGCAGATGGCGGTGCAGATCCTCCGCGCGACAGGCATGGTGGACCAGCCGCCGTACGAGGGGCTGTTCTCCGACATGCCGGTGTGCGATTCCGATCCGAACGTGTTCTGCTGGTCGCGGTGGGCGGAGGAGATGTTCCGCGAGAACATCACCGCCGGCTGCTTCTACGACGCAGGCAGCGGGGAGCGGAGATTCTGCCCGAACGACATCGTGCCTCGCGGCCACATGGCGGTCTTCTCCGAGCGTTCTTGGGGGCTGCCGTGCTGCGGCGAGTTCTGCAACTAACTCACTCCTGACGTAACTGCCGGCCCCTCAGGGGCGCCGGCACGGACAGCACCGGGCGGAAACGCCCGGTGCTTTTCTTTCTGCCTGGAGCGGTTCCGGTGCAGCCGTCGCGGGGGATCGTGTTGCTCATGAGCGCACACCGGGATCGGCTACAATCCGGTGCCATGCCCGTCCCGAGAAGCTCGCTCAGCGTGACGCTCTACAGCCCCGACACGCACGTGACCTGCGATCCCACCACCCCGGAGACCGCGGGGATAGGGGGCGGCGTGACGGCCCGGCTGCGGCTCGCCCGGGCGCTGGTGGGAGCGGGGGCGCGGGTGACCGCAGTCCTGAGCTGCCGCCGCAGCGCAGTGGAAGAGGGCGTCGAGTGGGTGAGGCTGGAGGAGCGGCGCCCGATCGAGTGCGACGTGCTCCTCGCGAGCACGACCGGGGGCGACCTGTCGTTCGCGCCGCTGCGGCAGCTCGACGTCCGCGCCCGCCTGCGGGTGCTCTGGGTCGAGGGCTTCCTCAAGCCCCATGACATCGAGGCGCTCGCGCCCGACGTCGTCTGCGTGGCCTCGAACTTCCTCCGCCAGATCGTGGTCGAGGAGTGGGGTGTGGCCCTCGAGAGGGTCTTCGTGGTTTACAACGGACTCGCCCAGGAGAGCTTCGCCCGGGCCTCCCAAGCCGGCGCAGTGCGGGACCCGTTCGCGCTGTGCTTCACCAGCCATCCCTCGAAGGGCCTCGACATCGCGCTCGACGTCGTGCGCCGCCTGCGGGAGCACGATCCGCACTTCCATCTGGATGTCTACGGCGGCTACCGGCTGTGGGGTGGCACGGATGACCTCGGTCTCGACCAGCCGGGAGTACGGGACTGCGGGCTGGTCGGCCAGGACGAGCTCGCGCGGAGGCTCTTCACCTACACCTTCGGCTTCGCGCTGCAGACCTTTCCCGAGCCCTTCGGGATCGCCGTCCAGGAGCTCAAGCGGGCCGGCGTCATCGTCCTCGCCAGCCCCTCCGGAGCCTTCTCCGAGCTCTTCCTCGACGGCCATGACGGCTTCCTTCTTGGGGGCGATCCCTACGGAGAAGACATCAGGAGACTGGTGGTGGACCGGATCCTCGGACTCGCCGACAATCCCGGCTACGCGCACCTGGTGAGGTCGAACGCGGAGCGGACTGCCTGGAGCTGGACGACCTGCGCCACGACGATGATCGCCCACTGGAGTGGACTGCTCGCCGGGGACGAGATCCCGACCTCGACCGCCGAGCGATCAGAGCCGGCCGTGCAGTGCCCAGGGTGCCGCGTGCCCGCCGACTCGTTTCCGGACGGCTGGCACTGTCCGGTTTGTGCGCGGCTCTACCCGCTGGTCGGGGGCGTCCTGCGTTTCGCGGACGAGGCCCGCTACTACGGTGAGGTCCCGCGGTCCGAGTTCGAGAAGATCCTGGGCGCGGCGGCAGGCGGCGACTGGCGAGAGGGGGCAGGGGAGGAGCTGCGAAGGCACAGTACCTTTCTTGGCAAGTACGTGCTCGACGAAGGGCGGGGGCTGTTCTCCCTGCTGGTCGACGCCCCCGAGAACGGCCGTGCGCTCGATGTCGGTGCCGGCCTCGGCACCGTCACGGTCGGGCTCAGCCTGCAGTTCGCGGAGGTTGTTGCGCTCGACAACTGCCCGCAGAGGTCGGCCTTTCTCCTCGAGCGATGCCGCCAGGACGGGATCGTCAACGTCGAGGCGGTGTTCGCGGACGCACTGCGCCTTCCGTTTCAGGACCGCCAGTTCGACCTGGTGACCCAGATCGGGGCACTGGAGTGGGCTGGAACGTGGCGCAATGAGGGAAGCCCGGAGGATGTGCAGCGGAGCCTGCTCGCGGACTGCTGCCGCGTCCTGCGGCCGGGCGGCTGCCTCGCGATCGGGATCGAGAACCGATTCGGCGCCTCGTATCTGCTCGGCCAGCCCGACGACCACACCGGCATCGTGGACATCACCCACATCTCGCGCTCCGAAGCCGACATCAGGTCGATGGCGGAACGGGGAGTTCCGTATCGGGTGAGGACACGGCAAGAACGACTACGAGAAGCTCTTGGCGACCTGCGGTTTCTCGCGTGTCGAGCTGTTCGCTCCGTGCACGGACTCCCGGACCTGGGACGCTCTGGTCCCACTGGCCCGGTCCGGGCCGGGGGCCTACTACTTCGAGGCCGTCGCCGACGGCGCGCAGGAGACGGGCGCCGCGCGGACCGGCATCGTCGAAACCGTGGCGGCGAACCTCGGCGTTCTCGATTAGCGCCAGCACCTATCTCATCCTCGCGTGGCGATAGGGGGACCCATGCGCTCCGCCTTGCTCACCGAGATCGCGACCAACCCTGCTCTCTGGCCCGAGGGCGCGCCACCCCGCTCGCCGGAGGTGATGCTCCTGGTCCGGCAGGGCTTCCGGTGTGGCGGCAGGCAGCGGTCACGTGGCTCGTGTTCGAGCGGGACGCGACCCGACCATTCCTGGTGGCGCGCCACTTCGCGAGCCCGGCCTGGAATGGGGCGGTGATCTGACGAGCACGCGTTCTTGAGCCGACTCGCGCGCTCGAGCTGTGGAAGCCTCGTTCCGGTACCCCTCGCCACGGCCACGATCGGGAGCCGGGCCGTGCTGTTCGAGCGCGCCTCTCCCGGACTGCCGCTGCCCAGAGCATGGGACGGGGTCTGCCGTACCGATCCGCAGCGGGCGCCCTTGGTGCTCGGCGAGCACTTCGCCCTCGCATCACAGGTGATGAGGAGGGCTTCGACTCCACCTCGCTTCCGGCGCCTGCGGGGGGCGTGCAGGAAGCCGTGGGTCGACTTGAGCAGCGTGTGGCCAGACTCGCCAAGCAACACCCCCTCGCACTCGACCTCGCGGCCGCCTCGGACGGGTTCGCGAGAGCTGTGGGCCTGTTTGCAGGAACTCCCGAACCCTCGCCTCCGCACCGTGCACGGTGACTTCGTCCCCGCCAATCTCCTGCAGTGGCCGCAGGGCGTCCACCTGATCGACTGGGAGTACCGCGTCGATGCGTCCCCCCTGTGGCCCTTCGAGGCTTTGAAGTTCACCTACTTCGAGCTCTGGGAGTGTTGCCGACGGGGGCTCCTCGGCCTGCCTTCCGACCACAGGTGGGCGACTCCGCCTCTTCGTCGAGGGACGCGCGGGCGCGTTCCAGGAGCAGGCGAGCGGGTTCTTCGACTCGCTCGGTCTCCCCTGCCAGGAGGCGGAGTCTCGCTCTGCCCTGTGGGCATTCTTCTTCCTCGCCGAGATCGCGCTGATGACCGAGGTTGCGGATCTCGTCTACTGCAATTGGCGGCCGCTCGTCGACGAGCTGAGCTGGGTCCTCGACCCTGCCGCCCGACGTGTGGTTGCGCCAGACGGCGGGGCAGCCTCCCCCTCAAGGGGAGGCGCCGGCCACCGCCGACGGGGGCCGCTCGAGCGCGGCTGTGGAGTCCGAGGCGCCCGCAGCCGACAGGGAGGCGCTCGTGGCCGAGCTCGCCGAGGCTGTGGCGGAACGCGACGCGCTGCGGTCGGAGTCAGCCGAGGCGACCCAATGCATCGCCGCGCTCGCCGCCGAGCGCGACGCTGCACGGACGACGCTCGAGACCTTCCAGCGGTCCCGCCTGTGGCAGCTCGGATCCGTCTACTGGAGGCTGCGCAAGCTCTTGGGGTCCGTCCCGCTGATTCGCGCGCTCCGTGGGCGCCAGCGTTCGACCGGAGAATAGCCTCCGCTTCGTTTCACCAGTTCCAGCCTCTGACCGTGAACACAGCGAAGTGGCTGCGCGGTACGATGTCGTCCGGGCAGAAGCGTCGTTCGCCCGTTCCGGGGTCGTAGTAGCAGCCGGCGGTGAGGCCGTCCCGAAAGAACTCCTCGGCCCAGCGGGACCAGCAGAACACCTGCGGGTCGGGGTCGCAGGCGGGCATGTCGCTGAAGATGTCCTCCCAGGGCGGTTGGGTCGTGACGCCCAGGACCCGGAGCATCTGGACCGCCATCTGCTGGCGCGAGAAGACCCCGTCGGGGCAGAACCGCCGCTCGCCCGTGTCCGGATTGTAGTAGCAGCCGGCGCTGATGCCTTGGCGGAAAGCCTCCTCGGCCCAGCGTGACCAGCAGAAGACCTGCGGGTCAGGGTCGCAGGCGGGCATGTCGCTGAAGATGCCCTCCCAGGCAGGCTGGGCGAACATGCCGTTGGCGCGCAGGAGCTGCACCACGGCCTGCTGTCGCGTGAGGGTACCGTCGGGACAGAAGTGTGCCCCCCCACACCCTGCGCTGATGCCGTGGTGGAAGAACTCCTCGACATAGGGGTACTCCCAGCGGCTTTCAGGGACGTCCTCGAACGTGTGGCCGACGTGAACGAGCCACGAGATCGTCGCGCCGGTGGCGAGCTGCTCCGTGGCCGTGGCGTCCCAGTGGAGGGTGGGCCGTACGTCTGGATCGGAGAGCGACACGACATAGCAGTCGGTGCAGGCGCCCTGCCCGCCGGCGGGAATGGTGCCGTAATCCGCCGTACCGTCGATGATGGAGTACGCGGCGCCCGGAGGTCCGACGAAGGAGAGCAGGGTGCCTGTCTGGCTGACCTGACCTGCCGACGGGTTGTGCCACGTGGGTGCGAGCTCCACGGTCTCGCCGGGCTCGAGGACGCCGTTGCCGTTGCTGCCGCCCGACACACTCTCGTCCGCGGCGAGCCCGACCGCCACCATGTCGACGACCTCGACGGCGTGGTCCGTGGTGTTGTTGAGGGGGTTGCCGTCCTGGCTGGAGCTGGTCACGGCGAGCGTGGCGACGGGCTGGCCGGTCGCGCTGGGGGCGACGGTGATCTCGCGGCTCGTGACGGCCTGGGGCGCCAGGTTGCCAAGGGTGCAGGTGACGGAGCTCCCGCCGGGAGTGCAGTCGGCCGGGGCCGAGACGAGGGCTACGCCGGCCGGCAGGGTGAGGGTGGCTTCGGCGTCCTGGGCCGTGACGAAGCCCCCGTTGGTCGCGCTCAGCGTGTAGACGAACTGGGCGCCCACGAGCGCCGGGTCCGGGCTCGCGGAGAGGTCTGCAGCCAGGTCCGAGAGGCCGCCCACGACCGTGGTGGTCTGCTCCGAGTGGTTGTTGGAGGGCGTGAGGTCGGGCAGCGAGGACGAGACGTCGGCACTCGCCACGATGGTGCCCGGGGCGGTCGGGTGCACCGTCACCTTGACCTGGCCCGAGGAGCCGGTCGACAGGCTACCGATGGAGCAGGTCAGGACGTGTACGGCGAGCGAGCACGATCCGGTGGAGCTGACGTAGGTCGCCGTGTCCGGCAGCGTGATCGTGAGCGTGACGTCCGAGGCTGTGCGGGGACCGTTGTTGGACGCGATGGCGGTGTAGACGAAGTTGTTCCCGCTCTGCACGGGATCGGGCCAGTCGCCCAGGGTCGACGAGAGGTCGGCCTCGTTGACGGCGGCGTACACGTCCAGCCGTCCGAAGCCATAGGTATTGTTGGGAAACACGTTGTCGGGGATGCCACCGCAGACCTGGCCGGTGGGGACGACGCTGCGGGTGGCTGTCTGGCTGAGGCGGTTCTCGATCAGGCTCACCTGACCCTGCCACGAGGGCACTGCGGAGAGCAGCAGAGCCACGGCGCCCGCGACGTGGGGACCGGCCATGCTGGTGCCGTTCCAGCCTCCCTCATAGCCTCCGCCCGGTACGCTGGACCTGATGCTCACGCCGGGTGCGGAGATGTCGGGCTTGAGTCGCCCGCTGCCGTCCGAGGTGACGGGACCTCGGCTCGAAAAGCTCGCGATGGTGTCGCTCGAGCTGGTCGCCCCGACCGAGTAGGCCGCGTCATAGATCGCCGGTGGATCGGTCACAGAGCTGCACGAGGAACCGGAGTTGCCGGCCGAGGCGACGACCACGATGCCGGCCGCCCGAACGTTCTCCACCACGGCCTGGAGCAAGGTCGGATCGGTGCATCCCTCGCCCGGCGTACAGGTCCACGAGTTGTTGATCACGTCCGGCGCCTTGCTCGGGTCGGGGTTGTTCCCGGCCAGGTCGGTGGGCGCGATGAACCACTGGAAGCACTCGGCGTAGCTGGTCGGTGTCCCGGCCCCTTGGTTCATGTTGCGGCATCCGATCCACCTGGCCTGGGGCGCCATGCCGATCTGGTTCGACCCGCCGTCGTCGCCGACCATCGTGCCCATGGTGTGGGTGCCGTGGCCGTAGTCGTCGCAGGGGAACGGCGAGTCGGCACCGCACGAGCCGCCGCCCGAGTGGATGGCGTCATGCCAGTTGTAGTTGTGGTCGGCGCTGGAGCCGTTCCAGCCCCGGTACTGGTTCTTGAGGGCGGGATGGTCCCACTGGTAGCCGGTGTCCTCACCCGCGACGACCACGTTTTGCCCGAGGAAACCAAGGGCCCACACGCTGGGTGCGCCCACCTTGGTGATGTTCCACTCGATGGACTCCGGCTGCTCCGCTGCCTGCGGTGTGAACGCGGGAAGCTGGAGCGGAACCGAGGGATTGGCGAGGACCTTCCGGACCTCGGGCATCGCCGCGACGGCACGGACCGCGTCACGGTCGCCGTGCGCCCAGAGCATGTTGACGATCCAGTACGAGCGGTAGAGCACGCCCAGAGACTCCAGACGCTCGGCGACCGGTCTCTGGGTCGCAGCCGCGGTCTCCCGAAGGGTGTTGAGAACCCAGCGACCGCGCTCCGCTTTGACCTGCATGGTCAGGGCTTCCGAGGTGTCGGCTTGAGCACCGAGCACGACCAGGAAGTCCGCGGATCCATGCTCTGTCTGAGCAAGTACCAACGGGTCGACCTTGTCGAGCCAGGTTTCGGGGCCGGCAGCCGCCGAACCGCTGAAGACCAATACGGCGAGGCACGTTGCGGCCGCACGCAGGGGATTGCTGATCACCATCTTCTCCCCTCCCAGGTGCGGCCAGGATACTGCATCGGGGCGCGTCATGTGTCTTCCCGCCATTCTCGACGTGGTGGAACGACCGGGTTAGGATGGAGTATCGGAGGTCCCGTGAACGACAACGCTACTTTTCACTCCGGAACCCGGGTGAAGCTCAAGCACGTCGACGAGGCGGCGCTGCCGGCCGACTTTCTCGCTCGACTGCGCGAGATGGCCCACAACGATGAGCGCCTCGAAGCCGTGTTCCTGTGTGCAGTGGAGGCGGAGGACCGCGCGGAGCAGCTGTGCCTGGTGATCGCAGTCCGGACCGGACTCCTGGGAAAGGCGGACGATCGCTTCCTCGAGATTGTCGACGAGCTGCGGCTGATCCTGCCGTCCGGGCTGGGCTTCAACCTCTACAGGTTCGGCGCCTCGCCGGTGCTGGCGAAGTACTGCGTGGAGTCGCTCGAGCCCCTCCACCTGCGCAGCGCGGCTTGGCTCGACAAGGAGCGCAAGCGCCTCATAAAGTCGTAGGAGCTCGTTGAGTACGGGTCCGGGAGGGGCATTCGCGTTGTGCGTTGCGCCACTGTGAGTCTCTACCCCACCGGACCATGCGCGCAGCGCATGAGAGGATTTCGGCACGCGCCGGCCCGACGTAAGCGTCGGGCCGGCGCGTGCCGAAATCCTAGTGTCCTGTTTGGGAAGTCCCATGTGCTTATCGCGGAGCCAGCGTGGTTCCTGGCAAGACGCGACGACGCAGGCGTAGCCTTGCTACTTCAAGGAGGAGCAACGCAGTCAGGGGCCGCGATGGCCCGCGAGAAGTGCACCGGGATATTCCAAACAGGACACTAGAACCACCACCACCAGCGGCGAGGAGAGGGAGGGCGTTCCGGCTCTGCGAGATCTGCGGGGGCGTCCATCGCTGCGAGAGCACGCTCGCGTTCGTGGGCGTCCCGGACCAGGAACGGCTCGCCCGCCGCCTCGACCGCGGTGAGCAGCTCGGGAGCCGAGTTGAGGATCAGCACGTCGAGGTAGAGGTCCTCGGGCAGGCTGCGAGCGACCGCCCCGCTCACCAGATTGAGCGAGGAGCGCAGAGAGCGGACGCCCTCAGGAAGCAGCCATATGAAGAGGGTCGGATCGGGATGCCGGGAGTGCTCGGGGACGATGACCTCGACGAGGTGGGCGAATGCGACGTCACGGCAGGCTGCGAGGCTCGAGCGCAGGGCTTCGATCACCTTCTCCGCGGGGCGCCGGGCGAGCGGCTGGATTATCATGCCGTCGATGACAGCTGCTGACGTGCGACTCATAGCCAGATCCTACCGCGTTTCGCGTGCATCCTGGGTGGTCGGCGCTGGGCGACTGGCCTTGGCGCTGGTCCTGAGCCTGGCCGGGACTGCTCACGCTGCGCTGACAACACAGGACGCGGCTTCGGCGCTCGAGCGTGCTGAAGAGCTTGCCGCGCGACACCGATACCAGGAGGTGGTCGATCTCCTACAGCCGTTGCTCGAAGAGCGGACGGGCGGTTCTGTGTCCCCGGAAGCCTCATTCGAGCTCGGTCGAGCCTACTTCCACCTCGGGCGCTACGACCAGGCGTACGGTGCGTTCAAACGCGCTACGGAGGCACGACCGGCTAGCACTGACGGTCTCGAGTACCTCGAGGCCTCCGCCTACCTCCTCGACCGGCGGGACGAGGCGCTGAAGGTCCTCGAACGCATTCTCGCGTCGGGCCGGACCGACCTCGTGCTCGCCCTCACGCTGCCCGGCGAGCGCGCCTTTCTCAGTGATCCGGAGGTGTGGCGAGTCCTGGATCGGCACGCTCGCCGTCTCGATATCTCACTGGTCCATGCGACCGTCATGGGTGTCGGCCTGGGAGCGGCGCGTGCGGAGATCGAACAGGCGCTGTCGGACGTGCCGCGACGGCTCGGCGACCGCGGCGGGACAGAGCCGCCTGACCTGTTGCGCCTGCGCTGGGACGCCGACAACCGCTTCGCGGGCCTCATCCTTCGGGCTGAGGACCTGCTCCGGTACACGCCGTATCGCCTCAGCCTCGACCACGGCCTTGGCTGGGGCAGCGCTCCGGACGAAGTGGTCGAGCGATATGGTGCCCCACCAGCTTCGTCCCGGAGACGGACGGCGGGGTTCTCATGACGTGGGCCTTTCCGGGCTGGTCGGCGACCCTTGGTTTCGGGCCGCCTCGTACACCGAGGCCCGCCCCGATCGGTGACAACCGCGCGATGTTGCGCCGGCTCGAGCTGCGACGGGTTTCGCCGGCTGCCGTGGAGTGAGGAAGGGGGCGGGTTCGTCCCCCCGCACTCTGATAGCATTCATGTGTGGTCGCCGATCCCTCCTCGCTTGCCGGTTCGCTCCTGGTGGCGATGCCCAACCTGGCTGACCCCAACTTCTGGCGGTCGGTCGTGCTCCTGGGTGTGTACTCACGAGAGGAGGGCGCGTTCGGCCTGGTCATCAACCGGGCGCTCGACCTGGCCCTCTCCGACGTTCTGGATGACATGGGGGACAGTCCCGGCGAGGACCTGATGCCACACGTCCTGGGCGGCGGCCCGGTCGACCAGAGCCACGGGTTCGTGCTGTTCGAGACCGAGGACGACAGCGGCCGGAAGGACGAGCAGTCGCTGGGCGTGGGCGAAGGGATCGCCCTCTCCGGGAGCGCGCAGACCCTCAGCGATCTGGCGCACGGACGGCGGAGTGGCCGGTTCTACCTGCTCCTGGGGTATGCCGGATGGGCCCCCGGTCAGCTGGAGCGCGAGATTGAAGAGAACTCATGGGTCGTCGCCCCACTCGATCCCAAGATCCTGTTCGATGTTCCGTTCGAGGACCGGTGGACGGCGGCTTTGCGCTCGATTGGGGTCGATCCGGGCACCCTGGTCGACACCGGCTCGAGCATCCCGAGCTGAAGAACGGTGCAGGGCGAGTGCGCTCGCCACCCAACGTCGTCTCGGCGTGGTGAGGTCGCCTCAGAGACTCGTTTCGCTGGGGGCTCCCGACCCGGGAAAGTGGGCCGTGCGGCAGATCTGCACACAGAAAAACACCCGGCGGGTTTGCCACCGGGTGAGGGAATGGAAGTCGGGAGGGTCGGTCAAGCCTGATAGGTAGGCAACAAGGTCGGAGAGTAGGTAGGCCTGACAAAGGTTGGCCTGACATGGTGGGAACAAGGTGGTCAGCTTTTCCGGATCCCTCCCTTTGGAACCTGAGGCAAGCGTAATTCAACTTCACCGTTTTGTCCAGTCCCTCTGGGCCACAAACATAGTCTCAGATTGGGTGACGGTCTCGCGCCGCGTCAATCGCCGAGTGTGCGAGGAATGGCGGGGGACAGGCGGGCGAGGATCTCGTAGTTGATCGTCCCCGCGAGGCCGGCAAGCTCCTCGGCAGTGACCTGGCGATCTCCGTCGCGTCCGAGCAGCACCACGTGATCGCCGACGGCGGTCTCCGGCACATCTGTCACGTCGAGCATGGTGATGTTCATGCAGACGCGCCCGACAACGGGGGCGGCTGTACCTCGAACCAGGGCACGCGCCCGGTTGCCGAGCTCTCGCGGGTATCCGTCCGCGTACCCCGTCGGCAGTACGGCAAGGCGTGTCGGACGCAATGCGGACCAGGTGCGGCCGTAGCCGACCGTCCCCCCGACCGGGACATCCTGAAGCTGACCGACACGTGCCTTCCAGGTCAGCGCCGGACGCAGCCCGAGCCCGTTGCGACCGTGCTCGAGGATCCACGAGAGCTGTGTCTCTCGTGACGGCCAGTGCCCGTAGAGCCCGATGCCGACTCGCGCCAGAGTGAAGTCGGCCTCCCGAAACAGCAGCGCTGCAGCCGAGCAGGAGGCGTGAATCCACGCCGGAGTCTCACCCAACGCCCGTCGCGCTGTCTCGACCGCCGCATTGAAGCGCTCCAGTTGGAGGCGGGCGAAGTCGTGCTCGAGCGTGTCCTCGATGTTGGCGAAGTGGGTGGCGAGACCGACCACGGACAGCCCATGCTGCGCGGCGCGGTGACACAGGTCGGGAATCGCAGAGGGCGGGACGCCTTGGCGGTGGGTGCCGGTCTCGACCTTGATGTGGATCGGAGGCGCAATGCCGGTCCGACGTCGATGGTCGCCGAGCCAGTCCACCACCTCCGGTGTCGACACCACGACGTGAGTGTCGGCATCGAGCTGCACCGCGGCCGGGCGTGGGACGAAACCCATGACCAAGATCGGGTGACGAACCCCAAAGCGGCGGAGCTCGAGCGCCTCCTCGGCCGAGTGGACAGCGTACCAATCGACGGCGGAGGAAATCGCAGAGGTGACCACGTCGAGCCCGTGCCCGTAGGCGTTGGCTTTGACCACAGCGGCGATCTGGGTCCGTTCGGAAACCACCTGTCGGAACACGCCGAGGTTGTGACGAAGGGCCTCGCCGTCGACCTCAATCCAGTGCGTCGCGGACTCGATGCAGTGCATTGCGGAGCGGAGTGTAGCACGCGGCAACTGCTCGAGAGTGCAATGGCGATCGGCATTCTCCGGTCGATTGAGGAGCTCGAATGGAGCGCGATTGCACCGCTTGTTTTTCGGCCACAGCCCCTGGTTCCTGAGGGAATCGACTTGGTATTGGCAGAGGATTGACACTTGAACTTGACATGAGAAAGCGAACTCAGTATCGTGCTTTGGATATTACTGGAGGTTGCCATGGGATTCGAGCGTTTCATTCCACCGAAGGACACCGGCTCCCGTCCTAAAGTCACGATCCGACCGACTGGGCTGATCTCGTTCGATGCGTCAGCGGTGTCGTCGTTCGCACTCGACAAGATGACGCACGCCATTCTCTTCTTTGACCGGACGCGGAAAATCGTCGGCGTCCAGCCGACCAAGGACAGCAAGGCTGACGGCGCCTACAAGCTCTCGAAGCGTCGGCGTTCGGTAAGTCTGAAGGCACCGCAGTTCTTCGAGGCGTACGCTCTGACCATCGAGCAGGCACAGCGCTTCGACGTTTCCCAGAGTGATTCGGACGGCATGCTGCTGATCAACCTGAAGAGCGTGCAGCGGCGTCGCGGTCGGCGGCCGAAGGGCGAGTGAGCTCGAGCACAGTCCCCAGCACGACGGACACTGGCCGGTGCCTCGCTGATTTTTCGGTTCCGGCCGACGCTTCCAACGGCGGGGGCTCTGTCAGAGCTTGTGAGCGTCCCGTCATGCTTTTCTTTCGGAAACGCCGCCGCGCGAGAAGCGACTGACGCACGAGCCGCGGTGGCAATCCGGCTGCGTGATGTCACGCAGACCACGTGTTCTTGCTCGACCTCCAGATCGTGTTGTGCGGCCGTCCGGCGCCGCATTCGGACCCGTCGTCTCCGCGCCTGCCGCCGATGGACCACCATGCCGCGGAGCCCGCTGACTGTAGACTGATGCCCTGCGCGGTCGCCCCGGATCTTGCCCGCCGAGTCGGCGCGCAGATTGAACGATGACGAAGGACGCGCGACGATCTCACGGCTCGATTGCTCCCCGTCGAGGGCGGGGGCGGGGCATCGTCATGCGTCTCGCGGCGGCGACCCTGGTCCCACTGCTTCTGCTCGGGGCCGTTGAGATTGGGCTGCGGGTCGCAGGCTTCGGCTACGACCCGTCCTTCCTGCTGCCGGCCCCGGACGGCTATGTCACCAGCAACCAGCGCTACGGAGAGCGCTTCTTTCCGCGCCAGCTGGCGCGCTCGCCAACGCCATTCCGCGTCGAGCGGGTGAAACCTCCGGGCACGGTCCGCATCGTAGTTCTCGGCGGCTCGGCAGCAATGGGCATTCCCGACACTGCCTACAGCGTGGTCCGTGTGCTGCAGGCGATGCTCGAGGAGATGGCCCCTTCGGTTCACATCGAGGTCGTCAACGTCGCAATGACCGCCATCAACTCTCACGTGGTGCGGGATATCGCCTCTGAGTGCCGCGATCTCGACCCTGATCTCTTCGTCGTGTACATGGGTAACAACGAGGTTGTAGGTCCGTTCGGGCCGGGGACCGTGTTCTCGGGCCTGAGCCGGTCGCTGGAGATGGTGAGGTTGAGCGTCTGGGTCAGGAGGTTCCGCCTCGGCCAACTGATCGATCGCCTGGTGTCTCGGATCGGGGCCGCCGGCCCGGCGAAGTGGCGCGGGATGGCGATGTTCGTCGGCCACACGGTGGCGGAGAGTGACCCCCGCCTCGAAGCGGTTTACGACGAGTTCGCCGCGAACCTCACTGACATCGTCTCCACCGCCCGGCGAGCTGGAGCGGGCGTCGTGGTCTCGACCGTGGCGAGTAACCTGGCCGACTGCCCGCCGTTCGCCTCGCTGCACCGTGAGGGTCTTGCCGCCTCCGATCTCGGGAGGTGGCAGGACGCCTTCAATCGTGGCGAGACGCTGCTTCGCGAGGGCAAGGCCGCAGACGCCCTCGAGGCGCTCGAGGAGGCCCGAGCGATCGACGACGAGCCGGCGAGCCTTCACTACCGTCTCGCGCAAGCATTGCTCGCAGCGGGGCGAACGGAGGATGCCCGCCGCGAGTTCGTCCGCTCGCGGGACCTGGATGCACTGCGATTTCGCGCCGACAGCCGGATCAACGACGTGATTCGCGAGGTCGCCGGGCGGTTCTCCTCCGAGGGCGTCCGTCTCGTCGATGCCGATCGTGTTCTCGCCGACGCTCCGGAGAGTCGGGATGGGATTCTCGGGGACGGCCTGTTCTGGGAACACGTGCACTACCGTGTCATCGGCGAGTACCGGCTTGCCGCCGCGCTGCTGCCGGCTCTCCGCGAGGCCCTCGGTGACCGCCTTCCGACGACCGCGTCCGCCACGCCGACCGGACCCGACGAGTGCGATCGCCGGCTCGCGCTGACGGAGTGTGAGCGCTACCGCATGGCCTCTGAGATGAACGGGATGATGCTCAGTCCGCCCTTTACTGCACAGCTCGACCACCGGGAACGCAGCGCACGGCGGTCTACCGAGCTCGCCGAGCTGTGGCAGGAGGCGATGAAGGAGCAGAAGGACTGTCTGGCGGAGCAGAGGGCGGCCGTCGAGGGCCATCCGAACGATCTCGACCTGCGGTGCAAGCTGGCTCCGCTCCTGGAACGCCAAGGTTTGCCTGGCCCAGCGGCCGAGCAGTGGCGATGGTTGGTCGAGCGACTCCCGGAGAATCGCGAGTTCCGGACCCGCCTCGGTTTCTCACTGCTCGACGCGGGGCAGACCGGGCAGGGGCTGATCGAGCTTCGTTGGGTCACCGAACAGGACCCTGGGTCCGGGCAGGCGTGGACAAACCTGGGATCCGGCCTCAAGCAGACAGGCGATCTCGAGGGCGCGGTCCGCGCCTACCGCGCGGCTTTGCGGCGCAACCCGCGCCAGGGCGAGGCCTACGTCGGGCTGGCAGCGGTCGAGGCGGCGCGCGGCCGTCTGCAGTCAGCGATTGAGCTCGAGCGAGAGGCGATCGCTCGCGACCCGGGCTTTTCTGAGGCCTACAACGCTCTCGGCTACCTTCTCGAGCAGACCGATCAGACGGGGGCCGCCGAAGCCGAGTACCGGAGGGCCGTCGAGCTGTCTCCTCAGCTTGTCGCCGGGTGGAACAACCTGGGCGTGCTGCTCGAGAGCGGCGGCAGGATCGGTGAGGCTGAGGCGTGCTTCCGGCGAACACTCTCGGTGGAGCCGGGCCACGCCCTGGCGGGCTTCAACCTCGGCGATCTGCTGCTCCAACACGGCAGACCGGCCGAGGCCGTCGGGGCCTACGATCGGGCCCTGCTCTCCGATCCCTCCAACCTGCCGGGGAGGATCAACCTGGCGGTCGCGCTGCAGGTCGTCGGACGCAGCGGGGAGGCGGCCTCACGCTACCGAGAGGTGCTCATCCGTGACCCCCGCTCGTTGGCTGCCCTCCAGGGTCTCGCGTGGATCCTGGCGACGTCGAGCGATCCTCCGCTCCGCAACCCCGAGGAGGCGCTGGAGCTGGTGCGGCGGGCCGAGGCCGCAGGGGCAACCGAGAGCCCGGAGCTGCTCGAAATCAAGGGTATCGCCCTCGCCGCTCTTGGGCTCAGTGGCGAGGCGAGACAGGCCCTCGACATGGCCGTGACCGTGGCGGATGCGGCGGGAGAACGGCAGCTCGCCGACCGCCTGCGTCGCCGTCGGGCAGTACTGGGGAGGCGATGAGGACACCGAGCTCCGATCGGTCCGTCCCGGCGGTGGCGCAATGACCGCGATCCTCGGAATCTCCGCCTTCTATCACGACTCTGCGGCAGCGCTGGTGGTCGACGGCGAGATCATTGCCGCGGCGCAGGAGGAGCGCTTCACGCGGATCAAGCACGACCACGGTTTCCCGATCCACGCGATTCGCTTCTGTCTCGAGCAGGCCGGTCTGGAGCCGGAGCAGCTCGACATGGTCGGCTTCTACGACAAGCCGTTCTTGAAGTTCGAACGCCTGC
Organism: uncultured Acidobacteriota bacterium; assembly: GCA_963814875.1. Taxonomy (GTDB): domain Bacteria; phylum Acidobacteriota; class Thermoanaerobaculia; order Thermoanaerobaculales; family Sulfomarinibacteraceae; genus CAVSIS01. The sequence goes on from CAWFFJ010000037.1 coordinate 50,805, forward strand.
TCGAGACCTACCTCGCGGTGGCGCCGCGCGGGTGGCGCTCGTTCATGCAGGCCATGCCCTTGTGGCTCAAGCAGAAGCTCCACCTGCCGCGGGAGATCCGCGCCGGCCTCGACGGTCGCTACCGCAGGCGGATCATCTTTGCCGAGCACCACGAGTCGCATGCCGCGAGCGCGTTCTTCCCGTCGCCCTTCGATGAGGCGGCGGTCCTGACTCTCGACGGGGTCGGCGAGTGGGCGACGGCGAGCTTCGGCCGAGGGCACGGCAACCGCGTGACACTCGACCGTGAGCTCCACTTTCCCCACTCCCTGGGCCTCCTGTACTCGGCCTTCACCTACTTCTGCGGCTTCAAGGTCAACTCGGGGGAGTACAAGCTGATGGGCCTGGCGCCGTATGGGGAGCCACGGTGGGCTGATGCGATCCTCGAGCGGCTGATGGACCTCAAGCCGGACGGGTCCTTCCGCCTCAACCTCGACTACTTCAACTATTGCCAGGGCCTCACCATGACCTCGCCGGCCTTCGACCGCCTGTTCGGCGGGCCCCCCCGCCGGCAGGAGTCACCTCTCAGCCAGCGCGAGATGGACCTCGCCGCCTCGATCCAGGTGGTCACGGAGGAGGTGATGCTGCGGGCGGGTCGCCACGTGCACGAGCAGACCGGAGCGCGCAACCTGTGCCTCGCCGGCGGCGTCGCGCTCAACTGCGTCGGCAACGGGCGCCTGCTGCGCGAGGGGCCGTTCGATCGGATCTGGATCCAGCCGGCCGCCGGCGACGCAGGTGGGGCGCTCGGCGTCGCACTGCTGATCTGGCATCAGCTGCTGGACCAGCCGCGGACGCCGACCCAGCCCGACGGTCAGAGCGGCTCGTTGCTCGGTCCGGAGTTCTCCGACGCCGAGATTCGTCGTTTTCTGGACGCCCAGGGCGCTCGGTACCGGACCATCGAGGACGACGACGCGCTCATGCACGACGTCAGCGAGCTGATCGCCGGCGAGAAGGTGGTGGGCTGGTTCCAGGGTCGGATGGAGTTTGGTCCGCGTGCGCTCGGATCCCGCAGTATCCTGGGTGACGCGCGCTCCGAGAGCCTGCAGTCGGTGATGAACCTGAAGATCAAGTTCCGGGAGTCCTTCCGGCCGTTCGCTCCGGTCGTGCTGCGCGAGCGGGCGAGCGAGTACTTCGAGCTGCCCCCGGGTGTCGAGAGCCCGTACATGCTGCTGGTCGCCAAGGTCTCCGCCGCCAAGCTCCGCCGCGACGGCGCGACCTCCGCGGTCGGGCTCGACAAGCTCAAGATCCCGCGCTCGGTCGTCCCGGCGATCACCCACGTCGACGACTCGGCGCGCGTCCAGACCGTCGACGCCGAGCGCCATGGACGGCTCTATCAGTTGATGCGGGCGTTCGAGGCGAAGACCGGCTGCCCGGTGCTGATCAATACCAGCTTCAACGTGCGCGGTGAGCCGATCGTGTGCTCGCCGGAGCACGCCTGGCGGTGCTTCATGGCGACCAACATGGACGCGCTCGTGCTCGGCCGGCAGCTGCTGCTCAAAGCCGAGCAGCCGAACGCCACCGAGCACACGCGCGACAACTACCTGGCGCAGTTCGCCCTCGACTAGGAGGCACCGGGGATGTCCCTGATCGACCTGAACACCAACCCGACGACACGCCAGTTGCGCCAGTTCGGCGGGCTCTGGTTGGTCGTCCTCTCGGTCTTTGCCGTGCTCGCGTGGCGATCGGGCAAGCCCGTCGCCGTGGTCGCGGCTCTGGTCGCTCTCGCAGTTCTGATACCGGCGATCGGGTGGCTGGTGCCCCGGTTGCTGCGCTGGGTCTGGATCGGAATGTCGCTGGTCGCGTGGCCGATCGGGACCGTGGTCTCGTTCACCGTTCTCACGCTGGTCTTCGTGGTGGTGGTCACACCCGTCGGCCTGGTGATGCGACTGCTCGGCCGCGACCCGCTGGAACGTCGCTTCGAGCCGGATTCGGCGTCATACTGGGCGCCGCGACCTGTGGAAGGGAGCGCCGACCTGCGGCGTTACCTCCGGCAGTTCTGAGAGGGAGCGGTGATGACGGACAGACGAAAACCAGGCAGCGGCAGCCGAAACGACGAGGCCTTTCGCCGCGAGCTCGAGGCGGAGCAGCCGGGCGTTGTACGGGAGTTCGTCGACTTTCTTCGCCACAACAAGAAGTGGTGGTTGACGCCGATCGTGATCGTGCTGCTGCTGGTGACCTTGCTGATCGTGCTCGGCGGCTCGGCTGCGGCGCCGTTCATCTACACCCTGTTCTGAGGCGTGTCGACCACCATGCTGCAGCCGCTCGGAACCTGGATCGGGCGGCGCCTCGCCACTCAATGACTCAACGCTGACAAGCACCTTGGTGTCCTCGTACCATGACGTGGCGAGAGGTGCAGGCTAGAATGCCCATATCAGGTCCCCCTTCCTCGTGGACGGTGGTTGCGCGGACGCAGTGCGGCGCAGAGGTTCCGGACGGAGCGTGCACCGCTCCGGTACGTGCCGCTGATCGGGGTGAGACGCGAGACGGTGCGGAGGGAGCATATATGGGCGAGCCTAGACCGACCGACCGGCCCGAGCTGGTGGTGAAGCCGGAGGAGCTGGCGGCGGTTGACGGATCCCTGGCCCTGATGCGGCCAATCCCCGGCAGCCGCATGTTCGAGATCAAGAAGGCGCTCAAGATCTACCTCGAGACGTGCCCCGGCGCTCCGACCTTCGACGCAAGCCAGGGCGATGGCGGAGCGAGCCTGCCCGGCGTTCCGGCAGAGATCCTCGACGAGGCGCACCGCCTGCAGCGGGCGAAGGGCACCGCGTACGACCAGCCCTACGGGACCGACGACTTCCGCCGCGCGGTCGTTGAGGACTACTGGTGCCTCGACGAAGCGACCGGCTGGGGTCCCGCCAACGTCCTCGCCTGTCAGGGCGGGCGGGACGCGCTGCTGCGCTCCTACGAGGCCGCGCTGGCGCTTGGCCACGGGCGCCGCGGAGACTTCGTACTCGCCTCCAGAGTGCCGTGGATCTCCTACAGCTGGGGCCCCTACGGTGTCGGCGCCAACGTCCTGCTCGCGCCCGGGCGCGAGTCCGACGCCTGGCAGCTCACCCCCGAGGGTATCGCGGATTCGGTGGCGGCTGCCGAGGCTCTCGGCGGAAGGCGGATCGCGTTGCTGGTGCTCACCAGCCCCGACAACCCGACCGGACGGACCCTCACCCTCGAGCGCCAGCTCGAGCTCACGCGGGCTGCGTTCGCGGCCGGCATACCGTTCGTGCTGCTCGACTGGATCTATCACCGGGTGACGGATGGCGAGTCGCATGATCTGAATGCGTTTCTCATGGCCCTCAAACCGGCCGAGAGAGACCGCTGCATCATCCTTGACGGCATCACCAAGTCGCTCGGTGGTTCGAACATCCGTAACGCCCACCTGGTTGCTTCCCAGGAGCTGGTGCGCTTCTCCGCCAGCCGCGCGTCGCACGGCGTGATCCCGTCCTTCCACAGCCAGGCGGTCGCGATTGCGGCTTACCGTGCGGGCTTCGACCGAGTCGCCGCGCCGATCGTCGGCCCGACCAACGCGAGCCGTGCCGTGCTCCAGGAGGAGCTCGAGCGGCGCGGGATGCGGCACATCATTGGCAAGGGCTACTACGCGTTCCTGGACGTCGGCCCGTGGCTCGACCGCGCCGGGCTGGCCGACAGCGCCGCCCTTGGTTCGATGCTCGCGGAGCGCTTCGGAGTTGCGGTCGTCCCCGGCGTCTACTTCAGCCCCTACGGGGGTCGCTGGCTGCGGTTCTCCTACGCGCTTCAGCCGGCGACCACGGCGGCGGCCTTCTCACGGATGTGGGAGGGGTTGAGCTCGCTGGGCTGAGCACCGCCGAGCGGCCGATCGCTCGACGGTCGATGTCCCGTCGGGCCGAAAGACACCGTGTACGCTATGGGCTACATACTCCTAGTCTGCGCCTTGTCAGAGGGAAGGAGAGCGTGAACCGATGACCGCCACCGTTTCCGGGTCTCTCCCGGGTGGGTACTCTCCGCGCACGGCTGCGGTGCTCGCGTTGGCTTCCGAGCTGATCCGCATCCCGTCGGTGACCAACTGCGCCGCCGAGCGCCTCGGCGAGGTCAGTCGCTGCGCGCAGCTGCTCGCGGACCGGCTCGAGGGCGCCGGCCTCGAGGTGCGCCGCTTCGACGACGGCGACTACCCGGCGATTCTCGCCGAGCTGCCCGGAGCGCCGCCGGCGCGGGTGACGCTCGGCGGTCACTTCGACGTCGTGCAGCCGGAGCCCGACGATCGCCAGTTCGCTGCGAGGATCGAGGGTGAATGGCTGTGGGGCCGCGGTGCGGCGGACATGAAGACGGTGGTCGCGAGCTACGCGGTGTGGCTCGGCGAGGTGCGTCGCTCCGGTCCGCCCTACCCGCCGGTCAACCTGTTGCTGGTCGGCAACGAGGAGAACGGCGAGCAGCGCCCGTGGGGTACGCCGCACGTCCTCGCCGCCCTGGCTGCCGAGCGGCGCTGGCAGCCGGAGCTGATGGTGCTCGGCGAGCGCACCGGCGAAGGTGGGACGGAGCTCTTCACCGAGATCTGCACCGCCAACCGCGGTGTGCTCCGCTTGCGTGTCGAGGCCAGCGGGGAACGCGGGCACAGCGGAACCGGCGCCGTGCCGGTCGACCTGGTGGAACGCCTGATCGCGGCGCGTACCGCGCTCGGGGGGTTGTTTGCCAAACGCCTCGTGATGTCCAGCGCGGACGGCTGGGAGACCACAGCGCGGTTCCCGTTCCTGGTTGCTGGTGAGCCGGGGGTCTACAACATCACCGCTGGTGAAGGGACTCTCGGGGTCGAGGTCCGCAGCATCCCCGAGGACCGGCTGGGACCGCTCACCGAGGCCGCGCGTACAGTGTGCGTGGGATTGGGGCTTCAGACCGTGGTCGAGGTCTGCGAGGACGGTGTCGCGTGCCCGAGCGACAACCGCTGCCTCGCTGCCCTGCTCGAGGCCGCGGGCGAGGTGGCCGGGCGCCCGGCGAGGACCGGCCGCAAGAAGCCGGGGACGTCGGCGCGGTTCGCCCCGGGCGGAAATGCCGTGGTCTGGGGACAGAGCGGGCTCGGTCCCCACTCGGCGGCCGAGCGCCACTTCATTCCGTCGATCGAGCCCTATCTCGCCACTCTCGACGCCTTCGCGAAGAGGCTGTAGGGCATAGGCCGGGGACAGCGGCCAGGCTCTTCGATGCGCTGTCGGGGCCTCTGCCCCCCACCTCCTGAGGAGCGCGTGCCGCACAGCCCCACGCTCGCCTCGGTCTGCCCACGACCCTCCGCGGGGCTATGGGGTACGTGCTCCGTGCGGGTGACGCCGGCCGGCCGGTCCGTCAGTTGCCGTCGAAGATGCCCCCGATACCGCCCAGCTTGCCGAGCACCGAGCCCTCGCCCTTCGACTGCCCGCCGGCCTTAGGGGCGGCCTGCCAGACGCGGCCGGCGAGTCGGCTGAAGGGGAGCGACTGCAGCCACACCCGTCCGGGGCCTGTGAGCGTCGCGAAGAAGAAGCCCTCGCCGCCGAAGATCGCCGACTTGACGCCGCCGACGAACTGGATGTCGAAGTCGATCGACGACTCGAAGGCGACCACACAGCCGGTGTCGGCGCGCAGTACCTGGCCGGCGGCGAGGCGGCGCTCGACGATGGTCCCCCCTGCGTGGACGAAGGCGAGGCCGTCGCCTTCGAGCTTCTCCATGATGAAGCCCTCGCCGCCGAACAGCGCGGTGCCGATCTTCTTCTGGAAGAAGATGCTCAGAGCGACGCCCTTGGCGGTGCACAGGAAGGCGTCCTTCTGGCAGATCAGCTGGCCGCCCAGCTCACGCAGGTCCATCGGGATGATCTTGCCCGGGTAGGGAGCGGCGAAGGCGACCCGCTGCTTTCCGGTGCCGTGGTTGGTGAACACGGTCATGAAAAGGCTCTCGCCGGTGATCAGGCGCTTGCCGGCGCCGACCAGCTTGTCGAGGAACCCGCCCGCAGTCGAGGCGCTTCCGTCGCCGAAGATGGTCTGCATCTGGATGCCGTCCTGCATGTACATCATCGCCCCGGCCTCGGCGACGGCGCTCTCGCCCGGGTCGAGCTCGATCTCGACGAACTGCATCTCGGAGCCGTGGATCTCGTAGTCGACCTCGTCTGCGCTGCCGCGCGAAGCCCCGCTGGGACGTTGCGCGGCCATCGGCGGGGACGGCGGCGCAGCCGTCGCTGCGGCTGGACCGGAGAACGCCGCGGCGAGCTCCGGCACCTGGCGCGCGGGCACCCAGCCGGCCATGCCCTGGGTGAAGGCGTAGGTCTCGGCCGTGTAGGTCCCGGCCTTGATGGCAGCGATCAGGTCGGCCAAGGTCATCGGGCCGACGCTCTGCCCGCCGACCGCTACGAACCAGCTCGCGTTCTCGGTCATCTCATCCTCCCTGTCCCGGCGGCGATGCCCGCAGGTCCCGACGGGCTCGCCATGTCGTTGCGACCGAGTATACGCGGGTCGCGCAGCCTAGGCTTCTGGACTCTGTACTCCACACAGCGCGCGAGCCGGCAGCTTGAACCACCAAGACACCAAGCCATTACTCGGGGAGTGGCCCTCACCTGCCTGCTGCCCAACCCCCGGATTCGACCGAGCACCCCCTGCCAGTGGACCCGGCTGCTCCCGCCCCTGCGTTCGGGTCCGGGATCAGGCTGCGGGCGGCAGGGCGCGGGGGGCCGGAATCGGGACGTCGGGGCGTCGCCGGCCGGAATGCCGAACCCGACCCCGCCGCCGGCTGCCCGCCGCCCGTCCCCCGGATTCGGGCGCCCGATGCCTCTGGTTCACAGCTGGTAGCACCGGCTCTCAGACCCGCCCCTGGAGCGCTCCAGGGTTGCGGGCGAAGCCCGCGCTAAGTCTCTGTGGTATCAGCCCTGTGGCTCGATGCAGGCGGGGTCGTCGTTCGCCGGGCTGTTGACATGGCGGCTCACGGGGTAGGCTTCCATCTCCTCTGCCGGGTAGGCCGAGAGAAGAGTGGCCAGTCGCTCGGACGCCAGCTCGGCGGCGCTCAGCCACTCGTCGTAGTGCTCCGGCGGCAGGATCACCGGCATGCGGTCGTGCACCTCGGCGACCAGCGGGTTTGGGCTCGTGGTGAGGATGGTGCAGCTCTCGACGGGGTCGTCGTCGGATGGTTGCCATCGCTCCCACAGACCGGCGAAGGCCAACGGCCGCGAGTCCGAGAGATGGATGTAGAAGGGCTGTTTGGCGCCGCCCCGGCGGCTCCACTCGTAGAAACCGGAGGCGGGGATCAGGCAGCGGCGCCGGCGCACGGCCTGGCGGAAGGCCGGCTTGTCGGCGGCTGTCTCGGAGCGGGCGTTGATCATCCGAGAGCCGATCGAGGGGTCCTTCGCCCAGAACGGGATCAGGCCCCAGCGCGCCTCGCACCACTCGCGCGGCTCGGCCGATCCGGCTCGCACGATCGGTACCGACTGGGTCGGCGCGATGTTGTAGCGGGGACCGAGCGTGGGCACCGTGGGCAGGTCGAAGTGCTCCGCGAGGGCGCGGCCGGACAGGATCAGGGCGTAGCGACCACACATGAACCCATGGTAGGACGTGGCTGTGGCGGCGGCAAACCCGAGGGCCGGCAGCTCATCAGACTCGGGGGCGGCCGACGTCGCTGCGCTATCATGGCGGCGCGTTCGGGCGCCCCGGCGTCCGTCGACACTCCCGGGTTCAGGAGAAGCCGATGACCCTTCGGGCGACCGTCCGTCACCTCGCGGCGGCAGGTCTTGTGCTGGCTGTCGTTGCGCCGGCGCTGGCCGCCGGCCGAGCCTTCGAAATCGCCGATTACTACCGGACCGCGTTCGTCGAGTCGCCTGCGCTCGCTCCCGACGGCCAAGCGGTGGTCTTTTCGGTCCGGCGGTATGCGCTCGAAAAGGGTGAGAGCTGGTCCGAGATCTGGACGGCGAACGTCGATGGCAGCAACCTTCGCCAGATGACCTTCGGGCGCCACCACGACAGCTCGCCGGCGTTCTCGGCGGACGGGCGTCGGATCATCTTCGTCTCCGACCGGTCGGACGACTCCCAGCTCTGGGTGATGGCGGTGGACGGGGGTGAGGCCCGTCAGCTGACCCGGTTCCCGACCGGCGTCGAGAGGCCGGTGGTTTCGCCCGACGGCAAGTACGTCGCCGTGCTCTCCCAGGTCTACCCGGAGTGCGGCGCCGACGCCGAGTGCAACCGAACCACCCAAAAGGAGATCGACGGTGGACCGCTCAAGGTCCACCTCGCCGACGCCCTGCTCTACCGCCACTGGACCGAGTGGCGCGATGGGCGCTACCGGCACGTCCTGCTCGTGGACGCTGCAAGTGGAGAGGTCGCCGCCGACCTCACCCCAGGGCGCTGGGACAGCCCGACCTTCTCCCTCGGCGGCGCGCCAGGGTATGCGTTCTCGCCCGACGGAAGGCAGCTGTGCGTGGTCTCGGATCACTCCGAGGTGCCGGCGCTGTCGACCAACTCGGACCTCTGGTTGCTCGACATCGGCGAGGACGGGCGTCCCGGGACACCGCGCAACATCACCGCCGCCAACCCGGGCTGGGACGGCGACCCCACGTTTTCGCCCGACGGGCGCTTCATTGCCTTCCGCAGCCAGGCCACACCGGGCTACGAGAGCGCGCTCTTCCGCCTCGCCCTGTACGATCGCAGAGCGGGTACGGTCCGTTACCTGACCGACCGCGAGCGCTTCGACAACTGGGTCGAAGCCGTAGGCTGGGGGGGCGCCCGGCTCTTCTTCCAGGGCGCCGTGAAGGGGCGCAGCCCGATCTTCAGCATCGACATTGCAGGCGGTGCGATCTCCCAGGTGCTGCAGGACGGCACCATCGATGCCTGGCACGCGACCCCCGACGGCGCCACCATCGTCTACGCTCGGCGCGCTGTCGATCGACCCCAGGAGCTGGCCCGCCTGCGGATCACCTCCGGCGCGCCCGAACGCATCACTTGGTTCAACCGTGATCTCGAGACCGAGGTCGACCTGCGGCCGGCCGAGGAGATCTGGGTCGAGGGCGACGGCGGGCGGCCGGTCCAGGTCTTTGTCGTCAAGCCCCACGGCTTCGACCCGTCCCGGCGCTACCCGCTGATCCTTAACGTTCACGGCGGGCCTCAGAGCCAGTGGGCCGATGCCTACCGCGGCGACTGGCAGGTCTACCCGGGCAAGGGCTACGTGGTCGCCTTCGCGAACCCGACCGGCTCCACCGGAAACGGCCAGGAGGTGACCGACGGCATCGCCTGCGACTGGGGCGGTCGGGTGTGGCGCGACGTCATGAAGGTCACCGACGCCCTTGCGAAGCTGCCCTACGTCGACGCCGACCGCATGGGCGCCATGGGATGGTCCTGGGGCGGCTACGCAATGATGTGGGCCGAGGGGCACACGACCCGGTTCAAGGCGCTGGCGTCGATGATGGGAGTCTATGACCTGCGCTCGATGCACGGCGGCACCGAGGAGCTCTGGTTTCCAGAGCACGACATGTGCGGAACACCTTGGACGAGCGAGGATTACGAGCGCTGGTCGCCGTCGCGCTCGGTCGAGCACTTCGCGACGCCGTGCCTGGTGATCACCGGCGAGAAGGACTACCGCGTCCCGTACACCCAGAGCCTGCAGTTCTTCACCGACCTGCAGAGGATGAAGGTGCCGTCCCGTTTGGTTGTCTATCCCGACGCGGGCCACTGGCCAAGCTGGTACGAGATGGCGTTCTACTACGTGGTCCACCTCGACTGGTTCCACCAGTGGCTCGGCGGCGAGCCAGCGCCGTGGCCGGTGGAGAGCTTCGCGCGCAACCAGGTCTTCGCGTCCGCCGCCGGCGACTGACGTCCGGACGGGCCCACAAGGAGCATTCATGGCGGGCATCTTCAAGGCGTACGATATCCGGGGGACCTACCCCGACCAGGTCAACGAGACGATCGCGTTTCGGGTCGGCTACCACTACCGCGAGCTGCTCGACGCGGAGGACCTTGCCCGCGGTCCGGTCGTGGTGGTCTCGCGCGACATGCGCTCCCACTCGACGCCGCTCGCCGAGGCGCTCGCGCGCGGGCTGCGGGCGAGCGGCGTGGCGGTGATCGACATCGGCGTCGCCGACACGCCGCAGAACTACTACGCCATCGGCCACCTGCGGGCCTCGGGTGGGATCCAGGTGACCGCCAGCCACAACCCGGCGGTGTACAACGGCTTCAAGATGTCGCGCCGGGATGCCATTCCGGTCTCCTCGGACACCGGCATCGCCGAGCTCGAGCGCCTGGTTCGCTCGAGCACCGTCGCCCTCGATGCGCCACCTCGCGCCGAGCAGACCAGCCGCAACGTCTTCGACGCCTACGTCGAGCATGTGCTCTCGCACCTCGAGCACCGCGAGCCCCGCCTCGTTCTGGTCGCCGATGCCGCCAACGGCATGGGGACCCTCTACCGGCCGATGCTCGACCGGCTCAACGTCGAACTGGTGCCGCTCTTCTTCGAGCTCGACGGCAGCTTTCCCAACCACGAGGCGAACCCGCTCAAGGCCGAGAACCTGGTCGACCTCCAGCGCGCCGTCACCGAGAACGGCGCCGACCTCGGCGTCGCCTTCGACGGCGATGCCGACCGCGCCATGTTCGTCGATGCCGGCGGAAACGCAATCTCGGCCGACAAGGTGACCGGCCTGCTCGCGCCGCGTTTTCTGCGCAACGAGCCGGGTGCGGCGATCGTCTACGACCTGCGTTCGTCGTGGGCGACCAAGGAGGCGATCGAGGAGGCGGGCGGCCGTCCGGTGCGTGAGCGCGTCGGCCACTCGTTCATGAAGGCGACGATGCGCAAGCTCGGTTCACCCTTCGGCGGCGAGCTCGCTGGGCACTTCTACTACCGCGCAAACTTCACCGCCGACTCATCGATCCTGACCCTGATTGAGATTCTCAACCACATGCGCGAGACGGGGCAGTCGCTGGCCGATCTGATCCGGCCCCTCGACCGCTACTTCGCGACCGGCGAGGTCAACTTCCACGTCGAGGACAAGGAAGGCATGATCCACCGCCTGGGCGAGAGCTTCTCCGACGGTGCCATCGACCACCTCGACGGCGTCACCGTCCAGTACGCGGACTGGTGGTTCAACGTCCGTCCGTCCAACACGGAGCCGCTGCTGCGCCTGGTGCTCGAGGCGAGGACGAAGGCGCTGATGGACGAGAAGAAGCAGCTCCTTCTGGGTTTCCTCGGCGAGCCCGAGTAGGGAGCGCCCACAGGCAGCTCGTGTCCCCGGAAGCCTCCCGACCGGCCGCGTCCTGAGGTGCGGTGGAAGTGTGGACGTCCGGGTCTCTGTGCGTGGGCTGAGCCTTCCAAACCGCCGCGCGCACGCGTCGATTCGACACGTGAGATGAGACTCCGATTTTCCCCCAGTCATCCATCGGGAGACTGCTGAAAGAGTTATAGTGTTTCTCCTTTGAAACATTTCGCGTAGAGAGATGTTTACACTGCGTCTCTTGACAGCTTCTTTGGCGCGACGTATCATTCTTGCAACATGGAGGTGGCGATGTCGCAAGCACACACCACGTGGGATTTCAGGTCGGGTTCGCTGCCCTACCGCGACCAGCTCTTCAAGAGCGCCCTCCGCATGACGCGTTCGGTCGAGGACGCCGAGGACCTGATCCAGGAAACCTACCTCAAGGCATTCAAATACTACGAACGCTTCGCCGAAGGCACCAACTTCAAGGCGTGGCTGTTCAAGATCATGAAGAACACGTTCATCAACTCGTACCGAAAGCGCAAGCTGCAGCCTCCAAAGGTCGACTTCGACGAGATCCACGAAGGTCTCGAGCGCACCTTGGTCGAACAGGCCGCGATCGATCCCGAAAACCCCGAGGTCCACTTCCTCATCGGCGAGATCGACCACGAGGTCGCCGTCGCACTGGCGAACCTCCCGCACGACTACAAGATGGTCGTTCTGCTCGCCGACCTCGAGGGCTTCGCCTACAAGGAGATCGCCGACATCCTCGACGTTCCCGTCGGGACCGTGATGTCGCGGCTGTACCGGGGTCGCAGGATTCTCGAACGTTCGCTGCTCAGCTACGGAACCCGTTATCACTACCTGTGCCATCCGCCTGAAAAGCTGCGCGACAGCCGTATCGATCTCAGTGAGTTCTTCGACGAGGACGCGCGCCGGCCCGAGGCGGGGGTGCCGTCTCACTGACCCCTGACAGAGCTTCGGGTGTCTCGCCGCGGGCCGGGGGCTACTCCCCGGCCCGTTGTGCGTCCGGCGTGGTCGTGCCGTCGGTCGAGCCGAGCAGCTCGTCGGGGACCAGCAGCCCGCCGGAGATGACGAGCTTGACACCCGCCTCGACAGTCATCGGCAGGGTCGTGAGCTCGCGTTGCGGCACCGCGACCAGGAATCCCGAGGTCGGGTTGGGCGTGGTCGGGACGAAGACCAGCGAGACCGGCTCGTCGGCGAAAGCGGTGCCCCGGTCGAACTCTCGAGTCACGAACCCGATCGACCGCACGCCGGGGTGAGGGAAGGCGAGCAGGACGACCTTGCGGAACTGCCCGGTCTCGCGCACGTGGATCGCCTCGGTGATCTGGCGTGCACCCTGGTAGATCGGGCTGAGCAGCGGAACGCGCGAGATCGAGCGCTCGAACATGCCCAGCAGGCGCCCACCGAGGACGTTGGTCGCGATCGTCCCGAGCAGCCACAGGCCGAGCAGGGTCAGGACCATCCCCGCGCCCGGAATAGGAAACCCGAAGAGGGCCTTCGAGATCGGCCGGAACCATCGGTCCAGGAGCTCGAAGAAGAAGCGCGCGAAGAAGAGCGTGACGACCAGGGGGAGCGCGACCAGAAATCCGACCAGCAGCGTTCGGCGAAGGCGGGAGCCGAAGCTGCGCGGGCGGCCCTCCGAACGCCGGGTCAGATCGACCAGGCGGCCGAAGAAGCCGGACGGGTCACGGTCATCCTTGCTCATCGTGGCCATCCCAATGGTACTGACGAGATGCCGCGAAGGGAAGTGCGGTCTTGGTCCCCCCGGCCCGGCGCGCTATGATGCCCCCTCGGAGGCGGCCTTGAACAAGCAGTCGTTGAGCACTCTTCTCATCGTCGGCGGGCAGTGGGGCGACGAGGGCAAGGGCAAGGTTGTGGACCTCCTCGCCGGTGGTTTCAACGCCGTCGTGCGTTACAACGGCGGTCACAACGCGGGCCACACGGTGCGCTTCGCCGAACGCCATTTCGCGCTCCACCTCGTTCCGTCGGGGATCGTGCACGAGCGCAGCCGCTGCTACATGGCTGCGGGAATGGTGGTCGACCCGACGGCCTTGGTCACGGAGATCGACCACCTCGCCGAGGGCGGTGTCGAGATCGGCGATCGGCTCATGCTGTCTCCCCGCACGACCATCCTGCTGCCGACCCATCGCGCGCTCGACCTCGCCCGAGAAGGCGCGCGGGGCGTCACGGCCATCGGCACCACCGGGCGCGGTATCGGCCCGGCCTACCAGGACCTCGCCCAGCGCCGGGCTCTGCGTGCCGAAGCGTTGACCGATCCGGAGCGTTTCGCCGCCGCGGCGCGCGCGATCATGAGCGACCACAACGACGAGCTCGCCGTCATGTTCGGTGCCGAGCTGGTTGACCTCGACGCCGCCGTCGCCGAGCTCACAGCGGCTGCTCGTCGCCTGGGGCCGATGGTCGGCGACGTCGGTGCCGCGCTCCTGGAGCGCCATCGACGGGGTGAGACCATCCTCTTCGAGGGTGCCCAGGGCGTGCTCCTGGACATCCTCCACGGCACCTACCCCTACGTCACCTCGTCGTCCTGCCTGCCGGGCTTCGCGGCGACCTCGTGCGGCGTCTCGGTGCGGCTGCTCGGCCCGGTCGTCGGCGTGATGAAGGCGTACGTGACCCGAGTCGGCGGCGGGCCCTTCCCGTCCGAGCTCACCGGCCCCGAGGGCGAACAGCTGCGCGAGCGCGGCAACGAGTACGGCACCACTACGGGGAGGCCGCGGCGCTGCGGCTGGTTCGACGCCGTCGCCGGGCGGTACGCGGTTCAGGTCGCCGGTCTCGACGCCGTCGCGCTGATGAAGCTCGACGTGCTCGACGGCCTCGACACGATTCGCGTCGTGACCGGCTACCAGCTGCCCGACGGCGGCACACTGAAGACGCTGCCGTCGGACCTCGAGCTGCTCGCCCGGGTCACTCCGGTGACCGTCGAGCTGCCGGGGTGGTCCTCGCCGACAGTCGGCCTCACCGACGAGGCCGCGCTGCCCGGCGCCGCGCGCACCTATCTCGAGTTTCTCGAGCAGTGCCTGGGTGTGCCCATCGTGCTGGTGTCGACCGGGCCGCGCCGCGAGGAGACCATGCTGCGCGGTGACTCGCCGCTCACCGGCCAGCTCGCCGACAGGATCGCAGGGAGCGTCACCTCGCCTTGACCGCCGGTTGGGGAGAAGCTAGTGTCCCGTGTGTGTGGGCCGTTAGCTCAGCGGTAGAGCATCTGACTTTTAATCAGGTGGTCCTGGGTTCGACCCCCAGACGGCCCACCATAGCCAACGTGACACCAATGAGACCAGGCCGGCGGGTGGAAACTCCTCGCGTCGGGACCGAGCTCGTCGTGTCGGGCGCGCCCGCCAGGGCGGCGGGTCCGGTGTCACCCCACCGCGAGCATCGGGGGGCTTTGTGTCCGCCCACCACGCGCCCGCTCGACCGGGCGCGTGCGATCATCGCAGATGGTGAGATGGTGAGGCACGGTACCGACGAGGAGGCGTTCCGTGGCCCAAAAGCGACGCGCAGGAAGAAGGCGCACTCAACATGAACCCGAACGGGCCCGGCCCGATACTGGCAGCTCCGCGTCGAACCTGACTCAGCGAGGACAGCGGGGAGTCGTCCGGCGTGGGATCGGTGCCGTCCGCTTGAGGGCCTGGTTGTTCGCTCTAGCGGCACTGCTGCTCCTGGTCGCAGGTTTCTTCGGTCTGAGGCGAGGCGGTTTCCTGGGTCCGACGGGCCGGCGCAGCTCGATCATTCTCGTCTCGATCGACACCTTGCGCGCCGACCGATTGCCGATCTACGGTTACGGGAAGATCCAGACGCCGGCCATCGACGAGCTGGCCAGGAACGGCATCGTGTTCGACAACTGCTACACCCACGTGCCCCTGACGCTGCCGGCCCACACGTCCCTCTTCACGGGATTGCTCCCTTCCGGGCATGGAGTGCGGGACAACATCGGTTTCAAGGTCGCGAACGGCGCCAAGACGCTGGCGACGGAGCTGAAGCGAGCCGGGTACTCCACCGGCGGGGCGGTTTCCGCCTACGTGCTGCACTCGACGACAGGAATCTCCCAGGGCTTCGACTGGTACGACGACCAGTTCGAACCGGCCGGTCCCGGAACCGTTCTCACGGACGTCCGACGAGACGGGATGGAGACCCTGAACCGAGCTCTGGGGTGGCTGGCGGAGCAGTCCAAGGCATCCTCATCCCGGTCGGGTTCCCGGGCACCCGTGTTCCTGTTCCTGCACCTCTACGAGCCCCACGCGCCCTACACGCCACCGCAACGCTTCCTGCAAGGCGACAGGGCTCCCTACGACGGGGCCGTCATGTACAGCGACGAGATCGTCGGGCGGTTCCTTGCGGAGCTTCGCAAGCTCGACCTCTACGACTCGAGCCTGGTCATCCTGCTCTCGGACCACGGCGAGGGTCTGGACGAGCACGGCGAGTTGACGCACGGTGTGTTCCTCTATCGCGAGGTAATGCACGTTCCGTTGATCATCAAGCTTCCCGGCAGCCAGAACGGCGGGCGCCGCATTCAAGCGCCCGTGCAGCTCATCGACATCGCGCCGACCGTCTTCGAGTGGGCCGGCATCCCGCCGGACCCGAATCTGCTGGGACACACCCTGGGGCCGGCACTCCACGCGCACGAGTTTCAGGGAGACCGTTCGATCCTCGCCGAGAGCCTGTACGGTCGCCTGCACTTCGGCTGGAGCGAGCTTTTCAGCCTCACGAGCTCCCGGTACAACCTCATCCTCGCCCCTCGGGAGGAGCTCTACGACATCCGGGAGGACCCCCAGGAGGCCCACAACCTGCTCGCTCTGGATGGTGGCTCCGGCGCCCCGACGCCCGAGCGGCTACCGAGACCGGTCGCCGTCGAGTACGCGAAGATGCACGCGGAACTGAAGAGCTATGTCGAGCAGGAGGGGTTGGCCGCCCCTCAACCCATCGACGAGGAGCAGCTCAAGAAGCTCCGAGCGCTCGGTTACCTCGGGTCCCAGGCCGGCGAATCGAGCGGGGATACGGAAGCTCCGGATCCGAAGGACCGCATCGGCGACCTGGCTCACTACCAGCAAGCGATGAGGATGAAGACCGTCTTCATGTTCTCGAAGGTCGCCACGATTCTCGAGGATGTCCTGAAAACCAGCCCACACATGGTTGACGCGTGGGATCAGCTGAGCGAGACGTACCAACGTCTCGGCCGGCTCGACAAAGCGGCCGACGCGCTGCAGGAGAGCCTCCAGGTCGCACCGCAGAGGACCGCGCAGCGCTTTGAGCTGATCGACCTGCTCATTCAGCTCAGACGATTCGACGATGCGCGGGAAGAGCTCACGACGGCCGCGGCCCAGAAACCGGATGAGGCGGCGACCCGGCTCGCCTATCTCGAGATCACCGAAGGACGACCTGACGCCGCTCGGGAAGCGGCAGCTCGGGCCGCTCAAGGCGTTCCCGCCGCCGTTCCGTTCATCGACGGCGTTCTGTGGTACGGGAAGCAGGACTACTCACAAGCTGCCTCGTGGTTGCAGAAGGCCCTCGACGGGCTCGAAGGGCGCTCCCCCGATTTCCTGCCGTACATCCACTTCTACCTCGGGGATGCACTCGCGCGCGAGAGCCGCACCATTGCAGACGCGGCCAGCCGGGCCCGCTGCCTGCAGGAAGCGGAGCAGCATCTCCGGACGGAGCTCTCGCTCAGGCCCGCGAACTCGTCCGCCGTCACGTCGCTGTGCTTCGTCCATTCCCTCCGGCACGATGGGCGGAAGATCGACGATGATCTCAGCGAGTTCGCGAAGGAGAACCCCTCCCCTGCAACCTATCGGCTGATCGCCAACCTCTATCGCAGCATGAACTCGGAGGAAAGAGCTGCGCAATGGGATGAGAGGGCGCGACGAGCTCGGACCAACCCCGGCCCGTCCCAGTGAACCGGGGCGACCCCGCTGAGCGAACGGGTCGGTGTTGACGCAGGGGTTGCTGGTCGCGACGTCTTCCATGAGCCTCTGACAGGCGCCGCCGCGGCCTTTCGATGATCGCAGGCTGCGGGCGCCATGGCGATCACGGCAGAGGAGTCGTCGAGCTGTGACGGTTGCGGTACAGGAGGGGGTCGACCGCGTCGGCCATGGCGGTGACGTCGAGACCGCGGTCCAGGAAGGCGGCGACCTGCTCGGCGGCCGCGCGTGGGTCCTCGATCACCGCCCGATAGTCGAGGAAGAGAGTCTGGAACTGCGGCCGGTAGCGAAGCTGAAAGGTGACCTTGTCGAGGTGCTCCGCGAATCGTGCGAGCATGGCTGCATCGCTGGCGCCGTCGTCGGCACCGCGATGGCTCAGCATGCGCCGCTGGGAGGCGAGGACCTCGGTCAGTTCGCGACGCATGAAGATCACCCCGTAGCGATGGCTCGCCGGAAGATGAGGGAGCAGAGGCGAGACAATCTTGACAGCGTGGCCGCGGGCGGTGCGAAGCCAGCCGTCGTCACCCTCTGCGAGCTCCTTCACCCGCTCGTGCTCGAAGTAGCCATTAGGGTTGTCGTCGTCCGGCGTGCGTTCGCCGTCGGTCAGGATCGGCACGCCGCCGGCAGCGAGCATGCGCATCATCATCGAAGTGCCGGATCGGGGCAGGCCGCTGACCACGATAACCGGCCGGCCCATACGCAGCCGGCGCCACGCCTCTTCGAGGATGCTCGTCATCGCGGGCATCGTAGCGCCCGGAGACGGAACGTGCCACGGGTGGTTCAGCCCGAGCGATCGGCTATCCTGTCGCCGATGGGCAGCGCGATGGAGTCCGCAGATCGATCGAGGTGGCGACGTCGAGCCGCGTTCTTCACCGCGGCGCTGCTCCTGCTGGCGGCTGCGCCCGCCCAGGCCTACATCGGTCCAGGTGCCGGATTCGCCCTGCTGTCGTCGTTCGCGGTCCTGTTCACGACCCTGGTGCTCGCGCTGGTCTCGGCGCTGCTGTGGCCGTTTCGGACCGCGTGGCGGGTGCTTCGCCGTCGGCGGGCGGCGCGACCTCGCATCCGGCGCCTGGTGGTGGTCGGTTTCGACGGCCAGGACCCGCGCCTCACCGACCGGATGCTCGCCGAAGGCAAGCTGCCGAACTTCCGGCGCCTCGCCGACATGGGGGGCTACCACCGGCTTGCAACGACGTTTCCGTCGCTGTCGCCGGTCGCCTGGTCGTCCTTCTCGACCGGGACCAATCCCGCCCGCCACAACATCTTCGATTTTCTCGACCGCGATCTACGCTCGTACCTGCCCAGGCTGTCCTCGACTCACATCGGCCACGTCCGCCGGGAGCTCAAGCTCGGCCGCTGGCGGATCCCGCTCGCCAGGCCGGAGCTGCGCCTGCTGCGCAAGTCGCGGCCGTTCTGGTCGATCCTCGGCGACCACAGCATCTGGAGCTCGGTGCTGAGGGTGCCGATCACCTTCCCGCCCGACCGCTTCTACGGCGCCCAGCTGTCGGCGATGTGCGTGCCGGACCTTCTCGGCACCCAGGGGACCTTCCTGCTCCTGACCACCCGGCGCGACGGAGGGCGCTACCGTGAGGGCGGGATGCGGGTCGCACTCGAGCGCGACGGCACCGTTCTGCGCGCCATCCTCCCCGGCCCCGAGAACACCCTCCTCGAGGGTCATCCGGCGATGGGGACTCCGCTCGAGATCGTGCCCGGGCAGGGTCGGGCGCGCATCCGGGTCGGCGGCACCGAGCTCGAGCTCGAGCCGAGGGTGCTCAGCGGCTGGCAGCGCGTGCGATTCCGCGCCGCGCCCGGGATCACGGTCGCCGGCCTCACCCGGATGATGCTCACCGAGCTCGGTGACGAGGTCTCGCTCTACCTGAGCCCGCTCAACCTCGACCCGGCCAAGCCGGCGATGCCGATCTCCCACCCTTCCTACTACAGCGCTTATTTGGAGAAGCGCATCGGCCCCTATGCCACCCTCGGTCTCGCCGAGGACACCTGGGCGCTCAACGAGGGCGTGATCGACGACGCCACCTTTCTCGAGCTCACCCATGACATCGACCGCGAGCGCGAGGCCATGCTGATGGCGGTGCTCGAGCGCCAGCGACGCGGCTGTGTGGTGTGCGTGTTCGATGCCACCGACCGCATCCAGCACATGTTCTGGCGCGACATCGACCCCGGCCACCCCGCGGCCGCGGGACGGGCCGTTCATCCCGACGCCATCGAGGACCTCTACCGGCGCAACGACGAGCGCGTCGGCCGCCTGCTCGACCGGCTGCGTCCCGGGGACCTGCTGATGGTGCTGTCGGACCACGGCTTCACGTCGTTTCGGCGCGGCATCAATCTCAACGCGTGGCTGCTCGCCAACGGGTACCTCACCCTCAAACCGGGTTGCGACGGGAGCGCGGACTGGCTGCGCGACGTCGACTGGACGCGGACCCGGGTCTACTCCCTCGGTCTGACCGGGCTGTTCCTCAACCTGGCCGGGCGGGAGAGCTCGGGCGTGGTCGCGCCCGGGGCCGAGGCGAACGCGCTCAGGGACGAGATCGTCGAACGGCTCAGCGGCCTGGTCGACCCCGACTCGGGAACGGTTGCGATCAACGAGGTCTTCGACACCGCGCGGCTCTACACCGGACCGTACCTGTCCCAGGCGCCGGACCTCATCGTCGGCTACAACCACGGCTACCGGATCTCATGGGATGGAGCGTCGGGGGTGGTGACCGGCCCGGTCTTCTCCGACAACACCCAGCCCTGGAGCGGCGACCACTGCGTCGACCCGCGCATCGTCCCGGGCGTGCTGTTCACGAGCGTGCCGATCGAGGGTGACAGCCCGGCACTGATCGACATCGCCCCGACTGCGCTCGACCTGTTCGGCATCCGACCCCCGGACTGGGTCGAGGGCAGGGCGCTCTACGCCGGCCGCGTCTTCGACGGGGAGCGGGTCGCGTGAGGTCCGCCCGCACCGTCGTCCTGCTGCTGGCCGCGCTCGCCGCCGCGGGCTGCGGGCGCGCCGCGGCGCGCACGCCGTCTGCGCCGGGGGTGATCGTGCTCGGCTTCGACGGCATGGATCCCGACCTCACCCGTCGCCTGATGGACGAGGGCCGCATGCCCGCCTTCTCCCGACTCGCCACGATGGGGACCTTCTCCACGCTCGGCACCGCGGTGCCGCCGCAGAGCCCGGTCGCGTGGTCGGACTTCATCACCGGCAGCGACGCCGGCACGCACGGGATCTTCGACTTCATCCACCGCGACCCGGCGACGATGGCGCCGTTCCTGTCCACCACGCGCACCACCCCTCCCCAGCACTACCTGCACCTCGGCCAGTGGCAGGTCCCGCTCGGAGGCGGCCACGTCGAGCTGCTGCGCCACGGCGAGGCGTTCTGGACAGTGCTCGAGGAGCACGGCGTCCAGACCACCGTGATGCGGATGCCGGCCGACTTCCCGCCCACGGGAACCGCCACCCGTGAGCTCAGCGGCATGGGCACCCCGGACCTCCTCGGCACCTACGGGACCTTCCTGTTCTTCACCACGGATCCACTTGCCTTTCTCGACGCCAAGGTCGCAGGAGGCGAGGTGGTCCACGTGGACGAGCAAGGCGGCGCGGTCAAGACCTCGATCCATGGCCCGCCAAACCCCTTTCGGCGCGACGGAAGGCCGGTCTCCGTGGATCTCGCGGTCTATCCCGATCACAGCGCCGGTGCGGCCAAGATCGTGGCCGACGGGCACGAGCTGGTGCTCGCGGTGGGCGAGTGGAGCGAGTGGGTCCCGCTCGACTTCGAGCTCGTCCCGACCCAGGGCCTGGCGGCGATCTGCCGTTTCTACCTCGAGGCGGTCGAGCCCGACCTCAAGCTGTACGTCTCGCCGCTCAACTTCGACCCCCGCAACCCGGCGTTGCCGATCTCGACCCCACATTCGTTCGCCGGCGACCTCGCCCACTGCACGGGCCTCTACTACACCCAGGGGATGCCCGAGGAGACCGCCGCGGTCTCGGCGGGCGTGATCGACCGCACCGCCTTCACCGCCCAGGCCCGGATCGCCGGCGAGGAGAACATCGCCCAGTACCTCCACCTCCTCGACGGCTACTCCGGCGGGCTGCTGTTCCACTACTTCGGCAACACCGACCTGGTCTCGCACATCTTCTGGCGCACCCTCGACCCCGGCCACCCCGCCTACGACCCGGTCCACGACCCCGAGTTCGCCCACGTGATCCCGGACCTGTACGCGCGCATGGACGAGGTCGTCGGCATCACCCTCGACCGGATGCCGCCCGGAACGCTCCTGATCGTGATGTCGGACCACGGGTTCTCCTCCTGGCGTCGTGCCTTCAACCTGAACACGTGGCTGCGGGACCAGGGCTACCTCGGGGTGGTCAACCCGCGCGTTGGCGGTCAGGCCTACTCCAATGTCGACTGGTCCCGCACTCGGGCCTACGGCCTCGGGCTCAACGGGCTCTACGTCAACCTCGCGGGGCGTGAGCGTTGGGGCGTGGTCTCGCCGGAGGACCGCCGCAAGCTGCTCGACGAGCTCGAGGCGAAGCTCCTCGCCGTCATCGACCCCGAAACCGGCGAGCATGCGATCACGGAGGTCTGTGTCAGCGACCGGTGGTACGCCGACGGCGGCGAGCGCGAAATCGGTCCCGACATCGTGGTCGGGTACGCGCGCGGCTGGCGGAGCTCGAACGCCTCCGCGCTGGGGGAGATCCGGCCGACGGAGTTCGAGGACAACTATGACCAGTGGAGCGGCGACCACTGCATGGACCACCAGTCGATTCCGGGGATCCTGCTCACCAGCCGCCCGCTCAAGCGGCCTGCGACGCGGTTGGGCAACCTCGCGGCCTCGATCCTGGAGGAGTTCGGCATCGAGGGCTTCCCCGCCCTCGGCGACGACGGCGCGGGGCACTGATGTCCTGACGGGAGGGGCGATGTTCGGCAGCACCACCAAGGTCAAGCTCGACAAGGGACTCGTCGACACCGCCCGGCGCTATGCCCAGCTCGCCGGCTACGCCACGGTGGAGGAGTTCATCACCCACGCGCTCGAGAAGGAGCTGGCCAAGCTCGAGGACGCCGACTCCGAGGAGGAGATCGTGCGCCGGCTGCAGGGCCTGGGATACATCCGCTGAGCTGGCGGCAGGAATGGCGACCGTCAACCGTGCCCTGGGCGCCCTCGTCGATGCGGTGCAGCGGCTCCTCGCCTGGGCGCCGCCGCTGGTCGGGATCGCGCTGTGGTCGCTGCTGGTCGCGGTGGCGATGCTGGTGGTCTACAAGCGGACCTCGAACCAGGCGCGGCTCGCGGAGGTCAAGCGCCAGATCCACGCCTGCCTGTTCGAGATGCGCCTGTTCTCGGACGACCTCTCGGCGGTACTGCGCGCTCAGGCCGAGGTCCTGGGTCACAATCTGGTCTACCTGAGGCTGTCGCTGGTCCCGATGGCGTGGTTGCTGGTGCCGCTGGTCCTGCTGGTCGCCCAGCTCCAGTTCCGCTACGGCTACACCGGCCTCGCGCCGGGCCAGTCGACGGTGGTGGCGGCGGTCCTCGCAGCGGACCGGGTGTCGCCCGGCGGCGTCCGCCCGAATGTGACGCTCGAGGCGCCTGACGGCGTGAGGGTCGAGAGCCCTGCCGTGTGGGCGCCGGCGCTGGACGAGGTGAGCTGGAGGGTGGCGGCCGAGCGGCCGGGCCGGTATGCGCTCCGCCTGCGCCTCGGCGACGAGACCGTCACCAAGAGCCTGGTCGTAGCCGACGGTCCGCTGCGAAGGTCGCCGCGGCGCCCGCCGCCACGGCTGCTCGACGAGCTGGTGTGGCCGGCCGAAGCCCCTCTCGCCGCGACCGCGCCGTTCACCGCCGTGCGGGTGGTCTACCCCGCGGCCGGTTTCGGTCCGTTCGGCTGGAGCCTGCACTGGCTGGTGTGGTTCTTCGCGCTGTCGGTGATCTTCGCGCTGATCCTGCGCAGGCCCTTCGGCGTCGTGATCTGAGGCATGTGCGCGCCGGAGGTTCCTGCTGAGCCAGGAACCTCCGGCGCGCAC
>CAWFFJ010000038.1:0-60613 GCA_963814875.1 uncultured Acidobacteriota bacterium
GTCGAGCAGCGGCGGCCGTCGGGCGGCCCACGGCCGTGCCTGCTCGAGCTGGCTCGCGAGCCGGAGCAGGGTGGCCTCGTCCCCGAACCGTCCGACCCACTGGCTGCCGATCGGCAGTCCGCCGTCGTTCCACATCAGGGGCAGGTTGATCGCCGGCTGCCCGGTGATGTTGAACAGCATCGTGTTCGGGGTCGCATCGAGGGAGTCCTTGGCAAGCTGGTCGAGGGCGACGAGCAACAGGCGGCGGACCGGGACCGCGCCGAGGAAGCCGGCCAGGGCGCGCTCGGCCGCGGTGAGGTCGAGCGCACCGACCGTGACCGGGGGTGCGGCCAGGGTCGGCGTGAGGAGCACGTCGTAGCGCTCGAAGAACGGCACCATCTCGCGCGCCGCACGCTGCATGACCTGGCGGTACCACGACGTAGTCGGCGGCGGTGACCGCATCGCCGATCCGCTTGAGCAGCCAGGTCGGCGCCTCGACGTCGCGGGCGGTCGGCTCGCGCCCGACCAGCTCGCCGAGCAGGCGCAGCGCGGCTGAGGTGTTTGCGGCCACCACCAGCAGGTAGCCGCGGACGAGGGTGTCGCGGTCGTAGGGCGGGCAGGCTTCCTCGACGTGGTGGCCGAGCGACTCGGCGAGTCGGGCGGCGTCCTCGACTGCACGGACGCAGTCGGAGTGGGTGGTCGACCCGAACAGGGCGCGGGTTGTGAAGGCGATGCGGAGCCGGCCGGGATCGGCGCCGACCTCCTTGCGGAAAGGCCGTTCGGGCGGCAGGACCTGGTAGGGCGCGCCGGGGTCGGGGCCGTGGACGGCGTCGAGCATGGCCGCCGAGTCGCGCACCGAGCGCGTCAGCACGTGCTCGACCACGAGGCCGTCCCAGGACTCGCCGCGGAAGGGACCCATCGGCGAACGCGCCCGGGTCGGCTTGAGCCCGACCAGCCCGCAGGCCGAGGCCGGGATCCGGATCGAGCCGCCGCCGTCGCCGCCGTGGGCCATGGGCACCATGCGGGCGGCGACCGCCGCCGCCGAGCCCCCGGAGGAGCCGCCGGTGGTGTGGCCGAGGTTCCAGGGGTTGCGGGCGGGCCCGCGCAGGACGGGCTCGGTGACGCCGAGCAGGCCGAGCTCGGGAGTGTTGGTGCGGCCGAGAACGACCACGCCGGCGGCGCCGAAGCGGCGTACCAGCTCGGCGTCTCGGGGCGCCCGCCAGCCGGTCATGAACGAGCAGCTCGCGGTCGAGGGTTCGCCCTCCTGCTCGGCGAGCAGATCCTTCAGGAGGAACGGGACGCCGCGGAAGGGCCCGTCGGGGAGCGGACCGGTGGCCCGCGTCCGCGCAGCCTCGAACTGGGTCTGGACGACGGCGTTGACCTGCGGGTTGCGGGCCTCGATACGCAGGATCGCCTCCTCGACGAGCTCGGCGGGCGAGGCCTCGCCGCTCGCGACCAGTGCCGCCAAGGCCGTGCCGTCAAGCTCGTCGTAGTCCACGGTCGGGTTCATCGACTCCTCCCCTGGGTCATTTCTGGATCGGGGCCACCGGCCGCAGCAGGCGAATGGTCGCGATGCCGAGACGCCACAGCAGGATCCCGTTGGCGGTGCCCTCGGCCACCTTGGGGGCGAGGGCGCCGGCGATCTTGGAGCCGACCTGGCCGATCCCCTCGGGCAGTCCGTGGAGCAGCTGGCCGGCGCCGTCGGCGGCCGCGTCGCGGGTCAGCGTCTCGGTCGCCTGCTGGAGCTGCCCGCTGAGGTAGGCGAGGGCGAAGGCGCGGCCGAGCACCACGGCGGTCCCGAGCGCGCCGAGCCGGAGCTGGAAGATCCGGCACAGGTCGCCGACCATGGCGAGTGCGGCGTGGAGCACGATGGCGGTGTCGATCGAGCGCGGAGTGACCGCGGTCTTGGCGGCGACCAGGCGTGCCGCGCGGTTGACGCGGCGGCGCGCCGCCGCCTCGAGCTCGGCCTGGAACCCCGAGGCGAACTCCTGCAGCCATGGCTCCGCGCCGGGGTGGCGGTCGCGGTCGAGCAGCCGGGCGCGCTGGGCGACGAGGCGGTCGAGCTGCTCCGGGGAGAAGCCGCTGCGGACCAGCTTGGCACGGGCCGTGTCGCCGTCCAGCGGGTAGGCCTCGAGGTAGGCGCTGAGCCGATCGACGGCAGCGTCGAGGCGGGCGCCCGCGAGCCGCCGCAAGGTGCCGCGCTCGGCGAGGGCGGCCAGCGCCCGGACGTCGACCTGGCCGACCCGGCGGAGCCGGAGGCTGGCGACCACGAGCCGCAGTGCGGCCGCGACGACGACCAGAAGCAGCAGGCCGAGAGCTCCCCATGCCGGCCAGCGCAGCCAGACCGGCGCCGAGAGCAGCCGCTCGGCGAGCTCGACCGCCTGACCGATGACCAGGAGGACGACGAGCGCTCCGAGCGCCGCGACGGCGAGCACGAAGGTGGTGCTGAACAGGAAACCGGGCAGGCGCAGTGAGGACCGCTCGGCGGCGGCGAACGCGGCCTCTTCGTCGCTCCGGTCGCGCGCCTCGATCTCCTCCAGGTCGGACTCGCTCACGGGGCGGGTCCGGGTCGGAGGCGACGCGGCCCTGCCGAGGCCGGTGTCGCCCTCGCGCAGACCGGGCTCAGGAACGTCGCTGGGGCGTTCGCGCCGCGGCGGGGGATCGACCTCGTGCCGAGGTGCACCGCGCGGCACCCCCACGGGGGTCTCGTGATCGGGATCGGTCGGCGACGGCATGGCGGCTCCTTCCGGCCGGTCTCACTCGAGGAGGCCGTCGGCCAAGACGGCCTCGAGCACCCCGTCGAGGCCGAGCTGTTTGGGGGGAAGATCAATCCTCCGGGGAACCTCGGGGTAGACGTCGGGGAAGAGGTAGTCGCCGGGCTCCCACGACTCGGGCCAGGATCTCCGGCACGGCCGACACGGCGTAGCGCAGCGCCGGGGCGTCGGGGGGGCGGGGTTGGCCGCTGCCGTCGAGCAGGGTCCGACCGATGAGGGCGTGGTCGTCGCCCGGGGCGGGGCGGGTGGAGACGATGGCGCTGGCGGTGTGGAACGTCGCGAGCCACCCGCCGTGGTCCTCGGCCGGTCG
Source organism: uncultured Acidobacteriota bacterium (assembly GCA_963814875.1). Classification (GTDB taxonomy): domain Bacteria; phylum Acidobacteriota; class Thermoanaerobaculia; order Thermoanaerobaculales; family Sulfomarinibacteraceae; genus CAVSIS01. Next base: position 3,064 of record CAWFFJ010000038.1, read on the forward strand.
GCGCGCCATGTCGCGCAGGAGCCCGAGCAGGCGGCCGCGATCGGAAGGGTGGACGAGGTCGGCCTTCGAGGCGACGAGGTTGACTCGGGTGATCCCGCCGGGTCGGAGACGGCCCGCGGAGAGCCCTTCGGCGGTGATCCCGATGAGCCGGTCGGCGAGCCCCCGATGCGGGTCGAGAGCCGCGAACAGGACCTTGAGCAGCTCGCGCTGATCGTTGTAGCGGCCGGTGCCGCCCATCAGAATGCCGGGCAGGTCGACCAGCACCATCAGGCGATGGCAGCGGCGCAGGAAGGCGAAGACGGGCGTGACCACGCGCTCACGGTAGTCGAGGTAGCGCTCGGCGAAACGCCAGTACAGGTCCGGACGGCGCTGGCGGAGGGCGACGGGGAGCGGGGCGAACTCCGCGCCCGGGAGACCCGAAACCCGCTCGGCCGCGATCGTCTCGGGCGGGGCGGAGCGCGCCATGACGCCGTCCTCGCCGAGCAGGAAGGTCGACGGCGTGATCCGCGGCCGGAAGGCGAGCGTGAGCCGCGCGAGGGCGTCGCGGTAGCCGGTGAGGAGAGACTCCTCGGTCGGATCCTGCTGCTCCAGAGCGGCCAGGAAGCGGCTTGCGAGCGCGGCGGTGGGCCGATCGTACATGAGGGGACCGAGCACGGCGTCGGACCACTCGGCGAAGTCCCTGCCGAGCATCGCCGCATCAGCCATCCGCTCGCCGGGGAAGTCGAACAGGTGCAGCTCAGCGCCCAGCACACGCCAGTCGGAGCGTTCGAAGGCACAGCGAAGGTGGCTCTCGGCGCGGGTCTTGCGCGGCCAGCGGCCGTGGTCGACGAGAGTTCTGCGGAAGCCGTCGACGTCGAACGCCGCCTCACCCGGAGCCGGGGGCAACAGGCGAAAGCGGCGGACGCACGCGCTGCCGTCGGCGCCGAGGCGCAACCGGTCCGGATCGTGGTCCTCCAGGTGGGAGACCAGCGACGTCAGGAACACGCTCTTGCCCGAGTTGCCGATTCCGGTGACGCCGACCCTGAGCCGGCGCAGCCAGGCACGCGCCATCGCTCCCCCCAGTCACTCCATCATCCCATGCCACGTCGCGGCACACTACGGCCGACACGGAGGCGGGGCGAGCCGTCCTCTGTTACTCTGCGGGCGAAAGGAACCCCGGCGCAACATGACGATGCGCATGCAGTGCATCATCAACCCCGAGCTCGGCCACTTCCTGGCCCGCGGCACGCCCGGGGCGCTGCCTTCCTACGACCTGGACCTGAGCGCGATCTTCTGCGACATCCTCAGCCGTGCAAACGACTTCGTCCCCTCCGAGGCGGGTGCGATCTTCCTCGACGACCCAGTAGTAGAAGAGGGAAAGAAGACCACCGAGCTGGCGCTGATCGCCTGCTTCGGCGACCTCCCCGACGGCCTCGTCGGCCTGCGCATCCCACCCGAGAGAGGGATCGTCGGCACTGTCTACCGCACAGGCCGCGCGTACATCAGCCCAAACGTCCGCGATGACCCGTTGTTCATGGAGGTCTTCGGCGAGGCTTCCGCGGTGCATCCGCAGTCGGTGATCTGTGCGCCTCTCGTACTCGAAGGGCGGGTCATCGGCGCCCTGCAGCTGGTCAATCACCACGAGGCGCGGGGATACAACCTGCGCGAGCTGAATCTGCTCGAAATATTTGCGCAGACGATCTCGGCGTCGATCGCCAACGCAACCGACGCGCAGCGCGCGCGGGCGATGGCGAAGCTCGACGACCTCACCGGCCTCTACAACGACCGCTACCTCCACTACAGCCTGTCCGCGGAGGTCGAGCGGGCCCTCGAGAGCGACGGCGAGTGTGGGCTCATCTTCCTCGACCTGGACCACTTCAAGAACGTCAACGATGTTCACGGCCACCTCATCGGCAGCCGCGTCCTGCACGAGGTCGGCGTCCTGCTGCGACGGATCCTCCCCGGGCAGGCGATTGCCGCGCGCTACGGCGGCGACGAGTACGTGGTCGTGCTCCCCGGGGCGGGCCACCAGGAGGCCTACTGGGCCGCTGAGGCGGTGCGCCAGACGATTGAGCACACGGTGTTCCTGGAGCACGCCGATCCGTCGGATCCGGTGAACTACCCGGCGCTGGCGATCACCGGGCTGATCACCTGCTCGGTCGGCATCGCGACCCTGCGCGCGGACATCCTGCCACGCCTCGGGCCGTCGCCGTCGACCCCAGCGGCGAAGAACGAGCTCATGAGGACCGCCGACGCGTGCATGTACATGGCCAAGGACCAGGGCCGCAACAGGACCGTGACGGCCTGGGACCGCCGCACCGGAGCGTGACGGTCGGGGCCGGCCACCGCGCGGTACTTTGTGCTACTCCCGCGTCAAGAGTCCCCCCGGTTTGGCGAAATTCTGTCAAGCGACGACTCGGAAGTACCGAGCCAATTTCGAGATAAGAAGTCTTGAACCACCAAGACACCAAGACACCAAGCCATCGGAGGGCAGGGCCGCGCGCCGCGCGCGCGGCGGGGCTCTGGGTACGGCTTGGATTCTCCCCCATCGCGTGATCCCCTGGCGCAGCTCCCTGGAAGCCATGGTTGGAAACGCGCCCGCCACCCCTGAATGCCCTCTTGGTGTCTTGGTGTCTTGGTGGTGAGATTCCGCTTCGACCAGATGCCAACGATCCGGGGCTGCGAGAGCACCACCCTTGGGTTGCGGGCAGAGCCCGCGCTGAGGCAGTGGAGCGGAAGCGCGGGCGAGGTGCTGATCGGGGGTCGTCCGGCCCTGGTTCACTGATGACACCCCTCACCCGGCAACCTCAACGAGAGTCAGTGCAGCTCGAGCTCTCGGAGCGCGATCGTCTCGCCGAAGCGGACCTCGAGTCCCGGCGCGAGTCGGTCCACGAGGCGCGCGCACCCGGGCTGGAGCAGCAGAACGACGGTCGAGCCGAGGTGGAAGGCCATCAGCTCCTCGCCCGCTGCCACGGGGTGAGGCGGGGCGTAGGTCCGCGTGCTCGTGATCGCGCCGCGCCGGTTCGAGACCCCGCCCCGGGGTCCGTTCCAACCGGGGTCGAAGGCGGTCGAGATGCGGCCCACGTTGGTCGCCCCGACGGCGACGACCGCCGCCGCGCCGATCGCCCCCTCAACCAGGCAGACCAGTCGTTCGTTGCGGGGAAACAGGTTGGGGATCAGAGCCACCGCCGGCGGATTGACCGGGAGCAGCGCGCCGGGGATGTGGCGCGCCGCGACGACGGCTCCGGCGAACGGCGCGTGGATGCGGTGGTAGTGGCGCGGGGTCAGGTAGAGAGTGACGAAAGGCCCGCCTTCGAAGCGCTCCGCCCAGGCGGCCTCGCCGAGCAGCGCCGCGGCGGAGTAGGGTCTCCCCTTGACCTGCAGCAGGCGCCCGTCCTCGAGGACACCGAGCTCGCCGACCAAAGCGTCGACCGGCGACACGACGGCGCCGGGGTCGTCTGAAACCGGCCGTGTGCCGGGCCGGAGGCGACGGGTGAAGAAGGCGTCGACCGTAGGGTAGGCTCGAGGCGGCAGCTCGGCCTCGGCGAGATCGGCGCCGACGGCGCGCGCGAAGCCCCCGAGCACGGCCGCGCGCAGCGGGGTCGGGATCGTCACATCCGCGATCCGTCCGACAGCCCGGCTGAGGGCGCCTGCGGGCAATCGTCTGAGTAGGCCGATCGCCAGCCGCCATCGGAGTGGGATCCGCTCCTCGACCGTCATGCGCCGTACTCCCCTCAGCTCGGCAGCTGCCCGCCGACGTCCTCGAACTCGAGCAGGATCGAGGCGAGCCGATCGCGAGGGACCAGGTAGCGGGTGTGGCAGAAGCCGCAGATCAGCTCTGTTGGAGGCGATCCGGCGGTACCGAGGAGGTCCCGGACCTCGACCGCTCCGAGCAGCCGTAGGACCTGCTCGACGCGATCCATCGAGCAGCCGCAGCGAAACGCGACCGGGGTCGTCCCGATCACGGTGAACCCGGTCGGAAACAGGGCTGCCAGCCAGTCCTCCGGGCCGCTGCCTGCAGCGAGGCTCGAGGTCACGGCGCCGAGACCGCGGACGCGCTCCTTGAGGCCCTCCGCCTCATCATCCGAGACCCCGGGCAGCAGCTGGACCGTGTACCCGCCGGCGTGTGCCACGCAACCCGAATCGTCGAGGCGAACTCCGAGCACGACGGCGGCGGGTGTCTGCTCTGATTCGGTGAGGTAGTGCGCGAGATCGCCCGCGATCTCGCCGGTGGCGAGGGGAACGACGCCGCGGTACGGCTGGCCGATGCCGACGTCACGGGTGACGACGAGCTCTCCCGGAAGCCCGACCACGGCGGCGACGTCGGGCCGACCGTCGGGTCGGGCCGGGGCCGCGGCACTGGCGTCCCCGACGATCGCGCGCAGCCATCCTTGCGGGGACGCGGTGGCGGTGATCCTCCCGGCCGGGCCCGAACCGTTGATCTCCAGGGTCAGCACGGGCTCGCGCAGGGTCGTCTTCTCCAGGGTCGCCGCGAGGAGAATCGATCCGGTCGCGACCCTGCCGAGAGCCGCCGCAACCACCGGCGACGGGTCGTGGATCCGCCGCAGCTCCTCGACGGCGCAGGTCGTGACCGCGGCCAGCGCGCGGGCGCGCCCGCCGAAGGCGAGTGCGCGGATGAGGTGATCAGTCACGTCGTTCTCCACCGGGCTGCCAACTGTAACACCGTAGGTGCGGTCGCTATACTCCCGCGCGTGCAGGCGACCCTCGAAGCATGGGACGGCGATCGGCTGGTTTTTGCGAGCGACGGACGGTGGCTGTATCCGTTGCTCGAGCTCGCGGAGAGGGTCCGAGAGGGTAGCGTCGACGCCGCGCGACTCGCAGTCCGCGATCGGATCGTGGGCCGCGCTGCGGCGCTGGTGCTGGTCCACATCGGCGTGCGCACGGTCCACGCCGGGATCCTGAGCGAGCCCGGACGGGATGCGCTCGCGGCCCACGGCGTCGAGTGGTCGTGCGATGAGCTGGTCGGCCGTATCGCCTGCCGGACCGAGACGCTGCTGCTGGACGTGACCGATCCGGCCGCAGCCTACCGCCTCGTCGCCGAGCGTGCCTGCCGATCCTGAGCGCATGGACCACATGCGCAACCCCTTCGAGGAGGAGCTGATCTACCTGTCGGGAGGTGAGCGCAGGGAGGTCGAGATCGCCTCGTTCCCACACCTTGGCAAGCACCTGATCCGGATCGGCAAAGAGGCCAAGCTGGTCGACTCGCGCCAGCTGCAGACCTTCTGGCGCAGCGACGACGAGTAACGGCAGCGCGCTCGTTGTGGCGCCGAGACCGCTGTTGGCAAGCGCCAGGATCTCGTAGCCACGCCGATGTCTAGCTGCACGGACCGGCGAGGCGGTAGGCGCGTTTGCCCCGCTCGATGATCTCCGAAGCGCGGGCGAAGTCGAACCAACCGAAGCCCGACACCTCCGGCTGGACGGTAGGCACGCCCTGACACTGCACTACCGCGATCTTCTGCTGCATGATGACCAGCGCACGTTCCAACGCGGCCCAGCGCCCCGGGAGAACGTCGTCAACTGCCTCGCCGACCTCGCGCTGGCGCTGTAGCCAGCGCTCGACCCGCGCCGCGATTGCGGACAGCGGCGCGCCCTGATGGCGAACGGGCGGCGACGGTCCCGGTTCCTCGGGAGTTCCCAGGCGGAGCACGTTGACGGCGAGGATGGGGCCGTCACACAGTGCGCGCGCGGCGGCCACCGGCACCGGCGCGGCGAGGGCGCCGTCGGCGAGGGTCCGTCCGTCCAGACGCATCGGGGTGAGCAGTCCCGGAATCGCCGCCGAGGCGCGCACGGCGTCGGCAAGCGGACCGGTCCGCAGGGCGACCTCCTCGCCGGTGTCGAGGTCGCAGCACACGGCGGCGAAGGGCCGGTCGAGCTCCTCGATCCGGACCGGGCCGAGCAGATCCCGCAGCAGGTCGTGGAAGGCAGTCCCCACGAGAGAGCCGAGCATCACCCGGCCAAGCTTCTGCCAGTCGAGGGCGAGGACGAGCTCCTCGATCTCGCTCGCGTTGTGGCCGAGGATGTGCAGGGAGCCGATGATCGCGCCCATGGAGGTCCCCGCAACCGCCTTGACCGGGATCCCGTCCTCCTCGAGCGCGCGCAGCACGCCGATGTGGGCGAGGCCCCGGGCTGCGCCGCCGCCAAGGGCGAGGACGATGCCGTCGGGAGAGATGTCGTTCATGGTGCCTTTCTACCACTCTCTGGGGGCGGGATCGAGAGGGGATCAAGAAAAAGGGGCCCCCGGAGGGGCCCCTGAGCTCGTGGGTTGACGGGTCACTCAGATGGTTTGAAGTCGACCCGGCGATTCAGCTGGCGCCCCTCGGCGGTGTCGTTCGAAGCCACCGGCTCATTGGGGCCGAAGCCCTTGGTGGTGAGCCGGTCGGCGGCGATGCCGTGCTTGACGAGGAATGCCTTGACCGAGTCGGCCCGCATCCCGGAGAGCTTCATGTTCCAGGGCATCGTTCCGGTCGAGTCGGTATGACCCTGGATCTCGACCTTGAACTGCGGGTTCTTCGTGAGGAAGTCGGCCACGTTCCCGAGAACCTCCTTGGATTCGGCTTTGAGTACGGCCTTGTTGAGATCGAACAGGACCTGACCCTGGACCGACCACTTGTCGCCGCGAACGGTGATCCCGGCCTGCGGGCAACCGGTGGCGTCGACCGGTACGCCGTGCGGGGTGTTCGGGCACTTGTCGAGGTTGTTCGGGACGCCGTCGCCGTCGGAGTCCATCGGGCAGCCGTTGGCGTCGACCGCGACACCGCGCGGAGTGTTCGGGCACTTGTCGAGGTTGTTCGGGACGCCGTCGCCGTCGGAGTCCATCGGGCAGCCGTTGGCATCGACGGTCACGCCACTGGGGGTGTTCGGGCACTTGTCGAGGTAGTCCGGGACGCCGTCGCCGTCGGCATCCGGTGGGCAGCCGTTGGGGTCAACCACGACACCCTTCGGCGTGCCGGGGCACTTGTCCAGGCTGTCCGCCACGCCGTCGCCGTCGCTGTCGCGCTCGGCGAAGACACCCTCGACGAACTTCGCCATGTCGGCGTCACCGGTCAGCGCTGCCGCAGAGGTCGCGTAGCCGCAGCCGCCGGCATTCGCCACCCGCTTGAGCAGCTTGCCGCCGGTGTGGTCGTCGCCGATCTGAATGGTATAGATGCAGAGGTCTTCGCCGAACTTCTGCTTCAGCGCGGTGGCGGCGTTGACCTCACTCTCGTTCATGTGCATGCCGTCGCTGACCACAACGACCGCCTTGCGGCCGCTAGTGCTGTGCAGGTCCGAGGCGGTGGCATTGAGCGCCATGTCGAGCGGGCTTCTGCCGCCCGAGCACTTCAGGCGGGCGATCGCGTCGCCGAGCTCACCGGTCTTGTAGGCGCCCATACCGTCGATCAGGTTGGTCTTGCCCTTCGGCAGGCAACTGCCGCGTCCGAACACGCGGAGCCCGTCCGTGTAGCCCAGCTCCGGGAGGGCGCGGTTCATGCTTGCCAAGAGGTCTCGCTCGAGAGTCGTCTTGACGGTCCCCTGCGAGGGCTCGGACATTGACTGCGACGCGTCCGCGATGATCACGAACTCGTCGACCTTCGCCACCCACCCATTGGGTGACATCGGAGTGGACTGGAAGCTCATCGGCTGGTATGTGCTGGCGCATCCGACGGCGAGCACGCCGAGGACGCCGCACAGCAGGGCGAGTTTTCCGGACCGTGACATGGTGATCCTCCTCCTGGTTTTCGGTTCTCATGTCTTGGCTACAGCAACCCGATTGTATCTGCAAAGACTCATCGATTAAACCCACGGATGGTGGGAAGTTGTTCCCGGCGAGCTCGACGTCGCGGGCCTGTGCCCTGCGGTCTCCTAGCCGAAGCGGGCGAGATAGAGCAGGCCGAAGACCACGAAGTAGGCCAACCCCGCCCAGCTCAGCAGACGGAGGACCCTGCCGGGCCGCATCTCGGCCGGCGTGTGGTGTGAGGTGAGCAGCCGGAAGTTGATCCACGCAAACACGGGAGCGGCGAGGAAGGCGATCGTGGTCGCGAGGTCGATCAGGCGGGTGAAGTGGCCGAGGAAGGAGTGGATGATGAGCAGCGCAGCCAGGCAGCAGGCGACAATCCAGATTCCGTGCAGGGTGCCGTCCGCGAGGCGCACACGGGGCACCGTCAGGCGCGTCGCGACGGCGAGCGAACGCGGGTAGGCGTCGATCACTGTGATGGTGGTCGACAGCATCGCCGTGAGTGCGGCGAGCGCGACGATCGGCGCCGACCAGCTCCCGAGAGTGTGCTCATACAGGTGCACGAGCTGCGCCGCGAACGCCACGCTTGAGTCGGGAAACGACTCTCCCGACCCGTGCATCACCAACGCTCCGAGGGCGAGAAAGAGCAGGGCGAGGACCAGGGTCAAGGCGTACCCGAAGTTGAAGTCGAAGCTCGCCTCCCGGCGGCTCGCGCGGCGTCCGCGGGACCTGTCCGCGGCTCCGACCCAGAGCGATTGCCACACGCTGAGCTCGATCGGCGCCGGCATCCATCCCATCAACGCGATCAAGAAACCCAGATGGACCGCGGTGTAGGCGTTGGGCCCACGAAAGCCGGCCGGAGCGACGGGTCCGTGGATGACCGCCATCACGAAGGCGGTGACCGTGGCGACCACCAGCAGCGACATGATCAACTTCATCGAGCGGTCGAGCCACCGGTAGTGACCGATCAGCACCAACGCCGCGCATCCGACCATGAGCGCTGCGCTCCACACGGTCGCACTCGCGCCAAGGTGGAGGAGGTTCTCCGCGAGAGCGGCGGTCACGAAGGTGACGCCCGCGACGCTGATCACAGCAGTCACGGTGTTGAGCAGGAAGAACAGCCACAGCGTCCCGCGTCCGAGCAGCAGGTAGCCGTCGAGCAGGCTGGTGCCGGTCGCCACGGCCCAGCGATGGCCATACTCGAAGAACGGGTACTTGAACAGGTTGACCGCCAGCACGACGAGCACGAGCTGGAACCCGAAGTCCGCGCCGGCGCGGGTCGACTGCACGAGGTGGGACACGCCGATCGCCGCGCCGGCCATGAGCAGGCCCGGTCCCATGGTGCCGAGCAGGCTGTGCCCGCGCCCGGGGTCGGGCGGAGGCGCATCGGATTGGTTGAGACTCACGTGCCAAAAGGTACCACGCTGCTGCAGCTGAGGCGACCAATCCGCAAGTCGTCAAGAGCTGGTGACGCGTGCTGGCACGAGGCGTTGCCGGAGCCTATGCTGTTCTCAGGGACGATGTGGGAGGCCCGACATGCGCGACACCGTCGAGCCGCGGCCGGAGGACTTCGGCGTCAGCCGGGACGTCGTCGAGCGTACGCCGCCGGCCTTCATGGCGTCCCATCCCGGAGCGCTGGTCCTCGGTGTGGTCGCGTTCGTTGCCGCAGGCGGCTTTCTCTTCGCGTGGCAGCGATCCGGCTCTGCGGTTGGGGCGGCTTTCTTCACCACGATCCTCGTCGCCGCGTCGCTGATCGTGCTGGTGCCCTGCGCGTGGCTCCTGGTGTGTGCTGCGGGCTGTGCGGAGGATCGCCTGCGTGCCCGCAAGGACCCGCTGTGGCGCGCCTGCCAGGCCTACCGCACCGCGCTCGAGGCGTCCCGTGCCCGCCGTGAGCGAGGTGCGACCGCGCCTAAGGGCGACGAAACCCTGCGGTGGCGTCGGCTCGCACGCCCCGCTCTGTGCCGTGTCGTAGCGGACCGCCTGGTCGGGGAGGGGTGGGCCATTCAGTTCGTGGCAGACCGCGATCGGGCGGGCCTCGACCTGGTCGCCGAACGTGGTGGGCGGCGCATGGTGGTGTGGTGCGAGCCTGGTCCGGCCCCAGTGGGGCTGTCCGAAGCCCGGCAGCTGGCTGCGGCGTGCATCGAGCGCACGGCGGATGAAGCGCTGCTGGTCTGCCCAGGGGGTGCGCTGCCCGACGTGCGGCAGCTGACGACGGCTCATCCTCTGCGGCTGGCCGAGGGCGCTGATCTCACACTGCATCAGGCGCCTGCGGAGTGATCGCCTCAGCGCTAGAATCGCGCTATGGCCAGATTTGGACGACTCTACCTGCGCTACCGGCGCACTTTCTGGAGTCTCAGCGCAGACCGATCTCGCTCTTGTGGCCTGTCAGGTGGACCTGCTGACCACCGCGCAGGATGGTCACCGCGACGACCCCATCCGAACCGAGCGTTGAGAGCGCCTGCTGGATCTGGGCTGCGTTCTTGGCACTGTTGAAGCGGATACCCTGAACCTCGAGGATGACGTCTCCTCCGAGGATCATCGATGTCCCACCGATGTCGGCGGGTACGTCGCCGCCACGCAGTCCGAGCAGAGCAGCAGGGGACCCGTCGGCGACATCCTCGACCAGCAGTGCGGTTTCGTGGGGCAGGTTGAGGACCGCCGCCAGGTCCGGCTCGAGCACGCGGCCGCTGAGACCCGACCACTCGGAGGGTTCCTCGAGCAGCAGCTTGCGTGCGACGGTTGAGGCGACCGCGAAGCCGAGGCCTTCAAACCCGCCGGAACGGGACAGGATGCGGCTCACGATACCGATCACCTTGCCCGACATGTCGAACATCGGCCCGCCGGAGTTGCCGGTGTTGATTGCAGCGTCGGTCTGGAGGAGCTCGACCGGTACGAACCCGCCGAACTGGTCCGGGCTGATGCGGCGCGCGCTCAGGTGTCCGACGCTGAGCGAGTGGCTCAGGCCCATCGGCGCGCCAATCACGAGCACCGGGTCGCCGACCTGAGCCGCGTCGGAGTCTCCCAGTGCGGCGACTGTCGCGCCGGCGGGCACCTTCTCGACCTGCACGAGGGCGACGTCCGCGGCCGGTGCCGAGGCGACGACGCGTGCGCGGACGACGTCCCCATTCGCGAACCGTGCGGCGATCACTTCGGCGCTCTGAACGACGTGGGCGGCGGTCATCACCAGGCCGTCGGCGCTGATCAGGAAACCGGACCCGAGCCCCTGGACCGAGGTCGGGGTGCTTCCCTGCTCCTGTGGAGCGGGCATGTCGCCGGTCAGCAGAACCACAACCGACTCGTTGACCCGCTGGAACAGCTCGGCGACGGTCGGCTCCGCGGCAGCCGACCAGGCAGGGAAGATGAGAAGAAGGCAGGAAACGGAGAAACTTCGCAGCATTGAAACTCCCCCAAGGCAGCGTGCTTTCGGACGTCCGCGAGCATCGGGCACAACAGACGCAGACTGGCACCATCCTACCTTCATCCATAGAATCGCGCTGTGGCCGGATTTGGACGACTCTACCTGCGCTACCGGCGCACTTTCTGGATCGCCCACTCGGCGTGGGCGATGGCCAGCGGCGCGGTGGTGGTCGTGCTCGCGCGGGAGCGCTACGAGCTTGTCCCATGGGTGGTCGCCTTCCTCGGTCTGACGTGGCTGTCGACGCTGCTGTTCACGCGCGCCGGGATCCTGGCGTCGGGCTCGCGTGTCGTCCGCCTGTCACGGGGAGTCGCGTCCTACTTGACGCGGGTGATGTACCAGGAGACGTTGTTCTTTCTGTTTCCGTTCTACCTGGCCTCCACGACGCTGAGATCCCTCAACGTTGTCTTCATCGCTGTGCTGGCCGTGCTTGCGGTGGTCGCATGCCTCGATCTCCTCTTCGATCGGCTTTTGCGCGAGCATCCGGTCTTCGCCTTCAGCTTCTTTTCGATTGTCACCTTCGCGGCGCTGAACTTCCTGCTGCCGCTGATGCTCGCGCTGCGGCTGAGGATTGCAATGCCGGTAGCGGCGGGAGCCGCTTTCGCGGCGGCGATTCCGCTTGCTTTCAGCGGCCAGAGAAGGACTGATGTGACGAGGGTGATCGGTCTTGCGAGCGCACTCTGTCTGGTCGCGGCGGCGGTGCTGCTGCTGCGCACCGCAGTTCCGCCGGTGCCGCTTCGGCTGGTCTCGCCGACCTTCGCTCGCAGCATCGACCCCGCCAGCCTCGCACTCAATCAGCCTTTCGGCGATTCGGTCTCGCTCGATCGGCTGAATGGCGTGATCGTCTTCGGCTGCCGGGTCGTCGCGCCCTCTCGCCTGCCCACCACGCTCGCGGTGGAATGGACGCTCGACGGCGAGCCGCTCCACCTGTCGCGGCAGGTCGAGGTGATCGCCCACCACGGCGGTTTCCGGTTGTGGGACAGCACGCGTCGGACGCACCACTCGCCCCGGCCCGGCCGCTACGTTGTCACCGTCCTGACCGACGACGGCCAGTTGGTCGGACGAGCCCGCCTCGACGTTGTGCCATAGCCTGCGCGTCGCACCACGTGGCGAGACTTCAGGCTAGGAGTGCGTACCGCATAGCCCGGGGAGGGGAGTGGGCGGGTCGAGGCGAGCATGGGGCTCTGCGGCACGCGCTCCTAGGGATGCGCTGCGCGCATCGTGTCGGCAATCCGGCGAGTGGGCTGAGATCAGGCGAATGGCGTGTTGCCATAGCCGAGTAGCCTGTACAATCCGTGCGGGTCGCCCCTAAGCCGTTGTGACGGATAACTTTGGAGGACATCGGACCGCTGGCGACGAGCTTCAGGAGGTTGCAGTCCGGCGGCTGGTTGGTCACCGCTTCAGCGACGATGATCTGGTTTGCACTGTCGACCACGATCTGGCAGTTGTGGCCCTGCAGGTAGCTCCCGCCGCCTCAGCTCGTCTCTGATCTCGTGGGCGTCCTTGCCGACTCCGTAGGTCTCGTCCTCCTCGGCGTCGATCTCGGCGGCCTTGGCGGCAAGCTCGCGAATCTCTCCCCCGAGCCGCTCCAGCTCTGACCTCATCCGTTCGTAGCTCATGGCCTTGTGCATGCTCGCAGTGGCCTCGATTTTAGAGCCATCCAGGGACACATGCTCGAGGTCGAACAGCTCAGCCCGCCCGCGCAGGTCAAGCACGTGCAGGAACAGGTCGATGAAGGCGTCCAAGTGCCGCAGACGAAACTCGTTGACGATGGTGCAGTGGGGATGCTGGTCGCCGCTCAACACTCGAAACGGGATAACGTCGTAGGTCGCCGCAGCGACCCTCTCAATGAATGGCGAAACCGCCCGCCCAACGGCAGGGCTCTCCTGCACCCTCCTCAGCAATGCGCGCAGCGCATTAAAGGAGGCTGTGGGGCAGAGGCCCACGCGAACCCTCCCACACGCTACGAGCCCCGTCGGGCCTATGCCCTACAGGCTCCTAGGGGCTCTCGAGGCCATGGGCCTGGAGGAGCCGTGGGGGAATGAGAGAGGCCCTCGGGGGCCGCGGCACCCACAGGCTCTTCGAGACCTGTTGCTGTCATCGCGGTGAAAAGCGCTCGGATCCGCAGCGTTAGTCGGGCAGCTCGGGTTTCGAGAAATTCTCGTGTCACGTGACGTGCCGATGAGTCCGGTCTATCCTTACCTTATGGTCGGGAACCATGGCATGACGTTGCTCTTCCCGAGGTGGGAACGCTCTCTCCAGTGCGACCAGGGCGCGGGATGAGGCGCAGGTGACGCCGGTCTCGGTGACGCCGGCCCGCCGCATCAAGAGCAGTGCGGCGGTCATCGCAACGACCTGCGGTGTGCTCGTCCTCCTCTACATCTGGGTGTCCGACGTCGTGCTCGAGCGGTTGGCCGCTGGACGACCCGAGCTCCTGATCATCGGTTCGTTGGGCAAGGGAACCGTGTTCGCCTTTGTCTCGGCCGTGGCACTGTTCGTGCTCGTGTGGCGGTTCGGGCTCAGAGTCTGGCAGCGGGCGCAGACCGACGTGGTCGCCGCGCAGGAACGGGAGAGAGCCCACTGGCAGGCGCTCTTCGAGCACGGCCCCGAGGGTGCGCTACTGCTCAAGGACGGTGCGATCCTCGCGGCGAACCTTGCGGCGGCCGAGATGCTGTGCCGACCGATCGCCGTGCTGGAGGGTCTCCCGCTGCGACAGATCGTCGCCTCCGCGACCGACTCTCCGTCGCCGTCCGAGCTCGCCGAGGTCCGCGAAGGTGGGGTCGTTCATCAGACCTGGTGCCTGACGCGCTCTGGGTCTCCCCCGTTCGACGCCGATGTCTCGCTGACCCGACTCCCGGGCGATCACGGCGAGGGGCGGATCCTCGCCTGGCTGCGCGACTTGACCGAGGAGCGCGAGCGAGCCGACGAGCTCGAGGACGTGAACGACCGGCTTCGGGTCCTGGTCGAGGGTTCGCCGAGCTTCTTCTTCTACATCCAGGACCTGGACGGCGACGTGACCTACGTCTCGCCCTCGGTCGAGGCGATCACTGGCCGTTCGCCAGCCGCCTGGCTCGACCAGAAGCACTGGTACACCACCGACAGTCCGGTCAACCGGGCGGCCCGAGAGGCGACGCGGCGCAATCTCGCCGGCGACTTCGCTCCCAACCCGGTGCAGGTCGAGATCCGCCACGTCGACGGCCGTCCGGTGACGCTCGAAGTCTATGAGTACGGGCGTTTCGTCGAGGGTGTTCAGGTCGGTCTCCATGGCATCGCTCACGACGTCACGGCACGTGTCCGTGCGGAGCGCGTCCAGCAGGCGACCTACCGGATCTCGGAGGCAGCGAGCTCGGCGGCCAGCCTCGATGACCTCTATCCGGCGATCCACCGCATCGTCGGCGAGCTGATGCCGGCTGAGAATCTCTACTTCGCGCTCTACGACCCCGCGACGGAGCTGATCTCCTTCCCGTACTGGGTCGATGCCCATGATCCACGCCCGGAGCCCGAGCCGCCCGGGCGCGGGCTGACGGCGTTGGTGCTGCGGACGGGAGAGCCGGTGCTGGCCTCGCCCGAGGTCTTCGAGGGGCTGCTCTCACGGGGCGAGGTCGAGCGGCTGGGTGCACCCTCGGTCGACTGGCTGGGCGTCCCGCTCAAACAAGGGTCGAGGACCTTCGGCGTGCTGGCCGTGCAGAGCTACTCCGAGGGGGTGCGCTTCGGCGAGCCCGAGAAGGCGCTCCTCCAGTACGTCTCGACCCAGGTCGCGATGGCAATCCTGCGAACTCGGACCGAGCACGCTTTGCGGGACAGCGAGCAGCGACTCCGCGACATCGTCGAGCACAGCTCGAACCTGTTCTACTCCCACACCGCGGACCATCGACTCACCTACGTCAGCCCGCGGAGCCGGGAGTTCTTCGGCTGCGAGCCCGACAAGGCTCTGACCCGCTGGTTCGAGTTTCTCACCGACCATCCGGTCAACCGGCGTGGCATCGAGTCCACCGAGCGCGCGATCGCGACCGGTGAACGCCAGCCGGTTTACGAGCTCGAGCTCGAAGGTCGCCAGGGTCGGCGGTTGTGGGTCGAGGTGAACGAGGCGCCGGTGGTGCGCGACGGTCGGACCGTGGCCATTGTCGGCGCGCTCACCGATATCACCGATCGCAAGCAAGCCGAAGAGCAGCTCCGCCATGCGCAGAAGATGGAGGCGATCGGACGCCTCGCCGGAGGCGTAGCCCATGACATCAACAACCTGCTCCAGGCCCTGCTCAGCGCGGTGCAGGGACTGGTCGCGCGTGGTGATCAGGACGATCACGTCGCAGCCGTTGCCAACGAGCTCGAATCCCACGTCAGGCGGGGTGCAGCGCTCACCCGACAGCTGCTGCTGTTCGCCAAACGCGAGGTGGTCAAGCATGAACGCTTCGACCTGAACCGTGTGGTCGAGGCGACGTCCGCCATGCTGCGCCGCCTGGTGCGAGAGAACATCCGCATCGTGCACCAGCTCCATCCGGGCTCGGTGGTGGTCGACGGAGACCCGACCCAGCTCGAGCAGGTCCTGGTCAACCTGGTCGTGAACGCGTCCGATGCGATGCCGGGCGGAGGGACGCTCACGATTCGCACCGAGAAACCCACCGCAGAGGAGGTCCAGCTGGAGGTCGAGGACTCCGGGGTGGGGATGGGTCCCGAGGTGCTCGAACGGATTTTCGAGCCGTTCTTCACCACCAAGGCAGGCGAGCAGGGTACCGGCCTCGGGCTGGCCGTCGTGCACGGGATCGTGGCGCAGCACGGGGGCGGCGTTGACGTCCGCAGCAGGCTCGGCGAGGGAACCCGAGTGCGGGTGCGCTTGCCCGCCCAGGACGCGGATTCCGCCGTGCCGACGGACGAGACGCTTTCGCCGGACGGCGTTCCCCGTGGCACCGGAGAACGAGTGCTCCTTGTCGAGGACGAGGAGGCGACCCGTGCCGGGCTTGCCGAGATCCTGCAGCTGCTGGGTTACGAGGTGGTCCCGGCGGACAGTGGTGAGACGGCGTGGGCGGTGGCGGGCGACAAGGCGTTTCAAGTGCTCCTGTCAGATGTCATGTTGCCAGGTATCTCCGGCGCCCGCCTCGCGGAGCGCTTGCGAGAGCGCTGGCCGGACGTCCGCGTGATCCTGATGTCGGGCTACACCGAGGATCAAGTGGTCCGCGACGGAGTTTCCAGGGGGAAGCTGCACTTTCTCCAGAAGCCGTTCACGATGTCGGTGCTCGCTCGCGAGGTTCGAGCTGCGCTCGACGGCGTCCGAGGGTGAGTGTCTCGTTGAGGGTCTGAGCCCCGAGGTCGAGGCGGGCGCCGACGAGCTACTCGAGCATCTCCATCGCCACCTCGATCTGATGCTCGGACGCCCACGCGATCTCGCTTTTCCGACCGACTGAAACAATTCCCCCCGGGGGGTCTTCTGGGGGCACGAGAGGCGAACGGGACCTCTCGCAACCGGTACACCAGAGAGGACACCATGAAACGCAGCCTCTTCACCACAGCAGTCGTCGCCATCGTGATGTTGATCGCGTCCGCGGCCGTGCTCGCCGCTGACGGTCCGGGGGCCGGTGGCGGTTACGGTACGCTCCAGCCAGCGGTCTCCGATGGTCCGGGGGCCGGTGGCGGTTACGGTACGCTCCAGTCGGCGGTCTCCGATGGTCCAGGTTCCGGCGGCGGCTACCACCCGACCCGCTGCGCCTGAGGTACTTCCAGCCTGACGACGAACGGCCCCCAGATGGGGGCCTTTTCGTGTCGATCTCTCCGCCGTGGTCGTGTCACCCGAGGAGGTGCCGGAGCTCTCGCTCGGCGTCGTCGGCGTCGAGGGCGTAGTCCGCGACCTGGCGCGAGACCAGCCTTCTCAGGGCCTGCCGGGCGCGATGGAGGTGGTTGCGCACGTCCCCTTGTGACACGCCAAGTTGCTCGGCGAGCTCGCAGTAGCTCGGCGGCTCTTCGGCGAGGTCATGGCGGCTGAAGACCTCCCAACGCAGCTCCCGGCCGGTCGAGCGAAGGTCTCGCTCGAGTGCCGAGAGCGCGCGACCGAGCACGGTCGACACCCACTCCGCCTCGAAGATCTCCTCCGGGTCGCCCGCAGCCGCGACCACGTCCTCGGTGCCTTCGAGCGGCACCACCCGGATGTCACCACCGCGTTTGAGCCGGGCCGCGTCGCGCCGGATCTTGAGCATGTAGTGTTTGAGCGAGGCCCGGAGGAAGCTGCGGAAGCGGCCTCTGTCCGGATCGAGTCCCGACAGCGCATCTCGCTCGAGGAGGTCGAGGAAGAAGCCTTGCACAATGTCCTCCGCCTCCTCTGGAGTCGCGTTCCACCCGTAGCGCACGCTCGCCCACACCGGGCGCCAGTACCGCGAGAAGAGCCGGCCCATCGCGTCGCGCCGTGCGGTCGCGTCGCCCGCCACTCCGCGCAGCAGGCTCGTCCACAGGGTCTCGGGAAAGGCGCCACCCGTCACGAGTTCATCCTACACTGAAGCGAGAACGGTTCTCGAGCAAGCCTGCGCGTGCCGGTCGGATCGTGTGCGCGGCGCGCTATCGGGACGGTTTCGAGGAGGGCGAGGAGCGGGGGTACATGCGGCCCAAGGAGCTTCGCAACCTGCGTAGAGGGCAGTCCGAGATGCGCGACCGCCAGCTCGCCGAGCTGCTGGTCGAGCGCGGGCTGGTCTCCGCCGACGAGGGCGAGCGCCTGCTCGGCGACTGCCCCGAGACCAGCCTGGCCGACCGTCTCGCCGCCGAGGGCCGTCTGACGCCGGACGAGATCATGGCGCTCGAGCGGGAGCTGGCGATGCGGGTTGCCGCGGACGCGGCCAGCGAGGGCGTCCTCCCTGAGGTGGTCGAGCGCGCCGCCGCCGATCCCGCACGCTGCATCGACCGATATGTGATCGTCGAGCGTCTCGGAGTCGGCGGTATGGGCGAGGTCCACCGGGCCTGGGACACCAGGCTCGGGCGGTGGGTGGCGATCAAGCTGCTGCACTCGGCGGATCAGGGTGCCGTCGACCGCTTCCTGCGCGAGGCCCACCTGCTCGCCCGGCTGAGCCACCCGAACGTCACCCAGGTCTTTGACGCCGGCGTGCACTCCGGTCGCCCGTGGCTCGCCATGGAGCTGGTCGAGCGCGCCCACGTTCCCGACGGCAAGATCGCACGTCGTCGAGCGGCCGAGCTGGTGCGTGATGCAGCTCGAGGTGTTCAGCACGCTCACGACGGTGGCATCGTCCACCGCGACCTCAAGCCGTCGAACCTCCTCGAGTCGTCAAGCGGACGGGTCTACGTGAGCGACTTCGGCCTTGCCCGCGCCCTCGCCGAGGAGGGTACGACGGTCACCGGCGAGCTCCTGGGCACGCCCGCGTTCATGGCGCCCGAGCAGGCGTTGGGCCGCACTGCTGACCGGCGGACCGACGTCTGGGGCCTCGGCGCCACCCTCTACGGCCTGGTCGAAGGCAAGCCCCCGTTCAGAGGGGAGAGCTTCGCCGAGGTCGTCCACCGGGTCGTGATGGCGCCGCCACCGCGGCTTTCGGGCGACGACGACCTCGTCGTCGTCGTCGCCAAGGCGATGGAGCGCGAGCGCGAGGACCGCTACCAGTCCGCCGCGGAGCTCGCCGACGACCTCGACCGCTACCTCCGGGACGAGCCGGTGCGTGCGCGTCGGATCGGCACTCTGGGCCGCGTGCTACGGCGTGCCCGCCGCCGGCCGCTGGTGGCGGCAGCCGCGGGTCTCGTCCTGCTGGTCGCCGTTGCCGCCGGCTGGTGGGGCGCCCAGCGGTTGCTCGACGCCCGGCGACGCGCAGCCGAGGCTCGAGCGGCGGCGCCGCTCGTCGCCGAGGCGACCACGATCTTGGAGCAGGTGCGGCGCCTCGAGCGCTCCGAGGTCGGCGACCGTGAGCTGTTCGACCGGGCGGTGGCGGATCTGATCGACCGTACCAGCCGGGCGGTCAAAATCGCGCCGCGCGACGTGAAGGCCCTCAAGCTCAACGCCAATGCCCTGATCGCGGGCGAGAGGTTTGCCGACGCCGAGGCAGTTCTCGACCGCGTTCTGGTGCTCGACTCCGACGATGCCGACGCGCGCGGCCGCCGTGCGTACGCGCGCCTCATGCAGGTCGACCTCGACGCACCGGATGCGGTCGCGACGGCGACCGGCATGACCTTTACGTCGGCGCCCCTGTCGCGGGCCGCCGAAGAGCGGGTCAAGGCGGCGGCCGACGACTGGCGGCTGGTGCCCTCCGATCACCCGGATCGCCCCTTCGGCGAAGCGGTGCTCGCCTTCGTCCGCGGCGACCCGGCCCGCTGCCGCGACATCCTCAGAGAGCGGCTGGCCGAGCGTCCGTACCTCATGGTCGAGCGCCGAATCCTCGCCAGCGCCGACCTTTTGACCGGAGATTTCGCGGACGCCGAGAACCGAACCACGGAGCTCATCGATCGTGGGTTCGAGGTCGGCATGGCGCGGTCGCTGCGAGCGTACGCGCGCGCGGCGCAGGGCCGCCTCGAAGAGGCGGCTGAGGACATGGAGGCCGCGCTCGAGCTGCATCCCGACTGGACGCCGCAGCGCGGCTTCCTGGCGTTCTGGTTGCTGCACCTCGGGCGTCTCGACGAGGCCCTGGCCGAGATCGATCGCGCCCTCCAGGACGATCCTTCGAGCATTGCCCACCTCAAGACCCGCTGCATCGTGCTCAGCAGTCTCGGCCGGCGCGAGGAGGCGGTTGAGACTGCTCGCCGCCTGACCGGGCTGGCGCCTGAGGATGCCGAGGCCTGGTACCACCTGGGTGTCGCCCTGGCCGGGCAGGACGGTGCGATCGCTGCCTTCGACCGTTCCCTCGTTCTCGACCCGAGCTCGGTCACGACCCGCGGTCAGCGAGGTCTCGCGAAGCTCCAGATCGGGGACCTTGCCGGCGCCGAGGTCGACGCCCGCGCCGCCGCCGATGAGGACCCGGGCTTCGCTGCGTGGTGGTGGACCATGAGCCTGGCACTCGCCGAGCAGGGGCGCTACGACGAGGCCGAGCAGGCGGTGAGCGCAGGCATCGACGCGACCGGCGGGACACTCAGGCTGTTCGAGGAGCGGATCATGGTCCGGCTCGCTCTCGGCAACTGCGCCGGCGCCCGCGCCGACATCGCCGAGATGAAGCGCCGTGGGGCGACACTGGACTCCAATCTCGTCGAGCAGGTTCGCTCGCGCTGCTCGCCGGGCGACGCGGGCCCCGGCTGAGCGTTCGCCGAACGACTCCGGGAGCCGAGAAGACCTCGTCGGGAGGGACGCCCCGGGGGCAACCACCCGGCCGGATTCTGCGTACAATCTTCCGGCGGGTTTGTCCCGCCCCGGAGGGGTGTGCCGAATCCTATGGGCGCGCCCCCGGAACAGGAGGAAGAAGAATGAGACGTTCCCTCTTCGCGTGGCTCGCCGTGACGAGCCTGGGCGCGACGGTCGCCTTCGCCGGCGAGGCTGCTCCGAGCAGCGCGCCTGCGACCCCCGACTTCGCGGCCAACGTGCTGTCGTCGATGGATCGAACCGCCGACCCGTGTGTCGACTTCTACCAGTACGCCTGTGGGGGGTGGCTGGCGTCGACCAAGCTGCCGGGCGACCAGGCCCGGTGGACCCGGTCGTTCTCGGTCATTGAAGAGCGCAACCGCGAGGCCGTCCGAAGCCTGCTCGAGGAGGCTGCAGCCAAGCCCGGCGACGACCCCGATCGCCAGCGGGTCGGCCACTATTACGGAGCGTGCATGGACGAGGCCGCCGTCGAGAAGGCGGGCGTGACCCCGCTGGAACCCATCCTCGCCCAGATCGCGACCGTGAAGGACGCGGCGAGCCTGATGCGGGTCGCCGGTTGGCTGCAGCGGCGCGGCATCGACGTGCTGTTCAACGCCGCCGTGATACCGGACTTCGCCAACCCGGACCTCAACATCGCCTTCGTGCTCCAGGGTGGGCTCGGGATGCCGGATCGGGACTACTACGTCAGCGAGGACGCGACCAAGAAGCAGCTCCTCGCCGACTACCGCAGCCATGTCGAGCACATGTTCGCGTTGCTTGATGACGATCCCGAGGTGGCGGCGAAGCACGCCGACCAGGTCGTGGCCTTCGAGACCGAGCTTGCCAAGGCGTCGCGCGACCGCACCGCGATGCGCGACCTCGGCCGTCTGTACAACAAGGTCGACATCGAGGGTCTGCAGAAGCTGACGCCAAAGCTGCCCTGGGGCGTGTACCTTACGGCGATCGGCTACCCGGCGCTCAAGGACGTCAGCGTCGCGACGCCCGAGTTCTTTCAGCGCCTCGAGGAGCTCGCCGCGGCGACCGATCCGGCGGTGTTGCAGACCTACCTGCGCTGGCACGCGGTGGACGAGACCGCCGACCTGCTGCCACAGCGCTTCGTCGACGCCAACTTCGCCTTCTACGGGCAGAAGCTGTCGGGTCAGAAGGAGATACGTCCGCGCTGGAAGCGCTGCGTCGGGGCGACCGAGCGCGCCATCGGCGAGGACGTGGGCAAGCTGTACGTGGCGAAGATGTTCCCCGGCGACAGCAAGAAAGTCGCTCTCGACATGATTGGCGACATCGAGAAGGCGTTCGACCAGAAGCTGCCCGAGCTCGCCTGGATGGACGACGCCACCCGGAAGCGGGCGCTCGAGAAGCTCGCCGCGTTGAAGAACAAGATCGGCTACCCCGACCACTGGCGGGACTACTCGAAGCTCGAGGTCGGGACCACGAGCTACTTCGCCAACGCGATGGCGGCCCGCCAGTTCGGCTACGATTTCCAGCTCGCCAAGGTGGGCAAGCCGGTCGACCGCAGCGAGTGGGGCATGACCCCGCAGATGGTCAACGCGTACTACAACCCGCTGATGAATGAGATCGTCTTCCCGGCCGGTATCCTGCAGCCCCCGTTCTTCAGCCGCGACTTCCCGGCGGCAATGAACTACGGCGCCATCGGGAGCGTCATCGGCCACGAGCTGACCCACGGCTACGACGACCAGGGTCGGCGCTTCGACCCCAAGGGCCGCTTTCAGGAGTGGTGGGCGCCCGAGGTGAGCGCCCGCTTTGAGAAGCAGGCTGCGTGCGTGAGCAACTACTACTCGAAGTTCGAGGTCGAGCCGGGGGTGCACGTCAACGGCGCTCTCACCCTGGGGGAGAACATCGCCGACATCGGCGGCGTCAAGCAGGCCTACACGGCGTACACGCTGTGGGAGAAGCGCCACCCGGACGCGCCGCCGGCGATCAAGGGGCTGACCAACGAGCAGCTCTTGTTCGTGGCCTGGGGCCAGGCGTGGTGTACCGTGGCGAGCCCCGAGGCGGAGCGCCTGCAGGTCACCACCGACCCTCATTCGCCGTCCCGCTTCCGGGTCAACGGCCCGATGTCCCAGAACCCCGCCTTCGCCGCGGCCTTCCAGTGCAAGCCGGGCCAGCCCATGCGGCCCGAGGAGCAGTGCGTGGTCTGGTAGCGCGCTCATCCAACTGACCGACGACACGCGCCGGGGCCTGAGCCCCGGCGTTCGTCTTTGGACGGATCCGCCCTTCGATCCGCAGCGAACCGCGATCGGGTCAGACCACGGCGAGCCAGGCTGCGGCCAGCGCGAGCGTGGCAAGCGTCACCGGGACCCCGTAGCGGGCGTGCTCGCGCCACCCGAAGGTGACGCCCATGCGCCCGGCCTGCTCGGCCACGATCAGGTTGGCGATCGAGCCGACCAGGAGGAGGTTGCCGGCGAGGGTGCTGGCCAGGGCCAGGACCGGGCCAGCCAGGTGGTGGGTCGCGCTGGGCAGGAGCAGCATCACCGCAGGCACATTCGAGACCAGGTTCGACAGCAGCACCGTCAGGGCGAACAGCCAGGGCAGCGCAGTGAGGTCGATGCCGGCGGCGGCGAGGCCGGCCGAGATCTCGGCCATGCCGCCCGAGGCTTCGACCGCGTGGTGGACGATGAACAGACCGACGAAGAGCACGAGCAGGTGCCAGTCGACCAGCGACAGCATCGCCCGCGACGCCATGCGCCGGCTGAGCAGCAGCATCCCGCCGGCCGCGAGCGCCACGATCTCGCGCGGCCACGGCGCGAACAGGAAGGCGGCGACGGCGAGCCCGAGCACGAGCAGACCCTTGGTCGTCTGCCAGGGGTCGAACGGCACCTCCTCGACCGCAATCCCGCGCGGGGCGATGGCGAGCCCATGCGCGGTCCGATCGGGCTGGCGAGCACCGCCGTCAGGGCGCCGACTACGAACAACCCGCCGGCGCCACCGCTCACCGTGTGGCCACCCTTCCCCCGACGCATGGTTCGAGAGAGGCGAGCATGCCGTGACCGCTACAGCAGCGGCACGCCGAACAGATGCCCGTGGAACAGGAGCAGACCCGCCCACAGCAGCACGCCCAGCGCCAGAACCGGGAGGCTCAGCTCTCGGGCCACGAAGCGGTTGCGACCGGCGAGAATGGCGGCGAACGGCAGCACCGAGGTCTCGCGCTGAAAGCGCCGCATCGCCTCTCCGCGCTCGACGGCCAGGCGGCGATCCTGGTGGACGGCGCCGCCGAGGCCGACGATCACGAACGCCGCGAAGAAGCAGGCGTCGCCGAGGGTGCCGTTGCCGACCAGGTGGGCGAGGCCGAAGAGCGCGAAACCGACGTTCATCGGGTGGCGGGTGATGCGCAGCATGCCGCGTGCCTCGTAAGAGGCCGGGACCATGCTCGCCGGGCTCGGGGCCGCGAAGGCGAAGACGAACAGAACCAGCGCGGCGAGCATCAAAGGCAGCGCACCGGCGAGCACGAGCCAGCCCGGTAAGCGCCACAGCTCGGGACCGATTCCGCGGTGGGTCCACAGCACCGCGCCGGCCCCGACCAGGGTGGCGATCGAAACGATCGAGTAGAAGCCCCGAAAGGGCCACTGGCCGAGCGCGTCGACCAGGGAGCGACGGATCCCGCCGTGGGAAAGCAGGAAGTGCGTGAGCACGAACAGTGCGCTCAGCGAGACGACCAGGATCAGCGCCATGGCGGGACCCCTCTCCTTAGGTGCGTTTGATGGCCACCAGGGTGACGTCATCCTCGGGGGAACGCAACCCGATCAGCTCCGCGTGGGCGGCGTCGACGATCTCCCGGGCAGACCCGGCGGCGACCCTTTGCATGACCGGCTCGAGTACCGCCGCCAGGCGACCGTCGGCAAGGTCCTCGGCCCCGTCGGTGTAGAGCAGCAGCACGTCCCCGCGGCCCATCAGGCTGACCTCGTTGACGGTCGGTCCGGGCGTTACCGCGACCGAAGTCTCGGCGATCGCCCGGTCGATGTCGCCCTTGGTCGGGAACATGCCGATCGGGTGCACCGAGACCATCCGCGACGGGTCGATGTCGATGAACCGTCGGTACAGCGCTGAGTAGATCAGCGGCCTGGGATGGCCGGCGGAGATGAAGCGGAAGGTCCCGGTCTCGGCGATCTCGCCGTAGATCATGGTGATGTACTTGCTGACGCTGGAGGAGTTGTAGAAACGGGTGTTGAGGATCTCGAACAGCTCGGTGGTCACGTGGCCGTGGTGCTCGAGCTCGTACAGCACCCCGACCAGAAACCCCTGGTGCAGCATCGCGGCGACCACCGCGTCGGTCATGTCGTGACCGGAGACGTCGGCCACGAGGACGCCGATCCGCCGGCGGTTGGTCTCGAGCCGCGCCGCAACCTCCGGCAGGTCGTCGGCGAGCGCCTTGGCGATGCGCCGGTCGAGGTCGTAACGGTGCGCGAAGTCGACCACGATCAGGTGGTCGCCACCGACGATTCCGGTGAGCGGGTACGATCGACCGAAGAGGTCGATGCCGGCGAGGCTGCAGTTTTCCGGGTGGGCGTAGACTGCAGCGAAGATTGAGCGCAGGTTTTCCATCTCGCCGTCGAAGATGGCGTGCGAGGTTTCTGCAGGGGTGGGGGGGGACGTGGTCATCTGTGGCGTCTCAGTCGGGGGCGGTTGGGTCTGTTGTTCCGGCGCTGGCGGACCATTGCCCGGCGGACTTCCTTCCGAAAGACTGGCGAAGCTGGTCGCCGGGTACTATGATACGCGGCCGTCGGCCGGTCCCTGGGGGAACGCCTCCCGAGGTCGACCGCCGGGGGCGCGGAAGTTGTTTTTCGACCTTTACTTCTCACGGTTGACCACGGTCACTGATCGTGCTAATGAAATATTTCACAAGCGGGAGGGCTCATGAGCATCGAACGCAAGCTGCTCGACCTCGCCAACCGCCGGGAGCAGGCCTACCGCGCCGGCGGCGAGAAGCGCATCGCCAAGCAGCATGCCCAGGGCAAGCTCTCCGCCCGCGAGCGGCTGGAGAGGCTGCTCGACGAGGGGAGCTTCGAGGAGTTCGACCTGTTCGTCACGCACCGCTGCACCGACTTCGGGATGGAGGCGGAGCAGCCCTTGACGGACGGTGTGATCACCGGCCACGGCACCATCGACGGCCGGCTGGTGTTCGTGTTCTCGCAGGACTTCACGATCTTCGGCGGCTCGCTGTCGAAGGCCTACGCCGAGAAGATCTGCAAGATCATGGACCTTGCCGCCAAGGTCGGCGCCCCGGTGATCGGGCTCAACGATTCCGGTGGTGCGCGCATCCAGGAGGGTGTCGATGCGCTCGCGGGCTACGCCGACATCTTCCTCAAGAACGTGCTCTACTCAGGGGTCGTCCCGCAGATCTCGATGGTGCTCGGGCCCTGTGCGGGCGGGGCGGTGTACTCGCCGGCGATCACCGACTTCGTGCTCATGACCAGGTCGAGCTCGTACATGTTTCTCACCGGACCCAAGGTGGTGAAGCAAGTCACGCGTGAGGAGGTGACCACCGAGCAGCTCGGCGGCGCCGACGTCCACGCCTCCAAGAGCGGCGTTGCCCACCTCGTCACCGACACCGAGGACGAGGGCTTCGAGACAGTGCGGCGCCTACTCGGCTTCCTGCCCCAAAGCGCCAACGAGCAGCCGCCGATTGTCGACTGCGCCGACCCGGCCGACCGTGCCGACGCCTCCCTCAACTATGTGCTTCCCGAAAGCTCGAACAAGCCGTACGACATGAAGGTGCTGATCCGTACCGTCATCGACCACGGCGACTTCCTCGAGATCCACGCGGACTGGGCGGCGAACCTGGTCGTCGGGTTCGCCCGTTTCAACGGCCGACCGGTGGGGATCGTCGCCAACCAGCCCCAGGTCATGGCTGGGGTGCTCGACAACGCCGCCTCGATCAAGGGGGCGCGCTTCGTGCGCTTCTGCGACGCATTCAACATCCCGCTGGTCACCTTCGAGGACGTGCCAGGGTTCATGCCCGGCACCGCCCAGGAGTACGGCGGCATCATCCGTAACGGAGCCAAGCTGCTGTTCGCCTTCGCCGAGGCGACGGTGCCGAAGATCACGATCGTGGTCCGCAAGGCCTACGGCGGCGCCTATTGCGTGATGAGCTCCAAGCACATCCGTTCCGACGTCAACCTGGCGTGGCCGACGGCCGAGATCGCGGTCATGGGTCCGGACGGGGCGATCGAGATCATCTACCGCAAGGAGCTCGACGCGGCGGCCGAGCCGGCGTTGCGCGCCGAGGAGCTCAAGCAGCAGTACCGCGACCTCTTCGCCAACCCGTACGCGGCGGCGCGCAAGGGCTACGTGGACGACGTCATCGAACCGGCGGCGACCCGCTTCCGGATCGTCAAAGCGCTGGAGATGCTGGCGGGCAAGCGGGAGACCAATCCGCGCTCGAAGCACTCCAACATCCCACTGTAGGCGGAGGAGGCCGTGGAGCTCACAGAAGCCCTCACCGTCACTCTGCTCGGCATGGGTGTCGTGTTCGTCGGGCTGATCCTGACCAGTCTGGTGATCGTCGCCTTCTCCGTGGTGCCGCGCCTGCTGACGAGGCGTAACCCGAGTGCCGCGGTGCCAGGGCCGGTCGTCAAGGTCGTCGAGCAAGGTCAACCCGTGCCGCCCGAGGTGGTCACGGTCATCACCACCGTGCTCGAGGTCGAACGCCGTCTATCCCTTCTCAACCCGCGCGCACGACTGACCATCGCGCGTGGCGCCGATCGTCCGGCGTGAGGAGCGTCCGTTCATGAGCGAGTACGTCCTGAACATCGCCGGCCGCGAGTACCGTGCCGAGGTCGCCGAGCTGACCGCCGAGCACGCGCGGATCCTCGTCAACGGAGAAGAGTACAGCGTGGACCTGGTCGAGATCGGCCGCTCCGGCAGTGCCGCTCCGAACGCGCCTCGCGCTCCCGCCGCGTCCCCCCCTCGCTCGACCACCCCCTCGTCTTCCGCGCCTGGACCGCGGCCCGCCGCGCCGCCGAGTGGCGTCGGCGGCGTTCCGGCGCCACTGCCCGGGCTGGTGCTCGAGGTCAAGGTCAAGGAGGGCGACGTCGTGTCGGCCGGCCAGCCGGTGGTCGTAATGGAGGCCATGAAGATGGAGAACGTCGTGCCGGCGCCGCACAACGGCACCGTGCGGAAGGTCTTTGTGGCCAACGGCGACTCGGTCGGCGAAGGCGACCTTCTGGTCGAGATCACTCGCCCCGAGATGACGACGCTGTAGGGGAGGCGCCATGCGACAGCCCCGCCTCGCAGTCACCCTGATCGTCATCGGTTTCGTCGCCGGCGTCGCTAGCGCGGCCGGCCTCGACTTCAACGTGCGCTTCGACGACACCCGGTACATCACCCTGTACCGGGGCACGGCGGACGGCCTGCACCACGCAACCCGGGACGCGCCTGACGCGGCCACCGCGGGAGAGCTCGTGGACCGCCACGGTGAGGTCATCGGCACGTTCACCGTGGTCTACGCCGACGAGTACGATGCCACGGCGCGGGTCGACCGGCTCGATCCGAGGGTGACCCTCGACTTCGTTGACTCGGTGGTCATTCCCGGCCTCGGCCTCGAGTACCTGAAGTTCCGACCCGCCGACTCGAGCCGCTTCTTCCGCCTTGACGCCGGCTGGGAGACGGCCTCCGCCGGCGGCCTCAAACACGGTTCCAAAGGTCGGCTGTACGCGGCCGACGGGCGGGCCGCCGGCCTGTTCAGCGTGCTCGCCGTCGGACCGCGGGAGAGCGTCGGGACGGTCACCGAGTTCAGCCACGGGGAGTTCGCCCGCGACATCGTGCGCGGTGAGGTCGAAGGCTATCTGGCCCAGGTCGTGTCCTCGACCGGCTTCGCGAACCTGTCCTGGCTCAACGTGGTGATGCTCATTGTCGGCGGCTTTTTCATCTATCTTGGGGTCGCAAAGGACTACGAGCCGTTGCTGCTGGTGCCGATCGGCTTCGGCATTCTGGTCGGCAACATCCCGCTGCCGCTGCAGATCTTCAACGCCGTCTCGGTGTACATGATCGACCCGGTCACCCACGAGTACGTCTTCAACACCACCACCAACTCGGTCATGGGGATGATCTACTTCGGGGTCCGAAGCGGCCTGTTCCCGCCCTTGATCTTCCTCGGGATTGGTGCCCTCACCGACTTCTCGGCGCTGCTGTCCAACCCGAAGAGCGTGCTGCTCGGTGCGGCGGCGCAGGTCGGCATCTTCGCCACTTTCCTCGGTGCGCTCAAGCTCGGATTCTCACCCGCCAACGCTGCAGCGATCGGGATCATCGGCGGTGCGGACGGACCGACCGCGATCTTCCTGTCCTCGCGCCTGGCGCCTTCCCTGATCGGGCCGATCGCGATCGCGGCCTACTCGTACATGGCGATGGTGCCGATCATCCAGCCGCCCATCATGAAGCTGCTCACTACCAAGGCCGAGCGCAAGATCCGAATGAAGCCGGGCCGCAAGGTGGGCAAGGTCGAGAAGGTGCTGTTTCCGATCGTGGGCATGGTCGTCACGACCCTGGTCGCGCCCGGCGGCCTTCCCCTGCTCGGAATGCTCTTCTTCGGCAACCTGCTCAAGGAGTCGGGCGTCACGAGCCGGCTCGCCAAGACCGCCTCGTCGGCGGTGCTCGACACTGCGACCATCCTGCTCGGGCTCGCGGTCGGCGCCTCCACATCGGCGCAGGTCTTCCTCACCCGGCAGTCGATCCTGATCTTCGTCCTCGGCTGCCTCGCATTCGCGACCGCCACCGCGGGCGGCGTCCTGTTCGCGAAGGCGATGAACCTGTTCGGCCACGACAAGGTCAATCCGTTGATTGGCGCCGCGGGGGTGTCCGCCGTGCCCGACTCGGCCAGGGTCGTTCACATGGTCGGCCAGGAGGCGGACCCGACGAACTACCTCCTCCAGCACGCCATGGGCCCGAACGTCGCAGGCGTGATCGGCTCGGCGATAGCAGCCGGCGTGTTCCTGGGCATCTTTTAGAGAGGGTCAGAGCACCATGAGCAAGATCATCGCCGTCGTTCCCAACATCTGCGAGGGCCGCGACCAACGCTTCGTCGACGACCTGACCGTCCGCCTCGGCGGCGTGCCTGACCTGATGATGCTCGACGTCTCGGTCGACCAGGCTCGCAACCGCACCGTGCTCTCCTTCACCGGCAGCAAGGAGGCGATCTTCGACGGAGGTCTCCTGCTCTACGAGGCGGCGCTCAAGCACATCGACATGCGCACCCACCACGGCGACTACCCCCGAGTCGGCGCGGTTGACGTCTTTCCCTTCGTGCCGCTCAGGGACGCCACCCTCCAGGAGGCCAAGGCGTGGTCGGTGGAGTTCGCCGAGAAGGTTGTCGAGCGCTTCGGCCTGCCGGTCTACCTGTTCGCCGAGACGGCGCGCTACCGCTACCGGCGCGACATCGACAACATCCGCGCCGGTGAGTACGAGGGCTTCGCCGAGAAGATGAAGGACCTGCGCTGGAAGCCCGACCTGGGTCCCGACCAGTTCCCGCCCGACTCGGGAGTCACGATCATCGGAGCCCGCCATCCCATTATCACGTTCAAGGTCCTCCTGGGTTGCGACGACGAGGGCGTCGCACGGGCGGTCGGCCGGGCGGTCGCGGACACCTCGGGAGGCATCATTCGCGCCCACGGAGGTCTCGACCACGAGAGCGGGCTCGCGCTGCTCTCGGTAGCGGTGACCAACTTCGAGGCGGTGCCGATGTACCGGGTGATCGAGAACATCCGAATCGAGTCCGCGCGCTTCGGCGTCGACATCCGCAGGGTCGAGATGATCGGCCTGATCCCGGAGAGCGTGCTCATCACGGCGGCCGAGTACTATATGCGTATTCACGGCTTCGACCATCAGAATCTGCTCGAGCGCAATATCATGGCGCACCTCCACGAACGCTTCCTGTTCGGCGAGTAGCCACGAATCTGTCGGGCGCAGGCCCGGGGAGGAGGACCGTCGCTTGGGCCTTGTACAGGGCGCCTGCGCCCGACAGATTCGTATGATGCGCTGCGCGCATCCAGGGACGATGCCGAGGAGCCGAATGCCAACATCAGAGCACGGCCGACCCAGTGGGGCACGCGCGACGTGCCCCGAGCCGGAAGAGTGTCGGTGGAGAGGCGAGCGGTCAGCTCAGCTCGAGCTCGATCCCGCCGACCAGGCGTGCGACGAAGTTGTAGAGCCACGCCATCAGCAACCCGCCGATGAAGCCGATGAAGCCGTAGACGATCGGCATGAAGACGATCGCGCCGATGCCGAAGATCGCGCCGATCGCGGCTCCGGGTGCTCCCTCCCGGCCGCCCGCCAGACCTGCGGCCATGCCGAGCAGGCCGAAGAGCGAGAAGAAGACGCCCACGATGAGGCCGAACAGGGCGTAAAGAATGGTCATCATCTTGGCACAGGACAACACACCGATCCGACGCAACACCATGGCATCCTCCAAAGCACCGAGAACGCCGTGAGGCGGGGCGCACCAAGCGCACCGCCCGCGGCCGCTTCCGAGTCGAAATGAGACGTAGTCCCAGTGTAGCGCACGCCGGAAGGAGGAGATCAGAAGGTAAGAAGGTGAGCAGGTGAGGACGTCAGGGGCTCAGCATGTGAGAGGCGGAGCCGGGAGCCCCGGTCGAAGCGAAGACCGCCGGAACTGTGAGATGCGGCCGCCGGAAGCCGCCGGTCTCACTGTCCGAGATGGTGGTGGCCCGGTCGGGTGCCCCGGTGTGCGCCTCGCGAAACCAACGTCAGCTTGCCCGGCTGGACTCTCTGCGAGGATTCGCTGTGCGAATCCTCATAGGCGCGGACTGCAGAGCCCCAGGGACACTCCCGCCCTGGGGCGTGCCGTCACCCGGGGCTCTGCGGGACGCGCCCCTAGAACATCGTGTTGGCGGAGCTTCCGTTGAGGGTGGCGGCGCGCTGGGCGGAGCGCTTGCGGTTGTCGTCGGCAAGGTGGCAGTTCTTGTACTTCTTGCCGCTCGAGCACCAACAGAGGTCGTTGCGGCCAAGCTCGGGCAGCGGGCGCTCCGGCGCTCCGATGAGGACGTTCTTGATCGTGTGCAGCAGGCTCATGGGGCTCACCCTCCGTTCGCGCGCCTCGTTGGGCGCGCACGAACGGACGGAAGACTACCATTGCCGGCCGGACTCCGTCAAACGATGCCGCTATCCGTTCAGGGTATCGTGCTGTCGCCCGCTTCGACCAGCGGCCGCACCAGGCCGGCGTAGCGACGCTCGATCGTGAATCCCAGACGGTAGAAGAACTCGGGTCGGAAGAACCCGGTGGTCAGCGAGCGGCAGCCGGCGGCTCGGAGCCGGTTGCACAGCTCCTCGATGAGAGCTCCGCCGATTCCCCTCCGGGCGTGGTGCTCGGCCACCACCACCTTGTCCATGTGGGCGGCGCGGCTGTCCGGCTGGAGCTCGTAGAACAGCCCCCCGACGAGGTGTCCCCGGTCCGAGACCGCGACCAGGAAGCGGTGCTCGGGCCTGAACCGGACGTCCAGGTTGGCTGCGACGAACAGCCGGTGCAGGCGTCCGATCTCCTTGGGGCTGAGCGCGTGGCGGATGTGGTAGGACTCGCCGTCGGCGTCCTCGCACGTGACCACGAGGTCGCTGGTGGCGCCGCCGCCCACGCGTGCGGCGACCCACGTCGCTTCGTCTCCCGGTCGCAGGTAGGGAAACGAGAGGCGGGCGAGGGCGGCGTCCTCGGCGGGTCCGAGGTCGAGCCGGGCGCGCAGGTCGGCAACCGCCGCCGAGAGCCCATCGAGCACAAGCTCGCGGCTTCGCAGCCGGGCGATGATCGTCTCGAGGCCCTCGGTCAAGGGCGCGGGCGCGTCCCTCAGCGCGGTGGCGAGGAAGAGCTGCACCCTGACCTCGGGATGGTTGGCGGTGAGCCGTGCGAGACCGTAGGTCGCCTCGAGCTCGGCCAGGGTCGAGGCCCTGGCCTCGGAGGTGGCGTGGGGGTTGAGTTGTAGCCACCGCAGGTAGCGCTGGACAGCGAAGTACAGCCGACTGGGCATGAAGCCGCGCCGGCGCACCGCCGCGAGGTAGTCGTCGAGCCGTTTCGTCGCCTCGCCGGGCAGGAGCGGATCGTTGGCCGCCGCGGACAGCAGCCGGACGCTCTCTGTCTCGCCGAGGACCTCGAAGACCGCAGAGAAGAGTGTGTCCCAGCCGACCGTACCGGCCAGCCCCGGGTGCTCGGTCTCGATCCGCTCGACCAGCCCCTCCTTGAGGCGTGCCAGCAACGAGGCCATGCCGCCGTGCGGACGACGGGCGGTGATCGAGACCAGCCGGGCTCCGGCATGGTAGTCGTGCATCGGGACAATGACGTTCGTAGCTCCTGGGTCGGCGACCTCGGTCCCGCGCGCGGTGCGGTCCCAGAAGTCGACGTAGGCGGCGAGCGCGGCCCATGCCGCCCAGGCCCACAGGCCGCGGAAACGCTCGCTATCGCCCCGGCGCTCCTCCCGCCGCAGGGCTCGGTCGAGGGTCTCTCCAGAGATGAACTCCTCGGTCCACAGGTCCAGCTCGGGCCAGTGTCCGCCGAAGGTCTCGACCAGCGGGCCGGAGCCCAGGTCCTCGCTGCACACGACCAGCCAGTCGACCTCTTCTTGAGCTGATGCCTGGGTGAGGCCCAGGTTGAGGTTGACGGCGACGTCGTACTGCTCGCGGCCCCGGGTTCGGACAGCCGCCCGGTAGACGGCCTTCCCGTGGCTCTCGCCGAGCAGGCGGATCCACACTCCGCCGGGAAGGATGTCAGACAGGCGGACGCTGGCCCCGCCGGCGAAAAGGAAGATCGCCTCGCGGAGTACCGGGCAGCTCGAGAGGGCGTCCAGCAGGCGCTTGCGAGCCTCGGGCGGGACCTCGTCGGAGAAGGCGACGACGTCCCGCCACCGGTACTCGAGCCCGGTCTCCGGGTCGACTGCAATCCGGGAGACTGGACCCAGCCACGAGCGGAAGCCCGCCTCCAGCCGGCGCCGCGCCGCGGCCGCCTGCTGCCGGACATCGTGGCCCTTGGCTTCCATGGCAAGCCGGGTGAGGACAGCCCGCAGCCGAGCATACTGACTCGGATGTGCGACGCCGTAGGCGGAGAGGAGGTCGATCAAAGCTCCGGTGTGGGTGCACTGCCGCGCACCGGCGGGCGCATCGCCGCTGCGGCGAACGGCCTCGGCAATCAGGATTTCGAGCCGACCGGGCTCGAGCTGGCGTTCGGCGAGAGCGGCTGCGGTCGCCGGGTCGAGCACGCCGGCCGGGTGATCGAGGAAGCGCGAAAGTGTGGCTGCGGCGCGGGTGTCCTGCTCGTCGCCGACCAGTGCCTCGAAGGCGCGCCGGACAGCCGCTGGATGGCTCACGTCGACAGCGCGCCGCAACACCGTGCGGGCCGCCTCGGCCACCGTTGGATCGTCGACCTGTACAGTCTGGTGCAAGGCCTCGACCGCGAGCAGCGCGTCGTCAGCCTCCTCGCCGTTGAGCAGGAGGGCGGCACGGTGGAGGTCGAGCAGGTCCGCATCACTGCGTGCCATCGTCTTGGCCAGCGCGCGGCGGTCGGCCTCGCCGGTGGCAAACGGTGCGGTTCGGCCGAGCCACTCGAGGTCCGTCGTGTTGCGCCGGCCGCGCCGACGGCGCTCCGCGTCGAGGGGTGCGAAGGTGACCAGTTCCTCGTTGCCGATCCACAGCGAGGGAGTCGACAACAGGGCGCCGAGGTCGAGGGTGCGGCGTACCGAGCGGTAGCGAACCGCCCCGACGCGGATGGATGTATCGGCTTCGCGGCTGACCTCCAGACGGCCGCCGTCCACGACGAGGCAGCCGTTGCTGACGCGCAGGTCCTGCGCGGTCAACCCGAGAGCCTGGAACAGCCAGTTCGGCACCACGACCTCGACTCCGCCCACCGACACGGTCGAGCCCCGGTAGAGCTGCCGGATCGCCTCCGCGAAGTTGCGCTCGACGGCCTTGCGCCGGTAGGTGCCCTTCGGTGTCAGCTCGCCGTGGTCGGCGGAGAGGTCGCGGGGCAGGATCGCGAAGTCGACGATTCGCTCGAAGGGAGCGAGAAACGAGTTGGCTGACACGACCAACGACCGGAAGTGCGCGCTGAGGTCGGTCTCCGACATGCTCCGGAGGTCGAGCGTGGGGTCGTTCGGGTTGGGCCAGATCAGCGCCGTGTTGTACTCGCGGTGGTCGCCGACGAGGAAGATCCGGCCGACCGAGTCGAAGTCGCGGAACAGGTTCTCGATCTTCTGGGGCGCGACGGTCTGGCCGCGGGCGTTCTTGTAGATCTCCTTCTTGCGGTCGATGATCCGGTAGTGCCCCTCACCGTCCCGCTCCATCAGGTCGCCGGTGTGCAGCCACCCGTCGGCGTCGAAGGGGTCTTCGCCGGGAGCCGGGTCGAGCAGACCAGGGGTGACGTAGGGCCCCCGGATGAGCAGCTCGCCGTCCTCGGCGAGGCGGGTTTCGATTCCGGGCAGAGGAACCCCGAGCGAGTCGTCCCGGTACTGTCCGTGGGGGGTCATCGTGATGCCGCCGGTCGCCTCGGTCATGCCGAAACCGCTGGCGAGGTCGATCTCATGGCGCTGGAAGAAGCGGAAGATCTCGGGGTCGAGATATCCAGCTGCCGACAAACCCCAGCGCAGCCGACCTCCGGTCAACCGCGCCACGGCGGCGGCGACGTCGGCGGCCGAGGCGGTCTCGGGGTCCGCCTCCTGGCGGATTCGTTCGTAGAGCTGTACCCAACGCATCGGGATGCTGATGAACACCGTCGGGCGCTCCTCCTGGAGATGCCGGACGAGGACGTCGATGGCGGGGTTCTCTGCGAAGCAGTAGGTTGCGCCCCAGAAGATCGCGCCCATCAGCTCGAGATAGCGTCCGAAGGTGTGGAACAGCGGCAGGTAGGCCAGAAAGGAGTCGTCCTCGCCGAGAAACGGGACCGCCAGCCCGCGCGCGAACCGCTTGAAAACGATGTTGCGGTGAGAAAACGTGACCCCCTTCGGAACCCCGGTCGTCCCCGAGGTGTACATGAGGGTGGCAAGGTCGTCGATGCGGCACGCGTCGCGGCGCTCGGGGACGCGGCCCGCCGGGACCGTCGAGCCGGCCTCGAGCAGAGCCTCGAAGGACTGCACGCCGGGCGCGCCCGCCGCCTCGGGGTCGAGCGCAACCAGACGCGGCGGCGTGGGCAACCTGTCGCGGCACGCGAGCACCTTGGCGAGCTGGGCGGGTGAGGACAGCACCACCGAGCCGGCTCGGCAGTGGCGCAGTACCCACTCCACGTCGTTCTCGCTCGAGGTCGCGGGGATCATGACGTCGACCAGCCCGGTGGACAGGCACGCGAGGTCCACCAGGGCCATCTCGAGCCGGTTCTCCGACAGGATCGCGACCGGTCCGGTCGATCCGTCCTCGGTCAGCGCGAGCAGCCCGCGCGCTACCAGGTCGACCCGTCCCGCGACCTGGTGCCAGGACAGGCTGCGCTCGGCGCCGCTCCCGGGAAGCCGGAAAAGGGTCCGCCCGGCGTAGGCCGCGGCCCGGTGCGCGAACAGCTCGCCGAGCGTGAGGTGCGAGCTCTCGACCAGGTTCAGGATCGTGGTCGCCCAGAGCTCGACCGTCCCGGCCGCGGCGATGCGCTCGGCGACCGCGGGCCGGCGCAGCACGTCGAGCAGGTCCCACGCATCCCGGCGCCGCTCGCGCGCGGGCGGGCCTTTGCCGAGGCGGGTCAGGCACCGATCCGAGAGGGCCTCGAGTGAGGCGAGGTCGAGCTCGGCGAGGACCGCAGCTGCGGAGGACTGGCGGAGCCGCTGAACGGCGTCGCGGTCGGCCTCGCCGGAGTGCGGCTCACCGGTTTCATGGGCGGCGGCGAGGACCCGAGCCAGCGCCTGGGCTGCGGCGGCGGGGTCGCTCGCCGCGAGGGCGTCGTCAAGAGGAGTGGCGGAGGGGGTGTCGCGTTCGCTCATTGGTCCCGCCATGGTAGCGCCTCGGAGGAGGCAGGGAAGTAAGAAGGCAAGAAGGTGAGGAGGTGAGGAGGTGAGGAGGTCGGGACGGCCCGTGGCGCGCGCCCGGCCGCTCCGGCGTAGAATGTCGGCGCGGGTTGCCGGCAGGGCTCGTGACGAGGGAGGCGGAGATGAGGCGAACACTCCTGATGGTGGTGGCGGCCATGGTCGTCCTCGCGGCGATTCCAGTAGTTGCGGGCGACGGTGACGATGTCCTTGGACTGTGGGCGACGGCCCCAGGGACCGAAAACGGCCAGGCGCACGTCGAGGTCGTGCGCAACGGCGAGGTGTACTCGGGCCACATCGTGTGGTTGGAGAAGCCGACCTATCCCCCGGACGACCCCGGCGGGATGGCGGGGCAAGCCCGTGTTGACCGCAACAACCCGGATGCCGCGCTCCGCTCACAACCGATCATCGGCCTAGAGATCTTCGACGGGATGGTCTGGGACGGGAAGAGCGAGTGGCGGAAGGGCCGGATCTACGACCCGGACAACGGCAAGACCTACAAGTGCTACATGCGGCTCGACCCGGACGGGACCCTGAAGCTGCGCGGCTACATTGGTTTCTCACTGCTGGGGCGAACCAGCGTCTGGACACGGGTCGCCGAGGCCAAGGGGGCAGCGACGGAATGACCGCGCGGCCGGGGCGGGCATCGTGAGCCCGCCGAGAGGCGTCGGTCCGCTCACCCCGGAGGACCGGCGCAAGCGGATCCTGCGTTACCTCGGTGAGGACTTCGCCCTCGAGCGCGGCCAGGCGATGCCGATGGGTGCGACGTTGCGCCGGGGCGGCGTCAACTTCGCCGTGGTCTCCCGCCACGCCACCGAAATCACGCTGGTCCTGTTCGCCCCCGGGGACGAGGAGCCCCTACTCGAGCTGCCCCTCGACGCCCGCTACCACCGCACCGGAGACGTTTGGCACGCCTTTGTGCGCGGCATGGACCCGGGCCTCGAGTACGCCTTTCGAGCCGCGCGCGAGCCCAACTCGGAGCCCTGGCTGCACCGCTACGACCGCGCCTCACTGCTCGTGGACCCATTCGCGCGCGCCCTCGCGGGCGCCGAGCGTTGGGGCGAGCCGGCGGCCGCCGGCGGTGGGCCCCCCGCGCCGGGCCGAGTGTTCCGCTCGCGGGTGGTGGACGACCGCTTCGACTGGGGTTGGGACT
The DNA here is from genome assembly GCA_963814875.1 of uncultured Acidobacteriota bacterium. Lineage (GTDB taxonomy): Bacteria > Acidobacteriota > Thermoanaerobaculia > Thermoanaerobaculales > Sulfomarinibacteraceae > CAVSIS01. The sequence continues at coordinate 40,546 of CAWFFJ010000038.1, forward strand.
CGCCGCCCGATGTGCCGCTCGCCGACTCGGTGATCTACGAGCTCGGCGTGCGGGCATTCACCGTCCACCCATCGTCCGAGGTGGCGGCCTCGGGGACATTTCGAGGGCTGCTCGAGAAGATCCCCTACCTCAGACAGCTCGGAGTGACCGCAGTCGAGCTGATGCCCGTGACCGAGTGGGACGAGCTCGACCTCGACCGCAGAGATCCGACGACCGGGCAGCCGCTCCGCAACCTGTGGGGTTACCAGCCGCTCGGCTTCTTCGCTCCCAAGGCGGCGCTGGCCGCGTCCGGTCCCGCGGGGGGGGTGGTGCGGGAGTTCAAGGAGACCGTCAAGGCCTTCCACGAGGCCGGGATCGAAGTCCTGCTCGACATGGTCTTCAACCACTCCGGCGAGGACGTGGAGTGGGGCCCCTCGATCAGCTTCCGCGGCCTCGATAATGCGATCTACTACATTGTCGACCCGATCACCGGTGCGTACCACGACTACACCGGCTGCGGCAACACGCTCAACTGCAACCATCCGGCGATGCGCGGGCTGATCTTGGCCAGCCTGCGCTACTGGGTGACCGAGATGCACGTCGACGGGTTCAGGTTCGACCTCGCATCGGTGCTGGGCCGAGGCCGCGACGGCTCTGTGCTGACCAATCCACCGCTGCTCGAGATGATCGCGGCCGACCCGGTGTTGGCGCGCTGCAAGCTGATCGCCGAGGCGTGGGACGCCGCCGGGCTCTACCAGGTTGGTTCGTTTCCCAGCTGGGGCCGCTGGGCCGAGTGGAACGGTCGCTTCCGCGACGACGTGCGCCGCTTCGTCCGCGGCGACGCGGGCATGGTGCCGCCGCTCGCCACGCGCCTGGCGGGCAGTGCCGACCTCTACCGCTCGAGCGGCCGGGCGCCGTACCACAGCGTCAACTTCGTGACCAGCCACGACGGCATGACCCTGGCGGACCTCGTCACGTATGAGCACAAGCGAAACGAGGGCAACGGCGAGGACAACCGCGACGGCATCGGCGACGACCTCGGATGGGGATGCGGGATCGACGGACCGACCGAGGACCCGGCGGTGCTTGCATTGCGCGCGCGTCAGCAGCGCAACTTGCTCGCGATCCTCATGCTCTCCCAGGGCGTGCCGATGCTGACCGCGGGCGACGAGATGGCGAGAACTCAGGGCGGCAACAACAACGCCTACTGCCAGGACAACCCGATTGGCTGGATCGACTGGAAGCTGACCGAGCAGAATGCCGACCTGGTCCGCTACGTCGCCCGGCTCATCCGCTTTCGCAAGGCCCATCCCAACTTGCGCCGGCGGACCTTCTTCGACGAGGACGATCCGAAGGCGCAGGGCATCCTGTGGCACGGTCCGGTCCACGGCCGGCCCGACTGGTCCGACAGCTCGCGCTCCCTCGCCTACCATCTCTTCGGCCGGGATCGTGACGATGAGCTCTACGTCGCCCTCAATGCGGGCGAGAAGGCGCTCCCCTTCGAGCTGCCCCCGGCGGGCAAGGGCCGCGGTTGGCGCCGCTTTCTCGACACGTCGCTCGACCCTCCGGACGAGATCTGCGAGCCCGGGGACGAGCTGCCCCTGGCCGGCGGCGTCTACCTCGTCGGTCCGCGGTCGGTCGTGGTCCTGGTGGGGCGCCGGCCGGCGTGATCCGAGCTGCGGCGGGTTGCCGCCGAGGCGTCCGCGCCCGGAGTACACTGGGGAGCGCTGCGGGCAGGATGGCATGAGGCGTTTTGGAAAGTACGTACTGGTGGGACGCATCTCCTCGGGGGGAATGGCGGACGTCTACCGCGCGCGGGTGGTCGGTATCCGCGGCTTCTCCAAGGCGGTCGCCATCAAGCGGATCTTTCCCCACCTGCTCGATCGCCAGCGCTTCCTGCGCATGTTCACCGACGAGGCGAAGATCGCGTCCCGGCTGCTGCATCCGAACATCGTCCAGATCTACGAGCTGGGCGAGGATCGCGGCGTGCCCTATATCGCGATGGAGTACGTACCGGGGCGGGACCTCTTCCTCGTCGTGCAGCGGCTTGCACGCGCCCGCGAGTCGTTCCCAGTCGGCTTTGCTCGCCGCGTAGTGGCCGAGGTCTGCAGCGGCCTTGATCACGCCCATCGCTTCGGAATCGCCGAGGGCACGCCCCAGGAAATCGTCCACCGCGACGTCAGCCCGCGCAACATCCTGATCGGCTGGACCGGCGAGGTCAAGCTGACCGACTTTGGCGTTGCTCGGGCGCGCGATCGCGAGGAGCACACCGAGCACGGCCTGATCAAGGGCAAGATCCGCTACCTCAGCCCTGAGGCCGCCGCGGGTCGCGAGCTCGACCGGCGCAGCGACATCTTCTCGCTCGGCGTCGTTCTGGCGGAGATGGTCCTGATGGCACCGCTCCACACGGAGCCAAACGACCTCGCGGTCCTGATGGCGATTCGCGACGGGAAGCTCGATCTCGACCGGTTGAAGGCGTTCCCCGGCGGCCTTCGACCGGTGCTCGACCGCGCGCTCGCCACCGACCCCGAGCAGCGGTTCCTCTCTGCCGCCGCATTCAGAGAGGCCGTCCTCGACCCACGGCTGGACTGCGAGGCTCCGTACACGGCCGAGCAGACCGAGAGCTTCATGCGGCGGCGCTTCGCCGAGGAGATCGAGCGCGAGCTCGCTCGCGACCGAGAGGTCGACACGATTCTGGCGGCCGAGCCGGCGCCCGCGGAACCGACCGCTGGGTCGCAGGTGAGCGCTGCAGTCGGCCCATCGCCCCCCGCCGTCGCGCCTCCGGTGGTACGGACCCTGCCTCCGCCGCGGTTTTCGTTCCCGGCGACCCCGGCCGAGGAGGTCTGTCCCGCCTGGGAGGGAAGCCTTGCTGTCGACTCGCTCGCGGGCGTGCTCCACCGGTTGGCCGTCGAGCGCTCGACCGGCCGTCTCGACCTGACGCGCGAACCGTTGGTCAAATCGGTCTTCCTCGAGCTGGGCGATCCGGTGTTCATCGTTTCCAACAGCTCGGCGGAGCTTTTCGGCGAGCACCTCGTGGCGCGGGGCCTGCTGTCGGCGAAGGAGCACAGCGCCACCATGGACTTCGCCGCATCCAAGGGGCTGCGCTTCTCGGAAGCACTGCTCAGCCTCCACATCCTGGCTCCCCATCAGCTCTACCGGTACCTCGGCGAGCAGGTCCGCGACCGCATCCTCGAGCTCTTCACCTGGACCGCGGGACGGTACGGCTTCTTCCCGGGGCTCGAACCGCCCGAGCTCGGTATCCCGCTCGACCTGAAGGCACACGAGCTCATTCACGAAGGCGTGAGCGAGCGTCTCCCGCTCTCCGCTATCCGGCGCACTCTCGAGGGCCATCTCCGGCAGTCGCTGACGGTCTCGGTCAACGGCAGGCCCGAGTCGCTACGGCTGTCCGGCCGCGAGCAGCGCATGCTGCGCGCGATCGAGAGCGAGGCGGGCACGATCGCGGACGTCATCCGCCGCGAACGCGACGAGGAGCAGGTGCTGCGGCTGACCTACCTGCTGCACGAGACCGGCTGTCTGAGCTTCCGGGAAGCGGAGGATCTGCCATGAGACGGCTTACCGGCGCCCAGCGCCGACATCTGCGCAGTATGGCCCACCACCTGCGGCCCATCGTCCACCTCGGAAAGGCCGGCCTCAGCGACGCCGCCGTGGCCGGGATCGACGATACACTCGGCGCCCACGAGCTGATCAAGGTGCGCCTGGTCGACCATGCCGAGGATCGGCGCGAGCTCGCAGCCGCGCTCGAGGAGCGTCTGGGCTGCGAGGTGGTCGGCATCGTCGGCCACGTCATGATCGTCTTCAGGCGCAATCCGGATCCCGATCGGCACGTTCTCCAACTGCCGTTCGAGGTTGAATAGACCCTGCCGGGTCGAGCGACGCGACCCGGACTGAAGCACAGAGGCACCAAGGGAGCACACAGGAGTCTGCCTTCCGCCAGTGCGCCAGGTCGCTCCCGGTACCGTGTGGTCGGCGCCTGGTGATGGTGGTGTGTTCCTGTTGTTCGAAGGCCAGCTCTCGTGCGTCACGGCTTGCTTTCGCGATCGGTCGAGACCACCTCGAGCATGACCGCTTCCGTGCGCTCGACGCGTATGTCTCCATGAAGCTAGCGTTTCCATCTCCTGAGGTAGCCATCACGACGCCCTGACCCGCACATCATGCGGCGACCGGGTCTCGATTCCATCCTTCTCACAGCGGCCGGAAGACCGCCGGCACGCGGAGGAGGAAGAGATGGACCGCTACCCCGTGAACCCCAACCACGCCGCCCGGACCGCGCGCCCCCCCGGGGCCCGCGGCCGCGATCGTCAACCCGTTCCGACATCCCCATGGAGGTGGACCGTGAAGCGTGCTTTCGTCGTCGCCATCGTCTGCGTCGCCCTCGCGCTGCCCTCGGGCGGCGCCCAGGCAGGTCCCATCGAGGACATGGTCGCCAGCTTCTTCCAGGCCGTATCCGGCGCGGTGGCGCCGTTCGTCAACAATCTCCAGACCTGGCTCAACAATGCCAACCAGGCCGCCCAGAAGACCGCCCGTGACTTCACGGGATGCCCGAGCCAGGCCGCCCAGAACCTCTACAATGACCTCCGCACGCAGCGCACAAATGCCCAGACGGCGCGGGCGGCGGCGCAGCAGATCCGGCAGAATGCCCAGCAGGCTCTGACCCAGTGCCAGCAGGCGACCGGCAACAACCCACTCTGCCTTGCGACCTATAACGGTCTGCCGGCGCATGGCTGGTACACGCTCGCCAACAACACCGTCCAGGCGCTCACTGCAGCCATGAACAGCCTCAAGGCGCTGCAGTGCATCGACAGCTGCAGCCAGACCGCCAAGCTCACCGTTCCCACGGTGTCGCTGTCCGGTGGCGGAACCCAGCGCATCACCACCCCCGGAGTCGTCGACGTCGACGTCTGCACCCACGTCGACTTCGGGTCGGTGGGCTACAACTTCGGCACCGCGGCGAACGGGAACCTCAGTCAGATGGTCGACTACGAGGGACCCCACTGCGACCGGACCGACACTTTCAAAATCTGTCTCGACTGGGACATCTCGATCCTCCTGCCCCAGCTCCAGAAGCTCGGGCTGGTGCCGCCCGGGGTCCAGATCCCCAACGTCAGCCTCGACATTCCGACCCGGAGCCTGCGGGTGGTCAGCGGTCTCACCACCGGCTCCTGCAGCCAGCCGATGCGGGTCTGCAGCCAGCCGAGCGGGAGCGTGACGATCAGCTTCGAGCCTGGACAGAACCCACTCGAGGTGCTCGCGAACAGCGCCTGCTCCCAGTGGACCACGGTCGCCTGCCTCAACCCGCCCTTCGGACTGCGCACCACGACCAGCCAGATCGACGTTCCCAACCTGACCAGGGCCGTCGTGCGTTGGTCCGGCGGACGGTTGAAGCCGGGCTCGGTCACTATCGACCTGACAGAGGGCAGGTTCTCCGCTGCCTGCCGCGGCACGAGGGGGCTCAGCTTCTCGGTGCCGCAGTTGCCGGAGATCTCAGTCGGCACCCAGACCCACTCGTTCAACTGGCTGTGCATGCAGCCACACTGGCGGACGCTCGTCGCCAACCCGTGACCGCGGCGGACTCCGTAGGCGCTTGGGCCGGCCCCTCGGGGCCGGCCTCTTCCTCATCGAATCGGGAGAAGGTCGGCGAGGGCGCTGGCGAGGTGTTCGTACTGGTCGAGCCCGTTGTAGAGCTGCGCGGACAGCCGCAGCAGTCGGCGCGGCGGTGCTGGCCACGGGATCACCGGTACCTCGATCCGATGCCGTTCCCACAGCGCATCCTGCAGCGGGTCGACATCGCGCCGGACGCTCTCCCCGTCGGGTAGGAGAAGGGTCGCGAGGCTGCCGATCATGTCGTCGGGGCAGGGCGCCGCAACGCCGAGACGATCGGCGACCACGCGCCGTGCCGCGAGCGCGAGAGCCCGGTTCAAGGCGCGGACCTCCGGCCACCCGCCTGGCAGCATGCTGCCGACCTCGTCGAGGGCGGCGGGAACGGTCAGCCACGCGGTTGGGTCGAAGGTCCCGGTCCAGTCGTGCTCGAGCCAGAACCGGGACCGGGTCCCGGCGGACGCTGACGCGCCGTGGCTGGTCACCAGGGGACGGACGTTGGCCCGTTCGGGCTCACGGACGAACAGGAAGGCCGCCCCCTTGGGGGCACACACCCACTTGTGAAGGTTGCCGGTGTAGAGGTCCGCATCGAGCCTTTCGAGCTCGAGGTCGAGCATCCCCGGGGCATGGGCGCCATCGGCGATGACCCGGATCCCGCGGAGGTGCAGCGCCTCCACGATCTCGGCCAGCGGCAGCACCAGACCGGTCTGGCTGGTGACGTGGTCCACCAGCGCGGCCCGGGTTCGCGGCGTGACGGCGCCGAGTAACGCCTCCACCGCCCGGGCAGCATCGTCGAGCGGGAACGGGACCCTCGCCACCACGATCCGCGCGCCGGTCCTCGCGGCCGTCACCTCGATCGCGTTGCGGCACGCCGGGTACTCGTGATCGGTGACCACGAGCTCGTCGTTCGGCTGCAGGTCGAGCGACGCGAGGGCCGTGTTGACGCCAGTGGTGGCGTTGGGGACGAACGCGAGCTGCTCGGGTGCCGCACCCAGGAAGCCGGCGAGGCGCGTGCGGGAGCCGTCGAGCAGCTCTTGGTACTCGCGGAGGAAGAAGCGCACCGGCTCGGCCTCGAGGCGCGCCCGCATCTCGGCCTGGGCCGCCAGCACCGCCCGCGGCGCGGCGCCGAAGGAGCCGTGGTTCAGGAACGTGACGTTCGGGTCGAGGTTCCAGCGGGCGACCAGCGCGGGGTTCGGGAAGCGGGGGACGGTAGGCGCCACGAGCGGAGGGTAGCAGAGGTCAGAGAGTGACTCGAGGAATGAGAATCGGCTCGCCGGCCGGGGTCTGGTCGCCGGATTTGATCGTCGAGCCCCAGCTGCCCTCGGGCGACCGCTTCACCCGCAGCTCAAGCCGCAGGGACGGCGCGTCGCTGGAGCGCGGGGCGAACCGGAAGGGCGGTGGCTGGGGTCGGCCACCGAGGAGTCTGCGGAGGAGAAAGAAGAACCGGGTGAGGCGGTTCGGGGGGCTCAGCCAGGCCTCCAGCACGACCTCGTGCAGCCCGAGGTTGACCAGGTGGTCGAGACCCTGGGTGAGCTCCGCGCCCCGAGCGAGGTCCGCCCAGCCGCGGGCCTGCAGCAGGTGGGCTGCGGCGTCGGCTCTGACCACCTCCGCGAGCAGCGCGTCGAGGCACTCGCGAATAGTGAAGGTGGTATCGCTCATGCGGCCGATCGGTTGTTCGCGTCGTTGTCAGGCATCTGTGTCCCTGCCCGGCTCGGCGAACCCACTCGTGTCGGACTTCATCAAAAGAGCTACATTTTGCATCAGTTCTGATTGACAGTAATACCTATCAGTCAGCCTGTCAAGGGCGTGTCCCATTGATTGCGGCCAGCAGCAGCGGCAGATCGGCGTACTCGGACAGCCAGATCGTCTTCACGCCCATCGACTCGAACAGCTCGCGGTCGTAGGTGTCGGCCTGGCGGAGGGTCGCGCGCAGCGCCTTGCCGACCTCGAACTGCCCCTTGACGAAGGTCTCGTCGAGCTCACGGCGGTAGCTCTGCGCCCGACGCTGAATCTCGTCGACCGCTTGCTCGAGCGCCGAGTCCGGGATGCGGTGGCTGCGCTGCACCTGCCAGTGGCACGGTATGTCACCGCCGACGTAGCTCGCGTCGACCAGGCGCCGGAGGTTGGGGTCGGACATCGAGAGACCGACGAACACTACGTGGTAGTGGCGCAGGTACGCGACGATCTCGGTCAGCGCCCAGTGGAACACCGTCCGGGTGAGCTGGTGGTAGTCCTCCTCGGTGAACACGATCTCGCTGCTGCCGGCGGCGTCGCCCCGGGGCAGGAAGCCGTGGGGGTGGAGGATCGGGAACACGCCGTCCGCGATCCGGCGCGCCTCCCACACCGGCTGCGGATCGACCGTGAGCCGGCCAGCCCGCCGCACCAGCTCGCGCTCGAGGAGATCGTCGAAGTTGAAGGTCACCACCGCGGCGAGGCCGCTGGTTTCGTTCGTCGCCTCGACCAGGTCCGCCACCGCGGCCAGCGTCGTTGGTCCCTTGGGCCTGCGCATTCCGACGTAGAGCTGCTGGCGGACCATGTCGAGGAAGCGCTGTTGCGCGGCGGCAGGGTCACCGCCGGCGCGCCGCGAGCGGCGCCGGATGTCGTTGCGGATGACCCTGGCCAGCACCACCGGGTCGTAGTCGAAGGTGTCCACCAGCCAGTCGGTGAGCGCGCGCCGGTAGTGGGGGAGGTAGCGCCTCAGGCGCGCCGCGCTGCCCGCCTGGCGGAACAGGAGCGCAAGCACCAGGTCGTACCAACCCGGGATGCCGTAGTCGAACGACACCCCGGCGCCGAGGAAGAGCACCAGGCGTCGGCTCCGCCAGGCGCGCTGCAGACCTCTGAGGTCGCTCGCGTTGACCTCGCTCGAGCCGACCGGGACCTTGACGCCACGGCCCATGGCTGCCTCCCCTCGTGCCTGACTCCTCGAACATATGGGACCTTCTCAGGCTACCACGTCATCTGGGCGGAGGCCGCCCAGATGAAGAGTTCGAGAGGCAAGAGGAAAGAAGCAAGACGCGAGAGGCTAGAAGCGAGACGTCCATCGCATTGTGCGGTAGGGGAGGAGCGCAGACGACCTCTGCCTACACGTCTCGCGTCTGACGTCTTGCTTCTTGCCAGCAGGGGCGCTCAGCGCCCCTGCTGCTCGAATCCCGGCGGGCGCTTGAGGTGGAAGCCGGTCGCGTCCTGGTAGGCCTTCGCCACCAGCAGCGCCTCCGCGTCGCGCCACAGCGGCGAGCCGAAGGTGATCGAGGTCGGCGTGCCGTCCGTGCGGAACCCATTCGGAACCACAACCGCCGGGTGACCGGTCAGGTTCGTGATCAGCAGGTTGCTACCACCGAAGGACGGACAGACGTAGACATCGACGTCGGCCAGCGCACGCCGCATGGCGTGCATCAGCAGCGTACGGGCGCGGTTGGCCTGGAGGTACTCGACCGCCGGCACGAGCTGCGCCTGGCGGAACACGTTGGGCCACGCATCCTCCACTTGGCGGACCAGGAGGTCGTCGCGGCCCGACCGGGTGAGGTCGTCAAAGGCCGCCGCGGCCTCCACCGAGAGGATGAACGACATCGCGCTGACCGGCAGGTCCGGCAGCTCGACCGGCACCAGCCTGAGGCCCATCTTCTGGAGCGCCTCGAGGGTGGCGAGGTCGTTGGCGTGCCACTCGCGGTCGGTGTCCTTGTCCGGCTCGGCTTCGAACAGCGCCCGCACGTAGCCGACCCGCAGCTCCTCGAGCGAGCGCTCCGGCGGCCAACGGAACGGGGCATCGACCGCCGACAGGTCGTCGGGGTCCGCGCCCTGGATTGCGGCGAAGACCGCCGCGCAGTCGTCGACCGAGCGGCAGATCGGCCCGAGCTTGTCCATGCTCCACGACAGCGCCATGGCGCCGGCACGACTGACGCGGCCGAAGGTCGGGCGCAGGCCGGTGGCGCCGCAGCGTGTCGACGGCGACACGATCGAGCCCAGGGTCTCGCTGCCGATCGAGAAGCCGACACAGCCCGCCACCGTCGCCGCTGCCGGCCCGGCCGAGGAACCGCTCGAGCCCTGCTCGGGCTTCCACGGGTTGTGGGTCGTCCCGCCGAACCAGACGTCGCCCCACGCCAGCGCGCCCAGAGAGAGCTTCGCAACCAGCACGGCGCCCGCCGCTTCGAGCCGCTTCACGACCGTGGCGTCCTGGTCGATCACCTGATCCCTGAAGGGGGCGGCTCCCCAGGTGGTCGGCGCGCCGCGGGCAGCGAGCAGGTCCTTGGCGCCCCACGGCACTCCGTGCAGCGGCCCGCGCCAGGAGCCGCGGTCGAGCTCGCGGTCGGCGCGCGCGGCTGACGCCAGGGCCCGGTCCTTGGTCAGCGACACCACACAGCGCAGGGTCGGGTCGTAGCGTTGGAGCCGGTCGAGGTAGATCTCGGTGAGGCGGACCGAGGTCAGGCGACGCTCACGCAGCGCTCGTCCGAGCTCGGTCGCCGACAGAAACGCGAGCGCGTCGGGGGATTCGGGCAGCTCGTCCTCGTCCGACGTCGAGAGCCGGAGCCACGACGCTCCATCCGGCGGGTTCTCGCCGGCGAGAGTCGGGTCGAAGACGATCGCGGGTGGCACGTCGTTGCTGAGCGGAAGTGTCCGCAGCGTGGCGAAATCGCTGCGAAGCTCCTCGACCCCCTTGAGCATGAGGTCACGCTCGGGATCGGTGAACTCGAGTCCGGCCACCTTCTCCGCCGCCGCCAGGGTCGCGCGGTCGAGCGGCGCCCCGCCCTCGACCGCGGCCCAGAGCACATCGGCGAAGGCGGTGCCTGCGCCGAGTCCGGCGAGGACGGTCATGAATCGGCGGCGGTCGAGGCCGGAGCGTGACGGCTCAGACACGGTGCACCTCCCGGTTGTGACCCCGGCATTGTATTGCGTCACCCCGACGAGTGTCCTGTTTGGGAAGTCCCATGTGCTTATCGTGGAGCCAGCGTGGTTCCTGGCAAGGCGCGACGACGAAGTCGGAAACCCGCCGGGGGGTCGGAGGTCGGGAGGATGCGGGGGCGGCGGGTTTGTGAGGGGAGGGGGCGGGAAACTCAGCCACTTCAGGGAGGAGCAACGCCGCCAGGGGCCGCGATGGCCCGCGGGGAGTGCACCGGGGTCTTTCAAACAGGACACTAGTACGTGTACGGCCGGTCGCGGGGCAGGTCGACGTCGCCGATCGGGCAGATCGCATCGCGCCGACGCTCGAGGTCGGTGATGACCGCCTTCTTGAAGGTGTCGTAGTCTTCGGAACCGCCCAGGGACGCGACGTACCCCGGGATGTCCAGCACTTCCTTGCGGATGCGGACGACCCGGAGAATCCTGGGGACGAGCTCGCCCGGCGCCTGGATGTGGTGGAGGCCGCCCGAGTACACGATCAGCATGCGCCCCGACGGGATAGCGGCGAGGATGTCGGCAATGCCGCCGCGCACGGTCATCTCGCGGCCATAGGCGTCGAGCCCGTTGCGCCGTTTCATGCGCCCCTCGGGCAGGATCACCGCCATCGCCTTTGGGTCGTCGATGCGCCGCAGTACATCCTCCCAGGTGTGGTCGCGCTGACGCGTGATCACCACCGGGTGGCGAACGAGCGAGCGGAAGAACAGGCCGACCCAAGTCCGTTTGATGGTCTTCTCAGCGACCGGCAGGACGCCGTGGCTGGCGAACTGCCAGAGCAGGGACCACGACGCGAAGCCGGCGAGCAACCACTCGTAAAGACTGGTGTGGTTGAGGATGACCACCATCCGGAGGTCGTCCCATGGGTTCGGTGGGAGTGGCCGGACCCATTCCGATCGGAGCCGAAAGAAGACGCGGCTGACGGTTCGGATGACCGCGAGCAGGGCGAAGACCAGAATCGAGCGCATAACGGGTTTGCCGGGTCCCTCCGTTCCAGTCGGGCCGGCGCTCAGGATACCCTACGAGCGGCGGCTCGGCAGGCCGCGGCGCGGCATCGGGGTCCGTGGGTGTTATCATGAAGCCCACGACCTGCTCTCAGAATGCTGGTTTGGTCGACAAGGTGCCAGAGGCAGTTTTTGGATGAAAAGTATGGTCATTCCGGTGCCGGGGCCCGACGAGCCGGAGACCTGGCAGGACCGCCTCGCGGCGGTCCCCAGCCGATCGCCGGACGTGGTGCTGGCCTTCCTGCCCGGCGACGGCCGTTCGCAGCGGATGCTGCGTGAGCTGGCAGCGATGTGGCCGGACACGGTCCGCTTCGGCTGCGAGTCGGTCACCCAGTTTGCTGACGCTGCATTGGCGAGCCACGGCTCGCTCCAGCTGTTCTGGTTCGATCAGCCTGAGCATCGTGTCGAGGTTGGGGTCATCGAGGCGACGTCGGACGGCGGATTGCGTGCCGACGAGGTCGATCGACTTGCCGGAACGATCCGTGGCGCCGACGCGGTGCTGCTGCTCGTCGACGGCCTCCAGTTTCCGGCTCAGCAGCTTCTCGCGGAGCTGCGCACCCGCAAAGCCGCGGCGGATGTTCCGGTTGCCGGCGGGCTGGCCTCGATGGCCTCCCCCGGCGTCGAGGCGAGCGGCGCCCGGGTCTTCATTGATCGCCAGCTGTACGGAGCTGCCTGCGCGGTGTCGTGCTGGTACGGGGTCCGCGCCGATGTCGAGATCGTCCGCGGGTGGAGCCCGGCGAGCCCGTCCTACACCGTGACCCGGGCCGAAGGCAACGTGCTGTACGAGATCGACGGCGAGCCCGTCACCGACTGGTACCGCCGCTTCTTCACCGTCGGCGGCTCGCTTGCACCGCTGCCCGAGGCGGCCCACCAGTTCCCGCTGATTCTCGAGGGCCCACGTCCCGGTCGAGAGGGGCTGTACCGCTCGATGCGGCAGTTCGACCAACCCGAGGGCGCGGTCACGTTCTGGGGAGACCTCGAGGTCGGTGACGAGATCCGTCTCGGGATGGGCAACGGGGCGTCGCTGGTCGAAACCGCGCGTGAGCTGGCCGCCGGGCGCCATGCCGAGGCAGCTGTGCTGTACTCCTGCGTCGGCCGCGAGGTCGTGCTCGGCCAGCGCGCCGAGGCCGAGGTCCAGGCGATCCACAGGGCCCTCGACGGAGTTCCGCTATCCGGCTTCTTTACCTTCGGCGAGATCGGCCCCTCTGCCCGCGGTCCGCTCGCGTTCTACAACCACACCGCGGTGCTGGTCCTGCTGTGCGAGGCTGAGGCATGACCATCGACCGCGACCTCGAGGTCGAGATCCTGCGCAACCTGCTGCGCCACACTACCCGAGCGTATGAGGACCAGGTCAGCGCACTGCATGCGGAGAAGGAGCTCGCGCAGGTCACCTTGGCGTCGATCGGCGACTGTGTCATCACCACCGACCGATCGGCCACCGTGACCTACCTCAACCGGGTGGCGGAGTCTCTGACCGGATGGGGAATGGCTCGGGCGGCCGGGCGGGAGCTCGGCGACGTGCTCAGCCTGGTGGACACCGCCCAGGGAACGCGGGCCGTGCCGCCGATCAAACAGTGGCTGACGGGAAGAGCCGACGTCACCCGTCTGAGCGGCGTCACCCTGGTCGCACGCCACGGCAGCCGCTGCGCCGTCGAGGGCTCGGTTTCCCCGATCCGCGGGCGCCAGGGTGAGGTCGTGGGCCTGGTCATCATCCTGCGCGATGTCAGCGAGACGCGGCTGTTGGCGCTGCAGATGGCGCACCAAGCGAGCCACGATCAGCTCACAGGCCTGCTCAACCGTCCGGCCTTCGAGGGGCGGCTGCACGCGGTGCTGGAGTCGCCGGAGCTCGACGAGCGCCCCGCGTGCGTGTGCTACATGGACCTCGACCAGTTCAAGGTGGTCAACGACACCTGCGGCCACATTGCCGGCGACGAGCTGCTGCGGCGTATCGCCGGGCTGCTGCTCAACCAGGTCCGCGAGACCGACGTCGTGGTCCGCCTCGGAGGCGACGAGTTCGGCATCCTCCTCACTGACTGCGACGTGCCCTCCGCACGCGTCATTGCAGAGCGGGTCTGCGAGACGGTGTGCGACTACCGCTTCCTCTGGGAGGACGACGTCTTCTCGATCTCGGCGAGCATCGGCCTGGTGCCGTTGACGCCCGATCTGCGCAGCGTGATGGAGGTGATGAGCGCGGGCGACCACGCCTGCTACGTCGCCAAGGAGCAGGGCGGCGGCCAGGTCCGGGTGTTCGAGCGCGACGACCGCGAGGTCGCCCACCGGATGGGCGAGATGAGCCTCGTCGTGCGGCTGCAGCGCAACCTCGAGGAGAACCGCTTCGAGCTCGTCGCCCAGCCGATCATGGCCCTCGAGCCCGATGCCTCGCGCCAGTGGGCGTTCGAAGTGCTGCTGCGCATGCCGATGGACAGCTCTGGCATCGCATACCCCGCCGAGCAGTTCGTGCGCGCGGCCGAGCGCTACGGCCTCATGCCCCGCCTCGACCGCTGGGTCGTCGGCACCGTTTTCCGCTCCCTCGCCGCCGAGCCGCGGGCGCTGATGGAGACAGTCCACACCTGCTTCGTCAACCTCTCCGGCGCAACCCTGACCGACGAACCCTTCGCCGCCTACGTCAGCGACCTGATCCAGGAGACGGGGCTGCGGCCGGACGTGATCTGCTTCGAGATCACCGAGACTGCGGCGGTGGCGAGCGTGCGCAAGGCGCGGAGAGTGATCGACGCACTGCGCGAGCTCGGCTGCCGGTTCGCCCTCGACGACTTCGGCCAGGGCATGTCGTCCTTCGGCTACCTCAAGCTGCTCCCGGTCTCGTTCCTCAAGATCGACGGCTTGTTCATCCAGGAGATCGCCGCCGATCCGCTCGACCGGGCGATGGTGGAGTCGATGCACCAGATCGCCAAGGTCTACAATCTCAAGACCATCGCCGAGGCGGTCAGCTCGCAGCCGATCTTCGACATCGTCCGGGCGATGGGCATCGACTACGCCCAGGGGCACTTCATCGGCTCACCGAGGCCACTCGCCACGATCCTCGAGATCGCGGCGGACCCCTCCGGCCGACACCCGCGCGTCCAGATCAGCAGCGACGTACACGCCTACTAGCCTGTCTGCATAGCGCGCGAGCAGCGCGCTCCCCTTGGCCCGGACCAACCTCACTTGCGGTCTCGCCCGGCTCTCGAGAGAATGGGCCGTCGTGGCGGAGATCAGTCGTGAGGGTCGCATCGGGATGTCGGCGCCAGTCCTGCTGGGCGTTGCCGCCTTGCTGCTGGTCCTCCTGACCTCGTGCGCCTGGCAGATGCTGGCGGCGTTGCCGCCGTTCGTGGATGACGCATACATCTACCTGCGCTACGCCCGCAACGTGGCTGAGGGTGATGGCCCGGTGTGGAACCCGGGTGAGCAGCCCACCGAGGGCTTCACGTCAAGCGCTTATCTCGCGCTGCTGAGTGTGAGCGAGTGTGCCGGATGGCACGATCCGGCGCGCGCGGGGTGGTTCGGGGTCCTCTTTGCGATGGTGACCGTCCTGTTCTCGGTCCGCCTCGCGGCGTTGTTGAGCGCGGGCCGAAGAGGGATCTGGCTCCTCGTGCCGGCCGCAGTCTCGCTGTCTCCTCAGCTCGGATTCTGGTCCACCGCCGGCCTCGAAACGACGATGTTCGCCGCGGCGGTCCTGATGGGGACCATCGCCTACCTCGGCTATCTCTCCAGCCGCAGCTCGCCCGCCCTGGTAGGGACGGTGTTGGCGTTGATGAGCCTGGTGCGGCCGGAGGGCCTCGTCGTGGCGCTGGTCACGATCGCGTGCGAGTCCCTTCGGGTGCTCGACCGTCGCAGCTCCCTCACCGCGCTGCTGCGGATCTCCGGGATCGTGCTTGCGGTCCAGGCCGCCTTTGTGGGGTGGCGGCTGCTGACTTTCGGCGAGCTGCTCCCCAACACGTACTACGCCAAGACCGGAGGTGGCCTGCGCCAGGTGGCCAACGGTCTTCTCTATGTCGGGCGCTCATTGCGGGAGATCGTCGCCGCCGGCCCCTCCCCAAGCCGTCTCGCGGTCACTCTCTGCACGCTGGTGCTGCTGCTCATCGCGGCCGCTTTGATAGCCGGTTGGGTTGCGGCAGGAGATCGTCATCGTTTCGAGATGGGTTACGTCCTGACGGTCTGCGCGGGACTCCTGACAGCGGCGGCCCTTGAAGGCGGCGACCACTTCGGCGGCGCGCGGTTCCTCGTGCCTGTGCTTCCAATCGCCATGGCGGCGCTCGGTGCGGCCCTGGCTCATTTGTCTCTTCGGGGGCGGGTGGGCCGGGCCTGCGGTGTCCTTGGAGGCATGGTGGCAGCTGTTCTCGTCGTCACCTGGGCTGCGGCGAACACGCCGCTCACCGACCGGGGCAGGGCGCGGCTCGAATCGGCTTCGGAGTCCTCGCTCCCACTCCCCAATCCCTTGAGAATGGTCGCGATCTCGGGCTCGGGACCGGTCTTCGTCGAGATGGGTGAGACGCTTCGCGCCATCGCTAGACCGCAGGAGTCCATCGCGGTGGTCCCCATCGGGGCGATCGGCTACTACTCCCGACTCAGGGTGATCGACATGGTCGGTATCGTCGATCCGTGGATCGCCCACACCCCGCTCGATAGCCGCTACTCGGCGAGCTGGCGTCCTGGCCATGACAAGGGCGACGGTGCCTACGTTCTGAGCCGCAAACCCGACCTGATCCAGCTCGTCGACAGCCTTACCTCGCGGCCCTTCGCCGGTCCGGACGAGATCTCCATGCAGTACAGGTCGATCGTCGAAATCTGGGCGTCTGATGACTTTCACGCCCACTACCGGTTCGAGCCGGTGGTCGTCGCAGGCGGGTGGTACTACAACCTCTACCGCCGGGTGCGGGAAGATGGTCGCTGACGGGCTCACAGGCTCTTACGCGCGAGTCGAGTGGTCATACCTCCGCGGAACGGGGATGGCTAGTACGCGGCTACCGGATCAGCGACGTCGGCATGCCCTGCACGCAGTGCCGGTCGCCGGTCATGTGGGTTTCGAGGGCCTCGAGCGCCGCGCGCCACTCCGAGGCGTTGACACGCCGTGCCAGCTCCTGCCGCCCCGGTACGCACGCCGCGCGGTGGCACGGACGGTACTGGGCCATGAGCGAGACTGCGACCTGCGGCGAGAGCTCACGCGCGATCCAGGCGAGGCTCGATCGCTCGCCCGCGAGGCCGTTCGGCAGCACCAGCACCCGTACCAGCATCCCGCGGGTCACTGCGCCGGCCGGGTCGAGCTCCCAGGCGTCGCCGACCTGGCGGTACATCTCCGCGAGCGCCGCCCGTGCGCGCTCCGGGTAGTCGGGGACATTGGTGAGCTCGGACCCGACCGCGGCGTCGGCAAACTTCAGGTCCGGCATCCACACGTCGACCACGCCCTCGAGCAGGCGCAGCGTCTCGACCGAGTCGTAGCCGTTGCTGTTGTAAACCACCGGCAGCGTGAGCCCGCGCCGCGCCGCGGACGCGAGGGCGCGCACCAGCGCCGGGACCTGGTGCGACGGCGACACCCAGTTCAGGTTGTGGACGCCCGCGTCCTGGAGCTCGAGGAAGATCCCGGCGAGGGTCTGCGGGCCCATCTCGCGGCCGGCGAAGTCTCGCGGCTTCTGGGAGATGTTGTTGTTCTGGCAGAACGCGCAGCGGAGGTTGCAGTTGGCGAGGAAGACGGTGCCGGAGCCGAAGCGGCCCGAGATCGGGGCCTCCTCGCCGACGTGGCGGTTCCACGACGCCACCGAGGCGGCAAGCGGGGTCTGGCACTCACCGAGCTCGAAGCGGCGGTCGACGACGCACTCGCGGGGGCACACGCGGCAGGGTGCGGCGAGTGCCTCGAGCGCGTCGGCGCGAGCGTCGAGCTCACCGGAGCGGGAGAGGGCGACGTAGCTTGCACGGCGTGAGCGGACCGCGGTCATGACCCCGGTATACCACGAGGCCGGGCGCATCGCGCCCGGCCCGCGAGACGCAAGACGTGAGAGGCGAGAGGTGAGGGCGCAAGACGCGAGACGCTAGAAGCGAGACGTGGCATCGCAGGGGAGTGGGCGGTGGAGTGACCCGAGCCGAGAACTCCCCCGCGCTCGAGTCGCCATTGCGATGCACTTCTTGCGTCTGACCTCTTACGTCTCGCGGGCCGGGACTGTCTGCGACTGTTACCAGTCGCAGACAATCCCGGCCATGAACGTCCTCGTCGCCGCCGGGATCCACACCGGCTGCTCGCCGTCGAAGTAGCCGAAGCTCGTGTACAGCGAGTCGAACAGGTTGTTCGCCCTGAGGTCGAGCGCCGCGCGCTTCGCGCCGAGCGCCGACGCGACCCGCTTGCCGAGGTCCACCTGGAACGCGAGGTCCGCCGACGTGTAGGGGTCGTTCACTCGGTGCACGTAGCCCGGCGCCTGCCGCGCCGCCGGATCCTTGCGCATGTCCTCGGTGTTGTCGAGGTAGAAGCGGCCCACGTGGCGCAGCGTCAGCGTCGCGTCCACCGCCCCGACGCCGCCCACCAGCTCGAGCGAGCCGAGGCTTTCGGGCACTCCCGCGAGCGTGTTGCCGGAGTAGTCGACCGAGCCGCCCTCGTAGTCGAACTCCACGAAGCGGTCGATGGTCGCGTTGACCGCCGACAGCGCGAGCCGCGCGCCCCAGCGCGGGCGCGGGTTCCAGGCCAGCTCGAGCTCCGCCCCCTTGTGGGTCGTCTCGGCGCCGTTCGCCGTCACTGGGACGCCGTTGTTGTCGAGCCCGCCGGCCCACACGATCGCGTTCGAGAAGTCCAGGTAGTAGAGGTTCAGCCTCGCGTAGCCGTGCGCCCAGTCGTGGCGCGCGCCGAGCTCCCAGTCGGTGAGCTTCTCAGGCTTGAGGTCGAGCGGGTCGCCGAACCAGTAGTCCTGGGGGTCGTAGATGTCGCGGAACGCGGGCTCGCGGCCGCCGCGCGACACGTTGGCGTACACGTTCCAGCCCGCCGCCGGTTTGTAGGTCAGGCCGAGCCGCGGCAGCGCGTAGGTGAAGGTCTCGGTCAAGTCCACGCCCTTGAGCCGGTCCCTCGACATCTCGTACCGGTGCGAGGTGTAGGTGACGCCGGCGAGCAGCGTGAAGCGCGGGTCGAAGCGCCACGTCTCCTGGACGAAGGGCTGCACCGTGCGCTTGCCGAGCTGGTAGTCGTAGTAGCGGTGGTTGGGAGGCGTGTCGGGCGGGTAGAACTGCGCCCAGGTCGTCTCCCCCCAGTGCTGGCCGTGGTGCAGGCGCAGCGCCACCCCCGCTTCGAGCGTGCCGCGGCCGTCGCCCTGGTCCCACTGCAGATGGGGGATCCAGCCGAGGTCCCACTCGTCGACGTGGCGCCGCCGCACGAGGTCCGAGGTGTCGACGAGCCCGCCGCCGGGTCCGGGGAACGGCTCGAGAACGTACGCCGGCAGGTACGCGTCCGTCTTGTACTGCTCGTAGAAGCCGTTGCCCTGGAAGTAGTAGAGGGTGTTCTGCAGGGTCACTGCATCGCTCAGCTCGAGGGCGTGGATGAGCTGCCAGTGGGGCTGGAAGAACTCGTCGACCTCGTTGGGGTAGGTGAGGGGGTTGAAGCGGCGGTCGCGCCGTAAGTCCCCTGTCACTTCGCCGTCGATGTACTGCTTGGGCACGCCCTCGTAGGCCAGGTGGGTGCGCTCGGGGCCGCCGAACGCCACGATCCGGGTCGACGAGCGCTCACCGGCGTGCTCGATGGTGGCGAAGTAGTTCCACATCTCGACCCACGACTGGTCGCGGTAGCCGTCCGTATCGACCTTCGACCACCGGAAGGTCGCAGACCATCCGTTGTCACCGAGACCGGTGTCGTACTCGCCGTCGATCTTTCGCGTGCCCCACGAGCCGGCCCCCGCCGACACCCGCAGCCGCCGCTCTGGCAGCGGGTCGCGGGTCTCGAGGTCGACTGAGCCGCCGATCGCGGAGCCGCCGTACAGCGTCGTTCCGACCCCGCGCTGGACCTGGATGTCGCCGGTCGTGGCCAGGAAGTCGGCGAGGTCGATGAAGAACACCGAGTGCGAGTGGGCGTCATTGAGCGGGACCCCGTTGAGGCTCACAGCATTGCGCGTCATGTCGAATCCGCGCAGGAAGAAGTACGAGTAGCCGATGCCGTTGCCGGAGTCGTTGTAGGCGTAGAACGACGGCACGTTCGAGAGGAAGATCGGCACGTCCTGGCCCCACGAGCCGCGCTCGATCTCGGCCCGGGTGACGTTGGTGACCGTCACCGGGGTTTCCGACACGTCGGCGCGCCCGGCCGTCACCTCGACCTCGCCGGTAAAGCGGGCCGCGGCCTGGAGCACGATCTCCACGCGCCGGCCGGGCTCGACGGCCTCCACGGTGGCGGTCACGAGACCCTTGGCGGCGACGTCGAGCCGCCAGGGGTGGGCGACCTCCGGCACCCGGATGGTGAACGCGCCGTCGTCGCCGGTGATCGCGCTCGAGATCGCCGCGCCGGAGCGCGCGACGACATGGGCGCCGGGCACGGCCGCACCGTTGGCGTCGGTGACGCGTCCTGAGAGCTCGCCGGCGCCGGCGGCGAGCGCCGCGAGCGCCGCGAGCAGGAGGATCGTTGA
>CAWFFJ010000039.1:0-25853 GCA_963814875.1 uncultured Acidobacteriota bacterium
CAGGCGATCCCGACGATCTTGTGAAGCCGAGAGCCAGCCTCATCCGAGTAGGTCACAACCAACGATGCGCGCAGCGCATCGAAAGGAATACGGGCCGCGCCGGCTCCCGACGGGGAGCCGCGGCGGCCCGAATTCCTGTAGGATACGCCGGTCCGCCGCAGCGGTCTGGAGGAGTTCATGTCCGTTCCCCATCACGTCAAGGACCTCGGCCTCGCGGCCGATGGAGCACGCCGCATCGCGTGGGCCGACCGCCAGATGCCGGTGCTGCAGTCGATCCGTGAGCGTTTCGCGGCCGAGCGTCCGCTCGCCGGGCACCGCCTGGCGGCGTGCCTGCACGTCACGACCGAAACCGCCAACCTCGCCCGCACGCTGGTCGCCGGCGGCGCCGAGGTGCGTCTGTGCGCGTCGAACCCGCTCTCGACCCAGGACGACGTCGCCGCCGCCCTGGTCGCCGAGCACGACATCCCCGTCTTCGCCGTCAAGGGTGAGGACACCGCCACCTACTACCGCCACGTCCGCTCGTGCCTCGAGATGGAGCCAACCATGACGATGGACGACGGCGCGGACCTGGTGTCGTCGCTCATCTTCATGGCGCTCAAACGCCACGATGGGCTCCACGCAGAGGTCCGGGCCCTCGCCGAGAGCCTCGGCGAGTCCGGGTGCTCGCGGCTCCTGCAGGGCGTGCTCGGCTCGACCGAGGAGACCACGACCGGCGTCATTCGCCTGCGCGCGATGGAGCGCGACGACGTCCTCCCGTTCCCGGTGGTCGCGGTCAACGACGCCGCCACCAAGCACCTGTTCGACAACCGCTACGGAACCGGCCAATCGACCATGGACGGCATCCTGCGCGCGACCAACGTGCTCGTTGCCGGGCTCACGGTGGTCGTGTGCGGCTACGGCTGGTGCGGCCGCGGCGTCGCCATGCGCGCCCACGGGCTCGGTGCGAAGATCATCGTCACCGAGGTCAACCCTGTCCGCGCTCTGGAGGCCGCGATGGACGGCTTCCGCGTCATGCCGTTCGCCGAAGCCGCCCCTGTCGGCGATATCTTCGTCACCGTCACCGGCGACCGTGACGTCATCACCACCGCCCACGCCGAGCTCCTCAAGGACGGCGCGATTCTCTGCAACTCGGGCCACTTCGACGTCGAGATCGACGTTGCCGGGCTGCGCCGGATCGCGACCGAGCGATGGCCCGCGCGACCGTTCGTTGAAGCAATGAAGCTCTCCAACGGCCGAACGATCTACCTGCTCGCCGAGGGTCGCCTGGTCAACTTGGCCGCGGCCGAGGGGCACCCGGCGGCGGTGATGGACATGTCATTCGCCAACCAGGCGCTGTGTGCCGAGCACTTGGTCCGCCACGGTGCGTCGATGGGGCGTCGCGTATATCCGGTACCGGAGGAGATCGACCATGAGATTGCCCGCCTCAAGCTGGCGACCATGGGCCTCGACATCGACACGCTGACTGCCGCTCAGGCAGCCTACCTCGCCTCGTGGGAAGAGGGCACATGACACCTTTCGGATCGGTGACGGCCCGACCGGAGCGCTGCCCCCGCTCCGGTCCCCTCCCGGAACCTTTCCGGAAACGCTTCGTAAAGGGAAGCGAAGGTCGTGCGAAGGAGGAGCGCTCGTGAGCACCAAGATCATGCCCGCCCTGAGCGTCGCCCTGCTGGTGGCGATTGCTGCGTCGGCACAGACCGTGAATGTCCCGGCCCTGCCCACCGAGGTCCCCGGACCCGTTGTCGAGCCGAACGCCACGCTCAACCTCGATCTCGCCACGGCCTACTCCATGGCCCTGGCGCGGAACCTCGACCTCCAGGTCGGGCGCTTCGGCATCGCCACCTCGACGGTGAGCATCTTCGAGCAGACCGGCCAGTTCGACCCGCTGCTTGAGGCCAACTTCCAGAGCAACGACACCCGGTCGCCGTCCTCGAGCGACCTCCAGGGCGCCAACGTCCAGGTGAGCCGGTCGTCCACCTTCGGCCTCAGCCTCGGGCAGCTGCTGCCCACCGGCACCCAGGTTCAGCTGAGCGCGTCCGCGGTACGCAACGAGACCAACTCGCAGTTCTTCTTCCTCAACCCGAGCTGGAGCAGCGGGCTGACGCTGTCGTTCAGCCAGCCGCTGCTGCAGGGCTTCGGCACGACCGTGAACCGCTCCGGGATCGTCATCGCCAGCAACCTCCGCGAACAGGACCTCGCCGGGTTCGAGCTCCAGGTGATGGGCACGCTGCGCGACGTCGAGTATGCCTACTGGGATTACGTCGCCGCCCGGCGCGCCGTGGCCGTCTCCCAGCAAAGCCTCGACCTCGCGACGCGCCTGCTCAACGAGACCAACGAACGGGTCAACGTGGGCACCTCGGCGCCGATCGACATCATCCAGTCGGAGTCGGGCGTCGCGACCCGCAAGCAGGCTGTGATCGCCGCCAGGAACACCGCCTCGAACGCCGAGGACAACCTCAAGCGCGCCCTCGGCTTCGACCGTCCCGACGAGTGGACGGCTTCGATCACGGCGACCGAGGACTACTTCATCAAGCCCGTGCACCCGGAGCTGCGCACCTCCATCGAGACCGCCCTTGAGCAGCGCCCGGAGATCACCCAGGCGCGACTCGACCTGCAACGGCTGCAGCTCAACGTCGACATCGCCCGCAACACGATCCTGCCCAGCCTCGACCTCACCGGCCGCTATGGGCTCTCCGGTGTCGGCGGCGTGCTCACGACCCAGGACCCGACCACCGGCGAGATCCTCACCGACCAGGGCGGTCTCAACGACTCGTTGCGCCAGATCGGTAAGGCTGACTACCCCACCTGGACCGTTGGTCTGACGCTCTCCGTTCCACTCGGCAACAACAGCGCCAAGGCAGTGCTGGCGCAGCGGCGTTGGGAGCTCGAGAAGGGCGAGGTCGTGCTCAGGTCGCAGGAGCAGCAGATCATCCTCCAGGTGCGCACCGCGGTGCGCGGGCTCGAGGACGGCGCGGCGGCGATCGATGCGGCGGCAGCGGCACGCGAGTTTGCCGAGCGCAACATCGAGGCCGAGCAGACCAAGTTCGCCAACGGCCTCTCAACCAACTACCAGGTGCTCCAGATCCAGGACGACCTCGCCCAGGCGCAGCTGAGCGAGATCCGCGCATGGCTCGACTACCGCAAGGCCTACGTCGGCTATCTCGACGCGACCGCCACGCTGCTCGCCAACAAGGGCATCCAGATCACCGACCCGGGCGAGCCGGACATTCCGCACGACTACTGGAAAGACGTGAAGTGGATGCAGTTCACCGATCTCAAGTCGGAGCTGGGCGAAATCAACCTGCCGCCGCGGCCGGTTCCGGCCGACACCGCGGCGCCGACACCGGAGCCGTGACGATGGACGAGACCGACCGCCCAACCTGGGAGCCGCCCGCCGCACCGGAGCCGATCGCGCCCGCCGAGGACACGCCTGGCGCCCTCGCTCGGCTGGGCCTGGCCTTCACCGCTCCCGGCCGGCTCTTCGCTGCGACCGCCCGCTCACCACGGTGGGCGGTGTGCCTGATCGCCCTGATGCTGATCGGGCTCGCGGCGCAGATGGTCGCGCTCCCACATCTCGACTTCGAGGCCACCATCAGGGAGCGGCTCGAGCAGAGCGGCCGCGAGATCGACGAGGAGAAGATCGAGCAGTTCGCAAAGCAGTCCCAAAGGACCGCCTTCATCTACCCCGTCGTCGCCGTGGTTGGAACACCGCTGGTGATGGCCCTGATTGCTGGCATCTTCCTCGGCGGCCTCAAGCTCGCCGGATCGGACGCCGACTACTCGCGCAGCCTGGCGGTGACCGTCCACAGCTACTGGCCGGCCGCGCTCGTCGTCAACGCCCTGTTCATCGTGCTCGTGCAGCGCGTTGACAAGCTCTCCGCGACCGCCCTGCAGACCGTCGTCAAGGGCAGCGTCGCGGCGTTCCTGCCCGCCGGCGCGCCGGCATGGCAAACGGCGCTCGGCAGCAGCGTGAGCGTCTTCAATCTCTGGATCATCGTGCTGCTCGTGCTCGGGATGGCGGTCGTCGGCCGGATCTCGCGCGCCGCTGCATCGATGGTCGTCCTGGTTCCGTGGGTCCTGTTCGTGCTCGGCAAGACCGTCCTCACGGCCGTGCTGAGCTGACGTCCCGAGCGGACGTCGAGCCCCGAGAAGGAGGAGGCTGCGCATGCGGAAGGCCCTCATCGCGGCGGCTGCCGTCGCCGTGCTCGCCCTGGTCGTCTGGGCCAGCCTGCGCGACGCCGGCGGGCGCGGCTCGCCAGTGGAGCTCGCCGCTGCCGAGCGCCGTACCATCTCATCGACCGTCAAGGCCACCGGCGAGATCACCCCGGAGCGTAAGGTCGCCATCTCCGCCAAGGTCATCGGCGAGATCATCAAGCTCCCGGTCAAGGAGGGTGATGTCGTCCGCCAGGGTGAGCTCCTGGTCGAGATCGAGCGCGACCTCTACGAGGCCGCCCGCGACCAGGCAAAGGCCGCTCTCGAGCAGACCCAGGTCTCACTCGAGCGGCTCCAGGTCCAGCTCGCCGACGCCCAGCGTACGCTGCGGCGGACCTCGAGCCTGAAGGAGAGCGGACTCGCGAGCCAGCAGGACCTCGACGCCGCTCAGCTCGCGGCCGACTCGGCCGAGGTCGAGGTCAGGGCACAGGGTCACTCCGTCGAGCAGTACCGCTCCGCGCTGCGGCGTGCCGAGGACGATCTCGCCCGGACGTCGATTCGCTCGCCGATGGACGGGATCGTGATCCAGCTCGACGCCGAGCGCGGCGAAACCGTGGTCCCTGGAAACACTAACCTCCCGGGCTCGGTGATCATGACCATCGCCGACATGTCGCGTTTGCTGGCCGAGGTCGAGGTCAGCGAGGTCGACGTCGTCCAGGTCGCCCTCGGCCAGCCCGCCGAGATCCTGATCGACGCGCTCGGGGAAGACAAGCCCCAGCACGGGCACGTGGTCGAGATCGCGACCTCGGGCCGCAAGGACGCTGCGCTCGGCACCATCCGATTCCAGGTCAAGGTCGCGATCGACGACCCAGACCCCCAGCTGCGCCCGGCCATGACCGCCAAGGTCAACATCGTCACCGCGACCCACGACGACGCCCTCGCGGTCCCCATCCAGGCCGTGGTCAAGCGCACCCTCGACGACACGGGCAAGGAGGTTCGCGGTACCAAAGCCAAGGGGCTCGAGGAGCGCGAGGTGGTCTACACGCTGGTCGACGGCAAGGCGAAGGCCGCGCCGGTCGAGACCGGGATCGCCGACGAGGTTTGGGTCGAGATCCTCGACGGTCTCTCGGACGGCGACACCGTCGTCGCCGGCCCCTACCGGACCCTCAAGGAGCTCCACGACGGCGACGCCATCCGCGAGCAGAAGCCCGACGAGCGCGCAGCGGACGCCACGACCGAGCAGGACGGCTGATGCTGATCGAGATCCGCGACCTCCGCAAGGTCTATCAGATGGGCACGGAGGAGGTGCGCGCCCTCGACGGGGTCGACCTCGAGGTTGACGCCGGTGAGTACCTTGCGATCATGGGTCCGTCGGGCTCGGGCAAGTCGACCCTGATGAACCTGATCGGATGCCTGGACACACCGTCCAGCGGCGAGTACGTCCTCAACGGACGCCGCGTCTCCGGGCTCGACGACGCCGAGCTCGCCCACATCCGCAACAAGGAGATCGGTTTCGTCTTCCAGACCTTCAACCTGCTCGCTCGGACCTCTGCGCTCGCGAACGTCGAGCTGCCGTTGATCTACGGCCGCGTACCACTCAAGGAGCGCCACCAGCGCGCCCGGGACGCGCTCGTCCAGGTCGGCCTCGGCGACCGCGTCCGGCACACCCCGAGCGAGCTCTCCGGCGGCCAGCGCCAGCGCGTCGCCGTCGCCCGCGCGCTCGTCAACCGGCCGTCGATCCTGCTCGCCGACGAGCCGACCGGCAACCTCGACTCCCGCACCTCCGAGGAGATCATGGCACTGTTCGACGAGCTCAACCGCGCGGGGAACACCATCGTCCTTGTCACCCACGAGGAGGACATTGCGCGCCACGCGGGACGCGTGGTCCGCCTGCTCGACGGCCGTATCGTCGCGGACCAGGCCCAGAAGCGAGGCGGCCGGTGATTCTCGAGAACCTCCGCATCGCCCTGTCCGCGGTTCGCGGCAACGCCATGCGCTCGATCCTGACGACCCTCGGGATCATCATCGGCGTCGCGGCGGTGATCGCCGTGGTGTCGATCGTTCAGGGGCTCAACTTCTTGATCTCGAGCCGCCTGCAGGGCGTCGGCGTGACCTTCATCCGGGTCGAGGCGCGGCCTAACCCCTTCGACCCCGACCTCGCCGGCCGCGAGGTGACGCTAACCTACGAGGACGGCCTCGCGGTCATGGACAAGGTCCCGACCCTGCGCTACTTCAATCCCCTCTTCTTCCGCTCCGAGCGTGCCGGCTACGGCGACCGCAGCCTCACGGTCTTCCTGATGGGGGTTGGCCCCTACTACCAGGAGCTCAACAACCACTGGGTCGAGCGCGGACGCTTCTTCTCCCAGCTCGACCTCGACCGCCACGCCCACGTGTGCATGATCGGCACCTCGGTGATCGAGGAGCTCCGCCTGGGCAGCAACCCGATTGGACGCGAGGTCACGGTCGGCGGCGGCACCTTCACGGTGGTCGGGGTGATGGAGAAGCAGGGCGAGGTCTTCGGCCGCGACAACGACAAGCTCGTGCTGATCCCCATCACGACCGCGCGCGATCTCTACGGCGAGCGCTCCTTCCGCCAGATCCTGCTCGAGTTCCAGGCCAAGAGCCCGGAGGTCGTCGAGCTCGCCAAGGACCAGATCACCGACGTGCTGCGCGCGCGCCACGGCCTGCCCGAGGGGACCAAAGACGACTTCTGGGTCGCCCTCCAGAGCGAGCTCCTCGAGACCACCGGCTCGATCCTCGGCACCATCACGTGGGTGATCGGCGCGGTGGTCGGGATCGCCCTCGTGGTCGGCGGGATCGGGATCATGAACATCATGCTGGTCTCGGTCACCGAGCGCACCCGCGAGATCGGCGTGCGCAAGGCGATGGGCGCGCGTCGCGGCGACATCCTGGTCCAGTTCCTGATCGAGGCGATCACCTTGTCGCTGCTCGGCGGCGTCGTCGGCGTGCTGCTCGGCTGGGGGCTCGGCGTCCTCGGCGCCAAGGCGATCCCCGGATTCCCGGCGGCCCACGTCCCGCTGTGGGCGGTCGGGCTCGGCTTCGGCTTCGCCGGTCTGGTTGGGGTGATCTCCGGCACCTACCCGGCCTACAAGGCCGCGACACTCGACCCGATCGACGCCCTGCGCTACGAGTGACGGCGGCCCACTCGCCGGCAGGCTGAGTCCAGGACAACCGCCAGCAGCGCGATCGTGAATGGCTCGAGAGGGTGGAGCATGCGCGGCACCGGCAGGTTGAAGGCGACCGCCGTCGCCAGCAGCGGCACCGTCATCCACGCGGTCAGCGCGACCGCGGGGCGTGCCCAGGGGGACGCCAGGCCAACCGCCGCGGCACCGATCAGGGGAGCGAAGACCAGCACGCCGAACCAGGGTTCCGCGGCCCGATGCCAGGCGCGGGTGGGCGTCCACCGGCGGCACCAGTCGGCAGTGACCGCGAGCGAGAGCTCGTCGGCGAGCAGACGGATGACGCGCGGCGTCGGTGCGAAGTCGAGTCCCTGTTCGCGGTCGATCATCCACCGCATCACGTCCCGGTCGAAGTTCAGACGCCAGGTGTCGAGCGCGAGCGCCGCCACCCCGATCGGATCGCGGCGCAGCGCGTTGAGCGCGGTCGTTTTCGCCCACCGGTTGGTCAGGATCGGATCCGGGTCGAGCTTCTTGATGCGGTCGACCAACGCGCCCGGTGCCCAGCGCTGGTCGAGCAGGCGCCGGTGCTCAGCGAGGGGGAACTCCGTCGGCGCCGCAATCACCTCGGCCACGCGAGGATCCGGAGCGTCCTCGGGCCGCACCACCGGCGCCCACGCGGCGATCAGAAAGTAGCCGTCCTCCCACTGTAGCGCGGGCGGACGGCCGGTCAGCGCCGCGTTCAGGTGTCTGAGACCTGATACGCCTGCGAGCAGAACCGTCGCCGCCACCAGCACGTGAACGCCGGAGCGAACTGCTGCCCGGGCTCGCTCTTTTCGCCGTAGGCCTCGCGCGGTCGCCAGCCCGGCCACGACCGGCGCCGCCAGCACGGTGCTGAGGACGGTGGGGAGAAGCTGCGTCCGCAGCGCGATTGCGGCGGTGCCGACGAGCCCGGCCAGCACCAGATCGCCCGGCGCAGACCGTTCGATGTAGCGAAGCAGCACCGCCGCCGTCACGACCAGCGCGGCGGTGGCCAAGCTCTCGGTCATCACCGCCCGCTCCCAGTAGAGCTGGTGGGGAGCGAGTGCGAGAGCGCACCCTGCAGCAACGGCCAGCCACGGGCGCACACCGAAACGCACACCGACGATGTGGACCACCAGCACTGCCGCGACCGCTCCGGCCGCCGCCTGCGCGAGCAGCAGCGGGAGCAGCGACTGGACCTCGACCGACAGCACCCGGAGCACGCCGCCGTAGACCCAGGGCCGCGCCGTCGGGATTGCGCCGTAGACGGCCGTGTCGAGGAACACCTGGAGGTCGCCCATGAACAGGTTTGGCGTCGGGTCGACTGTCAACATGCCCAGCTTGAGGGTCACGATTGCGACCGCGCTCGTCGCCACCGGTCGCCGGACGATAGCTGCCGCCACGACTCGCCACGCTGCTCGAATGCTGGCACTTCCCGCTGTGGACCTTCCACCAGACACCCGCGCGCGGGACCCTTTCACGCGCCCGGCGCCGCCAGGGCCGGTTTGGGCTCGATCACCGGGATCAGCAGCGGCTCGTTCCCCCGGCGGCGCCCGAGAACATCCGCCAGCACCGCGAGCAGCAGCACGAGAACGGGCTCCAGCGGCTGCAGGAGGCGTGGGGCAACGACCCCAAGGCCGAGCACGGAAACGAGCAGCGACAGCGCCACCAGCGCCAGCCACAGCACAGTGAGCCGGCGCCCGGGTCCGGCGACCGCAATCGCGGCGAGGCCGATCAGTGGCGCCAGGACCAGCAGGCGGTACCACAGCAATGCCTCGCCATGCCAACGGCGGGTCACGGTCGAGCGCCGACCCCACTCCGGCGTCACCGCCAGGCTGAAGCGGTCCCGCAGCAGCTCGATCGTCCGCGGCGTGGGCCCGGCTCGCAGGGAGCGCTCGGCGCGCAGCCCGTCGTCGATCCCGCGGGTCAAGAGAGCGTCGGCCCAGGCGGCAACGGCCAGCCCGGCAACGCCGAGAGGGTCACGTCGCGCGGCCGCGGCGGCGGTCCTGGCAGCCCAGCGCTCGGTGACGAGCGGGTCGGGATCGAGGGCTCGCAGGCGCTCGACCAAACCACCCGGAGCCCACCGCTGCTCGAACAGGTTCGAGCGGTCCGCCAGCGGGTACTGGCTCGGCGCCGCGATGGCTGCGGCGACCTGAGAGTTCGGCGCGTCCTCGGGGAGGAGCAGCGGGGCCCGGGCTGCCACCGCCAGGAAGCCTTCCTCCGATCGCATGGAGGGTGTCCGACCGAGCGCAGCTCCGGTCGCCGCTCGCAGCAAGGCGGTGCCCGCAGCGAGCACGAGCAGTGCGGCGCCGGCGTGCACCGCCAGCCGGACAAGGTGGCGGCGGGGTAACCCCCGGCGATGGCCGAAAGCCTCGAACCCGGCCAGGAGCAACGCAGCCATGACGCCGGCGACGACCGGCCCCACGAGACGGCCGTCCAGGATCCCGATCGGAACCACGGCCGCTGCGAACAGCAGCAGCACCCCACGCCGTCGTCTCGCCAGCCAGACGATGCCGAGCATCAGCCACCCGACGAAGGCGGCGCCGGCCAGGGCGTCGGGAGCCACCGCCCGCTCGGAGCTGAGCTGCAGCGGCGCCGCGGCCAGCACGACCGCCGCGGCGAGAGAGATCGCCGGCCGTACCCCGAGCACGACCCGCGCCGCCTGACCGATCGCGACCGCCGCGGCACCGCCGGCGAGAGTGTGAACGAGCAGCAGCGGCACCAGCGAGTGCGTTGTGACCGCCAGCAGACGGACCGCGGCCGGATACGCAAGAGACCCCGCCACGGGGGTCCATCCGAGCACCGCGGTGTCGAGCCACCTCTCGGAGCCGCCGACCAGGTTGACGGTGGGATCGGCGACCAGCAGAGCGAGCTTTACGACCGCCACCAGGAGAGCCGACACGCCCACCGGGTGGGCCTCACCCCATGTTCTCCACGACCGCCAAAGCTCGGCCATGTGGAGCCCCGCGGCACGTATCCATCGCCTGGTCACCGTCCGAGAGAATAGCGCAGACGGGCCTCGATTGGCCCTCCGGTGCCCCTCTCAGTGTCGTCCCCGCTCTGGATGCGACTCGATCTCGTAAAGCATTCAGGAAGAGCCAGTTGCGCTCGAACGGCGTGTTGACTATCCTCATCTTCAGAACCGACGCCACACCGGATCTCCAAGTGTTCACCGGAGTGGCGGCCATTTTCAGGGGGAGATCGATGGGGAAACAGACCGCTGCTGCGTTCGTCATCGGCTGTGTGCTGGCGGCAGTCACGGCTCACGCTTCGGACACTGTGGGTCAGGCCGGGCCCACTCGGCTGTCGCTCGAGGCCCGCGCCGCCCGTGTACAGACCGTGCAAGATGAGCTCGCACGCCTCGAGCAGCGCCTCGACCGGGTCCGCGCGAGCCTCGCGGCCGGCCCGGATGCCGTTCGGCAGCTCGAGCCCGTACTGAACCGTGAGCTCGCGACGGTGCGGGACGGCGTCCGCGCTCTCGCTCGCCGCATGGTCGGCCTGCACTGGAGCGAGGCGGAGCCCCTGATCCGGCGCGCCGAGGACCTGGACAGGGCCTGCACCGAGGCCGGAGATCGGGTCCGAGCCCGCCTCCAGGCCGGGGCGTCGGAGTCGCCGCGCCTCCCCGCGACGACCGACGAGGTCCCGACCGGCACTGGCGCGATCTCCGGAACCGTCACGGATGCGGCGACGGGGCTCCCTCTTCCCACGACCGTGCACATCGACGTGATCAGCTACGACTACCGCCCGTGGGTCCGTGCCACGGCAGTCGTCGACGGCAGATGGCCACTACCTGGTGGCGGGCCTTCCGCCGGGCTCGTACCGGGTCACGGCGAGTCCCCAGAACGGCTACGTCGCCGAACTCTGGGACGACATCCTGTGGCAGGGAGCATTCGACACCATGCTCTTCGGCGACGAGGTCATCGTGAGCGACGGCGCGACCAGCGAGGGCACCGACTTCGCGCTCGACGCTCTCGGCAAGGCCGCCGGGACGGCGACCGAGCGAGCGGGTGGCACTCCGGTCGCCGGCGTCGCTGTGGCCGTCTACGACCAGCAGGGCTCGGGACGGGGCAGCGCCCTCTCCGATGCCTCGGGCCGGTGGCTCGTCGACGGCCTGCCGCCCGGGATCTACACGGCGGTCGCGCGACCCGAAGCGCCATACCTCTACCAGGTGCTCGGCGGCGCGGACTGCATCGCGGGGCAGTGCGATCCGGCCGACGGGACGACGTTCGCCATCTACGGCGGCGCCACCGCCGACGGCAACGATTTCGCGCTCGACCCCGGCGGGCAGATCCGCGGTACCGTGCGGGATCTCACGACCGGCACGCCGTTGGACATGGCGGAGGTGAACTTCTTCGACGCCGAGGGCCGGTCGGCCGGCTATGGCTTTACGGACTCGAATGGCTCGTACGAGTCGAGGTTGCTGGTTCCAGGAACCTACTTCGCGAAGGCGTTGGCCGGATGGGGTTCCACCATCCCCTACGCTCAGGAGCTCTACCAGGACATTCCCTGCCTCCCGGCCTGTGATCCGACGTCAGGAACGCCACTTCAGGTGGGTCTCGGCACTGAGGTCTCCGGAATCGACTTCGACCTCCAGTTGATGGCCGCGATCTCGGGGACGGTAGAGGACACCAATGGAATCCCGCTCACCGACGTGCAAGTCTGGATCTACGACGACAACGGCGACCTGTCTTTCGAAACCTGGGGCATCCCGTCGACCGGCTACGTCTCGAAGGGGCTGCCACCTGGCATGTACTTCGTGGTCGTCCGCTCCAGCTCCCGGATCGACGAGCTGTGGGACGACATCCCCTGCGAGCTCGGCTGCGATCCCACCTCCGGCACGCCCGTACTGGTGAACCTGAACGAAATCGTGAGCGGCATCGACTTCGTGCTCGAGCACAGCTCCTGGATCGGCGGCTCGGTCCGCGACGAGGCGACCGACGTGCCGATCGACCAGGTCCCCGTCGAGGTCTTCGCCGCCGACGGCACCCTGATCGGCTCGACCAGCACGGACGTGGGCGGCGACTACCTCTACCCCGACGTTCCGTCCGGCGGCTTCTACGTGAGTACACGCCGGGGCTATTACTCCCAGATGAGCCGGAACTACCCCGGCATGCTGTATGACGGGCACCTGTGTGAGCCCGAGTGCGACGTGACAGCGGGCGACCCGGTCGCCGTGCCCGTCGCGACCCTCGTCTCCGGCATCGACTTCCGGCCGACGCCCTTCGGGACTCTCTCCGGGACCGTCACTGGCACGGCCGACGGGCTGCCGCTCGCGGGGCTCGTCGTCTATGCCTACCACCCCGACGGCAGCTCGGCCGGCTGGGGAGAGACCGATGCGAGCGGCGCGTACTCCATCGGCGGCCTGCTCTCCGAGACCTACCACGTCATCGCATGGGGCTGGGACCACCACCTATCCGAGATCTGGAACGACCACCACTGCGCACCCGAGGAGGACTGCGACCCCTCACTGGGTGACCCGATCCAGGTCACGCAGGGGGCCCAGACGTCCGGAATAGACTTCGCCCTCAACCTGCGACCATCGATCTCGGGCACGGTCATGGACGACCAGGGCGCTCCCGCGCCGGACGCCGCCGTCAGTGTGCGCAGGGCATCCGGAGGCAGCTTGGGCGAGGTGTTCACGGCGGCGGACGGGAGCTATACGTTCGGCCGTCTCCTCCCCTCGACCTACTACGTCATCGCGGGCGGCGCCGGCTATCTCGACGAGCTCTACGATGGGATCCCATGCGAGGGGGGTTGCGACCTCTCGAGCGGCCAGGCAATCGTTCTCGACGGCCCCCAAGACCGGTCCGGCATCGACTTCGCGCTCGAGAAGCTCGGCACGATCAGCGGCCGCGTCACCGACGCGGCCTCGGGGACGGGCCTCGATGCCTTGAGGGTCCAGGTCGTCACTGCGGCCGGCGATCTCCTCGGCATGACGCCCACCGCGCTCGACGGGACCTACTCGATCGCCGGCTTCGACACCGGGAGCTACCTGGTCAGGACGACCGGAACTCAGGGGTATCAGGACGAGCTCTTCCCGGATGTGCCATGCGACAAGGGGTGCGACCTCGGCCTCGGCACGCTCGTCGATGTCGTTCGCGGGCAAACGACCGGAAGCATCGACCTTGCCCTCTCGCCCTACCAGCCGGTCACCGGACGAGTCACGCGAGCGGACACCGGGGCCCCGCTGGCGAATGCCTCAGTGACCGTGTATCGGCCCGACCGGACTGTTGCCTCAGCGGGTGCCACCGCTGCGGACGGGACCTACTCGACTTGGGGCGTGGCTCCCGGTGAGTACATGGTCGTTGCCTCAAATGGCTCCGGGTTCTATGCCGTCCTCTACGACGGCGTCGTCTGCGTCGGGGGGTGCGCTCTGGAAGACGGGACACCCGTCCCGATCACCATTGCCGGGCCGACGACCGGCGTCGACTTCGCGCTGCCCCCCCGCGTGCTGGGCTTTCTCGCCGTCCGGGTGGTCGACCGCACCACCGGCCTGCCGCTCGAGGACTACCACGTCACGACGGTCCCGGTCGAAGGATGGGACTGGACGCGAAGCACCGACGCCGCCGGCCTCTGTCAGTGGACCGACCTCACTCCGGGAGACGTCCACGCCTTCACCGCGGGCGACGGCGACTACGTCGACCTGCTCTGGCAGGGCATCGAGTGCGAGCCGTCCTGCGACCCGAGCCTCGGCACGCCGATCACCATCGCGCCGCAGGCGACCGCCCGCATCGAGCTCTCGCTGCGCAAGCCCTACTTCACCGACGTCTGGGTCGACCACTGGGCTCGGCGCTACATCGAGTCGCTCTACGCCGCCCAGGTCACCGCCGGCTGCGGGATCGACCCCCTGCGCTACTGCCCGTCGGCGGCGGTCGCCCGGGAGCAGATGGCCGTGTTCCTGCTCAAGGCCGACGAGGGCGGCGGCTACGTACCGCCCGCCGCGACGGGGATGTTCTCGGACGTGGACCCCGGCAGCCCGTTCGCGCCGTGGGTCGAGGAGCTCGCCCGGCGCGGCATCACCGCCGGCTGCGGCGGCGGGATGTACTGCCCGTCGGCGCCGGTCAGCCGCGAGCAGATGGCGGTGTTCCTGCTCAAGACGCTGGAGGGCTCCGGCTACGTGCCCGCGGACCCGACCGGGGTGTTCGAGGACGTGGATCTGGAAAGTCCGTTCGCGCCGTGGATCGAGGAGCTGGTGCGCCGGGCCATCACCGCCGGCTGCCAGGCCGACCCGCCGCTCTATTGCCCGTCGTCGGCCGTCGCGAGAGACCAGATGGGCGTCTTTCTGACCAAGACCTTCAGCCTGCCCCCGGCGCAGTAGCACGAGTGTGCCACTCGTCACCGCGAGATGCCACGACCCCCGGCTCGAGCCGGGGGTCGTTGTCTTCCGGACGTTCAAACGCCCCGGGCATCCCCGCTCGGGCGGGGGATGTACTCAGCCCTTCGCGGACAGGAAGTTCGCGTTCGCCTGCTTCCAGTTGACCACGTTCCAGAACGCGCCGACGTAGTCCGGGCGCCGGTTCTGGTACTTCAGGTAGTAGGCGTGCTCCCACACGTCGAGGCCCAGGACCGGGGTCAGCCCTTCGGAGATCGGGTTGTCCTGGTTGGGCGTCGAGGTGATCACCAGCTTGCCCCAGGCGGTCATGGCGAGCCACGCCCAGCCGGAGCCGAAGCGGCTGCCGGCCGCCGCGGCGAACTTCTCCTTGAAGCTCGCGAAGGAGCCGAACTCGGCGTTGATCGCCGCCGCCAGCTCGCCGCTCGGCTCGCCGCCACCGTTGGGGCTCATGAGCGGCCAGAAGAGGGAGTGATTGAAGTGCCCGCCGCCGTTGTTGCGGACCGCGGTGCGGATCTCCTCGGGCACGCTGGCGAGGTTCGAGAGCAGCTCGGTCAGCGACGCCTTGAACAGCTCAGGGTGCTTGTCGAGCGCGGCGTTCAAGTTGTTGACGTAGCCCTGGTGATGCTTGTCGTGGTGGATCTGCATCGTCATCGCGTCGATGTGCGGTTCGAGGGCATCGAACGCATACGGCAGGGGGGAAGCTCGTGCTTGGCCATGGTCCAACCTCCTTGGGGTGTGCCGGGATGAAAGCCGCAGTCGCGACTCGGTCTCGTTCCCGTGTTCGCCAAACAGAATCGGCGTTCGGGCCGAAAAATTCCGCATCGACCGGTGCGAGGCTCAGGCATCTCTGACGCGATCGACTCGTCCACGGCGGGATCGTGTATCATCCGGCGGCGCCCGCCCGGAGGCGCACTCACATCGGAGGCACCATGACCCAGCGCACCTTCTCGATCATCAAGCCCGACTCCGTCGCGCGCTGCGCCGCCGGAGCGATCCTCTCCCGCCTCGAGCACGAGGGCTTCCGGGTCCTCGCCGGCCGCTTCACCCACCTCACCGAGGCACAGGCGCGCGGCTTCTATGCGGTCCACAAGGAGCGCCCCTTCTACAGCGATCTCGTCACCTACATGACGTCGGGGCCGGTATGGGTTCTGGCCCTCGAGCGCGACAACGCCGTCGCCCACCTCCGGCAAGTGATGGGCGCCACCGACCCCAAGAAGGCCGAGCCGGGGACGATCCGCGCCGAGCACGGTGAGTCGATCGAGCGCAACTCGATCCACGGCTCGGACTCGCCGGAGAACGCGGCGATCGAGATCGCGTTCTTCTTCCCGACCGCCGACCTCTTCTGAGGACGGAGCTTCACCACAGAGACACACCCATAAGAAGGTTCCTGTCAAGTCAACAGACCCCGCACAAGAGGAGAGCTCTCCTCTCTTGGCTGCAGGGGATACCGTTCGCACCGCTCAGACCTTTGAAGCGTGCCCGGGATCTCGCTGGTCGGGATTGGGCCAAGGCCGCGCCACACACCCATCAGGATCTAGGCGGTTGAGCCGAAGCTGCCGCCCCGGACGTGAGTCACGTCGCCAGAGAATTGTCGGGATCTCCAGGTCATGCCCATGGCAAACAGAGAGCTTGGATACCCGCGGGGGTTCCAGTGCTGAGTGGTTCATGGCCTGGTCGCGTCTCGGTGAAGAGCGGTTTGACCCGAAGCGGGCCCACTCAGAGCCTTGGTTGTGAGCCAGTGCCTCTCTCGGGCTCCGCTCCGGGATTCTCACTTGGGAAACGTCCGTGACGGGTCAAAGGGCGTCTGATCGCGGAGCACGTAGTAGCAGCCTCGTGCGATCTTGGCGGCCAGAGCCCGCTTCGCGACCATCGGATGGCTTCGCTTCTTCTTGCGGGCGAAGTAGCCTCGCGCCAAGGGATCGAGCCGCTTCGCGTGGTGGGCGGCTTCGGAGTAGGCCCACGACAGGTACTTGTTCCCGTTCTTCCGGTTGCCGGCTCCTTTCCTCTTGTTGTTGCTGGTGTGCTCTGACTTGGCACAGCGGCAGTACGAGATGTAGTTGCCCACCTTGGAGAAGCGGTCGATGGTGACGGTCTCATACATGATGGTCAGCGCGAGGATGTCCCCGATCCCGGGCGCAGTCTTCAGGAGCTGGAAGTCACTGCGCAGCTTCGCCTCGGCCAACACCTGCTTCTCCACGCTCTTGATCTGACGCGTGAAAGCTCTGACGACTGGGAGCATGACCGTGATCGACTCGGCCACGAACGGGTCGTCAATCAGGGCACGCACCTCTTTTCCAGACCACTTTTGGATCTCGGCGGTCTCCACCCGCAGCCCGGTGCTTCGCTCCAGTAGAGTGCCCACCGAGAGGAGGTGATCCGTTCTCTTCCTCACGAAGAAGGACCGCCGCCGCAACAGGTCCCGCAGGCAACGCTCCTGCGGTGGGACGATGTAGCCCTCGGGCAGGATCCCGAGGGCCAGGAGCCGGGCAATCCAGCGTGCGTCGTGCTTGTCGTCGGTGTACTTCATGTCGCTGTACTTGGAAGCCTTGGTCGTGTTGACCAGGCGCAGGTCATAGGCGGCCTCCATGAGCCCGTCCACCAGCCAGTACCAGTTGTAGGTGGACTCCACCGCCACCGAGACCAAATCCTCCCGATAGGGCTCCAAAAACCCCATCACCTGCCCGAGATCGTTGCGGAGTCTTCGACACGCTACCTGCTCCAACGTGTCGCTCAGGATCGCCACATAGTTGTTGTTGGAGTGAAGATCGATTCCGCAGTACAGTTCCATTGGCTCCTCCTTCTCCCGTGCGTCAACACGGGTTTGTTTCCCAACGATGAGCGTAACCGCTCGCCGAAGGGGGAGCCTTCTTTATGAGTCTCAGAGAGCACAGAGAGGCACAGAGCCCCCACCCTCCCTTCAACTCTGAGCTCGGGCTCGAGGACGAGCCCGAGCCGTGGTTTCCCAGCGGGCGGCGAGGTCGGCTAGGTTTCATCGCCGTCAGCTTTCGCAAGGCGCGAGAGCCGGAAGTTGAAACGCCAAGACGCCAAGGCGCCACTTGGGCAGTGACCCTCACCTGCCTGCATCCCGCAGCTCTGCGCGCAGTAGCCCGTAGATCAGACCGCCCAAGCGATCAGCGTGATGGAGGACCGCTGCCGGGATCTCGACCCCGCGAACTCGCATCAGGACGAGATCGCTCTGCACTTCCTGATTTTCTGCATACGCCGCCTCCAGATGCTGATACCGGTTGCCCAGCGTCCGCCCGCTGGCCTCCGACAACCGCAGCGCGGTATTGTCGGCGGCCCGGACCAGGTGGTCTCTCAGATGTGACAGGCCACGAGGCAATGACAGCTCGGCGAGACTCGCGGCGAGCTCTACGGCGACTGAGAGCGCGACGAGCTTGGCCCGGCCCCGAGGCAGGCTGCGTTGGGAGGTTCGTGGCTGGCTGGACGGGGGAGTGCGCTGGCTCATACCTGCCCCCAAGGCGACCGGCAGTGGGCTGTCAAGGGCGGCCGCAGGCCGTGAGCGCAGCGAGCCTGCCCTTGACCGCCCACTGCCGGTCGCCTACTGACTCCAGCTGAGCCAGCACACTCTCTCGTCCAGCCAGCCCGGCCACCCGCGGGAACTCGATCCCGACCCCGCCACCTGCTGCCTGCGGCCCGCTGCCGAACCCCCGGATTCGGCCCCAGACCCCTCGCAGGTCGGCCCAGCTGCTCCGCTCCCTAGCGCTCGGGCCCGGGATCAGGCTGCGGGCGGCAGGGCGCGGGGAGCCGGGGTCGGGAGGCCACGGCGTTGCCGGCCGGAATGCCGACCCCGACCCCGCCGCCGGCTGCCTGCCGCCAGTCCCCCGGATTCGGGCGCCCGATGCCTCTGGTTCACAGCCGGCAGCACCGGCTCTCAGACCCACCCCTGGAGCGCTCTTGGGTTGCGGGCGGCGCCCGCGCCGAGCCTCTGTGCTTCCGTGCCTCTGTGGTATTCCGAATCGGTTGTTTCTCCGTGTCTCTGTGGTCTTCCCCGTCTCCGTTATACTTCCGGGGCCATGGCGCGGGTGAGCTGGGAACGCTACTTCATGAACCTCGCGGTCCAGGCCGCGACCCGCTCGACCTGCCCGCGAAAGCACGTCGGTGCAGTCATCGTGCGCGACAAGAACGTGCTGTCCACCGGCTACAACGGTTCCATCCGCGGCGCCCCCCACTGCACCGAGGCCGGGTGCCTGATGGAGAACGGCCACTGCGTGCGCACGGTCCACGCCGAGGCCAACGCCCTGGTCCAGGCGGCATTCAACGGTGTCCGGCTGGAGAACGCCGAGATCTACGTTACCGCCTCACCGTGCTTCCACTGCTTCAAGCTCATCGTCAATGCCGGCATCCGGGTAATCCACTACGGCGAGTTCTACCGGGACGAGAGGGTGCTCGCATTCGCGCGTGAGCTCGGCATCGCGATGAACCACCTCGGTCTGGGCGACGACGAGCCCGAGACGCCAGGAGAATGATCGACGTCGACCTCAACGCCGTCGCGGTGCCGTTCATCTGGACCGAGCTTTTCGGACGCGACGCCCCCACCGAGGTCGAGATCGGATGCGGCAAGGGACGTTTCCTGCTCGAGCGGGCTGCATCTGAACCAGGGAACAACCTGCTCGCAGTCGAGCGCGCCGCCAAGTACCACGCCCTGACCTGCGAGCGTGCCGCCAAACGCGGCCTTGGCAATGTCCGGCTGCTCCGGACGACGGCCGAGGACCTCCTGTTCCGGCTTCTGCGTCCGGCCTCGGTCTCGGCCGTCTACCTCCTCTTCCCGGATCCGTGGCCGAAGAAGCGCCACCACAAGCGTCGCTTCGTGACGCCCGCCAACGTTGCCGCGGTGACGTGGGCCCTGGTTCCCGGCGGTCGGCTGCTGGTCAAGAGCGACCACCCAGACTACGCCGAGGTGATCGAGGACGTCCTCGCAGCGGCGCCGGGGTTCACACGGTTGGACGCCGCCGCCGCATTCGGGGACCTCCCCGAAACCGGCTTCGAGCGCAAGTACCGGGACCAGGACCGCACCATCTTCTCGTGGGCGCTGGAGCGCAGATCGCAAGACGCGAGAAGTTAGAGGCTAGACGTCAGAACATCACATCTTGCGTTACGTCTTACGTCTTTCGTCTTGCGCCTCACGGCGGGACGACGAGGCTGCCGGTGATCGTCTCTCCCGTCGAGAGCACGATCTGCCAGCGGATGGTGGCGGTCGATCGCGAACGGGGTAGGCGCACCATCCCGGTGGTCAGCTTCGCGCCGGGACCGATGAACGTGGTGGCAAAACGTACTGTGGTCACGCCGCGCGCATCGATGCGCCGCCATTCCCCGTCCGACCCCCGGGACCCGAGGCTGATGCGTTCGAAGTCGCCGCGCTCGTCGGCGGCCAACCCGCCCCCATCCGCGGTGACATCGACCCAGTTGCCGTAGGCGGCCACCGCCGAGGCGAACGGTCCCGGGTTGGACAGGGTCGCTCGCACACTCCCCCCGCGCCGGTCCGCGGTCACTTTGATCTCGGGCTCGGGACCCTCGCCCCCCAGATAGGCGATCAGAGCATCTCGCCCGATCCCGAGCCCGCGACCTTCGGGGGGCAGCGACACGAGGTCCCAGCCCCCGACCTCGGGCAGGGCAAGCCGACTGATCGTGCGCAGAGCCTGGTTCAGCCGCGCGATGTCCATCCAGCGCACCGCCACCTGCTCCCCGGCACGCCACGCGCGGCCGTTCCAGCTCATGGTGCGACGGAAGGTGAAGGTCCGGTCCAGCGGCGACGACGTCGAGACCTCCGTCGCGCCGCCCTCGACCAGCGCACTGAGCCCTTCGCGCCACTCGGTGAGCGGGGGCTGGCTCTCCGGCTCGAGCACGATCGCGACCCGCACCCGAGCACCGGTTTCTGCCAACGGAGCGAGCAGCTCGGCGAGCGGCCGGTCGGACGCCCGCGCTCCGCGGCGGAAGGTGGCCACGGAGCCGAAAGCCGGTATCACCGCCCCCCTAGAGACCGTGACCACACGTCGGGCCTCCTCGTCCGCCAGCTGCTCAGGAAGGAGGACCGGAAGCACCGGCACGCTCGAGACCTGGGCGAGACGGGCGACGAACGCCGAGAGGCCGGTCGGGGTGGTGTCGAGATCGAGCAGCAGCTCCGCCGGTACTCCGCTTCCAAGATCACTCTCGATGCCCCGCCAGAGCACGTCGGCGAGTTCCGGATCGAGCTCCGGACGGAGGCCGTCGAGGCGCAGCACAATGCCGGTCGGGATCGAACCAGCGATGGGCGGCGCCGCCACCAGGCGCAGAACCGGTACGTCGCCCGCGAGGCTCGCCACGCCACGGCGCACGACCAACTCGTCGACGCCCCGGCGGGCGAGCAGGGCCGCAGTCGCAGCGTCAATGCCACCCGCATCGAGCCACACGGCCGACCGCCGCGGGAGCGGAGATTGAGCTCCCCCGATCTGGGCCGGGACGGCGCCGCAGGCCGTCATCGCGACCGCCGCAGCCACAGCCACAGCCACAACGACTACAACGAACGCTCGAACGGTGCTCCCCTTCCCCCAGAGCATCACGCGCCGATCCTAGCAGACGGATCCTGCTCGACCGCAGCCCGCGGCGCCCGCGGGAGCTCAGCGCGGACCACGAGGCCGCGCGACCCGTTGTCCGCTCGCACCATCCCCTGGCAGCGGGCCACCACCTGGTGAACCAGCGCGAGCCCGAGCCCGCTGCCGGCCGAGGTCGTCGAGAAGTGAGGGCCGAACAGCTCGCCGAGCTGGCTCTCGGGAACGCCACCGCCCGTGTCCTCCACCTCGAGCACGATCAGCTCCCCCTCGACCCTGATCCGCACCGCGATCTCCCCGGGCTCGCCGGCCAGAGCGTCGACACTGTTGCGAACCAGGTTCCCGAGCGCCCGCTGTAGCCACTGCCGGTCGCCCACGACAACCGCGGTCCCGTGAGGTGGCAGCTCGGTCACCAGGCGGACGCCCCGACGCGCGAGCACCGCGAGCCCCGCCAGCGCGTCGGGCACCAGCTCCGCGAGATCCGTTCGAACGGCCTCCCAGTGCTCCAGGGCGACCAGGTTCGAGAACGAGCTCGCCATCGCCTGGAGACGGTCCACCTGGTGAGAGATCTCACGGCACGCCTCCCCGATCAGCGGCTCGAGGTCGGCCCCCCCGCGCCGGTGCGCCTCCTCGAGCTCCTGCACCCACAGCCGGATCGGCGTCAGGGGGTTCTTGACCTCGTGCGCGACGATCCGTGCGAGCTGGGTGAGCTGCCGCAGCCGGTCGGCGCGTACAACGTCGGTCACGTCGTCGATCGCCGCCACCAACCCCCGCCCGCCGTCCGGCAGCGGGACCGCCGCGACTCCGACCCGCCACGTGAGCTCGCGCCCGGCATACGGCTGCACCGTCTCGACCACCGGTCCCTCGTCAGGTCGGTCGGAGCCTGCCATGCGAGCCACGGCCTCGAACACCGCCGTGCGGTGCTGGGAGAACAGTTCGTCGGCGCTCGGATTGGCGAACCGGACTTCGCCGTCGGCGCCGAGCACCACCACCGCCGGGTCGAGCGTCCCGAGGGTGATTCGCAGGAGCTCCTCCTGGTGGCGCAGGCTCAGCTCGCGGCGCTCGACCTCGAGGCTCATGGTCCGGACGGCATCGACCACCGCCGCGAGGTCGGACTCGATGGGCCGGCGCAGGACACCGACCGGCTCGCCGGCGTGGAGGCGCCGGGCGGCCGTCACCAGCTCGTCGAGCGACGCACTCAGCCGGTGTTCGACCCGGGAAGTCAGCACCAGGGCGAGCACAGCCGCCAGCGCCGCCCCGGCGAGCAGCCAATCGACCGCGCTCGGCGAGTCTGCAGTCGCGAGCGGGTCCGGCGGAACCACCTGGAGCAGCAGCCGCTGCCCGGCCACGGTGACCGGTCCGGCCGCGACAAGCTGCCGGCCCGAGCGCACCACGACCGCGGCATCACGACCGAGCAGGAAGCGGGGGAAGACCTCCTCGACCGGAAGCCCGGGCAGCCGGCCCGTGGCCAGCAGGTCGGGCCGTGACGCCGCGATCGGCGTCGCACCGTCGAACAGGAGTGTCTCCGCTCCGATGCCCTCCGACAGCCAGCGCGCGACCTCATCGTCGATCCGGTCGACAGCGTCGAGATGATCGGCCGTCCATCGGGCCGCACGATAGGCATCGAGGCCGATGACCTGCTCCAGTCGGACCTCCTCCTGACGCAGCCGAAGGTGCAGGAACAGTGTGAGGACCACCAGAGGCAGCACGACGCCGCCCGCGACCAGGAGGCGCAAGCGTCCGCCGAACGTCGCGACCTGCCCGCGGCGCAGCCGCGGTGGCACTACGACAAGCGTGCCGAGCAGCGCCCACAGCACCGCGAGGGCGACCTGGACCACCCAGGCGGCCGGTGCCGGCACGCTCGCCACTGCACACACCAGCCAGTCATCGCGCCGCCACACCCGGGCCGGCCGCCAGCCATCCCCCACTCGCAGCCGCGCCCAGCCGGCACCGCGATGGAAGAGATCGCCCGCCGCCGCCGCACTCAGCCCTCGGATCTCCGTGTGCAGAGTGGCCGCGACCGTTCCCGAGCGGGTCAGCACCGCCCACTTCACCGAGCCGCCGGGAGGGCTACGCAGCGAGGCGCCGGGGCTCCAGTCTCGCAGCCAGCCCCAGGGCTCGCCAGCCGTCTGGAGCTCGAGACCGCCTCCCTGGGGCAGCTCGAGCGGCCACCGGCGCACCGTCCGTGCCGCCGGCGCGGCGACCCCGAGGGATCCCCATTGCGACAGCGCGCTCCCGACCTCATCCATGACGGTGAGCAGCGCGGGGCCGCGCCAGGCATCGAGACCCCAGTCGGCGGCGACTGTGGCGGCGAGGTCGTCAATCCGGCACTGCTGCACGGGGGCCGGTAGGAGATCGTCGAGGCGCACCTCCCCGCGCGGCAGGACGACAGCTGGCGGTGCCGACCGCTGGCAGCGCAGCAGCTCGAGCGGAAGCCGCGCGATCTCCACTGCGAGACCGATGCCCGCAACCAGCGACGCCACCGCGAGCCGCCGCGCGAGGCCGGAGCTCACATCCAAGGAGCGACCCGGCCACCCGAGCACGATCCAGGCGACTGCCGCCATCCACACGCCGCCCCACCCCGGGCTCAGGAAGTGCGGCGGCAGCCAGGCGCCGAGCACCGGTGCCGCTCCGGCGACTCCCGCCGCAACGGCGGCGGCGAGGCCTGCCAACACCACCACCCGCGCTCGCCGCGCCGGCAGTCGACACGCCCACCGGAAGATCCCGGCGCCCGCCACCAGCACGACGATCACAAACCCGGCGCCGATCCGGCCGTCCTGCACCGCG
Source organism: uncultured Acidobacteriota bacterium (assembly GCA_963814875.1). Lineage (GTDB taxonomy): Bacteria > Acidobacteriota > Thermoanaerobaculia > Thermoanaerobaculales > Sulfomarinibacteraceae > CAVSIS01. Next base: position 23,976 of record CAWFFJ010000039.1, read on the forward strand.
GCCAGTGCGACACCGCCCAGCGCGGCCGCCGCAATCGCGACCTGCGGGCGAACGACGAGCGCCAGGACCGCGAGCAGAACCCAGGGCAGCCACCACACCGCGGGTCCGACAGCGGTTGAGCCGGACACCACCGCGACCGGAACCGGGAGGCCCGCCGTCCCCGCGGGCCGGAGCTGCCAGACCGTGGAGCCGCCTTGCCCGAGCCGCAGCGCGCTCCCGCGGGGGGCACGCATGCCCCAGGTCTCAACGCTCTCCAGCGGGCTCCACTCGGCGAGTGTGACCGCTCCCGCCAGGCGCCCCTCGAGCAGCATCGGCTCGCGCAGCACCAGGGTTGCGCTGCCCGCCGACCAGTCGAGCGCCCATTCGCGTGGCCCGATGGCTCGGGTTCCGGCAGGAAAAGGTCGCGCCGCCCCCGCCCAGGCGACGACCCGACCTCGATCGTCGGCGAGGTACAGCGTCCGCTCGCGCCCGCGTCCAAGATGGCGCGCGAGTACCTCGAACGGCAGCTCGGGCTGCAGCGCCTCACCGGGAGCGGAGAGGACTCGTTGAAGGTCCGGGTCGGCGACCGTCTCCTCCGCCTGGGCGAGCACGAGTCGCGTGTGCCGGTCGAGCTCCTTCGTGAGCTCGTCGGGGCTCGTCGTGCCAGGAATGTGCAGCACGGCGAGGATCAGGGCGAGAGCGGCTGCAGACCACGGCAGCAGGTCGCGGCCGCCGGGGCGGGCGAGCACTGCGAGCAGCACCACCACGGCAGCCAGAGCGGCGGGTGCAGGGTCCCAGCCCGGCCACGGACCGCACAACGCGACCGCCACCAGGGCGAGCCACCACGGGCGGGCACGCGGGATGTCGATGCTGCCGGGTTTGCCCATGCCGGCGAGTATATCGACGCTGGGGGCGCCCGTATCCCACCGATCCTCCCCGGTCCCCTGGTCTGCAAGGACTCGCCGCTGCCTCGCGGTTCATTCCTCTGCCCCGAGGGGGACACCGGCCCCGTCGGAGGTCGCTGAGGGGCTCGACCTTTTGCGCAGGGCGTTTCCGGAAGATGGGCGTCGGGCGGGCCGTTCCGGGCTGGAGACTACCCCTGGGCCGATTCCGCCATCAGTTCGAGGATCTCGTCCGCACGCCGCGGCAGGGCCGCGGAGAGGTTCTCGTTGCCGTCAACGGTGACCAGGTGGTCGTCTTCGATCCGGATCCCGATTCCCTCATCCTGCAAATAGAGCCCCGGTTCGTTGGTGACGACCATGCCCGGTGCCAGCGGCCGAACCTCGCCACCCGGGTCGTGCGCCTCGAGGCCGAGGAAGTGGCCGAGCCCATGGATGAAGTGCTGGCCGAGCCGCTCGCCGCGGGCGTCGCGCAGCGGCGAGTCCTGGAAGGTCTGGTAGGCCACCTTGCGCACGTCGGTGAGGGTCGCCCCGGGCCGGATCGCCGATTCGGCCCGATTCCGGGCCTCGAGCACGAGGTCGTAGAGTGCGCGCTGGCGATCGCTGAACAAACCGGAGACCGGGAAGGTGCGGGTGAGATCGCCGCAGTAGTAGCCCCAGCGCGCACCGATATCGACCACCACCATCTCACCCTCGCGGCACGTCCCGACGTTCTGGTCATAGTGCAGAACGGTGCCGTTGAAGCCCGAGCCGACAATGGTCGGAAACGACACACTCTCAGCACCGGCGGCGCGGAAGGCGGCGTAGACCGCTCCGTCCACCACACCCTCGCCCACCCCCGGGCGCACTACTCGGGCCGCCGCGCGCATGCCGGCGATCGTGGCTGCGATTGCCCCGCGCATCAGCCGGATCTCACCCTCCGCCTTGACAACCCGCAGCTCGGTGAGCTGGGAGCTGACGTCGCGCACGGTGAAGCTCGGCAGACGCTCGCGCAGCCGAG
>CAWFFJ010000040.1:0-105724 GCA_963814875.1 uncultured Acidobacteriota bacterium
CTCGACGATTTCGATGACGAGAACATCCGGAGTCTCCGCGCGCAAGGCCTCGGCCACCTGGTCGGTGTGCGCGACGATGACGTACTGCGCGTCGTCAAAGGTCGCGTCGAAGAACTGCCGCAGACCGCCGGAGTACGAATCGCCCACGACGAGCAGCCGAGAGGGCCGGTGGCGTGCAGGCTCGACGACCGCAGCGGGGTCGGCGTTCCGTTCAGGAGCGCGAACCCAGACATAGTCCTCGACGAGTGACGACTGAAGCCCCAGGACCTTGACCAGGTCGGCACCCTTCCGTGGTCCGACTGCCACCCGGAGCTCGTCTCGTCGCACGATCGCCATGGGTGGCGAGGTGCCGAACAGCCTGTCCATGATCGCCTGGTAGGCATGGAAGGCGCCGAGCCCGTCCCAGTGGGAGTCGAGCCGCGAGTAGATCGGGTAGGGTTCGATCCCCTTGGCCGCGAGCAGTGCGGGCCTCAGGTCGAGGAACGACGGTTCCCCTGCCAGCTCGTGGGCAAGCTGGTCCAGCTCGCTCATGCCGGTTTGGTTGCGTCGCACCCAGGCAGGGAGGTGCTCCGGGTAGATCGTGTGCTTGTTGGGTGGGATTGCGCACACGAAGGCGACACCCCGTCGGCGGGCCCAGTCGCGCCACGCGTGGACCATGCCCACCCACTGCGCGAGGTCTGATGGGGTGAGGGTGTCGACGCCTCTGACCTGCCGCAGCACCTCCTGCTCGTTGGCCAAGAAGAGCCAGCCGTCGTTGCCGATCAGGACCTCACGGCGCGGGGACGGGGTCGCCACCGAGGCCCGCAACAGCAGCCTGACGTGGCCGTGAAGCGCGACCAAGTCCTGGCGAAAGCCGAAGAAGTCGTTCCAGTAGGTGTCGACGGCACCCGGGAGCGCCGCGATCGCCTCACGGCTCCAGGCGAGCTGTGGCGGGTTCGCCGGTGCCCGCTTCTCGGCGAGACGGATCACCGCTGGATCCGGTCCCCACCCGAAGGCGGCACCGACCACGGGCGCCACCAGCGCCGCCAGGAAGAGGACGATGAGGACGCGTTCGTAGCTCGCCTGGATCTTCATCGGCATCAGAACCGGAAGTAGATGAACGGGTTGTAGGAGCCCGACGCGATTCCGGCGGCCACCAACGCGAAGAGCGCTGCGAGCGAGACGAGACGAGCAGTTGCCACTGACAGCTCCACGGCGAGGGCGCCGCCGCGGCGGGCCCGCTCGATGGAGGCGCCGAGCCTCCTGCCGAGCGCCGCCACCACCGGTGCCGATCCGACAGCTCCGATAAGCACCGCCAGCACGACGTCGTTCTGCAGGTACATCGCCAGCGGGTTCGCCTTCGGATCGGGCGCGCCGCCCACTCCGACCATGACGCCCAGGTAGGAGACCGCATGCCCTAGGGTGTCGGCACGGAAGAAGACCCAGCCGACCATCACGACCAGCAGGCTGTAGACGTGCTGCACGGCCCTTGGCGAGCGCTGCAACAGCCGCAGCCCGCCGGCCCGCTCGAGCACCAGGAAGAGCCCATGGTAGGCGCCCCAGACGACGAAGCTCCAGCTCGCCCCGTGCCAGAGGCCGCACAGGAGGAAGACGACCCACAGGTTGAGATAGGTTCGGAGCGGCGAGACGCGGCTGCCGCCGAGCGGGATGTAGAGGTAGTCCCGGAACCACGTCGACAACGACATGTGCCAGCGTCGCCAGAACTCCTGGATGGACCGGGACACGTACGGGAAGTTGAAGTTCTCGGGAAAGCGGAAGCCGAACATCAACCCGAGGCCGATCGCCATGTCCGAGTAGCCCGAGAAGTCGAAGTAGATCTGCAGGGTGTAGGCGACGACACCGAGCCACGCCACTGGGGCGGTCAGGCTCGCTGCAGGGAGGCCGAAGATTGCCTCGGCGGTCACCGCGACGGTGTTGGCAATCAGGACCTTCTTGGCCAGCCCGACGACGAAACGCTCGATCCCCGCGGCGAAGCCGGAACGAGTCACCTGCCTCTGGACGAGCTGCGCGGCGACGTCGCGGTAGCGCACGATCGGGCCGGCAACCAGCTGGGGGAACATCGTGACGAAGGCCGCGAAGTCGATCAGGTTCCGGGTCGCCTTCACTTCGCCGCGGTAGACGTCGATGCTGTAGCTCATCGACTGGAACGTGTAGAAGCTGACGCCCAGCGGGAGCGTCACCCGAATCACGTCGGCGATGGTCCAGCTTCCGACGCCGAGGCCGGCCACCCCTGCGTTGAAGCTGTCGACGCCGAAGTTGAAGTACTTGAAGTAGCCGAGCACGGCGAGGTTGGTGCACACCGATGCGACGAGAGCCAACCGCTGCACGGCGGTCCGCGGCCCTCCCGGCTCCAGCTGTGCGACCGGTCTGCGCCGCCATCCCCCCGACATGACCAGCCCGCAGAAGTAGTCCACGAAGGTGGAGAAGATGATGATCCAGACCAGGAAGTTCTCACCCCAGAAGTAGAAGGTGAGGCTGACGAGGAGGAGGAGGAGGTTGCGGTACCGGCCCGGGGTCACGAAGTACAGGCCGAGAACGACCGGGAGGAACAGGAAGAGAAAGGTCGCTGAGCTGAAGACCATGTGTGGTGCAATCCCCAAGGAATCCAGATCACGAGTAGGTTTCCGGTGCCGGGGCAACCTGACTGTCAGTCCGGACGCAGCGCGTCGTCGGGGGAAGATACCACGAGGTCAGGCACGGCCCGGCGCGGGTCTCGGCCTTTCCAGTGCGAGGCGTCACCCAGGTGTGTGGAGACCTGGGCGTCGACGGCATCCTTCGGGAGGCGTGAAGCCCTGCCCTCGTCCGGTTCCCGGCCCGTGCTCGGCGTACTGCTCCTCAAAATGAGCCTCTCGAAGCCCATTACGGTGCTCCGAAAGCCACCGTCTATCCGTGAGCCCGGCACTTCCAGGGCGGACTCTGAGCCACGGGTTGCGCGTGAGATGCGGGGCGGACGGTGGACGCGTCGCAGGAGGGAGGCATCAGTGGCGCCAACGCTCGAGCGTCTCCTCGCACCCGACAGCCACGGCCAAGGCCCGGCAGACGCTCGCCATCATGGCGTCGTCGACATGCCCGACGTACTGCGCGAGCCGCGACCGGTCGACGGTCTGGACGTGGTCGAGGTTGACCGCCGAGGTCGTCTTCAGGCCCTGATCGACCCCGACGATGACCTCGCTCGGCACGCCGTGGACGGTCGAGGTGATTGGCGCGACCATGACCGTGCGCAGCAGCGGGATCACGCTTGGCCGGCTGAGTACGAGCACCGGGCGGCGTTTGTCCGGCTTGGAGAAGGCGTACATCCAGATGTCGCCCCGGCTCACCCGTCGGGCCACGAGCCCTCCTCGTCCCAGCCTTGAAGCTCCTCGCTCACGGCCAGCCCGTCGCCGTATCCGGCGCGGTAGCTGGCGTCCAGGGCGGCGCGCCTCCTGCGCTGGAGGTACCACGCGGCGAGCTCGCGCAGCACCTGCGAGCGGCCGAGCTGCTGCACCCTCTCGTCCCGGTCGAGGTTCGCCAGCAGCTCGTCGTCGAAGAGAACCTGTACAGGCTTCATGTTGATATTGTATGTTGGCTCATCATGTGTGTCCAGCTCCAGACCGACGATCACGTGTCGGCGTTACGGACTGGGGGCTCCTCCCACCAAGCGTCTCTCAGTTGCCGAGATGCACGTAGTGCATCAGAGGATTTCGAGGCGCAGAGAGCCTTGGGGCGCTAGCCGCCCCAAGGCTCTCTGCGCCTCGAAATCCTAGAAGAGCTTCCCGAGCATCACCGCCAGGCCTGCCAGCGCCGACGCCCGGGTGGTCACCCAGCCGACCTTCTCCCAGGTGTTGAGGTCCTTCCACTCCTTGGGCTTGAGGGAGAACATGGCGAGGTCGAAGGTGGCATTGGGCCCGACGTCCCAGCGGATCGCGGTGGGCAGCGCGATGACGTAGGGCGGGATGACGCCGGCGCGAGCGCCGGACGGGTAGTCGCCGTAGAGCCCGAGCTGGGCCGTGGTCGAGTACAGGGGGTCGAGGAAGAGCTGGTAGTCGTTGGGCGCCAGCGCCGGCAGGCTGGACAGGTCGAGGTGGAAGCTGGGCTTTGCCGGCGCCTCGGCGGCGGGTTCGGTGGAGAGAGCGGGGGAGTCCAGCACACGAGCCAACGCCTCCGCCGTCGGGGTCTGCGCTGGCTGGGGAGTCGTGTCCTGGGCCGAGGCCGCACCGAGCGCGGTCGCCAGCAGGGCAGCGAGCAGCAGAGCGTGTCGCATGCGGCCTCCCCGGCAAAGATCGGTGCTCGACCGGCGCACTGTCAAGGACCGGTCGGACCCGTTGGGTCGAAGGTGGCGACGAACTGGGCGAGCTGCGGCGGTCGATAGCGGAAGGTCAGACCACCGATGTCGTGCCGCTGCTGGTGGAGCTCGACCAGCGTCCGGGCGGCGTAGGCGAGGTGGCTCCAGGTGTAGACCCGGCGCGGGATGGCGAGCCGCGTGAGGTCAAGCGCCGGCCAGCGCCACGCGCCGGACGAGTCCGGCCGGCCGGACATCACGTTGCCGGCCTCCCAGGTGCGCACGCCGCTCGCGACGTAGTAGGCGACCGAGAGCGACCACGCCGGCAGCTGTTCGTCCGGCAGGTGGTCGCAGAAGGCCCGTCCGTCGACGTAGACCGCGTGGCCGCCGAAGGGCCGCACCACCGGCACACCAGCCTCGGCAAGCTCTCGGCCGAGGCGTTCGACGGTGGCAACCCGCCAGGCGAGATGGGCCTCGTCGAGCATCTCGTGCAGGGCGACCGCAATGCCCTCGAGGTCGCGCCCCGCGAGCCCGCCGGCGGTAGGGATGCCCTCCGAGACCAAAAGCTGGACCCGGATCCGTTCGGCCCAGTCGTCGTCGTCGAGGGCAATGAGCCCGCCGCAGTTGCCGAGGGCGTCCTTCTTGGCGCTCATGAACACGCCGTCGGCGAGCGCGAAGAGGTCGTGCGCGACCTCGCGGGGGGTGCGGCCGGCGTGCTCGGGCTCGCGCCGGGTGATCAGGAAGGCGTTCTCCGCCACCCGTGCGGCGTCGAGCAGGAGCGGCACGCCCCGAGCCCGGCACAGCTCGGAGGCGGCGCGCAGGTTGGCGAGGCTGACCGGCTGGCCGCCGCCCGAGTTGTCGGTCACCGTCAGCACCACGAAGGCGATGCGCTCGCGTCCGAGCTCATCGAGCGCGGCCCCGAGCCCTGCGAGGTCGATGTTGCCCTTGAAGGGGTAGGGGTCCGAGGGATCGCGGTTGGCCGCGATCGGGAGGTCGCGGGCCTCGCCGCCGGCAGCCTCGACGTTGGCGCGGGTGGTGGCGAACAGAGTGTTACCGAGGACGACCTGCCCCGGGCGCACCACGGCGGCGCACAGCAGGTGCTCGGCGGCGCGGCCCTGGTGGCAGGGGATGACATGGCGGTGGCCGGTCAATGCGCGCGCGGCCTCGGCGAAGCGGTAGAACGAGCGCGAGCCTGAGAAGGACTCGTCGGAGCCGTGCATGGCGGCCCACTGGGCGACCGACAAGGCGGACACGCCGGAATCGGTCTCGAGGTCGATCAGGACCTGCTCGGAGCGCAGCAGGAAGGGGTTGTAGCCGGCCTCCCGGATCCACGCCTCGCGCTCGGCGCGAGTGGACATGGTGAGCGGCTCCACGACCCGGATCCGGTACGGCTCGAACTCGGGCTCCACGGCGGCCTCCTCGACGCTCAGGTCGAGAAGTGTAGCGCCGCGAGGCTCGCGAGCGCAGGTTGACACCGATGCGGTCATTCGGGGCCGTTGACGCCCGTTCGGCGCACAGGCAATGAACCGCGACGACGCGAGGAGCGCAAAGACCCATCGCAGGCTCTTCGAAGTGCGATGAACCTCCAATGCGATGAGCAAAGCTCATCACAAGCAACTCGTGCTGCAGAGCCTCTGGCACGCCGCCGCCTCGCTCGGTCACGATGACGAGGCTCTGCAGTGCGAGGTGCTAGTGCAGGGTCTGTAAGAGCCCTCCGTCGTGGAGGGCCGCGGCCTCGAGCGGGACGCGCCCTCCGCAGTGCGGGCAGCGGACGCCCTGTTCGAGCAGGGGAGTGCCCGCGTCGGCGCGGTCGGCGGCGGTCACCTCCCAAGCGGAGAACCCTTCACCGCAACGGGGGCAGAGGATCTCGACGGGGTCGACGGTCGGGTCCATGATGCCTCCCTCCCGGGCCGGACCACGGTGCGCGTCGGTGGTGCCCTGCCGCCAATGTAGGGCGTGGGAGCCGCAGGCGCACCTCCCGCCCGGAAGTTTCGTAGACTGTCGTGGATGGTCAGAGTCCGCGATCTCAAGCTGTCGTTGCGCGTCTTCATCGCCACCTACCGATGGCGCCGGGTGGGGCCGATCCCGTGCGCGCGGCGGACGAGGCCGCTCGGAGAGTGCCGGGTGGCGGTGGTCTCCACCGCCGGCCTCGTCGCGCCTGGCGACGCGCCATTCGACGACTCCGTTCGCGGCGGCGACTGGAGCTGGCGGCGCATCCCGGCCACGGTTGACATCCAGTCCCTCGAGGAGCACCACCGGTCGGACTCCTTCGACCACGCCGGAATCACGGCCGACCGCAACCTCGGCATGCCCCTCGACCGCCTGCGCGAGCTCGAGCGCGCCGGAGAGATCGGCGCCGTCGCCCCGACCCACGTATCGCTGATGGGCTCGATCACGGCGCCCGGGCGGTTGGTCCGGGACACGCTGCCCGCGGTCGCCGACCTGCTCGCAGCCGACGGCGTCGACGTCGTCCTGCTGGTCCCGGTGTGACCGATGTGCCACCAGGTGGCCGGTCTGGCCGCCGCGGCGATCGAGCCCCGGGGGATCGCGACAACCTCGATCACGATGCTGCCGGAGATCACCGCCAAGGTCGGCGTGCCACGAGCGCTCGAGGTGCCGTGGCCGCTCGGCTACCCGCTCGGCCGGCCCGACGACGCGGACCTGCAACGCCGTGTGCTCCGCGCCGCCCTCGCGCTCACTGAGCGGAGCGACGTTCCCCTCGTCGAGGCCTTCCGAGAGCCATGATCGGCTACTCTGGTTCGCAGGTATGAAACGCCGTTGCTCCAGATTCCTGCTGGCTACGCTGACGCTGACCGCTGCAACGACTACGGCGCGGCCCGTCCTCGCCCAGGAAGAGACCGCCTCGCCGTCGCCGACGCCCTCCATTCCTGCAGCAGCCGGGGACGCGCGACAGGTTCCGGCATCCGAGCCCGATCCGTGCTCAGTGCGCCCGCGCCAAGGCGAGACCTGGATCGACCTGACCCGGGCGAGGCTCTACCGGTCGGTGTGCGCGTCGGCACGGTGGTTCGACGGTTTCTTCGGCGACATCCGCTTCGACCAGGAGACCTCGGCCACCTACGGTCGAGCGGGCCTGGGTCTGACATGGAGCGAGTACGACTCGGGGACTGCGATCACGGACTTCTACGCCAGGTACCCGCTGCCCAATCTGAGCCACAAGCTCGACGTGGTCCTGGCGCGGGACAACGAAGACGACTTCGTTCAGGACCAGACCTTGCCCGACTACGCGGTGCCCGAGTTCGTCTCGTCGACCCAGGACCAGTCGTGGCTCGCGGGCCTCGGCTACACGCCGCTCTCGACCAGCCGCAGCCGGCTGCGCTTCTCAGCGGGACTTCGTGTGGCGTGGCCGCTGGTGCCCTACGCCCAGGCGCGGTACCGGTACCGGTACTTCTTCTCGGAGCGGCTCGCCCTTCGGGCCCAGGAGACCGTCTTCTGGCGCCGCGACGACGGCTTCGGCACGACCACCGTCGTGGACCTTGAGCGGTTGCTCGGCGCCCATGCGCTGGCCCGCTGGTCGACGAGCGCGACGCTCTCCCAGGCGACCCAGGGCGCCCGCGTCAACTCCAGTCTCACGGTGTACCAGAGCCTCGGCGGAGCTCGGGCATTGGCCTACTCGGCGCTGATCAAGTCCGAGAGCGGCGCTCCGGTGCCGGTCGAGCGCTGGGGTGTGCGCGTTCTGTACCGGCAGCGGGCCTGGCGGGACTGGCTCTTCGCGGAGATCGGCACCGGCGTTTCGTGGCCGCGCGGGACGCTCCAAGAACGGCGCTCGGCGTCATGGGGCTTTGGTATCAGGTTCGAGGTCTTCTTCGGCCAGTGGCCCGGTGACCGGATGCCCAGTACCCCCCTCCCCCAGTCCGGCGGATAGCCTGCCCCTTCGCCTGGGTATGCCGAAGCTCCGCGCCCTGACCGGTGTCGAGAGACCGCCGGCGTCGCTCATCGCGTGACCAGGTTCCGAGCCCCCAGATGCGCGCAGCGCATCATTGGCATCTCGTGAGCGGAGGCCCCCGACCGCGTTGCAATCCACCACTGCTGCTGCCTGGGCCTCCGCCCGCGAGATGCTAGGCGATCCGGTCGGCAATGTGATGCACGAGCTCGCTCATGCGCGCGGTGTACGAGCCGTGCTCGTTGTCGTACCAGCCGAAGACCTTGAGGTGGGTGACAGGAATCTCTACGATCCTGTGCTCCGGAGGCAGCTCGGGGAGGCCCGCGATCTCGCCGAGGTCGACCCGCGTGAAGCCGGTGCGGGCGTGGGTCTCGGCACCCTCGATCACCACGGCGGCGCGCTCCGCGATCATGTCCGTGGAGACGCCCTGCTTCTCGGTGAACACCACCCCCGAACGCGGGGCCTGGGCGTAGTCGCGGTAGATTCCGTTGACCGCCTCGCGGTGGATCAGGCTGCGGCCGTTGTCGTCGAGCTTCGACTGGAAGGTGCAGTTGAGGATGATCAGCGAGCCGGTCGAGATCGGCACCCGCACCGAATCCGCCAGGAAGCCGATCGTAGCGATCTCCGGGATCACCGACTCGAGAGCGCGGGCGGCGTTGGTCGAGGTCAGGATGATGTTGTTGAGCGCGGAGCGGGTCTTGCGGAGGTCCTTCGCGCCCGCCTTGGGCACCGAGTCGAGCACGCTCTGGCTGTTGGTCGCTGCGTGAACGGTCGACATCGACGCGGTCAGCATGACGTGGGTCAGCTCGTGGTTGAGCAGCGGCAGCATCATGTGCGCAAGGGCGGTGGTGGTACAGGAGGCAGCGGAGACCATGCAGTGCTGGCTGGGGTCGAAGCGCTCGTGATTGATGCCGTAGATCAGCATCACGCTGTCGTCCCCGGGGCGGCGGCCGTCCTTGACCTTGAAGGCGGCGCTCGCCACCACGAACTGAGCGCCGGCTTCGAGGTGGCCCTGGAGGCTACCGCCGGGGTGACCGGCGGGAACGGTCGGGTCGAGAAAGGCCCCCGTGGTGTCGACCACCAAGCGAACGCCCCTGCTACCCCAACCGATGTCCTTGGGGTTGCGAGCCTCGTGGAGCAGCTCGACTTCGACTCCGTCAATCTCGATCAGGCGGCGGTCGCGGTCGATGACCCGGATCGGCGGGTCGGCGCCGGCAAAGCCCTTGAGGAAGCGCCCGATCCGGCCGTAGGTGCTGTCGTGCGACAGGTAGTGAACGAGGTCGTCGAGGCCGCGTCCGACCTCGCGCCCGGTGCTCACCACCAACCGTGCGAATCGGCCCGAGGCGACCTCGTGCCATACCGCCAGCTTGCCGATGCGGCCGAGCCCGTTGATGCCGAGTGTCGGTCTATCCATACTCGCCCTCCTTCAGCTGAGGCGGTGCGGCACCGCCGAAGCGACGATGTCGTGACCGCCCAGATAGACCGGACCCAAGAACCCGTCGATCGAGAGCAGGTCCCCTGGCTTGAGAGTTCGCCCTCCGATTCGCGCCGAGCGCTGGCTCTCGGAGACCTCGAGGCCGGAGCAGTTGACCACGCAGCACTTGCCGAGCCGTTTGGCTGTGACCGCGGCGTGCGAGGTGAAGCCGCCGCGCGCGGTGAGCAGGCCGTCGACCGCGACGACCAGGTGGATGTCCTCGGGCACGGTGTCGGGTCGCAGCAAGATCACGCTTTCCGCGGGATGGGCCTCGCGAAGGGAGCACACGTCCTCGTCGGTGAAGGCGACGCGGCCGACCATGGCGCCGCCGGAGACGCCGATACCGGTGCCGAGCAGGTGCTCGCGCAGGGCGTCGGGTCGGGCGAAGACCCGGAGGTCGCGCTGGCGCAGCAGACGCATCGGGCGGACCTGGAGCAGGTGGAGGCCATCGAGCTCGGGCGACTCGAAGGTGAACTCGATCTCCTGGTGCTCGTAGCCGTGCTCGTGGATCAGCAGCGACGCGATCTCTCCGAGACGGCGGTAGATCTCTGGAAACGCCTGCTCGAGGGACATCTCGAGGTGCGGCGAGTACTCCCGGCGCTGCTTCTCGCTCACCGGGTACGGCCGCACCAGGCCGCCGACCACGTCCTCGCCCTGGGAGCGTAGCGTGAAGTCGCCGAACAGTCCGATCCCGGTGGTCGACGAGCGCGGGTTGCGGGTGAAGGTGACCCCGGAGCCGGAGCCGTCGCCGAGGTTACCGAACTTCATCTCCTGGACGATGACGCCCGTGCCCCAGTCGTCAGAGTGCCCGAGCTGATTGCGGAACAGGCGCGCCGGTTCTGAGTGCCACGAGTCGAGCACGAGCCGTATCGCCTGCAGGAGCTGGTCGATCGGGTCGTCGGGGAAGACCACCCCGTGCTCCTCGCCAATCAGCCGGTACTCCTCGGTCATCTCGCGCATCTGCTCAGCGGTGAAGCTGCTCTTACGCTCGACGCCGTGGCGCTCCTTCGCCCTCAGCATGACGTCGTCGAAGAGGTCGCGGGAGACGCCGTGGGCCATGGCGATGTTCTGCAGGTAGCGCCGGTAACTGTCCCACGCGCCCCAGGGCGGGTGGCCGGCACGGGTCATGGCCTCCACGATCGCCGGACTGATGCCGACGTTGAGGACGGTCAGCATCATCCCTGGCATCGAGAAGGCTGACCCCGAGCGGACCGAGACCACCAGAGGACGCTCCGGTTTGCCGAAGCCGCGACCTGTGACGCGCTCGAGGCGGCGCACTGCGTCGATCACGCGCTCGCGGGTGTCGGCGGCCACGTCCGGGTCGTCGAGGGCCTGCTTGAGGTTGAACAGCTCGGTCGAGATCACGAAGCCCGGCGGAACCGGCAACCCGAGCTCGGCCAACCGCTTCAGCGAGTAGCCCTTGTAGCCCATGCTGAGCTGGTCTTCGTGAGCGACGACCGGGTCATGCAGGAAGCTGACCAGTCGCGCTGGGGAGTAGCGCAGCACCGCCGCGCAGGCCCGCTCCGAGAGGTTGCCGGTCATCCGCCGCAGGGTGCGTCGGATGCGGCGCAGGAACAGGTCCATCTCCTGAATGGCGTAGGTCGAGGCGATGAGCGAGCGCAGGAGCTCCTCGCTGGCGCGGTCCACGGCCTGCGGGTCGTCGCTCGGCCGTCTCGCCTTGAGCTGGGCGGCCATGCGCTCGAGGTTTGGGTTGTGGAGTGCGATGTAGTTGGTCTCGACGACGTCGCTGAGGGCCTCGGACATGAAGTCGAAGACGTTGAGGTACTGCTCCACCGACAGGCTGCCGAAGGCGATCGCGCGGCCGAGCAGGTCGAGCTTGGTCGACAGGTGGTGGACCCGTAGACCGGAGACCACGAGCCCGGCGAGCATCTGCTCGAGCACGGCCTGCGCCTCGCGCACCGACTCGCGTGTGATCACGCGGAAGTTGAACCCGGCGACGAGGGCCTCGAGGTGTGGTTTGAGGAAGCCGATCGTGCGGATCATGAGCCCCATGGCGTCGAACTTGGGCTCCTTGTAGGTCCCGTACATGGACGGGATGCCGGCGGCGATGTGGCGCTTGTGGAAGATGTTCTCCTCGGCTTCGGTGACCGCCGTGTCCGTGATGATCCGTTTGAGCTCGGCGAGCAGCCGGTTGCCGGCAGTGACCACGGAGAGGTGGTCGCCGTCGGCGCAGGCCGCCGCGAAGGCTGTCCTGACCTCGGCCGGAATCAGCGGTGAGCCGCCGAGCATCGCCAACAGCGGCTCCCAGGACAGCGTGTACTTAGCCCGCAACAGGCGCTCAAGCCGGGCGAGCAGGGCGACCCGCTCGCGGTCGACCTCGGGCAGATCCTGGAGCGCGTCAAGGTGACGCTCGAGCTCTGCTTGGTCGAGGCGGCCGAGATCGTCCTCGGTCAGACCGTGGCGACGCTGCAGCTCGCACACGATGCCGTGCGGGCCGGTGAACCAGTCGGCCTCGGGGTCGAGACCGACCACGATCGTCGGCGGCAGGTAGTCCTCGAGCACCGTGGCGTCCCCGCTGCGCCACCAGGCCCAGACCGCGCGCGCGAAGCCGACCAGGCGGTTGTTGGATTCGGCGTGGGACTGCTTGCGCAGATAGTGGATCACCGGGTCCTGGCGGTGGCGAAGCTGGTCGATCCGGGTCGAGACGTCGCGCAGCTCGCCCTCCGAGCCGACCTCGTTGAAGAACACCGGGAAGAAGCCGACCAGCTGCAGGATGAGGTTGAAGGCGCCGGCGATGTCGGCGTTGAGCAGCGCCGAGATGTCGCGCTGAAAGAGGTCGGTGTCGGCGACGAACACGCCGTGGAGGTGGAGATTGATGACCAGCGCGGAGAGCAGCGCTTCGTACTGGATCGGGTCGGCCTCGATAATCGCGAGCCATGCCCGCAGGCACGGCAGGTGGTTGGGGTTGACGAAGACCTCCCACTCGTCCGACACGCCGCTCACGTCCGGGGCCTCGAAGCCAGTCGCGATAACGCGGTCCACGAGGTGGGCGGTGACCGCGTGGTGGGCCCGCGCGGCAATTCCATCGCCGAGCTTCTCGAGGCACTTGTAGAGCAGGAACCGGGTCGTGGGATCGCAGTCCCGGAGGTGCTCGGTGACGAGGTCGACCGAGCGGATGACATCCGCCTCGCTGCCCTCGTCACAGGCGGTCTTGATCGAGTAGTAGAGGGTGCGCAGGATCTCCATGCTGCGGTGGCCGAGCTCGGCGACCCCCGCGAGGTAGACGTAGAGCGCGATGCGCTCTACCGAGCTCGTCAGCTCGGCGGTGCGGGCCAGCGTGAGCGTCAGCAGGTCGTCGAGGTTCGCCGCACCGTAGATCGTGGCGGCGCCGTCCTCAAGGGCCGTGCGCGCTTCGACGACCGCCGCGGCGACCGGCTTCGCCACCCCGGTGCGGCAGGCGGCGCCGTCGGCCTGGCGGCGACACCAGCGCTCGAGGTCGATCGTCCCCTCGAAGACCTCGAGGCCACGCTCGACCACCCGCCGGTAGATCGCAGCGAAGGCGTCGCCCGCCGGATCGTCGGGCGGCAGCCGCGAGCCGAACCGGCTCATCAGTCCCGAGTAGGGGAGGAAGGCGTCGACGTCGCTCCCGGCGGCGCCGTCGAGAGCGGCCAGGGTCCCGTCGAGCGCCCGCTCCATCTCGGGTCGAAACGGCGAGTCGACCAGGTGCGTCACCAGCTCGAGGTGGACGCCGACCACGGCACGCATCGCCTCCAGGGCCGGCCGGCTGTGGTAAAGCTCGCCGAGCAACCGGGTGAGCAGATCTACGCATCGGCGCGCTCGGGAGCGCGCTCGAGGTAGTGGAACATTCCGCCCTCAGGTTGCGGAGCTGGACGGTGACCTCGTCGAGGTTGCGGTAGGGTTGGAAGAACTCGGTGAGGAGCTTCTCGGCGGACCGGCGGACACCTCAGTACGGCGCGACGGCCTCGAGCAGGACCCGGTACTCCGGCGGGATCTCGACCTCCCGTCGAGTGACCTCCAGGTTCGCGCGCAGCGCCGACGACGACGGCGCTGCCCCGGGGTCGCGAGGATCGGTTCGGGTCGCCATGGCAATGGGCCGTGAGCTCAGTATAGCCCGCGTCCGGGAGCCTGGATGTCACAGGCCCATCGACCAACGTGAATCCTCGCACCTGAGACCTGGGCGCCAGAACACTCACTGCGGAGTTATGGAAAGCCGGCTGCGCCACCTTCCCACAGCCTCCGCAGCCCGACGACGGATTCTGGTGTGATCATCCGGATCCTGACGCAAGTGCCTCGAGAGCGACCCGCGAGCGAGACCGCCTTCCACCAGCGGCCCGCCGCCCGATGCAAGGCCCTCAGGCCCGCGCAGCGGGCTATAGAGAGAGCAGCACTCGGCGTCCAGCCGAGTGCCGCTATCTCTTATGCATCCAGATTTCGGTGCCGTTGCGTTCGAAGCGGACCTCGTCCATCAACTGGTTGATCAGGAAGACCCCGCGCCCGTGCGAGCGCATCAGGTTCTCGGCGGTGACCGGGCTCGGCAGGCTGGCCGGGTCGAAGCCGGGACCGGGGTCGCGCACGACGATCAGCAATCCGCGCTCGGGGTCGCAGGCAACCGAGACCTGGACCTCGCAGCTCGGGTCCTCGTGGCAGCCGTGGCGCACGGCGTTGGCGAGCGCCTCGTACACCGCAACCTCGATGGCGTGCTCCTTGCCGATGGCGCAGGCCATTCGACCGATGGTGTCCATGACGCGCTGCACCACCGGCTCGATGGCGGCGACGGTCCCGGGGAATGTGAGGTCGAGCTCGACCTCGAGCTCAGAAGTGTTGAAGTCGCAGCGCTTCGGTGCGGTCTCGGTCAAAGGTCACCCCCGGGAGTGTCACCATCGGACGTCCGTCCCTGCGTCGGGGCGGTGATCGCAGCGGCGCCCGCGTCGACGAGCCGGGCGTTCAGCGCCGGGATCCCGTCGCCGAGGTAGCTGTTGACCTTGGACACCGTCGTCCGGGCCTCGCCGACGAGTTGGTCGAGGTAGGCCAGCTGCGCGGACGTCGGGGCGGAGAAGGCGGAGTCGACGTCCGAGAAGAGGTCCGCCAGCCGGTCGCCGAGCTTCGGCGCCTGGGCCCAGGTCGGCTTGCTGTCGTCGGTCAGCCATCCGCCCGAGCAGCTCCTTGACCTGCTTCGAGGCCTCGGTCGAGGACCGCGTCGAGGGCCTCGGGCACTCGCCGTCGCCGAGCTGTTTCGCCGCCGCACGCCGTGCGTCGAGCTGGGAGACGACCGCGTCGAGGTCCTTCATCGCCTGGTTGACGTCGGACGAGGCCCGGTTGAGGGCGACGGCGGCTGCACGCTGTGCCTCGAGCGCCCCGGGAGCGACCACGAGGCTCGGGTCGACGGCGACCTCCAGCGGCTGCTCGGCGACGGTCTTCCCATCGAGCACCACGCGGGCGGTGTAAGTCCCGGGCAGCACCCTCGGCCCGTGCGGCGGTCCCTGCCACTCCTCGCGCTCCGGGTCGCGCTTGCGGATCACGGGCGGGTCGTCGGCAAGGTCCCATGCGGTGCGGTTGAGGCCGGTCTTGGCCGGGACCTTCTTGAGCGTGCGGACGTGGCGGCCGTCAGCGGCGACGATCTCGATCTTGAGCCGATCCTGGGTCGGCTTCTTCTTGACGTCCACGCTGTGCTCGGCCGTGTGGTCGACCTCGGGCTCGACGCCTTCCTTGAGCCAGTAGGTGAGGATCGCACCGGTGGGTGGGTTGGGGGCCTTGAAGACCTTGGCGCCGAGACCGTAGCGGGTGAAGCGGGCTGGGAAGCGCAGCGCCGTGCGAACCGGGAACAGGTGCACCGGCTCGGCACGGACCGGGTCGTCAAGCTGCTGCAGGGCGGTGGCGTCGTCGAAGATCCACAGGCCGCGGCCGTGGGTGCCGAGGACGAGGTCGTTCTCCGGCTCCTTGACCACCAGGTCGTGGACCGGGACGGTCGGCAGGTTGGCGAGCCTCATCGACTGCCAGTGACGCTCGTCGCGGCTCCCGTAGAGGCCGAGCTCCGTACCCGCC
This sequence comes from uncultured Acidobacteriota bacterium, assembly GCA_963814875.1. Classification (GTDB taxonomy): domain Bacteria; phylum Acidobacteriota; class Thermoanaerobaculia; order Thermoanaerobaculales; family Sulfomarinibacteraceae; genus CAVSIS01. Next base: position 15,658 of record CAWFFJ010000040.1, read on the forward strand.
CAGAGCAGTCCGGGCACCCGCGGGTCCTGGCGGACGACCCACACGAAGGCGCCGGCGGGCAGGTCGCCGGACACATTGCGCCAGGTCGCTCCATAGTCGTCGGTGCGGTAGATCCGGGGGGCCGGGTCGTCGAGTTGGTGACCGTCGAAGGCGGCCCAGGCGGTGCCCGGTGCGCTGCGTGAGGGCTCGATGTGCGACACCGCGGTGCCGTGCGGCAGACCGGGGACCCTGCCGACGACGTTGGTCCAGGACACGCCGCCGTCGCGCGTCAGCTGCAGGTTGCCATCATCAGTGCCGGCCCACAGGACACCCGCCTCGGCGGGGGACTCGGCGAAGGAGATTACCGTGCAGTGGTACTCGGCCGTGGTGTTCTCCGGCCACACCGGGCCTCCCGCCTCGCCCATCTTGGCGGGATCGGCGGTGGTGAGATCCGGGCTGATCGCCTCCCAGGTGAGGCCGAAGTCGGTGCTCTTGAAGACCACGCTGCCGGCGAAGTAGACCGTGTCTGGGTCGTGCGGCGAGGCGACGATCGGCGCGTTCCAGTTGAAACGGACCGGGAGGTCCTTGGCCGGGCCGCCGTCGTTGCGGGCCGGCTGCGGGCTGACCGAGATCTGCTGTCGGGTGCGCATGTCGGTGCGGACGATCGCTCCGGCCTGGGACTCGCTCAGGTAGAGGTCGGGGTCGTGGGCGTTGGCGACCATGTAGAAGCCGTCGCCGAAGCTGACCATGCGCCAGTCGTCGTCGAGGATGCCGGCCGGCTCGCGGGTGCGGCTCGGTCCGGTCCAGCAGCCGTTGTCCTGGAGGCCGCCGCCGACGAAGTAGAACGGCTGGCGGGCGTCGGCAAAAACCTGGTAGTACTGAGCGATCGGCAGGTTGCGGACCGCCTCCCAGGTGTCTCCGCGATCGTGGGAGACCGCGATCCCGCCGTCCTGGCCTTGCCACAGCCGGTTGGGGTCGAGCGGGTCGATCCACAGCGCGTGGTAGTCGATGTGGGTGCCGCGTGCGATCCGTTTGAACGTGTGCCCGCCGTCGATCGAGCGCCACAGCGTGCTCGCAACTGCGTACACGGTGTTCTCGTCGGTCGGGTCGACCCGGACGTGGGTGTAGTAGAAGCCGCGCGACACGATCTCGACCTCGTCCGAGACCCTGGTGAAGCTCGAGCCGCCGTCCGAAGAGCGGAACAGGGTGCCGGCGTTGGTCTCGGCGATGACGTAGACCACCTCCGGGTTCGAGCGCGCGACCGCGATCCCGATCCGTCCCATCTCCTTGGGCAGGCCCTTGGTGACCTTGGTCCAGGTGGCGCCGCCGTCGGTGGAGCGGAAGACCCCGCCGCCCTCTCCGCCGGAGGTGAAGCTCCACGGCCGGCGCTCGAAGCGCCACACGCCGGCGAGGATCAGCTTCGGGTTGGTCGGGTCCATCGCGAGATCGGAGATGCCGTGGTGGTCGTCGACGAACAGGACCTTGTCCCAGGTCGCACCGCCGTCCGAGGAGCGGAACACCCCCCGCTGGGAGTTGGGGCCGTAGATGTGGCCGAGGGCGCCGACCCAGATCCGGTCCGGGTCGTTGGGGTCGACCAGGATCTTGGAGATGTGGCGGGTCTGGTCGAGGCCGAGGTGGGTCCAGGTGGCGCCGCCGTCGGTGGTGCGGTAGACGCCGTTGCCCGCCGAGACGCTGTTGCGGGCCGCCGACTCGCCGGTGCCGACGTAAACCACCGAGGGGTTGGACGGCGCGACCGCGATCGCACCGATCGACGCCACCGGTTGGTGGTCAAAGACCGGCGTGAAGGTCGTCCCGGCGTCGCTGCTCTTCCACACGCCGCCCGCCGCGGCGCCGACCCACACCACCTTCGGGTCTCCAGGGACGCCGGCGACGTCGGCGACGCGACCACCCATGTTCGCGGGTCCGAGGTTGCGCCACTCGAGGTGGTCGAAGGGGCCCGGCGGCGTCGTGCCGGCATCCGCCGCAGGGGCCGCCAGTGCCACGACGAGAGCGAGCGAGGTGAAGAGAACGGTGCGGAGATGGCGGCTCATCAGCGGCCTCCCGTGATCGCGAGCGGGTCGAGCCCGAAGGTGGCGGCAGGATAGCTCACCCACGCCGTGCCGACCCCGGCCCCACCGTCCAAGCCGCCGGGCTGGAGGCTCGTGATCATTCTGCCGCTCATGCGCACACTCCTCTCCGCGCGTCGGGCTGGCTGTGCAGACGTACCTGCACCGAGGCCGTGAGAGCCGACCCGCCGGTCTGCGGTGGAAACCTCGTGCGTGTCGAAAGTCGTGCCCGGTTGGTTAGAACGGATCTCAGCAGAGGCTATTCCAGGTCTGGCGCCGCGGCGGCCCCGGTCGACCCGGGAGAACGGTGCGGGTCCGTTCCCGTCCAGGACGCGTCAGAGGCGACGGTCCCGATGCGGTGGTCCTCGAAGGTCACCACAGCTTCCTCGACCAGATGGTGCGCCGTTGCAATCGGATCGGAGCTCACGGTCGGCCCTCCGTCGCGCCGCCGCCGGTCGCCGCGAGGCGGCTCGCAGCCGCAGCGTCGACCAGCCAGCGCGGCTCCGAGAAGCGGGGCCGGATGAGTTGGGCAGGGAGCTCCTCGGGTCGGTTCGGTCCCTCCACGACCCGTAGCAGCACGGCGGCCTTCGCCTCGCCCGACGCCAGGAAGACGACAGACCGCGCCCGGTTCAGGACGGCGGTGGTGAGGGTGACCCGGGCGAAGGGCTGGCCGGGCACCCGCACACCGACCGCCCACGTCGCGGTCTCGTGCAGTGCGGGGTCGTTCGGGAAAAGCGACGCGGTATGGCCGTTCTCGCCGAGTCCGAGCAGCACGAGATCGAAGGTCGGGCCGTCGCCGTCGGCGAAGAACGAACGCAGCAGCGCATCGTAGGCGAGCGCGGCACGCGCGGGGTCGCCGGCGCAGCGGATCGGATGGATGTGGTCGGCGGGAACCGGAACGCGGTCGAGCAGGGCCTCGCGCACGGTGCGTTCGTTGCTGGACGGGTCGTCCGGGGGCACGCAGCGTTCATCGCCCCAGAAGACGTGGACCTCCGGCCACGGCACGGTGCCGGCGAGGGCAGGCGAGGCGAGGGACCGGTAGGCGGGCAACGGCGTGCCGCCGCCGGCGACGGCGACCGTGAACCGGCCCCGCGCCCGCACTGCGTCTCGTGCGCAGGCCGCGATCAGCTCGGCGGCACTGCGCGCGAGGGCTTCCGTGTCCGGTTCGACCCGGATCACTCGGTCTCCCCGTCGCCGACGCTCGGCGCCAGCCAGTTGCGCCCGTCGCGCGCGATCAGAACCTCCGCCGCCTCGGGCCCCCAGGAACCGGCGGCGTAGGTCGACACCTCTGGGGTGGTTCCGGAAGCCCATGCTTTGAGGATCGGCATCATCACGGACCAGGCGGCCTCGACCTGGTCGGTGCGCTTGAACAGCGTGGAGTCGCCCTCCATCACGTCGAGTAGAAGCGTCTGGTAGGCTTCGGGGGGGACCTCATCGAACGCCTCGCGGTAGGTGAAGCGCATGTCGACAGGGCTCAGACGCACCTTGAGCCCGGGCCGCTTCGCTTGGAAGCGCAACACGATGCCCTCGTCGGGCTGGATGTGGAGCACGATCCGGTTGGGCTGCCAGTCGCCGACCGCCGCCGAGGGGAAGATCTGGTGCGGCGCAGGGCGGAAGTGGATCGAGACCTCGGACGCCTTGATTGGGAGCCGCTTGCCGGTGCGCAGGTAGAACGGCACCCCGTGCCAGCGCCAGTTGTCCACGAACAGCTTGACCGCGGCGAAGGTCTCGGTGTCCGAGTCTGCGGCGACGTCCGGCTCCTCGCGGTACGCCGGGACCCGCTCGCCCTCCAGCCAGCCTGCTGCGTACTGCCCGCGGACCGCATGGTGCGCGGCCTCGTCGGGGGGAATCGGACGGATGGCGTGGAGCACGTCGGTTGTCTTGTTGCGGATCTCTTCGTCCTGGAACGAAACGGGTGGCTCCATCGCGACCAGGCACATGACCTGGAGCAGGTGGCTCTGGACCATGTCGCGCAGGGCGCCGGTGCCGTCGTAGTAGCCGCCGCGGTGCTCGACTCCGACTCGCTCCGCCATGGTGATCTGGACGTGGTCGATGTAGCGCTGGTCCCAGATCGGCTCGAACATCGCGTTCGCGAATCGGAAGGCGAGGATGTTCTGAACCGTCTCTTTGCCCAGGTAGTGGTCGATACGGTAGATCTGCGACTCGTCGAAGTACTCGGTCAGGGTGCGGTTGAGCTCGCGGGCGGACTCGAGGTCGCGGCCGAAGGGCTTCTCCACCACGATCCTGGCCCGGGCCGCGTTCCGGCACAGCTGGGTGGTGCCGAGCTTCTCGACCGCGGTCTCGATCATCGTCGGGGGGATCGCGAGGTAGAACACGCGGCTCGGCTCGACCCTCCACTCCAACTCGATCGCGGCCAGCGTCTCCGCGAGGCGGGTGTAGGCGGCGTCGTCGCCGAAGTCGGCCGTGAGGTAGCTGATCCGACGTGCGAAGTCGTTCCAGGTGCCCTCGTCGGCCGGCTCGAGATGCTCCTTGAGGTGCGCGCCGTAGGAGTCGTCGTCCAGCTCGCGAAGGTCGACCCCGATGATCGCGAAGTGCTCGGGCAGCCAGCCGCCGGTGAAGAGGTTATAGAGTGCAGGCACCAGCTTGCGCCAGGTGAGGTCGCCACCGGCGCCGAAGATGGTGATGACCGAAGGATCGGGACGTGCTGTGGGGTCCATCAGCCGCGCTCATTCCGGTTCGGACGCCAGTCGCTGTGGAAGGTGCCGTCGCGGTCGAGCCGCTGGTAGGTGTGGGCGCCGAAGCAGTCCCGCTGGGCCTGGATGAGGTTGGCCGGCAGCCGGGCGCTGGTGAAGGCGTCGAAGTAGCCGAGGCTCGCGGCGAGCCCGGGCACCGGGACGCCGGCCGTCACCGCCGTCACCACGGTCCTACGGAGCCCGTCCTGGCGGGCCCTCACCTCGTGGCCGAGGTCCGGGTCGAGGAGCAGGTTGGGCAGCTCCGGACTGTCGCCGAAGGCGCGGCGGATCGGCTCCAGGAGATCGGCGCGGATGATGCAGCCTCCGCGCCAGATGCGGGCGACGTCGGCGAGGCGGAGCCCGTACTCGTGGGCCTCGGAACCGGTTCGCAGCAGGGCCATGCCCTGGGCGTAGGTGATGATCATCCCGGCCAGCACCGCATCGCCGAGCGCGGTGACGACCCGGCCGCCCTCGTCTGCCGCCTTGCGTGAGGGCGGGCCGAGGACCGACTCGGCGAGGCGGCGCTGCTCGAGCAGATCCGACATCCCGCGCATGGCGACGGCGGTGTCGATGGTCGGCAGCGGAACCTGGAGGTCCATCGCCTCCTGGGAGGTCCACTTTCCGGTGCCCTTCTGGCGGGCCGCGTCGAGCACCGCGTCGAGCAGCCTCCCGTGGCTGTCGTCGTCCTCACGGAGCAGGATGTCGGCTGTGATCTCGACCAGGAAACCCGCCTGCGGGCCCTCGTTCCAGCCGGCGAAGACCTCGTGGATCCCGTCGTTGTCGAGCCCGAGGCCGCGGTGCATGAGGTCGTAGGCTTCGGCGAGGAGCTGCATCAGGCCGTACTCGATGCCGTTGTGAACCATCTTCACGTAGTGCCCGGCCGAGCGTGGTCCGAGGTGGGTCACGCAGGGGTCGCCGTCGATCTTCGCCGCGGCCGCCTCGAGCATCGGCCGGACCTGCTGCCAGGCCGGCTCGGGACCCCCGGGCATGATGCTCGGACCGTGCCGGGCGCCCTCCTCGCCGCCCGAGATGCCGATGCCCATGAAGCGCAGACCCTCCGCGGCCAGGGCCTCGGAGCGCCGCTCGCCGTCGCGGAAGTGCGAGTTGCCGCCGTCGATGATGAGGTCGTCCCGGTCAAGGTGCGGCGTGAGCGCCTCGATCACGGCATCGACCGGGTCGCCTGCCGGCACCAGGAGCATGACCGCCCGCGGCCGTTCGAGCGCCGCCACCAGGTCCTTCGCCGAGCCGACGCCGCGCACGGGCCGCTCGCCGGCCTCGCGCTCGAGGGCGGAGATCTTTTCCGGATCGAGGTCGAAGCCGACCGACGCGTAGCCGTGGTCGGCCAGGTTGAGCAGGAAGTTGCGGCCCATCACACCGAGGCCGACCATGCCGATCTGCTGCTGCCTAGGTTCGCTCATGAGGTGCTCCGAGAAGTGGTTTGCCGAGCGGTCGGCGTCGTGAGCCCGAGTCGCGCCAGGGCGGCGCGCGTGCTCGAGATATCGGTGTGGTGGATGCCGTGGATGCCGAGGCCGCGTGCGACCCGGGCGAACATCGCCCGGTCGTCGAGGTAGGCAACCTCCTCGGGTGCGCTCTGCGAGCAGTCGAGGGCGACCCGGTAGATGTCCTCGTCGGGCTTGCGCAGGTGGACGAAGCACGAGCACACGAAGAAGTCGATCAGCCGCCCGAGCTCGAATGTGCGCACCCGATGGAGGGTGAGCTCGCGGCCCTCGTTGCTCACCGCCACGACGCGAAGGGCGTGGGCCCGGCGGAGCTCGGCGACCAGCTCGAGCATCTCCGGGATCGGGGTCGACTGGGCGAACATAAAGTCGCGGAAGTCTTCGGGGGAGAACTCGCGTTCGGTGTAGAACACGACCCGTTCGAGATACTCCCTGAGACCGAGCTTGCCGACCTCGTAGGTGTCGAAGGTCATGTGATGGCGCCCGTCGAGCTCGTCCCAGTCGAGCCCGAAGTGTCCGGCCGCGCGGCGGCGCGCGTGATGGTCCCAGCCGTTGGACAGGATGACGCCGCCGATGTCGAGGAACAGCGTCCGGACCGCTGGCGGGCTCATTCAGCCACCTCGCGGACAGCGGCGGTGATCTTCTCCGTGAGCGCTGCGAGCGCGCGCTCCGGGTCGCCCTTCACGTGCACCCGCAGGGCGGTGCGCCCGTGCCGGCCGAGCGCCTCGAGGTCGCCCCGGACCTGGGCCTCGCGCAGCACGCCGAAGCTGTACGGACGGCCGGGGATGGCGACGTCGTAGTCGGAGGAGTCGGCGATCGCGTGGTCGAAGATCGAGGGGTTCGACGTCACGCCGCGCCGGTCGTCGTGCTCGATCATCCGGGCGAGCTCGCCCGAGAGGATCATGTTGCTGTGGATGAAGTCCATCCAGACGCTCTGGCCGAGTTCCTGGATGCCGACGAGCGGGTTCTGAGGGCTCATGAACTGTCACCATGTTCCAGGGCCGCGATCTTGCGCAGGCGGCGTCGAAACCTCTCCTGGTGCGAGAAGCGTGCGTCGAGGAAGGTGCGCACCAGCTCGAGCGCCAGGGCATGACCGGTGACCTGGCCGCCGAGGCAGAGGACGTTCATGTCGTCGTCCTCCACACCCTGGCGGGCCGAGAAGCAGTCGGTGATCAGGGCGGCGCGGACGCCGGAGACCTTGTTGGCGGCGATCGCCGCGCCGACTCCGCTGCCGCAGATGGCGAGCCCGCGGTCGACCTCGCCGCGAGCCACTGCACGTGCGAGGGGAACCACGATGTCGGGGAAGTCGTCCTCGGGGTCGAGGGCGGCGGCGCCGAAGTCGACCGCGGCGTGGCCGAGGCTCTCGAGGTCGGATTGGAGCCGTTGCTTGAGGTCCCACCCGCCGTGGTCCGCGGCGACGCCGATCCGCATCACCGCCTCCCGTGCCGCGCGGTGTGGGAACCGTCGCTCACTGCGCAACGCCACGAGGGCGGAGGGCTGCCGAGGAATGACGCAAGCTGGTGGGACATGACGCTCCTTCCGAGCGGCGCCTCGCGCCCGAGGGTGTCGCCGCTCTGAGAGAACAGGTCCTGGGCGGCAGCTGTTCCGAGGGCGGCGAGACGCCGCTCCGAGAGTGTCACGGCTCGACCCTCACCGTCTGGACGCCGTCGGTGACACGGGGCTTGAACGTGCACTCGACCGCTGTGGCTGTGGCTTTGACCGGGCCGCTGGCTCCGTACCGCAGTGCCGGCCTTCGCGCGCCTCCTGACCGCGGCCGAGCTCCAAGACTCGTCGCCCTCCTCGGGACGCGGGAACGCCCGGTTCGAGACCAGCACGCTCCCTGAGCTGGTCTCAGCTCGACATGTTCTCGCCGACCACCATCAGATAGCTCGAGACGTCGAGCTCGCGATGGAGCCTGTGCGGCCCCGAACCGTCATCTGCCGGTGCGGTGGGTCGCCGGTACAGAGGCGAGAACGTACCCTCGAGGCGGCGCGCGAGGGTCTCGAAGGCACCGCTCGCCTCGTAGCGGATCGAGTCCGCCTCGCTGTCCCACACCGTCACTGAAAGCGCCCGGAGCCGGTTGCGGACAGACTCGAGCAGGAACATCCCCCGGCATCCCGGCGTCGTCTCGAGCGCGGGAACGATCTCGTCCTGGAAGCGGCGCCGGAGCTCATCGACCTTTCCGTCCGCGATCTGGATCGAGACCATGCGGACGAAGGACGGCGGGGCGCTCGAGGAGGAGAAGGCGGACGGGCCCTTGGCGAGCTCGACCGTGTAGGCCTCGACCGGAGGGTCCGGGAGGGTCAGTGGGACGGTCCGGTGGGTTCCGGATCCCTCCGGCTGGGCCGCGTCCTCGCTGGCCTCGAGAACTTCCTCGGACTCGTCGAGCAGGCGGTCGTAGAGCCCCTCCCGCTCGTAGGCTTCCGCATGCTCGCGGGTCTCCCACAGGGTCAGCGAGACCACGTCGTCCCCGGCAACCGTTGACTGCAGCAGCCCGGCAAAACGGCATCCCCCGGCGAGGCGCAGGACGGGAAGCACGCTGCGGGCGTAGAAGTCCTTGAGAAGCGGGAACGTCGTCTCCGTCGACCAGAGCCTGACGATACGTAGATACATCACACCTCCTCGCGAGGTCGGGAACGCCGGAAGCCGTTCACCTCCCCGCCGACGCGAGCTCGAGACGCTCCCGGACGACCCGGTCGCGTCGTGAGATCCTCTCGAGTGTCCTGAATCAATGATAGCCGATGCTTCGGAGCGTTGCGGCTCAGGTGCGGTGTGCGTCGGAGCGCACCTCCTCGGTCCGGTCTCGGGAGCCCCCACAGGATACCGCTGGCCGACCCCGGTGGACGCTCCATGCAACCTGTGGCAGCGGTCTCGAGTATTTCCCCCTTGACGATCTTGGCCTTGGATGCTAAATTTCCAGCATGATGCGAAAAAATTAGCATCTACGCCGGTCCGCGGCGTCTGAAGGGAGGAATGGGATGGAGTCCGAGCAGGTCCCGGCGCACCTCAGTCGACGGGAAAGCCAGATCATGGAGATCATTTACGAGCTCGGTACAGCCACCGCCGCCGAGGTCCTGGAGCGGCTGCCGGACCCTCCGAGCTACTCGTCGGTGCGAGCGTTGCTGCGGGTGCTCGAGGAGAAGGGCCACCTCGAGCACGAACAGGAGGGGCCACGGTACCTGTTCCGACCGACGGTGCCCCGCGAGGCCGCGCGGACGACCGCCCTCAAACGACTCGTGCGGACCTTCTTCGACGGCTCCGCAGAGGGCGCTGTGGCCGCCCTGCTCGACCTCGAGCCCGAGGAGCTCGACGAGCTGGCCCTCGCCCGGCTCGCGCGGCTGATCGAGAGGGCACGAGCGGAGGACCGCTGAGATGAACCTGCCAAGCTCTCTCGCGCTGGTTGAAACGGTGCTGCGTCCCAGCGTGCTCTTGGCCGCCGCAGCCGTGCTCGCCGTCACCCTTCGGCGTGCTCCGGCCCGAGTACGGGGCGCCATCTGGGGGGCCGCGCTGATCGGTTCGTTGGTGGTCCCGGTCGGCGCCCGATGGGTCCCGAGATGGGAGCTGCCGCTTCCCTCCGCCGTGGCGTCATTCCTGCCCGTCGGGCATGTCGAGGCCGTCGCGGAGAGCCTTCGCGAGCCGCAGCCGGCACCGCGGGTGCGCCACACTGAGGCAGATCTCGTCGTCCCATCCGTGCTCCCAGCCGCAGCCTCGGCACCGGCGCACCCCGAGACCCCCCTGTGGCCCGTGGTCGTCGTCCTGACGTGGGGGCTCGGGCTTGCGCTGACGCTGGTGTGGCAGGCCGCAGGTGCATTGCGCGTGCGCTCGCTGATCGCCAACGCCGAGGAGCTGGACACGCCCGACTGGCGGCAGCTGCTCGCGCGCGAGGCGGCTGCGGTCGGGCTCAACACGTCTCCGCGGCTTCTCATCACCGATGAGCTCGGCTCTCCTGCGACCTGGGGAGCGCGGAGCCCCGTTGTCCTCCTGCCGGCGATCGCGCGGTGTTGGATCGAGGAGCGGCGAGAGGTCGTAGTCCGTCACGAGCTGGTCCATGTCGCCCGCGCTGACTGGGCGGTCCGAACCGTTGCTCGGCTCGCGTGTGCGCTCTACTGGTTCAACCCGCTGGCCTGGTGGGCCTGGCGCCGGCTCAATGTCGAGCAGGAGCTCGCGTGCGACCAGGAGGTCGTGGCCCTGGGGGCCCGGGCCAGCACCTATGCCGGCCATCTGCTCGGCATCGCCCGCGCCTCTCGGTCCGCCCCGGCAGTCGCCGGCGCGGCGCTGGAGATGGCGCGCAGAACACACCTGGAGGACCGAATCATGGCCATTCTCGACCCTCGCATCCGCCGCCACGTCCCGTGGACGGTGCTCGCACCCGCACTTGTCGTCACGGTCGCTCTCGTGCCCGTCATCGCCGCCGTGCGTCCGGCCGTCGCCGCACCCACGAGCGTCACCGCGAGCAGTCCGGCGCGGGACGTCGCAAGCACCGCCATCGACACCCGAATCGGTACGGCGACCGCCACGGTGACCAGCACCGCGACGAGGACGTCGACCAGCGTGGCAGCGGGCGGCGCAACCCGCACGACGACTCACACGACGACGAGCACGGCGGTGACGGCCGACCCGGAGATCCGTCGCATCGTCGGCGAGATGCGGGAGCTGGAGCGGCAGATCGAGGCGGAGGCGGCCGGGATCCACGAGGCGGAGAAGGCCATGCGCCCGCACCTCGATGAGATCGAGGCCCGAGCCTCGAAGCTCGGTGAGCGGCGTGCCGCCGAGGCCGAGGCGCGGCTCGAGCCCTACCTCGAGCGCATCCAGGCGATCGAGGCGGAGATGGAGCCGATCCACGCTGAGATCGAGGCGCTCCAGGGATCGTTCGAGGACGTACGCGTCGACGCCGAAGTTGACACCGCGCCGCTCGCCAGAGAGCTCGAGACGCTCAGCCGGGAGCTCACCGCGCGCGGCGAACGCGTTCCCGCGGACGAGGTCATGGACCGCATCCACGAGGTCATGGAGTCGGTCCACGAGCGGATCGACGCCAGCATGCGCGAGATGCAGCCCCAGCTCGAGCAGCTCGAGACGCTGCACCAGCGGCTCGAACCCTTCCACGAGCGCATGGAGCTGATTCACAGGGAGATGGAGCCGGTGCTCGCGGACATGGAGCGGATCCACGCCGACATGGAGCCCGAGCTCGCGGGGCTCGACGAGCTGCACGCCTCGCTCGAGCCGATGCAGGAGCGCATCGAGGAGATCCAGCGCTCGATCGAGCCGCTCACGGAGCGGATGGAGGTCCTCGGCGACCAGCTGCGCGATGCGCTGCGCGGCCAAGTCCGGTCGATCCTCGAGCGGGAGCTCGGCGCAGTGGCGGCGCCCGGCGCACCGTACGATGAAGCGGCGGACCGCTTGCTGGAGCGCGCCAACGTCCACCTCGAGGACGACACCATCGAGCTGCGCATCTCGCGCCGCGAGGCCCGCCGGGTTCTCGACGACCTCATCGCCCCGCAGCGGCGGTCCGGCGTCAGCGACGACGAGATGAACGTGGCCATCGACGCGGCCGTCGCCAACCTGCGCAGGCTCGAGATTTCGATCGACTGAGGAGCTCGAAGGCCAGAGGCCCCTGCGGATGATCGTGACACGGCGACGCAGTCGGCGGCCTATGCCCTACAGGCTCCTAGGTGACCGGCACCGGCTGGGGCCTCTCCGACTGACCCGCTCCGACCGGGGCGGTCGTCGTCTGCAGACCGGCAATCACCGCCTCCGCCTCGGTGACGATGCGGGGGATGACTTCCGACACCGACGGCGTGTCGTCGACCAGGCCCGTGCACTGACCGAGCGGCAGCACGCCGTGTGCCGTGTCGCCGTCGGTGCAGCCGTGCTGGAAGGCGTCAAAGCCGATCGCCATCCGGGCCATCTGGGTCGACCTCCGGGGCCCGGAGGCAACGATGCCGATGGCGAGCTTGAGCCACGGCAGGCCGAGCATGCGCGCGATGCTGCGCGAGCGGACCAGTGCCGACAGCGGGTTCAGGTGGCGCCTCATGATCGAGCGCGACCCGGCCGCGTCGAGGTAGCGGCCGTGGAGGCCGTCGACGCGGTTGGTGTAGACGGTGTCGAACGCGCCGTGCTCGCGGCTGGCGACCTTGGCACCCTCATGGACCGGGCTTTCCCTGGTGTTCATGAATCGGGTGCCCATCGCCACCGCGCCCGCACCCAGGGCGAGCGCTGCGGCGAGGCCTCTCCCGTCGGCGAAGCCGCCGGCCGCGATCACCGGGATACCCACTGCTCGGACGAGAGCCGGGACGAGCACCAGCGAGGTGACCGTTCCACCATGTCCGGCCGCCTCGTGACCGGTCACGATGAGGGCATCCGCGCCGTCGCGCTCCGCGGCCAGGGCGTGCTTGAGCGTGGTCACCGTGGCGATGACCTTGCCGCCGTATTCGTGGGCCCGCTGGGCGATCCAGTCCCCCTTGCCGAGGGAGTAGTTGATGATCGGGACCCGCTCCTCGAGCAGCACCTCTGCGTTGGCGCGGTTACCGGGGAAGTACAGGGTGACGTTGGCTGCGAACGGCCGATCGGTGAGCTCGCGGGTGCGACGCACCGCCGCGCGGGTGGCAGCCGCGTCGAGCACCCCGGTGGCGAGGATCGCGAGGCCGCCTGCGTTGGCAACCGCCGCGACCAGCTCGGGTGTCGAGATCCAGCTCATGCCGGACAGGACGATCGGGTGGCGGACGCCGAAGAGCTCGGTGATGGGGGTCTGCATGGGGCCTCCCGGGGCATGGCCGACGACGGGAGCCGGGTCGGTCTCCTGCCGTCTTCGTGAGCGAGGGTATCACCCAAGCGACCAAGCGGACACCGGTGTCGTCGCGACTCGAGGACGGGTCTCAGGACAACTCCGGGCGCCCGAGCTGACGCGGGCGCGACCGCCGGCGGGGGCCGTGCGCCCGTCGTCTCAGGAGGATGAGCGGACCATCGCCGCCATGCCGTCGGGATCCATCTCCACCGCCTTCGCGAGCAGCCGGTCGATGTGGCCCTCGAGCCGCACGACCTCGAGCGCGTCGTCGTCGAGGTCGACCACCACCAGCTCGCTGAGCCCGCCGCGGCCGTCGTCCCTGGCCAGTACCCAGGTCTGCTCGTCGCTGTCGCGCTCGCGGACCACAGGCATCATGCCGTCGATCGCGAGCACGCGTTCAAGCTCTTTGAGGGACCGCGGCAGGCCGTTGCCGGGGCCCGGGTGGACACGATAGCTCGCCACCTCGACTCGGTGGATCTGATGCAGCAGGGCCGTCTCGTCGCTGTCCACCTCCCCGGCGAGGCGCAGGACGCCGCGGACCAGTGCGAGGGTGAAACGGCCGAGACGGATGTGCTCCTCGAGCTCGAGCCGACACCCGGGAGCAGAGACCTCGACGGCGCGGGCGATGCGGCTCGCCGACGGTGTGGCGCTGGTGCTCGCGCAGGCCGCCGCGGCCGCTGCCGCGATCAGCGTGACGAGGAGAACGACCGGGCGGCCGACCCGTGCCGGCGTCATGACGTGCCTTTGGTCGGCGTCGCCGGGACCTTGAGGTCGAGATCTCCGACGCCGGGGAGGGAGTCCAGGTCGCCAAGCAGCCGGCCGAGCTGGCTCGGGTCGATGTCGCCGACGATGTTGATCAGGGCGATCTCATCGGGGCCGTCGACCGCGAGCACGGTGATCCCCTGAAACCGCTGCTCGTCGCCGCGCACGAACACGCTGACCAGCTCGCCCTCCTCGCGAGCGAAGAGGATGCGCTGCCAACCGGAGGCGGCGAGACGGTCGGCCGCGCCCATAACGAGCTTCTTGACCTCCGCCATGTCATGGCCGTCGAGGGAGCCGACCCGCACGCGGATGCGGCCGAGCTTGGCCATCAGGGCGGCGAACTGACGGTCTTCGCCGTCCTCGGCCCCGGCCATCGCCCCCGCGACCAGGCGCAGCATCGGACCCTGGAGGTCGATGTCGACGTTGAGGCTGTCCGGGGTGAACAGCTCGAGCTGCTCGATGGGGAAGAAGCCGGGCTGTTTGTCGACTGCGGACTGGGCGAGCCCGCTGGCGGCGACCAGCATCACGGCGGCTGCGAGGGAGACGGCGTGGCGAACGCTCATGAGGGACCTCCGTCGGGGTGGATCGGATCGTGGGATCGAAGGGTTGGCAGGGCGGCGGCGGGCGCTGCGGCCGGCTGGCTGGCGGTGCTCACCGTGTCGCGGCCGACGCTGCGCAACGCGGGCTCGAGAAGGTTGGACACCAGGGCTGCGCGGGTCGCGTCGATGCCGGCGCGCCGCGAGATGCCCGCAAGGTAGCCGAGCGCGAGGCGCGCCTCGGCGGTCGCCTCGGCGACCTGGGCCGACGGCGCCGGCTGCGGACGGTGCGCGCCATGCCACCACAGCACGCCGCTCGCCGCTGCGACCACCAACGCGGCCGCCGCCGCCGTGCGCCACGCCCATTTCGGTGAAGAGGTCGGGCGCTGTGCCGATTCGGCGGCAGTCGCGTTACGGACCGCTGCGAGGACATGCTCGGGCGTGTCGAGCTCGGGCATCGTGCGAAGGCCGTCGCGGACCGCGACGGCACGCTGGTGCTGCTCCCGGCATGCGGCACAGCCGGCAAGGTGGCCCTCCACGGCGATTGCCGCGTCGAGATCGAGCTCGCCGTCGACGAAGGCCTCGAGCCGGTCCTCGACCTCGCGGCAACCGAAGACGTCAGGACGCGCAGGCATGTTGGATCTCCTTGCCGAAGCGCTCACGCAGGCGGCGCCGGCCGCGGTGGAGGGCCACGCGGACCGTGCTCAGGGGCAGTTCGAGGACCTCACTGATCTCCCGGTACGACAGCCCCTGGATCTCGCGCAGGATGACAGCGCTCTTGAAAGGCTCTCCGAGGTCGTCGAGCGCTGCGTGCAACCGGCATCCGAACTGGGCGGAGGCGGCGAGCTCTTCGGGCCCAGGCTCGGGGGCCGGGGCGTCAATCGCCGCCGGGTCCCCGGCGTCGGCCACGAACAGGCGAGCGCTGCGCCGCCGCAGGCGGAGCCGGTCGTAGCACGCGTTGCGGGTGACCTTGAGCAGCCAGCCGCCGAGCTGGGCCGAGCCGAGCAGCCGGCGGTTTCGCCACAGTCGGATCAGGACCTCCTGGGTCACGTCCTCCGCCTCCTCGCGGCTGGCCAGCAGGTAACAGGCGAAGGTGAACACCTGGCGCTGGTGCCGCGCGACGGCCGCCTCGAAAGCGATGCGTGTCATTCGCAGGACAGAACGTAGCCGAGGGGTGAAAAGTTACAGGCAATGAAAAGGCCCCCTCCGGGCGGAGGGGGCCAGGTCTCTTCGACCGATGAGGCGTGCGCCTACCAGCGGTCGCGGCCACCGTCGTAGCCGCCGCCACCGCCACCACCGCGAGTGTCGCGGCGATCCTGGGCGACGTCGACCCGGATCGTGCGGCCGTCGAGGGTCGCACCGTTCATGGCCGAGATCGCCTTGTCGGCGGCATCGTCGTCCTCGAACGTGACGAACCCGAAGCCGCGCGACCGACCCGTCTCCCGGTCGCTGATCACCTTGGCCTCGGCGATCTCGCCGAACTGCGCGAATGCTTCGTGCAGGCCGGCGTCGTTGGTATTCCAGCTCAGGCTACCCACAAACAACTTCTTTCCCATCTCTTCCGCTCTCTCTGCTTTCTTCGGCGTCGCCGCGTAGTTCGGCACGCCTCCTTCGAAGTTCGACAGGCACCTAGCCTGCCACGGAAACGATCCGCCCCGGCGGCGAACCCTCTGCCTGGGAAGTGTACACCAATTGTCTCCCCGTGCAAATAGCCCCAGCCTGCATATCTCGCCACGTCACGTCACGAGGGGGCCGAGGTGCTTGTCAGCGCTGAGCCATTGAGCGGCGAGGCGCCAAGGCGTATGGGGACATCTGTTGCAGGCGCCGAGTCGCGAAAGGGCCGGCGATGGCCGGCAAACCGGCGCCCGCAGCAGGGAAGTGGTGAGATATGCAGGTCAGGCTCGAGACCATCCGCGACGGCGCGGGCGGCACGCATCGGCGGGATGTCTGGTCCGCACCGGAATGCCGTGGAGTGCACCGCGCTTCCCAGCGGTGAAGGAGACGTCGAGATGGACGCCGCGCCCCCGGCACCGCGCCGCATTCCGCTCCGCCGGCTGCTCGCCCTGGCCCGACCCGAATGGCGCCGACTCGCGGTCGGGTCGGTCTTCCTGATTCTCGGCAGCGCCGCGGGGCTCGCCTATCCGCAGGCGATCCGCGTGGTGCTCGACGGCGCCCTCGCCGCGGGGGTCGCCTCAGTCAACCGCGCGGCCCTCGCCATGGTCGTCATCTTCGCCGTCCAGAGCGTTGCGGTCGCGACCCGCTACGTCCTGTTCACCGTCGCGGGTGAGCGCATCGTGACCCGGCTGCGCGCGGACCTTTACACGAACCTGGTCGCACAGGAGATCGCCTTCTTCGACCAACGGCGGACGGGCGAGCTCACCAGCCGCCTGTCCTCGGACGCGACCGTTCTCCAGAACACCGTCAGCGTCAACCTCTCCATGGGCCTGCGCAACCTCGTGATGGTGGTCGGCGGCCTCGCCCTGCTGGTTGTCACCTCGCCCCGCCTGACCCTGGTCATGCTCGCGATCGTTCCCGCCGTCGCCCTCGGCGCGGTGGTCGTCGGGCGTCGGATCTCCCGGCTCTCGCGGCGCGTCCAGGACGCCTTGGCGCGGGCCGGAGAGGTCGCCGAAGAGACTCTCGCGGGCATCCGCACGGTGCGCGCCTTCGCACGCGAGGCGGCCGAGAGCGGTCGCTATGCGGCCGCCACTTGGGAGGCGTTCGGGCTCGCGAGGAAGCGGGTCCGGGTGGTGGCGGTGTTCCTCGGCGTGACCTCGCTCGCGGCCTACGGCTCGGTTGCGCTCGTGCTGTGGTCCGGGGGCAGGCTCGTCGCCTCGGGCGGGATGACCGTCGGCGAGCTCACCCAGTTCATCCTCTACACCCTGATCGTGGCCTTCTCGCTCAGCGCCCTCGGGGATCTGTGGTCGGACTTCATGCGCGCAGGCGGCGCTTCCGAGCGGGTCTTCGAGCTGCTCGACCGCCCGCCCGAGATTCCGGTCACCGGCGGGCTGCGCCCGGAAACGGCGATCGGGCGGATCGAGCTCGAGGCGGTCGGCTTCGCCTACCCCAGCCGTCCCGACGTTCCGGTCCTCGAAGGTCTCGACCTGGTCATCGATCCGGGCGAGGTGGTGGCGCTGGTCGGACCTTCCGGCGCCGGCAAGTCGACTGTGGCGAGCCTCATCCTGCGCCTCTATGACCCGGTCTCCGGTGCGGTCCGCTTCGACGGCGTCGACATCCGCGAGCTCGACCCGGTGTGGCTGCGCGAGCGCATTGGGGTCGTCGCTCAGGAGCCGATCCTGTTCTCGACCACGATCGCGGAGAACATCCGCTACGGCCGGCCCGACGCCGCCGATGCCGAGGTCGAGGCCGCGGCGCGCGCGGCCAACGCCCACGACTTCGTGGCCGCCCTGCCGGAGGGCTACGCGACCGAGGTCGGCGAGCGCGGCGTGCGGCTGTCCGGCGGCCAGAAACAGCGAGTGGCGATCGCCCGCGCCGTGCTCAAGGACCCCCGAGTCCTGCTCCTCGACGAGGCGACCTCGGCGCTGGACGCGGAGAGCGAGGCACTGGTCCGGGACGCCCTCGCCCGTCTGATGCACGGTCGCACCGCAGTGGTCATCGCCCATCGGCTGTCGACCGTGCGCGATGCCGATCGGGTCGTCGTTCTCGATGGCGGACGAGTGGTCGAGTCCGGCAGCCACGCCGAGCTCATGGCCCGGGCCGGGACCTACCGTCGCCTGGTCGATCGCCAGCTTCTGGCCGCCAGCTAGAGAAGAGAACCACCTACACTCGCCGACTCCGCCCACGAAGTCGTGGCGAGCTGGAAGTTACTCCTCTCAGTCCTCAAGCCCTCACCCGATGAGCGCAGCTCATCAAAGGCATTTGGCGTTCCCGGGTCCCGACGGGACCCGGGAACAGCGAAATGCCTCAGAGCTGTCCGCCGTCGCCCCAGGCGTCGAGGAGGGCGAGATATGCGGGATCCTCGAAGCGTTCGAGACGGAATGCCGATGCGTGGTCCGGGAGCCGGCCTCCGGTGAGGTGCAGCGCGACCAGCTCCGCGGTGCCCTGGGAGGCCATCAGCCCGAAGCCCGACAGTGCGCCGTGCACGAAGGCCCCCTCGACCGGGAGCGGTCCGGCGAGGGGCCGGTTGTCGCGGGTCTTGGTGTAGTAGCCGCCGTCGACGAATGGGCGCGGAGGCTGCTCGAAGTAGGCTGCGAGCCCGGGCACCATCGCCGCCATGCCGCGCAGGCAGATCTCGGCGTAGCTTGGCGGCGGCTCGATCGGGAAGTTCTCGGTCACCGGCTCGGCGTGGAACGGCCACAGAATCAGCATGCCGCGGCTGCCGCCGGATCCCTCGGGACGAAGGTGGACGCCGGCGGGCATCTCCTCGGTGAGGAAGCGGGTCGCGTCGTCGGAGGCGAGCAGCTCACGCTCCTCGCCGCTCCACGGCAGCCGTTGCGCGTCCTCCCAGATCAGCAGCGGCGCGTCCCGTGGGATCTTGCCGAGGCCATCCTCCATCCACGCCTTGCAGTGCAGCTCCGAGAACACCGGGAGCTCCAGGTCGAGCAGGCGCGCGGCCGCCGCCAGCCCCGGTCCTGCGGCGAGCACCAGCCGGCCGGTGGCGATCCTGCTCTCGCTCCCGCCGGTCTCGGCGACCCTGACGCCGGTGACGCGCCCGCCCGCAGTCTCGATGCCGACCATCCGGCCGGCGATCAGGGCGACGCCTGCCTCGCGGGCGCGTTCGAGCTGGACCATGCCGAGCTGCTGGCCATCGAACCACCCGCAGCGGCGGGTGTGGAGCACCGCCTCGATCCTGTGGGTGAGGTACGGGAACAGCGTCCGCAGCATCGCTGTGTCGAGGATCAGATCGGCGCCGTCGGGTGCGTCGGCCCAACCGCCAGCGCGGTGCGGGAGGTAGTCGGGGTCGCTCAAGCGGCCGGTGTGGATCCGCATCTCGCCCGCACCCTGGACCTGGGCGAGCTCCCCGTGGCGCCGGTAGGCGTCCGCCCGTTTCGGGTCGGCGGTCGCCCACAGGTAGCCGCGGCGGTTGAGCCGGAAGCGGTTGTCGCACGATGCGGCGAGCCCCTCGAGCAGATCGACCGACCGGTTCATGAGCCTGACCATGGAGTCGTCGGGACCGGGCCACCAGTTGCGGTAGGCCTCGGTGGACTTGTCGGAGGTCAGGCTCAGCGGCGCGCCGTCGTCGATCAGGACCACGTCGCAGACGCCGTGGTGGACAGCCAGACGATGGGCGAGCGAGACGCCGGCGATCCCGGCGCCGCAGATCACGACCTCATAGCTCGCGGGGGACATCGACGGCCATCATGGCACAACCCCACGAGGTGAGGAGGTGAGGAGGTAAGAAGGTGAGGAGGTAAGGAGGTCAGGAGGTGAGGAGGTGAGGAGGCAGGGTGCGCGAAGGAACCCGGGGTAGGGGCGGAGCTTGCCTCCGCCCGTGTCTCGAGTCGAGCATCACATCGCGATTCGCAGCAGCGAGGAGGCTGCCGGCCGCGGTGCTACGCGTTCGGCGAGGTTCCGAAGATGAAGATCGCGTCGCCGCTGCCGTCGCGGACGATCGACGCGTAGGCGTAGAACGGGTCGTCATGGGTCGCTGTGCTCACTCGGAGCTGGATGTTTCCCTGCGCTGCGATGCCCCAGGCCGCGAAGATGTCGTTGACCTGGACGACCGAGGTTGCCGGGACCGCGACCGTCGGGCGCGCGATCTCGGCGCCGTCGCCATCGACAACCTGCACCTGGCACGAAATCTCGTGGTCGGTCGGGTTCGCGATACCCATGTTGGCCCGGTTGCCGTCGATGCCGGACACTCCCGGGAGGTAACCCTGGATGGAGAGGAAGCGCTGCCCGAGGCCGGGCACGAACTGGCCGAACTCGCCGATCGGGTTGCCGGTGTTGAAGATCCGGGCGTGGGCGGAGAAGCTCGAGGCGCCTTCGGTGCGGAGCAGAATCAGGCCCTTGCTGTTGTCGAGGCCGAAGCGCGACAGCACCACGTCCTGGATCTCGACCACGCTGTAGGTGCCGACGTGGACGGTGAACGAGGCCGGGGCGCCGCCGTTCGGGTAGTAGGTGACCGTGATGTCCTTTTCGACATTGCTCGAGTTCGCGATCCAGAGGTCGGTCCGCCACTGGGTGGTCTGAGCGCCCGGTCCGTGGATTGCGACCGGGACCACCACCGTCGTGTCGCCGATCTTGATGGCGTGGGCGGGCACCGCAGCGAGGAGGACGATCGCAGCGAGGAAGAATCGGGAATGACGAGCCATGACGAAACCTCCGTTCAGGCTGAAATCGCGTTGAGCTCCGAGCTGTTTAAGGAGCGCCGAGACTACCTGATCGCATTCATGTCAGGCAAGCCCACACTCGTTGGGCTCGTGGCGACGCTCACCCGCGCGGGCGAAGCACCTCGCGGACCTGGGGGGTGTCGCGGACCGGCTCGAGCAGCATCGAGTCGAGCACGAAGGACCACCAGCCCCATCCCTCGCGGCAGGCCTGGTCGAGCAGCTCGGCCGCCTGACGGCCGTCACCTCTCTCGCCGGCCGCCACGGCGCGCCAGAAGGTCGGCCAGCCGCCCGCCGCCATCCCGTCCGGCGAGGCGATGGACGTCTCGATCCGCTCCGCGGCGGTCCCGTCGCCGCGACGGCTCGCGACCACCATCTGCCAGCCGAGCAGCGACAGGTCGTGCGGTCGCAGAGCGAGCCCGTCACCGAGGACGCTCTCCGCCTCCTGCCAGCGCTCGGCATAGGCGAGGGCTTGGGCGAGATCGGCGGCACCGGGGGTCTTCGACGTATGGCCATGCCACCAGTCGACGGCGTCGTTGGCCATCCTGATCGACGGCTTCCGGTGGCCGAAGGCACGCAGCGTCCGTGCCGCGAGCAGGAGCAGCTGGCCCCGGTCGGGCCCGTCCGGGGTTTCGACCAGAGGCCCGTCGAGCAGCCGCCGGAGCGCGGCGACGTCGCCGAGAGCACCCAGCTGGGACACTTCCGCGGCATCCAGCAGCGGGGACGGGGCCATGACGGTCCGGGCCTTCTCCACGATCGCCAGCGCCTCCTGAAAGCGGCCGAGCCTGTGAAGCGCCTCGGCGTGACCCCCGACCGCCGCCGCGGTGATCGGGGCCCGACGGTACTCCGCGGACAGAGCCGCGGGATCGATCTTCTCGAAGTCGCGCAGCGCCTCACCCGGTCGATTGAGCGCCAAAGCAGCGTTTCCGGCGAGGTGGTTCACCGAGGGGTCGTCGGGCAGGATCTGCTGCAGGCTGCGAAGATGACCCCGAGCCTCTTTCCAACGCCGACTGAACAGGGCCGTGCCGACGTCCAGCCACAGACACTCGAACGGAGTCCGTCGATCCCGCTCAGCCGAAAGTGCGGCCATGGTCGCGACGGCCTGCGCAGTCAGACCGAGGTGGCGCTGGGTGAAGGCGAGCCGAAACCGAGCCGAGAAGAACTCCGGGTCGAGCTCGACCGCCCGCTCGAGGTGGCGGGCGGCGGCGGCGGTGTCTCCGTCGTACAGCAACGAGCCCGCCATGAACTCGCGCCAGGCGTCGTAGGGGGGCGGTCGCGACAGCAGCGGCTGGCTGTGCGCGTGGGCGTCGAGGCAGGTCGCCACGGCGCCGGCGACCGCCTGCCGGACCGCCTCGACGACTGCCCCGGGCTCCCGCCCGGGCGGCGGTTCGAGCGCCGCGAGGAGGGTCCCGTCGTCACGCGCAAGGTCTGCCCGACACCGGCAGGCGTCGCCCTCCTGGTAGCACGCGCCGGTCACCACGAGACGTGCAGCCCCCCCGCCGTTGCCGCGGATCACGCGCACCAGGCCGGTGTCGACCAGACCCTGGACCACCCAGTCGGTGGCCATGGGAGCGAGTGAGGCGAGCTCCGGCCGCTCGGTGCGATCGGCGAACGGCTCGATCCGAACCGATGGCAGCAGGTCGACCGCCTGAGGCGGCGGAGGCTCCGCGCGGGGCGAGGCGAGAAATACGATCCCTGCGACGCCCGCAGCCGCCGCTGCGATGGCGGTCCACAGCCAGACCCTGCGAGCCGGCGCGTGGGCTGCAGTCGCCCCAACCGGCTCGACCGCGACCATCAGCCGGTAGCCGCGTTTGGGGATGGTCTCGATGAAGCGCGGCGAACGGGCGTCGTCCTCGAGCGCCTGTCGGAGTTCAGCGACGGTGTTGGAAAGCGTGCCCTCGGAGATGAACCGGCCCTCCCACACCTCGTCGATCAGAAGGTCCTTGTCGGCGACCTTGCCGGCGCGGGAGGCGAGGGCGCACAGCAGGTCCATCGCCCGTGGCTCGAGGTGGCGGGTGCGCTTCGGGGAGACGAGGCGATTCTGGGCAGGGTGAACGACCCAGTCGCCGAGACGAAACCCGGCCGGGAGGCGAGCCCGCTCTTTCTGATCCGCTGGCATGCTGATCCGAGTATATCTCCGGATCGGTGCGGGACGAAGGCGGACGGCCACCGTGCTCGGGAGGTGTCCATTCGGCAGACGTACCAAGTACACGGGGTGGCGGCGTCCTGTCATCGCGCCCTCCCCAGGGGCGCGACCCCGGGGAGTGTTCCCCGGGGCCGCGCGGTCGAGCTCTCGGTCATCGGGCCGTGATGGTCATGCCGTCATTGGTTGAGTTGTCCACTACCGAGGCGTAGGCGAAGAGGCGGGCGCCGACGGTCGCGGTGCGGACCGTGGCCCACGCCTCGTCGACCTCGGCGAGCCTCGCTCGCGCGACCTCGAGCTGCTCGAGGCTGGCGAACAGGTCCTGGACCTGGAGGTTGCCGTAGGCCCCGAGATCGACGGTCAGAGATCCCGCCCGGGTTCCGTCGGCCAGGTAGAGGGTGACCTCTGCAACCGCCGGGGCCGGTCCCGCGTTCACCACGCCGACGTTGGTCCGGAAGCCGCCCGAGCTGCGCAGCCCGATCAACCGGCCCTCGCGCTCGCTCGTGATCGCCTCGTCCTCGCCGCTCTCGGGCACCGCCTGCCCGCAGCTCCCGCCGGCGCAGCTCGTCCAGCTGCGGCTCGTCACCATGAGGTCGCCGCCGTTGGAGGTGATCCGCAGCGCCCCTGCTCCCTCGGCTCCGAAGAGGTCGGCGAGCGCGTCGGGGTAGCGCACCGAGTGGTCGGGTTCGAGCGCGAAGGTCACGGTCTGCGGGGTTCGGTTGTCGAAGCCCCGCGGAAGCAGGGCGACGGTGTACGTGGCACGATCGGCCCCCCGGTTGTGGAGTGACAGTGAGGTCCTCCACGAGGCGCCGTTGAGGCCGTCGAGGTGTGCCGCCGCGGGCAGCCAGGTCGTGCGCGGCTCCAGCTTGTAGACCAGGTTGGCGAGATCCGAGGCGAGGTAGATCGCGCCGCTCGGACCGACGGCGATCGCGTTGAGCAGGCCCGTCGGCGGCAGCACGCCAACCCCCGGCATTCCGATCGCGAGACCGGACGCGACCTCGCTGAGGGAGCCGGTGCCGGGATGGATGCGACTGACCCTTCCGGCGGCAGCCTCGACCACGAGCAGGCTCCCGTCACGGTCGAGCGCGAGACCCTCGGGACCCGCGAGCCCTCCGGCGACGAGGATCGGGTGTCCGGGAGGCGTGCCGTCCACCAGGACCTGCCACACCGTTCCGGTGGCCCAGTCGCTGACCCACACATTGCCCTGATCGGCGACGAGCCCGGCTGGGAGGAAGATGCCAGATGACGCGTCCGCCAGGATCGTTTCGCCGCCGCCGGACACACGCACCACCCGCGCCTCGCCGGCCGCGTGGCCGAGGTCCGCGACGACGAGGTCGTCACCCAGGGCGATCGCGTTGATCGGGTAGGCGAACTCGAGGTGGTCCTCGACCACGGCGCCGCTGTCCGGGTTCCAGACCTGCACCCTGGAGAGCGGGAAGATGGTGGAGGTGACGATGCCGCGCGGGCTCCACGAGGCGGAGAGCACCGCGCCGATGCCGTCGGGGGTGAAGTGGTACCTCACGGCGCGACGCTCGGCCCCGGTCGCGCCGTCGAGCTCCCGCAGGCTGAAGGTGCAGGCGACCCAGACCGACTCTCCGTCCGCCCGCGGCTCGACCGTGATCCCGCTCGGCATCGTGAGGCCCCCTGGGATCACCGGCGTGACGGCGCCGTTCGGTGCGACGACCGCGAGCGCGCCGTCGGTGTAGCTCGACACCCACGCATTGCCCATCGGGTCGAAGGCGAGGTTGTCGGGGCCCCAAGGGAGCTGGGCCCAGGTCTGGGCGGTCCCGGTCGCCGGATCGACCTTCTGGATCGTGAAGCTGACACGTTCGACCACGTACAGCATGCCGTCGGGGCCGAACTTGGCCGTGAACGGTAGGCCGAGACCGGAGGCGACCGTCTCGACCGTCGGGGGATCGGCCGAAAGGTCGATGCGGACGACCTCGCCCTTCCACATCAGGGCGGCGTAGAGCAGGCCGTCAGAACCGAACTCGATTCCCTTGATGCCTCCGAGGCCGCTGACGAGCGGCTTTGGCGGCGCCGCCAGCGCGGGGTCGAGCTCGAACAAGGTGTCGGTGATCCACGGCTCGGTCACGAACAGCCGGCCGGTGGGGGAGACCGCGATCGAGTTGATCATCGGAGCGACCATCTGCGTCGTCGTGGTGCCGTCCGGCTGGCGGCGACCGAAGTACCCGGTGAACATCGACGCCCAGTAGAGGGAGCCGTCCGGGCCGAAGTTGACGTCCTCGGGGGTGACGACGCCGGAGTCCGGGCCGAGGTAGCCGACCATCGCGCCGTGGACCGTGTCGAAGATGAACAGCCCGGAGAAGGAGGAGATGTAGAGGTTGCCGTCGGGCCCGAAATGCATCCCCATGCTGAGGTGCATCGGCGAGCCCTGGTGGAGGACGCCGCCGGGGGGCGCCGCGAGGGCGAGGCTGGTGACGGCTGCGAGCGCCGCGAGCAGCGCGGCACGGCGGACGAACGGTGAGACTTCAGGCCACATGATCCACCTCCTGGTGTGCGGTTTCACAGCCAGGGTGGGTCGTAGCTCCGCAGGAGTCCTCGGGAAGCTCCCCGGATCCTCCAGGGATATCCCAGGGGTCACTCAGCGCCGCCGTTGCGCGGAGGCCGTAGAAGGGGCGGCCGGCGCGCTCGCGGCAGACGTTCGGTGCGGTCCCGAAGATGAAGATCGCGTCGCCGCTGCCGTCGCGGGCGACGGACGCGTAGGAAATCCCCACCGCAGCGCACGAGTTTGAGATGTCGAGGGAGGGCACGCCATGAAGGTCTTCGTGACGGGTGCGAGCGGATACGTCGGCCACGCGGTGGCGGCCGAGCTGGCGCGGTCGGGGCACGAGGTGTTCGGGCTCGTTCGGACGCAGGAGAAGGCGCGGGCCCTCGAGGCCGACGAGATCCGGCCCGTGGTCGGCGACATGGCGGATCCTGGCTCGTGGGCCCAGGTCGCCCGGTCGTGCCAGGCGATGGTCCACTGCGCGGCGGAGTACTCCGAGCGCTTCCACGACCTCGACCGCAGCACCGTCGACGCGGTGCTCCAGGCGGCGCGTTCGGCCAACGCCCCACGGCTGGTGGTCTACACCAGTGGCGTCTGGCTCTACGGCGACACCGGCGACGGCATGGCCGACGAGGCCTCGACCCTGGCGCCGCCCGCGATGGTGGCGCGTCGGGTCGAGACCGAGCGCGCGGTGCTCGGTGCGTCCGGCGGCGGCATCCGTTCGCTGGTGCTGCGACCGGGCTGCCTGTATGGCGGCCGCGGCGGGCTCACCGGGGCGTGGTTCGCGAGCGCTCTCGAGGGAGCGCCACGGGTGGTCGGCGACGGCCGCAACCGATGGGCGATGGTGCACGTTGCGGATGTCGCCGACGCCTACCGGAGAGCGGTCGAGTCGCCGTACTCCGGTGAGGTCTTCAACATCGTCGACCGGAGCCGGTTCACGGTTCGGGAGTGCGCCGAGGCCGCCGCCCGCGCCGTCGGCGTGGACGCCGAGCTGATCACGGTGCCGCTGGCCGACGCGGCGGCCCAGATGGGCCCGGTGGCGGAGTGCCTCGCGCTCAACCAGCACGTCGGCGCCGGCAAGGCGTCGCGCCTGCTCGGCTGGCAGCCGCGCCACGGCGGCTTCGTCGATGGCGTCGCCCGCTGCGCCATCGCGTGGCGGGCCCACGCCGGCTAGGAGTGTGCCCTCGAGGGCCGCGGCTCAGCCGGCGTCGTCTCCGTCGGCGACAGCATCGTCGCCGAAGAGCAGTCTCTCGCAGTCCTCGGCTTCGAGCGGAGTGCCGAACAGGAAGCCCTGACCGAAGTCGCAGCCCAGCGCGATCAGCGTCTCGCGCTGGGTCTCGGTTTCGACCCCCTCCGCCACAACCGCGAGCCCGAGCGCGTGGGCCAGGCTGAGGGTGCCGGCCGCGAGCGCGGTGTCGGGCGGCTGGGCGTCGAGCATGCGGACGAACGAACGATCCATCTTCACCAGGTCGACCGGGAAGGCGCGCAGATGGCTGAGCGAGGAGAAGCCGGTCCCGAAGTCGTCGACGGCGATCTGCACACCCTCGGCGCGCAGGGCCTGCAGAGCCTCCAGGGTCGCCTCCGGGTGCGGGATGGCGGTGCTCTCGGTGATCTCGACCTGCAACCGGTTGGGCGGGATGGAGTGCTTGGCCACGGCGTCGAGGAGGCGTCTCGTGGTCTCCGGATGCTGCAGACCGTGCGGCGAGAGGTTGACCGAGAGCTGGAGGGACACCGCGCCGCGCTTCCGCCACGCCGCAAGCTGGCGGCTCGCCTCGGTCACGACCCACCATTCGAGGCGCGGGAGCAGTCCGATGCCGTCAGCGACACCGAGAAACTCTGCCGGCAGCAGCAGGCCCCGCTTCGCGTGGCGCCACCTCACCAGCACCTCGAAGCCGATCAGCTCGCCTTCGGGGAGGGTGACGATCGGTTGGTAGTGGACCGCGAACTCGCCCCGCTCCAGTGCGCCCCGTAGGCTGATTTCGAACGCCAGTCGGTCGGCGGCGAGCGAGCTCATCGACGGCTGGTAGAGCTGGAAGCCGTCGCGGCCGAGCTGCTGAGCGGCGTGGAGCGCCGCCTGGGCGCTCTGCAGCAGCGTCTCTGCCGTCTCGCCGTCGTCGGGGTACAGGGCGACCCCGGCGTTGACGGTGACGTAGAGGCTGCGGCCGCCGCGATCGAAGGGCGATCGGGCCGCGTCGACGAGCCGCGCCGCCGCATCATGGGCCCCGGACTCGGAGCGGACATCGGGCAGGAATACGGCGATCTCATCGTCGCCGACCCTGGCGAGGACGTCGCTCGAGCCGAGCTGCGCCGCGATCCGCTCGGACAGCGAGTGCAGGAGGCGGTCGCCTGCAGCCCTGCCCAGGGTGTCGTTGATAGCGCTGAAGCCGTCGATGTCCAGGGACATCATCGCGCCGCTGGTGCGGTCGGGGCGCACCTGCTCGGTCGCGAGCCCGACGCGCTCGAGGAACGCCCGACGGTTGGGGAGTCCCGTGACCGGGTCGTAGTTGGCCAGGTAGTCGATCGTCCGGGTCGCGCGGGCGATGCGGTCGCGCTCGGCTTCGAGCAGCCAGACCACGGTGCCGAGGCCGATCATCATGAGCAGGAAGAAGTCGACGAAGGTGAGGTACGGACCGATCGGGGAGTACCGGCCAGAAGTCAGCTGGTGGGTCGTGAAGGCGAAGTAGAGGAGCTGCTGCAGACCATAGGCGACGAAGGCGAAGGTCACCATCCCGCGGCCGAGGAACTTCCCCCGACGCGCCCGATGCACCGCGAGGCCGACAGCGACAAAGGTGAGCCCTGTCACGAGGGACTTGATCCCGAAGCGCAGGAAGAGCCTCTGCGTGGATGCGGCTGGGTCGGTCACGTAGAACAGCGGAGTGACGATGGCGGCGGCCGCGCAGACGGCGAGGACATACAGCTCCTTCCGCCTCGTGAGCCACCCGCCGTAACCCACCTCCGTGGTCCCGATCACGAGCCACGCCACCTGCCAGTAGCCGGCGACGAGGGAGATCATCGACGCCGCGAGACGGGTCGGATGCGAGGCGGCGACGCCTGAGATCGCGGCGGCGAGGGCGATCGCCGAGGCGAAGAAGTAGACCGCCAGCGCGGCCCAGCTCAGCGCCATGTGGCGCAAGTAGGTGCGGTTGTAGACGCTGTGCAGGCGCAGCACCACGACGGTCATGAGGACCGCCCCGGCGCACTCGACCGCCGACGTGGCGAGGACGAACCTGACGGACTCCGGCATCGCTCCATCCATCATATCCGGAGTTGCTCACCGGACGTCCTCCGGGAGAGACCGGAGATCCGACGACGCCGGGGCGTGGGCGTGGTCGGGTCCCGGGGCGCGTGATCCACGAGCCTCGGTCAGTCGCCCTTGCCGGCCTCCCGGACCTCAACCTCGCTGCCGGCCTCGTCGACCTTGGCGGTCCTCCGCGTGCGCACCGTCGCATCGATCGCCGCCGCCAGCCGGGAGTGGTCCCACGCCGAGTTGACCCGGAGCACGTTCGACATCAGCGCGACCAGGTAGCGCCTCTGCCCGGGCTCCGGGCGGGCCGGGGACTCGACGATCGCCACCGAGTTCATGATGTTCTCGGCGTTGCCCTTGTACTTTCCGCAGCGGAAGCCCTCTTCGGGGACGCAGCGGTAGAACGAGCCGCTCTTGAAGTACACCGCCGCCTTGGCGAGCTCGGGCGCGTAGACGTAGCGATACCGCCGTTTCGTCATGTAGAGGTAGCGCTTCATCTCGAGACTCGACCAGGCATCGACGAGCCGGCCCTGCTCGAGCCGGAGGAGGATCCGGGCGAGCTCCCTCGGGGTTGCGAACGAAGCGACGCCCGGCACCTTTCGCTGTCCCGCCTTGGTCCAGAAGGTCCCTTGCTGGAAGCCGGCGAGGTCGATGCCGGCAGCCGTGAGCGGCTCGTTGATGACCGCGAGCGACAGCCGGGTGAGCTCCGCTTTCGGGGTCTCGCGGAAGAAGCGGTGCTCCTCGTCGAGCGAGGGCGGGTAGTCCGCGCCATAGCGGCGCAGCAGCATGGCTTCCTTCCAAATCGTCGAGCCGGCGGAGTTCGCCGAGGCCGAGATCATGTGGTCGACCCACTCCGCGAGGCTGAAGCGATCCCCGACCGCGATCACGCTGAAGCGGTTGCGGCCCGACTCGGGGTCGAAGTGGGGGGTCTCGTGGGGGTCGCCGACCGCCCAGTCCTCGGCGACCACGACGCGTTCCTGGAGCACCTTGAGCCGGACCGACGGATCGGGGAAGGCTCGCCGGAGGCCGTCGAAGAGTGCGACCATGCAGCCGATCTTCCCGACCGAACCCGGCAGCTGCGAGCGGTCCTCGCGCACCCCGGCCCAGGCCGGGTGCTCGGGGTCGCTGAGATCGACCACGGCGACGGCGTAGGACGGATCGCGGGGCGCGAACAGCCCGTCGAGGGCCTTCTGCAGCGCCGGGTCCTTGGCTGTGCCGGTGAGGTCCCACGTCTCGTTGCGCCCCGCCAGCGAGAGCTGGATGTCGTCGATGCCGAGCAGCGCTCCCGGAGGGAGCTTGGCTGCGCCCTTCGTTGCCTGTGCATTGGCGTAGCCGATGAGCCTGCGGATGCCGGTGCGAGCGGCGCCGTCGAGAGGGTAGGACCATGCGACGGCCAGGGCGCCGCCGAGGATCCATGCACCGGTTGCTCCAAGCGCCCAGGCCGTCACAGTGTGAGGCTTCATTGTGGCTCCCCGACCGCCGGTGACGCTGTGCTCCGGACCGGGGCATCGAGGCGGACCGACGGCGCCGCGGTCTGGGTTGTCGTGACGGCCATGCCCACGAGGCGGTCCGCCAGGATCTGGCCCCGTTCGACCAGCGGCCGGATCTGGAACAGCCTCGGCTGGCCCGCGACGAAGCCCAGCTCAACGTCCCAGGGCAGCGGCTGACCGTCGGGACCGGCGGCCGGAGCCAGGCGCTCCCGCACCTCGCCCGCGAGCTGCGCGACCGCTGCGATCTCGTCCTCGGAGAGCACCCTGCCGGCCGCAGCCGGAACCCACTCGACGCCGCCGGCGGGGCGCAGGCGGCGCTGGTAGGGCGCCTTGGCCTCGCCGATCAGGCGGACCGATCCGTCGTCCACGATCACCAGCGTCTCGGCGTCGTCTCCGTCGACCGCTCCGCCGACGCCCCACGACATCGCGACGGTGACGCCCGAGCCGCGGCCGACGAGGTCGGTGGTCACCAGCACGCCGGACTTCTCCGAGGTCACGCTCTTCATCAGCAGCACCGAGGTGTAGACCTCCTCCGGCCGCCTCAGCAGCGGGCCGCGCCAGGCCACCGCGCGCTCGGTGAAAGGTGACGCCCACACGCGGGCGATGCCCGTGCGCTGCGCGGCGGGGTCGACGACGTTCGGGAGGGTCTCGTTGAGGCCCGCGCCGGTGAAGCCGGGCAGGTCCTCGACATTGGTGTCCGAGCGGATGAAGAGACCGTAGCTGCCTGGCGGACCGAACAGGCGCGCCATCAGCGGCTCGAGCTCGGCGAGCAGATCGGGGTGCAGCCGGATCTTAGTGACGTCCTTGCGCACGGCCTCGACCTCGGCGGCCAGCCCCGCAGCGTCGAGCGAGCCGGAGCGCGCCGCCGCGAACGCCCGGTCGAGACGGTTCTTGGGGGAGTCCGGACCGTCCGCGACGTGCTCGGCGAAGACCCCGAACGGCAGGGCGATCGCCTGCTCGACGCGGCCCGGGAAGTGGTGGGCGAGCTCGCCGAGGTTGGCGGCCTTCGGTCCCACCACCCGTCCGGCCATGCCCGCCTCGAGCTCGGCGAGCGGGATCGGACGGCGCACGCTGAGATCGGGGTGGGGGGCGTCGACCTGGGTGGGGGTTGCTGGGCGGCCCGTTTCCAGCAGGGATCGTGCCGGCGCGGGCAGTGACTCGAGCTCGTCGAGCAGCACCGAGCCGTCCGAGCTCACGGCCAGGACGACCTCGCGCCCGGCGTGCTCGCGCAGCGCGCCGGCGAGGGCGGGCGAGATCGTCGCGTTGGGAATGCCGAGGTTGCGTGCGAGGAGCTGGACGTGGGAGAGCAGGTTGCCTTCCGCGAGGCTGAGGATGCCGGCGACCGGCTGGAGATCCGAGACCGTGCGCGGCAGCACCACGATCTCGTCCCGGCCGAGCGGCGCGTCCGCGGCGAGCTGCGCGTCGTCCACGATCCGCAGGCGGCCGCGGGCGATCCCGGGGTTGAGCCCGACCAGCCCGCCCCGGACCTCTCCGAACACCCGGTGGACCCGGCCGGAGAGCTCGTCCGAGTCCGCCACCAGGCGTGAGGTCGTCTCGGCCAGCGGCAGCATCGCGGACCTGCGCAGGACCTCGTCGGTCCACCGCAGCGCCTTCGGCTCGAGGGTGCCGAAGCTCACCAGCGGCTCGGCGAAGGTGAACCGGACCGTGCCGAGGGCCCATGCGGCGGCGCGACGCAGTCGCTGACAGGCGGTCGCGTACGCGACGGTCGGCGCGGTCGAGGCTTTGGCCAGCGGCTCGAGCGGCTGCTCGAGGGCGGCCCGCTCGCGCGCCGACAGAAGACCTGCTCCGTAGGCGCCCGCCACCAGATCGCGGGAAAGCGAGAGAAGCTCACTGCGCGAGACAGGATCGGCCTGGGCGAGCGTCGCGAACGCCGCTCGCTGGAGCTCGCGCTCGATCGCGAGCGACGCGTCGACCATCGTCAGTCGGGCGGCCGGCTTGCCGGGACCGACGACGAGCTCCCGCGTGCGCGCCAGGGCGACGCCGAGTCGGTCGCACCGCGCGAGCGGCGGCAGCCCTTCCAGGTCCGCGAGCAGCGGCGTCAGGGCGGCGCGCTGCGGATGGCGGGCGAGCAGCCGGCGGATCTCCTCGAACGGGTCCTCCGCCCCGCCGTAGACCTTCTCGAGCTCGGCGAGCAGGGTCCGCGCGCTGTCCAGTAGGTCGGGTTCGACGCGGCGGCGCTCGGCGTCGGCAATCCAGGCGCGGACACGGTCGAGGTCGGCCGGGCCGGGTGCGGTGTGAATGGCGATCCGGATCGGTTCGAAGGTCGGGTCGCGCTCGGCGATCGCCTGTGAAGTACTCCGGATCCCGGAGGTGCGGTCGGTACCGCGGTTGTGGGGCAGATCGCGGACCGCTTCGCGGGCGAGCAGGTAGTTGCCGTCGAGCCAGTCGGTCTGCGCCAGGACGCCGAGCAGGAGCTCGCGCCCGGCCGCCTCCTCGTCCTCGACCTGGATCCGCCCGCGGTACGCGCGGGCGCGCCGCAGCACCCAGCCGTCGTCGACCGTCACCAGGTAGCGTTCCACCAACAGCTGGCGCAGCCTCAGGTTGCGTCGATCGGCGTCCCACAGCTCGTCCCAGGGGGTCGCGGCGAGGATCGTGCCGACCGGCCACCCGAGCGCGGCGAGGCGCTCGCGTTCGGTGCTGTACTCTGCGTACTGGCGGCCCCCGCCGTGCTCACGGCACGCGTACGGCGTCGGAGGCAGCACGGTACCGTCGGTGCAGTACCAGCGAATCCGCGAGTAGGGCCCGCGCTCCAAGCGCTCCATTCGCGCCACGATGGCCTGGGCTTCCGAGAGGACATCGGCGGACGGCGGCGTCAGGGCGGGCGGGGCGGCGCCGGCCGTGCCGTTCACAAAGACGCCGAGGAGGACGACCGCACGAGAGAGCATGCGAGATGTCATTGGCCGGTGCATTGCGATCATTGTAGTGTGTCGGGTCACGCGTCTGCTCGGACTGAATCGGGACGAACGCGGGTAGAATCG
Organism: uncultured Acidobacteriota bacterium; assembly: GCA_963814875.1. Classification (GTDB taxonomy): domain Bacteria; phylum Acidobacteriota; class Thermoanaerobaculia; order Thermoanaerobaculales; family Sulfomarinibacteraceae; genus CAVSIS01. The sequence continues at coordinate 48,604 of CAWFFJ010000040.1, forward strand.
TGCTCTGCTGCGCGAGGCAGCGCGCGGGTCGATCTGGACGCGTGTCCGCCCGGAGGTGGTCCCGTGCTCGTGAACCTGCTGATCAGTCTAATGTTGCTGCTCGTCCCGGTGGTCGCGACGCCGTCGGTCGTGGCGACGCCCGCCCCACCCGAGCCGCCGCTCAACCTGCCCTCCCCAGTGCCGGAGTCCTCGTGGCGCTCGCTCTACGACTCGGTCGACCCTGTGCTGCAGCGCCAGCTCGAGCGCACGCTCTACACCCGAGCGCGCTGGGCGAAGCTGCTGCGCGCCCATCGAATGGCGGTCGGCGTCGTCGACCTCACCGACCTCGAACGGCCGCGCTTCGCCCGGGTCAACGGCAATGTCGAGATGTACGCGGCGAGCCTGCCCAAGATCGGCATCCTGCTCGCCGCACACGTCGCGATCGCGGAGGGGGCGCTCGAGGACACGCCCGAGGTCGAGGCGGACCTCGCGGCGATGATCCGGTTCTCGTCGAACGAGGCCGCGACCCGGATGATCGACCGCCTCGGCTTCGACACCATCGAGCGAACCCTGACCGACCCGCGGTACCAGCTCTACGACCCCAAGCGCGGCGGCGGCCTGTGGGTCGGCAAGCGCTACGCCAAGGCCGGAGACCGCGTGGGCGATCCGCTCCAGAACATCTCCCATGCGGCCACGGTCACCCAGGTGTGCCGGTTCTACTACCTGCTCGCGACCGGGCGGGTGATCAGCGCGGAGCGCTCGGAGAAGATCCTCGCCGACCTCGCGGACCCTGGTCTGCACCACAAGTTCGTCGGGGTGCTCGAGCTGCGCGCGCCGGGCGCACAGCTGTTCCGCAAGTCGGGAACGTGGAAGCACTGGCACTCCGACTCGGTGATGGTCTGGGGGCCGCACTGGCGCCGGTATATCCTCGTCGGGATGGTCGAGGACGAATCCGGTGAGAAGATCCTGCGCGAGCTCCTGCCGGCTGTCGAGGGCGTGCTGCACCCGGCCGGCGCGACGCCGGCGCCGACCCGCGACATATCGCCGACGGTGTTGGGGGATGGCGCGGACTGAGGCACCGGCCGCGGTCTTCTGACGGGTCACGAGGCATGCTGAATCATCTCGAGCCGCGCGACGGACTCGCGTCCCACGAGGTCGAGCGGGGGCTGCGCCTGCTCACGGTCGACGGGGTCACGAGCCAGGTCATGGGCGCCCTCACCGGGGGTGCGCTGCTGGTCGCCTTCGCCCTCGCGCTGGGTGCCTCGAACACCGTGATCGGCCTGATCGCGTCCGTCGGGCCCCTCACCCAGCTGCTGCAGATCCCCGCCATCATCCTGGTCGAGCGCTTTCGCCGCCGCAAGGCGGTGGTCGTGCTCAGCCTCGTCGTGGCCCGATGCTCGTGGTTCGTCGTCGCGGCGATACCGCTGTTCGTGCCCGGCATACCAGCGGTGGCGGTCCTGATGTCGTGTCTGGTGGTGTTCTACGCTTTCTCTTCGGTCGCCAGCTCGGCCTTCAACTCGTGGAAGCGGGACCTGCTGCCCGACGCGGCAGTCGGGCGGTACCTTGCCAAGCGTCTCGCCATCGCCACGGCGGCCGGTGCGGTTGTGACCGTCACCGCCGGGCTGGTCATCGACCACGGCGCACGCTTCGTCGGCGGTACCCTGGCCGTCTACAGCCTGTTGTTCGCTCTCGGCGGCCTGGTCGGTCTGATCGGGGTCGGCGTCCTCGGCGCGATCCCGGAGCCGCGCATGGCTCCGCCCGGCGACCAGAGCCTGATCGAGGTCCTCGCCGAGCCCCTGCGCGACGCGAACTTCCGCAGCCTGCTGGGTTTCCTCGCCGCATGGAACTTCGCCGCCAACGTTGCGGTGCCGTTCTTTTCGGTCTACATGCTGGTTCGGCTCGGGCTGCCGGTGTCGTGGGTGCTCGGTCTGTCGGTCATCAGCCAGGCCGCCAACGTCTCGTTCTTCCCGATCTGGGGGCGGCTCGCCGATCGGCTCAGCAATCGCGCGGTGCTCGGCCTGTCGGGCTCGTTCTTCATCGCGTCGACCGCCATGTGGCCGTTCACGACCCTTCCCGAGCGCTACCTCCTGACCGTGCCGCTGCTGATCACGATTCACGTCCTGGCCGGCATCTCCACCGCCGGTGTCACCCTGTGTGCCGGGGGCATCACCCTCAAGCTCGCACCGCGCGGCAAGGCGACCGCCTTTCTCGCCATCAATGCCCTCACGAGCGGCATCGCGGCGACCATTGCACCCGTGCTCGCCGGCATGCTGGCCGACCTGATCGAGTCCGACCGGCTCAACCTCGCCTTCACCTGGACGTCCTCTGGTACCAGCCGCAGCCTGACCGCCATCGACCTGCAGGGGCTCGATTTCCTGTTCCTGGCGTCGGTCGTGCTTGGCCTGTACGCGCTGCACCGGCTGCTCGCGGTGCGGGAGGAAGGCGTCGTCGAGGACGACGTCGTGGCCACGGAGTTCTACGACGAGGTCCGCAAGGCGGTGCGTCACGTCGGCAACATCGGCGGCATGAGGCGCCTGACCTCGTTTCCGTATGCTCTGCTCCGCCCCCGCCGCGGACCGCGGTCCGACGAGGACGATCGGTCGTGACGTAATGAGCTAGACTTCGTCCATGAGCGCCACCAGCGACACCGTGTTCGACCGCATCCTTGCCGGGGACATTCCGTGCCACCGCGTGTACGAGGACGACCACGTGCTGGCCTTCCTCGACATCAGCCCGGTGAGCCTCGGTCACACCCTGGTGATCCCCAAGGAGCGCGCCGCTCACCTCCACGAGCTCAGCGCGGAGTCGGCCTCAGCAATCGGCAGGGTGCTCCCGCGCCTGTGCCGGGCGGTGATGCGGGCGACCGGGGCAACGGCGTACAACGTCCTCCAGAACAACGGCCGCTCCGCTCACCAGGTGGTGATGCACGTCCACTTCCACATCATCCCGAAGCTCGGGGGCCGCGGGCTCGGCCTCGGGTGGGAGCAGGGCTCGCTCGCACCCGAGGAGGCCGCTCGCCTGCTCGAGAGCATGCGCGAGGCGCTCGCCGCCGAGAGCTGAGTCGCGGGGTGAGAAGGTGAAGGGCGTAAGACGCTAGAGGCTAGAGGTCCATCGCACTGTCGGTCCCTCCCAATCACTCCCATATCAACGGATGGAAACTCTGGGCGGAGGCAAGCCCTGCGCCGTCGGACGTCTTGCGTCTTACTTCTCACGTCTCGCGCTTTTCTCTTCACTCTCATGCACCTCGACCGGATCGACGGACAGCAGGGGCTCGGCGGCGAGGTTTCCGGCCTCCATCAGCGACACCAGCCGTTCGAGCGACGACAGGATCTGCGCCTTCTCCGTCTCGGGCAGTGCGGAAAAGCCGGCTGCGAAGCTCTCCTGCAGGACCGGCGGAGCGGTTGCGAGGACGGCGTTCGCGGCCGGTGTCGGGACGACCCGTACCTTGCGCCGGTCGGGGTCGTCGCGGGTGCGATGGACCAGCCCCTTGCGCTCGAGACGGTCGAGGATTCCTGTGGCCGTGGCCTGACTCAGGTGAACGGCCTCCGCGATCTCGCCCATGGTCGGGCGGTCGCGTTCACCGACGATCTTGAGCACCAGGAGCTGTGGGCCGGTGAGTCCGTGGATGCGCGCCAGCGCGCGGGAGTGGAGGTCGACCGTCCGGATGATGCGGCGCAACGCCACCAGAACCCGCCGGGTCAGGGCTGCCCGTTCGTCGCGGATGAGCGGACTGGGCTGCGACACGCCGTGGTCTCCGCCGCAGAGCGTACCACGCGGTTTCGCGGCATCGGCAACACCCTTGGCGGGTCGTCAGGTTGCCAGGCGCACGTCGCGTTCTGCCTGTGAATTGTCCGGCCGCGCTTCGCGGGCTGCTACGGCACGCGCTGCTCGGATCCACTCGAGGGAGTGACGTCCGCGTGGGCCCGGTCGACCGCTCCGGCGGGGGTCGTGCGGGCGGGGTAGCTGCCGAGGACCTTGAGGAAGGGGCACTCGCGGCGCAGTGCCGCGACCGCGGTGGTCGCCGGTTCGCTCGCCAGGGAGCCCTCGAAGTCGATGTAGAACAGGTACTCCCACGGCCGCCGCGGGACCGGCCGCGACTCCAGCTTGGTCAGGTTGAGACCGTGCTCCGCGAGCACGGCGAGACAGTGGGCGAGGGCGCCATGACGGTGGGGAGTGACCAGCACCAGAGACGTCTTCGACGGGATCCGGGGATCGGGCTCGGTGCCGAGCGCGGAGATGACGACGAAGCGGGTCCAGTTTTCGGGCTGGTCGGCGATGTCCCGGGCGAGGGGCACCAGGCCGTGGATCTCGCCGGCCTCCTCGCTGGCGATGGCGGCCTGGCGGGGGTCGCCGGCCTCCCGAACCATGCGCGCTGCGGCGGCCGTGTCGTCTGCGGCGACCAGCTCGACCCCCGCCAGCGAGGCGAGGAAGCGGCTGCACTGCGCCAACCCCTGGGGGTGGGAGAGGATGCGCCGCAGGGAGGCCGGGGCGACCTGCTCGAGGCCGAGCAGGCAGTGCCGGACATGAAGAATCTCCTCGCCGACGATGGCGAGTTCGGTGCCGAGAAGCAGCTCGTAGACCTGGTTGATGGAGCCGGCGGTGGTGTTCTCGATCGGTAGGAATGCCCAACCGGCCTCGCCCCGCTCGGCGCTGCTCAGCGCCGCCTCGAAAGTGGTCAGGCCGACCATCTCCATCGACGACGCGCGGTCCGCGAAGTACTTGCGAGCCGCGATGTGCGAGTACGAGCCGGGCGTGCCCTGGTAGGCCACGCGGTGGGCGGCGGAGCCGGCGCGCACGGCGCGCTCACGCGCCAGCAGCGCCTCCTCCTGGGCCTTGAGCGACATCGCGATGACCTCGCGGAAGATCTCCTGGGTCCGGAACGGGTCGATCCCCAGCTCCCGCGCCAGTCCCTCGACGCGCTCGAGCAGCCGCGCCTCACGCTCGTGGTCGCGCAAGAAGGGCAGACCGGCTGCCTTGACCCGAGCGATCTCAGCGACCGTCACGAGTCGTTCGGACAGGGTCTGGACGAGACGACGATCGATCGCGTCGAGGCGGCCGCGGAGCTCATCGAGGGCGGTCATGGCCGCGGATTGTAATCGTGTTCAGCGCGTTCTTGGCCCGCACCAGGCCGCCGTAGAAGAAGCCCAGGGCCGGGGTCATGAGCAGGGCCAGGGCGCACGAGACCAGCATCCAGGCAGTATCGGCGCCATTGATCGATCCCATTGCGTCAACTGCTGCATCCGGGTTCATCACCGTGTCCCCTGGCGGTGGACTCAGACGGAGATCTCGGCGTGGGGAGCTTCCGTCTCGAGCTCGGCGAGGAAGTCGCGCACACTGGTCCGCCCGACGGCGTCGTCGCCCGCATCGCGTAGGCGAGTGACGAGAGCCTCGACCGCGTTCTCCACGGGCTCGGAAGAAGGCCGCCGCGGCAGCCGGCCGTTCCAGATCGCGCCGACCACCTCGGCGATCCGGACGTCTTCGAGAGGGCGCGACGGGAGCAGCGCATCGGCACTGTTGTTCCGGCTGCTGACCTGCGTAACCAGGCCGGCCTCCGCCAGGCGGCGGGCGTGGGACTCGACCCATCGCAGTGGCACCAGGAATCGGCGGGCGAGCTCGTCGAATGTTGGCGGGGGCTGACCATTCTGGTAGCGCTCGGCGACCACAATGAAGAGCTTGAGCGCAAGCGCGACACGGTCTCTCGGAGTCGGGTCCTCGACAGCCCGATAGCGCGCCAGGACCAGGAAGTGCTGGTGGGTGTAGGCGACCTCCAGCCCGAGCAGCACAATGATCCACGACAGGTAGAGCCAGACCAGGAAGATCGGCACGACCGCCAGAGAGCCGTACAGAGTCGAGTACTGCACCGACTCGCCGATAGTGTTGGCGAACACGTTCTTGGCCAGCTCCCAAAGAACCGCGGCGACCGCGGCGCCGCTCACCGCGCACGGCAGTCGAACCCTGCTGAAGGGGATCACCAGGTACATCATGAGCAGGGCGACGAAGGTCAGCCCGAGCGGGAGCAGTGAGGAGCCGAAGCGGCTGATGAGGCTCAGATCGGTCCGAGTCCCGGCGAACAATGCAGCCTTGATCCGAGCCGAGATCGAGAGGCTGGCACCGAGGAAGACCGAGCCGAAGACCAGCACCGAGGTGTATGCGGTGATCTTGCTGATCAGGCTGCGCCGGGAGGACACGTGCCAGATCTCGTTGAAGTTGGACTCGACGTTGTCGAGCAGGAGGATCGCGGTGATCACGAGCAGCACGAACCCGACCAACCCGAGCCCGCGGGTGTTCGCGGCGAACTGCTGCAGGTAGCCGACGATCTCTTCCTGGCGCGCCGGCAGGAGCTGCGACAGCACCACGTCGCGCAGCCGCGCCTCGATGTCGTCTAACGCGGCGAAGGCGACGAACAGCGCGAACAGCACCGCCACCAGAGGAACCGAGGCGAGCAGTGACGCGTAGGCGAGACCGGAGGCCCGGATGATGACCTTGTCGTGGGCGCACTGGTCGATGACGGCCGTGAGGAAGAGTGCCGGGCGCAGTGCCAACCGCTTGATCGGCGGCAGGCTTTCCGGGTCGATCTGGCGCAGCGAGTCGGCCAGGGCCACGTTGGTCCCTTCTGCTCCGACGCCAGGTTCCGTGTCACCGACACCCGACGCGATGTCGGCCGACCGGCCGAAGCCCCCTTATCGTACCGCGACAGCGGCCGGCCGGCGCGTCAACGGACGAGTCCGCGCGGTGCGACGCCGCCGGGCCGGGCGCGCGCTATGCTCGCGATCGGGACCCGACGCCCATTGGTGCGGGGTGTCGTCCCGGAGGGATCGCAGGTCCTTCGAGGAGGTGAGATGGACGAGGTCCAGATCCGGCCGGTACACCCCGGCGACGCCGGAGACGTGGTCGTCATCTTCAATCACGGTTTCGAGGTCGTTGGTCGGTTCGACCGCATCGGACGAAAGTGGGACGAGGAGTTCGGCGTGGTCTGGGTGCGTCGCGAGGTGACCTGACCCGCACCGCAGGTCCAACCCTTCGGCCGTGCCGAGCATCGAATCGAAACGGAGGGCAGGTGCTGGAGCGGATCGAACCGAGGGTACTGCGCCCCGCCGGCGAGGGCCGCTGGTGGCGCGGGGTCGCGCTGGCAGCCGGTGCGGCACTGGTGGTCGCGCTCGCCATCCTTCTGATTGCGGGTCAGCGCACCGCGGAGCCGCGACAAGGATCCACGCCCGGGTTCGGGCTGTCCGCTGCCGCCCGGGCCGTGCTCGGGTCGGTGATCGGCGATACAACTGAGCTCGACGCCTACCGGAAGCGCGTGGTCGATGCGCTCGAGCGCCGCCGCGGTGCGCTGCCGTCCGGCAGTGCCGACGCCCTGCTCATCAACCTCGAGGTGCTCGACGGGACGATCGAGCAGATGGTCGGCGAGCTCCAGCGCCACCCGACGGACGTCCGCCTGATCGGCATGCTGCTCAACGCCTACCGTCAACAGATCGACCTCCTGCAACGGGCCGGCCACCTGCTCGAGGGCGCGGGCGCGGTCGCCGCCGCCGGGCCTTCCGACCCGTCCCAAACGACGTGAAGGCCTCGCGGAGCGGGGCCGCACGCGCAAGATCTCCGCGCTGATGGCGCGTCGCTCCCGGCGCATCGAGCGTGGTCATCCCAGACGCCCAGAACGCCGTGCCACCGCGAGCAGGCCGACTCCCCACGCGACGCCGTCGAACAGGCGGTCGATGCTGAAGGTTGCGCGGACCAGCTTGACGAGGAGCCGGCTGCGTCCGGCACCGGCCACCGTGCGCAGGGCCGGGTCGGCCTCGACGCCGCTCCCGGTCCGGAGACGCCGTCGGTTGACCCGCTTGAGAAACAGGTCGTCGTAGAGTCGGACCATCGGCCAGCCCCAAGTCGTGACCCGTGCCTCGAAGCCCGCGCCAGCGAGCAGGCGCCCGAGGGATTGCGCGGTGTAGCGCCTCAGATGGCCAGCCCAGTCGTCCCAGTCCGACCACTGGCCCGGGTCGGCGGGTACGGTGCTGACCAGAGCGCCTCCCGGGCGCAGGACGCGCGCCAGCTCGGCGGCGGCGCTGCCGTCGGCCTCGATGTGCTCCAGGGTCTCGGCGCTGGTCGCCGAGGCGAACGACTCGCCGGCGAAGGGCAGCCGCGTGATGTCCGCCAGCACCGGCAGCACGGTGGCGCTCAACCCGAGCTGCGTCGCGCGACCTCGCAGGACCGCCAGCGAGCGCAGCGACGTGTCCGCTGCGAACACCGTGCGTTCGGACCGTGCCAAGGCGAGAGCGAGTGAACCGACGCCTGCCGCGCAGTCGAGGTGCGGCCCTTCCGGCGGCCGTGACTCAGCGAGTGCGCGCAGAATGCGGGCCTCGCGATGGGCGTGGCGGGGGCCGAAGAACTCGGGATCGGCGCCCCAGACGGCGCGGCCCATCAGCGGTTGAGGATCCGGCGCGCGACCTGCTTGACGGGCAGGACACGATCGAGCCGGTGGCCGAGCTGGACCAACTGGTCAACCACCACCGCGCGCCCGGTGGTGTTCTTGTAGCACTCACCGCAGCGGGGCAGCGTCTCCCAGTCCTTGCCCTGGAACGCCTCCATGAACCGCTGCAGCACCTCGGATCCGAGGATCTCCTGCACGGTCTGGGTGCTCAGATCGCCGATCGCCTGGGCGCCGTCGCTGTCATAGCAGCAGTGGGTGACGCGGCCGTCGGCGAGCACGATAAACCAGCGGAAGGGGTAGCCCTGGAAGCAGCCGTAGTAGGCCTCATGGAGGTCGGTGGCGTCCGAGGTGTCGAGCCCCTCGCAGGTCTTTTCGATCACCCGCGCCTGCGGATACCTGTCGAGATGGAAGAACTCACCGAACTGCTCGACCGTCTCGTGCGCGGTCTGGAGGGTGATCATGCGCTGGATCTCGACCTGGATATCGTGGCCCTTGGAGAGCTCGAGGAAGGTGCGAATGTTGTCGACGACCTCCTCGAAGATGCCGCCGCGCCGGATGAATGGGTAGACGCGCGGGTTGACGGTGTCGACGCACAGCCGGATCCGCCGCAGCGAGGTCCCGAGCACGTCGCGGCCGTACTCGGCGTCGAGGTTGATCGCGTTGGTCGACACCGAGCAGCCGGGGAAAAGGTCGATGGCCTCAGCCAGGCGGGGGTAGAGCAGGGGCTCGCCCATCTCGTGCAGCCAGCTGGTGCGGATCCGATGGGCCCGGAACTCGGACGCGACCTTCTCGACCAGCGACCACGACATGTCCGCGTCGGGTCGCCCGAGCTTGCCCATTGGGCACATACCGCAGCGCAGGTTGCAACGGTTGGTGAGCTCCACCGCCACCTTGGCGGTTCCTATGTCGAGAATTGGTCTCATGTCATCAGCCTACCACAGGGCATCGTCACCGCCCGAGACAACGCGTCTGCAGGTGCGGGCTCGCCTCACGCTAGCGCCTCGACCACGCGGCGAACCAACCCGGGCCCCTCGTAGACCAGTCCGGTGTAGAGCTGGACCAGCACCGCGCCGGCATCGAGCCGGACGCGGGCATCGTCCGGGTCCATGATGCCGCCCACCGCGACGATCGGAAGGCGGCCGCCGGTGCGCCGGGCGATGGCACCGACCATCGCCGCGGCGCGTGCGGTGAGCGCCGCCCCGCTGAGGCCGCCCTCCTCGCGGGCCAGCGGCGACCGCAGCCCGTCGCGGGCGAGGGTGGTGTTGGTGGCGATGACACCGTCCATGCCGGTCGTGAGCAGCGCTTCGATCGCGGCGTCGAGCTGTGCGTCGTCGAGGTCGGGGGCGAGCTTGACCAGCATCGGCACGGGTCGTCCGAGGCGCTCGCGCAGCTCCGCCCGCCGCGCTGCGAGCGCGCCGAGGAGACTCTCGAGAAAGGAACGCTCCTGCAGACGCCGCAGACCTGGCGTGTTGGGCGAGCTGATGTTCACCGCCAGGTAGTCGGCGAGCGGAGCGAAGACGTCGATCAGCTCCTCGTAGTCGTGGGCCGCCTCCTCAATCGGGGTGTCCTTCTGTTTGCCGATGTTGATCCCGAGCACGGTACCGTCCCGCGGCCGCCCCCGCAGCCGTTGGGCGACCCAGGCGGCGCCCCGCCCGGGGAAACCCATCCGGTTGATCAGGCTGCGATCCTCGACCAGGCGGAAGACCCTTGGCCGCGGGTTGCCGGGCTGGGGCTCGGGGGTCACGGTGCCGACCTCGATGTGACCGAAGCCGAGGCACGCGAGCCCGCGCCAGCCCTCGCCGTCCTTGTCGTAGCCGGCGGCAAGGCCAACCGGGTTCGGAAACGTCAGGCCGAAGGCAGTGACCGGTCTGGATCGCGCCGGGCGAAAGGTCCGAGCCACGGTCGTCCTCAGAGCAGCAGAGGAGCCGACCGTCCGCATCGCGTGGAGTGACAGGGCGTGGGCGCGCTCGGGATCGAGACCGAACAGGGCGGGCCGTAGGGCGGGATAGATCACCGCGCCCTCGGGGTGTGGGGGAGATCGCTGAACGGTTTCGTCGTCATCATGGTGCGTGGCCCCGGCACCCTGGGGGCGGCCGTCGGCGGGTCAGCTTGGCACACGCCCGGGGACGCGGTCAACGCGGGTTCCCGCCAGTTGTCGATCACCGATGCCGTCGACGAACGGCGGATCGCAACGGGAACGGCTCAGGCGCCGGTCGGATCCCAGCGAGGGTCGGAGCTCATGTCCTCGAGCTCGGACTCGGTCGCGAACTGGCTCGGGTCCTCGTTGCCGCACGCCAAGCAGATGGCCTCGACGAGGCGGTCTTCCTGCCACTCGAAGACGTAGACCGGACTCTCGCACTCGAGGCAGATCAGGAAGTCGGGCATCATGGCGGGCCTCCCGGGATGACCAGCGACCATCATAGCCCCGTGATAGGGGAGTGAGGAGTAAAGAGTGAGGAGTGAGGAGTTTTCGGACAGGAAGTTCGGCGACCGAGCCGCCGGTAGAGAGTGAAGAGAGAAGAGCAAAGATCAGGGAGGCCATCCCACCAGACTCAGAGCGATGCAGCGGACCCCTCGCCCTTTTCTCTTCACTCTCTACCTGCCACCGTGATGGCGGCTGGTCATTCGACCGGGAGGTCGAGGAGCTCGGCGAGCTCGCGGCGTGACAGGCCCTTGAGTACATCCCCGGTGGGGGCGACGACGGAGTCCATGAGGTGGCGCTTGCGCTGGATGAGGAGGTCGATGTTCTCTTCCACGGTGCCGCGGGCGATGAGCTTGAAGACCTGCACGAAGCGGCGCTGCCCGATCCGGTGGACGCGGTCGGTCGCCTGGTCCTCCTTTGCCGGGTTCCACCAGCGGTCGTAGTGGATCACCACCGAGGCCCCGGTGAGGTCGATGCCGATCCCGCCTGCGAGCAGGCTCGCGAGCAGTACCGGTTCGTGCTGGCCGGAGTTGAAGCGGCGTACGACCCTCCCGCGGTCGCGGGTGTCGCCGGTGAGCAGAAGATGCCGGATCTTGCGCGTCTCGAGGTGGCGCGAGAGGATCGCGAGCATGGCCACGTACTGCGAGAACACGACAACCTGATGGCCGCCGGACAGTGCCTCGTCGAGCAGCTCGTCGAGCACCTCCAGCTTGGCCGAGCCAAGGTGGCGGCCGGAGCCGTCGTCGAGCAGCGCCGGGTGGTCGCAGACCTGCTTGAGCCGAGTCAACGCGGCGAGGATGTGCATCACCGGGACCTCGGCGGAGGGGTTGGCAAGCAGGGTGGAGAGCTCCGCCGCCTGGCGGGAGTGGACGGCCTGGTAGAGGGCCTCCTGGCCGGCTGTGAGGCGGCAGTAGCGGAGGTCTTCGACCTTTTCCGGTAGATCGGACAGGACCTGCTCCTTGAGACGGCGGAGGGTGAGCACACCGACTCGTCGCCGCAGCCGCGCGAGCTGGCCCTGGGTTGGGTTGCGGTAGGTGAGGCGGAAGTCGCGCTCCGACCCGAGGTAGCCGGGCATGACCAGATCGACGACCGACCAGAGCTCGGTGAGGCGGTTCTCCAGCGGCGTGCCGGACAGCGCCACCCGGAGCTCTGCGGCGACCCGGCGCGCGGCACGGGCGCTCTTGGTGCGCGGGTTCTTGATCCGCTGGGCCTCGTCGAAGACCGCGATCTGCCACGGTCCCCGGACCAGCTCGTCGGTGGAGCGGATCAGGATGTCGTAGGTTGTCAGGACCAGGCGGCCGCCCAGCGCGGCGACGTCGAGGCTGCGGTCGGATCCGTGGAAGACGTGCGGCTCGAGGTGCGGCGCGAACGTCGTCAGCAGGTGGTGCCAGTGCTCGAGCACGCCGCGTGGGCAGACCACCAGGAAGCGGGCCGACGGGTCCTCGGCGCGGATCAGGCACATCAGGCCCATGACCTGGTGGGTCTTGCCGAGGCCCATGTCGTCCGCGAGCAGCACACCAACCCGGGCCGACCAGCGGCTGGCGAGAAAGGCGACCCCGTCGCGCTGATAGGGGCGTAGGCGCGAGCGCAGGCCGGGCGGGTCGCCAACCGCCGGGATCGCTTCGCCCTGGAGCACCGCCGCGAGGTGGTTGAGAGCCGGGTCCGCCGTGATCACCGGGAGCCGGGTCTCCGCGATCACGCGGATGAGGGCGAGGCGGTCGCCGAGCAGGCCCCCCGCGAGGCCCCGGCCTGAACGCCGGAACCCCGCCCGCTCGAAGGTCGCGAGCTCCGGGGCCCGCAGGATGACGTCCCCGATGCGAGAGAAGCCCTCGCCAATCAGATCGACGACCTTGGGCCAGTCGAGGTTGTGTCCGCCGGCAGAGAACTCCGCCCGGAGGCGGATCTTCCCGGACCGCGTCCCCTCGACGAGCAGCGCCTTCGGCTTCGGTAGCAGGGCGCGGCGAAAGGTCGACAGCGTACCGCGCGGCATGTACCAGGTGTGCTGGCAGAGTTGCGGGTGGTCGAGGTTGAGGAAGCGCAGGGCGTCACGGCCGGCGAGCAGCTGCGCACCGCGGCGGAAGAACGGGACCAGCGGCGTCGCCGGGTCAAGCACCCGGCACAGTCGTCCGCCGACCTGCGCCCAACGCCCGTGCACGCGCGACGCAACCTCCTCGAGCGGCAGCACCGTGCCGTCGGCGAGCCTGTAGCCGGGGTCAAGCGCGATGCCTCGGCCGTCCCATGAGGCCGCCAGCACGGGCTGCAGGCGGACTTCGCTGAGCTCGAGTCCGGCAAGCTCGCCATCGAGCTTGAGGCGCGGCATCGAGCGCAGCAGCGGCAGCACGCCCGGCAGCACCGCAGCCGAGAAGATCACCAGGCGGCGGTCGCCGGAGGGCAGCGTCACCTGGACCTGGACCTCGCCGTCAACCAGACGCGCCGGCGCAGTGCCCGTGCGCTGCAGCGAGAGCTGCAGGTCGAGCGCGGCCCGCAGGTCGGCGCCCGCGAGGTGGCTGAGGTCGACACGATCGGTGGCCGGACGGGAGGGGGCCAGGAACGGGTGACGCGAGTTGCCCCGCCACAGTGTTCCTGGGCCCATGCGCTGCATTGTCGGGCGGATGTCGAGCCACTGCAGGAGGGTGGCCACGGCGTGCGCGCAGGGCCCACGCACCGGTCCGCATGCGCTGCAGCTCGAGCACGGCGCCTGGTGGTGGGGGTTCTGAGTGACCTGCACCGAGCACGAGGGTACCGACAGGGCGGACTCGAGCGCCTCGCCGGTCCACAGGACGCTGGCAACACGGCGTTCGCGGTACAGGGCATAGCCCCGTTCAGCCGTGGAACGGGGAACCTGTCCGAGGATGTCGCCGCGGTTGAGACGGTCCAGTCGGGGGCAGGCGACGCCCGCCTTGCCCCGATTCAAGTCGCGAGCCATAGCTTCTCATCTTACCAGGGACACCATCGACCCACGAGGCCGCGGACGACCTGGCATGGCGTTCCCTTCCGAATCTCGGATCGAATGACAACTCCTGGTCTGGGGCGCCCCGCGCCTCGCCGTCAGAGGTCACAGCCCGAGTCGTGGAGTGTCGCCACGGAATCGGCCTGCGACGGAGGCGATGTTGCCGTGATCCCCGTCGCTTGCGGGTACCCGCGGCAATGAGCTACCCTCCCGCCCGTGACCACACTGCTGACCCCCGACGACCTTCGCGAGATCGCCCGAGAGTTCGACCACACCTGGCACCCCGGCCGCGTCAGAGGTCTGCTCGTGGCCGGCTCCGGCCTCACCCTCGAGGTCCCCGGCTGGGAGGCGTCCGAGGTCGTCCCGCTCGACCACGTGCTGCCAATCGCCGTCCACGCGCTGCTCGGGCATGATCACACCATCACCCTGTGGCGGCGTGAGGACGAGACGCTGCTGGTGATGAACGGGCGGCTCCACCTCTACCAGGGCTATCGGCCCGAGGAGGTCGTCGCCGTCGTGCGGCTGGCCTCGCTGCTCGGGGCGGAGGTGATGATCGCGACCAACGCCACCGGCGCCCTCGACCCGGAGATGGCGCCCGGGACCCTGGTCGTGGTCAGCGACCACCTCAACCTGCAGGGCTCGAACCCGCTGGTTGGCGAGTGGGGGCGGGAGTTCGGACCGCAGTTCCCGGACATGTCGGACGCCTACGATGCCGAGCTGCGCGCGCTCGCCGTGAGTGCCGCGGGCGAGGTCGGTTTCGAGGTCGCAGAAGGTGTTTACGCAGCGGTGCTCGGCCCCTCATTCGAGACTCCGGCTGAGGTCCGCATGCTCCGCGCCCTCGGCGGCACGGTGGTCGGCATGTCGACCGCGCCCGAGGTCATCGCGGCGCGCCACATGGGGCTCAAGGTGCTGGTGCTCTCGCTCGCGACCAACCCGGCCGCCGGCCTGGTCGCAGGGGCCCTCAGCCACGAGGAGGTGCTGGCGGAAGGTCAGCGTGCGGCCGAGCGCCTGCGCCGTCTGATCGGTGTGCTCGTCGAGCGCATCTTCGCGTGATGAGCCTGTACTTCCTCGACGTGTTTCCGACCGGGCCGATCCAGGCCAACTGCATCCTGCTCGGCGACCCCGAGGCCGGTGTGCTGGCGATCATCGACCCCGGCGAGGAGGCCGAGCGCATTCTGGAGCGGGTCGCCGCGAGTGGGCTGCGGCCGGTCCTGATCCTCCACACTCACGGCCACCTCGACCACGCCGGAGGAACGGCGGAGCTCTCCCGTCGCCTCGGCCCCGAGGTGCCGGTCGGCCTCCACGCCGCGGAGCTCGACCTCTACCGCAACCTGCCCATGCAGGGACGCGCCTTCGGCCTCGAGGTCGAAACCCCGCCGGAGCCGACCCTCGCCCTTGCCCACGGCCAGCGTCTTGCGGTCGGATCGCTGGAGCTTGAGGTCCGGCACACGCCCGGCCACTCTCCGGGTGGCGTGTGCTTCGTGCTCGACGGCGTCGTACCGCCGCTCGCGATTGTCGGCGATGTGCTGTTCGCCGGTTCGATCGGACGGACGGATCTGTGGGGCGGCTCGTACCCGATCCTGGAGCGCTCGATCCGCGAGCAGCTCTACAGCCTGCCCGACGAGACCCGGGTGGTCTGCGGCCACGGACCGGAGACCACCATCGGGCGCGAGAAGCGGACGAACCCGTTTGTGCAGGGGTGAAGCCGCGCGCGACGCGTGAGACGCGAAACGCGAGACGTCGCACGGTGAGAAGGTCAGAAGGTGAGCAGGTGAGAAGGTGAGGGCCAGGGTGGACGTGGGGCGGAGCTCGTCTCCGCCCGGTGAGGTCGGCGCGATTCCGGCACGGGAGCAGGCAAGCTGCTCCCCTACGAGGGCACTGGGGTGGGCGTGCCGAGTCCTCGTAGGGGCGGAGCTTGTCTCCGCCCGCTGAACGGATCGCACTGACTGAGCTGGGCTTGCAGCTGGGTCGTCAGCTCGAAGTGCCTTGCGATCAGCACCTCGATCAGCGGTTGAGGGACTCACCATCACACAGTGGCGACACGTGACGTGCTGTCGCGACTCAGAAGTCTCCCCAACGTCCGAGCTCGCCCGCACGTAACAGCAGGTGAGAGTGCGGGGTCTGAGAGAATCTGTGAGCCGGTGGGTGAGGGTCGCTTCGCGTGGATCGGGTAGAACGCAGGAGAGCCGGGCATGGAGTTTGTCGCAGCAAGCGTGCTGTTCCTTGGGCTGCACTTTCTGCTCGGGATCGGGCCGGCGCTGTGGATCTGCCCGCGCTTCCTGCGCTGGGAAGCGTGGGTGCTCGCGCCCTGGATCGGCTACGCCTGGGTGGCGCTCGTCGGGTGGTACGGGTACCGCCTCGAGCTGCCCGGGGTCCGAAGCTACGTCGGGTGGATCCTTGCGCCGCCGCTCGTCGCGGGGTTGGCGTGGCTCGTCAAGGTCAGGGCGTGGAGGTGGCGCAGGCCCGCGGTCCGGCGCGATGTGGTCATCCCGCTCGTCATTGCCGTGCTCATCTTCCTCGTGATATCGACCCCGTTTCTCGCGCGCCGGGGCGGTCCGACAGTGCTGTCGATGTGGAACGCCGATGCCGCCGACACCGATACGCTGGCCGGGTTCCTGAGGAACTTCGCCCGCTCCGATGGCATCGGCCTGCTCGGCCAGTCGTCACACTACCTGCGGTATCTGGCGGACACCATGGTGTTCGCCGGGCCGATGTCCATCGCAACCGCGTCGGTGGTCCTGTCCGTGGAGACGTGGCAGCTCGAGAGCGTCAGCACTGTTGTGTTCTTTGTGCTTGGCGCCATTGTGCTGTTCCGACTCGCCCGTCGCGGCTACGACTACTCCGCGCCGGGAGCGGCCGCCGTGATGGCGCTTTACGGCTTGAGCTCGATCATGTACTTCCTCGTCTACCAGACCTACCAGGCCCAGGTCATCGCCATGGGGCTGACCTTGGCCACCGTGCTGGTCCTGTTCGCGGCCTGGAAGTCCGCAGACAGCTGGGGGGGATGGCTGCGGTGCGCACCCGTGCTCGCGCTTCTGAGCTGGGGGGTGGCCACCACCTACCCCCACATGGTGCTGCTGGCGTTGCTTCCGCTGCTCGCCGGGGGCGTGGCCGTGGCCTGGGTCGAAGGTCGATGGAAGCGGCTGTCGGTCTGGGGCGGGATCGTTCTGCTGGGGCTCGCGGGCGTGGTCGCCCTCTACCCTCCCCGCGGGATCGCCCTCGTCCCCATGCTGGTCGCCCGCAGCCGCGAGGCCGCCGGGTGGTTCGTTCCCTGGCTGTCGCCGGACACCGTGGTCGGCCTCACTCTGGGACAGACGGACCTGAGCCCGCACCGGCCTGCGCTGCGGGTAATCCTCTCGCTGGCGGTGCTCGCCGTCCTGGCCTGGGGCTGGCGGCGCACCGCCCCGTCCGAGCCGCGGGTGCTGGCGCTCGCTGCGACGGTGGCGGCCGCGGTCGTGGCGGGGTATGTGTTGCTGTGCTTCACCGGCCGCGGCGAGCAGGGCTGGGGCGGCTACAAGAGCTTCAAGCTGCTGTCCTTCTTTCTGCCCTTCCTGCTGCTGGCCGCGCTGCTGCTGTTCCGGGACCTGAGGTGGAGACGGCCGAGGGTGGCGGCCGAGGCCGCCGCGTTTGCCTGCCTGGCGCTCCTGCTGACGGCCAACCTCTCGTCCTCGCACTTCATGGTCCGGCGACTCGAGACCTCCCGGGTCGAGGTCACCCGCGACATGGCTGATCTGGCGAGGCTGGCCGACGACCCGCGGATCGCGTCGGTCAACATTCTCGGCGATGACTGGTGGCAGATCCTGTGGGAGGCGAGGTTCCTGATGACCAAGACGCTCTACTTCGAGACCTCGACCTACAGCGGCCGCCACGCGTCGGAGCTGAAGGGGGAGTGGGACCTGATCCGTCGCGACAACCACGAGAGCGCATCGACCCCGCCCGTCGAGGGGGAGGGCCGGCACGACGTCATCCCCGTGAACTCGTCCTATCTTCTGCGTCGCCATGTGCCCACCGAACCGACTCCCTGGCCGCCGTTCGGGGTAAAGAGTTAAGAGTGAAAGACATGCGGGGTGCAGGTGCGCTCCGATCGCCTGCTCTTCTCACTCTTGACCTCTGCTCAGGATGCCTTCTCGAAGTGCCTTGCGATGAGCATCTTGATCAGGGACTGGCGGGGCACGCCCAGCCGAGAGGCCTCACGATCGAGGGACTCGATCATCCACACCGGGAAGTCCACGTTGACCCTCTTCTGCTCGTGGCCGGGCCTCCTCGCCTTCGACAGGTCGAGATGCTTTGAGACGTCCTCTCCGGCGTCGAACTTGGCGTCGAACTCCTTAGCTTTCATACAACGCAATCTCCTCGTGTCGCGACCGCCGCACCGAGATGATGCGAGTGCGCGAGTGGCGAACGGTGATCACCGCTGACCAGTGAGAATCCCCGATCTTGCCGATAACCATGAACCGAGGCTCGTCGCTGGTGCGGGCAGGAACCACGATCACGTCCAGATCGCCCCAGAGCGCCTGAGCTTCGACGAAGTCGATCCCGTGTTTCTCCTTGTTTGAGCGGCTCTTGTCGGGATCGAACTCAAACTCCACGGTATAGAATCTATACCTCAAGTATCCATGTGGCAACTCGAGGCCGGGCGGAAGGCCGGGCGCCCGCCGAACTGCTCGAGAGCTGGCTCAGCCCGTGGAGGGCCCCACGCCGTGGTTTGGGCCGGGCTTGGCGAGGACGTCGGCGATCGGCCGGAGGTCCATCCACCACTGGGTCTTGGGCCGCTGTGAGGCGTAGTCGACCAGGCGCGGGAAGTCCTCGAAGTCGTGGAGGCGGACCTGGCCCCCTTCGAGACCGATGAACTGGGCCGCCGAGCCGCCGCGCGCGGCCTCCGCAACCAGGGCGTCGAGCCCGCGCCGGGACAGTCGGGTCGCCTGGATGCGGTCGAAGGGGGTCGGGTTTCCGCCCTGCTGGAGGTGGCCGAGGATCGCCTGGCGAACCTCGAACAGCCCCCCGGACTCCTCCTCGAGCAGCGCCACCATGAACGGCGTGGTGTAGACCGGGTTCGCCATCTCGTTGCGGATCATGAGGCCGAGCCGCTTGCCCCGGTGGAAGCCGGCGATGAGGTGGCCGAGGTCGGCCTGGAGGTCGGCGAGGGTCACGCCCTCCTCGTGGAGGTAGACCCGCTCGGCGCCGCTTGCGAGCCCGCTCATCAGAGCAAGAAAGCCGCAGTGGCGTCCCATCACTTCGACCACGAAGCAACGGCTCGACGCGACCGCCGATTGCTTGATCTTGTCGACCACCTCGACGATGGAGTTGAGCGCGGTGTCGGTGCCGATGGCGATCTCGGAGCCGGGGAGGTTGTTGTCGATGGTCGCCGGGAGGCACATGATGGGGAGGTTGAATACGGGGTACTTGTCGCGCTCGGAGAAGAGCCGGTAGACCGCCTCGTAGGCGGACCATCCGCCGACCACCAGAAGGCCGTCGACCTTCCGCGCCTCGAGTGTCCGGGCGATGGCGTAGAGGTCGCTTCCGCTCGGCACGTGGCGGTTGGTCCCGAGCTCGGATCCGCCGGCCGAGGTCCACCCCCTCACGCTCATCCAGCCCATTTCGTCGAGCTCGTCCTCGATCAACCCGAGAAACCCGTTTCGGACCCCGAGCATGATGTGGCCCCGGTCGAGGCCGACCCGGACCGCGGCGCGTACGGCGGTGTTCATGCCCGGCGCCGGTCCCCCCGCGGTGAGCACGGCGATCCGCAACCGGCGCTGCTCGGGGGATGGCGGCTTGGGCAACGCTTTGACCAGGGTGCGCAGGGTCTGGAGCGACTCGGCGAAGGACCCGCCACGAAGTGTCAGCGCGTCGGCATAGCGCCGCTCTTCGAGTGCCCGGAGGAGGTCCTGGGTCGCGGCGACGCACTCGCCAAGCGGCGTGCGGGTGACCCGGTTGTTGCGCATGCCGATCAGCTGCGGTGGGTCGCCGGGCGCGGCCGCGAGTGCCTCATGGACCGCCGCCGCCCCGAGCACCGTCGACATGTAGCGGTCGAACGCGCTCGGCGAGCCACCCCGCTGAACGTGGCCGAGGATGGTCAGCCGGACCTCTTCGCCGAGCTCGCGTTCGAGGAGCTCCTTGACCTCGACGGCGGTGATCCGGCGCCCGTCCCGGTCGTGGGCTCCTTCGGCAGCCACCACGATCGAGTCGCGGCGGCCCGCCTTGCGGCCCTCCCGGAGGCGGTCGCACAAGATCCGCTGCCAGTCCTCGTGCTCGGGCGGGTTCTCGGGAAGCAGCACCCAGTCAGCCCCGGCGCTGATCGCGCTCATCAGGGCCAGGTACCCGCAGCGGCGTCCCATCACCTCGACCACGAAGGTGCGCTGGTGGCTGGTCGCGGTCGAACCGATCGCGTCGAGCGCCTCGGTGATCCGATGCAGCGCGGTGTCGGCGCCGATGGTCATGTCGGTGCCGGTCATGTCGTTGTCGATCGAGCCCACCAGGGCCGCGATCGCGATCCGCGGGAAGCGGTCGGCGGCGTCCGGCGGCAGCGTTCCGGCGGCGACCATCGCCGCCACGTGGTCGGGCCACTCCCGCCACAGGTGGTCGGCGGCGGTGAGGCTTCCGTCGCCCCCGATGACGACCAGGCGATCGATCCCGGCCCCGATCAGGTTGCGCACCGCGCGTTGACGGCCCTCGACGGTAAAGAACTCCTGACACCGGGCGGTTCCGATGATGGTGCCGCCGCGGTGCAGGATGCCGCCGACAGCGTCCCAGGTGATCGGCCGGATCGCCTCGCCGCCGGTGACTAGGCCGCGGAAACCCTCGTAGATCGCGTACGTCTCGGCGCCGGCATCGAGCGCGGTGCGCACGACTGCCCGGATCGCCGGGTTCATTCCGGGTGCGTCGCCGCCCGAGGTGAGCACGGCGACACGTGTCGGTCGCGTCTGGGAGCCAGTCATAAAACACCCTCGCGTCGGCCGCAGGCGCCGGCGCGACATTCTACTCCGTGGTCAGCCCTCCATCGGGATCGGCGCGGAGACCCGGCGCTGTCGCCGGCGCTCGCGGACGTTTTCGATCAGGGCGTAGACGTGAGGCGGGCGGGAAGGAAAGGGGGCGCCCCGTGTGGGGCGCCCCCGGCGGATAGGTCAGTTGGGGGACCAGCGCGGTACGCCGCGGCCCGGGGTCCACGGGCCGCCGGCCGCTTCCACTTTGCTCTCGAGGGAGGCGAGGTCATCGTCGACCAGGGTCCGCAGCCGGGCGAGGGTGTCCGCGAAGGCCTCGGCGGCCCAGCGGTAGCCGTCGGTCTGGGTGCCGGTCGGCATTCCGGTGCTGACCCACTGGTCGCCGACGATGCGGTCGACGCGGTCGGAGATCGAGGGCGGCGTCTCCACGTCCCGCTTGGTCCGGGTCGGGTCGCCCTTGAGCTCGACCGTGATCTGGTCGAGGCGCTTTTGCAGCTCGATGTCAGTGGCGAGCAGTGCCGCGTCGGCGTTCGGGGTGTCGAGGATCGCCTGCCGCAGGTACTTCAAGCGGGTGTCCGCTTCCTTGGCGGCGTCGATGGCGCCGTGGACCGCGCGCTGCAAGCTGGCGACCTTGGCCTGGAAGGCGAACGCCGTCTCCTTGTCGGGCGCCGCCAGGGTCGCGAGCCCGAGCGGCATCACGCGCACCTTCTGCGAATCCCCGAGCGGCGAGGTCACGCCGTCGACGATCTTCGCCATGGTCACGGTGTAGGTTCCGGGCACGGCCAGCGGTCCGCGGTCCGGCGACTCCCACGGCGCCAGGTCGGTCTTCGGCGTGAGGTCGACCGGGGTCGCGGCGGGCCAGCGCAGGTCCCACGCGACACGGTGGAAGCCCTTGGTGCGGGGGCCGGTGACGCGGCGGACGACCTGCCCGCCCTCGTCCGTGACGGTGAGCACGATCTCCGGCTCGATCTCCTCGTCCTCTGCACGGAGCGCCTCATAGGTCGGGTAGGGCGGGGTCTTGCCGGCCTTCTCGTCCGCCTTCTCCGCGTCGTGGCGGAGCTCGGCGCGGGTCTTGACGCCGTCCTTGAGGTAGTAGGTGAGCACGGCGCCGAACGGCGGGTTGGGCGCGGTGTAGAAGGAGTCGCCGCGCGAGTCCTTGCGCGAGGGGCGCTCGATGTACAGGAGCGCGTCCTTGACCGGGAACAGGACCGCGTCCTTGCCGAGCTGCTCGCGGGATACGGCGCGCAGCGGGGTGTAGTCGTCGAGCACGTAGAAGCCGCGCCCGAAGGTGGCGATCGCGAGGTCGTTCTCGCGCCGCTGGATCTCGAGGTCGCGCACGGCGATCGTCGGCATCCCGCCCTTGAGCTGCACCCAGTGGGCGCCGCCGTCGACGGTGAAGAAGAGCCCGAACTCGGTCCCGGCGAAGAGCAGGTCTGAGTTCGTGCCGTCCTGCTCGAGCGCCCACACCACGTGCCCGTCGGGCAGATCACCGCGCAGCGAGGACCAGGTCCGGCCGCGGTCGGTGGACTTGAGCAGGTAGGGGGCGAAGTCACCCATCTTGTGGTTGTCGAAGGCCGCGAACACGGTGCTCGGGTCGGTCGCCGAGGCGGTCAGGCGGCTGACATAGGCGCGGTCCGGCACGCCGGGGAAGCGCTCGATCTTGCGCCAGGTGGTGCCTCCGTCCTCGCTGACCTGGACCAGCCCGTCGTCGGTCCCGACGTAGAGCAGGCCCTCGACCAGGGGCGACTCGTCGAGCGAGACGATGTTCCCGTACTGCGAGGTCGAGGCGCTCTTGGCGACCGCGTCGACGCTCCAGATCTTGCCCATGATCGGCAGCTCGTCTCGGTTGAGCTGGCGGGTCAGGTCGGGCGACACCGCCCTCCACGAGTCGCCGCGGTCGTCGGAGCGGTACACCCGCTGCGAGGCGAAATAGAGGCGGGTGTGCGAGAACGGGCTGATGATCACGGGCGAGTCCCAGTTCCAGCGGTCGGCGGGCTGGCCCGGCGGCTCCTGGGGCTGGATGTCGGTGATCTCGCCGGAGCGGCGGTCGTGGCGCACGAGCCCGCCGTACTGCCACTCGCATACACGATGTTCGGGTCCTCGGGGTCGACCCGGGTCTGGTAGCCGTCGCCGCCGACGGTGACGAACCAGTCCTCGTCGGAGATCCCGGACTGGTACATGGTGCGGCTGGGCCCGCCGAGGGAGTTGTTGTCCTGGGTGCCGCCGTAGATGTACCAGAACGGCTTCGAGTTGTCGGCGGTGACCCGGTAGAACTGGGTGACCGGGAGGTTGCCGAAGAAGTTCCAGGTCGCGCCGCGGTCGAAGCTCTCGTAGAGGCCGCCGTCGCAGCCTGCGATCAGGTGCTCGGTGGCGGTCGGGTCGATCCAGATCACGTGGTTGTCGACGTGCTTGTAGGTCTCGCCCACCTTCTTGAAGGTTTTGCCGCCGTCTTCGGTCACCTGCATCCAGGTGTCCATCGAGTAGACCCGGTCGACGTCCTTCGGGTCGGCGAAGATCTCGTTGTAGTACTGCGGGCTGGTGGTGACGGCCTTGGAGCGCTTGTCCCAGGTTTCGCCGCGGTCCGAGGAGCGGAAGAAGCCGCCCTCGTCCTGAGCGGCCTCGACGATCGCATAGACGATGTCGGGATCGGCAGGGGAGATCGCGAGACCGATGCGGCCCTTGTCGACCTTGGGCAGGCCCTTCTCGACCTTGCGCCAGGTGGCGCCGGCGTCGGTCGACTTGTAGAGCGTCGACTCCGGGCCGCCGTCGATCAGGGTCCACACGTGACGGCGACGCTGGTACGACGACGCGATCAGGACGTCGGGGTTGCGCGGGTCCATGACCACGTCGTTGACGCCGGTGTCGGGGCTGATGTCGAGGACCTTGGTCCAGGTGGCGCCGCCGTCGGTGGTCTTGTACAGACCGCGGTCGCCGCCGGAGTTCCACAGCGGTCCCTGGGCAGCGACGTAGACCACGTTGGAGTCGCGCGGGTCGACCAGGATCTTGCCGATGTGCTCGGAGTGCTTCAGACCGAGGTTCTCCCAGGTCACGCCGCCGTCGCGGGAGCGGTACACGCCGTCGCCCCAGGACACGCTGCGCTGGCTGTTGTTCTCGCCGCTGCCGACCCACACCACGTGCGGGTTGGCGGGGTCGAGAGTGATGCAGCCGATCGAGTACGAGCCCTGCTCGTCGAACACCGGCGTCCAGGTGGTGCCGGCGTTGTCGGTCCGCCACACGCCGCCGGACGCGGAGGCGACGAACCAGCGAGAGTGGTCGGTCGGGTCGATCGCCAGGTCCGTAACCCGGCCGGAGTTGAACGCGGGTCCGATGCCGCGCAGCTCGAGTCCCTTGAACGTGTCGGCCGACATGACGTCGGTGGTCTCGGTGGCGCTCGTGGCGGCCGGCTTCGCGGCGGCGGCCGCGAGCGGAAGCGCGAGCAGGGCGGCAAGGACGAGGATGACGGATCTCCTCAACGTGAGCCTCCTTCAGAGCGAGGGCTTCGCTCCGCCGGGTTGGGAACTTCGGCGACCGGCCCGGCGGCGGTCGCGTCGCTATGGTAGCGCGGTGCGAGAATT
Source organism: uncultured Acidobacteriota bacterium (assembly GCA_963814875.1). Lineage (GTDB taxonomy): Bacteria > Acidobacteriota > Thermoanaerobaculia > Thermoanaerobaculales > Sulfomarinibacteraceae > CAVSIS01. The sequence continues at coordinate 72,893 of CAWFFJ010000040.1, forward strand.
CCGGCGGAACTGGAGGTGTTGTGCGGCCAGTGCCGGACGCTCATGACGCTCAATGCAACGGCGAGACCGGTGCAGGCCGGCCGGTGCTGCGCTGCGTTGGCCTGGTCAAGCGCTACGGCGTCGTGCGCGCGGTCGACGGACTCGACCTCGAGGTCGGGCCCGGGGAGTGCTTCGGGCTGCTCGGTCCCAACGGCGCCGGCAAGACCACGACGGTCGAGATCCTCGAAGGTCTCATCCCGCCGGACGCGGGGACCGTCGAGGTGCTCGGCCGGAGCTGGACCGACCGCGATCCCCGCGCCCTGCGCGAGCGGATCGGCGTCCAGCTCCAGGAGACACAGCTCTCAGACAAGCTTACCGTGCTCGAGACCGTACGCCTGTTCCGCAGCTTCTCGCGCCGCGGCCTTCCGCCCGACGAGGCCGTCGATCGGGTGTCGCTGGGCGAGAAGCGCCGCGCCCGCGTGGGTGCGCTGTCCGGCGGGCAGAGACAGCGCCTGGCGCTGGCCTGCGCCCTGGTCAACGATCCCGAGGTCCTGTTCCTCGACGAGCCCACCACCGGGCTCGACCCGCAGGCCCGACTCAACGTGTGGGGCATCGTCGAGGCCTTCAGGGCGCGCGGCGGCACCCTGCTGCTCACCACCCACTCGATGGAGGAGGCGACGCGGCTGTGCGACCGGGTCGCGATCATCGACCACGGCCGGCGCATCGCCCTGGGGACGCCGGCCGAGCTGGTGGCGTCGCTCGGCGCGGACCAGATCGTGGAGGTGGTCCTCGACGGGGAAGGGCTCGAACCCGCAGAGCTTGCCGGCCTGCCCGGTGTCCGCGGCGTCAATGCGCGCAACGGGGCGCTGCGCCTACGGGTCTCAGATGTGGGTCCGGCGATGCACGCGCTGCTCGACCGCCTCGACCGAAGGAACCTCCAGCTCGTCAACCTGACCACGCACCAGGCGACCCTCGAGGACGTCTTCGTCCACCTCACGGGACGGGGCCTGCGCGATGACTGAGCCGCACTTCTCACCAACTCTCTACTGCGGGCGCGGATCTGCCAGCCGTCGCCGGCCCTTGCGCGACCCGGCGCCTTCGGCACGCGGCGCGGTGAAAAATGCGGGTTGAGCCGTCCGAGCGCCGCTACCACCCGCTGGTCGAGCTGACCCGCGTCCGGCTGCTCGAGTTCGTTCGCGAGCGGGAGGCGGTGTTCTGGGTCTTTGTCTTCCCGGTGCTGCTGGCGCTCGCGCTCGGCATCGCCTTTCGGTCGAGCGGGAGCCCGACCTCGAGGGTCGCCGTCTCCGGGAGCGACCCGTGGCGCTCGGCCGTCGTCGGCGCCCTGCGTCAGGCGCCCGGCATCTCGCTCGTCGATCGCGCGGCCGCAGACCCCGACCGCGCGCTGACCAGGGGAACCGTCGACGTCGTGGTCGGGGCCGGTGCACCCTCGGCCCCTGGGCTGCCGTTCTCGGTCACCTATCGCTGGGACCCCGCAAAGGCGGCCGGAGTCGCCGGCCGCCTCGCGGTCGACGACGCGCTCCAGCGGGCCGCGGGCCGGCGCAGCCCCCTCAGCCCCGACGAGAAGCCCCTGGCGACCTCTGGCCAGCGCTACATCGACTTCCTGATCCCCGGTCTGGTCGGGCTCAACCTCATGGGCAGCGGGCTGTGGGGCCTCGGCTTCTCCATCGTCGTGGCACGCACCCGCAAGCTGCTCAAGCGTTTCGCCGCGTCGGGCATGCGCAGGTCCCACTTCCTCGCCTCCTACGCCCTGTCGCGGCTCCTGTTCCTCGCGCTCGAGGTGGTGGCGATCGTCGGCTTCGGGCGCTGGGCCTTCGACGTCGAGGTTCAAGGCTCCTTCGTCGCACTCGCGGTGGTCGCCGTGGGCGGAGCCCTCACCTTTGCGGCGATTGGCCTGCTGGTCGCCGCGCGGCCGACGACCATCGAGTCGGTCTCCGGCTGGATGAACCTGGTGATGCTGCCGATGTGGCTCCTGTCGGGATCCTTCTTCTCCTACGAGCGCTTTCCCGAGGTGACCTGGCCGGCGATCCGGGCGCTGCCCCTGACCGCTGTCAACGACGCCCTCCGCGCGGTCATGCTCGACGGCGCGCCGCTCCACTCGACCTGGCCGCAGCTGGCGGTGTTGGCGGCATGGGGCGTTGGTGCTTTCCTCCTCGCGGTCAGGATTTTCCGTTGGCGGTAGCGACGCGAGACGCGAGACGTAAGACGTAAGACGCGAGGCGCGAGACGCGAGACGCGAGAGGCGGGACGTCGGCGGGGCGCGCTGTCGGGCGCGACGGGGGACGAATAGAAAGAAACCTCCACTTGTGCTCGACGTCTAGCGTCTAGCGTCTAGCGTCTAGCGTCTAGCGTCTAGCCTCTAGCTTCTCGCGACCTGGCCTCCGGCCAGGTGCCGATATACTCGTGGCGACATGCCCCTTCTCGACTCTCAGATGGTGTCGATCCTGATCGCGGCCGCCGTCACCGCTGTGACCGTCGCGATCGTCGCCTTCGCGGTCCGGGCGCAGCGGCGCAAGCTCGCCCGGCTCGAGCCGCTGTTCGATCCCGGATCGGCGCGGGTGGCTCGCATGGGCGGCTGGATTGCGGGTCTGGCGCGCGGGTACAGCTGCCGTTACGCCATCCAGCACCGATCGCAGTACAACCCGGGCGGGGCGACCCTCCGCCTCGGCGTCGTCGCCCCCGTCCAGTGGACGGCGCGGAAGGAAGGGCTCCTGTCCCGGGGGATGGTCCGGCTCGGCCTGGCGCGGGACCTGAAAACCGGCGATCCCGGGCTCGACGAGCGGCTTCGTTTCACTGCGCACTCGTCCAGTGACCTCATGGGCGCCCTCGGCACCAGCGCCGCCCGCTCCGCGCTGGAGCGAGTGTCGGCGAGTGATCGCTTCCAGCACGTCAAGGTCGCGTCCGGCCGGTGCGAGGTGCGCTGGTCGCCGTCCGACCGCCGTGCGGACGTTTCCGTGGAAGTGGTGAGCGACCGCCTCGACGCGACGCTCGAGCTGGTCACCGCCCTCGGGTATCCACCCAGAATGGGGTGAGAACGATCGAATCGCGGTACGCGAGAAGCGAGCGGCGAGATGCCCGGAGGCGCAAGACGTTAGAAGCTAGACGCTAGACGCTAGACGCGCATCGCACTGTCACTCTGTTCTCACGATCTCGCATCCCCGGATCCGCACATGGGGTGGAGAACGAGACAAACACCTCGCGCTTCGCCTCTTACGTCTCGCGTCTCGCGCGCTAGTGGCCGCAGCCGGAGCAGGAGCCGGCGTGGCAGCCGGCACAGCCGCCGGACTGCGTGGTTTGGTGCTCCACCCCGGACATCCCGAAGCTCGAGGGACGGCGAGTGACCTCCGCGGCGCCGCAGGAAGGGCAGGCGACGCGCGTCGAGGACGAGAACAACAGGCGCTCGAATTCGACCCCGCAACGGTCGCAGCGGTACTCGTAGACCGGCATCGGGGGTACTCTAGCGCAGATCGGGCGCGGTGTTCACGCGGTTGCGAAGAACGCCGAACGTCCGTCGGGAGGTCTCTTGTGACTCGCACACTCTGGCTCTCGATTGCAGTTCTCGCGGCCGCCTCGTGCACGGCCGAAACGCCGACTACGGCCCCGGCGCCGCCGCCAACCCCTGCACCGGCTGCGGTCGCGCCCGAACCTGCAGCCGTCAAGCCCCTGTTCCACCCCGAGCAGGCTACCAAGACCGCCCCGGCGGTGTTCCGGGTGAAGGTCGAGACCTCGAAGGGTCCGTTCGTCATCCGTGTCGAGCGTGCCTGGGCGCCCCACGGCGCGGACCGCTTCTACAACCTGGTCACGCTCGGCTACTACGACGACACCTATTTCTTCCGCGTCCTGAGGGACCCGCACCCCTTCATGGCACAGGTGGGTTTCAACGGCGACCCCAAAGTGACGGCCGCGTGGCAGGCGGTACCGATTCCCGACGACCCGCCCACGCACCCCAACGTCCGCGGAACCGTCACCTTCGCGATGACCTCTCGGCCGAACTCGCGCACGACCCAGTTCTTCATCAACTATGCCGACAACAGCTACCTGACCCAGTACGGAGGGTTCGCACCGATCGGCGAGGTTGAGCAGGGCATGGAGGTGGTGGACTCGCTCTACGCAGGGTACGGGGAGGGCGCTCCGCAGGGCTCCGGGCCGTCGCAGGGCCTCATCTCAGAACGCGGCAACCAGTACCTGAAGAAGAGCTTCCCGAAGCTCGACCGGATCGTGACCGCGAAGATCGTCGAGTGAGAGGCGAGAAGTAAGACGCAAGACGTAAGACGCGAGACGCCCAAGACGCAAGACGTGAGACGTGAGACGTAGGGGCGCAGCTTGAAGTCGGCCGCGTCGGGAGCGCGCCAATTTCACCGTTCGGTCGTAGGGGAGCAGCTTGTCTGCTCCCGCTGTAGACCGTCTGGCCTGAAGTTGACCCCCGTCATCGCCGCACACCGGGCGGAGACAAGCTCCGCCCCTACGGCAGTTGAGGGCTCTTCACTCCTCACTGGCTGCGCAGCCGCCTCCAAGGTCCTCCCCTACGTTGTTTGTGATATGTGTCGGATCGGGGCGGGCCCGAACCTCTCGCGTCTAGCGTCTCGCGTCTTGCGTGTCGCTGCGTCAGCCCAGCTCGAGGTCGACCCGGTTGTCGGGCCCTTCCCAGACCGAAACTCCGATCAGCCGGGCGCCGAGGGCGCGAACATCGGGCTCGATCCAGCCGGCGACGATGGCGGCAAGGTGTTCAGCCGTAGGTGACGGGAGGCCGATCTCGGGGTGGAGGTTGAGGTCGGTGCCGTCGAGTGCGGCGGTGCAGCGCTCCAAGGCCGCTCGCAGCGAGTGGAAGTCGACCGCGTAACCCTCGGGGTTGAGCTCAGCGGCGGCGGCTCGAACCGCGATCGACCACCGGTGCTCATGCGGCGCCTCCGAGGTGCCGAGGTACGAGGTGAGTGCGTGACGGGCCACGAACTCCGCACGGGCGTGGACCACCCAGCGGCTCACGCGGCCCCCGTGGCGCTTGCCGGCTCGGCGGTCGTGCGCCGCGGCGGCGCGAGCACGATCGACTCCCGAGTCACGCCGACAACGGGGATCTCCTCGGCCGGAACGCCGAGGACCGCAAGGACCTGCTTGAGGGTCGGGGTGGGTCCTTCGGCCGCACGCAGGTTGAGGTCGACCCGGAGCGACCCGTCGTCGTCGCGGCGCCAGCCGCGGATGCCGCCGGCCATTGCGGGGTCAAGCCCCTCCGGCGACGCCGGCCACGTCCGTCCCGCGAGCCCAGCGACCCGGTAGCGGGCGGTCGCGGCGACCTTCCCCAGTGACGGCGCGCCCTGCAGGAGCTCGTCGGCGACGGTGATGTGTAGCCCGGTCGGCAGCACGCGGTTGATCGCCGCCAGGTGCGCGGGCGTGAGGGGGGCGGTGCAGTCGAGGTCAAAGGGCTCGGCGAGGCCTTCGTGCCCGAGTGCCAGCGCTGGACCCATCGACAGCCGGATGTGGGGATTGAAGCCCTCGGTGAAGCGTGCCGGCGCCCCGGCCGCGCGCAGGGCGCGCTCGAGAGCGTCCATGACCTGACGGTGGGACAGGAAGCGCACGTCGCCGGTCTTCGCGAAGCGCAGGCGATAGCGCTTGAACACCGGCGGCTGGACCGTCGCCTGCCGCGCGGGCGGTGTGCGCGGCTCGGGGCGCAGGCGGTAGGCGGCGGCCTTGGGCCGCTGGGCCTCCGCCAGGGGCTCGCCGAGGATCGGCAGGCTCTGCGGCGCGAGCTGGGTGTCCTCGCCGTCGCCCGGGATCCCGCACCGGGTGCAGTGGCCCCACTTGCAATCCTCGGTCTGGATCTCCTTGAGTGCGCGCCGCCACTCCGCCCTCAGGTAGGACTTGCGCACGCCGGCGTTGATGAGGTCCCAGGGAAGCGTTTCGCCGAACCCCCGCTCGCCGAGCTCCCTGGCGAGGTCGACCCCTGTCTCCTCGATCGCCTGCCGCCACGCCTCGGGGTTGCGGTGGTCGCTCCAGCCGTCGAACACCGCGCCGAGGTCGTGGGCACGCTCGATGGTGCCGCTGAGACGCCGGTCCCCGCGCGAGAGAAGCGCCTCGAGGGCGCTCTCCTCGGGATCGCTCCAGGTCAGGCGTGCGCCGCGGATGCGCCGGAAGCGGTCGCGCAGCAGGCGGATGCGCCGGTGCTGCTCGTCGACCGGGACGAACGGCTGCCACTGGAAGGCGGTCCAGGCCTTGGGTACGAAGCAGCCGACCGACACCTTGACCTCGACCGCACGGCCGCGCGCGCGGCGCCCGACCCGGACCAGCTCTTCGGCGAGCACCGCGAGCTCCTCGAGGTCGTCGTCGGTCTCGGTGGGCAGCCCGATCATGGCGTAGATCTTGAGCAGGTTCCAGCCCTTGGCGAAGGCGGCCTCGGCGGCCTTGACCATGTCGGCGTTGGTGAAGGTCTTGTTGATCACCCGCCGCAGGCGGTCGGAGCCGGTCTCTGGAGCGAAGGTGAAGCCGGACTTGCGGACCCGCGACACGGCCTCCGCGAGGCCGACCGAGAAGGCGTCGGCGCGCAGGCTGGGTAGGCTCACCGAAACGCGTTGGTCCTCGAGCCGCTCGGCGAGGCTATAGACCAGCGGCTCGATCTGCGAGTAGTCCGCCGAGGACAGGCTGAGCAGGCCGATCTCCTCGTAGCCCTGCTCGCGAACCTGCCGCATCATGCGGTCGGCGACCACCTCGGGGTCGTGCTCCCGGACCGGCCGGTACCAGTACCCGGCCTGGCAGAAGCGGCAGCCCTGGGTGCAGCCGCGCATGATCTCCATGCCGAGGCGCTCCTGGATGACTTCGGCGAACGGGACGATCGGACGTTCGGGTTGGTCCGCGGGGTCGAGGCGGTCGACGAAGACGCGCGGCACCGGCAGCGGTGCGGCGTCGTCAAGCGCCTGCCATGCCGGAGCCGCGTCCGGCCGCCACGGTTGCCAGCTGTAGAGCCTCGGTACGTAGACGCCGCGCACGCCCGCCAGGAGCCTCAGCAGCTCGAGGCGAGGACGGTGGGCGGCACGGGCATCTCGGATGACGTCGAGCATCGCGTCCAGCGATGCCTCGGCGTCGCCGATCAGGATCGCGTCAAAGAAGTCCGCTACGGGCTCCGGGTTGGCGGTGCACGGCCCGCCGCCGAGCACGATGGGCTCCGCCTCCGCCCGTGCCTCGGCACGGCGGGTGATCCCGGCGAGGTCGAGCAGGTAGGGGACGTTGACGTAGTTGAGCTCGCTCTGCAGGGTGATCCCGACGACCTCGAAGTCGGCCAGCGGGCGGTACGACTCGAGGCTGTACAGCGGCACCCCCGACGCGCGCAGGGCGTCCGCCATGTCCGGCATCGGCGCATAGGCGCGCTCGCAGCAGGCGTCGCTGCGGCGGTTCACCAGGTGGTACAGGATCTGCGAGCCCTGGTGGGACATGCCGATCTCGTAGGCGTCGGGAAAGGCGAGCGCCACATGAAGCGGCACCTCGTCCCACGGCTTGCGCACCAGGTTTCGCTCGATCCCGAGGTAGCGTGTCGGCTTGGCAACCTTCGGAAGAATTGAATCCAACGCCGCTCGAACGGACGCGGCGGTCATGGTCTCGGTCATCGAAGCGGGCCCTCCTCGAGTGATGCCTCCGAAGGCCGGTACCTTAGATGAAAGTGCCTCGAATGAAAAGGCTATTCCGGGAATGTCTGCCGAGGAGCCCTGAGGCTGGCGCCTCAGGGCCCCGCGGCATCCGTTCCAGTGGAGAAGACATGGTCGACATCGAACAAGCCCTCGATCCCGGACCCGGAACTCCAGCACAGCGCCACGCCGATTTCCGGGATCCGCCGCGGAAGGTCCCGGAGCTCGCGGCCGTCAGGGCAGCGGGAAGGTGAAGGTCTTGGTCAGGAACACCCCCATCTGTGCTCGGCTGTTGGCAGCGCCCGGGCAGTACATGCCGCCGCCGCAGCCGGCGGTGATGGCTCGGTCGACGAGCTCCTCGATCCACGGCGCGAACGGGCTGGCACACGGAACGTCCGAGAATGTCGGTGTGACGCAGGCAGGGGGCGTGAAGCCCGAGCCCTCCTTGGTCTTGAGCAGGAAGACCGCCATCTGTTCGCGGCTCACCGGGTCCGACGGGCAGTACATGCCGCCGCCGCAGCCGGCGGTGATGCCCCGGGCGGCGAGCTCGGCGATCCAGGGTGCGTACGGGCTCACGCATGGGACGTCGCTGAAGGGTGGCGTCGTGCAGGCCGGAGGGACGTACCCCGAACCCTCCTTCGACTTGAGCAGGAAGACCGCCATCTGCTCGCGGCTGACTGAGGCCTCCGGGCAGTACATGCCGCCACCGCAGCCGACGGTGACGCCCTCGTCCTGAATCGCCTCGATGTAGGCCCATGCCCAGTAGGCGTAGGGCACGTCGAGGAAGGTGTGGTACTGGAACGAGGCGCATGTCTTGTCGGTGTCCGCGATAGCCGCGCCGCGCCCTGTGTGGCAGCAGAAGGCGTACATCGTCGCGGCGGGGTCCGTGTGGTGTCCGAATCCATAGGTGTGGCCGATCTCGTGGGTCATCATCTCCTTGAAGTCCGTGGCGCCGATGCACGCCGAATCGTTGTTGACGATGACGTACTGGGCTGACGCCGAGTGCCACGAGGTCCCGTCGTAGGGCGTCGTCGCGGTGGCGAAGAACGCGCCGCCGACCGCGAGGGTGCCGACACAGCTGACGAGGTCGGTGATGTCGCTGCACGGGTCGTTGAACACCACCTCCCCGGGCGTCACTCCGCTGCCCCCGCCGCAGCTGCCGGACCACGGCGCACTGCCGCCGTAGAGGCCGCCAATGACGGCGTCGTGGTATCCGGCCCACGCAGCGACACCGTCCGCCACCGCCGAGGATCCGCCGTCGCCGATGCCGACCTGCCCGGGGGTCGTGGCGATAATCGAGGTCGTCGTGCCCGTCTCGAAGCCGAACCACCGCACCGGCAGGTCATCACCTCCGCCTGCCGAACCCCACACCAGTTGCTTGCAGTCCGGAGGGCCGAAGTCAGGCAGCTCCCGCTTCTTCGTGCCATCGAGTGCAACGGCTTCCTGCTGGAAGGGAACGCCGACATCGAGGCGCTCGAGCATCGAGATCAGGGCCTGCGCGTTGTAGCGCACGACAGGGACTACCTCCCGATCACCGACGAGGCTGAGCTGCGAAGCCTCCGGGACCGGCTCGAGCACCTGCCCGCTGCGGTTGAGCTGGAGCAGCCCGTAGGACAGCACGATGGATCCCCAGCGCGAGTCCTCACCTTGGCGGCGGCGAAGGAAGAGGAGGTAGTCACGTCCGGTGACGTAGTGAGGTACACCCGGAGCGACGAACACGAGGTCGCCCGAGCGACCGCCGATTTCGACCACATCGAACCAGTCGCCAACCGCGGCGCCTCGCACGGGTTCGAGGGTGCGGAAACGGGTGACGGTCTGTGGCACCAGGCCTGTCCACTCCCCGTGGGACGACTCTGCGCGGGCAAGAACCACGCTGTCACTCGCCAGTGCCAGAGCGCCGAGGTCGTGGGGTGGGGCTACGGTCGCGGCGCCGAGCGGCGCCGCCAGGAAGAACGTGGCGAGGGCCACGACAACGCGAGCTTTCATGGTTACCTCCCTCCGCCCCGCGGGAGAGGAACCCCCGTCATCGGCGGGATATTTGAGTTTGAGACAAGGTCTCTTATACCAAATATGGGACGCCGCGTCGGGATGCGCAACCTGAGTTCGGGTTTTGGCTCAGGGCGTCGGCTGAGCGAGACTGAAGGTCTTGGTCAGGAAGACACTCATCTGGTCGCGCGCTGCTGAGCCGGCTGGGCAGTAGTTGCCGCCGCCGCAACCGGCAGTGATGCCTCGGTCGACGAGCTCCTCGACCCAGGGTGCAAAGTTGCTCGAGCAGGGCACGTCTGAGAAGGTCGGAACGGTGCAGGCTGGCGGGAGGTACCCGGAGCCCTCTTTTGTCTTGAGCAGAAACGCAGCCATCTGCTCACGGGTGACCGCGCCGCTGGGGCAGAAGTTGCCGCCGCCGCAGCCCGCGGTGATGCCGCGGGCCGCGAGGTCGGCGATCCACTTCGCGTACTGGCTCGAGCAGGGGACATCCGCGAACGGCGGTGTCACACATGCCGGCGGGTTGTAGGCGCCGCCGAGCTTGGCCTTGAGCAGGAACACCGCCATCTGCTCGCGGCTCACGGCGTTGCCGGGGCAGTACGTGGCGGTGCCGCAGCCCGCGGTGACGCCGGCGTTCTGGATCGCCTCCACGTAGTGCCACGCCCAGAAGTCGTAGGGCACGTCGAGGAAGGTGTGGTACTGGAACGAAGCGCACATGCGGTCGGTGGCGGCGAGTGCGGCGCCGCGCGGCGAGTGGCAGCACATCGCGTACATGGTCGCTGCCGGGTCAGTGTGGTGCCCGAAACCCATCGTGTGTCCGAGCTCGTGGGTCATCATCTCGGCAAAGTTGGTCGTGCCGATGCAACCGGCGCCGTTGTTGACCACCACGAAGGGCGACGACGCCGAGTGCCAGGGCGTTCCGTCGTAGCTCTGGGTCGCGGTCGAGAAGTACGTGCCGCCGAACGCGAGGATGCCCGAGCAGCCGGACATGTCCTGGATGTCGGAGCAGGGGTCGTTGAAGATCACGTTGCCCTGGCTGAGGTCGGTTCCGCCGGTGCACGTGATGTTGGAGGTGTGCACGCCGTTGTAGCGGAAGTCGAGCGCGCCGTCGGTGAAGCTGGCCCAAGCACCGACCCCGCCCGAGACCGCGGACTGTCCGCCGTCGGCGAGCTCGCTCTGGCCCGGCGTGGTCGCCCAGATGGAGGCGAAGTTGCTTCCGGACTCGAAGCCGAACCAACGTACCGGGAGGCCGTCGCCGCTGTACGTGACCTGGCGGCACTCGGCCGGTCCGAGGTTGATCGCCGCCGGCGCCGGGTCCGACACCGCGACCAGGTCCTGCCGGAAGGGCAGCCCGAGCACCACCTCGTGCAGGTGAGCGAGCAGCGCCGCGGCACGGTAGCGGGTCGGCCGCACAGCGCCCTCGGCCCGGATCAGGGACAGATCCTCGGCCTCCGGGATCGGCTCCAGAATCCCGTGTGTCGCATCGAGCCGGAGCACGCCGTAGGCCAGGACCAGCGACTGGTAGTTGCCGTCGTACCGGTGTCCGAGGAACAGCAGATAGGTCTCACCCATGCGGTACTGCGGAACGCCGGGCGCGGCAAAGCCGCGATCGCCGACGACGCCGCCAACCTCGCGGACGGTGAACGGCGTGTCGGCCGCTGCTCCCGAGATGCGCTCGATCGGGCGGAACCTGGTCAGGGTCACCGGCGTCAGCGTGCCGGAGGCGAAGGTCGACGACTCGGCCCTCGCGAGGACCACGAGGTCGGCGGCCCGGGCGAGCTCGCCGAGGTCGCGTGGGGGTACCACGGTTGCCGCGGCCGCAGGAAGAGCGATGGCGAGCGCGATCGCTGTGCTGGAGAGATTACGGAGCAACCGCACGGACACCTCCGGGGGCGATCACCCGGGCACATGTTCTCCAGTGTGCGCCTGGCGTCGTCTCACGGGAACAGTATCGCGCCCCGCGCGGGGCGCGACAACTGATTCACGGGTCGAGTGTTGCTTCCTGTGAGGCGGATCACTCACCGGTCTCGACGTGGACCGGTTCCTCGCTCTCGGCGGGCTCGGTAAACTCGAGTCGCCCGCCCTTCAGGCTACCCCCGCGCAGAGTCGTTGCGAGCACCTCGCCGAGGGTCTCGACGAGATGGAAGTGGAGTGTTGAGCGAACCTCCTCCGGGAGGTCCTCCAGGTCGGGCTCGTTCGCCTTGGGCAGCACGATCGAGGTGACGCCGGCACGTACCGCGCCGAGCACCTTCTCCTTGACGCCGCCGATCGGCAGCACACGTCCCGAGAGAGTGATCTCGCCGGTCATCGCGACATCATGGCGGGTCGCCCGTTTCGACAGAGCCGAAACCAGCGACGTGGCCATGGTCACGCCGGCAGAGGGGCCGTCCTTGGGGATCGCTCCTGCCGGGACGTGCACGTGCACGTCCTGCGAGAACGCCTCCGGGTCGATCGCGAGCTGCTCGGCATGGGCCCTGGCGTAGGTCCATGCCGCGCGGGCAGACTCCTTCATGACGTCGCCGAGCTGCCCGGTCAGGACCAGCTCGCCCTTGCCGCGCATCGGCGTCGCCTCGACGAACATGATGTCGCCCCCGACCGGCGTGTAGTACATGCCGGTGGCGACGCCGATCTGGTCTTCCGTCGCGGCGTGCTCCGGGTGCACCTTGGCCCGCCCGAGCAGCTTGCGGACCTCGGCGGAGCCGACGATCGTCGACTCGACCGCACCCGCCGCAACCTTGCGCGCGACCTTGCGCGCGAGACGACCGATCTCACGCTCGAGCTGGCGCACGCCGGACTCGCGCGTGTAGCTCGTGATCAGCTCGGCGACTGCGTCGTCAGTGAAGGTGATCTGGTCGTCGTTGAGGCCGGCCCGCCGGATCTGGCGCGGGGTCAGGTAGCGGCGCGCAATCTCGAGCTTCTCGCGCTCGGTGTAGCCGGCGAATTCGACCATCTCCATGCGGTCGAGCAGCGGCCCCGGGATGTTCTGCATGAAGTTCGCGGTGGTGATGAACAGGACCTCGCTGAGGTCGAACGGTACGCCGAGGTAGTGGTCGGTGAACGAGTCGTTCTGCGCCGGGTCGAGGACCTCGAGCAGGGCGGACGCCGGGTCGCCCTGGAACGACACCCCAAGCTTGTCGACCTCGTCGAGCAGGAACACGGGGTTCTTGGTGCCGGCCTGCTTCATCCCCTGGAGGATGCGGCCGGGCATCGCTCCGACGTAGGTCCGGCGGTGGCCGCGAATGTCGGCCTCGTCGCGCACGCCGCCCAGGGAGATGCGCACGTACTCGCGGTCCATGGCGCGTGCGATCGACTTCGCCACCGAGGTCTTGCCGACCCCGGGCGGGCCGACGAAGAGCAGGATCGGACCGCGGGCGTCATCCTCGGGGACGTGCGGCGGTCCTTCGGTCGTTCCTTCGCCGCCGTCGTTCCTTCTCCTTCTCCTTCGCCGTCTCCGCCTCGGCGGCGGCGGTGCGCTCGCGCAGCTGGCGTACGGCGAGGAACTCGAGCACTCGGTCCTTGACGTCGCCGAGCGCGTAGTGGTCCTCCTCGAGGATGGCCGCGGCGTGCTCGATGTCGATCCGCTCCTCGCTGCGCGCGGTCCACGGCAGCTCGCAGACAATCTCGAGGAACGTGCGGATGACCTGCGCCTCCATGCCCTCTGGGCCCATTCTCTCGAGGCGGCCGACCTCGCGGTCGACCTCTTTGCGCGCCTCGGGCGGCAGCTCGAGGGCCTCGAGCTTTTCGTGCAGCTCGTCGAGGTCCTGGCGCTCGCCCTCGCCGAGCTCCTTCTGGATCGCCTTGAGCTGCTGGCGCAGGTACATCTCGCGCTGGCGGTCGCCGAGCTCCTCCTGGACCTGGGACTTGATGTCCTCCTGGGCGTCGAGGATCGAGATCTGGCGCTGGATGTGGACCAGCACGCGACGCAGCCGCTCCTCCACCGAGAGCGCCTCGAGCAGACTCTGGCTCTCGGCCGGCTTGAGGTCGAGGTAGCCGGCGACAAGGTCGGCGAAGCGCCCGGGCTCTTTGGTCTCGGCGAGGAACTGCTGGACCGCCTCCTTGGGCAGGCCGGCGCGGCGGCCGAGCTCGGACGCGCGTTCGCGCGCCTCTCGGTAGAGGGCGGAGAAGGTCGCGTCCTCCACGTCGATGGGGAGCATCTCGTCGACCTGGCGCACGGCCGCCTCGAGGTGGGTCCCTTGGTCGGTGTAGCGGACGGCGATCGCGCGGTGCTGCCCGTTGAGCAGCAACCGCATCCCCGACGGTCCCCGCTGGACCGGTCCCACCGTTGCAACGGTGCCCATGGTGAAGAGGACCTCGGGCGTAGCGTCCTCCGTGTTCTCTCGCTGGGAAACGACGAACACGGTCTTCGACTCGGTCTTCAGCGCATCTTCGATCGCGCGCAAGGTGCCCGGTCGCCCCGCCGCAATGGGCGAGGTGACGCCGGGGTAGAGCACCGCCTCGCGCAGCGGAATGACCGGAAGGGTGATGATGTCGGACATGGTTTCCGCTCCTCGTTGTGATGGCGTTCGTCGGGCCACCTCGGCCCGGCCTTCAGGCAGGGAGCCCGATGCTCCTGTGGTCATCGTCAGGAACCTGAGTGATTCTCACTCAAATTCCCGTTCACCGGGATCTGGTCGATGCTCCCGCGGAAGCGGCACCCGCCGGACGCCTCACACACCTCGCACGGTCCGGTTTCGCCCCGCGCGCATGCGAGGCAGTTGCGCACCCGATCATCGATCACTCCGATCAGACCTTCGTGCACGCCGAGCGGCGCGGTGACCAGCCAGTTGACTCCAGGGTAGCGGGCGGCCGCCGCCGCAGCGAGCCGCGGGATGTCGTCGCTCCAGTGCCGTCCGGGGAGCAGGAAGTACGGATGGATGACGACGGTGTGGGCCCCGCGCAGGACACAGCGGGTGAAAGCTGCTGCCAGCGAAGGCTCGGCCAGGTCCATGTGGGCGGGCTCGACGATCGAGCGGCCGGCCAGCCGTCCGTAGAGATCGACGACGGCCTCGAGCATCGCGTTGGCCTCGGCGCGCCGCGAGCCGTGGTCGACGATGATCACTGCAACGCCGGCATTGGGGTGTTCCCGTTCGTCCTCATGCAGGGGATTCATTCTTCGATGGTACCGCGGACAGGAGGGAGAGAGAAGGTGAGGAGGTAAGAAGGTGAGGAGTGGACCTCCCCCGGTTTCGGCACGGGAGCAGGTAAGCTGCTCCCGCACGGCTGAATCGGGGTACCGATTCCACCACGGCAGCACACCGCCCGATGCTCTTACCTCCTCACTCTTCACCCTTCGCCCCCCGCGGCCCGCGTTCGACGCGGGACGCGGGGTCCGCTACTCTCCCGCGGCGCGGTTGACGGGAGGCGGCGGTGACACTCGGACGGCGGTTGGGGTCGGTTCGGCGGGAGCTCTCGGGGATGCTCGGGCTCGCGGTGCCGGTCGTCGTCGTCCAGGTCGGCCTGATGGCGATGGGCGTCGTCGACACCGCGGTGGTCGGGCGCGTCTCCGGGCAGGACCTGGCGGCGGTGGCCCTGGGCCACCTCTACGTGATCGCGGCATCGGCCTTCGGGTTCGGCGTCCTGCTCGCGCTCGATCCGCTGGTCGCGCAAGCGGTTGGCGCCGGCGACGAGACGGGCATCACGCGTGCGCTCCAGCGCGGTTTGATCCTCGCCGCCCTGCTTGCAGTGCCCGGCGCCGCCGTCCTGATTCCTGGCGAGCAGGTGTTCTCCGTGCTTCACCAGCCACCGGAGGTCATCCCGATCGCCGCGGGCTACGCGCGGATCTCGGCACCCGGCCTGTTCCCGTTCTTCGTGTTCGTCGTGCTGCGCCAGACCTTGCAGGCTGTCGAGCGCATGCGGCCGATCGTGCTGACCATCGTGACCGCGAACCTCGCCAACCTCGGCCTCGACCTGGTGCTGGTGTTCGGCCTCGCCGGCATGCCCCGGCTCGGAGCCCTCGGCTCCGCGTGGGCAACCCTCGCCTGCCGCTGGCTCATGGCGGTCGGCCTCCTGGTGCTCGCGCGACGCGATCTCGGGCCCCACCTCGAGCGCCTCGACCGCGCGGCGCTGCGGCTCAAGCCGCTCCTGGCCACCGTCCGACTCGGCGCGCCGATCGGCGGCCAGCTCCAGCTCGAGATGGCCGCTTTCGCAGCGGTGGCACTCTTCATGGGCGCCTTCGGTACGATCGAGGTCGCGGCCCACCAGGTCGCCCTCACCCTGGCCTCGCTGACGTTCATGGTGCCGCTCGGGATCTCGGGTGCGGCCGCGGTTCGGGTCGGCAACGCGGTCGGGGCGGGCGACGTGGTACGCGCTCGCGGCGCAGCAGCAGCCGCTCTGCTCACCGGCGCCGCCTTCATGGTCGTCACGGGCGCCGGCTTCCTGCTCCTGCCCGGTCTGCTCGCGGCGATCTTCACCGACGTCGTCGAAGTGCGCGAGCTGGCCGGGCGGCTGATCCCCGTGGCAGGTTTCTTTCAGGTCTTCGACGGCCTCCAGGTCGTGGCGATCGGAGTGCTGCGCGGTACTGGAGACACCCGCACGCCGATGGTGGTGGGGATCCTCGGGTTCTGGCTGATCGGCATTCCGGTCAGCCTCGCCCTCGCCTACCCGCTCGGGCTCGGGCCCGTGGGCCTGTGGTGGGGGCTCGTGGCGGGGCTTGGGTCGGTGGCGATCCTGCTCCTGATGCGCGTCCGCCACCGCTTCGGCGGGGAGATCGAACGCCTTGCGGTGGAGTGAGAAGGTGAGAAGGCAAGACGCTAGAAGCGAGACGCAAGACGTCCGGCGGCGGAGCCTGTCTCCTCCCGTGGCACGGGTCCGGGGGCACGGGGTTGCTCGGGAGGGGCAGTACGTCGAGCGTCTAGCGTCTAACGTCTAACGTCTAACGTCTAGCGTCTATCGTCTCACCTTCCCGGCCCGTTCAGTCCTGACTCTTCACTCTTGGCCCTTCACGCTTCACTGCCTTCGGCTCATCCGCGAAGCGGACCACGACCGTCGTCAGGCGCTCGTCCTGCCAGTGGCCCGTGCGCAGCAGCCACGCGCGGACGAACTCGGCGAGCCGGCGACGGCACAGGTCGCGCACCATGGCGACCGTCTCGGGGCTGCGCGCTCGGGCCGAGAGCGTCGGTGTGAGGCTGCGCTCCAGTGCGTCCATCTGGGCAGTGAGGTCGAGCTGCAGCCAGCTGCGTTCGACCCGCTTCTCCATCCGGTCGGTGTGGATCGCGGGCGGCAGAGTCGGCTCGAGCGCCGGCGCGTGGACCACGCAGGCATTGCCGACGACGTCAAGGCGCCAGGGCGCGTCGAGGCGCACGTGGTAGCGGTAGGTTACGGGAACGCGGATCTCCGTCACGGTGGTACCGAGCGACAGCAGGTCGAAGAAGAGCCTGCGGTTCTCACTTCGGGTCACCGTTTCCACCGACTCGACGGCGGCCAGCTCGAGAGTGGTGCCGGACCCGGGGACGAGGTGGGGGAGGGAGGCGACGAACGAGGTCGTCAGGTTGGTGCTCGAAAGACCCCTGGAGAGCGCGTCGACCGCCTCACGCCCGCGTCGCGTCACGGTTTCGCACGCCCGAGTGACGAGCGCCACTGCCACGATGACCAGCGCGAGGATGACGAGCGGCCAGCGCAGCAGCCGCACGACCCCCAGCCACGACGGCTCCTCGCGGTGGGATGGGCTCGACGATCCGGAATCGGCACCTGAGGTCACCCCTGCATCCTATCAACTCAACTGCTTTCTCTTCCTCTCTCCCGTGCTCGCCGACGCGAGCCCGGGAGAGAGGAAGAGAAAGCGTAGAATCGCCCCCGATGGTGCGTTTGCTGCTCCCAGTTGCCCGGATCTCAATCATTGTGCTGGCGGTCGTCGCGACCGCCGCCGTGCTGATCGCCGAGCCGACGGACGAACCGACCACCGGTGCCCAGCTCGAAACCGTGCGAGCTGAGATCACCCGCCTCGAGATGGAGCTTGCCGGCCTTGCGGCGCGCCAGCGCGATGTCAGCGAGGAGCGCGAGCGGCTCAACGTCCAGCTTCAGCTCGCCGAGGCCCGGGTGCGGGAGCTCGAGCTCCTGGTGACCAACAGCCAGTCGGAGGTCGGGCGTCTGCGAGCCGAGATCGCGCGCCTCGCCGCCGATCTCAAGGGGCGGCGCGAGGTTCTCGCTCGCCACATCGAGATGCTCTCGCTACTCGGCCAGCCGGGGCCCCTACAGCTGCTGTATGACGCCGCCCACGGAGGCGACCTCGATCGGGCGGTCGGGACCGTTGCCGTGCTCACGACAGGGCAAGCACGGCTGATGCATGAGTACGACCAACTCCGACACCAGTACTCCGCACGATTGGCCCAGTTGAGCCAGGCGCTCGAAGTGGCCGAGCGTGAGACCCAAGGGCTGGAGGTTAGTCGCCACGAGCTTCAAGGCGTTCGGAAGAAGGTCGAAGCCCAGCTCGCGGAGCTCGAACGCAGTCGGCGCCAGACCACCAACCGGCTCGCCGACCTGCGCGGCCGGGAGGAGGCACTCGAGAGGCTGCTGGGGATCCTCGGCTCGCGCGACCGATTCACCGGGCGGGAGGACATCCGCGGTTTCCGCGGCGCACTCCCGTGGCCGTCCACCGGCCCGGTCGTGCTCGGCTTCGGCCGGCACTACCTGCCCCGTTACAGCACCTACACCGTGTGCAACGGCATTCGCCTCAACCCGCCGTCGGGCGCCGACGTTGGCGCCGTCTTTTCCGGTATGGTGGCATATGCTCGCCACTTCAAGGGTTACGGCAACATGGTGGTCATCGATCACGGTAACGAGGTGTACTCGCTGGTGGCCGGGCTTGCTACAATCCACGTGCGGCTCAACCAGACCGTGACCATGGGGATGCGTCTCGGGATGGCGGCACCGCCGACCGACGAGGGCAGCCTCTACGTCGAGATTCGGGTGGGCGGGAAGCCGCAGGATCCTCTCCGGTGGCTCCAGCTCAAGAGGGAGCGCTCGTAAGATGCGACGCATCCGGATCGTGTTTCTTGCCGTCTCCGTGACGGTTGTTCTCCTCTTTGCCGGCCTCTCGCTGGCTGATCGGCGAACGCAGGACGACCTCTTCCGCGCGATGGGCAACCTCGCCGAGGTCGTGCACCTGGTGCGCTCGGACTACGTCGACCCGCTCGACACGGAAGCCCTGTCCCAGAGCCTCGACGCCGGGATCCTGGAGTCGGTCGACCCGTGGGCGGCGGTGCTGCCCGACGACCTCTCCGCGAGTCCCGACGAGCTCGTGCTCGCGCCGCCTCCGTACGGTCTCGTCTTCGGCCTGCGGCTCGGTTCGGCTGCAGTGCGCTCGACCCTCGCAGGGTCTCCCGCCGCCTCGGCGGGTCTCGAAGCTGGTGAGGTCATCGAGCAGGTCGAAGGGATCTACACGCGTGGACGCCCGCTGTGGCACCTCCGGCGGGAGCTTCTCCAGCGCGAGGGCCGTGGCGAATCCGTGCACCTGACGGTCGTCGACCGCTCCGTCGACGCTCGTCGCGAGGTCGTGCTCGAGGCGACTCCGTGGCACCCGTTGCTACCCGCCGTTGAGACCCAGGAGGGAGTGCGCGTGATCAAGCTCTCGAACCTGGCTGGAGGGGCTGCCGACGCGCTGCGTCCCTTGCTCGCCGGAAGCGAACCGGTGGTGCTCGATCTGCGGGACCTCGTGTGGGGCCAGGACGACGAGGCGGTGCGGGTTGCCGACCTCTTCGAAAGCACCGGGCTGCTCGGCGAGTGGCGCGGTGAGCGCGCGGGAGAGCGCAGCTTTCCCGCATCGGCGGAGGTCGCCGCCCCAGCTCAGGTGGTGGCGATCATCGGCGGAGGCACCGAGGGACCGGGCGAGATTCTGGCTGCGGCGCTCGCGCGCGCGAAGGTCGACCTGGTCGGCGCGCCAACGGCGGGGCATGCGCCGCACATGCGCGTGGTCAGCGATGGCGGCCTGCGCCTGTGGATTCCGGTAGCGGACTGGCTGGGGGCCGACGGAGAGACGATCTCGCACCACGGGGTTCAGCCTTCCCAGCCGGTGACGAGCGAAGGCTCTGCAAAGGGTGACGCTGCCCTGGATCGCGCCCTGGAGCTCGTCCGAACGGCCCATGACAAAGCGGCGTAAGCGCGGCGCGCCCTCGACCCGCCGCCTCGCCATCGTGCTCGCGATCCTCCTGGTCGCGCTGACCGCAGTGCTGTGGATGCTGCTCGGGCGCCGCCAGGGTCCGCCGATGGCGGTCGAGCGCGGGGACCTCGGCGACGTCCTGCGCAGGCTCGCCGCTGCCCATGGCGCGATCCGGGTTCTCCCCGATGAACCGATCGTGAAGGAGGGAGACATCTTCGTTCGGACATGGCGGGTTCGTTTCCCGGACGAGGCCGCCGTGCACATATTCGCCACTGACGTCGCCAAGGCGGCGGCGGCCCGCGAGGCCTCGGTCGCCGAGCTCGAGCCCGAGGGGCTGGACGTAGTCCATCTCCGCCTCGACGCCGGAGTCGAGGCCTTCGACCTCCACCTCGACACCCCGCCTCCGCGGGCTGCCCTTCGGCCCACGGCGACTCCGGTACCGGCACCTCCGCCCGCGACCGCGCGCCCCGAGCTCCCGGAGGGGGCCCGCGGCAAGCTCGCGATCCTGCTCGACGACGCGGGCCAGAGCCTCGACCTGGTGCCTGCGG
This sequence comes from uncultured Acidobacteriota bacterium, assembly GCA_963814875.1. Lineage (GTDB taxonomy): Bacteria > Acidobacteriota > Thermoanaerobaculia > Thermoanaerobaculales > Sulfomarinibacteraceae > CAVSIS01. The sequence continues at coordinate 93,121 of CAWFFJ010000040.1, forward strand.
CGGCTGCCCTGCCGGTTGAGGTCGGCGTCGCGGTGCTGCCCTTCCTGCCACACTCTGCCGACACCGCTGCGGAGCTCCACCGCAGCGGTCACGAGATCTGGCTGCACCTCCCGATGGAGCCGCAGGGGTACCCCGCGGAGAAACCCGGACCCGGCGCCGTGCTGGTGTCCATGCGTGAAGGCGAGATCCGCTCAACCGTGCGCTCGGCACTCAACAGCGTGCCCTTCGTGGTCGGCGTCAACAACCACATGGGCTCGAAGGCGACCGCCGACCTGCGCACCATGACCTGGGTGATGCAGGAGCTGGCGTCGCGCGGCCTGGCCTTCATCGACTCGCGTACCACTGTGGCCACTGTGGCCGAGGACGCCGCCCACGCTCAGGGTGTTCGAACCGGGCGGCGGCTCGTCTTTCTCGACAACGAGCGCACCCCGGAAGCGGTCCGCGCACAGCTCGACGAGGCGGTCTTCAGGACCCGCCATGAAGGGCGTGCAATCGCCATCGGCCACCTCACCAGGGTCACCGTCCAAGTGCTCGAGGACGAGTTGCCCAAGCTCAAGGCCCGCGGTGCCGACCTCGTAGCGCCGAGTAAGCTGGTGAGGTGAAGAGAGAAGAGTGAAGAGTCTTCGGGCGAGGCGCCCTCAGGCGCAAGACCTAAGACGCTAGACGCGAGACGTCCGGCGTCGGGCAGAGCGTGCTTCCTGCCGAGACGCGGTTCCGGGGGAACGGGGTTGTTTGGGAGGGGCCGGTGTGCGATGTTCTTCTAGCGTCTAGCGTCTAGCGTCTAGCGTCTAGCGTCTAGCGTCTAGCGTCTAGCGTCTAGCGTCTAGCGCCTCCTGACCTTCTCACCCCCTGTGCCACACCGTCCCGTGTGGCGTGTCCTCGAGCAGGATGCCGCGCGCGGTGAGCTCGTCGCGCAGCGCATCGGCGCGGGCGAAGTCGCGGGCTTTGCGGGCCGCGGTGCGCTCGTCCACCAGGCGTTGGATCTCGGCCGAGTCGTCGTGAGCCGCCACTGCGGAGCGGGGCATGACGTCGAGCACGTCGTCGGCCGTGGCGAGTGCATAGTCGAGAGCCGTACGGACATCGGGAGCGATGCCCTGTCCGTCGAGCGCCGTGTTGACCTGGCGCAGGAGGGTGTGGAGGGCGCCGAGGGCGCGCGCCGTGTTGAGGTCGTCGGCGAGGGAGGAGCGGAGCTCGGCCTCGAAGGCCGTCACCGCGGCGAGGTCGAGGTCGCCGGGTCCGGTCGCAGCCGGCGCGTGCTCGAGCCGGCGCATCGTGTTGGCGATCCGCTCGACCGCCGCCCCGGCGGCGTGGAGGCCGTCGAAGGTGAAGTTGAGCTTCTGGCGGTAGGGCACCGAGATCAGCAGATAGCGGATCGTGAGCGGGTCGTGGCCGCGCTCGAGCAGGTCGCGCAGGGTGAAGAAGTTGCCCTTCGACTTGGCCATCTTCTCGCCTTCGACCACGAGGTGCTCGGCGTGCAGCCAGTAGCGCGCGAAGCGATGACCGGTAGCGCCCTCCGACTGTGCGATCTCGTTCTCGTGGTGAGGGAAGACGAGGTCGACGCCGCCGGCGTGGATGTCGAAGCTCTCGCCGAGCAGGTCGAGCGCCATGCACGAGCACTCCAGGTGCCAGCCCGGCCGGCCGGCGCCGAGCTCGGTTTCCCAGGACGGCTCGCCCTCCTTGGCCGCCTTCCACAGCACGAAGTCGCGCGCGTCCTCCTTCTCGTACTCGTCGGCGTCGACCCGGGCGCCGGCCAGGTTGCCCGCCAGCGATGCGCCAGAGAGCGCACCGTAGGCCGGAAACGAGGCGATGCGGAAGTAGACCGAGCCGTCCGAACGGTAGGTGTGGCCCGCCGCCTCGAGGCGTCGGACCAGCCCGACCATTTGTGGGATGTAATCGGTGGCGCGTGGGTAGTACTCGGCCGGCTCTGCGCGCAATGTGGCCATGTCTTCGTGGAACGCGGCGATGAAGCGGTCGGTGTAGGTCCGGAGATCCTGGCCCGCTTCGAGGGCACCCCTGATCGTCTTGTCGTCGACGTCGGTGAGGTTCATGACCTGGGTGACGCCAAAGCCGAACAGGCGCAGGGTCCGCCGCAGCACGTCCTCGAACAGGAACGTGCGCAGGTTGCCGATGTGGGCGTAGTTGTAGACCGTCGGCCCGCAGGTGTAGACCCGTGCAGTGCCCGGCACCAGCGGCTCGAACGGCTCCACCCGCCACGAGAGGGTGTTGAAGAAGCGCAGCGAGTCGTTCATGGCGGGAAGATTCTACACGGCGGCACAGCCGCGAGACGCGAGAAGTTGGGGAACGCGATCGGAGGAGCAGAGCTGATCCCTACACGAGGGGGCGGATGCAGGGGCATGGGGTTGCTTGGGAGGGGGCGAGCGTGCGATGTACTTCTAGCGTCTAGCCTCTAGCCTCTAGCCTCTAGCCTCTAGCGTCTTACGTTCCGATCACTCCAGCAGGTGCTCGCGGATGTAGGTGAACTTGCCCTTGTTGACCAGGCCGAAGCTCTCCTCGAACTCGTTGATCAGCCGGGAGACGGTCTCGCGGGTGGTGCCGATCGAGTGGGCGATGTCGGAGTGGGTCGGTCGGCGCACCACGACCCAGCCGTTGCCGAGCCGCTGTCCGTGGTCGCGGGCGAGGTCGAGGAGGTAGCGCGCGAGCCGCCCGGCGACGTCCATGTAGGCCAGCGACTCCATTTTGGTGTTGGCGCGGCGCAGCCGGCGGGACAGGATCGCCAGCAGCTTGCGCGAGATCCGTGGCTCGGTGGCGAGCAGGTGATGGAAGTCGTCGCGGCTGATCACGACCAGCTCGACTGCGGTCGCGGTGATCACAGAGGCGGAGCGCGGCGCCTCCTCGATCAGGGCCATCTCGCCAAAGACCTGGCCGGCACCGAGCACGGTCAGGATGAACTCGCGCCCGTCGGATGAGGTCACCACGACCTTGACCTTGCCGCGGGCGACGATGAAGACCGCTTCGGCGGGGTCGCCAGCGTGGAAGATCGCGACGTCCTTGCCCACGCTGCGCATCTGGCTGAGGCTTGCGACCTTGGCGAGCTCGTCCGGGTCGAGCTCGGTGAAGAGCTCGATGCCGGCCAGCAGCTCCACGACTGCCTGGCTCATGACGATTCTCCTCCCTGCAGTGCGATCACGAGATCGGCGACCGCGCGTCCGCTCGGCGGATCGGGCAGGACGATACAACCGCTTTGAGCGGGGGAGCCATGCTCGCACCACACGGGCGGCGGGAACCCCATGAGGCGACTCACGCTTTCGAGAGCGTCTCGGAGCTCGTGGGTGGTCACCGGCCTTTCGGGGAAGAAGCGCCGCTCGACGGTATCCGCACGCAGCACGCCCAGACGAACTGTCAATAGGACCTCGTTCCGCATCGGAAGATCGACCACGTCGGTCAGCAGAGGCATCGTGCCTCCCGCGATGTCTGCCAGGCCTGGGATCAGAGTTGCGAGCAGGGCGGCGAGCTGGGCCCGATCGACGTGGGGCTCGGCCAGGGCAGCGTGCATCCACGCCGGAGCGTTGGCGAGTCGCCAAGCGAGCTGCGCACGGACGAGGGCAGAGTTGCGTCCGGGGTAGCCGGACGGCAGTGACTCGAAGCTCTCCATCGCTGTCGCCAGGTCTCCCCGGCGCTCGGCGATTTCGCCGCGCACGAAGGTCGTGTCGGGGTTCGCCGGCAGGCGTTCGAGCAGCGAGGCGGCGTCGTCGACCTGGTCGAGAGCCAGCAGGGCCCGTGCGGCGGTCACTGCGGCGTCGTCTCGGGTCGGTGCGAGCTCGAGAGCCTTGCGGGCGTCGTTCAGGGCGGCCTCGGCCTTGCCGGCCTCCAGGGCTGTGCGCGCCGCCTGAACCCTGGCGTCGATCCAGCTGTCTCTGAGCTCGTCCGCTCGGCGGCTCCAGCGCGACCGCGGCCACAGCTCGGCCGCTCGTCGTGCGGCGTCGAGAGCCGTTCGCTCGTCGTTGCCCCGCTCCGCGGCCACCGAGAGAGTGATCCAGGCGGCTGCGTAGCCGGGAGCGTCGCCGACCAAGGCGGTGAGTGCCTCGGTCGGCGCATCGCCTTGCTCCAACTGCGCCTGCAGGGCGAGCAAACGGCCGGCCGAGGTCGCAGCGGCGTCACCGGCCTGGGCGGCTGCCGCACCGGGACGTCCGGCCTGGAGGTCGGTCCAGCCGCGCTCCACGGCCCGTTGTGCCGCACGGTCGATGTCGGGCCGGCCCGGCCCCTCGAGGGGCGATGGCAGGTCGAAGGCCGCCCGACCGGTGGGCGGCGGCGGCGCCGTCGCGCACGCCGCGGCGACAATCAGCCATACCACCGCGGCGAGCGCCGCGGCACCTCGAAGCAGAGCGGGGTGGCCGACGACGGGGAGCGGTTCCAGGCTACGGGATGGGTTCATTCTGCTCGCTGAAGCTGGTCGCGGGGCTGATGCTCGCAATGGCGTGCTTGTAGACCAGCTGCTCCAAGCCGTGGTTCTCGAGCACCACGGAGTAACGGTCGAATCGTCTCAAGATGCCCGTCAGTCGTTTGCCGCTGATCAGGTAGATATGGACCGTGCGAGCCTCCTTGCGGAGTTGGTAGAAGAAAGGGTCTTGAATGTTGATGGTGCTGCTCGCCGGCTTGGTCATGACTCCCCACTCCCCTTCCAGTGGCCGCGCCAACGCGCAACCAACTCGAGCACCCCGCCCCGCTCCGCCGGAGCGACCCACCGCAGCGTCCCCTCGTCGAGGTGGCGGAGCCAGCTCAGCTGACGCTTCGCAAGATTCCGGCTCAGTCGTTTCGTGGCGGCGATGGCAGTCTCGAGGTCACAGCGGCCGTCGATGAAAGAAATCACGTCACGGTAGCCGATCGCCTTGAAGGCGTGGGCATCACGAGGTACGCCGTGCTCGAGAAGTTGTCCCACCTCCTCCACCAGGCCACCTGCGAACATACCCTCGACACGCTGGTCGATTTTAACATACAGCTCACTTCTGGACCGGTTTGGCGCAACGAAGAGGGCCCTGTGGCGAGGCGCCCGACGGGTCGCCCGCCAGGCGTCGGAGAGCGTCCTGCCGGTGGTCTCGAAGACCTCCAAGGCGCGGATCACGCGCTGCCGGTCGGCGGCGGCGATTCGGTCCGCGGACTCGGGATCGATCGCGCGCAGACGTACGTGGAGCGCCATCGGGTCGGACCGCCACTCGTCGGCGAGGCGCCTGCGCACCGCGGCGTCCGCCGGAGGCGCGGGGAAGAGGCCCAGCACCAGCGCGCGGAGGTAGAAGTGGGAGCCTCCGACCACGATCGGCGTCCTTCCGCGCGTCCGGATGTCTGCAATCGCGGCCGTGGCATGAGCCGCATAATCGCCGGCCGAAAACCGGGTTCGAGGGTCGACAACGTCGACAAGGTGGTGCGGAATCCGACGCCGGGCCTCGAGGTCCGGCTTGTCGGTTCCGATGTCGAGCCCGCGGTACACGGCGAAGGCGTCGGCCGATACGATTTCGCCGTCGAGCTCCTCGGCGGCCTCGATCCCGAGGCGGCTCTTGCCCGAGGCGGTCGGTCCGGCGACCACGAGCAACGGCTCTGCACTCACGGCCAGGCCCTCCACAAACCGGCCGCGGGCGTCGCGCCGCACCAGCCGTCGCGAGCAGGGTAACGGTACGGTACGTGGGCTTCCCTGAGCCGGGCTATCACCGACGGGCTGGGGTGGTGGTGGGTGTTGTGCGGTCCCGCGGGGATCAGCGCGATGGACGGGACGGCGGCAGCGAGCAGGGCGGCAGATGTCGAGGTCCTGCTGCCGTGATGGGGCACGATCAGGACGTTGCACCGCAGGCCGCGATGGGCCGCGAGCGTCCGCTCGGTCTCGGTGCCGATGTCCGACGTGATCAGGGCGGTGCCGCCGGCTGCGCTCGCGCGCAGCACGAGCGAGCGCTCGTTGTCGTTTCCGGTGGGCGCCGAGGCCGGCGGCCACAGGACGTCGAGGCGCCACGCGCCGCTGCGCAGTGTCGTGCCGGCCGCGACCGGAACGACCGCCGTGCCTCGTCGGCGTGCGGCGCGCAGCAGCGGCACCGACGCCGGATCGGCCATCGCCCACCGGGGAAGCACGAGGCGGTCGGCGCCCACGTCGTCGAGGATTCCGGGGATGCCGCCGATGTGGTCGGCGTCGGGGTGGCTGGCGACCACCGTCTCGAGGCGGCGTACGCCGGCGTCCGCGAGCAGCCGCGAGGCCTCGACCGGATCGCGTCCGCCGTCGACGAGCACGCGCGGGCCGGTGGCTGCAAGGAGAGTCGCAGTGCCGTCGCCGACCGGCAGCAGCGTCACGCCGTCCGGGAGCCGACACGGCCCGGCGACGGTCCACGCCGCGATCCCGGCAAGCGCCGCGAGCCACGCGAGCGCGCCGAGCCGCCCGGGCCGGCCGGGCAGGAGAGCGAGCACCGCTACCGCCGCAAGCACGAGAACCACCGCCGGGCTCGCGCGCGGGGCGGTCCACGCGACGGCACGCGCGGCCCCACCCGCCCACCACAGGGCGCGGACCAGGACCCCGAGCACGTCGAGAGCCACGCGAGCGATCGGGGCGAAGAGCCCTGCGCTCGCCGTGGCAACCGCTGCGGTCACCAGGGTGGGCGCGAGCAACGGCGCCGCGACCAGGTTGGCCGCCAGGGTGCCGGGGGCGATCCTGCGGAAGTGCCACGCGATTAACGGCGCGGCCGCGACCTGAGCTGTGATCGGCACAGCGACCGCGGTGGCCACGGGACGGGGTCCCGGCAGGTGAGCCGCGACCGCGGGAGTCCAGCGCACCAACGCGGCGGTGACCAGGACGGTGAGCTGAAAGCCGGCGTCACCGACCAGTGTCGGGCTCACGGCCACCATCGCCGTGGCCGCCAGGAGGACGGCGGCCATCGGCAGCGGCGCCCGGCCGATCAGGCGGGCGCCGAGCCAGACCGCGGCCATCAGTGCGGCCCGCAGCGCGGACGGCGAGGCGCCTGCGAGCAGCGCATAGGCCGGCACGGCCAGCAGCAGAGCGACCCGCACCGTGTTGGGCCTCAGCCCGGTCAGCGCCAGCATCAGCCACAACGTGCCGGCGACCACGCCGACGTGCAGCCCGCTGACCGCCAGCAGGTGGCCGAGGCCCGAGCGCCGCCAGGCCTCTTGGCGCGCCGCCGGGAGCAGGTCGCGTCGACCGAGGACGAGCGCGGCGGCCATCTCGGCGGCCCGGATGCGATCGGCGTCGGTGCCGGCGACTGCGAGCAGACGGGCGGCGGCGCGCTCGCGCAGCGCGTCGAGGCCGTGCTGCGGCGCGGTGATCTCGAGCAGTCGCGGCGACGACGAGACCAGCAGAGGTCGCCGCGGTGTGCCGCGCAGCTCTGCGAGGACGCGCACGCCAACCCCTGGGAGCGGGAGCGCGCTGATCCGGTCTGCGCCTCGCACCTCCAGGCTCACAGTGCGCGGCAGATCGACCGCCTCGCCGCGGTGCCGGGAGGACGCCACCGCGAGTCGGGTGCGGAAGCCCCACGGCATCGGCCGCCACGCCTCGCGGACGGTGCCCTCCACACGAAGCGCGAGCGGTCCGGAGGCCGCTTGTCGTCCCTCGAGCACGAGCTCGTCGGCCCTGTGGGCGAGTGCTCGGCCGCCACCGAGGGCGAGCCCGACCATCAGCCACAGGACGGCGCTGTGCGGGCGCGTGGCCAAGCCGACCACGGCCGCCACACCCCCTGTGATCGCCAACGCCGCGACCAGGACAGACGGCGTCGGCTCGATTGTCGCGAGGGCGGCCACCGCACCGGCCGCGGTACCGCCGGCCAGACCCCACAGGGGCAGCAGCGCGCGATCTGACGAGGATTCCGGAGTCACGAGTGAAGCCCCACAATCACCCATGAGCGTCCGTCATCCTTCGGAAGTTGCATCGTCGTCATGTCGCCATTGGTCGTAGGGGCGCAGCTCGTCTGCGCCCGCGCAGCCGTCGGGACCGGGCGGAGGCAAGCTCCGCCCCTACGACCACAACAAGGTCCTGCGCGCCTTGCGATTCGACCCTCCTCACCTTCTTACCTTCTCACCTTCTCACTCTGAGACCAGCACAGCGAGCACCTCGACGTGGTGGGTGGAAGGGAACAGGTCGACCAGCTCGAGGTGGGTCAGCTCGTAGCCGCGCTCGAGCAGGTAGCCCGCGTCCCTCGCCCAGGTTGCGGGGTCGCAGCCGAGCATGAGCACGGTCCGGGGGTGCCAGCCGGCGAGCCGCGACCTGAGCTCTGCGGTGAGGCCGGCACGGGGGGGATCCGTGAGCACCAGCGCCTCCCGCGGCAGGCGTCGATAATGCGCGAGGTATGCCTCGGCGGTGCGGCCGATCGCGACCCTCGCATCGGGCAGATTGCGTGCGGCGGCCAGCGCCGACGGGCGGTAGGGCTCGACCAGCACCGCGGGGCGGCGCCCACGGTGGCAGACCGCTGCCGCGAGCAGCCCGACACCCGCGTGGAGGTCCCACATCGGCTCGTCGTCGGCCGGCGCGAGCTCGCCGACCCGATCGAACAGCCACCGCACGAGGTGCCGGTTGCCCTGGAAGAAGGCGCCGAGCGGTACCTCGAGCGGGACCGGCAGGTCCATCACGACGCGATCGGCGCCCCACCCTTCGTTGAGCCTTCCCGCCTCCGACATCAGGTGGCAGCCGTCGACGGCACCCTCGAGCCGGTCGCGCCCCGGCAGCGAGCCTAGCGGGACAGGCCGCGGGTCGCCGCGCGCCGGCCTCAGCCCGACGATCGCGACGCCGCCTTCGAGGTCCTCGAGCCACTCAAGATCGACCGGAGCGTCGACGGTCGCGGCGAGGGCCTCGGTGAGGCGGGGGATCGCATCGGCGAGTCGAGGCGAGACGATCCGGCACGACGGGATCGCCACCGGGTCCCAGCTCCTGCGGGAGTAGAAGCCGAGCGTACCGGAGTGGCCGCCGTCGCCCGGTCGCCAATGCAGGCGTGCGCGCAGCCGGTATTCGAGCCCAGAGCTGCGGACAGGTGCCGCCAGGAGCCGTCGGGCGAGCTCGGGGAAACTGCGAGCCATGCCCGCCGCGGCCTCGCGCTTGAGCGCGGCGCCTGCGTCGGGCTCGACGTGCGGCCAGTCGCACCCCCCGCACGTCGGGGCGTGCGGACAGGGGTCCGGGTGGCGGGTTGGGCTCGGGTCCGCGAGCACGGCGAGAGCGAGGGCCTCGACGATTCCCGCCCGCCGGCGAATGCTCTCAGCCTCCACCGTCTCCCCGGGAAGGGCACCCTCGACGAACCACGTCTCGCCCTCGTAGAAGGCGACGCCGGAGCCGCCGCCGGCGATCCGTTCGATGCGGACGGTCACCGCCACGTCAGCTCCAACCGCGGCAGGTTGAGACGCCGCCGCAGCTCGCGATCGACCAGGGCGCGGCGGGTGCGTTCGAGAGCGTCGCCCGCGGCGCCGGAGGCCGCCGCGGCGGCCTCGGCTGTTGCGAGGACCTCGTCAAGCACGGCTTCGGGCAGGGCCTCCCGGCACCGTGCCAGCAGGACGATCTCGAGCTCCGAGAGGTGCGCCTCGAGCTCTTCCGGTGGCAGCTCGCGGGCGCGGCGCACCGCTGCGGCGACGGACCCGATCGCGGCCGCGACCGCGGGCAGCTGAGGTGCGAGCCGCGCTGCGTCGGCGTCGAGCTGATCGGCCAAGTCGTCGAGGCCCTTTTCGACGTCGATCGTCGCGGCCGCTTCGCTCGCGCCTACCCGTGCCTCGGCCAGCCGCTTGGCGTGCCGGCGGACCGCGTGGCGGCAGTAAGAGAGGCTGACCACCGGGTCGTCGTCCCCGCGCGCCCGCCGGCGTGCCCCGACCTCGGCCAGGCCCGCGCTGACCGCGGTGAGCGGAACGCGGTCGCGCCACCACTCGCGCATCAGGTGGAAGTCCTTCGGCGACAGCACGTGGGGCTGCCCGCGCAAGGTCGCGAACAGATCCTCGACCGCGGCGTAGAACTCGAGTTCGAGCTCGTCCTCGGACATGGGGACAGTGTACGGGAGCAGATCCTCTCGCGAGGCTCGAGTCTCTGCTTGTGAAGAAGGCACATCTCACGAATGTCGGGGTGGTCAAGGTGAGGAGGTAGAGCTCGCAGGCGGCTGCGGCGTCCACCCCGGATCATCGCCCTGGGTTCGCCATGGGGGCAGACAAGCTGCTTCCCTACAGATATTTGCAGCGTGGAGTGCACTACACCCCGTGCGCGCGACAGCGCGCACGGTTACAATACAGCGGCCTTTATGCTTGGGCACCGCTCTCCCCGCGCTTCACTCGTGGCCGTGCTGCTCGCGGTGCCGACCGCGACGGCGGCGGGCCCGTGGAGCCGGCTCCCCGAGACAGTCTCGCGTCTCCAGATCGCGTCGGGCGACGCGAAGGCGCAGGCGGTGCTCGCCGCTGCGGAGGCTTCGGCCGTCTCCGAGGCGGCGGCCGGTCGCCTCGCTTCGGCTTCCGCCCTGGTCGATGCCTACCTCAGCCTCGTCACCGCACTTCCCGACGGCGACATCCGACTCGAGGCGCTCGAGCACAGGGTCGCCGCGACGCTCATCGGGTGGGGCGATGCCCACGTCGGCTCCAACCTACAGGCCGCTTCCGAGGCGTGGGCCTTGGCGGCACGCTACGATCCGAGCGCGGAGGTGACCGCGCGCCTGCGCGATCGACTCCTGCCGCCGACGGACCCGACCCCGGGACAGGTTTGGCGTTCGCCGGTCGACGGCGCTGAGCTTGTCTGGATGCCACGCTTCCGCTTCCGCATGGGCTGCACCGTCTACGACCGGGAATGCCGTCCGGATGAGTTGGGTCGTCGCTGGGTGGTCGTGGACCCGCTCTGGATCGAGCGCACCGAGGTGACCAACCGCCGGTACGGCCGCTGCGTCGCCGCGGGAGGGTGCACCCCGCTCCCGGACAGTGCGGTCCTCGGCGATCCCTTGAGCGCGGACGAACCGGTCGCGAATCTCACCTGGTATCAGGCGCAGGGCTTCGCAGCATGGACGGGACGCCGCCTGCCGAGCGAGGCGGAGTGGGAACGGGCGGCTCGCGGCGACCGCACGGACCAGCGTTTCCCCTGGGGGAGCTACCCCGAGACCGAGCGCGGCAACTTCGCCGGGTTCGGCGGCGCCGACGTCTATACCGAGGCGGCGCCGGCGGCCTCGTTTCCGGCTACCGGTTGGGGCCAGTTCGACCTCGCGGGCAACGTGCAGGAGTGGTGCCTCGACCAGTATGTCGCCGATCTCTCCAGCGGGCCGGTCGACGGACGACCGGTGCTCGAAGGCGGCGCCGGTCGGGTGCTGCGGGGCGGCTCCTGGAGGCTGCCGATCGACCGCGCCCGCGTCTCAGCCCGCGCTGCGATGGCACCGAACGAGCGCGCCGACGACATCGGCTTTCGTTGCGCCCTGGATCCCGGGTGGGACCCGTCGCCGACCGAGCTCGCCGCCCTCGCTACGGCGGCCTGGCCGCTCGACAGCGAGCCCCCGCGCGACCTCACCGAGGCCGCGCTGGACAGCCAGGATCGTCGCTACCTGCTGCGTCGTGCGGTCACCTGGCTGGTGCTCGAGGGCCGGGAAGATCGGGCGCTGGCGTACGCAGTCGAGCTCGAGCGGCAGGACGGCCCGGATTCCACGGCGCGCGACCTTCTCGACCGTCTCGAGCGGGAGATGCTGGCCGACGTCGAGGCCGGCGAGATGGATGCTCTCATGCCCCGTCTCACCCACTATCGAAGCGTGCTGGGCCGCGAGCCCGAGCTCGCCGCTCGGCTCACCAGGTTCGACGCCGAGATGGCCGGCGCGCTTGCGAAGAGCGGCGAGGCGCTCCGCCGGCGAGGCGATCTCAAGGGCGCGGAGAGCGAGTTTCGGGCCGCCCTGCGGCTCGCTCCGGAGGACACCCGGATCCGGAGGCTGGCGGCGGCCGTCCTGCCGTCACCCGGAGCGGTCCGCCGCTGGGACGGCGACGGACGCGACATGGTCTGGGTTCCGCCCGGGTCGTTCACGATGGGAGCCTCCCCGGGCGATGACGAAGCCGCATCCGACGAGCGGCCCCCGCACCGGGTCCGCCTCGACGGCTTCTGGCTCGATCGCACCGAGGTCACCAATGCCGACTACCGGCGCTGCGTCGATGCCGGGGCGTGCACGCCGCCGGCCCGGCGGCTGCGGTACGACCTGCCGGCCTATGCCGACCACCCTGTTCAATACGTGGATTGGTACCAGGCGCGTGCGTACGCGCGGTGGTCGGGCAAACGGCTGCCGTCCGAGTCGGAGTGGGAGTATGCCGCGCGGGCCGGCTCGACCACCCGTTACCCCTGGGGCGACGGCTGGCGGGAGGGGCGCGCCAACATCGCCGGTATGCGCGCCGCCGACCGGTGGACCTCGACCTCTCCGGTTGGGAGCTTCCCGCCGAATGCGTGGGGCATGGTGGACCTCGTTGGGAACGCGTCGGAGTGGGTCGAGGACGTCTACCGCCCCAGCTACACCGGCACGCCGACCGACGGCAGTGCGTACATCCAGCTCACGCTCGGGGTTGAGGCGACCGAACGCGTGATCCGCGGCGGCTCCTACCGCGACAGGGCCGTGGAGCTGCGGGTTTCGCGCCGCGAGCACCGCGACCCGACGACCTGGAGTCGCGCGACGGGATTCCGCTGCGCAGC
>CAWFFJ010000041.1:0-120000 GCA_963814875.1 uncultured Acidobacteriota bacterium
ATCCGAGCGTTCCGAGCGCACCCGAAATGGCTTCGAGTGCCCCGGCATCGTCATCGACGGCAAGGACCGTCCCTCGACTGCTCATCCTGTGTCGCCCCCGTTTCAGACCCGTTGGTAGAGTACACCAGGGCAGAGGCATGGATCTACAGTTCTTATCCGACTTTCATGTCGGAAGCGGCGGATTAAACTGGCAACCCCGGCGCCGGGCCCCCATACTCGGCGCCGTGGAGGACACGAACATGTCGCGACATCCCGACATTCTCGACCGCCGGACCGCTGCCCTCGTGGTGGTCGACGTGCAGGGGCGTATCGACGCCGTCATGGGCAGCGGCGACCACCGACCGCGGATCCTCCTTCTAGCACGGACGTTCCGTCACCTTAACCTGCCCGTGCTGATGACCGAGCAGTACCCCCGAGGTCTGGGGGCGACGCTGCCCGAGATCGCCGAGGCGTGTGCCACAACGCCGTTTGAGAAGATGACCTTTTCCTGCGCCGAGGACGACGGGTTTCTCACCGCGCTGAGCGAGACCGGTCGCCGCCAGATCGTCGTGGTCGGCATCGAGGCCCACGTCTGCGTGGCCCAGACCGCTCTCGACCTTCTCCATGCGGGCTACCAGGTGCACGTGCCGCACGACGCGGTGTCGTCCCGGCGCGCGGTGGACTGTCGGCACGCTCTCGAGCGGCTCGCACGGACCGGCGCGATCGTCACCAGCACCGAGTCGTGCCTGTTCGAGCTCCTGCACCACTGCGGCGACGAGGACTTCCGATGGGTTTCTCGGGCCCTGAAGGAGATCCCGGTCGTGAGTCCCTGAACGGGGCGGTACAATGACCGCTCGGCCACTCGTTGGCCTGCGGAGGAAGCGATGAACCAGCGAGCTGCCTGGGACCTCGTGGTGGTCGGGTCGACCGTGCTCACGTTCGAGCCGGGTGCGGAACCGATCGTCAACGGCGCAGTCGCGATCGCCGATGGGCGCATCGTCGCCGTCGCGCCAGCCGAACAGCTGCTCGATCTCGCGCCCTCCGGTGCTCTGCTCGCAGCGACCGATTGCATCGTCATGCCGGGTCTCGTGAACACCCACGGCCATCTGGCGATGACCCTGCTGCGCGGCATGGCCGATGACCTCCCCCTCAGCACCTGGCTGGAGCAGCACATCTGGCCTGCGGAGCGGGAACACATGACCCGCGAGTCGATTCGACTCGGCACCGAACTGGCCGCCGCCGAGCAGCTGCTCGGCGGGGTCACGACGGCCACCGACATGTACTTCTTCGGCGACGAAGTCGCCGCGGTCCTCGCAGGGGCGGGCATGCGCGCAGTGGTCGCTGAGTCCCTGATCGACTTCCCGACACCGCGTTGTGCCACACCGGACGAGATGATGGAGAAGCAGCGCGAGCTGGCGGCGGCCTTCTCCGGGCACCCGCTGATCACACCATCGATCGCCGCCCACGCCCCCTACACCGTGTCTGCGGCCAACCTGGTGCGCGAAGCGGAGCTCGCCGAGGAGCTCGGCCTCTCGCTGCAGGTGCACCTTTCCGAGACCCGTTGGGAGGTCGAGAAGCTGCTCGCCGAGAAGGGCATGTCACCGGTCGCCTACCTCGCCGACCTGGGTGTTCTCAGCGAACGCATGATCGCAGCCCACTGCGTTCACGTTTCGCGCGAGGATATCGACCTGCTCGCGGAGTTCGAGGTCGGCGTCGCCCACAACCCGGTCAGCAACCTCAAGCTCGCGTCTGGTGTCGCTCCGGTTCCGGCGATGCTCACCCGTGGTGTGAAGGTCGGCCTGGGCACCGACGGTGCGGCGTCGAACAACACCCTCGACATGCTGCGCGACCTTCAGTTGGCCGCACTGCTGCACAAGGGAGTGAGTTCGGACCCGACCGTCCTGCCGGCGCGGGCGGCCCTTGAGATGGCCACTATCGGCGGCGCCCGGGTGCTCGGCCTCGACGACCGAATCGGTACGCTCTCCGAGGGCAAGGAAGCCGACTTGATCTGCATTTCGGTCGACCGCGCTCACGCATCGCCTCTGTACGACCCGTTCTCGCACCTCGTATACGCAGCGCGCGCCAGCGATGTGCGGCATGTGCTGGTTCGCGGCAAGCTGGTGGTCGGGGACGGCAAGCTACGCACCATCGACCTCGAGCGGATACGCGCGGAGGCCGCGGAGTTCGCGTTGCGTTTGCGGGCCTGAGGGCGGAGGGCCGGGGCAGGTCTAGCCTCCGCGTTCGATGTCCTCGACGCGCTTGCGAATGTCCTCCGAGCTCAGACGGATCTTCACCGGCCCGTGGCGGCGCCGTGGCGCCTCCACCGGCACTCCCTGCTTGGTGGTAACGTCGGGGGTTTCAGCCGGTGCAGGGTAGGCACGTTGCAGGGCATCGACATCCTTCTCGGACAGGCCCACGAACTCGAGCCCCGCCCGATAGAGCAGGTTGGCTCCATCCCCACTGTCGGGACGCATCGCGGCCGCGCGACAGCGCAGCACCTTCGCACGCACGCGCACCTGCCCGTCCTCGAGTGGCAGCCAGATGTCGCACTCGACCGACGGCCTCAGCGCAGACGGCACCTCGACCTGCACCCCGAAGGGAGAGATGTCCACAATGCGGGCCGGAACCGTCGCCTTGACCTTGCCGAACAGGTCTTCTTCGATCCGATGACGCGCAACCTTGCGGCGCTCGTTCATGACGTGTCCCTCCACGTGACAGTTCGTCGTCGCCAGCTCGCCACCCGCCCCGCTCCCCCCGAAGAGCCTCCCTCGCCCGAGCTCGCCTCTGGCGATCATTCTGCTCTGAACCGGGTCGAACAGATCGAGTGTAGCACCCGTGTCGACCAGCCGTATACTGCGGACGGAGGTGGCCATGTCCGAGCTCAGACCGCGACGGATCCTGGTGCCCACCGACTTCTCGCCGACCGCCCGTGCCGCTCTCGATCTCGCCGCGACCCTCGCCCGCGGCTTCGACGCGGAGATCCACGTCCTGCACGTGCGCGTTCTGCTCGATGATCCCCACCTCGAGGAGCAGGAGCGGGCGGAGGTCCAGCGCCTGCTGGCGGCGAGCGACGGCAGCGCCAGGGCGGCCCTCGGACGCGACGCCGAAGGTCGCGACGGTCTTGCCGTCACCACCCACCTCGTGCGCGGCATTTCTCCTGCTGAGACCATCGTGGAGACCTGCACAAGCCTCGCTTGCGATCTTGTCGTGATGGGCACCCACGGAAGGCGGGGAGTCACCCACGCGCTGGTTGGATCTGTGGCTGAGGGCGTGGTGCGGACCGCTCCGGCTCCTGTCCTCACCGTCGGACCGCACGCGGTGCCTCCCCCGGACCGGATCAGCTCCCTGCTGGTGTCTCATGACTTCTCGCGTCACTCCGAGGACGCGATCCGCGTCGCGGCGGTCTGGGCGAGCACTTTCGCAGCACGTGTCACTCTGCTGCACATCGTTGAACCGATGATCTATCCAGAGTTTTACGCCGTCGACGTGCTCCCGGAAAAGACCATGGCGGACGTTCGAGCGCGTTCCGAGGAGGCCCTTCGCGAGGTTGCGGACCGGCTTCTGCTTGGGGTTGAGCACGACGTCCAGGTCGAGAGCGGCCGCGCATGGGAGCGGATTGTCGCGCGTGCGACCCGGCCCGACTTCGATCTCGCGGTCATCGGTGGACGGGGGCTGAGCGCGCTCGAACACCTGCTGCTCGGCTCGGTGGCCGACAACGTCCTGCGACGGGCGCAGCTGCCGCTGCTGACGGTGCACTCGCCTCGCACCTGACTCCGGCTCAAGGGACCACGGGCCCGTCCTCGCCGACGTCGGGCGGACGCCGGTTGACCTCCGCCATCGCCTGCTCGACCCCCAGCTCGAGGACGGTCAGGACTGCACCCGCCGCCCGCACAATGGTGCCGTCCACGTTCGCCAGCTCGTCATCCCCGAAAGGCGACAGGACCCACGCGGCGAGATCCTCACCCACCACGGCACCCCGAATCCCGACCCGAAGGCGAGGGAACCCGGTTCCGATCCGGTCGACGATGTCACGCAGGCCGTTGTGCGTCCCGGCCCCCCCTGACGGGCGCAGGCGCAGGCGCCCGAGCGGCAGGTCGAGATCATCCGAGACCACCAGCAGAGCGTCGGGCTCGAGCTCGAGGGCGTCGAGCAGCTCCTCGACGGCTGCGCCGGACGCGTTCATGAAGGTCTGCGGATGAGCCAGCCACAGCCCGCCCGCGTGCTCCACCCTGCTGAGCGAAGGGCCGGGCCACGGCTGTGCGACGAGCCGCCGCGAGACCGTCTCCACGACCCGGAACCCGACATTGTGCCGAGTAGCCGCATAGTGCGAGCCGGGGTTGCCGAGGCCGACCACGAGCCGGACCGTCATGTCCGACACGCCTCGTCAGGCCCACCACCGTACGGGTAGAGGCCGCCACAGGGCCGGTGCGTGCACGGGTGCTGAACACTACGGAGGCACGTGACGGCCGGCGGACCGCCGGCCGTCACGTCACGCTTGTCCGTGGGGCAATCGGGGATCAGGACTCGTCGTCCTCCTGGTCCCTGCCGCGGGATCGGATGACCTCCGGCTCGGCCGACTCGGTGATGACGGCGGCCGCTGCTGCCGCCGCACTCTCCTCTTCCTCCGCCGAAGGACCGCGCGGTTCCGCAACCAGAACCACGACCCGACCCGCGTCTTCGAGGAACCGAGCGGAGGACGGCAGCTTTCCCTTGAGCTCGGCGACGGTGATGTGTTCACCAATGTCGAGGTTGGAAATGTCGACCTCGAGCCGGTCGAACATTTCTCGGGGCAGCACCTCGACGTCGAGCTCGCGGGTCACGAACTCGACCAGCCCGCCGTGGCGGACGCCGACACAGTCACCGCTGAGCTCGACCGGAATCGTGACGCTCAGCTTGTGGCCCTCCATCACGCGGATGAAGTCGATGTGTTTGAAGTGGCGCGAGATCGGATCGACCTGGAGGTCCTTGATCATGGCCTGGCGCTCCTGGTCGCTGCCGGCCAGCTTGAGCAGGAAGATGGTGTTCTCACCCGACTCCTGCTTGAGGATCTCCTGTACCGCCCTCTCCTCGACGCTGATGGTCACCGGGTCCATGCCGCCGCCGTAGAGGACGGCCGGCACCTTGCCCGACCGGCGGAGACGCACCGACTCGGCCCTGCCCCGGCCCTCGCGGCTCTCCACGGTGATGACGATGTCCTTGCTCTGGCTCATGGTCTGAACTCCCTCTGTCGCCTTCGTGGCGCTCGCTGCTATACGAACAGGCTCGACACCGAGGCACCCTCGTGGATCCGTCGGATCGCCTCGCCGAGGAGGACCGCCAGCGAGAGTTGCTCGATCTTCTCGCAGGCCGCCGCCGCAGCGCTGAGGGGCAGGGTGTCGGTCACCAGGACCTTGTCGATGGGGCTCGCCTCGATCCGCTCGATGGCAGGCCCCGAGAACACCGGGTGGACGGCGCACGCAGACACCGACCGCGCCCCGCGCTCCATCAGGGCCTCGGCGGTCTTCACCAGGGTCCCTGCAGTGTCGATGATGTCGTCGATCACGACGCAGTCGCGATCACTCACCTCACCGATGACGTTCATGATTTCGGCCTTGTTGGCCTCGGGTCGGCGCTTGTCCATGATCGCCAGGTCGGCCTTGAGCCGTTTGGCGAAGGCGCGCGCCCGCTCGACCCCGCCGGCGTCGGGGGAGACCAGGGTCAGGCGGTCGAGGCCTTTGGCCCGGATCGCGTCGATCAGCACCGGTGCGGCGTAGAGATGGTCCACAGGGATATCGAAGAAACCCTGAATCTGTGCCGCGTGGAGGTCGATGGTGAGCACGCGGCCGGCGCCCGCGGTGGTGATCAGGTTGGCGATCAGCTTGGCGGTAATCGGAACCCGCGGGGCGTCCTTGCGGTCCTGCCGTGCATAGCCCATGTACGGCATCACCACGCACACGCGGCTCGGCGAGGCGCGACGGAAGGCATCGAGGATGATCAGCAACTCGACCAGCGACTCGTTCGACGGCCGTCCCGTCGGCTGCACGATGAAGGCGTCGCCGCCGCGCACGTTGTCCTGGATCTGGCAGAAGATCTCCCCGTCGGAGAAGTTTCCGAGCTTGAGGCTGCCCATCCCGATCTGGAGGTAGTCGCAGATCGCTGCGCTCAGGGCCGGGTGGGCGCGCCCGGAGAAGACCTGGAGCGGGTGTTCCTTCAACATGACTGCCGTCGCCTTCCCTGGCTGGGGCGGCAGGATTCGAACCTGCGAATGCCGGTTCCAAAGACCGGTGGCTTACCGCTTGCCGACGCCCCAAGCCGCCGAAGTATAGCTCATCAGCCGACGTGCTAGGCTGTTCGAGGCGACCCGCCGATGGAGGCCACAATGTGTGACAACGAGCTCGTGATGCGCGCCTGCCGCCCAATCCCGCCCGGTACTCCGGCCCTGTCGGGCCACGACCTCGAGCACCTGCTGGGCCACGCCGAGGGATGGGAGAGAGTCGATGGCGCGATCACCAAGACCTTCGAGTTTTCTGACCACTACGAGACCATGGCGTTCGTCAACGCTGTAGCCTGGATCTCGCACCGCGAGGACCACCACCCCGAGATGGTCGTTGGCTACAGCCGGTGCACCGTCAACTACAGCACCCACAGCGTCAAGGGACTGTCCGAGAACGACTTCATCTGCGCCGCGAAGATCGACCACCTCGTCGAGGACTGACACCGTGCCACGCTGCGGAACGACCCTCGCGGCTGCGGCGACGTGTCTCCTGGCGGTTGCGGGGTGCGGCAGTCCGTACGCCGATCTTCCCCCCGAGCAGCGTGCGGTCGCCGAGCGCGGCCGCCAGCTCTACGACCAATTCACCTGCGGCCGCTGCCACGGCGAAGACCGGAGCGGACAGCGCACGGCGCCGCCGCTGACCGGCATGGCAGCGCACTGGGACGAGCCCACCCTGATCCGCTACCTTCGTGATCCCGAGAGCGAACGCGGCCGCCACGCCCGCCTGCTCCAGCTCCGCGACACCTACACACTGACCATGCCGGCGACGCCGGGCAGCGATCAGGAGCTCCACGAGCTCGCCGCCTACCTGTTCCTCGACCCGCCTGAGCGCTAGATCACGACGCCGAAGGGCTTGTGCAGGATCACGGCGGACACCACCGGAACGCGAAGAACCACACCAGCCAGTGCATCTTCCAGCCGAACACTCCGATCTCGGAGCCAGGACAGACGAGCCACACGGTGCGGAACGGCCACAGCACCGCCGATGCCAGCGCCCGCATCTGGCTCCGTGAACAGCACAGCGAATCGTGGTGGTGAATCCCTGTCACGGGCGCTACGATGGCTCGCGATGTCGAGCATGCTCGCAGAGGCCTGGCGTCGGTTGTGTGCCGGCCGGACGGTGGTGAATGTCAGCGGCCTTCCCCGAAGCCAGCGCCCCGGCATCGGGTCTTCCTGGCATGACGAGGCGTGCCGTGTCGGAATCCCCGACCGTGCGCCGCCTCGAGAGAACCGGGCGTGGGAATTGGCGGAAGGGAGGGACTCGGACCGCGTGCGATCGTCAGTTCTCCGCCTTTCTTGGGATGAGTTGAGAGGAAGGGACGTTCGCAGATGAGAGTGTTCGTGCGGGTCCTCGTGGCGGCACTGATCTGTCCTCTGACGGCCGGCGCCGTGTATGCGCAATCATCCAGCGCCGGCATCGAAGGTACCGTCACGGACGACGACGGTCGGGCGCTGCCCGGCGTGCGCGTGGCGGTCTCGTCTCCCGAGATGCAGGGCACCCGCACCGCGATCACCGACCAGGACGGCGACTACCGCTTCGTGCTGCTGCCGCCCGGCGCCTACCGGGCGGTGTTCACGCTCTCCGGCTATCGCACGGTGGAGCAGGAGAACATCCGGATCGGGCTGGAGACGGTGATCACCATCAAGGTCGCCCTTCATCCGACCTCCATGGATGAGGTGGTCGTGAGGGGCGACGCGCCCATGGTGGACGTCACCTCGACCGCGATCGGCAGCGCCTTTTCGCGAAGGGTGATCGACAACGTCCCGGTCGGACGCGACGTCACGAGCCTCACCTTCCTGGCCGCCGGCGCGGTCGACGGCGGCGGCCTCGCCGACGAGCGCCTCGCCGGCAACCCTTCGATCATGGGCGGCTCGGCACTCGAGAACCGCACCGTGGTCGACGGGCTCGATACCACCGACCCCGGCGACGGCCGCGCCGGGACCAGGATCCCCTCGAGCTTCGTCGCGGAGCTCCAGGTCGGGACCGGCGGCTGGGAGGCGGAGCACCGGGGCGCCCTCGGCGGCGTGGTCGACATGATCACCGGGTCGGGCGGCAACGAGCTCCACGGCGACGTGTTCGGCTACCTCACCAACGACGCGCTGACCTCGGGCGCGAAGATCCCTCGGGGACGCGGCGACTCCAGGACGCCGAACACCGGCTGGGACGTTGGCTTCGTCCTCGGCGGCAAGGTCGTCGACGACACGCTGTGGTACTTCATCGCCTGGGACCCCAGCCGGCTCGAGCAGAACGTGCGCAAGGACGTGTTCAAGAGATTCGAGGTCTACCAGAGCAACCGCTTCCGTCGGACGTCCCAGCGCGAGAGCTACGCCGCCAAGCTGACCTGGCGGCTGAACCCCTCCAACTCGATCGTGGCCCACGCCCTCGGCGACCCCACCCGCGTCACCAATGACGTCTCCGAAACCAGCACCAACTGGATCGACTCGCCCCTGGTCGGGAAGAGCAACATGACCACCGACCCGAAGCGGGGCGGGGTCAACCTCGGCCTGAGCTGGAGCTCGGCGCCCAGCGACACGTTCTTCCTCGAGGGGGCCGCCGGACACCACCGGAACCAGGACCAGTGGGTGGCGAACCTCGACACCACCAGCTACCAGGACCAGACCGGGACCGGCCTTTGGACCGACGGTGTCGGCGGCGAGGTGTTCTTCGGCGGCGCCGGCTTCCAGCAGCCCGGGCACGAGCACACCCACGACCAGCTCCGCGCCTCGCTCACCTGGCTTCTCGGCGAAACCCACGAGGTCAAGACGGGGGCCATGTACGAGAGGTTCGAGGTCGACGTCGACTCCTTCATGACCGGCCCGGCGGACGCATTCTGCAGCCCCACCGTCGAGGCCGGCGCAATGCAGTACGACCCGGCGACCGGCCTCGAGAGCGTGATCCCGAACGACTGCGACGCCTCCGGCGACGGCATCCTCGACGGCGTGATGATGCCCTCGCGCCTCGGCAGCAGCTACCGGCTGCGCCCCGGCGGATACGACCTTCTGAGCTCCGAGAACCGTTCCACCGGGACCACCACCGAGCTCGGCCTCTACCTGCAGGACTCGTGGCGGCTCGCAGACAACCTCACAATCAACATCGGCCTCCGTGCCGAGTCCAGCCTCAGCACGGGCGACCTCACCGAGGTCATCCCGGAGCGCAAGCTCGACTTTGCCCTCGGCGACATGATCGCGCCGCGGCTCGGCCTGGTGTGGGACCCGACCTCGAGCGGCCGGTCGAAGGTCTACGCCCACTACGGCACGCTCTACCAGGCGCTCCCGCTCGACCTCAACACGCGCTGGTTCGGCAACCGGCACGACGACCTCTTCTTCTCCGAGTACCCCGTGAACGGCCTGCCGAGCACCGCCAACCCCGGCACGCTGGCCTCCGTCTACCGGTCCTCGTCCGAGCTCACCATGGTCGACCCGAACCTCAAGCCGGAGGTCCTCGAGGAGGTTGTGCTCGGTGGCGACTACGAGGTCATGACCAACCTCGAGGTCGGCATCACCTACGTCGGCCGCAGGCTCCGCCGCGCGATCGAGGGCATCTCCGTCGACGAGGGGCAGACCATCTTGGTCACCAACCCCGGCGGGACCTACGTCGCCAACCCGGCGACCGGCGTGCCCCTCGACACCCCGGTCACATTCCCCAAGGCGGTGCGGGACTTCGACGGCGTCGAGCTGTCGCTCGACAAGCGCTACAGCGACCGCGTGCAGCTCTACGCCTCGCTCATGTGGTCCAGGCTCGAGGGCAATGACGAGGGCCTGGCCAGCCGCGACAACCGCCCGATCGGGCCCGAAGTCACTTCGAGTCTCGACCTCCCGGACCTGCTCGGGGGCGGCTACGGGCCGCTGCCCAACGACCGCACGTGGCAGGTCAAGGCGTACGGTTCGTACCTCTTCCGCTGCGGGCTCACCGCCGGTTTCAACTTCTTCCATCTCACCGGCACCCCGGTGTCGAAGCTCGGCGCCCACCACATCTACGGCCTCGACGAGCGCTTCGTGACGCCGCGCGGCAGCGAGGGCCGCACGCCGGGCTGGTCGAACCTCGACCTCCACCTGAGCTACCCCGTCCCCCTCGGCGACAACGACCTCGAGGTGCTGCTCGACGTCTTCAACCTGTTCGACACGCAGGTCGCGGTCGTGGTCGACCAGCGCTGGACGGTGTATGCCCCGGGCGATGAGGATGTCGCGCCAGGGGGCGATGTCAACACCCAGACGAACCCCGACTGGAGCAGGCCGCTGGTCTACTCGGACCCGCGCAACATCCGCATCGGGCTCAAGCTCAGCTGGTAGACGACGCGTTCCGGAGCGATCGGATACTCCGTCGGCCGGGCGTGCGGATGTCGTCGTGGTACCGTGCACCGGCCCGCGCGGCGGGCCTGGAGGATGATCATGGACGACACCGCCACCCTGCTCGCCCACAGCGATCTCTTCGCCGGCCTCGCAGATGGCGATCTCGAGCGACTCGCCCGCGCGGCCCGCCGTCTCCGCCTCGTCGCCGGCGACGTCCTGTTCTCGAGCGGCCAGCCGCGCAACGCCTGCTACCTGATCCTGGACGGCCGCCTCGAGGTGATGGTGGAGACCGGCGAGGGCGCCGGCGCGCTGGCGGTGCTCGGGCCTGGAGATGCGGTCGGCGAGGCGTCGCTGCTCGGCGTCGGAGAGCACTCGGCGACCGCGCGCGCTCTCACCGGCATGCTTCTGCTCGAGCTACCCGCCGAGTCGGTCCGGCATGAGCTCGAGGACGACGCCCGCGCCGCGATGGCGGTGATGGCGTCGGTCGCCCGGCTGGTCATCCGCCGCCTCCAGTTCACCCCGGCGCGTCGAATCGGCTGGGACCTGGTCTACCGCTCGGGCGCCACGCGGCGCGAGCACGACCTCCTCGGTGACCGCGAGGTTCCCGCCGAGGCGCTGTACGGCGTCCAGACCCTGCGCGCGGTCGAGAACTTTCCGATCACCGGGATCCGCGTCGCACACTTTCCTCACCTGGTGCGCGCGCTGGCGATGGTCAAGCACGCTGCGGCGCGGGCCAACCGCCGCCTCGGGCTTCTGCCGGACCCGATCGCCGACGCCATCGAGCAGGCCTGCCGGGAGCTGGTCGACGGCCGCTGGCACGGCCACTTCGTGGTCGACGTGGTGCAGGGCGGCGCCGGCACCTCGACCAACATGAATGCCAACGAGGTGATCGCCAACCGTGCCCTCGAGCTGCTCGGACACCGGCGCGGCGAGTACACCCACTGCCACCCCAACGACCACGTCAACCTCTCGCAGTCGACCAACGACGCCTACCCGACGGCGATGCGCCTGGCGACGGTGTTCATGCTCCGCCAGCTGCTCGACGACCTCGGCGGTCTCGCCGACACGCTCGAGGTCAAGGCGCGGGAGCTCGACGACGTGCTCAAAATGGGGCGCACCCAGCTCCAGGACGCCGTACCGATGACCCTCGGCCAGGAGTTCGAGGCCTTCGCCGTGACGGTGCGCGAGGACATCGCGCGACTCGAGGAGACTGCCCGACTGTTCCTCGAGGTCAACCTCGGCGGCACCGCGATCGGCACCGGGATCAACGCCGACCCGCGCTACCCGGCGCTCGCGGTCGAGGAGCTGCGCGTCATCTCCGGCCTCGAGGTCGTGCTGGCCGCCAACCTGGTCGAGGCGACCCCGGACACCGGCGCGTTCGTGATGTTTTCCGGCGTCCTCAAGCGAGTCGCGGTGAAGCTGTCGAAGATCTGCAACGACCTCCGCCTGCTCAGCTCGGGCCCGCGCTGCGGCTTCGGAGAGATCAACCTGCCGCCGATGCAGCCGGGCTCGTCGATCATGCCCGGCAAGGTCAACCCGGTGATTCCAGAGGTCGTCAACCAGGTCGCCTTCCACGTCATCGGCAACGACCTCACGATCACCCTCGCGGCCGAGGCCGGCCAGCTCCAGCTCAACGTCATGGAACCGGTGCTCGCGTTCAACCTGTTCGAGTCGCTCGACATGCTCGCCGCGGCCGTGCGCACCCTCACGAGCCGTTGCATTCGGGGCATCACCGCCAACCGTGAGCACTGCCGAGAGCTCGTCGAGCGCTCGATCGGGATCGTCACCGCGCTGGTGCCGACCCTCGGCTACGAGCGTTCGAGCCAGCTCGCCAAAGAGGCGCTCGCCGGCGGTCGGCCGGTGCGAGAGCTGGTGCTGGAAAAGGGCTGGCTGTCCGCCGCCGAGCTCGAGGAGCTGCTCTCCCCCGAGGCCATGACCCGCCCCCGCCCCCTCGAGCGCCGGCCGGGCAGGAGTGAACCACAGAGACACAGAGAGACACCAAGGCAGTCTCAGAGCCATCGCAGAGACGGGCCCGCACTATTCATCAGCGTTCGTGGCGAGGCCGGCGAGGCGCCGTAGCCGCAGCTCGGGGTTTTCGAGCCGCGAAAGGTAAGCGCGCAGGCGTACTCGACAGTACGTCGAGCCACTCGCGCAGGTGCAGAAAGCACCGCTGAGTGCAGCGCATCACCAGCCGCAGCAGAAGTCTATGGTGAATGGTGCAGGGCTCTGGAAGCGCTTCGCGGCGCGGGACGCCGACAACGATCTGGGTTCTTTCCCATCTCCTGCCCTCGTGTCGCGCCTCTTCCGAACCCGGAGAGGGCCGCACCCCGAAGGGCCAGTGACCTCTTGGTGTCTTCGTGTCTTGGTGGTGAGAATCCCCAGCGATCGCCGCGCCCGACCCAGGAACGCCTCCGCATTCGAACCAGCCAACACCTCGGCGTCCCACGTCTTCCCTCTCGCGTCTCGCGTCTCACGCCCTACCCACCGGCGAGGCGGGCGGCGGCAGCGGACTCCATCGGTTCACCGAGCAGGTGGCTCTGGCCGAGGGTGAAGCCAATCGACTGCAGCCGCGCGAGGGTCTGGGCCGTCGCCTCGGGGTCGCGAGCAGCAACCCCTCGCCCAGCTCGAGAACCAGGCTCGAGTGCGGCAGCATCAGCTGGTCGAGCAGACGCGCGACGTCGTCGACCAGCTCGCGGTGCAGGAGCCGGCGCAAGGTCAGGTTGACGCTGACGTGCAGCGAGTGCTCCGCCGGCCACTCGCGCAGGCTGCGGCAAGCCTCGTGCAGCACCCACCGACCGAGTGAAATCTTCAGGCCGGCGTCGTCAGCAACGGTCAGGAAGCGGTCGGGACCGAGCAGCCCCTCGAGCACGAGGTCACCGCCGTCGGTGGTCTCGAAGGTGACGGTGAGGGCAACCCAGGTTTGGGTCCGCTCCACCGGCAGGCGGACGTCGTGGGCCATGCCGTCCTGGCCGATCCGCTCAAGCAGCTCGCGGCGACACCCGTCCCCGCCGAGCAGCCCGTCGAGGTCCTTCCCCTCGGCCTCGTCCGCTGTACTGAGACCGACCAGCCGAAGGAGGGCGGGGTTGACCTCGAGCACCCGACCGTCGAGGTTGGCGCGAAAGACGCCGACGTTGAGCCGGTCGAGCAGGGCCCGCTGCCGCTCCTCAAGAGAGGACACGCGGTCGGAGTACTCGACCAGCTGCAGAGCGCAGCGCGCGCGTCGGGGTCGTCGTCGACCACCAGCACACGCACTCCGGGAGCCGGCAGCCGCCCCCCCGGGCGAAACCTCGTCGCCGGTCCCCTTCATCGTCGCGCCGACTCCTTTGAGACTGTCTCCGAACTCCTCGCGGCGTGCCCCTCAGGCCGCCGGCGGGTCGAACAGAGTCCCAAGCTCCTCGGGCCGTGGCGGTGGGGTCAGCAGCGAGACGATCACCAACGCACCGATCGACACCGTAGCCGCAGGGAAGATGCTGGGGATCCCCCACGGATCCCCGCCTCGCAGCACCTCGGGATAGACGTTGGGAATGAAGAGCTCGAGCACCAGCGCCATCACAGCCCCGCTCACGATTGAGGCGAGACCGCCGGCGCGGGTCGCACGCCGCCACGTCAGGGCCGCGAGCAGCGCGGGCGTGATGGCGACGCCGTACATCGTGTACGCGAAGTAGCTGTATCGCAGCACCGAGATCTGGAGCCCGAGGACGGTCGGGATGAAGATGGCGAGGAATGCCGCCACCCCGAGCAGCACCACGAAGACCTTCTGGAGAGCCACCATCGTGCGCTGGTCGGCGTCGGGGCGGATGAACCGCTGGTAGATGTCACGCATGATGTTGGTGGTCGGGCTGAGCAGGTAGTTCATGCCGGTCGAGATCACCACCGCGCACGCCGCGCCGAGCAGCAGGAGACCCACGATCAGACCGACACCGCCGGTTGACGCAATGTCCTCGGCCGCCTGGAGAACCACCGACGCCGGGTCGATCCCAACCCTCACGTCGGTTACCTGTGCCTCGGTTGTCGCGCCGGCGAATGCCGACTCGAGCCGGTCGACCAGGGTGGACTCCTGGACCGGGTTGACCGCCCCGTCGGCAGCTGCCGCTCGGGCGAGCTCGAGTGCCGCGGCGGTCGCCCCCGCCGGCGTCACCTCACCGGCCACGACCCTCTGCTTGACCGACCCCGCGATCTCGAACGCCTTGATGTCGGCCCAGTGGGCGGCGGCCCCGTAGACCGCGATCGCGACCACCAGGGTCTCGACCACAATGGTGCCGACGATCCACAGGGCGACCGCCTTCTTGGCCTCTTTCGGCGTCCGTGCAGAGTAGAACTTCTGGTACATCGACTGGATGCCGAGCAGCAGCATCAGGGTGGCGAGAAAGTAACCGCCCGCCTTGAGCGCCGGGTACTGGCCGAAGTCGGCCGAGAAGACCGCGAAGTGCTGGGCCGGCAGCGCCGCAGCGGCACTGCCCGGTCCCCCGGCGAACAGCACGACGAACGGGAGTGCAATGCAGCAGGCGAGCACGATGATGATCCCGTTGGGCAGGTCGGTGTGGGCGACGGCCACCATGCCGCCCACGGCGGTGAACAGGATCACCAAGCCCGCAGCGATGATCTGTCCGACCTCGACCGACACGGCACCCCGGGTTGCCACGTTGAGGATGTAACCGCCGGCGCGGAACTGGTACGAGACGATGGTGGTGAAGGCGATGATCAAGGCGACGGCCCCGAACAGGCGGGCAAACGGCCCGTAGCGGACCTCGAGGATGTCGCCCACGGTGTACTGGCCGAAGGTCCGGATCTTGGCGGCGAGGAAGTAGATCACCGCGATCCCGACCCACGCCCCGGCCGGCAGCCACAGCGACGACCACCCCGCCTTGGCGGCGTACTCGGCACCGGCAATGAAGGTGCCCGACCCGATCCAGGTACAGACCAGCGTGAAGACCATGGTGGTCACGCTCAGCGATCGCCCGGCCACCATGAAGTCCTCCTGGGACTGGACCTGGCGAGATCTGTAGAAGTTGAAGCCGCCGAGCACCATCAGGTAGGCGAGCACGACCCAGAGATACCACCCCACGGCGACCTCCTCCGCTGAGCGGGTGCGGCGCGCGAACCGCTGAACCCTCGTCGAGACTGCCAGCCAGATTGCACGTGCCCTTCCGGCAAGTCAACTCACGACTCCCCGGCTTCATCGGGTTGCCCATCGAGGTCGCCGCTGCTCCCGCCTGCTGGCCTGTGACGACCGAATGTGATCGCACGTGCGGCAGGGAGTACTCAGACCGCGACGTGGAGAGACTCAGTTGCTACACTTGGCGTGTGACCCACGATCAGGACGGCGAGCACGACGACCGCACCACCATGGTGCGAGTGGTTCCTGAGCCATCGGATGGAGGGCCGCCCCCCGAGCGGCCGGCCTTGATCGTACGCCTGGCCGAGGGAGAGCCGGTGCGCTTCACCGAGGCGTTCCAGGTCGGGCGCGGCGAGGAGTGCCAGCTCAGGGTGGCCTCGGCCGACGTCAGCCGCTGCCACGTCGAGATCGGTCCGGGCGAGGACGGATGGGCGGTGCGCGACCTCGGCAGCACCAACGGAACATTCCTGGACGGTCTCCGGGTCGACGGCGCGGTGCTGCCGCCGAACGGGGTGATCACACTCGGCCCCTCCGGGCCGTCCCTCGATTTCGCCGTCGAGGGAGCTGCCGGCACCGGCGCGGACCCTCCGTCGATCACCTACTTCATCCGCCACTACGTGGACGGGCACTCCGACGGGCCGGTCGGGCGCGAGACGATGATGATCCGGCGCGCGGTGGCGAAGGTGCGGGGGCGCCAGCGGCTCAGGTACCTGGTCGCGATCCTGATCGTGGTCTCGGCGGGCGCGGCGGTCAGCATGCTGGCGTTGCGCCAGCGCGCCGAGCTCGCCCGCCAGCGCTCGGCGGCGCAAGAGATCTTCTACGCCATGAAGGGGCTCGAGCTCCAACTCGACGGGCTGGAGGCGCGGCTCGGGGACCACGACGATGCCGGGGTCCGAACCGAGCTGGCGAGCGGCCGCGCCCGGTTGCGCGACCTGTCGAAGAGCTACGACCGCTTCCTCGAGGAGCTCGGGCTGTTCGGCGAGGGGGTGGACGAGCGTCGCCGCCTGGTGCTGCGGATGGTGCGGGTCTTCGGCGAGTGCGAGGTGGCGATGCCGCCCGCCCTGTCCGATGAGATCAACCGCACCATCGCCTCGTGGCAGGCGGATACACGATTGGTCAAGGCCCTCGACCGCGCCCGCTCGGCGGGCTATGCCCGGATCGCCGCCGCCGAGTTCAGTCGATACAACCTCCCGCCGCAGCTCTTCTACCTCGCGCTCCAGGAGAGCGACTTCCGGCCCGACGCGTGCGGACCCGAGACCCGCTTCGGCATCGCCAAGGGGCCCTGGCAGCTGTTGCCCTCGACCGCCCGCGCCTACGGGCTGCGCACCGGACCCCTGTTCCTGCTGCGGCGCCCGGACCCTGAGGACGAGCGTCAGGACTTCACCCGCTCGACCGAAGCCGCGGCGAGCTTCCTGCACGACCTCTACACCCGAGAGACCCAGGGTTCCGCGCTGCTCGCGGTCGCAGCCTACAACTGGGGCGGGTCCAACATCCGTCGGATGATCCGCGACCTACCCCAGGACCCCCGCCGACGCAACTTCTGGCGAATGCTCGTCGAGCACCGCTCCGGGGTGCCGCGCGAGACCTGGGGCTACGTCTTCCGGGTCCTCACCGCAGCCGTTATCGGTGAGAACCCGCAGCTCTACGGGTTCAACTTCCCGCCCCCTCTCGCTGGCGCCGTGGCGGAGGACGGCGACGCGGCTGCGTCGAAATAGCTCCCGCAGGTCAGCCCACGGGAACGGTCCGCGCCCAGGCGCAGCGGAGCTTCACCGACTCGAACAGCCGCATCACGTGTCGGAACAACGAGTTTCTCCAAGGACCGAACATCGCCGCCGCAAGAACCTCAAGTGGCAACCCGGCCCCGTGCTCTCCAGGCTCCTCGCCTCACGGGACCCGGTGCTCGACGCGGTCGCCCGGCGAGGCGGAGAACCGCCCGATGGCGACGCGTAGAGCGGCCGTGGCCACGAGGCGCGGGTAGCCGCGGCCGCCGCGCAGCAGCTCGACGAATCCGGCGCTGACGACCCGGTCCGCGAGCAGCAGCCGGAAGGTGACCTCGGGCCGCCGGTAGAGCCGCGGCGCCGCCAGCCGGGCGAGCCGCATCGGGCGGTGGATCCTCCGCCACAGCGCCCGGTCGTAGCCTGCCAGGGGCTCAGCGGCAATCAGGAAGCGGTCGACCGCTGCCGCCGCCATTTCTGCGGACTCGAGGGCGCCCCCGATCCCCTCGCCGGTGAGCGGATCGACGGTGGCGGCGGCATCGCCGACGAGCACGGTCCGTCGCCCGGCAGCGACGAGCCGGACGCCGCCCATCGGGACCCGTGCCCCGTGAATGCGTCCTGGGTCTCCGCGCAAGCCGAGCGCAGTCCAGAACGCCTCGAGGCGAGCCCTGAGACCCCGCGCCGAGCCGACCACCACGCATCCACCGACCGACGACCGTGCGCCCTTGGCGAACACCCAGCCGTAGCCGCCGGGGAAGGCCGCGAAGTCGAACAGGAGCGGCCGGGCACCATCGTCGAGCGGTGCCTCGGTCTCGACCGCCGCGGCCAGCCGTCGCTCGTTCCGGGCGCCAAGTGCGCGCGCGACCACGCTCTCGGCGCCGTCCGCTCCCACCACGGCCCGGGCGGTGAGCCGTCCGTCGGCCAGCTCGAGCTCGACCCGGTCTCGGTGCTCGCGGACCGCGGTCACGGCCGCTCCCTCCCACACCTCGACACCCGGTGTCCGCGCCGTGAGCTCGAGGTGGGCCTGGTCGAAGCTGGGTCGGTGGATCAGCCGGCCGACCGGAGCGTCCGCCTGGAGCCGGACCACGGCAGCGTCCCCCAACCGGAGCTCGGCACCGTCGACCACCGTGTCGGCGAGCGGTCTCAGCGTCTCCGGCAGGAGGTCAAGGGCGCGCAGCGACAGCGCCCCGCCGCACGGCTTCACGCGTGGGAACCGGGCGCGGTCAACCAGCACCACCCGGTGGCCGCGCTCTGCGAGCCGGCGCGCCGCGTGGCACCCGGCGGGCCCCGCCCCGACCACCACGATCTCGGCGTCCACCCGCGTCTCCCTCAGGTGTGGTGGACCACGACCACCACGGTGAGGTCGTCGGCGAGTGCAGCGCCGCCGGTGTGGGCCTCGACCCGGCGCACCAGGGCGTCGACGATCGCCCCCGGGGTATCGCCAGCGTGGGCCGCGACGACCTCGACGATCGCCTCGTAGCCGAGCAGCTCTCCGTCCGCGTCCACGGCCTCGGGCAGGCCGTCGGAGTAGAGCACCAGCCGGCTGCCCGGCGGAAACGGGTCGGTCCGGGTCGCCGGGCGGCCGAGCACACCGCCGAGCGGGAGCGCCGACGTGGTCAGCTCGATCACCTCGCCGCCCGGCGTCACCAGGTACGGCGGAGGGTGGCCCGCGCTGGCGAGGCGGACCTCACCGCGCTCGAGGTCGAGCTCCGCCACCAGGAGGGTCGCCATCACCCGCTTGCGGCTCTGCGAGCGCAGCACGCGATTGACCCGCTCGAGCAGCTCCTCGCCGGTGTAGCC
This sequence comes from uncultured Acidobacteriota bacterium, assembly GCA_963814875.1. Lineage (GTDB taxonomy): Bacteria > Acidobacteriota > Thermoanaerobaculia > Thermoanaerobaculales > Sulfomarinibacteraceae > CAVSIS01. The sequence goes on from CAWFFJ010000041.1 coordinate 19,154, forward strand.
TTCGGGGACGAGCGCGGCGACGGCGGACTTCAAGGACGCCATCAGTAGCCCGGTCGGCAGGCCGTGGCCCGCAACATCGCCGACCGCCACCAACATGCGGCCCTCGCCGACCGGGAAGAAGTCGAAGGTGTCGCCGCCGACCTCGGCCGCCGGCCGCAGCAGCGCGGTCGCCTCGAACGCCCCGACCCGCATCTCACGTTCGGGCAGCAACCCCTCCTGGATCTCGCGGGCGAGCTCGAGCTCGTGCGCGAGGTGCTCCTTGGCGGCGACCTCGACGAGCATCCGCTGGACGGAGCCCGCCATGCCGTTGAAGGACGCGGCGAGGTCGCCGAGCTGGTCATGACGCTTGACCGGGATGCGCCAGTCGAGGTGGCCGCTGGCGACCTCGCGTGCGCCGCGACTGAGCCGCGCCGTCGAGCGCGCGATCGAGACGATCATCAGCCCCGCGAGCAGCACCGCGATCGCGTAGACAGCGAAGAAGAACAGCCCGAGACCGAGCAGGACCGCCTCGAGCGTGTCGGCGAGCTCGTAGCGCGAGAGCACGAAGTCGTCCCAGACGTTGCGCGGCGACGTGCGCAACAGAGACACCAGGCGGTCCGGCTTTGAGGGCGTGCCGGAGGCGAGGTCGCGGACGTCGGCCGCCACCCGGGGCCAGATCACCAGCGGCCGGGCCATCAACGAGGCGTCATGGTCGCGCCACGGACCCCAGATCTCGCTCGGCAGCCCGTGCGTGTCGCCCGCCTGCACCTCGAGCGCGCCGTGGGCGCCCGTAGTCAGGGCGAGAGTCTCGGGGCTGCCCGGCGCCACGAACACGAGGTCGAACCACAGCGATCTACCGACCGCTTCGGCGGTCACGGCATCGAGCGGGATCAGTGCAGCGACCAGGTCGCCACCGGCTCCAGCGGCGGCGGCCATCGCGAAGGCCTTGTCGCCATTGCGGACGATACCGCCCCACTGTGCACCAGAGATCCACGCCGGCACCGGGAGCTCAGTCCCCGTGGGCCGGCGCAGCTCGCGCCCGCCGAGGCGGGCCAGCCAGACCACCCGCGGCAGCGGGTCCGGCGGGTGAGCGGCGGCATCATCGAGGGCGGCGACCGCCGCCGCCGACCCGCGATCGTGGGAGAGTTCGACGATCCGGGCGCACTGGTCGCGCAGCGACCACCTCAGGTGCTGCATCTCGGAGCCGTAGCGGACCGACGTGTACTGGCCCATGGCCATGTACAACGCTGCCGCGCCGAACGCCCCGCAGAACAGGAACGGCGAGACCCCGAGCAGCAGGTATGACAGAACCAGGCGGGTCCCCACCCGGTAGGTGAGCCGGCGCCAGGCCGCGCGCAGGACCACGACCAACGTGACCAGGCTCCAGACCACGAGCGGGACAGGCGCCCAGTCGGCTCGGCCGCTCAGGACCGCGGCGAGCACCACCGTGGCGGCACCCGCCGCCAGCCACAGCCACAGCGGGCGCCGGCGGCTCACGCCCCCTCGTCCGCCATCCGCTCCGGCGGCGGGGAGAACAGCCACTGCTCGGCCTCCACCGCCGCGCCGTTCGGCTCGTGGCAGCGGCGGCAGCGCGCCTCGTACACGCCGGAGGCGCCCACGACGACCTGCTCGTCGGAGGCGGTCAGCCGCTGGGTATAGCTCGCCGGTGCGCCGCAGCGGGAGCAGATCGCGGTGATCTTCTGGACCTCCTCGGCCAGCGCCAGGAGCTCGGGCATGGGCCCGAACGGCACTCCGCGAAAGTCCATGTCGAGACCGGCGACGATCACCCGCTTGCCGAGGTCGGCAATGTGGCGGCAGACCCTGCCGAGCTCGAGGTCGAAGAACTGCGCCTCGTCAATCCCGACCACCTCGGTCCGCGGGTCGAGGTGCGTGAGGATCTCGTTCGAGCTCTGTACCACCTGTGACGGGATCCGCCAGTTGGAGTGCGACACGACCTCGGAGTCGGCGTAGCGGGTATCGAGCGCCGGCTTGAAGACCTGCAGCCGCTGACGTGCGATGGCCGCCCGCCGCAGGCGCCGGATCAGCTCCTCCGACTTGCCCGAGAACATGGGTCCGGCGACGACCTCGATCCAGCCCGATCCGGGACGCAGGCGATTCATGGCGACTCGCCGGCCTCGAGCTCCTGCCACGCGCGCACGGCACGCCGCAGGTGAGGGATGACGATCGACCCGCCGACCACCAGGCCCACACCCATCGCCTCCATCAGCTCGTCCTGGGAAACGCCCTCTTCGTGGCAGCGGTCGAGGTGGTAGAACACGCAGTCGTCGCAGCGCAGCACCAGCGAGGCAACGAGACCGAGCAGCTCCTTGGTGCGGGCGGGGAGCGCGCCGTCGCGATAGGTCTGGCTGTCGAGGCTGAAGAACCGCTTGATCTCAAGGCTGGCCTGAGCGAGCGTGAGCTCGGTGAGCTCACCGCGCTCGCGCTTGAACTCGTGCACCGAGCGATGGGCCATGCTCCCCTCCCTGCGGGCTTTCCGGGCGGTCATTCTACACCGCGACCCCTGGACCGCTCGAGAGGTAGCGACCAGGGTCCGTGGGCGACCGTTCACGCCGCGGCCAGTCGGCGGCGAACCGTCCCAGCCGGCCGAGCCTGGTCAACGGTTGAGCGTGTGCACCGCCTTGCCCAGGGCCGCCTCGACCGCCTCCTGGAATGCCTCCGACATGGTCGGGTGGGGGTGGATGGTGAGCGCGACGTCCTCGAGGAAGGCGCCCATCTCGAGCGCGAGGGTCGCCTCACCGATGAACTCGGAGACACCGCGGCCCACCGCCAGCACGCCGAGCAGCTCGTTGGAGTCGGCATCGGCGATCGCCTTGACGAAGCCGTCGGTGGAGTCGAGCGACATCGCCCTCCCGGAGGCGCGGAACGGGAAGGTGCCGGTCACGACCCGGTATCCGTGCTCGGTCGCCTCGGTCTCGGTGAGACCCGTCCATGCCACCTCGGGATCGGTGTAGATCACCGCCGGCACGCTCACGTTGTCGAACGCCGCCGGCTCGCCCGCGATCACCTCGGCCGCGACCTTGGCCTCCTGAAACGCCTTGTGGGCGAGCAGGGCGCCGCCGACGACGTCGCCGATCGCGTAGATCCCGGGCACCGAGGTCCGCATCCTGTCGTCGACCTCGATGAAACCCTTGCCGTCGAGCTTGACGCCGATCCCCTCGAGCTCCAGTCCGGACGAGTTGGGCACCCGCCCGACGCTGACCAGGACCACGTCGGCCTCGATCCGGACCGGGCCGTCCGGACCCTCGGCAACCACCACCGGGGGCTCGCCGGGCTCGAACGACGCCGCCTTGTGGGCGAGCTTGACCTCGATTCCGAGCTGCTTGAGCCGCCGCCCGAGCGCCTGGCTGACCTCGGGGTCAAGCCCCGGCAGCAGCTTTGGCAGGAACTCGACCACGGTGACCTTTGAGCCGAGCTTCGCGTACACCGTGCCGAGCTCGAGCCCGATGTAGCCGCCGCCGATCACCACCAGCCTGTCGGGCACGCGGCCGAGGTCGAGAGCCTCGCGCGAGCCGATCACGCGCTCGCCATCGAAGGCAAAACCGGGCAGCGCCATCGGCGCTGACCCGGTCGCGATCACCGCTTGCTCGAACTCGATCTCCCCCTGGCCCTCCGAGGTCATCACGATCAGCTTGCGGTCGCTGGCGAAGCGAGCCCGACCGTGCACGACCTCGACCCCGTTCTTGTCGCACAGCACCTTGATGCCGCCGGTCAGGCGGCGCACGATGCCGTCTTTCCACGCGACCATCTTGGGCATGTCGATGTCGATCCCGGCGACCGTCAGGCCCATGTCGCCGGCGTGCTGGGCCTCGTAGGCGAGGTCCGACGCGTGGATCAGCGCCTTGGACGGGATGCAGCCCTCGTTGAGGCAGATGCCACCGAGACGCTCGGAGGCCTCGACCAGGATGGTGTCGCGGCCGAGCTGGGCGAGCCGGATCGCGGCGACGTAGCCGCCCGGTCCAGCGCCGATGACGACCGTCTGGCAGCCGCGGGAGATGGAACCGACAACCATGTCACAACCTCGCCATGAGCAGGCCGGGCTCGGACACCAACCGGACCAGGGCGGTCATGAAGCGCGCGGCGTCGGCGCCGTCGATCCAGCGGTGGTCGAAGGAGACGCTCAGGTACATCAGGTGACGGATCACGATCTGCCCGTCGACCACCGCGGGCCGCTCGGCGATCCGGTGCAGCCCGACGATGGCGAGCTCCGGCTGGTTGATGATCGGGGTCGCGAAGACCCCGCCGAGGGGACCGATGTTGGTCAGGGTGCAGGTGCCGCCCTTGAGCTCGTCGAGCTTGAGGGTTCGCGATCGCGCCCGCTCGGCAAGGTCGGCGACCTCGGCCGCGAGCGTCACCATGTCCTTGCGGTCGGCGTCCTTGACCACCGGGACGATGAGCCCTTCCGGCGTATCGACCGCGATGCCGATGTTGTAGGTCCGCTTGTAGACGATCTCCTCGCGCGCCTCGTCGATCGAGGCGTTGAAGATCGGGAAGTCCTTGAGCACTGTGACCAGGGCCTTGATGAAGAACGGCAGGATCGAGAACCTGGCGCCGGTCTGGGCCTCGATCTCGGGCTTGACCGCGCGGTAGCGCGCCATCAGCTCGGTGACGTCGGCCTCGTCGACGTGGGTGACGTGGGCCGAGATCTGCTTCGACGCCCGCATCGCGCCTGCGATCACCTTGCGCAGGTGGGACAGCGGCACGCGCTCCTCGAGCGCTCCCGGGGCCGGCGCAGGGAGCGGTCGCGGCGTGGCGGGGGACGGCGCCGGGCGCGCTGCAGCCGACGACGGCGCGCCGCCGCCCTCGGCCGCCCGCTCGATGTCCTCGTCGGTGATCCGGCCGCCGTTCCCGGTGCCCCGTACGGCGGCGAGATCGACGCCGAGACGGCGGGCCATCGCCCGGGTCCGCGGGGTCGCCAGCGGCTTGCGGGACGGGAACGAAGCGACCGTTCCAGCGGAGTCCGGCTCGGCCGCAGACGGCGCCGGGGTCGCGACGGCCGACATCGCCGCCGCGCTCGTGGCGGGAGCGGGCGCGCCGGGCTTCCCCGCCGCCTCACCGGGCTCGCCCAGGGTCACCAGCGGGTCGCCGACGTGGATTGTCTCGTCCGCCGCCACGTGGAGAGTGAGCACGGTACCGGCGCGCGGGGAGGGAAGCTCCACCACCGCCTTGTCGGTCTCGATCTTGACCAGCGGCTGATCCTCAACCACGGTGTCGCCGCTTGCGACCAGCCACTCGACGAGGCGACCCTCGTGGATCCCCTCGCCGACGTCCGGAAACTGAAAGACGAACGCCATCACTCCCCCCGTCACGTCAGCTACCCGGCCGCGGCCGGGTCAGAACTCGAGCGTCGCGTGCACCGCACGCACGACGCGCGCGCGGCTCGGCAGGTAGAGGTGCTCCTGGCGGGCGAGCGGGAACACCGTGTCGAACCCGGTCACCCGCTGCACCGGGGCGCGAAGGTGGAGCAGCGCGTGCTCGCCGATGAGCGCCGCGATCTCCGCCCCGAAGCCGGCCGTGCGGGGCGCCTCATGGACCACGACCGCGCGCCCGGTCTTGATCACGCTGGCGATCAGCGTGTCACGGTCGAGCGGGTTCAGGGTGCGCAGGTCGACGACCTCCGCCGAGACCTCCTCGCGGGTCAGCGCTTCGGCCGCGTCGAGGCACACCCGGACCATGGCCCCCCAGGCGATCAGGGTCACGTCGCTGCCCTCGCGGGCAACCGCGGCGCGTCCCAGCGGGACGGTGTAGGGGCCGTCCGGCACCTCGTCCCGGAAGGCGCGGTAGATCCGCTTCGGCTCCATGAACAGGACCGGATCGGGATCCCGGATTGCGGCGATCAGGAGCCCCTTGGCGTCGTGTGGGTTGGACGGCACCACCACCTTGAAACCGGGGGTGCTCAGGAACAGCGCCTCGTAGCTCTCGGAGTGGTGCTCGGGGGGATGGATGCCGCCCCCGTAAGGCATGCGAACCACCATCGGCACGCTGAGCCGTCCGCGGGTGCGGTTGCGCAGCCGGGCGGCGTGGGCGAAGAGCTGGTTGATCGCCGGGTAGACGAAGCCCATGAACTGGATCTCGGCCACCGGCCGGAAGCCGGTCGCGGCAAGCCCGATCGAGGTCCCGATGATGGCGCTCTCCGCGAGCGGCGTGTCGATCACCCGATCGCGCCCAAACTCCTCGATGAGGCCCTCGGTGGCGCGGAACACGCCGCCGTCCACCCCGACGTCCTCGCCGAGCACGAGCACGGTCTGGTCCCGCGCCATCTCGTCGCGCAGGGCGTCGCGCACCGCCTGGGCGATGGTCAGCTTCTGGACGCTGGGTGCCACGGCCGCCTCGCTCATGACCGCACCTCGTCGATCAGGGCCTCCTGCTGCTCGCGGAGATTGGGCGGAAGCTCGGCGTACATGAACTCGAAGATCTCCCCGGGCTCAGCCGGCGTCAGCGCCTCGAAGGCCGCCACCTGCTCGTCGACCCAGCCGCGCGTCTCCTCCTGGAGCGCAGTCTCGCGGGCCTCGTCCCAGAGCTTCTCGGCTTCCAGCCACCGACGCAGGCGCACGATCGGGTCGCGCGCCTCCCACTCGGCGAGCTCCTCATTCGGCCGGTAGCGGGTGGCGTCGTCCGCGGTGGTGTGGTCGCCGAGGCGGTACGTCACTGCCTCGATCAGGGTCGGTCCGTCGCCGCGCCGAGCCCGCTCGAGGGCTTCGCGCGCCGCCGAGAAGACCGCGAAAACGTCGTTGCCGTCGACCTGGATCCCCGGCATGCCGTAGCCGTGCGCTTTCTGGGCCAGGCTCGCGGAGAGGGTCTGCTGGTGCAGCGGCATTGAGATCGCCCAGTGGTTGTTCTGAATCACGAACACCGTCCGCGCTCGGTAGACCGAGGCGCAGTTGAGGGCCTCGTGGAAGTCGCCCTCGGAGGTCGACCCGTCGCCGCCGAAGGTCACGGCGGCGGCCGCCTCGTTGCGCAGCTTGAGCGACAGCCCGACGCCGACGCCGTGCTGCCACTGGCTGCCCACCGGCACTGACACCGGGAAGCAGCGCACGCCTTCCGGGTAGCACGAGCCGCGCTCGTCGCCGGCCCAGTAGGCGTAGATCAGGTGCCCGGGAATGCCGCGCAGCAGCATCGAGCCGTGCTCGCGAAACGCCGGCACCAGCCAGTCGTCGTCGCCCATGGCCATCGCGACCCCGGCCTGGGTCGCCTCCTGGCCCTTGAGCGGCGGCCATGTGCCCATGCGTCCCTGGCGCTGGAGCTTCAACGCCTTGTCGTCGTAGGCGCGCATGCGCACCATGCTGCGGTAGAGCTCGAGCACCTGGCCGGGCTCGAGCGCGGGCATGAGATCGGCGTCCACCCGACCCTCGGCGTCGAGGATCGACAGACGTTCGGTGACTGCTTCGTAGATCCGCTCCCGAGGCACACCTTTCTCCTTTCGCGTTCCCGGTCCGCAATCCCCAACAGAGCCCTCCGGACGCTTATTTCGGTTGTTCGGAGAGAGTCGGAGGAGGTGGGACCGGCGCCCATCGCGGCTCGGCCCAGGCTGCGAGCAAACGCCCGGGCACCAACGGGCGCGGGGTGGCGGCCGCGGCCATGGTGAGCGCCGCGGTCACCGAATCGGCGATCGTCTGAGCGACCTGCGCTGACTCTCCACCCGGCACGGCCGGTGCGAGGTGAGCGCGGACCCTGGCCTCGTCGACCCGGAACACCCGCGCGACCAGCGCCGCATCGAGGCCGAGCAGCACCGCGGCATGGATCAGCACCGCGTGGGCGCGCCGCGACTGGGCGCAGCCCACCGCCTTGCGTCCGTCCGCGGTCACCAACGTGTCCGCGAGCTGGTCCTCGAAGCAGATCGGCGAGCGCACGCGGGTGGCGTGCCGGGGCGCCACGAGTCGCTCGAGCCGACCCCCGGCGGCGGTGAGGCCCGGAAGCAGCGCATCGACGAAGTGGTCATAGAGTGCGACGATGCCCTTCGCCCACGGGTGCTCGATGGGCAGTGCGAGGGCGACACCGAGATCTCCCGCGTGGACCACGCCGGTGCCGCCGGTGAGCCGCCGCAGTACCGGAACGCCCCGGTCGCGGCACCAGTCGAGGTCGACGTCGCCCGCATCCTGGGAGTAGCCGAGCACAACGACCGGCCCCGGCCAGGAGGCGAACGCGAGTGCCGCGCGGCCTTGGGCCGCCCGCTCGAGCAGCAGCGCCTCGAAGGCAAGATCGCCGACCGGTCCGCCAGCGGCGGCCGTAAAGATCTCGAGCTGGGGCAACACCGTCCCTCCCTGCTGATCCGTGTCGCTGCAGGATAACGCATCGTCCGCAACGTGCAGGTCGTGTAAAGTGTGCCGTCGGTATGGTCGAGTCGTCTTCTGAATGGTCGCTGGGATGAACCCGTTGACACCACCCGGGCCGGGGCCCGCCGCCGAAGGCCGGCGGCGCGCCGTCAAGTGGGCGCTGGCCCTTCCGCTCCTCACCACCCCGGCGCTGACGGCCGCGATCGGTGCGGCCGCACGGCATCTCGCGCACCTACCCCACGGCCGCCTGCTGCCGCCGGGCGAGCTCGCTCTCCAGCTCGTCTTCGCCTACCTGCTGCTCGCCTTCGCGCGACGACTGCCACTGTTCGTCGCCACCCAGGCGACCCTGATCATGACGATCCACGCAGCGCAGGCGCTCAGGGTCACCTTCATGGCCGGACCGATCCGGCCCGACGACCTGTTCGCCCTACCCGAGCTGGTCCGGGTTCTCCACGGGACCTCGCTGATCGCGCTCGCCGCGCCGTTCGCAGTGCTCGCCGCGCTCATGCTCGCCAACCTCGGCTGGAGACCGCGCGCGGCGGCCCTCGCCGTCGTCGGTGGCGCCGCGCTGGCGGCGGTGATGCTGCTCCGCCCGACCTGGCTCGTGAGCCTGGCCGCGGGCGGTCGCACGGCCGTCCCCTGGAACCAGGGCGCCAACATGCTCGCCGAGGGACCGATCGGTTACCTGCTCGGCGAGGTCGCCCGCGACCGGGTCTCACGCCCGCCCCTCCCGACTCGGGCCGAGGTCGAGGCGGTCCTCGCCCAGGTCCCGAAACCGCCACGCTCGACGCAGCCGGTCGAGCCCCGCGACGTCGTGCTGATCCTGCTGGAGTCGTTCTGGGATGCCCGCCAGCTCACCGCGGCCGGGCTCAGCGGCGACCCGCTCGCGCCCGAGTTCCGCGCGCTGTGGGACGCCGCCGACGACAGCCACGCCATGAGCCCCGAGTTCGGCGGCGGCACCGCCAACCCCGAGCTCGAGATCCTGTGCGGTACGCCCACCCGGCTCATCTTCCCCGGCATCGCCTTCGCCACCAGCGTCCGCCACGCCATCCCCTGCCTGCCCGAGCTGCTCGTGGACGCGGGCTGGACCGCCGCCGCCTTCCACCCCAACGTGCCGGGCTTCTGGAACCGAGCCGTGGCCTACCCGAGGCTCGGCTTCCAGCGTTTCTACTCGCTGCGCGACTTCAAGCTCGATGACCGCAACGGCGAGTTCCTGTCCGACGCCTCGCTCTACCGCCAGGCGTGGGCAAAGTCGCATCCGCGGCCGGATGCCCCGCCCGAGCTCAGCTACGTGCTGACCTACACCGGCCACTGGAACTACCCGCTCAACCCCGCGCTGCGCCCGTACCTCATCACGTCGACGTCGTCGGTTCCAGAGGTCGCGCGCTACGCGAGCTCCACCTTGTACTCGTCGAGGGAGCTCACCGCGTTCATCGACCGGGTGCTCGCCGACGACCCGAACGCGCTGATCGTCGCTCTCGGCGACCACCTGCCGGTGCTCGGCAAGCAGGTCGGCGCCTACAGCGAGTCGGGGTTGTTCACCGACTGGGTACCGGACTTCATGCCTCAGCAGCTGCGCACCCTGACCTCGGTCCCGCTGCTGATGGTCGACGGCCGCGACGGCCCGGTCAAGCTCGGCACCGTGAGCCAGTTCGAGCTCCCGAGCCTGATCCTCGAGCGCCTCGACCTGCCGGTCCCGCGCTGGATGGCGGCCATGCTGCCGCCCGACGGCTGGCACATCCGCACCGGAGCCGACGGCCTGCTCGTGCTGCCGGCCGGTGGCGACGCTGCCTTCTGCCACACCCGGGAAGAGGGTCCCGTGTGCGCCGAGGCCTTCCGCTGGCTGGACCGCGCCCGCGTCGTCGCCCGCGACCTGGTCCTCGGCAAGCGCTGGTCACTCGAGCCTGCGCCCGCGCCGCGCGCTACCATGGCGCCGTGACCGTCTCCCTGGTCGTCGTCGGCTATCACTCGTCCGACGCCGTCGCCCGCATGCTTGGCAGCCGCGAGGGCGTCGACGAGGTCGTCGTGGTCGACCACTCCGAGGATCCGGAGGAGCGCGAGCGCCTCGAAGCGCTGCCGGTCGACCGCCTGATCTCCCAGCCCAACCTCGGCTACGCCGCCGGGCTCAACCGAGGCGCCCGCGAGGCCGACGGCGAGGTGCTGCTGCTCGCCAACCCCGACATCGTGCTGCTGCCGGGCTCGGTCGAAGCACTCGCGGACGCGGCGAGCACGCCCGGCGTCGGCGCAGTCGGACCGTCGCTGCTGTGGGACGAGGCCGGCGGCTGGCGGCTGCCCCAGGCGGCGACCACGACCTGGCGGGGAGAGCTCACCGCCCGGCTCGCCCCGCGGCGGGCCGCCCACGCCGAGCACCGCCGCCAGCTTGCCCTGTGGCGTGCGGCGCGGCCGACCTCAACTGCGGTCGTGAGCGGCACGCTGATGGCCACCACCCGCGCGGTCTTCGCCGCCTCCGGCGGGCTTGACGAGCGCTTCTTCCTGTTCTTCGAGGAGAACGACTGGTGCCGGCGGTTGGGCCGCTCCGGGCTCGCCGTGCTGGTCGTGCCCGAGGCTCGGGTCGTGCACGCGGTCGGGCACGCGGTGGGCGCCGCCGAGGCCGAGCACTACCCGCGTTCCCACCGGCTCTACCGGCGGCTGCACTTCCCAGGCTGGTACCTGCAGCTCGCGCCCGAGCCCCTGGCCCCGACCATCCCGGCAGGACCAGCAGCCGCGTCGCGTCCCCCTACCGCGCCCTCGGAGCTGCTGCTGTCGCCTTCGCCGATGCTAGTCCCGGCGGTGCTCACCCGCTGGGAAGGCGGCGACTGGACCCGAGGCGCCCTGCTGCCCGCTCACGCTCGCTGGCCTGAGCTTCACGCCGCAACGGTCGAAGGCGACCGCGTGTACCCCCTCGGCCCGGTGACGGGCTGACGCCCCAGGGACAGGCACCTGGCGAGGTACGGCGAAACACCAGGATTTTCAGCGCGGTCAGTGCCCGCAAGGCAGGCTCTGCACGTCCCTGACCCCCTCAGGCAGCACAACGCTCGACTCGAACACTGGCGGAGACAAGCTCCGCCCCTACGGATGCTGGTATGTTCTCGCTTCGTTACCGTCTTGCGTCTTGCTTCTCACGTCTTGCGGTGAGCGAAGCTCAGCGCGCGCCTTCGCGCTTGCCGCGGAAGAAGGCCGCCATCATCACCCTATCGACGACGGCGCGCGGCACACGCACCCCGCGTCGGTCGAGCCGGTCGAGCAACGGCACCAGCACCGACTCGAGGCGGCCGAGGCGGCGCGTCCAGCGAGATGGCGCCGGCGGCGGCATGAAGGGCTCTCCCTCGAGCTCCGGGTGGAGCGCGAGCAGGCTGTGCAGCGCGCGCCCGACCTGGACCTGGCGGCGCACGAAGTCGGTCAGGGTCTGGGGGTGGCAGTGCACCGCCTTCGCCCCCGGTTCGTAAACCAGACGCAGACCGGCCAGAGACAGCCGCCAGCCGAGCTCGACGTCCTCCCAGCCGTAGCCGCGGAAGGAGGCGTCAAAGGGGTGCTCCCCAAGCACCGACCGGGGCAGCGACAGGTTCGAAGTGTAGAAACAAGTGTAGGGCAGGTCTTCGTCGGCCCGCATCAGCCCGTACCCAAACTGGAGCCCTTCAGTGATGGCGCGCTCGAGGAACGGGGTCACCGCCATGTGCTCGCGGTCCCAGTCCGAGAAGCCCACCACCGCGCACGGCGAGCCCTCCGCACGGTGGCGGGCAACGTGGGCGGCGACCAGATCCTTGGCCGGGATCACGTCGTCGCCGAGGAACAACACCAGGTCGCCGGTGGCGTGCTCGAGGGCGTGGTTGCGGGCGAGGCCCTGGCCGGTGTTGTCCTGGTGCCGCGCGGTCAGTCGGCCGGCGAGGACGCCGTCGCGGGCCTCGCGCTCGAGAAACTCCCAGGTGTCGTCGACGGAGCCGTCGTCGACGACCACCACCTCGAGGTCGGCCCAGGTCTGGACCGCCAGAGCCGCCAGCGTGCGCTCGAGGGTCTCCCTCCGATTGAAGGTGGTGATCACCACCAAGACCTTCGGCGTCGGAGGTGTCTCGGGTAACTCATCGGGGACGAACAGGATCCTGCGGACCGCGCAGCCGAGCGCAGTCCCGTTCCAGTCACGGAAGAGGTCGTGCGGGTGCCAGGCCGGGACCTCGATCTCGACTGGCACCAGGCCCCTGGCATCGGCCGACGCCTTCACCTCGACCGTCTGCCAGAGCTCGTCGGCGAGCGGCTGCGAGACCGCGTCGCCACCCGCCGACACCTTCACCGACCGCCCGTCACGCGCCTCGTCCGGGACGTGGATCTCCACGACCACCCGCCCCTCTGCGCGGGGCGGTAGCTTGAGCCAGCAGCGCGCACGGCCCGCCGTCGGCCGCGCCATGTCCTCGGCGACCCGCTGCGGGCCGTGCCATCCGGCGCCGAGGCGGCCGAGGGCCGAGTGGTGACCGGGCCGCAGCTCCGGGGAGACGATCCAGTGCTCTGCGTCCCGCTCCGGCACCGCCCGCGGCAGCTCCGGTGGCGCCGGCGGGTACGGCAGCTCGGTGATCAGTCCGCGCTCGAAGAGCTCTCGGTCGCTGATGTGTCGACGGCGCTGGATCCGCATCCGGGCACCCAGGGTCGACGGCAGCCGCGCCAGGTTCCACCATGCGACGTGCGCCATCAGGCCCCAGGCGCGCCCGCGGCGCCAGTGGCGCACGAGCCCGCGCAGCGCCCGGGCGAGGTTCCATGGCTCGTAGTGCTTGATCAGACTGCGCACGTCGTGGCGGGCGCCGAGCCGCTCGCGCCAGGCGAGCGAGCGCTCCCGTCGCAAGGTGCCGCCAAAGGCGTGCTGGACCACCGAGTCGCGCACCACGACCACCCGCAGGCCCTCCAGCCACAGTCGCCAGCCGAGGTCGACGTCCTCGTGGTACATGAAGAACTCAGAGTCGAACCCGCCCACCTCCTCGAAGTCGCGCCGGCGCATCAACATGGCCGCGGCGGTCGGAAACAGGCACTCGGCAAGCTCCGGGGCCTCGCCGTCGGCGGGCTGACCGAAGTCGTGGTCAAAGCCGAGCCCGAGCTTGGTCATGCCGCCACCGCGCGCGTTGAGCACGTCGGGGTGGCCGAGCAGGCGCAGAGTCGAGCACGCGGCGCCGACGCTCGGTTCGGCCATGAGCGTCGCGAGCAGAGGGCGCAACCAGCCCGGCTCGACGACGGTATCGGTGTTGAGCAGCGCAACGTACTGTGAGGAAGCAGCTTCGATCCCAAGCCGGTTGGCGGCGCCGAAGCCGAGGTTGGCGCCCATCGCCAGCACCCGGGCCTCCGGGTGGTTCGCGGCGAGCCACTCGAGACTGCCGTCGCTCGACCCGTTGTCGACCACGATCGTCTCAACCGGTACCTCGCGGGTCGCGGCCAGCGCCGGCAGGCAGCGCTCGAGGTGGCGGCGGCCGTTGTAGTTGACCAACACGACCGAGACCGGTGTGAATCGGGCCGGATCGGCGGCCTTCGCCCGACGCAGGCTCGCGGTGACCTCGGCGCAGCGCGCCTCGGCGTCCTCGACCGCGCGCTCGGTCGTGGCGAGCTGGCCGCGCAGGAACTCGATGCCGTGGTCACGTTCGGCGATGCCTGCTTCGAGGTCGGCGACCCGCTCGCGCCAGCCCTCGAGCTCGTGGGCGACCTCGCGCGGCAACAGGTCGGCCTTGACCGCGTGCTGGACCCGGCTCAGCACCTCCGGGGTGAAGCGCTGCCAATGCTTGGCGTAGAGCACGGCGCGGCCGCGGTCCTGGCGGTCCTGGCCGCCGGCACCGGTGATGAAGCCACCGCCGAAGGTCCGGTACTCGGCGACCTCGGCGTCGACAAAGCGGAACGGGAGCCGGTCGGCGAGGCGCAGGAAAAGGTCCCAGTCCTCGAAGCACTCGAGGCTCTCGTCGACGCCTCCCGCGGCGCGCACCACCGCCACCGGCGCGAGGCAGCCGATGATCGGGATGAAGTTCTCGAACAGCAGCACATCCGGGTCGAAGGGTCGGCCGAAGGTGCGGAAGCGGCGCCGCGGTCCACCCTCCTCCGGGTAGTGGAAGGCGCCGACGCGGCCGTAGAAGACCGCGTCACCGCCCGCCGAAGCGGCCGCAGCGAGGGTCGCGATTCCGTCCGGAAGCCAGACGTCGTCGTCGTCCGAGAAGGCGATCCAGTCGCCGGTGGCGAGTGAGAGGCCGAGATTGGCTGCGGCGGAGCGTCCTATGGCCGTGTCCAGCCGCCGGTGGACCACGTCGACGTCGCCGGGCAGCGCCGCAAGTGCGGCATCGACCGGCGCGCCCCCGTCGTTGACCACCACCACCTCGAGCGGCCGCCAGGTCTGGGCGCCGAGCGCGGCGAGGGCCTCACCGAGCAGCTCGAGGCGGTCACGGGTGCGCACGATCACCGAGACCCGCATCGGGCCGGTCACCGTCGCATCATCAAGCGGCTCGTGGACGTCTCCCACCGCCGACAAAGGTAGCAGACGGAGGCTCATCCAGGCGTGCGCGCCAGGGCGAAGATGAACGGCACGTTGTGGAGCTCGGGCTTGCCCGCTCCTTCGCCGATGCGTACGTCCCGGAAGCCGGCGCAGGTGAGCAGGTAGCGCAGCGCGTCGACGCAGTAGAACCAGAAGTGGTCGCCGATCAGGTAGTCCGAGACGTCGCGCTCGCTCGACGGTACCTCGACGTAGAGCAGGCCGCCAGGCTCGAGCACCCGGCGGACCTCGGCCAGCAGCGGCGCCGGCTCATCGAGGTGCTCGAGCACGTGGACCAGGGTCACGAGGCGGAAGTGCCCGTCCGGGTAGCCCGCCTCCTGCAGGGTTCCGGTCGTGACCCGCTCCTCGCCGACCACGGTGCGCGCGTAGTCCGCGGCCCACTCGGAGATCTCCACTCCCCACGGCTCGTACCCGAGGAAGCGCAGGTACCGGAGCATGAGCCCGTTGCCGCAGCCCACGTCGAGCGCACGCTGTCCGCGCGGCGCAAGCTGCGAGAAGCCCAGCGCCCAGAAGAAGAGCGTGCGCGGCATTGCGTACTCGAAGTAGTTCGGGCTGCCGTCGGGGTAGATGAAGTCGCGGTTGGCCTCGAAGTAGCCCTGGTGGTGGACCTCGCGGGCACGCTCGACGGTGTCCCGTGTCGTCGCGAACGCCACCTGGCACCGCCGGCAGCGGACGATCTCACGCGGGAAACGACGGACGACGACCGTCGAGTCATGCAGGCAGAACGGGGGAGGTTCGGACGGTGACGGGTCGCAAGGGAACGGGCGGCTGCGACGGCGCCGGTCCGCCCACGCCTCCAAGACGAGGTTCGCCGCGGCGGCCAATCGTCCCCGACGTCCGGCCAGGAGGCAAAAGCTCGGCCCGTAGGCCGCGCGCAGTGTGCGGCTTGACAACACCATCCTCGGGATCGTGCCTGATTCGCCCCCCCCTGCAAGTGGGGTGCCGCGATCAGCAGGGAAGTTCTTCAGTCGGGTTTACGGAGATCGGCGCGCGAGCGTCGCCACATCCTGCTCGAGCCCGGCGGTCGGGCCCTGGCCCGCGGCCCACTCGGCGAGGTTCGTCGCACGGATCGCGTCGGCCGAGCTGAGGTGCAGGGCGGCCGCGCGCTTCACGTGGGCCGGCAGAGTGAGGCGGCGGGCGGTGGCGATGGCGTCCATCACCTCGAGGTAGGGCAGGATCTCGTTCTGGGAGCCGAAGCGGCGCGCCGCGGCGAGCACCTCGGGCCACTCGGCGGTGACGTCGACCAGCAGGTTGGGCCGCAGAAAGCCCGAGACCTCGTAACAAGCGAGGCTCGGTGCGCCGGTCAACGCGGCGTCGTGCTCGCGCAGCACCCGGTAGACCGCGTAGGCGAGCGCGCGGTGGTCGGGGTTGAGCTCGGCGGTCGAGGGCGCCAGCACCACCGCCGGCCGGACCTCGCGGAGGAGCCCGGCGAGGCGGCGGCTGAGCGTCGGGTCGCCGGGATCGAGGCTGCGGTCGGCGAGTCCCCAGAGCTCGGGCTCGGGCAGGCCGAGGTCGGCCGCGGCGGCGCGGGACTCGGCATAGCGGGTCTCGGGATCGCCCTGGACGCCGCCGTCGGTGAGCACCACCGTGTGCACGACGGCCCCCGCGCGCACTGCCTGGACCAGCACCGCGCCGCAGCCGAAGACCTCGTCGTCGGGGTGGGGCGCCAGCGCCAGCACCGGCGAGCCCTGAAGCCGCCCGGGCGCGTAGGGGATCAGCTCCGACTCCTGCCGCATCGCCGCCATCATAGCCTGCACTTCTCACCTCCGAGGCCCAGACTCGCGTCGCAGGTGAGCCGGGACACGTCACAACCGTCGACGGCGCTGCCCTGACCCGCTAGGATGGCGCGCATGGGTCGGACATCCCGGAAGCTCGAACCGGCGCCCGTCGCGCCTGGATGGGTGGTCACCGCCTGTGGCCTGCTGTTCGCAGCCGTTGAGGTGGTCGTCATCCCAGGAGCCTCGAGCCCCTTCCGTCTGCCCAAGGAGGCCCTCGCCGTCGGCGGCCTCGTGGTCCTCGGGGCGCTGGTCTGCCTGCTCAAGGCGCGCGCTTTCGAGCTGCCCCGTGGCCCGCTCACCGTGGTGCTCGCCGCCCTGCCGATACTCGCCGCCATCTCGGCACTGTGGGCCGCGAGCCCGCGCACCGCCCTCCTGACGGCTGCCGCCTCCGCGGTGTGGGTAGCCTCCGCAGTTACGCTGGCGCAGCTCGGCCGACCGACCCGACGACGGATCGCGATCTGGACCTCGCTCGGCGTGCTGGCGTCGGCGCTCGCGATGGTGGCGGAACGGCTGGGCTCGCCGCTACTCGAAATCGAGCCCTCCGGAACCGCCTCCCGCCTCGAGCTCACCGGCCTGACCGGCAACCCCGCCGACCTCGCCCTGGCGGCGGTGCTGCTGCTGCCGCTGCTGGTGTCGGCTTTGGTCCGCGCCCACCCGGCCGGGCGTCGGTGGCTGCTGCCGGTGGTCCTTGCCGTCGCCTCGCTCGCCACCCGGACCCTGACAGCGGCCGTCGCGGTGGCGACGATGGTGGTCGTGATCGCGATCGTGACACCGAGCCGCAAGCTACGGATCGCCGTTACCGTTGCGGCGCTGCTCGCACTCTGCGTCGTCCCGTTCACCCCGCTCGGCACGCGGTTGATGGCATCGGGGAAGCGGCTCGCGCAGGGCGACCTCTACGACCTGTTCTCGGCCCGCGCCGACGGTTGGACGGCGGCTGCCGAGATGATCATCGAGCACCCGCTGACAGGTGTCGGAGCGGGCCACTTCGACCGCGCCTACTACCCCGCCAGGGTCGCCTGGCTCACGGAACGTGGAGAGGTCGGGCAGCGCGGCGAGCTGGCGACCCACTTCGAGTGGGCGCACTGCGAGCCGCTGCAGGTCGTCGCCGAGCTCGGCGCACCGGGATGGCTGTGGCTGTCCGGGCTGCTCGCGGCGCTCGGCTGGCACTGGCGACGGACCGACAGCCCACTGATCGCCCTCTCCGCCTGCGCAGTGGTGCCGTTCGTTCTGATCCACTACCCGGCCCGGCTCGCGGTCGGCCTGGTGCCGCTCACGCTGATCGCGGCCGCGCTGCTCGCGCGCGAGCCCAAGGTGCGCCTCGAGATCCCGACGCTAGCGGGTCGTCGGGCACTGTGCGCTGCGGCGGTCACAGTGGCCGCGGCGATCATCATCTGGCAGTCGAGCCGGGTCTCCCTGGACCGCTGGCGCGGTCAGGCCGAGAGCCGGCTCACCGCTGCCGCCAGGCTGCAGCCGGCCGCGAGGGCGCAGGTGCTGACCGATCTCGAGCGGCAGGCGCTCGGGCGTGTCGACGGTGTCACGGCGACCACCGGCGACCTGTGGCGTCTGGTCGGCCGCGCCCGGCTGCTCCGCGATGCGCCGCGCCCGGCAGAGGCCGCGTTCCAGACCGCGATGACGGTGTGGCCCCACGAGGAGGCGGAGTTCGGACTCGGCCTCGCCCTCGCCGCTCAGGGGCGCCGCGTCGAGGCAGTGGCCCACCTCACCCGCGTGTGCCGGACCAACCCGTCGCTGACGGCGCTGATCACGGATTCCGACCTCCGCCAGACGGTCGAGGAGGCCCTTAACGCCATTGCACGGTCCGGCCACGGCTGAGTGCCGGCACGATCCGCACAGCGCGAGAGCCGGAGCTCACCACGACCCACTTGTGGTGCGGGGCTGCAGGCGGCTGCTACGCTGAACTCCTCTGAGCCTCTGTGTCTCTGTGGTTTGTCAGTCCGCCGACGCTACCGCAGCGCCTGCTCGACGGCGGCGCGGATCGCGGCGCGGACGGTTTCCGGACGGTAGTGGCGCACCCACACCGCGTGGCCGCGCGCCGCGAGCTCCGCCGCTTCGGCCGGATCCTGTAGTAGCCGCACGAGGGTGTCCACCCACTCCGCAGGGCCGTCGGCCACCGCGACCCCGGATGCGGGATCGTCCTCGAGCCCGGCGGCCGTCCACGGGTGCGCCACCACCGGCCGGCCGGCCGCCCACGCCTCGAGGACCTTCATCGGTACCCCCGAGCCCGTCGCCATCGGCGCCACGGCCACGGTCGCTGCAGCGAGGCTCGGCCCGAGATCTGGCAGGTCGCCACGCACCTCCACCCCGGGCAGGGCGGCGAGGGCACGCACCGCTCGTGCCGGGCGCGCGCCGGCGAGCAGCCAGCGTGCGTCGGGGACGCGGGCCTTGAGCGCCGGCCACACCTCGCTTGCGAAGCGACACGCGGCGAGCACGGTCGGACGGTAGCCGAGGTTCCCCGAGAGGAGCACGGTGGGCGGACCGGCCGGTGGTGCGGACGGCCTGCTCGGAGCTGCCGCTGCGACCGGGACCATCCGCCCCCGCGTACCCGCGCCGAGCGCCTCGAGATCGCGCCTCGCCACCGCGGTCACCACCCGGGAACGGTCGACCAACCATGCTTCCCGCCGGGCGCAGCGGGAGGCCTCGGCGCGCAGCATGCGGGCGAGCGGACCCTTCGCAGTCTCGGCGGCGCGCGTGAAGTGGAGCGCCATCGAGTCGATCGCGTCGAACACGACCGGAGTCTGGGCAGCGCGGAGCGCGATCACCTCGACCGCCCAGGCGGAGCGTACGAGCTGCACCACCGCGACGTCCCACGGGTCAGCGGCCAGCGCCCGCTCGAGCGCGCGCCGCGCCCTGCGGCCCGCGTACAGACCCTCCTGGGCGGGGCGGCCCGCCAGGACGGTGCGAGCGGCTCCGGCGAGGGCCGCGACGCCGGGTCGCGGTGCAAGCCAGATCCGCGGACCGCCGGCCGGCACGTCGGCCGCCGAGCCGGGCGCGACCAGACCCAGCTCCGCGTCGTCGAGCGCCTCGATCCACTGCCCGGTCCGGACCTCGTTACCGCGTCGGCCCGGAAAGGGCAGCCGGCTGGCGACGATCAGGATCCGCAGCCCAGACCCCCTGGCCCGCGTGGAGCCCTTGCGCTGCGCGGTGTGCGCCGGGCGGCGCGCAGTTCCTCAGCCGTGAGCGAGCACTTCACTCCTCACTCCTCACCCTTCACTCCCATAGAACTCGGCGATCGCCGCCACCACCTCCTCGAGCTCGGCGAGGGTCAGCTCGGGGAAGACCGGCAGCGCGAGGACCTCGCGACTGGCCTGCTCGGCGACCGGGAGGTCGCCTTCGCGGTAGCCGAGCTCGGCGAAGCAGGGTTGAAGGTGAAGAGGCAGGGGGTAGTAGACCGCCTGGCCGATGCCGCGCTCCGCGAGGCTGGCGCGCAGCTCGTCGCGCCGCGGGACGCGTACCACGTACTGGTTGAAAGTGTGGCCGCGACCGGGCACCTCGGCCGGCAGCCCGACGATCTCGTCGAGCCCGGCGTCGTGGAACAGGTGGGCGTACCGGCGGGCGTTGGCCCGGCGGCCCTCGACCCAGGCCGCGACGTGGGGCAGCTTGACCCGGAGGATCGCCGCCTGCAAGGCGTCGAGGCGGAAGTTGCCGCCGATCCGGGGATGGAGGTAAACACCCGACTGACCGTGCACGCGCAGCTCCTTGAGCAGGCGCGCGAGCTCGTCATCGTGGGTCGTGACCATGCCGCCGTCGCCGAAGCAACCGAGGTTCTTCGACGGGAAGAACGAGAACGCTCCCATGCATCCGATCCCGCCGACGAGGGTGCCCGCGAAGCTGGCACCCCACGACTGCGCGCAGTCCTCGAGCACGGGCACCGCCCCGCAGGCGTCACGAAGAGCGCCGAGGTCGGCCGACTGACCGAAGAGGTGGACCGGAACCACCGCCTTGGTCCGAGGACCGAGGCGGGCCGCAAGCTGGCCGGGGTCGATGCAGTAGTCGACGGGGTCGACGTCGACGAAGACCGGGCGGGCGCCGAGCCGGGACACCACCCCGGCGGTGGCAAAGAAGGTGAAGGTCGGCACCACCACCTCGTCCCCCGAACCAACGCCGAGCGCCATCAGGGCGACCAGGAGAGCGTCCGTGCCCGAGCTCATGCCGATCGCGTGCCGCACGCCGAGGGCGGCGGCGGCCTCGCGCTCGAAGGCCTCGACCTCGGCGCCGAGAATGAAACGCTGGCTCGTGCACACGCGGCCGATGGCTTCCTCGATGTCGCCGTGCAGAGGGGCGTATTGACGGGTCAGGTCGAGCAGGGGCACAGGCATGAGGCTCTCCTTCGGGCGTCGCGCAGTCTCGAGTCCGCAGCCGGCAGCCCGTCGCGGCCGCTCGGCCGCGGCGGCGCACCCGGCGTGCGTGATCCGGGCAGCCCACCCTCCGCCGCGACGCTGTCGTCACGGAGAGTGCCTCTCGGAAGGACTGCAGGATAAACCAGAACCCGTGAAAGGCGAGCCTGCATTTCTCACCACATCACGTCGCGAGGGCGCCGAAATGGCTGTCAGCGCGGAGCAATCGAGCAGCGAGGCGCCGAGTCGGACACCCGCCGGGGGGTTGGAGGTTGGGAGGATGCGGGGGCGGCGGGTCTGTGAGGGGCGGGGGGTGGAAATGAGTACATACGTCGCAGGCGACGAGTTGTGAGAGGGCCCGCGCTGGCTGGCAGGTCGGCGCCCGCAGTAGGGAGGTGGTGAGACGTGAAGGCTAAGGGGCGCGGCTTCAGGCTGTGAGCCGGCTCTGCTAGGATTCGGCCCGCCACGCGTCTCAAGGAGGACTCTCATGCACATCTGCGTCGTTGGCACCGGGTATGTCGGTCTCGTGACGGGCGCCTGCCTGGCCGACTTCGGCATGGACGTCACCTGCGTCGACAAAGACGCGAGCAAGATCGAGATGCTCCTCAAGGGCGAGATCCCGATCTACGAGCCCGGCCTCGACGCCCTGGTGGCGAAGAACGTGAAGCAGCACCGGCTGCACTTCACCACCGAGCTCGCGAGCTCGATCCAGAAGGCGTTGGCGGTCTTCATCGCGGTCGGCACCCCGCCACGCGAGGACGGCTCGGCGGACCTCTCCTACGTCATCGAGGTCGCCGACGCGATCGCGGAGAATCTCAACGGCTACAAGGTGATCGTCACCAAGTCGACGGTTCCGATCGGGACCGGGCAGATGATCGAACGCATCCTCGGCGAGCGTACAGGAGGCAAGCACCCGTTTTCGGTCGTCTCCAACCCCGAGTTCCTGCGCGAAGGGTCGGCGATCGCCGACTTCATGCGTCCTGACCGGGTGGTCATCGGAGCTCGCGACCCTCAGGCGATCGCGATTATGAAGGACATCTACTCGCCGCTCTATCTGATCGAGACCCCGTTCGTGATCACCAACGTCGAGTCCTCCGAGCTCATCAAGTACGCCTCCAACGCCTTCCTGGCGACCAAGATCACCTTCATCAACGAGGTCGCCGAGCTGTGTGAGCTGCTCGGCGCCGACGTCCACCACGTCGCCAAGGGGATGGGCCTCGACAACCGGATCGGTTCGAAGTTCCTCCACCCCGGACCCGGCTATGGCGGCTCGTGCTTCCCCAAGGACACCCAGGCGCTGACCGACATCGCACGCCAGGCCGGCCGCCCGTTCGACATCGTCGAGACCGTCGTGCGGGTCAACGACCGCGTCAAGCAGCGCTCGGTGGAGAAGGTCCGCGCCGCCCTCGGAGGTCCGGTCGAGGGCTCGACCGTGGCGATCCTGGGCCTGTCGTTCAAGCCCGAGACCGACGACATGCGCGACTCGCCTTCGATCCCGCTGATTACCTCCCTGGTGGCGGAGGGAGCGACGGTGCGTGCCTTCGACCCGGCGGGGATGGCCAACGCCCGCGCGGTGCTGCCGAAGTCGGTGATCTACTGCGAGGACTCGTACCAGGTCGTCGAAGGCGCCGACATCGTGGTGATCGTGACCGAGTGGAACCAGTTCAGGTCGCTGGACCTCGGCAAGCTGCGCGAAGCGATGCGCCGGCCGGTCATGGTCGACCTGCGCAACGTCTACGATCCAGGCAAGATGCGCGAGGCCGGCTTCACCTACGACAGCGTCGGCCGCGCGGCGAAGGACCTGCCGTAGGCGCGTCGCACGTCGTTTGAACAGCGAGGAAGTTGTTCCGACGATAGAGACCCCGGGGTCCGCGGCCTGCGGCCGCTGACCTCCCAGGGCGCCGCAGAGCCGTCCGAGCAGCGGCTGCTCGGTCGTCTCTTCGCCACCCTGCGCCGATCCGCTGACGCTGATCGCCGGGGTCACCCGAACCCGGAACACCCAAGCAGCTCCAGCGAAGGGACCCGCCCCGCCACCCCCATATGCGCTAACTTACCAATCGGCGGAGCCGAATGATGAGCGGCGTTTGCTGTTTGCGTCTGCGTCGTGGAGATTCGAAGAAGAAGCGGCGAGTTCGGCGCGACGCAGAGATCCACCGTGTGAGGCTGACCTCTCCTAGAAGGCCCGCGGAGATGGAGTCAGCGAGGATGCGCTGGATTCGCCAAAGCGAAGGGGGGCGTTCGTTCCAGTCGGAATCCCCAGGGGGAAAAGGCGAGGTAAGCCTCGGTGAGTTCCTCAAGGAGCAGAGCGGCAAGCAGCTTTGCGTAGATGTACGTTTGGATGAGACGGGGGTCCTTGGCAGGGAGCTCGCCCAGATCGAGCAAGCCCTTAAGGCGTTTGAAGACGAGCTCGATCTGCCACCGCAGGCGATAGGTCTCCAGCACCTGGGCGGGCGCGAGCTGAGCCGAGGACAACGAGGTCAGGACGAGGAAGTAGCTCGCCGCTTCGAGGGTGCGGGGATCGGGCGTGCGGCACTTGCGGGAGCGCTCCTTGAGGGCTCTGGTTCGCGCAGCCTGCGCAGCTGGCTCGGTCTTGCGTACGGCCACGAGGCGAGCCGGAAACGGGGTGACTCTGCCCTTGCCCTTGGGAGCCACCATCACGGAGAACTCACCAACCTCTCCCTCTGCGAGGCGCCGGAGGTTCTCCAAGAGGTGAAACTGAGTACCGTCGGGGCAGTCCAGCGGCACGTTCTGCCAGTTCATGCGGATCAAGAAGTCGCCACCGGAGGCAACCACGGCCGCCAGACCCTTGCAGTGGGAGTAGCCCTGATCACCGACGACAACCTCGCCCGGGGCAATGCAGAAGCGCTTGAGAGTCTCGCCCCCCTTCACCGTTGTCAGCTCCACGTGGTCAATGGCGAACCTCCTGAGATCGAAGCCCATATGAACGCGCCAGTCGGTGCCAGTGCTTCCAGGCTCAGACACAACGGTGGCATCGACGAGGCGCAGGTGCAGGTCTGTGCGGGTATCGGAGGCGGCCGCCGCCCTTTCTGCTAACTTTTCTCCAAGCAGCTGCCCGAGCCATCCGGAGGCGGCCCTCAACCTCTTGAGCAGGGCAACATCCGAGATAGACGCCACCCCGACAGTCTCCGCCCAGGCCGCAGTCTGTCGCAGCGACAAGCCGCAGCATGCATAAACCAGGGCCAGTCGAAGGAGATCAGAAGCCTCTGAAATACAGCGTCTTCGCCTCAGGGCACCACACGCCCTCGCACTCGCATTGAGGGCTTCATCCGATGGCAAGAACGACAGCAAGAACGGCCACTGATGCTCAAGCGCAGTCTGGGTGTCCATGATGACACCGTAGTCCAGCCAACCAGAGGCGTCAAGCTGTTAAGTTAGCGCATATGCCCGCCACCCCCCACCCACCACCCTCAGAGAGCCGCACATGGGGATCGCTTCGCGCTCCTCCCTGCGCGCCTCCCCGAGGGGTGCAGAAAGACAAAGAGTGTCATCGCAGGCTGCTTCGAGACGACTCTCGCAACCCCGCATCGACACCGACCATGGCGCAACCTGCCCGACAACCTCTCTGTCGCCACCCATCGCGCACCGGCAAAGGCACTGGCGTGCGAAGAGCGACCCTAGATTTTCCTTCTCCGCCCCTCGGAGCGCCGTACATGGCGGAGCACCCGGGGCTCCGACCTGCACGGCGCTCCGAGGGTGGCAGCCTGCATGTCCCGCCACCTCCCGTTGCGAGGGCGCCGAGGCGCCTGCCATCGCGGAGCACTCGAGCGGCGAGCCGCCGAGGCGTATGTGCACATACGTCGCAGGCGCCTCGTCGCGAAGAGGGCCCGCGATAGCTGGTGCATCGGCGGCCGCAGTAGGGAGGCGGCGGGACATGCAGGCTCGGGGGGCGGCGGGGCGGGACGAATCGCGCATCGCGGACCCCCAATCGAGAGGACGTTCGAGTCGGAACTTACGGGCCTTGCGAGGCCCCGGGCGGCCTGCGGAGCAGCACGCCTGGATCGCGGCTCCGGCCGCGATCTCCGGGGCCCGTGACCGCGACCCCGAAGGCCCAGTGATCACGTACCCGCTTGCACACAGCGCTAGACTCGACGGATGAGCGACGAGACCCCGGACGCGATGCGCCTCGACATCTGGTTGGACGTCGCCTGCCTCTGCAGGACCCGCTCGCAGGCCCAGACCGCCTGCAAGGCGGGCCGGGTGACGGTCAACGGCGACCGCGGGACGCCCCATCGCATGGTGCGACCCGGCGACGAGGTCCGCATCGGCCTGCCGGGCGGCCGCACGCGCATCATCGAGGTCCGCGAGCTCGCCGCGGCCTCGGTCTCCAAGGCCCGCGCCCGCGAGCTCTACGAGGACCACACGCCGCCGCCGACTCCGGAGGAGATCGAGGCGCGGCGGATGCAGCGGCTCGCCCAGCCGCCGCGACGGCTGCCCGGGGCGGGCGCTCCGAAGAAGAAGGAACGCCGCGAGCTCCGCCGGATCAAGGAGGAGTGGTAGCCGGCGCGCGCTACCATGGCCCGATGCAGCCCCGCGCGGACTCCGAGGCGCTCGTCCTCGACAGCCTCCCGTACGCCGACCGTCACCTTCTGCTCTCAGTCCTGACGGCCGAGCGTGGCGTGGTACGCGGGGTCGCGCGCGGGGCCCGGGGCGGCAAGACGCCGTCCGCGGCCGCAGCGCAAGTCCTTTCCCTGGTCCGGATTGAGATCTTCCAGGGTGCCCATGCGGAGCTCGCGACCTTTCGCCGCCTCGAGCTCATCGAGTCCTCGTACCCGCTCGCAGCCACTCTCGAGCGCTTCGCTGCGGCTTCGGCGGTCGCCGAGCTCCTGTTCACCTTCTGCCCGCCCTACGAGCCAGCCGAGCGCGCGTTCCGGCTCGGCCGGATGGTGCTCGCCGGACTCCTCGGCGGCGTACCCCCGGAGATTGCGGTAGCGTACACCGCCCAGTGGACGCTCGCGCTCGCCGGCTTGCTGCCGGCGCTCGACGCCTGTGCCGCGTGCGGCGTCGGGCTTGAGGCACCCTTTGCCACACGACCTTCGGACGGCCATCCCGTGTGCGCTCGCTGCCAGCCGGTCGACGCCGGACGTCTGGAGCGCACCGATCTCGGCTTCCTCGCTGTAGTGCGCCGGCGGACCCTCTCAGAGGTCGGTGACGCACTCCCTCCCGGGATCGGCGGGTGGCTCGACCAGGTGGTCCATGCCGTCGCCGAGCGCCGGCTGCCGGCGCTCGACTTCTTCCGCGTTCACGGAGGCTGGCGTGGATGAGCTCCATGTCGAGAACCTGGCGGAGGTCACACTGGTCACCATCCGCCGGCCGGTGCTGCACACGAAAGTCCTGGCTGCCCTCGAGCGCGTCGTGGAGGAGCTGGCGGCGAACCGACGCCCGTTGGTTCTTGCCTCCCAGCACCCGCGGATCTTCCTCGCCGGAGCGCACCTGGCCGAGATCGCCGCTCTCGACGCCGGTTCGAGTGCGGCCTACGCGCGCGCCGGCCGGCGTGTCCTCGCACGATTGGCCGCCCACCCGGGTCCGACGGTCGCCGCGGTCGACGGGGCGTGCTCGGGCGGTGGCTGGGACCTCGCTCAGGCCTGTGACCGCGTGGTCGCCGGACCGGGAGCGCGCTTCTCCCACCCCGGCGTCCGGCGCGGCCTGGTCACCGGCTGGGGAGGCACCTGGACGCTTCCCGCCGCGCTCGGCGCCGCCGCTGCTCGCGGCGCCATCCTCACCGGCCGCGAGCTTGACTCGAGCAACCTCGACTCCTCGGGATGGGTGCTCGTCGTCTCCGCTGAGGCGGTCTCGGCGGCCGCAGCCGAGGCCGTCCGCCTCGCCGGCCTCCACCCCGGTCGTCTCACGGCCTGGAGGTTGTTGCACGCCGGAGGTTTCGTTGACAGGTTCCGCGGCGTCGTGGTACACACGGGGGGTACGCACGATCCCTCATCGGGGCGGGAGCCGTCATGAGCAGCACCCTTCTTCTCGCCGACGACAGCCTCACGATCCAGAAGGTCGTCGAGCTGACCTTCGCGGATACAGACTTTGGGGTGGTGGCGGTTTCGAGCGGGGATGAGCTGCTGCGCCAGATCCCGCTGTGCCAGCCCGACGTCGTCATCTGCGACGTCATCATGCCCGGCAAGGACGGCTACCAGGTCTGCCAGGAGATCAAGTCCAACCCGGACTGGCTGCACATCCCGGTGATCCTGTTGACCGGCACGTTCGAGCCGTTCGATCGCGACCGCGCTCTGGGCGCCGGCTGCTCGGAAGTCATCACCAAACCGTTCGAGGCCCGCAAGCTGGTTGAGACGGTTGAGCGCCTGGTCCATTTGGCTGGGACGCCGTCCCGGGATGCAGACGATTCGATGATCGAAGGCAGCGTCACACCATCGTGGTCCGACGCCGACCGAGCGTCTTCGGGCGGGTTTCAGCCGCTCGAGACGCCCGCGACCGAGGACGACTTCGACTTCGGCACGCGCCTGTCAATGCCGTCCCCGGAGATCGAGCCGGTGTCACCAGTGCAGCCCACCCAGCCGCCATCGGACCTCGATGACGAGTGGGCGGCCGAGACCGTCGAGCTCGACCCCGCCGCAGCCGCCCCGCTCGACGAGCCCGTCCTCGTGCCGGATGACTTCCCCGAGGTCGAGGTCGCCGGCGAGGACCATCCCGCCCCCGAAGGCTACGAGACGACCGAGCTCGGCGCCGGCGACTTCGAGAACGGCTTCGGCGAAGTGATCGAAGGTGATGCCGAAGCCGCAGGGTCGTTCGAGCCCGAGGTCGAGGGTGTGCACGATCCCGAGATCGAGCCCCTCGAGCCCGAGGTCGAGGTCGAGGCCGAGGGTATCGACCAGCCGAAGGTCGAGCCCTTCGCGGCCGAACCACCAGCTCC
The DNA here is from genome assembly GCA_963814875.1 of uncultured Acidobacteriota bacterium. Lineage (GTDB taxonomy): Bacteria > Acidobacteriota > Thermoanaerobaculia > Thermoanaerobaculales > Sulfomarinibacteraceae > CAVSIS01. The sequence goes on from CAWFFJ010000041.1 coordinate 46,951, forward strand.
GCCTGCGCCTCGCCCTCCACTGGCCGTGGTCCGCCAGGACGCGGGAGCCGAGGAGCCTTTCACCGCCGACGACAGCGGCATCGGCGTCGGGCGAAGACCGGCGGCCGCCGCAGAGGCCGTAACCGTCGCCGATGCCCAGGTCACGCTGAGCGACGAGGATGTCGAGCGGATCGCCAGAAGAGTCCTCGAACTCTCCTCGGGCACACTCGAGCGCATCGCGTGGGAGGTGCTGCCCGACATGGCCGAGCTGGTCGTTCGCGAGCGCGTGCGCCAGCTCGAGGCGGCCATCGACACGGCCTCCCCTGCCGAAGACTACCAGTGACAGGGCTCCGCCTGACCGCGTGACGGGGTTGAAGGCGGTGCCTCCACGACCACGGTGGCGGGTCCTGGTGGTCGAGGACGACCCACTCAGCCGCGAGCTGATCTCTGAGTACCTCGAGAGCGGTCCGTACGAGGTCGCCACCGCCTGTGATGGCGTCGACGCCTGGCACCGCCTCGAGAACGACGCCGGTTTCGACGTCGTGGTGCTCGACCTCATGATGCCCCGCCTCGGCGGGCTCGAGCTCCTCGCCCGAATGAAGGAGCACGCCCGACTCCACCACGTGCCGGTGATCGTGGAAACCGCCGCCGCGGACCGGGCCGACATCGCTGAGGGGATCCGAGCCGGTGCCCACTACTACCTGACCAAGCCGCTCGATGGCTCGGTGCTTGAGTCGATGGTGCGCGCCGCCGCGACCGACCACGACCGCGTCCGGCGGCTGCTGGCCGAGGTCCGGCTCTCCGCGGACGCGATCCGATTGCTCGAGACGGGCCACTTCGAATTTCGCACCCCAGAGCAGGCGACAGGGCTCGGCGCCCTGCTGGCCAAGGCCTGTCCCGACCCCGAACGGGTCGTGGTGGGGCTCACGGAGCTGCTGGTCAACGCTGTCGAGCACGGCAACCTCGAGATCGACTACGAGCTCAAGGGGGAGCTTCTCAAGGTCGGACGGTGGGCGGACGAGATTCGGAGTCGGCTCGAGCAGCCGCACCTCCGGGACCGCGCTGCAAGTGTTCGGCTGGAACGAAGCCCGAGCGGGCTCACGTTTGTCATCCGCGACCAGGGCAGAGGTTTCGACCCACGGCCTTACCTGGCCATCGACCCACAGAGGTGCTTCGACAACCACGGCCGCGGGATCGCGATCGCCAACCTGATGAGCTTCGACCGCCTCGAGTACCGCGACGATGGGCGCGAGGTCGTCGCGTTCCTGGATTCAGCGCCGGCGGGACGGTGACCGGCCCGTGTTGCGATCAGCACTCAAAATTAATGAGGATATACTCGCTCCTGGTCTCTTCCGGAAACCGGCGGCCGGCCGTCGATGTACAGCAGTCAGGTCGCCGCTGCAACATGCTCCGGGATCGGGAGGTTGTCATGGGGAAGGCTGCCTCGTTTCTGCGCCGTCGAAACCGGGACACTGACCGCCGGATCCGCCTGGGCTTGGCGAGCTGTGTCGCGCTGATCACGCTCTCGAGCGCGGGCATGGCTCAGGAGACCATTGTCGAATCGAACAAGTTCTTCGACGTGATCAAGGTCAACGTGGTCAACGTCGAGACCTTCGTCACCGGGCGTGACGGAAAACCGATCCTCGGGCTGACCCCGGACGACTTCGAGATCACGGTCGACGGGAAGCCGGTCGCAATCCGGAACTTCTTCACCGTCGAGGGCGCCCGCGTCCGTCAGCTCGAGCTCGCCGAGCATGCCGGGATCGAGCCCCGGGACGTGGCCACGGCCGACCTCCCCGACTACCAACGCCTCAACCTGATCGTTTACGTGGACAACTCGGCCATTCAGCCACGCTCGCGCAACCGCGTTCTCGGGCAGCTGAAGAAGCTGCTGGGCAGCGAGTTCAGCCGCGACGACCGGGTGATGGTCGCCACCCAGGGTTCGCGCCTCGACATCCGTCATAGCTTCTCGGATCCGCCCGAGCAGCTCGGGCAGGTACTCGACACCATGGCCCACGAGGTCGGCAAGGGCGGGTTGTTCGACAACGACCGCACCTTCATCCTCCGCACTATGGAGCGCACGGACACCACGACACCTCAGAGAGGTTCGGGCCAGGACACCCGTGTCGACGAGGCGAAGGCACTCCTGCAGGACATCGAGGGCTGGTGCCAGTACAAGTACGAGGTGACCCGGGCATCGATCCGGACCTTGCGCCAGCTGGTCGACTCGCTCGCCGGTCTGCCCGGTCGCAAGGCGGTCATGTACGTCGGCGAGGGCGTCTCGATGCGCATCGGAGAGCCGCTCTTCGAGGCCTGGGTGAACAAGTTCTCGCGGATGTTGACGACGGTCTCGGACGTGCCGATCGAGCTGCGCGCCATGACCCCGCAGGTCGCCGCTGCTCGGTACAACATCCGACCGTTTTTCATCGACCTCGCCAACCGCGCCAACGCGAACCGCGTCACCCTGTACGCGGTCGACGCGTCCCAGGGTGCGATCGAAAGCTACGTCACCGCGTCGAACCCGGGCTACGAGGGCGGGTCACAGCTCTCCGTGATGCAGGCGTTCGGCGACCAGGAAGCGCTGCAGTTTCTCGCCGGGACCACGGGCGGTCGCCACATCACCAACCTCGAAAACGTCGCCCTGGCTCTCGATCAGCTCAAGGCCGACTTTGAGAGCTACTACTCGCTCGGTTTCTCCCCGTCCGGAGAACCCGACGGCAACTACCACCGCATCAGGGTCTCAGTGAAGCGCGACGGCGCTACCGTGCGGCACCGAGAGGGCTTCCGCGCGAAGTCGGCGGACGAGTTCATGTCCGACCGGACGCTCTCCGCGGTCTTTCTCGGGGTGACCGCCAACCCTCTCAATATCGCGCTCGAGACCGGCATCGCCCACCGCGATGCCGCCAACGGCGAGTACCTGCTCCCGGTCAACGTCGTCATCCCCCTCGGACGGCTGCTGCTGCTGCCCACCGAGGACGCCCAGGAAGGTCGGCTGAGCGTCTTCATCGCAGTGCGCGGCGCCGATGGCCGCTCCTCTGACGTCCAGCGGCGCGAACTCCCCCTGCGGGTCCCCAACGAGGTCGTGCTCGAGTCGGGCAACCGCAAGCTCAACTACTCGATCGACCTCATGATGCGGGAGGGGGAGCAGACCGTCGCCGTCGGCGTCCGTGACGAGCTCGCGGAGATCGACTCCACGGTCTCCGTCGACGTGACGATCGGCAGCACCAGCGGCTAGAGGCCCGGCCGGGAACCCACCGCGAAGCGAGAATCGAGACGAGGCGTGAGAAGCGGCGCCGGAAGGGCGCAGGTCCTCACGTCGTCCCACCGCCCTGCGTCCGCCGTCACGGCCGGAGATCCGGCACACAGCGTCCTGGACCGCTCTTCAGCCCCGAGAGACCACAGGCCCTGCCCCTCACAGGGGCCGACCCTCGCCCGCTCGGCATCCGCGGCGGAGGCGCGATGCTAGACTTTCGGGACCCCTTTGGGGCCAGGAGACAGTGATCATGACCGAACCAACCCTGGACACGCGCTACGAACCCCTGAGCTTCGAGCGCGGCTGGTACGAGCGCTGGGAGGCGTCCGGTGCGTTTGCGCCCGAGCTGCCGTCCACCAAACCCCCGTTCTGTATCGTCATTCCTCCGCCCAACGTCACCGGCAAGCTGCACATCGGCCACGCCCTCCAGTTCACGCTCCAGGACCTTGTGATCCGCTGGCGGCGGATGCAGGGCTACAACGCTCTGTGGCTGCCGGGAACCGACCATGCCGGCATCGCAACCCAGGTAATGGTCGAGCGTCAGCTCGCGCGCGAGGGACTGTCGCGCCAGGAGCTCGGCCGGGACGCCTTCCTCGAGCGCATGTGGGCGTGGAAGGTGGAGCACAAGGACAACATCTCGGTGCAGGCGAAGGCCCTTGGATCTTCGTGCGACTGGGGCCGGGAACGTTTCACCCTCGACGAGGGACTGTCGCAGGCAGTGCTGCACTCCTTCGTGACGCTCCACGAGCAGGGCCTGATCTACCGCGACCGCCGCCTGATCAACTGGTGCGTGCGATGCCACACGGCGTTGTCCGACCTCGAGGTGGTCCACCAGGACGTCCAGGGCCGGCTCACGGACTTCGCCTACCCGATCGAGGAGGGTGGTGAGATCGTCGTCTCCACCACCCGGCCGGAGACGATGCTCGGCGACACCGCGATCGCCGTTCATCCCGACGACCCGCGCTACCGCCATCTGGTCGGCCACTTCGCCCGCCACCCCTTCCTCGACCGGCGAATCCCGATCGTTGCCGACGCCGAGCTGGTCGATCCGGAGTTCGGAACCGGCGCGGTCAAGGTGACCCCGGCCCACGATCCGAACGACTTCGCCACCGGCATCCGCCACGGCCTCGAGTTCATCTCGATTCTCGATGAGGACGGACGCATCAGCGCCACCGGCGGGCGGTTCGCGGGTCAGGACCGCCTCGAGGCTCGGCGCTCGGTGGTTGAGGCGCTCGACGCCGGCGGGCTGCTGCGCGGCGGCCGTGAACACGCGATGGCGGTCGGCTGCTGCCAGCGCTGCGAGACCGTGCTCGAGCCCTATCTGTCGACCCAGTGGTTCGTGCGCACCAAGCCGCTTGCCGAGAAGGCGTTGGCGGCGGTAGCGAGCGGACGCATCACCCTGGTGCCGGACTTCTGGATAGCGACCTACAACCACTGGCTCGAGAACATCCAGGACTGGTGCATCTCCCGCCAGCTGTGGTGGGGTCACCGGATCCCGGTATGGTACGACGCCGAAGGCAACGACTACGTCGGCTCGAGCGAGGACGACGCGCGCGCGCGCCACAGTCTCGCGCCCGACCTGCCGCTGGACCAGGATCCGGACGTCCTCGACACCTGGTTTTCGTCCGGGCTGTGGCCGTTCTCGACCCTCGGCTGGCCGAACGCGAGCGCCGACCTCGCCACGTTCTATCCAACCTCGGTGCTGATCACGGGGTTCGACATCCTGTTCTTCTGGGTCGCTCGGATGATCATGATGGGCTGCCACCTGGCGGGCGACATCCCGTTCCACACCGTCCACCTCACCGGCCTGGTCCGCGACGCCCAGGGCCAGAAGATGTCGAAGACCAAGGGCAACACCATCGACCCGCTCGAGGTCTGTGCCGCCTACGGCGCCGACGCAGTCCGCTTCACCCTTGCCGCGCTCGCGTCGCCCGGGCGCGACCTCCCGCTCGACCTCAAGCGCATGGAGGGTTACCGCGGGTTTGCGACCAAGGTCTGGAACGCGGCGCGCTTCGTCCAGATGCAGCTCGTCGGCGACGAGATTCAGCTCGCCGAGCTCGACCTCGAGCAGCTCGCACCGACCGAGCGCTGGATCCTGTCGCGGCTGTCGCACACCGTGCGCGCCGTCAACCGCGCCTGGGAGACCTACCGCTTCGACGAGGGCGCCCACCAGCTCTACCACTTCGTCTGGCATACCTACTGCGACTGGTATCTCGAGCTCGCCAAGACCACAGCCGACCGCCGCGAGGTGCGGTCGGTACTGCGGGGCGTGCTGCTCGAGGCCCTCGCTCTGCTGCACCCGGTGATGCCGTTCATCACCGAGGAGATCGCCGCCAAGCTCGGACACCAGGGCATGCTGATCACTACGCGCTACCCCGAGCCGACACCCGCATGGGAGGACGACGAGCTCGAGGCCGACCTCGAGACCCTGCAGGCGCTGGTGGGCGGGTTGCGCTCCTACCGCTCGCTGCTCGGGCTCTCACCGCGCAATCCGATCGCGGTCACGCTGGTCGACGCCGACGCCCATCGCGCCGGTTTCCTGCGCAGCCAGGCGGTCCAGCTCGAACGGCTCGCCGCCGTGCCTGCGGTCTCGGTCGGCCCCGCACCCGAGCACTCGGTCCACGAGCTGCTCGGCGGGCTCGAGGTCGCGCTCGCGTTTCCCGAGGGCTCGATCGGCGCCGAGCAGCGCGAGCGGATCGCCAAGGAGGTCGCGAGCCTCGAGCGCGAGGGTCAGGGCCACGAGGCCCGGCTCTCCAACCCGGGCTTCACCTCCAAGGCGCCGCCCGAGGTCGTCGAGGGCGCGCGCACGCGGCTCGCGGAGGTCCGCACACGCCTCGAACGGTTGCGACGAACCCTGGACGCGGTGTCCGGGTGATGGACCTGCTGGCGCGCCTGTGGACCTCCCTCGGCGCAGCCGCCGACAACCTGGTCTACCTCTCGCTCGCCGACTCGACCCACGCCGCCGCAGGAAGACTCATCGACGAGGTCGACGACGAGGAGGCAACCCTCGGTCCGACCGTTCTGGTCGCCGGTCGGCAGTCGGCCGGTCGCGGCCGCGGTGATCACACTTGGTCCTCACCAGAGGGCGGCCTCTACCTCACCTGGCTGTCCACCGGCGTGCCGTCTGCCCGAGCCATGCATCTGCCAATGGTGGCCGCGGCCGCGGTGTGGCAGGCACTGGCAGCCGTCAGCCTCGAAGGCCACGGCGTCAAGTGGCCGAATGACATTCTCCACGGCGGCCGCAAGCTCGCCGGACTCCTGGTCACGGCCCGCCATGGGGCGCCCCACTGGGTGACCGTGAGCCTCGGAGTGAACCTCGCCTCCGCGCCCGACCTCGGCCCGAGCGCAGCCTACCCCGCAGGGAGCATCACCGACATCCTCGGTCCGCGCGAGTGGACCGAGTGGGCCGAGCCGATCATCACGACCTTCGTCGCCGAGCTCGCACGAGGCATTGCGGAGCCCGCGCCGGCGTTGCAGCAGTGGCGCGAGGCGCTGGTCCACCAGCTCGGAGACAGCGTTGCGGTTCGCCTCGCCTCCGGCGAAACGATTCGCGGTCGCTACCGGGGCGTCACCGCGGACGGCTTCCTGCGCCTGGCAAGCGACGGCGCCGAGCGGATCATCTCGACTGGCGACGTGTTCCCTGCGCTCGACGCCCCGACGTCGGGCCCCGGCGGCACGGAAGAGGCTTGACCCACACTCGTCGCCAGGCTTCCATAGCGGCGCGTGATGCGCCGCACTGAGCGGTTTCTTCTCGCCGCGGGACTCATTCGTCGTCGTCCTCCGAGGCTTCACCCCGGACCCCTTCGAGACCCTCGCGAATGAGCCACGGCGCCATTGCGAGTGCCGCGACCGGATCGGCCCACCACCAGCCGAGGGCGGCGTTCAGCCCGAGCCCCAGGAGCAGGGTCAAGGACAGGTAGGAGCAGGCCAGGGTCTCCTTGGCTTCGGCGGCGAGGGCGCGGCTGCCCAGGCGCCGCGCGGCGCGCAGCTTGCCCCACGCGACCAGGGGCATGACCACCAGCGACGCGACGGCGAGGATGATGCCGACCAGGCTCTCGGCTGCGGCCTCGCGGCGCCACAGCCCCCATCCCGCCTCGGCCGTGACGTACAACGCGAGCAGCAGGAAGGTGATGCCGATGATGCGGTGGACCGCACGCTCGCTGGCCTCCACGCGCTCGTGGTCGGCGCCCTGAGCCTCGACCGACAGCCGCCACAGCAGCGCCGCCGCCGCAATCAGCTCGATGACGCTGTCGAGGCCGAACCCGATCAGGGCGATCGAGTCGGCGACGATGCCGGACCACAGCGCCACGCCGGCCTCGATCGCGTTGTACGCAGCGGTGGCGACCACCAGGCCGAGCGCGATCCGTCGCCAGCGGGCGTGGTCGGGCACCTCAGCCGCCTGTGGCCCGCCGCAGTCGCCCCAGAAAGCGCTCGGGCGGCTCGAAGCCGGTAATCCGGAACCGCTCCACGCCGCCGTTCCAGACCACTACGGTCGGTACGCCGCGGACGTCAAACTCCTCCTGGAGTGCCTGGTTGGCGGCGTTGGCGCGGGTGAGGTCGACCTTGAACCGGGTGAAGCCGTCGAGCATGTCGCCCACCGCCGGGTCGGCAAACGTGACCCCGTCGAGCTCTTTGCACGGCGCACACCAGTCGGCCGCGAAGTCGACGATCACCGGTCCGCCGGCGGCAACTGCGGCCGAGACCGAGCTCGCCTCGTAGGGCGCCCATTCCAGGTGCCCGGCTGCGGCGAGCTCGCCGCCACCCCGGCGCAGCTGCACCGCAGGCGCGAGCACCACACCGATCACCAGCATCACCGCCGAGGCGACGCGCATCGATCGGTCGATGGCTGGCTGCTCGTGGCCGGTTCGGTCAATCACCAGGAGGTAGAAGGCGCCGAGGACGAGCACCACCGGCATCAGCCAGCCGCCGATCGCCGCGGGCAGCCGGGGTGCTGCAAAGTAGGCAGCCATCGCAATCAGGAGGACGCCGAACAGCCGGCGCACACCGACCATCCACATCCCCGAGGAGGGCAGCCGGTTGACCAGGCCGGTAAAGGTCCCGAGCAGCAGATAGGGCACGCCGAGACCGAGGGCGAGGGTGAAAAACACGGTGAACCCAAAAACCGGGTCACCGCGCTGGCCGACCAGGGTGAGCAGCCCGATCACGAACGGCCCGATGCAGGGCGCCGCGATGAACCCCATGATGAGACCCATCAGCAGCGCCCCGACCACGCCGGTACGTCCCCCGGAAGCGCGCTGCGCCCAGCCGGGCACGCGCAGCTCCCACAGACCGAACATCGACGCGGACAGCGCCAGCAGCACGGCGACGATGACACCGACCACCCACGGGCTCTGCAGCGCGCTGCCAAACAACGCCCCGCCGAGGGCGGCGAGCACGCCGAGCACCGAGTACGTAGCGGCGATCCCGATCACGTAGGCGAGGGCAAGCCAGAAGGTGCCCCGTGAGCGGTCCTTGGCCTGCTGAGCGAAGAACCCGATCGTGATCGGGATGAGTGGGAACACGCACGGTGTCAGGTTCAGGGCGAGCCCGCCCAGGAAGACGCCGATCAGGAGCAGTGGAAGTGACTTGGCCGCCAGCCTCCCGGCCTCCTGTGCGCCGGCGCTTTCTGCGGCCGCGGGCTGCGTCGCCGCCGTGGCGAAGAGGTCGGCGTTGGTCGGGTTGACAGCGGTTCCGGGCGGCGCGACCGTCACTTCGAAGCTCGCCGTGACGTCGGTTGGGGCCAGGCACTGGCTCGAGTTGCAGGCCTGGGCGGTGATCACGACGCTGAGGCGGCCGGGGCCGGAGGCGTTTTCGGGCACCGTAATCGCCGCCGGGATGAGCACCCGACCCTGCCAGACCTCGATCGGTGTCTCAGAAAAGTCGAAGCGCAGCCTGTCGCCGTCGGGAAAGCTCGGCACCGGATCCAGCCAACCCGCTGGTAGCTTCCAGACGAGCGTGGTCGGGACCGAAAAGTCGTCCCCCGGCGTGTCGCTGTTGATGTGCCAGCCGCGATCGACGGTCAGAACCACGCCCAACCTCGCCGACTCGCCCGCGACCAGCGGCTCGTGCTCCGCGACCAGGCGCGCCTGGAACACGGGCTCGTCGTCGAGTCCTTGAGCGGCGGCAACGGCAATACCGAGGCAGAGCAGCAGGATCACGATCGGTATGCGCTTCATCAGTCCCCCTGACGCCGGTGCAGAGTAGCGGCCGCGCACCGGGTGGCGCAACCGCTCCTGGTCACGGCTCGCTGAGCTCGGGAGCCAGCCGGCGCACCAGTCGACGGGCCTCGTCGTCCAGCCGTCCCCAGCTCTTCTTGATCAGCTCCGGGCGGCGAGTTACGGTGAGCTCGACCGCGCGCTCCAGGCGCCAGCCGCGAACCGCCGCATGGTTGCCGGAGACGAGCACGGCGGGGACCTCGAGTCCCTCCACCACCGGCGGCCTGGTGTAGCACGGATAGTCGAGCAGACCGTTCACGAACGAGTCGGCTGCGACCGACTCCGGATCGCCGACGACGCCGGGCACCAACCGGGTGACCGCCTCGATCAGCGCCATCGCAGCGACCTCGCCGCCACCGAGCACGAAGTCACCGAGCGAAACCTCGAGCGGGTGCAGGATCTCGTGGACGCGCTCGTCAAAACCCTCATAGCGTCCACACAGCAGGAGCACGCGGGAGTGGCGGGCGAGCTCCTCGACCAGCGCCTGGTCGAGCACCCGTCCTCGCGGCGTCAGCAGCACCCGCTGACCGGGTCCGGGCGGTGCCGCCTCTAGCGCGCGCACCGCGGCGACCACCGGCGGCGCCTGCAGCACCATCCCGGCGCCTCCGCCGTAGGGCTCGTCGTCCACCTGACCCCAACGGTTTCCCGCCCACGCCCGCAGGTCGTGCGCCTCGACCACCACGTCGCCACGTGCGACAGCGCGGCCGAGCACGCCGGTCTCACGAAAAACGTAGAGGAGGGCCGGGAAGAGCGTGAGGACATCGAAGCGCATCGGTGTTTCCGTCTCGAGGGTCGGTCGGGAGGTTGTCGTCAGACGAGCTCGGCGTCGTCGTCGAGCAGGCCGGGGATGGGCTCGACGGTCACTACCCGGCCCTCGAGATCCACTGCACGGATGATCTCGGGTACGTACGGCACGAGGAACTCGCGCTGCCCGCGACGCACGACCAGGCGTGTCTGACCGCCGCTCGGGTCGAGGCCGGTGACGACCCCGAAGTCTTCGCCGGCCGGCGAGCGGCACTCGAGACCTACCAGGTGGTGCTCGTAGTAGTAACCCTCTGGCAGCTCGTCGAGCGCCTGCTCCGGCAGGAAAAGGTAGCGACCCCGCCACGCCTCGACCTCCGGGCGTTCCCGAAGGCCCACGACGGACAGCAGCCACTTGCCCTTGTGGTAACGCACCGCGAACGCCTCGTGGATCTCCTCCGGTCCGCTGTCGGGGCCGAGCCCGAACCGGACCCCGGCAGCGAGGCGTTCCGGGAAGTCAGTGATGATCTCGACCAGCACGTCGCCGTGGACGCCGTGGGGCTTACCGACGACGCCCACGATCAGCCACTCGCGGGAGCCTTCTGGCTCCCCGGAGGTTTCCATCACTCGAGGATCTCGAGAACAAATCGCTTGTGCACCTTCATACCGGCGGCCGAGAGCAGGGTGCGGATCGCCCGAGCCGTGCGGCCCTGACGACCGATCACCTTGCCCAGATCCTCGGTACGAACGCGAAGCTCCAGCACGGTGGTCTGTTCACCCTCGACCTCGGCCACCCGTACGTCCTCGGGATTGTCGACGAGGGCCCTGGCGATCTCTTCCAGCAGGTCTTTCATCGCGCTCACGGGGAGATCCTTTCGTCGCGATCGCCGGGCGTCACGCCTGCCGCTGCACCTTCCCAATGAGGGCGCGGACGGTTTCGGAAACACCGGCACCCTTGCTCTGCCACTCGGAAACCTTGTCCATGTCGATCCGAATTTCCGGCGGGTTGGTGTTCGGGTTGTAGAGCCCGACCTGGTCCAAGTAGTCAGCGGTCGGAGGCTTGCGCGAATCGGACACTACCACGCGGTAGACCGGATCGTGCTTCGCCCCACCCCGCCGCAGTCTGATCATCAACATCTGCTCACTCCTCTCCGAGCGGCCGCTCTGGGGCCGCTGTACGCATTGTCGTTCATCGGATACCGAGCTGGCGCTTGAGGGCCTTGGGATCAGCCTTCCCCAGCCGCTTCATCAGCTTACGCATCTGTCCGAATTGCCGCAAGAGGCGGTTGATCTCCTCGACCGAGGTTCCGGAGCCCTTCGCGATCCGCCGCTTGCGCGAGCCGTTGAGGATCTGCGGGTGACGCCGCTCCTGCGGCGTCATCGAACCGATCGCCGCCTGCATGCGCCGGAGCTGACGTTCCTGCTCCTGGGAGACGCCACCGGCCGGCAGCATCTTTCCCATCCCCGGGATCAGCTCCATCACCTGTTGAAGCGGTCCCATCTTCGCCAGGCTGGCGAGCTGATCCCTCAGGTCCTCGAGGTCGAACTGGCTCTTCTTGAGCCTCGACTCTAGCCTCCGCGCCTGGCGCTCGTCGACAGCGCCCTGGGCCTTCTCGACCAGGGTCAGGACGTCGCCCATGCCGAGGATGCGGCTCGCCATGCGGTCGGGGTGGAACTGCTCGAGGCCGTCGAGCTGCTCGCCAACACCCGCGAACACGATCGGCTGTCCGACCACCTCGCGGACGGACAGCGCCGCGCCGCCGCGAGCGTCGCCGTCGAGCTTGGTCAGGATCACGCCGGTCAGGTCGAGGCGCTCGTGGAAAGCGCGCGCCGAGCGGACCGCATCCTGACCGGTCATCGCATCGGCAACAAACAGAAGCTGGCGCGGCTTCAGGATCGCCTTGAGGCGCTCGAGCTGAGCCATCAGCTCGTCGTCGATGTGGAGCCGACCTGCCGTGTCGAAGATCAGGACCTGATAGCCCTTGATCGACGCCTCGCGCAGCGCGCGCTTGGCGATCGCCTCGGGGTCGTCCATGTCGCGGGTGTCGATGGTCGGAATCGACGCCTTCTGACCGAGCACCAGGAGCTGCTCACGCGCGGCGGGACGCGAGGTGTCCGCCGGGACCAGGAGGGGGAACAGCCCCTTCTTGCCCTTCACCCACAGGGCGAGCTTGGCAGCGGTCGTGGTCTTGCCCGAGCCCTGGAGGCCGACCAACATGACCACGGCCGGCCGCCCCTTGAAGTCGAGCTCGGTGGTGGTCCCGCCGAGCAGGCGCACGAGCTCTTCATACACGATCTTGGTGACCATCTGGGCAGGCGTGACCGAGGTCAGGACCTCCCGGCCCAGCGCCCGCTCGCGGACCCGCTCCACGAAACCGGTGGCCACCTCGACGTTGACGTCAGCGGCCAGTAGTGCGAGCCGGATCTCGCGCAGCGCGGCGTCGACGTGGTACTCGGTCAGGTGGCCCTCGCCGCGGAGGGTCTTGGTCACACGTGCGAGACGTTCCTGGAGGCTCTCCAGCATAAGGGTGGAAGTCTAGGTGACAGACCCACATCGGTCAAGGCCACTGGACCGGAAGCTGGGGTCCTCAGGCGCGGCCTGCGGCGAATGTCCGGAGATCTCGAGACGGTATAATGAGATGAGATGAGGGTGTCTCCTCCCGTCCTGCTCCCTCTGCGGCCGCCGCCATGCGACGATCCGGAGGTCGCCGCGATGCTGGCTGCGCTCGCCGCAGCTGCGGATGCCCACTGGTGCGAGCTCGACCTCACTCTCGAGGGCACAACGACCGTGCACCGCTACAGCGACGGGCGGCGCGAGGGCACCGGTGTCAGCCTCATGATCGCATTCCCTGGCCGCTTCCGCGCGGGCCTCACTCTGGGAACGACAGCGCCTCCCGGACACGGTCTCGAACGGCTCGCCGGCCAGCTTCTCCACCAGCTGCTGCTCGCTCGGCGGCTCCAGGAGCAGGCCGCCTTCCTCCGCAGCGCGCTGGATGCGAGCGAGGTCGCGGTGCTGCTCTTCGACCGTGGCGGGGCGATCGTGTACGCGAACCCATCCGCGGATCGCCTGCTCTCCCACCAGACCGAGGCCGGTCTCACGGTCGGCCAGGGCGGCGGAGCGCCGCAGCCACTGTTCAACCTGCTGTGCTCGGTGGTCGAGAACCTCGTCGACGGCTCCGAGGACACTCGCGGCTGGCAGGGGAACCTCGCCCTCTCGGATGGCACGGTGCTGAGGTGCGAGCTGGTTCGCGTCCGGCCCGAGGGGGGAGCTGGGACCCTGCACCCGGCCGTGCTTGCCCACCTGCACCGTGTATCGGCGCGTCCGGAGCTCCAGGTCGACGCCTTCGCGGGCCGCCACAGCCTCAGCCCGCGCGAGGCCGAGGTGCTCCGCTTCCTGGTGCTGGGTCACGCGGTCAACGACGTCGCCGAGCGGCTCGGCATCAGCCCCCACACTGTCCGCGACCATGTCAAGAGCCTCTACCGCAAGACTGAATCGAACTCGCGCAATGAGCTGCTGCGGCGGGTGGCCTCCGACGGCGCCACGAACTCGCTCACGGGGTGAGCGTGCCGTCGCGGTATACTGTCCGGGAAACGGAGGTTGAACAATGCGCCGGTGGGTAGTCCTCCTCGCAGTTCCCCTAATCGCTGTCCTCATGATGGCGGCCGCCGAGGGCTACGTCGTGGTGCTCAAGAACGGCTCGCGCATTCGCGCCCGGGAGCCGCTCAAGATCGAGGGCCGCAACGCGATCATCACCCTCGTGACGGGTACCCTGACCAGCCTCCCGATCGACCAGGTCGACCTGGTCGCCACGGAGCGTTACAACCAGCTCGGGCTGGGCAGCGCCCTGATGGTCGACGAGCTCAGCAGCGAAACTCCGGTACCGACCTCGACTCCCAGGATCTCCCTCGGGCACTACGCCTCAATCGACATGGAGGGCAATCCCGAGCTCGGCACCGCGATCACGCCAAGCCCGACGCCCACGCCCGGCATTCGCCTCCAGACGATCCAGTACGCCGACCAGAGGGTCACGCAGGCTTTCACCCAGCTGTTCGAGGACAAGCACTTCTACGTCTATCGCTTGAGCGCCGGCACCAGGCCGGGCTGCTTCTTCATCCAGGCGGTGACCGACTCTCAGAAGCAGGTCTTTGAGGCGCTGAGGGTGATCACCGAGGCCTACACGGTGATCGAACAGGTCGACGCTGCCAACGCCCCGGCCGCAATCGAGGTCGAGCTCCTCAGCTCGCAGAACAAGCCGGCGGGCACCTTCCGGCTCACTCCTGATCAGGCGCGCGAGCTGTCGTCCGGGGCGGTGAGCGTAGAGAAGTTCTACATCGATCACGTCATCTTTTAGGGCCACGGGCGCCGGAGAGTGGCGGCTGCGGCGCGAGATCCGGCACCATCTGCGTGGCTTTCGGGGGCGGCCCTGTCCTCAACGTAGCTGGGCTACGCTTCCGCTCGTCGACGGCTCGAAATCCCCACATGTGACGGCGCCTCGCGATCCTCGTGACGAAGCCCACCACGGTCGCCAGATTCCGGGGGCACACCGAGGCCCGTCTTGCGCGTCTCGCTTCGCCCCTCTCCCGCGTCCGCGGCCCACCGGAACGGAAGGTAGTTGGGCTACGCCTCCGGTATGGCCGAGCCCGATATCCGCACATCTTGCACCGCCTTGTGCCCCTCGCGACGAACCCGCCGCGCGCCCGCAGTCCGTCGGAAACCGACTGAGACATGGCGACGAGGTATGCGCGTCACGTTCTGCAGAATGACCTGAGGCTCCGTCGTCGTCGATGCTGCGGGGGGCTGTGGCAAGGTGGCGAAGCCAGCTTTCCACAACTCCGCAGCGCGAGCGGATGGCTTCGATCCAGTCTTCGTCGGGAGGATTGGCATCACGTCGGCACACTCCACCATGGCGACGTAACCAGCAGACGCGCAGTGGGAAACTGGTGCGGCGAGCGCGGCCGGAGCCCGTCGCCACGCGAGGAGCTGATCCCATGCGCCAGTTCACGCCACCGCTGCCCGACGACCTGAGCAACCGGAGCCTGATTGAAAACGTCCATCCTCCGAGCTGGACGAACCCCACGCCGCAGGGGCGCTACAACCTGGTCGTGGTGGGCGCCGGCACCGCGGGGCTGGTCGCCGCCGCGGGTGCCGCCGGTCTCGGCGCACGGGTGGCGCTGGTCGAGCGCGCCCTGATGGGCGGCGACTGCCTCAACGTCGGTTGTGTGCCCTCGAAGGCGATCCTCCGTTCCAGCCATGCCGCCGCCGGCATTCGCGATGCCGCCCGTTTCGGGGTGCACGTGGCGAGTGCGCCGCAGGTCGATTTCACAGCGGTGATGCAGCGCATGCGCGCGGTCCGCGCCGGGATCAGCCCGCACGACTCGGCGCGGAGGTTCACCGACCACTACGGTGTCGACGTGTTCTTCGGCGACGCCCGATTCGTGTCGCGCGACACCGTCGAGGTCGCGGGTGCAACCCTGCGTTTCTCGCGGGCAGTGATCGCCACCGGGGCGCGGGCCGCAGTGCCCCCCATCCCGGGGCTTCGCGAGGCGGGCTACCTCACCAACGAGACCGTGTTCGAGCTCACCGAGCTGCCCCTCCGGCTGGCCGTGCTCGGTGCCGGACCGATCGGCTGCGAGCTGGCCCAGGCCTTCGCCCGCCTCGGCAGCCGCGTCACCCTCATCGAGCGGCTCGACCGGGCGCTGCCGCGCGAGAACCCCGCCGCGGCACGGGTCGTCCTCGACGCGCTCGCTGCCGACGGCATCGACGTGCGGCTGGAGACCAGCCTCGAGGCGGTGACATCCGGCGCGGCAGGGAAGGCGCTACGGGTCGAAGGCCCCGCAGGGCCCGCCATGCTCGAGGTCGACGCGATCCTGGTCGCGGTGGGTCGGATCCCCAACCTGGAGGGGCTCGGCCTCGAGGCAGCAGGAGTGGCGAGCGATCGATCCGGCGTCCGGGTCGAAGACACTCTCAGGACCTCGAACCCGAGGATCTACGCCTCCGGTGACGTCTGCCTGGCGCACCGGTTCACCCACGTCGCGGACGCGGCATCGCGAGCGGTCGTCCAGAACGCGCTCTTCCCTGGGCCGAAGAAGCGGATCAGCCGACTGGTCGTCCCGTGGTGCACCTACACCGACCCCGAGCTCGCCCACGTCGGGCTGACCGCGGCCGAAGCGGCGGCGCAGGGAGTCGCCCTCGACACCATCCGGATCGAGATGTCCGAGGTCGACCGCGCCGTCGCCGAAGGCGACACGCGCGGCTTCCTGGAGGTGCACCTCAACGCAGGCACCGACACCATCCGGGGTGCGACTCTTGTCGGCCGGCACGCGGGAGAGATCATCTCCGAGATCACGACCGCGATCGTCGCAGGCCGTGGTCTGGGCTCCCTGGCTGCCGTGATCCACCCCTACCCGACGCGGGCCGAGATCGTGCGCAAGGCCGCCGACGCCTTCAACCGTACGCGTCTCTCCCCGACCTTCGCCGCGGTCCTCCGCCGCTGGTTCGCCTGGCGAAGGTGAAGGACTTTCACCACAGAGACACAGAGGCACAGAAAGACACAGACGTTGAGCCGTGCCGTTGGTCGGATCCTCGGACCCGACCAACGGCACGGCTCAACGTCCTCTGTGGCCCTCTCTGTGTCTCCGTGCCTCTGTGGTTCATTTCTCCGTCACCTTGACGCGGGACCGAGCGCGAGGCGGGCGACCACCGGATCGTGGTCGCTGGCACGCTCGGCAACCGGGAACTCGGCGTCGACGTGGACCACGTCGACCTCGGCGCCCGGCGCCAGCGACGGGCTCACGACAACGTGGTCGATGTCCTCCCCGCTGCCGCGGAACACGTAGCTGTAGCGCTCGTTCTCCGGGAGCTTCCAAGTCAGGTTGACCAGGCCGCCGCCCTCCAGTGCCCGCATCGGCGGCCGGTCCTGGCGCTCGTTGAAGTCGCCGAGGATCACGATCCGGGCCGTCGGGTCGGCGGCGAGCAGCCGGTCGGCGAGGTCGCGCACCGCGAATGCCTGCTCGCGCCGCTGCGCCTCGCTCGACCGCCGTGGGGGCTGGTGGAGCCCGAACAAGGGATCGTCGCCGCTCTTCGAGCTGAGGTGGACGACCACCACGAACAGCGGCCGACCCTCCACTTCGAGCTCGGCAACCAAGGGTCGCCGCGCGGCGAAGAAACCGCGCTCCGGGCCCTCGGCAAAGGCAGGATGATCGAGACGCGCGGGGCTCGCCGCCAGGTGCGGGCCGGGCTCGACCTCGACCGGACGGTCCCCACCGAGACCGCGCCGGACAGCTCGCACCCGAGCGGGGTCGACCAGGAGCGCGACCCGGATGTTGCTACCCGGCTGCCCGCCCTCCCGGTTGTTCTGCGGCTCGAGTGAAAGCCACTCATAGCGGGGCCCGCCCGCAGCCACGACCGCCCCGGCCAGCGCATCGAGGGTCGCTGCCGCCGTCACCGTCCCGTTGTCGGTGGGACCGGAGTCGTCCTGGATCTCCTGAAGCGCCACCACCGCCGGCGCCCCGAGGTTGATCGCGATGACCCGCCCGATCCCCGGCAGCCGCTCAGAGCCGACCCACAGGTTCTCGACGTTGAAGGTGGCCATCGTGAGTCTGCCCGGGACGGTGCCGAGCGCCGTGGTCTCGGCCTCGAGCCCCCCCGGAACCAGCTTCGGGAAAGCATCGACGACGAGGCGGTAGCCGCCGTAGGCGGCGTCGAGCACCCCCTCAAAAGGCCCTGCGAAGTGATCACCGACCCGCGCCGCCGGGGCTGCGGGCCCGATCACCGGCAGCGCCTCGGGATTTGGGTCGCCCGGGGTGCCGAGCAGCCCACCGCGCGCCGTCCAGGGACCCGCGGAGGCACCGTCATCCGCGACCACCGTGATCTCACCGTAGTGGTTGGTCGGCCCGACCACCCGGGCGCCGTTGAGCCTGACCCGCATTCCCTCGAGGGCCTCGAAGGTGTCAACGGCGTCCTCGCCGGGATCCAAGACTGCGAGCCCGTCGTCCTCGGCGTTGCGGCCGGGGATCGGCCGGCCGGCCGACCCGAGCACCACCGCTGGCGGAAGCTGCGCGCCGTGAGACAGCACCTCGACCCGGGCTTCGGCCAGGCGGGTCGCAGGCAGGTCGTCAGGCCGCCCGACCTCGGCGACCCGGCCTTCGACACGGACCACGTCCCCCGGTACCACCTCGACGGCAGTGGCCGGCGCCACGAACAGGCCGTCGGAGGTGTCGGGATCGCCGTCACCCGTAGGGTCCTGGATCCAGAACCCGCGGTCGCCGCCGCGCGCCCGTACCCCGGTGACCACGCCCTCGACGCCGCCGACCCACTCACCGAGCCGGGGCGAGATGTGGTCGGTGCCCTGGACGTCCATGATCCGAACTCCGGACGGCGTCCCCACCGCGAACGCCAGCACCTGGGTCCACTGCACCACCGGCTTGAAGTTGTTGTCGCTGATCAGGACCAGCAGGCGCCGCCCGTCCGGCAGCGCCGGGCCCAGGGCCATGCCCTCGAGGTTGTCCAGGGGAACCCCAACGGTGTTGAGGTCGAGCACCAGCTGCTTTGCCGCCGGGACCACCGCGCCGGCGTCGGCGAGGCGCTCGACGCCGGCGATGTCGGTCGCACCCTCGACGTCGACACTGTAGAGCGCGGCGCCGTGGCCGACGCCGACCGCGAACCAGCGTTCGAGCGCGAGCAGGCCGCCATCGGGCAGCGCCAGTAGCTCGGAGAGGCCGTTGGTCGAAAAGGAGCCGGCGGGGCGCGGCTCGACCGGCACCGGGTCGACCGGATAGACGTACTCGGCCTCGACCCGGCCTTCGGGGAGCTCGAGCTCGAGGATCCGCGACGGGCTGCCCTGGCCCGGTGCCGCCTCGGGACCGTCCTGGGCGAGCGCGTTCTCCGTCGCCGTCACCAGCATGCGGCCACCCTCGGCCAGGGTCATGCTCTCGAACGCGAGGTTGGTGCGCACGCCGCGCCCCTCGGCGGGCAGGTAGCGCTCGGGAAGAGGCAGCGAGCCGAGCACCTCCCCGTCCGCCGAGACCCGCGCGAGGAAAGGAGCGACCCCGCGCGGCGGATCGCCCTCGGAGCCCACGATGAGCGAGCCGTCGGCCAGGCGCACGATGCTCTCGAGATCGGCCGACCACGGCGGCAGCGGCGCCCCGTCGGCATCGTGCAGAACCGTCGCCGAGACCACGGTGACGCCGCCTTCTGCAAGCCGCCCCCCTTCGAGGTCGATCCGCAGGGTGAAGAAGCGGATCGGGTCGTCGATCCCGCGATCGTCGGAGACCGCGATCCACAGGTCGCGCGCCGGGTCCCAGGCGAGCGCGGAGAGGCCGCCGACCTCGAGGTTGTCGACCTTCAACCCGGTCGGGAGGCTGACGGCTCCGAGCAGCTCGAGCTCGACCGGTGCGGCCGCACCCACCGGGCGGCACAACGCGGCCGCCGCCACGAGCAGGATCGCGAGGTTCTTCGACCGTCCCATCGGCACCTCCGGGTCCGCCGGACGGCGGACCTGGAGAGCTTCGACCGGCCCGCCCTCGGTGTCAATGGCGCGGCGGCAGCTCCTCGAGCAGGTTCGCGAAGCCCGGGTCCACCCGGCTCAGGAACTCGGGGCCGAGCGCTCGGTAGGCGACCAGGATCGGCAGTAGGAGCACGGTCCCGAGGTAGGGCAGGGCGAGCAGCACGAACCCCATGCAGCACGACATCAGGCCGACCGCGACGATCCCGATGCCGACCACGATCGCGAGCCCGAGCAGCATCAGGCCGTAGACAACGAACGCCCACGGGTCGCGCGAGACCCACGGCAGCAGAGCATCCCAGGCACGGCCCACCGGGAGATCGAAGCGGACCATGATCGGGACCACGAAGTTGTCGAGCAGCAGCAGCACGAAGGCGGACAGCAGGGCGAAGGTCGCCCACAGGACCGCCACCGTCACGACTCCGAGCGGGCCGTGCGCGATCTGGACGGTGAGGAAGATCAGTACCCCTGCGATGCCGAGCGCCCCGCCGACGAAGGCGATGCGAAAGGCGAACAGCGAGTCCCCGAGCCGTCCGAGGCGCCGCCACGGTTCACGGACCTCGGCGCGGCCGCGGGCGACGTTGTCGAGGAAAATCACCTTGCCGCGCGAGCTCAGCCACAGCAGCAGCACCACCAGAACGAGCGCGAGCACGACACCGACGAGCACCAGCGGCCCCCACCGGGTCTCGGCCCACAGCCGGTGCCACTCGCGCCCGAAGATGCGCAGCACGCCGCTGAAGTCGCGGCTCGAGCCGACGTGGGAGAGGTCGCGGACCGGAAACGAGCCGCCGCCCCCGCCGCCACCCGCCAGCCGGGCGAGCCAGGCCGTGAAGCCGAGCACCAGCCAGGTGCCGAGGTCGAAGGGTTCGAGCAGCATGCGGCGCGCCCGCCGCCAGGCGCAGCCGAGGGTCTCGCCGTAGGCAACGGCCATCCAAACCTCCTTGTGGCAGCTTCCCAGTACCTGAAACGCACGCGGGGCCCGTGCGGTTCGGGCCGGGGCCGCCTCAGCTCGCCTCGCCCCTTCCGTCGAACGCCGAGGCGAGCAGCTCCGCCATGTGCAGCGCGCGGGCTCCGGCGAGCTGGTCCACCTGGTGGCGGCAGCTGGTTCCGGAGGCGACCAGGAGGGTGCCCTCCGGCAGCGCGGTGATCCGCTCGAGCAGCGGACGCGCCACGGCCCGGGACAGCTCGTCTGAGGCGCGCACCATCCCGAACGCCCCGGCCATGCCGCAGCAGCCGGTGTCGAGCAGACGTGCGCGGCTGCCCGGGATCTGCCGCACCAACTCGACCATCGCGCCGAGGTCGGCCAGGGCCTTGGCGTGGCAGTGGGCGTGAATCGCCACCTCGAGCCCCGAGGCCGCGAACGAGAGCGCGTTCGGGCGGCGCGCCAGCTCAGCCGCCAGGAAGGTCTCGAGCAGGACCGCCCGCTGGCCGACCGTTTCGGCACCCGACAGGCCGAGCTGGCGGTAGTCGTCGACAAACATCGACCAGCAGGAGGGCTCGAGGAAGACGATCGGGGCGTCGCCCTCGGCGAGCAGCGCGAGGTTGTGCTCGCCGAGGCGGCGGACCTCGTCGAGCAGGCCCCGGCTCGCCGCCGGCCGGCCGCAGCACGCCCGGTCCTCGGCGAGCCGGACCGCGAACCCGGCGGCCTCGAGTACCGTGACCGCGGCCTTGCCGATCCCCGGCTCGTGGTAGCGCACCCAGGTGTCGTCCCACAGGATGACCTCGCGACGCCGGGCGGCTGTCGGTGCCGGCCGACGGCGCGCGAACCAGCGGTCGAAGCGCTCGCGGGCGAAGGGCGGCAGCGGGCGGTCGGCGTTGAGGCCGAGCACCGCCTCGAGCAGCACCCGGACCGGTCTGGCGGCAAGCAGGGCGTTGGCGAGCGGCGCCGTGCGCGTCCCGATCCGCCCGAGCAGGTCCGCAGCTGCAATCACCCGGTCGAGCAGCGGGACGCCGTCGAGGCGGTGGCGGGCGTGGACCAGGTCGGCCTTGAGCTGGGCGAGGTCGACGTTGGACGGACACTCGGCCTTGCACGCCTTGCACGACAGGCAGCTCTCCAGCACCTCCTCGAGCCCTGCCGCGAGCACACCTCTGCCGACCGGGTCGTCGAGCCGGCCCTCAAGGGCGGCGCGGATCGTGTTCGCCCGTCCGCGGGTGGACATCGCCTCGTCCCCACTGGCGATGAAGGTCGGACACATGGTGGGCGCATCCTTGCGGCACCCGCCGCAGCCGTTGCACTGCTCGAGGTTGGCCACGAAAGACCCGTCGCGGTCGACGAACTGCATCTCTGGATGAAACGGCAGCGGTATCTCGGCCCCGGCGCCCTGCCGTAGGTCGGCGTCGATCCGAAAGCGCCCGTCGTCGACGATCTTGCCCGGGTTGAGCACGCCCGTCGGATCGAACAGCCGTTTCATCTCCGCAGTCAGCTCGACCAGCTCTGCTCCCAGGTGGTCGGCAAGGTACGCGGTGCGGGTGATGCCGACGCCGTGCTCGGCCGCCAGCGAGCCCCGGAAGCGGCGCACGAGCTCTGACACGCCGTCGGCGACCCGCCGCATCTTGGCCACGTCCTCGGCAGTGTGGAGGTCGAGGGTGGGGCGGACGTGGAGCTCGCCCGATGCGGCGTGGCCGTAGAACGAGGCCTCGAGGCCGAGCGGCTCGAGCAGCGCCCTGAGCCCGGCGACGTAGGCCGGCAACTGCTCCGGGCGCACGCACACGTCCTCAATGCCGGTGGTCGGCTTGGCCGGACCGCGGCGGCTGGTGAGCAGCGAGAGGCCGGCGCGGCGCAGCGACCACACCAGCTCCTGCTCGGTCGGGTCCGTGATCAGCAGTGTGTCGAGACCAAGCCTGCGCCGGGCGACTTCGGCGAGGCCATCCTCCACGTTGTCGAAGAACTCGACCACCAGCATCGCCTCGCACGGGCGCTCGTCGAGGCCAAGGAGAGCGCGGGCGCGGGCGAAGGCGAGCCGGCCCCGGGTCTGGTCGAAGAGCAGGCGGTCGATGTGCTCGATCGCCGCCGCCTGGAGGTCGAGCAGCTCGACCGTCGCCTTCATGGCCTCCTCGACAGACGCGAAGAAGACCACCGCCAGCGCCCGCCGCGCCGGCAGCGGCACCACCCGCAGCTCGGCGGCGGTGATCACCGCCAGGGTGCCCTCGCTGCCGGCGATCAGTCGGCTGAGGTCGCCCGTCGCCCGAAGGTAGCGGTCGAATCCGAAACCCGGTCTACGCTTGACCAGCCCGGGCGGGAGCCGCTCGGCGATCGCTTCGGCGCGGGCGCGGACCAGGGCGTCAGCGCGCTCCCGGATCGACGGCAGACCGTCGCGCTCGGCGCCGACCTCGGCGACCGTTCCGTCGCCGAGGACGACCTCCACCGACACGACGTGGTCGACGGTGGTGCCGTAGACCGGAGCGTGGGCGCCGGACGAGTTGTTGGCGATCATCCCGCCGAGGGTCGCCCGCGACGATGTCGCGACATCGGGACCGAACCACAGCCCGTGCGGCCGGAGGAACGCGTTGAGCTGGTCGAGCACCACGCCCGCCCCGACCCGTACCGTGCGCCACTCGAGGTCGAGATTGTTGATCCATCGGGTGCGACGGGCGAGGTCGAGCACCAGGCCGTCACCGAGCGCTCCTCCAGCGAGCCCCGTCCCTGCGCCACGAGGCGTGACGGCAAGGCCCGCCTCGACAGCCGCGGACAGCACGCTCGCGGTCTCGGCAGCGTCACGAGGGAAGGCCACCGCCGCCGGCACCACCTGGTGGATCGACGCGTCGGTTGCGTACAGGTTGCGAGTGAGGTCGTCTCGGCGCACCTCGCACTTTGTCGCCTCGAGCATCTGGAACCAGCGTGGACCGCTCGCCGTCACGGAGCCATTGTACGGGGCCCGTGCGGGTGCAGCGGCCGCGCCTCTCGACAGCCACGCCGGGGCGCCCTGTGGCGAGCCATGGTGTCAGCTCTGTCCGACCGAGGTTCTGCGCGAACGGTGTGCTTGAACGATTCTCGGCTCGTGGGGTTGCATTCCGCCATAGTTAGCTTATACTAGGTATCAGTAAGTATTTGATCCAACACGTACTGCCCGGCAGAACCACGATGGTCTTTGAGGGAGGAAGCTCGATGCGAAGGATTGCTCTTGTGTTGTTGCTGTGCTGCTCCGCTGCCGGCTGGGTGACCGCGGCGCCCGGCGACCTGGTCCAGAACGTCAACCTGCCAGTGACGGGGTACGGCGTCAGCGTGGGCGTCGACTGCAACGGCAACGTGTACTACACGCTCGACTCGAATTCCAACCTGTACAAGATGGACAAGGACGGCAACCTGCTCGACACGATCCCGGTGGGCGCGTTCTTCGACGAGATCTCGTGGGACAACGGCCGCGGCGTGTTCTGGGCGGTCCTCCACGGCTCCAACCCGGTCGACGTCTACACCATCGACCCCACCAGCGGCACCGCGACCTTCAAGTTCACCAGCAGCACCAACAGCATCGGGACCTTCCGCGACGGGCTCGCCTACGACGCCTCGGACGACTCCCTGTGGATCTCCGGCGACGTCAGCTCGACCGTCGAGCACCACGCCTCGGACGGGACCAACCTCGGCGCGATCACGCCCAAGAACTCCGGCGGCGGCAATCTCGGCACCATCAGCGGCGTGTTCGCCGGCGTCGGCGACCTGCTCTACTTGGGGCAGGACGGCAGCCAGCAGATCGTCCAGGTCAAGAAGAGCGACGGCACCTTCATCGCCACCTTCGCCTCGCCGGGCGGCGCGCGCGACGAGGGCCTCGAGTGCGACTCGGTGAACTTCGCGCCGCTGACCGTGCTGTGGTCGCGCGAGTTCAACACACCCGGGTTCTGCTCGGTGATCGAGCTCGCCCCGGGCTCCTGTTTCTGCGGCGGCGCGCCCGAGCCGACGCCCGAGGGCACGCCGGGTACGCCCACGCCGACCCCGACCGCCACCCCGCGCATCACGCCGACCCCGCCGCAGCCGGTGCCCACGAACACCCCGACGGGTCTGTTCGTGCTCGCCGGCCTGCTCGCGGCCGCGGGTGTGTTCCTGCTCCTGCGCCGGCTCGTTTGAGCCTGACGTCCTGCCTGTGACACGCGGGCCGGCCCCTCGGGGCCGGCCCGTTGTCGTTCAGGCGAGCCCGCCTGGACAGCGCGGCCCCGGGCGCCGTAGGCTGACTCGCGACGGGGAGGACACGACGCGATGAACCCTCTGCAGCGGCTCCACGACCAGGGTCAGTCGGTGTGGTTGGACGAGATCCGGCGCTCGATGCTCAACGACGGTGAGGTCGCCCGGATGGTGCGCGACGACGGCCTGTGCGGCGTGACCTCCAACCCCTCGATCTTCGAGAAAGCGATCGCCGGCTCCGCCGATTACCGGCCGGCGATGGAGGCGCTGCTGCGCGCCGAGGCACCGTCGACGGTGGAGGTCTACGAGCACGTGGCGATCGACGACATCCGCCGCGCCGCTGCAGTCTTGCGGACCGTCTACGACGCAACCGCCGGCGGCGACGGCTTCGTCAGCCTGGAGGTCTCCCCCCACCTCGCCCACGATACCGAGGGCACTGTCGCCGAGGCCTTGCGTCTGTGGTCCCGTCTCGACTCCCCCAACGTCATGATCAAGGTCCCGGGCACGCCGGAGGGCATCCCGGCGATCCGTCGCCTCATCGCCGCTGGAGTCAACGTCAACGTCACCCTGCTGTTCTCGCGCCACGCCTACGCGGAGGTCGTCGAGGCCTACCTCGCCGGGCTCGAGGCGCGCGCCGCGAAAGATGGCGCGCTCGACCGGGTGGCGAGCGTCGCCAGCTTCTTCGTCAGCCGCATCGACACCGCCGTCGACCACCGCCTCGACGAGCTGGCAGGACAGGCGGCCGGTGTCCAGCGCGACCAGGTCGTTGCGCTCCACGGGCGCGCAGCTGTCGCCAATGCCAAGCTCGCCTATCGCACCGGCTGCGAGCTCTTTTCGGGCCCTCGCTGGCAGGCCCTGGCCGATCGCGGCGCCCGGGTCCAGCGGCTCCTGTGGGCCTCCACCAGCACCAAAAACCCGGCCTACCGGGACGTCAAGTACGTCGAGGAGCTGGTCGGTCCCGACACCGTCAACACCATCCCGCCGGCGACGCTGGCGGCGTTCCGCGACCACGGGATCGTGCGCCCGGTGCTCGACGAGGGTCTCGACGAGGCCGAGCAGGCCCTGGCCGAGCTCGAGGCCGCCGGGATCTCCCTTGACACGGTGACTGACGAGCTGCTGGCCGACGGCGTTCGCCTCTTCGCAGAGGCCTACGACCGTTTGATGGCAGTCGTCGGCGGGGCTCGCACCGAGATCCTCGCCGGCCGCGCACGGCGGATGCGAGCGAGCCTCCCAGCCGCACTCGAGCGCGCGTTGGAGCGGGCCCGGGTGAGCTGGACCGAGGCCGACGGAACCCGACGCCTGTGGGGGCGGGACGCCAGCCTCTGGACCGGCGCCGACGAGTCGCGCTGGCTCGCCTGGCTGGACGTTGTCGACCGCCAGCGCCGCCGACTCGGCCGGTTCGCAGAGCTCGCCGCCGACGCCAGCTCCTTCGAGCACGTGCTCGTGCTCGGCATGGGCGGCTCGAGCCTCGCCCCGGAGGTCTTTTCGCAGACATTCGGCCACGTTTCCGGCCACCCCCAACTCTCGATCCTCGACTCCACCGACCCCGACCAGGTGCGCTCGGTCGAGGCCGCCCTCGACCTCGGACGCACCCTGTTCGTGGTCGCCTCCAAGTCCGGCACCACCCTCGAGCCGCAGCTGTTCATGCGCCACTTCCTCGCCCGCGCAGCCGACACCGTCGGCGACGAGGAGGCGCCGAAGCGCTTCGTCGCGATCACCGACCCCGGTTCCGAGCTCGAGCGCGAGGCCGGCGAGCGGGGCTTCCGCACCGTGCTCCACGGCGAGCCCGCCATCGGCGGCCGCTTCTCCGCCCTGTCGGACTTCGGCATCGGCCCCGCCGCCATGATGGGGGTGGACGTGGCGCGCCTGCTCGACCGCTCCGCCGCGATGGCGGCGGCCTCGGGACCTGAGGTCGCGGCGGCCGCCAACCCCGGCGTCGCACTCGGCCTGCTGCTCGGTGCCGCGGCCCACGCCGGACGGGACAAGCTGACCCTCGTCGCCTCGCCCGGAATCGCCGACCTCGGGGCCTGGCTCGAGCAGCTCGTGGCCGAGTCCACCGGCAAGCGCGGACGGGCCATCATCCCGATCGCCGGCGAGCGCCTTGGTCCGCCCGAGGTCTACGGCGACGACCGGCTCTTCGTCGAGCTCGCCCTTGCCGGCGAGACCGACGTCGAGCGCACGGCCGCGCTCGACCGGCTCGCGGCGGCCGGGCACCCGGTGGTCCGCATCGCCCTCGCCGATCCCTACGACCTCGGCGGTGAGCTCTTGCGCTGGGAGATCGCCACCGCGGTCGCCGGCGCCGTGCTCGGCATCAACCCTTTCGACCAGCCCGACGTCGAGGCGAGCAAGGTGGCGACCCGGGAGCTCACCACCGCCTACGAGAGCACCGGTGAGCTGCCCGCGAGCGAGCCGCTTGCCACCGGGGGCGGCCTCACCCTCTCTGGCGGCGACGTCTGGGCGCAGCATCTGGTCCAGGCTGCCGGCGGGGCGCGCTCCGTGCCTGCCCTGCTGGGCGCTCACCTTGCTTCGCTCGCTCCGGGCGACTACCTCGCCGTGCTCGGCTGGCTGGAGATGAATGACGCCCACGTGGCGGCGCTCGATCAGCTCCGCCACCTGGTCCGCGACGCACGCAGGGTCGCAACCTGCGTCGGCTTCGGGCCGCGTTTCCTCCACTCCACCGGGCAGGCTTACAAGGGCGGCCCCAACACCGGTGTATTTCTCGCGGTGACCGTGGGCAACTGCAACGACCTGCCCTTGCCCGGAATGCGCGCGACCTTCGGCGTCGTCCACTCCGCTCAGGCGCTGGGCGACCTTCAGGTGCTCGCCCAGCGCGGGCGACGCGCCCTGCGCGTCGACCTCGGCGATGACTCCGCCGCAGGGCTCGCCCGCCTCCTCGACGCTGTCAGGTCCGCCCTTGGAGCTTCGTGATGCAGGTCCTCGGCGGCGACATCGGCGGCACCAGCGCCCGCCTCGCGCTGTTCGAGGCCGACGGCGACTCACCCCCCCGTCTGGTTGACGAGCACACCTACCCGAGCGCGGACCACGACGGGCTCGAGGAGGTCGTCGCCGCCTTCTTGTCCGGCGTCGGTGGGCGCCCGAGGCGGGCGGCCTTCGGTCTCGCCGGACCGGTCCGTGGACGGCGAGTCACACTCACGAACCTCCCCTGGGTGGTCGACGCCGACGCCGTGGCCCAGCGCTTCGAGCTCGACGAGGTCGTCCTGCTCAACGACCTCGAGGCGACCGCCTGGGGCGTCGCGTCCCTCGCGCCCGATCGCGTCCACATCCTCCAGCAGGGCGATCCCGACGCGATCGGAAACGCCGCGGTGATCGCGGCCGGAACCGGGCTTGGCGAGGCCGGGCTGTACTGGGACGGCGCCCGCCACCATCCCTTCGCCTGCGAGGGCGGCCACGCCGGCTTCGCCCCTGGCAGCCCTCTCGAGATCGAGCTGCTCGAGGCGCTCGGCCGCCGCCTCGACCGCGTGAGCTGGGAGCGCGTACTGTCCGGGCCGGGCCTGGCGGCGATCGCAGAGTTCCTGTTCGATCGCGACGAAGGCGGAGCTCCGCTCTGGCTGCGGGAGGCCGAGGACCCGGCCGCGGCGGTCGCCGAGTCGGCGCTTGCCGGACGCTCCGCCACCGCCTCGGCCGCGCTCGACCTCTTCGTTCGCCTCTACGGCGTCGAGGCGGGCGACCTCGCGCTCAAGGTGATGGCGCTGGGCGGCGTGTGGATCGGCGGCGGCATCGCGCCCAAGATCTGGCCCCGCCTGGTCGAGGGACCGTTCCTCGACGGCTTCCTGGCCAAGGGCCGGATGCGGCCGCTGGTCGCGGCGATGCCGGTTCGGGTCATCCTCGACGACCGCACCGCCCTCCTCGGCGCCGGCCGCCGCGCTGCGCTCGACGACGAGCCCGCGCGCTGACCCGATCTCAGCCGGCGGCGAGACGCAGCCGCCAACGGTCGTGCTCGCGGTCGAGGCCTGCCACCGCGAGCCGGATGCTGTCGCCGAGAGTCACTCGCGCACCGCCGTCGGACGACGCCTCCACCTCGAAGGGGTCCACCCACCATCGGCGACCGTCCGCCGCCTCCAGGTCCCGCAGGTAGACCTTCACATCCAGCGGCGGCTCGTCGAGGCGGACGTGGAGGCGGTCCGCAGCCATCCCCATCACCGTGCCCACCAGCGCTTCGCCACCGGCCTTGAGACGCGAGAGCTCGGTATCGAGCGCGATCCGGTCGGCCGCCCGCTCGAGCGTCTTCTGCAGCTCACGGGCGCGGTTGCCGGACGTGACCACGGCGTCGCGCAGAGCGAGGTCGTCCTGGCTCGCGGGATCCGGGCCCGCGAGCAGCTCGAGCGCTTCCTTGTGGGTGAAGACGCCAACGATCTCTCGCATCGGCGCGGTGAAGCGCGCGTACCAGGGCGCACCGAGGCCGGCGTGTGGACCGGGCTCTGCGCTGAACACCGCCGGCCGGTTCACCAGCACCGCCTGGCGGTCGACCGCCCGCGCAAGACGGGCCAATCTTCCTCGACGCGGTAGCCGTGTCAGGTAGTCGGCCAGGGGCTCGACGTCGCGCCGCCAGGCCCACACCACCGGATCCAGCCTTCGCACCGAGGCGAGGGCGGCGAGGCGCTCGGCGAGCCGGTCGAGCTCAGCCGGCGCCGGTGCCGGATGGACCTTGAAGATCGGCTCGACCCGCGGCAGGCCGTGGGCCTCCTCCAGGATCCGGGCACCCTCGACGTTGACCAGCACTGAGATCTGCTCGTTGAAGGACTCCACCGGGAGACGGTCGCGCACCGTTGCCCGCAACCGGCTCGGGTCGGCGGCGTCAGGGGTGAGCACCAGCTCATCGCGGTGCGGTCGCACGACGTGGCGGCGGCGGGCGTCGTCGAGACGCAGGCGACCGACCTCCGCGAGCAGCTCGAGGCTGGCCCGCCACGGCCGGTCGAGCCAGCCGCTGCCCGCGGGGTCCTCGTAGAAGCGCTGCACCCTGCGGTAGGACAGCTTGGCGCGGCTGCAGACCCGGGCCCGCGCCATTCGGACCGCGACCACGGCGCCGGCGTGATCCAGCCGCACCTCGAACACGAGCGCCCGCCGCAGGCCCCGTGGCAGCAGCGACAGGGCGCCCTCGGAGAGGCTCGGCGGCAGCATCGGCAAGCTGATCCCGGGCAGGTAGAAGCTCGCCCCCCGGGCGAGCCCCTCGGTGAACAGTGCGGTCCGGGGCCGCACCACCCGGGCGGCGTCGGCAAGGGCGTAGCGCAGCACGGTTTCCGACCCGTCCCGCTCGAGGTGCAGCGCCTGGTCGAGATCGTGAGAGTCGGCGGGGTCGATCGTCACGAAGGGGACCGGCTCGAGGTCGACGAGGTCAGGCGCCGCCAGGTCCGGCGCGCGGGTCGCCGCCGACGCCTCAGCGAGGGCGGCTTGAGAGTGCGGCGGTTCGACGCCGTGGGCGGCGGCCAGGCGGAGCATGCTCGCCCGGACCGTGCCGGCGCCGGCGACAACCCCTCCCACCGCCCGGTAACCGTCTTCCGCGGCCTCCACCAGCACCAAATCTCCGGGGCGCGCCCCGTCGGGGTCCTCGAGCCGCGCCTCCCGTCCGTCCGCCAGCCGCGCAGCGGCGGGCCGCGGGCCGCCCGAGGTCACCTCGGCAAGCCGTCGCCTTCCGCCGTCCGTTCCTGTGGCGCTCATGACTTCCCCCGGACGCCATCATACGGCGGGCGATGCTCATGATCTTGGGCTACGCGATCATCGCGGTGCCGACGAGGATCGTCCCCGGTCGAGCTCGGTCGCACGACTCGCGGTACACTTCTCGGTAGACGCCAGCGGAGGGCGCCGTGGACACCATCGACACCCTTTTCGCCAACAACCGCGCATGGGCGTCCGAGATGACCGCCTCCGACCCGACCTACTTCCGCAGGCTTGTCGCCCAGCAGAAGCCCCACTACCTGTGGATCGGGTGCTCGGACAGCCGCGTGCCGGCTAACCAGATCGCCGGTCTGGAGCCGGGCGAGGTTTTCGTCCACCGCAACATCGCCAACGTCGTCGTGCACACCGACCTCAACTGCTTGTCGGTGATCCAGTACGCGGTTGAGGTCCTCGAGGTCGAGCACATCATCGTGTGCGGCCACGACCACTGCGGTGGCATCCACGCGGCGATGGACCTCACCGACCGCGGACTGATCGACAACTGGCTGCGCCACCTGAGGGACCTCTACGCCAAGCACCGCGACATCCTCGACCCGATTTCGGACCCCGCGGAGCGCCTCGACCAGTTCTGTCAGCTCAACGTCGTCGAGCAGGTCCACAACGTGTGCCACTCGGGGATCGTGCAGGGTGCCTGGCGGCGAGGTCAGCGGCTGTTCGTGCACGGGGTGTTCTACCGGCTCGAGGACGGCCTCCTGCGCGACCTCGCGGTGTGCGTCGACTCGGCGGATAAGATCGACAACCTCTACCGGACCCTCGACGCCGTGCCCTGAGTTCGACCGCACCGGGCAGAGATCCGGCGGCGGCGCTGTTGTCCGGCTCGGCCCCACGGGAAGTCGCCCGGTCATGGAATCCTCACCAACCCGCACCGGCGTGCTCGCCGCCACCGCCGCCTACCTGACCTGGGGCCTGGCTCCGGTCTACTGGAAGCTGCTCCGGACCGTGCCCGCCCTCGAGTTGCTCGCGCATCGCGTCCTGTGGTCGTTCGTGCTCGTGATCGCCTGGCTCGGGATCTCCCGCCGCCTGCCCGACCTGGCGGTCGCGTGGGCGCATCCCGCGACCCGCACCAAGCTCCTTGCCACCACGGCGCTGATCGGCGTCAACTGGGGACTGTTCATCTGGGCGGTCAACAGCGGCCACATCCTCCAGGCGAGCCTCGGCTACTACATCAATCCCCTGGTGAGCGTTGTCCTCGGGCTGGTCGTACTCGGCGAACGGCTATCGCGCGGCCAGGGGCTGGCGGTCGCGCTCGCGGCGCTCGGCGTCGCCGTGCTCGCGATCGCGGTCGGCTCGCTGCCATGGGTGTCGCTCGCGCTGGCCGGCTCATTCGGCCTCTACGGTCTGCTCCGCAAGACGGTGCGCGCCGACGCCGTGCTCGGGCTCGCCTTCGAGACCAGCCTGCTCGCTCCGTTCGCCCTGGCATGGCTGGTGATCGCCGAGATCGAGGGTTACGGCGCATTTGGCCGCGTGTCGGCGACAGTCGACGGCCTGCTGGCCTTCACCGGCGTTCTCACCGCGGTTCCGCTGCTGCTGTTCACCGCCGGCGCCCGCCGCCTCCCCCTCAACGTGGTCGGCCTGCTCCAGTACATCACTCCGACGTGCCACTTCGCGCTCGCGGTGGCGGTCTACCACGAGGCGTTCAGCCGCGCACACACGGTCACGTTCGCCCTCATCTGGTCGGCCCTGGCGCTCTATACTGCCGATGCCCGAATGCGCATGCGCCGTCAGCGGCGGTGACGGAGGAACGACGATGGGGAGCGATGAGACCTACAGCTTCGCGTTCGACCGCCAGGCGGCGGGGCAGGTGTTCCAGCAGGTCGCGACCGGCGAGATCCTGCTCGGGCTGATGGCCGGCATCCCTCCCGAGCCGGAGTGGGACGGTTGCCAGGTGTGGGAGGGTCCCAGTCCCCTCGACCCCGAGAGCACCGCCTGTGTCGGCATTCGCGGCCCGGGCGCGGCGACAGTCCAGGAGCGGCTGGTCGAGGCCCTCGAGCGCCTCGGAGTGCCGGTGCTCGCCCTCTGGGAGGGCGGCCCTGGCGTGACACGCCGGCTCGTCCGCGCCACCGGCGGACGCTGGGTCAGTCCCGATTGACTCGGTCGCTGTCCGCGGTTCGCTGCGCGAAGAACTCCTCGAGGGCGCCGCGCAGGGCCTCGGCGTCGTCGAGCTCGCCGAGACGCCGACGCAGCACGCGGCCCTCGGGCAGGCCGCGGGTGTAGAGGCGCAGGAAGACCTTGATCGCGTGGACGAGCGCCCGGCCTTCGTAGGCCGCGGCGAGCAGATCGAGGTGACGGCTCGCCAAACTGCGGCGGTCCGCCACGGTCGGGTGCGGCGGCTCGCGTCCCTCGAGGCGCGCCGCAGCGGCGGCGAAGACCCACGGGTCGACCACCGCTGCGCGGCCGATCATCACCCCGTCGCAGCCCGTCTCCCGCACCATGCGCACGGCGTCGTCCCCGGTCTGGACGTCGCCGTTGCCGATCACCGGCACGGACAGGGTGGCCTTGAGCTCGCCGATCTGTCGCCAGTTGGCGCGGCCGCCGTACTGGACCGAGGCCGCCCGTGGGTGGAGCGTGACCCCGTTGACGCCTTCACCCTCGCACACCCGGGCGATCTCGAGGAAGCGCGGCTCCGAGGGCCGCAGCCCCGAGCGCAGCTTGACCGTCAGCGGCAGGCCGGTCGCGGCGCGCATCGCCCGCACCAGCCGCGTGACCAGCTCGGGTCGAGCGAGCAGAGCCGCGCCGGCCCCGCCGCGCATGACGGCGCGCGCGGGGCAGCCGAGGTTGAGGTCGCAAACGTCGGCGCCGGCGGCCTCGACCTGGCGCGCCGCCTCGGCCAGGGCCTCGGGACGGGTGCCGTAGACCTGGATCGCGATCGGATGCTCCTCGGGTGCGAAAACGAGCTTAGCGGCCTCCGCGGGGACCTCCCGAACCAGCGCCTCGGAGGAGACGAACTCAGTGGTGACCAGCCCGCAGCCGGGGAGGGAGCGCAGCAGGCGGCGCAGCGGCGAGTCCGTCAGCCCCGCCATCGGGGCCAGAACCAGGGGAGGGT
The DNA here is from genome assembly GCA_963814875.1 of uncultured Acidobacteriota bacterium. GTDB lineage: Bacteria > Acidobacteriota > Thermoanaerobaculia > Thermoanaerobaculales > Sulfomarinibacteraceae > CAVSIS01. Next base: position 80,492 of record CAWFFJ010000041.1, read on the forward strand.
CGACAGTCAGACCGGCCAGGTTGAACACGGCACGAGTCTACCCGCGAAGGGGCGCCGCCAGCCTCTCGCGGTGCGCTACACTTCCCGCATCCGGCTCCCGCGCAGGGCCCGCCGGTGACGGAGGCGAGCATGCAGTTTGCGGGTATCGACGAGATCCTCGACTTCGCCATTGCGCGCGAGGAGGAGGCGGCAGCACTGTACGCCTCCCTCGCCACGACCGTGGGCCGTCCCGGGATGCGCCAGGCCTTCCTCGAGTTTGCGGCCGAGGAGGGACGCCACAAGGCGCGGCTGATGCGCGTCAAGGCCGGCGAGATGCCGGCGGTGAGCCACGAGAAGGTGGTCAACCTCGGCATCGCCGAGCGGCTGGTCCCGGCCGAGCCGACGCCGAACATGACCTACGCCGAGGCGCTGCGCTTCGCGATGGAGGCGGAGAAGGCGGCCTTCCGGCTCTACACCGACCTCGCGGCCGCAACCGACGATCCCGGGCTGGTCGAGGTCTTCCGCTCTCTCGCGGCGGAGGAGGCCAAGCACAAGCTGCGTTTCGAGATCGAGTACGATGAGCATGTCTTGGAGGGAGTCTGACTTCGGCCGCGTGCGGCCGAAGCAGCTTCCTCCAATCCATGCTTGTGAGGTCGGGTGACTACTGGTTCACTCCGGGTCGCTCATCCGTGAGGTTCGACTCGCGGCGGCGTGCACCATCTCCTGAGGAACCAGGGGGGCCTTCGTCATGCTGGCCGCACCCTCGGCCACGGCGCCCGGCCGTGGGATCAGGGACGGCTCAGGTGGGGACCCCGAGGCGCGGCAGCACGACCAGCTGCAGCAGCAGCCAGCCGCCGAGGATCAGCACCACTGGAAGCAGCTCGCCGAGCACGCTCATATAATCTCCTCGACCCCCCAAACGATCATCTTCATCTTCTTCAAGCACGCTTGGCAGTAGGTCTTGATGTCCGTCATCAGGGTCTCGACCCGGTCCGCGGGCAAGACGGTAAAGATGATACTGGAGGTCTTGGGAAAGGCTCGACTGCCCATCCGAGTTCCGGTCTCTCCGACGCCGTGGACCTGCGGAACCTCTGTGTAGCCGACCACCTCGTGGCGGTTGAGGATGACCTCCAGCTCCTCCTTGTGCTTGCTGTCGACAATGATCATCAGGAGCTTCATCCGGGACCTCCTTCGCTCGCGGCCCGGTCAGCCTTCGCGCAGACCGAGCATGCGGAAGATCGCCATCGCCGGGCACCAGCGGGTGAACGCCGACTGCAGCAGGTTGAGGCCGACGAAGGCCGTCAGCACGAACCAGTAGGGATGGACCCAGATCCCGAGCGCGAGGCTGAGCAGGATCATGAACCCGGCCAGGGCCCGCAACGCTTCGTTGACCGTCATCTCAGGCTCCTTTCTTGCCGGGGTGGCAGGGCGCCCCGCCCCGGTCGCCGCCGAGGGGCGTTGAGGTCACTCCTCGTCCTGGTCCGGTAGATGCACGACCTTACCCGGACCGACCGTCTTCAGGTACATGAAGTAGAGCAGGGGGATCACGACCAGGGTCAGCATGGTCGCGACCACGACGCCGGAGATCAGCGACACCGCGAGGCCCTGGAAGATCGGGTCGAGGTAGATCACCGCCCCGCCCACGACCAGCGCCGCCGCGGTCAGCACGATCGGCCGGAATCGAACCGCTCCGGCCTTGATCACCGCGTCCTCCAGGCTCTCGCCGGCTTCCAGCTCGAGGTTGACGAAGTCCACCAGGAGGATCGAGTTGCGTACGATGACGCCGGCCAGAGCGATGAAGCCGATCATCGAGGTGGCGGTGAAGAACACGCCCAGGACCCCGTGCGCGGGGAGGATCCCGATCAGGGTCAGCGGGATCGGCGCCATGATGATGAACGGGGTCACGAACGAGCGGAACCAGCCCACCACCAGGACGTAGATGAGGACCATCACCGCGGCGAAGGCGATGCCCATGTCGCGGAACACCTCGTAGGTGATCTGCCACTCCCCGTCCCACTTCATGATGTAGCGGCTGCTGTCGTCTGGCATGTGGGTGGAGATGATCGGCAGCTTCTCGCCGAGCGGCGTGACGATGTCCGAGAGCCGGTCCTCCATGTTCAGGATCGCGTACACCGGCGCCTCGGCGGCTCCGGAGACCTCGCCCGTCACGTAGGTCACGGGCTGAAGGTTCTTGTGGTAGCGGAAGCGCTCACGGCGGCTGGAGACCACGTTCGCGATCTCCGACAGCGGCACCATGCGGCCGTCGCCGGCGTGCACCGTGAGCTGCAGCAGGTCGTCGAGGTGCGAGCGCTGCACACGGTCGAGACGGAGCACGATCGGCACCGGCTCGCGCGCGGCCTGGACGTGGATCAGCCCCGCGTCGGCGCCGGACAGGGCGACCCGCAAGGTGCGCACGACCTGCTCGGGGGTCACGCCGGAGCGGATCGCCTTCTCGCGGTCGACCCGGACCTCCCAGGAGTCCGCCGGGGCCTCGACCATCCAGTCGACGTCGACCACCCCGTCGGTCGACTCGAAGACCTGCTTGACCTTGTCCGCGACCTCGAGCCGCCCCTCCAGGGTCGGACCGTAGACCTCCGCGACCAGGGTCGCGATCACCGGCGGACCCGGCGGCACCTCGGTGACCTTGACGTTGACCCCGAGTCGCTTCCCGATCGGGTCGACCAGGGCGCGGATGTGCTTGGCCAGCTCGTGCGAGTCCGTACTGCGCAGGCTCTTCTCGACCAGGTTGACCTGGATATCGGCGACGTTGCCCCCGGAGCGCAGGAAGTAGTGGCGCACGAGACCGTTGAAGTTGAACGGCGCGGAGGTGCCGACATAGATCTGGTAGTCGGTGACCTCGGGCAGGTTGCGGAACACCGACGCGATCTCGCGCGCCGCGGCGTTGGTCTGTTCCAGCGTGGTCCCCTCCGGGGCGTCGATCACGATCTGGAGCTCGGACTTGTTGTCGAACGGAAGCATCTTCACCGTGACGAAGCCGACCGCGACCGTCACCATCGAGATCACGAGCAGGACGGCGACGGCGGCCAGCAATGTCCAGCGCAAGGAGCGCGAACGGATGAGCGGCGTCATCACCCGGCTGTAGAGCCGCAGCAGGCGGGTCTCCTCCGGGGTCTGTTGATCGGGGCCTTCGGCGGCGTGGTCCAGCTCCGCCTCCGCCTTGCGGTGGAAGAGCCTGAAGGTGAGCCACGGCGAGATCACGAACGCCACCATCAACGAGAACAGCATCGCCGCCGAGGCGTTGATCGGGATCGGGCGCATGTAGGGCCCCATCAGGCCGCTGACGAAGGCCAGCGGAAGCAACGCCGCGATCACGGCGAAGGTCGCCAGGATGGTCGGGTTGCCGACCTCGTCGACGGCGTAGACGGTGGCCAGGCGCGGGTGTGCCCAACGCAGCTCGTAGTGGCGGTGGATGTTCTCCACCACCACGATCGCGTCGTCGACCAGGATGCCGATCGAGAAGATGAGCGCGAATAGGGTCACGCGGTTCAAGGTGTAGCCGAAGAAGTACGATGCCGCGATGGTCAGGGCGAGGGTCACCGGAACCGCGACCGCGACCACCACGGCCTCCCGCCGGCCGAGGGCGAATCCCATGAAGATCACCACCGCGAGGGTCGCGATCAGCATGTGTTCGATGAGCTCGTTGGACTTCTCGTTGGCGGTGAAACCGTAGTCGCGAGTCTTGGTGACCTCGATCTCGGACGGGAGCAGGGTGCCGCGCAACCGCGCCACCTGAGCGTCGAGGTCGCGGACGAGCTCGACCGCGTTGGTGCCCGGTTTTTTCGCGATCGCGAGGGTCACCGCCGGGGTGTCGATCCCAGCGCGCTCGATGCCCTTCTCCGGCGCCGACGGGCCGCTGCCCATCCAGACGTAGGTCGACGGCTCCTCCGGCCCATCGGTCACGGTGGCGACGTCCTTGAGGTAGACGGGACGCCCGTCGTAGACGCCGACCACGACGTCACCGACGTCGGCTGCGTCGTTCAGGAACTCACCGACGTCGACCTCGACCTCGCGGTTGAGGGTGTCAGCGGTACCGGCCGGGAGACGCCAGTTGAAGCTGCCCAGCGCCTGGTAGGTCTGGAGGATCGAGACATTGAACCCGGACAGGCGCTCGCGGTCGAAGTTGACCCGCACCACCCGACGCTGGCCCCCGAGCACCCACACCTGAGCCACCCGCGGATGACGCGTGAACTCGACCTTGAGCTCGTCGGCGACGCGGCGCAGCTCGGTCGAACCGGCATGCTCGCTCCACAGCGTGTAGGCCACCGCCGGCACGTCGTCGATGGTGCGCGGCTTGACCACCGGCGGCATCATCCCGGGCGGCATCGTGTCCATCGCGGAGGCGATCTTGGCGTGGACGCGAACCGCGGCCTGGTCGGGATCGGTCCCAACCAGGAAGCGCACGATGATGATCCCGCCCGAGGGCTGGGAGGTCGAGTAGATGTAGTCCACGTTCCCGATCTCGTAGAGCAGCTTCTCCAGCGGCGTGATGGCGCGGGTCTCGACCTCTTCAGCAGTGGCGCCGGGGTAGCCGACCATCACGTCGATCATCGGGACTTTGATCTGCGGCTCCTCCTCGCGCGGGGTGATGAGCACGGCGAAGGCGCCGAGCAGCAGCGAGAACACCACCAGCAGTGGGGTCAGCTTCGACTCGAGGAAGGCCTTGGCGATCCGCCCGGAGGCTCCGAGCGGGCGATTGGTCATTTTCAGACGCAACGCCTCGCGTCGGGCCTCCTCGATCTCGCGCCGGACCGCGGCCTCGTCCCGTGTCGGGAGGGCCGGGTCGGTCTGGGGAGAGCGGGGGTCGCGCTCGCTCATGAGATCACCTCCACCGGGGTGCCGTCGGCGAGCGGACCGGGAGCGTCGACCACCACGGGGTCGCCCTCGTCGAGACCCGAGAGGACCTCGATGCGTCCGTCGGCAAGGGTGCGCCCTGTGGTCACGGCGCGGGTCCGCGCGGTGCCGTTCTCGCCCCGGATCACGACCAGATCGAGGCCGCCTCGGTGGTGTACGGCACCCGCCGGCACCACCAGAAGGTCGGTGCCGTCGCCGGGCAGGCTGGCACGGCCGCTGACGCCCGACAGCACCTCGGTGTTGCCAAGGCCGGCCTTGATGATGAAGGTGTGGGTTGCGGGATCGGCGGACGGGACGATCTCCTGCACCGCGCCCGGAACGGCGGCGAGGTCGGGTCGGTTGTCGAAGCGGATGTCGAGGACCTGGCCGACGTGCACGCGCCGAATGTCGGCCTCACGCACGGTCAGCCAGATCTTGCTCCCGGACAGGGACTCGACCTGGACCAGCGGTCGTCCGGGCGCGGCAAGGTCGCCGACCTCGACCATCCGGTTCACCACCCGGGCGTTGAACGGGGACCGCACCTCGGCGTCGCCGGCCACTGAGCTCGCCGATTGGACAGCACCTTCGGCCTGCTTGACGGCACCCTTCGCCTGATCGAACTGCATCCTGGCCATGTCGAGCTCGACGTCGGAGGCCGCGCCGGTGGCGTGGAGCCGCTCGTAGCGCTGGAAGTTCTTTTCGGCCAAGGCGAGGGCGGCCTGTGCCTGGGCGAGCGCGCCCTTGGCCTGCGAAACCTGGCCGTCAATGGTCTGGGGAGCAATGTTGACCAGCACGTCGTCCTTCTTGACGAGGTCGCCCGCATCGACGGCGACCGCCACCACCGGGCCGACCACTCGGCTCGAGACGAATGCTTGCCGGGCAGGCTGGACGAGACCGTAGATCTCGATCGGCTTGGACTCGTGGATGCGCTCCACGGAAATGATCCGGCTCTTGACCGGCTGGAGATCGACGGTGGCCTGTTCCGGCTCGCCACCGTGACAACCCACCACGACGGCGGCTGCGGAGACGGTGGTGACGAGGATGAGAGTGCGTAGGGTCGTCATGACGGGTCCTCCGAAGGATGGGCGAGCTCGACGAGTGATGCGCCCGACGCGAAGTACAGCGAGTAGGTGGAGAGTGCAACGTCGTAGCGCGCCACGAGCTCGCGGGTCTCGGCCTCGCGCAGCGCGGTTTCGGTATCGAGCAGGTCAATCATCTTGTCCAACCCCTGGCGGAAGCGCTCCTCGGTCACGCGCAGCGCCTCGCGAGCGGAGTCGAGCGAGGCCTGCGCCGTCTCGTGGCGCGACCGCGCGTTCGCGAGCTCCTGCCACGCCTGGCGGACCTGGAGACGGATGCCCTCCTCGAAGCGGTGGACATCGGCCTCGTAGGCGGCGGTGTCGTGACGCGTCGCGGTCAGCGCCTCGCGGTCGGCTCCGCCCCGGAAGAGGTTGATCTTGGCCACTGCCATCAGGGTCGAAGAGTCACCGTGGGACCCGAAGATCGTGTCGTCGTAGAGATCGTAGCGACCGACCACGGCGATCTCGGGCAGGAAGCCGGAACGGGCGACTTTCTCCTCGAGACGACCTGCCTCGAGCTTGCTTCGCGCCGCCTCGAGGTCGCGGCGCTGGTCGAGGGCCGCCGTCAGCCAGCTATCGAGCCGAGGTGCGACCGGAGGTTGGGGCGGCAGTGGGGCCAGCGACCACTGGCGATTCTGGTCGACGCCCATCTGGAAGTTGAGCGCCGCCAGCGCGAGCTCGGCGCCGGTGCTCGCCTGGGCAACCAGCTCGTCCATCTGGGCGAGGTAGACCTCGGCCTTGAGCACCTCTGCCTTGACGATGAGGCCCTCCGTGGCGTACTGCTGGGCCAGCTTGACGTGGGCTGCGGTGGTGTCGCGCGCGGTCGTCAGCAGACCGAGGTAGTCCCTCGCCTTGGCGAGGTTGATGAATGCTGTCGAGGTGTCGAAGGCGACCTTCTCGGTCGCATGGCTGGCGTTGAGGCCCTCTGCCGTCGCCATCAGCTCGGCCTGCGAGACGCGGGAGGACAGCTTGCCGCCGGTGTAGAGCGGCTGGGTCACCTCGAGGCGGGTCATCCAGGTGTTCAGCGAGTCCGGGTTGTTGGGGTCGCCCTGGACGAAGCTCCCGAAATCGAAGCGCTTCTGGTTGAGCTGGAGGGCGAACGCCTCGGCCGGGCTATCGGTCCGGTTGAACATCTCGGTCAGGTCGATGCTCGGCAGCCGGAAACCCTTTGCCTGCTTGGAGCGGGCCGCCGCAGCCTCCGCGGTAGACCGCGCCGAGCCCACCGCGGGACTGTGTTCGAGGGCCGTCCCGACGGCCGCCGGGAGCGTCAGCTCCTCGGCCCCGGCGACGGTGACCTGCAGGGCGGCCACGAGAGCTACTGTTATCCATCGCATCGGCAGCCTCCTCACAAAATAACCATTTAGGAATATACGAAAGTGTTGAGCCCGTGTCAACCCCCCGATCACGCCCATTCCTGGTCGAACCCTCGAGAGCTCCGAGCTGGGGCCGGTGTGCGCCCGGTCGCGTGACGACTGTGCTCACGCTCCATCATCGGTTCTTGAGATTAACGGCGCAAGGGAAAGGCGAGAGGCGGGACTCTGGCGAGAGCAGCAGCCGTTCCCAGTCCTGACCCACACTGTTCACCAGGCATCTCCTGCGGCCGGCGACGCGCCGCACTCGGCAGCGTTTTCTCCCCTCGGGATGCTCAGCAACCTGTGAGTGCTGCTCCGCACCCCTCGGGACGAAAACCCCAGTGCCCACAGCGCCTCGCCGGCCAGGTGCCAATCCTCGGTGACACATGCAGGCCATCACCAGGTCATGTCGCGAGGGTGCCGAGGCGCCCGCCAGCGATGACACACGCAGGCCGCCGCAGGGGCGGCGGCCTGTGGACGTGTCAATCGGACCGCTGTCAGCTGGAAGCGGACTGCTTGAGGGCCTCGAAGTCGTGCAGGACCTCGGCGGCATGGGTCTTCGGGTCGACATCGGGATAGGCCTTGAGCACCCGCCCGTCGGGGCCTACGAGATAGGAGATTCGCTTCGGTAGCGGGATCAGCGCGCGAGTTGCGCCGACCTCCGAGGCGAGCTTCTTGCCGCTGTCCGACAGCAGCCGGAACGGTAGGTGGTACTTTTCAGCAAACGCCCGGTTCGCCTCCGGAGAGTCGAACGAGACCCCGAGCACCACCAGACCGGCGGCCTCTACGTCCGGCCAGCGGTCGCGCAATTCGCAGGCCTCGCGGGTGCAGCCTGGGGTGTCCGCCTTGGGGTAGAAATAGAGCAGGTACGTGTGACCGGCGAGCTCGGCGCTGGAAACCGTGGTCCCATCCTGCGCCGTGAGCTCGAAGCTCGGGAACTGGTCTCCGGGTGTGAGCATCTGACCCTCCTCGGCCATTGCCATGTTGGCGAGCAGCAACGTTGCAGCAAGCATCAGCGCACGGCACATCTTCGTCGTCCTCCACCGCTCCCAACCGCCGTGCCCCGCTCCCCCATTCCTTCCCTTTTCCTTTGTGACGCGCGCAGCGCCTCAGAAAGGAATGCCGAAGGCGAGGAAGAGCTCGCCCGCCGACTCGCCGGGCTTGCGGTCCAGCTTCCAGCCATACTCGAGCCGAACCGGGCCCGCCGGCGTCGCGAGCCGCACCCCCAGACCGGCTCCCCAGCGCACCTCGGAGATCCGCACCGCGGCGGGCTTCTCCCACACGTTGCCGGCGTCGACGAACACGACGCCGAGGAAACCGCCGCGGATCGGGTGCTGGTACTCGAGGTTGAGCAGTGCCAGCGCGTTGCCGCCGATCGGGTCGCCGCCGTCGTTGAGGGTTTGGCCGCGCACGCCGAGAAGATCGCGCTTGAACGCGCGGTGGGTCGTCGGACCACCGGCAAAGAAGCGCACGCCGATCGGGATCTCGAGGTTTTCGGGGCGGTTGCCGGCGCCGGCGATCGGACGGATCGCACCGAGCCGCAGGCCGGCCGACGCTGTCCCTCCCGAGAGCGGTAGGTAGACGCTGAGGCCGAACTGCGTCTTGAGGAAGCGGGCATCGGCCTGGAAGGCGGGGAAGGCCCACTGGACCGAAAAGGTCGCCAACGAGCCCCGGTGCGGAGACAGCTGATCGTCCCGCCGGTCGTACTCCAGGGTCGGCGTGAGCGACGCGACCTGGATCTGCTGCTGCTCGCGCTCGAGGTCGGAGAGAATGTCCCTCGGCGCCGTGGGGTTCACGATCTGGTACTCGTAGCGCAGCCACGGGCGCAACGGCCGTCGGCGCCGGTCGCCGACCTCGAACCACAGCCCGCGACGCAGCTGCGAGTACGACGGGAAGCGCTCCTCGGTCCGATAGATCGAGGCGTAGCCGGGCTCGTCGACCCACGGCAGGTACTGCTCTCGCAGACCGAGTTGGAAGCGCTTCTCGTCCCCCGACAGCCGCGTTTCCACGTTGAACGCGTGGGCACCACCGAACAGGTTCAGGTGGGTCCAGCCGAGGGTGACGCGCGGGCCGCTGGTCGTGTCCCAACCGACACCGAAGAGGTAGCTACGCTGCTGCCCTTCCTCGCAGCGCACGACCATCCCGCGCACCGCGAGCCGCTCCTGGCCCGGGATCGGGACCACCTCGACCCGTCGGAACAGACCGAGTGCGTAGAGGCGTCGCCTGGCGTCGAGCACGGCGGCGAGTGAGTAGGGCGCGCCAGCCACGACCCCCGACCGCTGCAGGATGCGCTGCACGACCCCCTCGCGGGTCGCAGTTAGACCTGACACCAGGACCTCACCGAGGCGCACGAACAGTCCCGGCTCCACGTGGAGGACGACGCCTGCCTCCCCAGGTGAGGTCGTGTCGACCTCGGCCGTCACCCGCGCGTCGGGGTAACCCCGGTTGGCGAGCTCGACGCCGAGCAGCCGTGTTGCCTCGTCGACCCGGCGCGGATCCCACGGCCCGGCGGTGTCGAGACCGAGCGACGCCAGATCGAGACTGCCGGCGAGATCGAGGGGAGCGCCCTCGAGGCGGACGTCCGCCAGCCGCCACCGCCGACCCTCGTCGACCGTGAACCGGACGACCACAGTTGCCGGGTCGGTGCCGGGCTCAATCGAGGGGCCCTCGACCTGGGCTGCGGCGAAGCCCTCACGCCGATAGATGTCGACCAGGGCGAGTCGATCGGTCTCCAGAGTCGCCGCGGTGACACCCTGCCCCCGCCATCCCGAGGTCGGGCCGGGGTGCACCGCCACCGCTGCTGCGAGGCGCGAGGAAGCGATCGACGTCGCCCCGTCGAACCGAACCTCGCCGATCCGGACGACCGGCCCGGGAGTCGAACGCACGCGGACGACGCGGGGTTCGGTGGCCGCGTCCAGCTCGACCGCAACCTGGGCGAGAAGGCGCCCCTCAGCCTGCAGGGCCTCCCGAATCTGCTCTGCGAGCACGTCAGTCTGCGCCGGGTGGACCTCGACCTGGTCGGGGTCGGGCAGCGCGCCGCGGACCACCGCTTCGTCCTCGGTGCCCTCAATCTTGAAAACGTATCGGCTCCCCGGGTCGACATCGACTTTGAGCGACACCGGACCTGCGTCCGACGAGAGCTCGGTTCCGATCGACTCGGCCTCCCACCACCCCAGCTTGCGGACCCGGGCTTCGACCGCACGGACAATCTCGTCGCCGAGCTCACCGGTGTAGCGCTCCTGCGCCCAGTGCGCGGCAACCTCCTCGCGCTGCGCCTCGGGGAGCTCGACCCCGACCACCGTCACCCCGGTGAGGGTGAGCGGTTGGCCAAGATCGACGTCAAGCTCGACCGCGACGGTGTTGTCCTCGCGCCGGTAGTCGAGGGTCGGGTCGACGCGGGCCTGCACCCAGCCCATCTGGTCGAGGCGCCGAAGCACCCTCGCCACCGCCGACTCGACGTCGCCCGCCGTGATGAAGCTGCCCCGGCGCAGCCCGGTCCACTCCCGTAGCTTGGCGCCGAGCAGCAGCGACACTCCGTTCACGTCGAGATCCGCGAGGCGAGGGGTCGCGCTCATGGTGACGGTGACCGTGAGCCCGTCGTCCTGCACCTCCGCAACCACCTTCAGTCGGTCGACCCCGCCCCCGGCGTAGAGCGCGCGAATCCCCTCCCGCAGCCGACGCCGATCGAGCGGAGCACCTTCGTTGAGGCCGAGCAGGTCACGGACCGCGGCCGGGCGCAGGTCGCCATCGGTGACCACCACGACCCGGCGCACCGGCTGCGGCTCGCTGGCCGCAGCCGGGAGCGCGATCGCCAGCACCGCCAGCGCCAGACCGAGCCCGGCGAGCTGGCGGACGGGATGACGCTGCGAGGGACGGCTCGGCGCCACCACCATCAGTACCTTCGCCGGAGCTTGAGGTCGACGCCGACGCTGCCGTCGACGTCGCGGGTGGCTTCGAGAAACACGCCCTGTCCGAGGAACCAGCGCAGGACGACGACCTCCTCGCGATTGGCGGACAGGTTCGACTGCAGCATGAGCGACCAGTTCGGGCTCAGCTGCTTGACCACAGTGACCCGCGCGGTCGGGTTTCCGGTCGAAACCTCGGCGAAGGGATCGACCCTGACCTGGTCGATCGGCAGAAGCTCCCGGGTGCGTCTCTCCAGCTCGCTGTTGAGCTCCCTTGCCAGCAGCGACGACGCCACCCCCATACCGAGGTTGGTCCCGGCGAGGCCGGCCCCGGAGCGGCCGAAGGCGAGCATGGTCATCAACTCGCTTTCCGGCAGCGGCGGGTCGGACGTCACCACCGGGACCAACCGGTCGACCGTTCCCGTCAGGCGGACCTCGACCTGGTAGGTGTCGATCCACGCCCGGGCGACGATGTCGAGGAAGGGGTTGAGCCGTGTCGGGTCGGTGAAGGTCACGACCGCACGATCGAGCTCGTACCGGACTCCCTGGAACGTGAAGTCGCCGCCCTCGAGGAACTCGACGGTGCCGGTCACCTCGGGGTGGTTCGACGTCCCAGTCACGGTGACGGACGCGGAGCCGACGACCCGGATGAAGCCGGTACGGGCCTCGAGAGTCCGGTCGGCCTCGATCCGCAGGTCGAGCTTCAACCCGCCCTCCTCGGTCGGCGGCGAGCCTGCCAAAAACCAGTCCGCGATGATCGTCGCGAGGTCGTCCTTGCGCCGCAGCAGGGCCTGACGGACCTCGAGGTCGCCGCTCAGCTCGAGACTGTCGACCGGTCCCTCGAGTCGGAAGCTGCCCGTCAGGCGCGGATCGAGGCCGGGGAAGAGGCTGTACTCGAGGTTGGCGATCCTGCCCGCCAGCATCAGATCCGGCACCGACCCGGCGAAGCCGATCCGGCCGCCGCCCGAACCTGTCCCGCGCATGAAGCGGAACGTCATCCCCTCGAACCCGATCTCGTCTTTGGAGAAGAGCACCGTCCCGTCGACCCCCGACACCACCTCGCGGCCGCCCGGAATCCTGAACGAGACCTGCGAGACCTCGGCAATGCCCTCCAACTGCGGCCGGTCGGCGGTACCGAGAAGCTCGACAACCCCGGTCGCTCGCCCCGCACCCTCCCACTCCGGCAGCAGGAAGCGCAGCAGCAGCAAGTCGATCGTGCCCGAGAGGTTGCCCGAAAGACGGCCGTCGGCGGTCACCGATCCGCGCGCGAAAACCTGGTCATCGAGCAGCGCGAGGCGCACACCGGCGACCGAGAGGCCCTCCGAGGTCACCGTGAACGCCGCCGGCTCAATGAGGTGGACGGGGCGATCCTCGAGCTCGAGATCGAGCGTCTCGAGACGCCCCGCAATCTCCGGGCCACTGTCCGGCGGCCAGGTCACGTGACCCGAGACCCTGGCCGTGCCCGTCAACGGCACGCCGGCATCGGGTTCGAGCCGGGCCAGCAGACGCGCAACCTCGGGCACCACGACCTCGCCGTCGCCCTCGAGGCCGCCGTCCCCGCGTCGGTCAAGCCGCACCGAGGCTGCGGCCGTGTCGGCGAGGGAGAGCCGTCCATCGACCCCGGCCGGGTCTGCGGTCACCTCGAGCTTGACGCCGTCATCGGTGGCGAGCTCGAGCGAGCCGGTTGCCGGCCCATTCTGGGACAGCGTGAACTCGAGCCGCGCATCGGCGTGCTCACCGACCAGACGAGTCGCCGCAGCGCCGAGATCGGCGAGGGCCATGCCGGGCCAGCTCAGTAGTCCGCTCACCGTGCCCTCGTTCACGGCCCAGCTCACCGAACCTTCGAGCCCCTCGTCGAACGCGAGAGCTCGCGCGGAGAAGACGCCCCCGGCGAGATCGACGGCGGATGAGGCGCTGCCGAGGGAGTGACCGGCGAGAGCGACACCCGACAGAGCGAGCGCCCAGGAGCCCTTCGGCGACGCGATCGGACCGCTCAGCTGTCCGGTGAACGACGCCGTCCCATCGACCACGCCGCCCTGGTCGATCCAGCCGGCAACCGTGTTGAGGGGCACCTCGTCGCCGCGGATCAGGAGCTCCAGCTGGTCGTCGCCGGCTGCCTCCGCCCAGGTGATACGGCCCTCCACCTCACCGTTCCCGGTCCCGATGCCGAACCGGGTCGGACCGAAGCGCACCGTCTGGCCGCTGATGGTGGCTTCGCAGACGAGGCGATCGAGGACCATGGGTGGATACGCCACAGGATGGGCGTCGAGGCGCACGTTGACCGCCAACCGGTGCCACGGCCCCGTCAGTGTCACCTGGAGCACACCGCTGCCCCGAATGCTCTCGGGCAGGACCTCGGAGCCGACCCACCGGTTGACCAACGGGATGACCTCCCCGAGCACCCCGGGCTCGGCCCGGATCGACCACGCGGGCTCCCAACCGCTGAGCCGCAACGGCCCCTGCCAGGACACGATCGAATCGCCGACCGCGAGCTGCTGGCCCGAAAAACGCAGCACAGTGTCGCCGGCGAGCTCGACGTCAAGCGTGCCACCCACCGGCAAGATGCCCGATGTGCGCGTCAGCCGCGCCGTTCCCCGTCCCCGCCCATGCGGCAAGCCGCGCCCGTTCCACTCCAGGCTGGTGTGCGCATCGACAGACGCCGACAGGCCTGCGCTCGGCACGCCGATCGCCTCGAGCAGGCGGGCCAGCACGAGCCCCTCGCCGGTGACCTCGACCCGGTGCGGGTAGGGGGGACCAATGCGTTCGAGGACGTAGCTACCGCTGACGCGACCACCACAGAATGTCGCGGCGTCGAGACTACCGAGCAGGCGGTGGTCGGCGAGGTTGAGGCGGCCGGTGACATCGTTCAGGCGAAACCCCGCGGCACTCAACGAGGGGCTTCGGACGCGCACCCCGAGGCGGACGCCGTCCGCGACGGTGAGGTTCAGGTCGACCGTGCTCATGCCCTTCAGGACCCCACCTGCGTGGACGACGCGGTCGACCTCGGCGAGATCGAGAACCCCCCCGCCCAGGAGCTGAGAGCCGCCGGTGGAGCTCAGGCGGCCGTTCCCCTGGAGGTCGAGGCCGTCACCGCGGATCCGCCACCGCGGCAGCCGGAGGCCTCCGTCGGCGACGGCGCGCGCTTCCACCGCGACAGTCACCGGCTCGAGCCCGGGGACACGGACCTCGACCCGGGAGGCACGGACGAAACCGCGCGGCGGTCCCCTCTGGGTGGTCCAGGAGGCGTCGAGGTCCCACACACTCAGGCCGAGGTTTCCGGGCAGCTCGACACCCTCCACCGTGACCCGGATCAGATCGGCCTGGCGGACCCGGAACCGCAGCCAACCGCCGCCTTCGGACGGGGTCTGCGCGGGCACCGGACGGGTCAGGTCGAGGTGGAGACCGTCGACCCCGAGGCTGTCGATCACCAGCGTGCGTCGCACGAGCTGGAAGGCGGAGAGCGCGACCGAGGCCCGCTCGAGGCTCGCCACCACGCCCGGTGCCTCGACCGTGACGTCGCGGACGACCAGCCGCGGTGGCACAAGCTGCCAACCGAGCTCGCCGATCTCGACGCGGCCGCCGACCGCCGCCCCGACGGCGCCCTCGACCCACCGGGCAACACGTGTGGTCACCGCATCGCTCTGCGCGAGACGGAACGCGAGAGCGGCCACAACCACGAGGCAGGCGACGGCCGCGGAGGCCGCGAGGACCGTTCGCCTGAGGTGGCGGTACCTCACACCCCGCGGTCTCCCCATTTGAGCTTGCGGTGCAGCACATGGAAGAACGAGCGGCGCCGCTCGGTGACGAGCCGCACCGGCTCGCTGCAGCGCCGGATCCGCACCAGATCGTGCGGGGTGATCGGGAAGCCTTCCTGGCCGTCGAGGGTCAGCCAGACCTCCTCGGACTGGCTCTCGACACGAACCTCGACCAGCGAGTCGAGCGGCACGGCGAGCGGCCGGTTGGTCAGTGCGTGGGGGCAGATCGGCGTCACCACCACGACCTCAAGGGTGGGGTACAGGATCGGCCCTCCCGCTGAGAGGTTGTACGCGGTCGAGCCGGTCGGTGTGGCCACGATCAGCCCGTCCGCGCGGAAGCGGCTCACGAACTCCTCGTTGACGTGCACGCTGAGAACGACCATCCGCGCCAGGGCAGACTTGTTGATGACCGCATCGTTGAGCACGAAGCGGCGCACCGGGTCGCGTCCCGGCGTCACCACGGTCACCTCGAGCCGTTCGCGGCGCTCGAATGAGGCGTGCCCGTCGAGGACCGTCCGCAGCACCGGGAACAAGCTCTCCGCCGGGTGCTCGGTGAGGAAGCCGAGGGTGCCCATGTTGATGCCGAGGATGGGAGTCCCGCCGAGAACACCGCGACACACGCTGAGCAGGGTACCGTCGCCACCGAGCGCAATCACCAGGTCGACCGAGGCCGCGAGGTCGACCCTCTCGACACCATCGCGGATCCCGAGCGCCTCGGCCGACTCGCGGTCGATCACCGACTCGATACCGAGGTGGCCGAGCTCGGCGATAAGCTGGCGCCCGAGCTCCACCGCCTCGGGGCTCGAGGCCTTCAGCGCCACGCCAACGCGCCGGATCAACCCGTTCGTCATCGCCGATCATTCTACCCCGCGAAGCGTCTTCGACCCGCACAAGCGGCCGGCTGTCGGGCGGTCTCGAAGAGCCCCTTGAAGGCTTGACAGCGCCGTGGAAGCGACGCATGATTGTGTGGTCAGAAGTGGTCAAATGGGGTCAGAAGTGGGATCAACACCTTCCGATCCCACGTTTCGCACTGGTGGAGGAGGTTTCGTGGAGCGGTTCCGTGGGGGATTCCCGGCCACCATCGACGCGAAGGGTCGCGTCAAGCTGCCCGCCCGGCTCCGCGAGCAGCTCGAGGAGACGTTCGGCCGGGAGGTCTACGTGTGCTCGTTCTTCCCTCACGAACTCCGCGTCTACCCGCTGCCGGTATGGGAGACCGTCGAGGAGCGGCTGCTGTCGAAGCCCGGCATGAAGCCGGCCGTTCTGAAGCTGGTCGAGCGGGTCAACTACGGCCAGCTCATCGAGCTCGACGACCATGGGCGGCTGATGATTCCGTCCCTGCTGCGCGAGATGGTCGAGGTCGAGGGCGAGGTGGTGGTGTCGGGCCGAATCAACCACCTGGCCATCACCAACCGGACCCGCGCCGCGACCTTCCTCAAAGAGGCGTCGCTCAGCGATGAGGAGCTGGAAGAGCTCGCACAGCTGGAGCTGTGATGGAGGAAGCCGGTGCCCGTCAGCCACACACCGGTGCTCCTCGAGGAGATCGTCGCCTGGTTGGGCCCGGCGGGTCCGGGCCTACTGGTCGATGCCACCCTCGGGCTCGGTGGGCACGCCGCCGCGCTGCTCTCCGCCCAACCCGGCTTCACGCTGCTCGGCCTCGATCGTGACCCCGAGGCGCTGGCGCTCGCCGCCGAGGCGCTCGAGGCGTTCTCCGGTCGAGTCCGGCTCGTTGCGGCGACCTTCGACCGCCTGCCGGCCGTTCTCGCGGAGCTCGAGGCACCGGCGCCGGTGGCGGTGCTGGCCGATCTGGGGTGCTCATCGCTCCAGCTCGACCGCCCCGAACGCGGCTTCTCCTTTCAGCAGGACGGCCCCCTCGACATGCGGATGGGCAGCGACGGCCCCAGCGCGGCCGACCTGGTCAACCACGCCGAGCCGGGAGCGCTGATGCGGATCCTGTGGGACTGGGGTGAGGAGCGACGCGCGCGCGCGATCGTGCGCGCGATCGTTGCGCGCCGCCTGCGGGCCCCGATCACCTCGACCGGAGAGCTCTCCGGCCTGGTGGCCGACGTCGTCGGCCGTCGGACCGGCCGCATCCACCCCGCAACCCGCACCTTCCAGGCCCTGCGCATCGCGGTCAACGACGAGCTCGGCCAGCTCGAGCGCTTCCTCGAGCCCGCCGTGCGCTCGCTGCGTCCCGGCGGACGCCTCGCCGTGATTAGCTTCCACTCCCTCGAGGACCGCATCACCAAGCACACCCTGCGGCGACTGGAGGGCAGGTGCACCTGCCCGCCCGACCTCCCGCGCTGCGTGTGCGGTGCCCGCGCGACGGTCCGCGTCTTGACCCCGAAGGCGATCAGGCCCGAACCGGACGAGGTCGAGTCCAACCCCCGCGCGAGATCCGCCCGCCTTCGGGTAGCCGCCAGGCTCCACGAGGAGGCCGGCTGATGGATCTCCTCCTGGTCCGCCCCTCGAACCGGTTCCTGGTCCTCCAGCGCGACCGCCGCTGGCTGCCCGCGCTCGCCTTCCTGCTGCTGCTCGCCGCACTCCTCGCCGCCGCCCTGTTCCTGGTCGGGTGGCCGCGCCTCCGGAGCACCAGCCTGCACTACGACCTGGTCGGCCTGCGCGCCGAGGTCGAGAACCTCGAGCGGCGCGAACGACGCCTCGAGATCGATCTCGAGCTCGAGCGTGACCCTTCCCGTCTCGCCGAGCGTGCCACCGCCATCGGCCTGGTGCCGCCGCCACCACCGGTTCCGGCCGAAAAGGGCCCGTCGTGAATCGGCGTCGCCTGCGTCTGGTCGCGGCGGCCCTTGCGCTCGGCGCAGCGATAGTGCTCCTGCGGGCCGCCCAGGTCATGCTGGTCGACCACGAGTCCTGGCTCGCGCGCGCGAAGCGCCAGCGCGAGCGTATCCTGATCACCCCCAGCCGACGGGGCGAGATCCGGTCCGCGGACGGCTACGTCCTGGCGACGTCGGTGGCGCGACTCGCAATCCAGGTGGACACCAAGCTGCTGCCGTACCCGAAGCTCTTCGCGCAGGCGGCCGGTCCGCTGGTAGGGTGCCCTGCCGACGAGCTCGAACGTCGACTCGCCGGCGGCGCCCGCGCAGTCTGGGTGGCGCAAAAGGTCGACCGTGACACGGCGGCCGCGGTGCGCTCCCTCGCGCCGTCCGCGGTCGTGTTGGTGCCCGACGCCGAACGGATCTACCCGCTCGGCACCCTCGCCGCCCCCCTGATCGGCTTCGTCGGGCGCGAGGAGCTGACCACGGTAGGACGCTCCGGCCTCGAGCACTACTACGACGCCGTGCTCGCCGGCGAGCCCGACCGCTACCTCGCGGTCCAGGATGCCGTACAACGCCAGCTTCAGCTCGAGCACCTCACCAGCGGGCGGGCAGGGTATGACATCGAGCTCACCATCCTCGCCCGGCTCCAGTGGGCGGTCGAGCGCGAGCTCCAGGCCGACGTTGACCGCCACGCGGCCGAAGGCGCATCGGCGGTCGTGCTCGACGCCCGGTCCGGACGGATCCTGGCCCTCGCCACGGTACCGTCCTTCGACCCGGCCGCCCCTGGCAACGTCTCGCCGAAGCGCTGGCGACTTCCAGCGGTACAGGACGCTTTCGAGCCAGGATCGACGATCAAACCGTTGATCGCGGCGGCCGCACTGTCCTCCCGCACGATCCGTCCGGGGGAGCGCTTCGACTGCACTCACCGCGGCATCGAGGTCGCCGGCCACTGGATCCGCGACCACGCGCAACCGGGCCGCTACACCCTCGACGAGATCGTCTCCAAGTCTGCCAACGCCGGCATCATCGAGGTCGCCCAGCGGCTCCCCCCCGACCTCATCTGGCGAACCCTCGACGGTTTTGGCTTCGGCCAGCCGACCGGCGTCGGCTACCCGGGAGAGGCGCACGGAGCGCTCGCGCCGGTCTCTCAGTGGTCGGGGATGAGCCGGGCGGGGCTCGCCCTCGGCCAGGAGATGACCGTCTCACCGCTCCAGCTCGCACTCGCCTACGCCGCCGTCGCCAACGGGGGCTGGCTGCCTGCACCCGCCCTCGTGAACCGGGCCGGATCGGACAAGGAGACCGTCGCCGACCGTCCGATCATGCAGCGCCGAGTGATGGACCGCCGCCTCGCAGAGCGGATCCAGGCGATGCTCGAAGCGGTCGTAGCCGACGGCACAGGAACCCTTGCGGCTGTCGCCGGCTATCGCGTCGGCGGCAAGACCGGGACCGCCCAGCGAGCGGTCGCCGGGGGTTTCGACGAGAAGCACCACGTGTCGTGGTTCGCGGGCTTCCTCCCCCTGCCGGAACCCAAGATCGTGATCGTCGTCTCGGTGGTCCAGCCCAGCGACGACTTCTGGGCCTCGACCGTGGCGGCGCCCGCCTTTGCCAGGATCGCGACTCAGGCCGCCTGCATCCTCGACCTTCCCGCGACGCCACCACCCGAAGCCGTCGACGTGGCTGCGGCAGACGTCCCCGCCGTCCGAAGGGCGGGAGCATGAAGCTCGGCGTGCTCATCCGCCGCCTCGAAGGCTGCCGGCTCACGGGCGACCCGGGCGTCGACGTCGATGTCGTCGTCCTCGACTCGCGAGACGTCCGTCCGGGCTCCCTGTTCGCGGCCTTGCCGGGCCAACGGCACCACGGCATCGAGTTCCTGGGCGAGGCCCTGGAACGCGGCGCCGCGGCCGTGCTCTCGGATCGGTCGCGCCCCGAGGGTGTCTCGGCGCCCTGGATGGAGAGCGTCCTGTCGCGACGCCACACCGCGCTCGCGGCGTGGGCCGTGGCAGGCGACCCGCAGCGTGCCTTGCGCCTGATCGCCGTCACCGGGACCAACGGCAAGAGCACCACCGTTGACTTGGTCAGCCGGATCCTCGAAGCGGCCGGCATAGTCGCCGGGACCTTCGGCACCCTCGGCTACCGTCTGCCGACTACCACCGTCGAGGCCGAGCGGACGACGCCGGAGGCCACCCAGCTGGCGCCTCTGCTCGCACGGCTGGCGGCCGAGGGCGGCCAGGCCGCGGTCATGGAGGCATCCTCCCATGCGCTCGACCAGGACCGCCTCGCGGGGCTCGAGTTCGAGGTCGGCGTGTGGACCAACCTCACCCGGGACCACCTCGACTTCCACGGCGACATGGAGCGCTACTTCGAGGCCAAGCGACGTCTCTTCACGCACCACCTCGCCCCCTTCGGGCGTCGCGTGCTGCCCGTCGACGAGACTTGGGGCGCCCGCCTTGCAGCCGACTCCCAGCCGGGCGACGTCACCTGGGGAGTGGACACCGGCGACGTCCACGCCAACGAGACTGCGGCGGGCCTCGACGGATCCCGGTTCGTTCTGGTGCGCCCCGACGGCCCACACCCGGTCGCCCTGCCCCTGGTCGGCCTGCACAACCTGCGCAATGCACTCGCAGCGGCCGCCGCGGCCTGGGCCGCAGGCGTCACCGCCGAGGCGACGGTCGCCGGCCTCGAGGCGGCCCGCCCGCTGCCCGGCCGGCTCGAGCCGGTCGCGGTCGATCTCCCGTTCCCCGTGTTCGTCGACTTCGCCCATACCCCGGAGGGCCTACGCGCGGTGCTCGCCTCGTTGCGCGCGGTCAGCGACCGGCGCCTGGTCGTCGTCTTCGGGGCCGGCGGCGACAAGGACCGCGGCAAGCGGGGTCCCATGGGCCGCGCTGTCGGCGAGCTCGCCGACGTTGCCCTCGTGACCTCCGACAACCCGCGCTCCGAGGACCCCGCGACCATCGCTGCGGCGGTCGCAGCCGGAGTCCGAGAGGCAGGGACCGAGCCCGAGATCCTGATCGACCGTCGAGTCGCGATAGCACGCGCCCTCGAGCTCGCCGGCGCCGATGCGTTGGTGGTGATCGCCGGCAAGGGTCACGAGTCGGTCCAGGTGATCGGACAGCGTCGAATCCCATTCTCCGACGCCGCGGTGGTGCGCGAGCTTGTCGGGGGGAGGGCATCCTGATGCGCCGCACCCTCGACGAGCTCGCCGGCTGGCTCGGCCTCACGGCGCCCGCCGAGAACCCCGAGGTCCTCGGCGTGTCGATCGACTCGCGGTCGACGCGGGCGGGCGATCTTTTTGTCGCTCTCCCCGGGACGCGCACGGACGGCCACGAGCACGTCGCGGACGCCGCGGCCCACGGTGCCGTCGCGGCCCTGGTCAGCCGCCCTCTGGCCCATCACCTGGCGCAGCTGGTGGTGCCTGACACCACGGCCGCATTGCAGAGGTTGGCGACCAGCGAGCGGCGACGCGCCGACTACCGCCTGGTCGGCATCACCGGCTCGATCGGCAAGACCACCAGCAAGGAGTTCCTCGCCGGACTGCTCGCAAGCCGTTTCCGGGTCGGCTCCACCCGCGGCAGCCGCAACTCGCAGGCCGGGCTCCCGGCAGAGCTGCTCAGTCAGCCCGACGGGATCGAGTGGATGGTTGCAGAGCTCGGCATGAACCACGCCGGAGAGCTCGACCGGCTCGGCGCGATCGCGCGGCCGGACGCCCTCCTGTACACCGTGGTCGCGCCCGTCCACCTCGAGTTCCTCCCCGACCTCGAGGCCGTCGCTGAGGCCAAGGCCGAGCTCATCCCGCACCTCGACCGCGACGGCGTGCTGGTGCTCAACGCGGCCGACCGGAGGGTCGACGCCCTCTCGGGCCTCTTCCCGGGCCGCGTGGTGCGTTACGGGCGCCCCGGCGCCAGCGCGCTGTGGATCGAGCGCTTTGCCTCCCGCGGCCTGCTCGGCGCGACCGTCATCCTGCGCGGCGAGGCCGGCGAGGCGGAGGTGAGCTGGGACCTGGTCGGCCGCCACCAGGCCGACAACCTGCTCGGCGCGGCGTGCTGTGCCACCTGCCTCGGGCTCCCGCTCGGCGCGGTCCCGGAGGCCGCCGCAGCGCTGCGCCCGGCCGCTCACCGGGGCGAGCTGGTGCGCCTCGAGGACGGCATCACCGTGATCGACGACAGCTACAACGCCTCCCCGGTAGCGGTGGAGCGGCTGCTGTCGCTGCTCGCCGAGACCGCGGGCCGGCGGGTGGCCGTCCTGGGCGAGATGTACGAGCTCGGCGAGGCCACGATGGCCGCGCATCGCGAGGCCGGCCGACTCGCCGCCGGCGCCTGCGATCTGCTGATCGCTGTCGGCAGCCTTCCCGCCCGCGAGATGGTCGACGCCGCTCGCGCAGCCGGGCTCGGCGAGGCACGTCAGGCGGCGAGCGCGGAGGATGCCGCCGTCCTTCTCGCGAGCGCCCTCGAGCCGGGCGACGTGGTGCTGGTCAAGGGATCTCGCGGGGTCGGCCTGGATCGCACAGTGGCGGCACTGACGGCAGGGAGCGCCAGCTGATGCTGTACTGGCTGCTCTACCCGCTGTCATCCCACTGGTTCGGTTTCAACGTTTTTCGCTACATCACGTTCCGGACGGGGCTCGCGATCGCGACCGCGTTCTTCGTCAGTCTCGTGGCGGGACCCTGGGTGGTCGACCGCCTGGCACGGCTCCAGATTCGTCAGTCGATCCGCGAGGAGGGGCCGCAGCACCACCAGGTCAAGGCCGGCACCCCGACCATGGGTGGCACCCTCATCGTCGGCGCCCTCACTTTGTCGACGCTTCTCTGGGCCGATCTCAGCAATCCCTACGTCTGGACCGTGCTGCTGACCACGCTGGCGTTCGGCGCGGTCGGCTTCGTCGACGACTGGATCAAGGTCCGCCGGCGCCGCAACCTCGGCCTGACAACCTGGCAGAAGCTGATCCTGCAGGCGCTGGTCGGCCTCGCCGCCGGGCTCGCGGTGCGCCGCATCGCCGCCCCGGCGCTCCACTCCGGCGCCCTGGCTCTACCGTTCTTCAAGGACGTGCTGATCCCGCTCGGTCTCGCCTACCTGCCGTTCGTGATGCTGGTGCTGCTCGGCGCCTCGAACACGGTCAACCTCACCGACGGGCTCGACGGGCTCGCAATCGGCGCGGTCGCAGTGACGGCGTCCACCTATACGGTTTTCGTCTACATCGCCGGCCACATCCGCATCGCCGAGTACCTGCGATTGTTTTACGTCTCCGGCTCTGGCGAGGTCACGGTCTTCACCGGCGCCCTGGTCGGCGCCGCGCTCGGCTTCCTGTGGTTCAACTGCCACCCGGCTCAGGTCTTCATGGGCGACGTCGGCTCCCTCGGCCTCGGCGGCGGCCTTGGCATCGTCGCCGTAGTGGCCAAGCAGGAGCTGCTGCTGGTCATCGTCGGGGGGTTGTTCGTGCTCGAGGGCCTGAGCGTCATGATTCAGGTCGCGTCGTACCGGCTGCGTGGCAAGCGCGTCTTCCGCATGGCCCCCCTCCATCATCACTTCGAGCTGCTCGGCTGGAACGAGACCCAGGTTGTGACCCGGTTCTGGATCATTGCGGTGGTCTTCGCCCTGGCCGGCCTGGCGACCCTGAAGCTGAGGTGAGGATGGGCTTCGAGCTTGCCTCCCGCGTTCTCATCGTCGGCCTCGGCCGCTCCGGGCTGGCTGCCGCCCGCCTGGCGGCTCAGGACGGCGCTGAGGTGTGGGTCACCGACCGGCGCAGGGCCGCCGAACTCGGCGAGGCGGTCCAGGCACTGCCGTCGGGAACCCGGCTGTGGGACGGCGGCCATCCCCCGGAGGTGCTCGACGGTGTCGGGCTGGTCATCGTCAGTCCCGGGGTGCCCGCCGACGCACCGCTGCTCGACGAGGTTCGCAGGCGTCGCATCGGGCTCGTCCCCGAGCTCGAGTTCGCCTGGCTGCACCGGCCCGAGACGCCCCTGGTCGCGGTCACCGGGTCGAACGGCAAGAGCACCGTCACCTCGCTGGTCTCTGCGATGCTCAGTACCGCCGGGACCGCCTGCGTCGCGGGCGGAAACCTGGGCACCGCAGCCAGCGATCTCGTCCTCGCCGGCGGCTGGGATGCCTGGGTGCTCGAGGTCTCGAGCTTCCAGGCCGAGCTCCTCACCTCACTGCGTCCGCTGACCGGAGTCTTCCTCAACCTCAGCCAGGACCACCTCGAGCGCCACCCGACGCTCTCCGCTTACCTCGCGGCAAAGCAGCAGCTGTTCGCATTTCAACGTCCGGACGACGCCGCGGTGGTCAACGCCGACGACCCGCTGGTCGCGGCGATGCCGCTGGGCAGCGAGCGCCTTGAATTCTCCCTCGAGCGACCCGCCCGCGCGTGGCTCGACGGTGCCACCCTTGTGCTCGACGATCGCCCGATCTGCGACGCCGGCGACGTTGCCATGAGCGGGCGGCACAACCTCGCCAACGCTCTCGCTGCCGCCCTCGCCGCCCATCGCCTGGGAGCGGACCACGCCGCGATAGCACGGACCCTGGCCGGCTTCGCCGGTCTCGTCCATCGCCACCGCACCGTCGCCGAGACGGCCGGGGTGCGATGGGTCGACGACTCCAAGGCGACCAACGTCGGAGCAACTCTCGCCGGCCTCACCGGCTACCCGGCGCGCAGCGTGCACCTGATCCTCGGTGGGCAGGGCAAGGGCCAGGACTTCGCCGCGCTCGCCACCGAGGTGGCCCGGGCCGCGGCACGCGTCTACTTGATCGGAGAGGACGGACCGCACATCGGTGAGCTGCTCCCGGACGCAACCCCGATCGAGGACTGCGGCACCCTCGAAGAGGCAGTGCGTCGGGCGGCGCAGCTGGCGACCGCCGGCGAGACCGTCCTGCTCGCGCCCGCGTGCGCGTCCTTCGACCAGTTCTCCGGCTACGCCGAGCGCGGCGACCGCTTCACCCGCCTGGCTCTCGAGGAGGCTGCGCCATGCCGATGAGGCAGCGCTTCGACCGTCTCCTCCTCGGCGGAGCCGTCGCCCAGACCGCGGTCGGCCTGGTGGTTCTTGCCTCCGCGTCCTGGCTGGTGGCGACCGAGCGCTACCATCGGCCGGGGACCTTCTTCGTCACCTGGCAGGCGGCGGTGGCGGTGATCGGCCTCGGCGTCCTGGTCGCCGCGATGCACCTCCGCCTCGAGCTGCTCAACAACCGCCGCCTGGTCTGGGTCGGGCTCGGCGCGACTTGGCTGTTGCTGGTGCTGGTCTTCCTCCAGCCCACGGTGGCGAACACCCACCGTTGGCTTTCCGTCGGTGGCGTCTCCATCCAGCCCTCGGTGCTCGCCCGTCTCGCCGTGGTACTGGTTGCAGCGCTCGAGCTTCCCCGCGCCGCCGCCGACGGCTGGTCGCTGCGCCGACTCGCACCTCTGGTGGTGGTCACCGCGGCCACCTGCGGCCTGATCGTCATCGAACCCGATCTGGGGTCGGCGGTGCTGGTCGTGCTGGTGCTCGGGGCGATGGCGTTCGTGGCTGGGCTGCCGCTGCGCCTGCTTGCTCTGCCGGCGGTGGCGGCGGCGGCGGCGGTGGTCGTGGCCGTGCTCACGTCTCCCTACCGGCTCGAGCGGCTGCGCGCCTTCATCGACTCGTCCGCCGGATCCGCGGCGGGCTGGCAGACCTACCAGAGCCTCGTCGCACTCGGCTCCGGCGGGCTGCTCGGACGGGGCTACGGCGCCGGGCTGCAGAAGCTCTTCTTCCTGCCCGAGCCGCACACCGACTTCATTTTCTCCATCGCCGGCGAGGAGCTCGGGTTGGTCGGGATCCTGGTCCTGGTGCTGCTGCCGGCCCTGGTCGCGTGGCGCGGCCTGGCGATCACCGCCCGCCAGCCGGTGCCTGAACGTGGCCTGCTCGCCTTCGGTCTCACCTTCGCCTTTGCCGCACAGTCGCTGATCCACATGATCGTGTGCCTCGGCCTGGTCCCGCCGAAGGGAATCCCCCTGCCGCTGGTCAGCTACGGCAAGATCGACCTCCTCGCCACCCTGGCCGCGGTCGGCCTGCTGCTCAACCTCTCCCGGGGGGTGGCGCGATGACGGCGCGCGCACTGATCGCGGGCGGCGGGACCGGAGGCCACATCTTTCCGGGCCTCGCAGTCGTGGCCGAGTTGGAGACCCTCGGCGTGGCCTGCCACTGGCTCGGCGCGCGGCGCGGTCTCGAGGCCGAGCTGGTCGGCAAGCGTGGCATTCCGATCACGCTGGTCGACCTCGAGGGCATCCACGCTCGGGGCCCCGCCGCCGCCGTTCGTGCCGCCTCCCAGCTTCCCGCCGCGGTGGCGACCGCAATCACGGCCCTGCTCCGGCTGCAGCCGAAGGTCGTGCTCGGCGTTGGCGGTTACGCCTCCTCCGCTGGCGTCCTTGCGGCCGGCGCGCTCGGCATCCCGTGGGTGCTCCAGGAGCAGAACGCCGTCCCGGGTTGGACCAACCGTTTTCTGGCGCCGTGGGCCGACTCGATCTGCTGTGGCTTCGCCGACGCGGTCGCCCATTTCCCGTCACTGCCCGCCGAGTGGACCGGCAACCCAGTCCGGCGCGAGTTCTTCACCACCGGTGCGGTGCACGGCAACCGACCGCCCCGTTTGGTCGTGCTGGGCGGCAGCCAGGGCTCGCTGTTTCTCAACCGCACCGTTCCACAGGCGCTGGCACGGCTGCGCGATCTCGGAGTCGTCGTCGTCGTTCGCCATCAGGCCGGCGTGCGCTGGACCGAAGTCGTCCGCACCAGCTACCAGGACCTCCACCTCGAGGCTGAGGTCTCCGCGTTTCTGTCCGAGCCATGGCACGCCCTCGCCGAGGCCGACCTGGTCGTCGCCCGTGCCGGAGCACTGACGGTCGCGGAGCTCGCGGCCGCCGGCCGTGGCGCGCTCCTGGTGCCGTTTGCCGCAGCGGCGGGGAACCACCAGGAGCACAATGCCCGGTCCCTGGAGCGCAGCGGCGGGGCGGTGGTCATGTCCGAAGCCGAGGCGACGCCGCCCACCGTCGCCGAGACACTCGCCGGACTGCTCGGCGATCCCAGCCGCCTCGCAGCCATGGGCGAAGCCTCCCGCAGAGCCGCCCTGCCCGACGCTGCGCAGCGCATCGCACGGCGACTGCTCGCGACCGGAGGCGGGCCGTGATGCTGCCAGGTGTCGCCCGCCTCCACTTCGTCGGCGCCGGTGGCGTCGGCATGTGCGCTCTGGCCGAGGTCCTGCTCGCGGCAGGACGCGAGGTCAGTGGCTGCGACCTCGCAGCGAGCGAACGCACGCTCCGCCTGGAGCGTCTCGGTGCGCGTATTCAGCTCGGTCACGACCCCTCGCACGTTCCCGGAATCGACGCCCTCATCGTATCCTCCGCAATCGCCGCGGACGACGCCGAGGTCGCGGCGGCACGGCGCGCAGGAATTCCGGTCGTGCGCCGCGCGGAGCTCCTCGGCGAGGTGATGCGCGGCTTCCACAGCATCGCGGTGGCCGGCACCCACGGCAAGACCACCACCACCGCACTGGTCGCGGCCGTCCTCGACGCGGGCGGTTTCGACCCCACCGTTGTCGCCGGCGGACGCGTGCACGGTATCGGCGGCCACGGTCGGCTCGGCACCGGCCCGCTCCTGGTCTGCGAGGCCGACGAGTTCGACCGCTCGTTTCTCGCGCTGTATCCGGTGTGGGCGGTGCTGACCAACATCGAGCTCGAGCACCTGGACTGCTACGGCTCGGCCGAGTCGCTCGACGCCGCCTTCACCGAGTTCGCCTCCAGAGTTCCGTTCCACGGCGCCGTGATCGCCTGCTGCGACGACCCCGGAGTGGCCCGCGTGGTCGCTCGCCTCGATCGCAGGGTCGTCACCTACGGCGAAGGACCCGACAGCCAGATCCGCGCCGCGGCCGTGCGCTCCGAGGCCCTCGGGAGTCGCTTTACGGTGTTTTCCCGCGGGAAGGATCTTGGCGAGCTGTGGCTGCCGGCCCCGGGTCGCCACAACGTTGCCAACAGCCTCGCTGCGATCGCGATCGGTCTCGAGCTGGGGATCCCGTTCGGCGCCATCCGGGATCGCCTCGCGGGGTTCTCCGGAGTCGCACGTCGCTTCGAGCGCGTCGGCGAGCGCGACGGCGTGACGGTGGTCGACGACTATGCCCACCACCCGACCGAGCTGCGCGTCACCCTGGCCGCGGCTCGCCAGGCTTTTCCGGGACGCCGCCTGGTGGCGGTGTTCCAGCCTCACCTCTACAGCCGTACGCGCGACTTCGCCGACGGCTTTGCCGACGCTCTCGCCGCTGCCGACCTCGCAATTCTGCTCCCCATCTACCCCGCCCGAGAGCGCCCGATTGTGGGCGTCAGCACCGACATGGTGGCGCACGCGCTCGAACATCGCACGTCGGGCGGGGTCCACCGCGTCGACTCGATCGAGTCTGCCGTCGGCCTGCTCGACACGCTGACCCGCGACGGCGACATCGTCGTTACGCTCGGAGCCGGAGACATTTTCCGGCTCGGGCCGCTGTGGCTGGGAGGCCGCCCATGACCGGCCTGCCGCCGCCGTTCCCGGACCGCCTGCGCCGACGGGCGTCGCGCCGGCGCATCCCGCGCTGGCCGATCGCTCTCGCCGTGGCCCTGGCGACGACCGCGGCGATGCCCCTGTGGGAAGTCCGTTCCGTGGACCTCGAAGTTTGCAAGGAGCTGCCGACGGCGGTCCGGCAGTCGCTGAGCGGCCTGGTCGGCAGCCCGCAGCTCTTCCTCGACCTCGGTTGGGTGCGCGGCATGGTCGAGGCCTGGCCCGGGGTCGCAGGCGTCGACGTGCAGCTCGAGCTCCCCGGAACGCTGCGGGTGGTCGCGCGCCCGGCCGCCGTCCGGGGCTCGTTCAGGGTCGGCGGGGGGTGGCATGGCGTCACCACCGACGGGCGTCCGGCGGGCCCGCTGGCGTCGCCGATCGAGCCGAGGTTCGAAGGCTTCACCGGCTCCGACCTCGAGCTCGCGCTGGCGGTCGCACTGCGGCTGGAGCAGGCCACCGGTGCGACCGTCACCGAGGTCCGCCGCGTGTTGCCCGACGACCTCGAGGCGACCCTACGTCCGGCAGGCGAGGCCCCTGAGGTGCGGGTTCACGTGGGACCCGACCCGACCCCCGCCGAGCACTTCTGGTGCGCGGCCGTGGCCTCCGGACGCGCACCCTCGTGGGCAGATGTTCGCTGGACCAACCGGCTGGTGGTCGCGGAGGGCGGCGATGGCTGATCTTCGCCCCCTGGTCGGTATCGACGTGGGCTCCTCGGCGGTGTCCGTGCTCGTGGCGCAGCCGGAGGAGGACGACCGCCTGACCGTGCTCGGCTTCGGCCAGGCCCGTCATGACGGCGCGCGCAAGGGCGTCATCTCCGACCTCGACGAGGTCTCCGAAGCGGTCCGCTCGGCCGCCGAGGAGGCCGAGGCGATGGCCAACGTGCCGGTCGAACGCGCCGTCGTCGGCATCGGCGGCGCCTCGATTCAAGGACTGCGGTCGACCGCTTCGGTTCCAGTCACCGGACGTGACCACACAGTCACGCGCGAGGACGAGAGACGGGCGCTGCACGCGTGTGCACAGATGGCCATTCCGGCAGACTACCGGGTCCTCGACATCATCCCATGCGGCTACGCCATTGACGGTCAGACCGGCGTCGACCATCCGGTCGGCATGCCCGGGACGCGGCTCGACGCATCGGCATTCGTTCTGTACACCCACAAGACCCACGCGGAGACCGTCGAGCAGGCCGTCAACCGCGCCTCGGTGGCCGTCAGCCGTCTGGTCTACGAACCTCTGGCGGCCGCGGAAGCGACTCTGAGCCGCGACGAACGCGATCTCGGCTGTTTGCTGCTCGACATCGGCTACGGGTCCAGCGAGTGGATCCTGTATGCCGAGGGCGTGGTTGTCGCCTCCGGGTGCCTCGGTGTGGGCGGGCGACTGTTCACCAGCGACCTCGCGACCCTGCTCAAGACCACGACCGCAGCGGCGGAGCGGGTCAAGCGCGAGGTCGGGGCCGTGCCGACCCGGGGCGGGCTCGAGGGCGAGGCGATCGAGGTTCCCGCACTCGGTGGCGCCGGCCACCAGGTCCACAGCGCTCGATTCGCGGCCGAGATCCTGTACGAGCGCGGCCGCGATCTGCTGGTCCGGGTGCACCAGGCGCTCGCCACGGAGGGTCTCGATCGCGCTCCCCGCGCCGGAGTGGTGGTCACCGGCGGAGGAGCTCGGCTGGAGGGCTTAGAGGAGCTGGCCGAGGAGATCTTTGGTCACCGCGTTCGGGTGGGCACGCCGCGAGAGATCGCCGGCCTCACCGATCCGGTGGCCGGACCGGAGTGGTCGGTGGCGTGCGGACTAGTTCATGCGCAGCACAGGCGGAGGCTGCGAGCACCGGTTATGGATGACGAAAAGGGCGGCCTGCTGACCAGGATCCGCACCGCCCTTGGAGAGTTCTTCGAACTGGGAGGTGGAACGTGATCGAGTTTGACGACGGCGTGGTGGACGGCATCGAGATGACAACAGGGGGATCGCGGTCGGCGCCCAACCCGGAGGAGGGGCCGGGGATCCTACTGGACGAAGGGCTGGCGCCGGCCAGGATCAAGGTGATCGGCGTCGGCGGCGGCGGCTGCAACTCGGTCAACCGGATGATCGAGGCTGGGCTGGGCGGGGTCGAGTTCATCGCGGCCAATACCGACGCGCAGGCGCTCGCCCGCTGCATGGCGCCGGTTCGGCTGCAGCTCGGCGCCGAGGCGACACGGGGGCTCGGTGCGGGCGCCAACCCCGAGGTCGGTCGCAACGCCGCACTCGAGGCGACCGAGAAGATCTTCGACCTGCTGTCGGGGTCGGACATGGTCTTCATCGCCTGCGGCATGGGCGGAGGCACCGGCACCGGGGCGGCGCCAATCATCGCGCAGATGGCCCAGGATGCCGGTGCGCTCACCGTCGCCGTGGTGACCAAGCCGTTCAGCTTCGAGGGCTCGAGGCGACGGCACCAGGCGGAGGCCGGTATCCGCTCCCTCGGCGAGCACGTCGACACCCTGATCACCATTCCCAACGACCGCCTGCTCAAGTTCGTCGAGCGCAACACCAGCTTCGTCGACGCCATGAGCATTGCCGACGACGTGCTGCGCCAAGCGGTCCAGGGCATCGCCGATATCATCACCGTCCCGGGGCTCATCAACCGCGACTTTGCGGACGTCCGCACGGTGATGGCGGGGATGGGCCACGCGATCATGGGGATCGGCGAGGCGTCCGGCGAGCACCGTGCTGTCGAGGCCGCACAGCAGGCGATCGCGTCGCCGCTGCTCGAGGAGACCTCGATCGACGGTGCCCGCGGACTGCTGATCAACATCACCGGCGGCGAAGAGCTGACCCTCAACGAGGTCAACGAGGCGGCCGAGATCATCACCGAGGGAGTCGACCCGCAGGCGCAGATCCTGTTCGGGGCGGTCGTCGACCCGGCGATGGGTGACGGCCTCAAGGTGACCGTGATCGCCACCGGGTTCGCCACCGCCCATGAGGGCGCCCAGCTCCCGGTCGGTCAGCCGCAGCTCAAGCCGGCGCCGGAGCCGGAGCGCAAGCCCGGCGCGCGCTCGACCCGCTTCTTCGTCCCCGGAGGACCGAACGCCGAGTATGGGGTGAACATCACCGACGAGTACGAGATCCCCGCGATCCTGCGCAAGCAGATCGACTGAGCCCCACCGCCCCCGCAGCTGCGACCCGTCGTTCGCCACCTCCCGACGGCGGGCTCGGCGGCGGGGGCGCGTTTTCGGCTTTCGCGCCCCCGCCCGGGACGCCAGCGGCCTGCGGGCTTGTCGCGCGCGCCCGAGTCGGTGGATTCCTCGAGAGCTCCACGTTGACAACCACCTTGGCACCCCCTCGGCGTGACGCCGTGAGGAATGCAGGCTAGGCTCAGGCCATGCAACCGGACTGGGTGTTCGACGACGCAGACCGTACGGCGATGGCGGCGGCCCTGGCCGAAGCCCGTGCAGCCGCCGAGCGCGATGAGGTTCCGGTCGGCGCGGTGGTGGTCGCGGACGGACGCATCGTCGCCCGGGCCGGCAATCGGCGCCACGGCGACCACGACCCGGCCGGGCATGCCGAGCTGATCGCGCTGCGCGCCGCAGCCGCACTGCGCGGCGACTGGCGCCTCGACGGGTGCTCGCTCTACGTCACCCTCGAGCCATGCCCGATGTGCGTGACCGCATGCCGCCAGGCTCGTCTCGACCTCGTGGTCTGGGGCGCACCGGATCCGGTCGCCGGAGCGTGCGGCTCGGTCATCGATCTCGCGGAGGATCCCCGGCTCGGTCCGCCGCTCGCGACCCGCGGAGGGCTGGCGGCCGAGACCAGCCGCGTCCTCCTCGCCGGGTTCTTTGCCAAGCGGCGCAACTCGTCGTAAAATGCGACCCCCGTCGCGGAGAGGTGCCGGAGTGGTCGATCGGGGCGGTCTCGAAAACCGTTGACCCTTCACGGGGTCCGAGGGTTCGAATCCCTCCCTCTCCGCCATGTTCTTTCCCAGCCAGACGTCCGGAGAGGTGTCCGAGTGGCCGAAGGAGCACGCTTGGAAAGCGTGTGTGGGGGCAACTCCACCGCGGGTTCGAATCCCGCCCTCTCCGCCAGCTCGACGCTCCCGGAGCCCACCGTGGAGCCCGGGCCCTGTGCATCGACGTCCTCCGAACCGTGTCAGGCCCGGAAGGGAGCAGCACTTAGGGGGAGCCGGCGAGTGCCGCAGGTTGCCTGGGCTCCATGGTGGGCTCCTGCCATCCCGACCCGTCGCCGGCGAGGCGTTGTGAGCGCAGGCGGGCTTTCGATCCAAGGGGCACTGAGGGGGCCGGCCGGTCCTGAGAGGAGCGAGCCGGGGGAAAACTCGATTCTGCGCTGATCACCCCGAGGTGTGAAGACACCACTGAATGCTCCACATCGACGGCCGCAGTAGACGCCTGGCGAACACTGCAGGCTACAATCGCGACGTTGTGCCGCACAGGGTCTCCCGGACCGCCGACCTGGTTCTCGCCCATCTCCCGCTGCCCGTTCGCGGCGAGCTGACCGACGAGCAGTTTGCCGGTGTGCGCCGACTGCGCATGGCGCGCCGGCTCGCCGGCCGGCGCATGCGGGACGTCTCGTGCTGGCTGGTCGGCGATACGGTGATCGACACCGGGCTCGGTCTGCTTGCACCGCGGGTTGTCGAGCTCGCTCGGCTGGCAGGAGTGCGCCGCGCGATCCTCACCCACCACCATGAGGACCACGCCGGCTGCGCCCACGCACTTGCCATGGCCGGCGTCCAGGTGCACGCTTCTGACGCGACGGCGAGGCTGGTTGCCCGTCGTCTGCCGATCCGCCCCTATCAGCACGTGGTCTGGGGCGTTGCTCGGCCCGTCGTGGCACGGACCCTGGGCAGCGAGACCGCGGTTGGACCGCACCGATCCCTGGTCCTGCCGGCGCCCGGACACGCCATCGACCAGGTGGTTCTCTGGATCCCCGAGCGGGGATGGCTGTTCTCCGGCGATGTCTTCATCGCGGAACGCGTGAAGGCCTTCCGGCGCGACGAGGACTTTGCCGCAACGGTGGTGACCCTGGAGAGTCTCGCGCGGCTCGACGTCGGCGTCCTGTTCTGTGCCCACCGCCCCCAGATCTCCGGCGGTCGCGAGGCTCTCCGGCGCAAGGCCGAATGGCTACGGGAGTTCGAAGGGCTGGTGCACGAGCTCGTCGGCCGCGGCGCTCCCGAGAGGGAGATCGTGCGCCGGCTGCGGCTGCCCGGCACCCGCGGCCTCGCGGCGGTCACCCTCGGCGACGTCTCGACGGGTAACATGGTGCGCTCGATCCTGGGCGGTCCAACCCCCCGCCGCGAGGTCATCGCCGCGCTCCGCTGACCTTCTTACGGCAAGCGCTTCAGGGTGCCGAGTCACTGGTCTGCAGACCTGTGGTTTGCCGTGGCGAGGGCGGCTCCGGCGTGGGAAGGAAGAGGAATCCAGTCGAATGCACCGGATGACACGTCCCCGGGTCCGCCGACACCTCACTTCCAGTGCGCTGTGATCCACTCCTCGGTCTCGGGCAGCCCCCCCTGGAGGATGAGGTAGCCGTTGTGCGGCTCGCGCTCGGTGATCTCGTGGTTGACCGGCGCCCGCATCATCTCCATCACCCGAGTGTGGTCATTGGTATGGCCGAGCACCCAGCCGAGCTTCATGAGCGCGGTCTCGGGGAGCATGTTGTCGAGCGGAACCACCCCGAGGTCGAGCAGGTCACGACCGGTGTCGTATACGTACATCTGGGCGTAGCCCCACAGCGTCTGGACCGTCATGACGACGTGCACACCGGCGGCAACGGCCCGCCTCAGCGCCGGGTAGAGCGGCTTGTTGACGTGGCCCAGGCCCGTCCCTGCGATAACGATCCCCCGGTAGCCCTTTTCGACCAGGGCGTCGACCAGGTCCGCCTTCATCCCGGGGTAGTAGTAGAGGATCGTGACCCGGTCGTCGTAAGCAGCGTCCACGCGCACCTCTCGCGACGGATCGCGGTGGCGATAGTCGGTGGTCAGCGGGCGGATGCCGTCCCGGCTGACCATCGCCAGCGGGATGTCTCCGACCGTACGGAAGGTCGACCGGTAGGATGAGTGCATCTTGCGGCAGCGGGTGCCACGATGGAGGAGAGCATAACGGTCTGATGTGGGGCCGAACATGCAGATCTGGATCTCGGCAATGTCACCCACGGCGGCCGCACTGACGGCGTGAATGAGGTTGAGGGCGGCGTCGGACGACGGTCGATCGGACGAGCGCTGGC
Source organism: uncultured Acidobacteriota bacterium (assembly GCA_963814875.1). GTDB lineage: Bacteria > Acidobacteriota > Thermoanaerobaculia > Thermoanaerobaculales > Sulfomarinibacteraceae > CAVSIS01. Next base: position 114,907 of record CAWFFJ010000041.1, read on the forward strand.
TGCCGACCAGGACGATCGGGACCGGAGGATCCTGGACCATGAAGCTGAGCACCGCGGCGGTATGTCCCATCGTGTCGGTGCCGTGACCGATCACGATGCCGTCGGCGCCGGCCGATATCTCGTCGCCGACCGCGGCCGCCAGCGTAGCGTACTCGGGCCACGACATGTTCTCCGAGAACACGCCGAAGAGCTTCTTCGTTGTCAGGTTGCAGAGATCGGCGAGCTCAGGCACAGCGCCGTAGAGCTCGCCCGGGGTGAAGGCCGGGATCACCGCGCCGGTACGGTAGTCGAGCCGGGAGGCGATCGTGCCGCCAGTTCCGAGGAGCGTGACCGACGGCAGATCGGGTCGACGGGGAAACTCCTTCTCCGGGATCTTGTAGACGGCCTCCTTGTAGCCGACCTCCTCGATCGTCGCAACGCGCTCGATGTGGACGCCCACGTTGTAGCCGTTCTTGAGCTTGAGTACGAGGTGAACGTCGTCCGAGGTTTCGCTGCGCGGCAGGATCACACCCTCGAACACGCTCCCCGCCGAGTTGGTCAGGCGGACATCGCTCCACACCCGCACGCCCCACTCGCGGAGGCGCTCCCGTGCGAGGCCCCGATAGCCTTTGAGTGGATCGCTCATCGGTCGGCCTCCAGATGCCGGTCGAGCTCGGCCGCGACCTCCGCGGCCGGGACCCGGCCACGTAGCTCACTCAACGCGCGCCCGAGCAGAAATCGGCGGCGCTGGTCGAGGGTCCCGTCGCCGTGGTCGGGGTGCGCGGTGCGGACCAGCTCCGCCACACGTTGCTGCCACCCGTCTGCCGGCTCGTCGAGGCCCGCGGCGGCCAGGCTCTCGCGGACCGGACGTCCGGGGTCCGCGGCCATGGTCTCGATCACCCGCCGCCAGGCCTGCCAGAGCACGGCTCGGCTCTCCGCGTGGTCGAAAAGCTCCTGCCATCGCTCGGGGGGAATCGCATCGACCGCAACGCGAGCGCGGCGCAGGCCCTTGACCCGCTCACCGAAGAGGAAGCACGCTCTCCTGAGCCTGGCGGCTCGGCTGTCGGCCACCAGGTCGACCAACCTCGCCGCACCGCGGCGCACGAGGTAGTGGATCGTCGGGCTTCCGACCCCGGCCGCCGCGTACCGCGTTTCGCGTTCCCACGGCGGCGGCGGCAGACCCTGCCGCAGGCGGCCGACGCGCTCTCGTGTCACCGCCTGTGGTGGGCTGTCGGTATCCGGGTACATGCGGTCCGGGCCCGGGAGAATGCGCTCGAAATCGGTTGACCCATCCTCGAACGGTTGCCGGGTCTCGTTGGGGATGCCGTCGATCGCGTCGACGTAGCGCAGACGGATCTCGGCCGCTGCCGTAACGGTGTCGTCGCGCGGCCCCCACACCATCACCAGTGCGTCCTCCGGCCCGCACCTCATCCGGCGCTTGATCCGCTTCATCTCCTGCACTGCACCCGCGTAGTCGGGCCAGCGCTCGCTCGACAGCAGGATCGGCTGCTGGTCGAGACCCGCGATCACCCGCACCCGCCCGGCCAGCTCGTGGGCAAAGTCGTGGTCGGGCTGCGTCGGCCACGACAGCGTACCCGCGAGGCCACACAGGCGCACCGCGCGGACACAGAAGGGCCCCGCCCCGAGCTCGAACCCGGGTCTCCGGCCGTTCTCGGCGACGAAACGTTCCCAGGATGACGTCCGGAGCATCTCCAGCGCCGAGCCCGCGACCAACTCGGTGACGTCGTCATGCTCGACGACGAGGTCCTCCGGGCGAGATACACCTCGCCGGTGAAGCTCTTCCCGCAGGCGCAGGAGGTTCACCTGGCGGACGGCCTCGCCGTGGACGAGACGGCGCGCCCACGAGGCTTTCGGGACGCCCTTGATCTCAACCCGTCGTCCGCCGCGGACCGACACGTTCACGTCCTGCCGGCTGGCGCCAATCCCGACGCGGACATGGCCAGTGGACCTGCACACACGCCCGATCAGGAGGATCGCCTCCTCGACCTCTTCGGGCGTTCGCAGGTCCGGTGCCGTCACGGTTTCGATCAGGGGCATCCCCAGGCGATCGGTGCGCCAGACGATCAGGTGACCGCGGTCCGACACCTCGCGGCACGAGTCCTCCTCGACCGTGACCTGGGTGATCGTGATCTCACGGTCGCGAAACGGCAGTCTGCCCTCGACACCGACGATGGCCGTGCGCTGGAAACCGGTCGGGATCGATCCGTCGAGGTACTGTTTGCGGGCAATGTGGACTTCGTCCACGATGTCGCAGCCGAGCATGAGGCACTGCTCGATGGCAACGTCGATCGCCTGCTCGTTGACCAGAAAGGGCGGCGTGTCGTCCATTTCATAGGTGCAGACATTGGACTGGTGGAGAAGGTAGACGATGTTCTTCTTGGTCTTGAACTCCATCAGTGCGGTGCCGTCGTAGGAGCCCAGCTCTGAGAGCGTTGGCCGCATGTGACGCAGGACCGACCCGTCGTGGGTCCGGGTGTAGAGGCCGGCCGGACAGTGGCAGAACATCTTGCGTTCGGTGAGCAGTTGCTGGTGGACCTCAAGGCCGGCGATCAGGCCCACCTCCGCGTAGTCAACCGTCTCTCCCACTGCACGTCCTCCGAACCCGGCGCGGGTCGAGCGATGCTAGCAGATGCGATTCGCCGCTGCGAATCGCAAAGGAAAACGCCCCGCTTTCGCGGGGCGTTTTGCAGTATGACTTCCCGGCGGCGACCTACTCTCCCACACCATAACGGCGCAGTACCATCGGCCCTGAGGAGCTTAGCTTCCGAGTTCGGAATGGGATCGGGCGTTTCCCCCTCGGTATGACCACCGGAAAAAATTCACAACCAAAACCGAGTCTTCTCCAGCTCGCAACCTGAAAACAAGCAGACGTGTGGTCAAGCCGCACGACCGATTAGTACGGGTCAGCTTCACGTGTTACCACGCTTCCACATCCCGCCTATCAACCAGGTCGTCTCCCTGGGGTCTTTAGGGGCTTGCGCCCGGGATACCTGATCTTGGAGTGGGCTTCCCGCTTAGATGCTTTCAGCGGTTATCCTTTCCGAGCATAGCTACCCAGCGATGCCACTGGCGTGACAACTGGTGCACCAGAGGCTCGTCCGCCCCGGTCCTCTCGTACTAGGGACAGATCTCCTCAAGTATCCTACGCCCACGGTAGATAGGGACCGAACTGTCTCACGACGTTCTAAACCCAGCTCACGTACCGCTTTAATCGGCGAACAGCCGAACCCTTGGGACCTGCTCCAGCCCCAGGATGCGATGAGCCGACATCGAGGTGCCAAACCCTGCCGTCGATGTGAACTCTTGGGCAGGATCAGCCTGTTATCCCCGGAGTACCTTTTATCCGTTGAGCGACGGCCCTTCCACTCGGAACCGCCGGATCACTAAGCCCTACTTTCGTACCTGCTCGACTTGTGGGTCTCGCAGTCAAGCACCCTTATACCTTTGCGCTCTACGGCTGGTTTCCAATCAGCCTGAGGGTACCTTGGGGCGCCTCCGTTACACTTTAGGAGGCGACCGCCCCAGTCAAACTACCCACCAGACACTGTCCCCGACCCGGATCACGGGCCTGGGTTAGACTCTCAGTCTTACAAGGGTGGTATCTCACCGTTGGCTCCGCCAAGGCTAGCGCCCTGACATCACAGCCTCCCACCTATCCTGCACATGCAACACCGAGAGCCAGTGCCAAGCTATAGTAAAGGTTCACAGGGTCTTTCCGTCTTACCGCGGGTAACCGGCATCTTCACCGGTAGTACAGTTTCGCTGAGCCCCCTGTAGAGACAGCGCCCAGATCGTTACGCCATTCGTGCAGGTCGGAACTTACCCGACAAGGAATTTCGCTACCTTAGGACCGTTATAGTTACGGCCGCCGTTTACCGGGGCTTCAGTTCGGAGCTTCGCCGAAGCTAACCCCTCCCCTTAACCTTCCGGCACCGGGCAGGCGTCAGACCCTATACGTCCGCATAAACGTTTGCAGAGTCCTGTGTTTTTAGTAAACAGTCGCCTGGGCCTTTTCACTGCGACCCCCTTCCGCTCCGGCCGCAAGGGCCTTCACGTAATGAGGGCGCACCTTCTCCCGAAGTTACGGTGCTATTTTGCCGAGTTCCTTTACAGGGGATCACTCAAGCGCCTGTGGATACTCACCTCGCCCACGTGTGTCCGTTTACGGTACGGTCACCCGAAGCTCTCCTTAGAGGTTTTTCTTGGCAGCATGGGATCAACCACTTCGCCCAAAAGAGGGCTCGCGATCACACCTCAGGGTTAACGATCCGGCGGATTTGCCTACCAGACCCCCCTACGTGCTTCAACCTGCACCACCAGTCGCAGGCCGGCCTACCCTTCTGCGTCACCCCATCGTACAAACGAACTTCGAGTGGTACGGGAATATTAACCCGTTTCCCATCGACTACGCCTCTCGGCCTCGCCTTAGGGGCCGACTCACCCTAGGAGGATTGCCCTTGCCTAGGAAACCTTGGGCTTTCGGCGAACGGAGTTCTCATCCGTTTTATCGCTACTCGTGCCGGCAGAGTCTCTTCTGTGCGCCGCAAGCGGTCCTTCCGGTCCGCCGTGTATCTCGCACAGAACGCTCCCCTACCACCCCGCCTTACGGCAGGATCCGCAGCTTCGGTAGATAGCTTAAGCCCCGTTAAATTGTCGGCACAGGGTCGCTCGACCAGTGAGCTATTACGCTTTCTTTAAAGGATGGCTGCTTCTAAGCCAACCTCCTGGCTGTCTGAGCAACCCCACATCCTTGCCCACTTAGCTATCATTTAGGGACCTTAGCTGGCGGTCTGGGCTGTTTCCCTCTCGACTACGAAGCTTATCCCCCGCAGTCTGACTCCCACGCTTGCGTTGACGGCATTCGGAGTTTGATTGGAGTTGGTACCCTGGGGAGGGCCCGCGTCCATTCAGTGCTCTACCACCGTCACGAATCACGTGAGGCTAGCCCTAAAGCTATTTCGGGGAGAACGAGCTATCACGGAGTTTGATTGGCCTTTCACCCCTATCCTCAGCTCATCCAAGAAGTTTTTATCCTTCACTGGTTCGGGCCTCCAATCGGTGTTACCCGAGTTTCACCCTGGCCAAGGATAGATC
>CAWFFJ010000041.1:125000-175333 GCA_963814875.1 uncultured Acidobacteriota bacterium
GGAGTCCCTGAGGATGAAGTTGAGTGCATTCAGGTTGGGAACCTCGTGGCGCTCCACCCCCCGGAGCTCGAGCCCGGCGAAGTGGGCCGCCACCCGTTCGATGGTGAGCACCTCGCGGAGCAGCTCGTACGCCGTCGGCGAGTCCGCAATGACGCCAACGTTGGAGTCGTCCCCCTTGTCACCGGAGCGAGTGTGCGCGATCTGGCCGAGCAACACCTTCTTCATCGGACCAGTGTAGCCTGCTCGATGCGCGCAGCGCATCGTCCCTTCTGAGCGTGTGTCGGGCCCGGCCCGACGGACGCTCAGAAGGGAGAGAAGCGTCCCTCGGCCCAAAAGTCCTCGCGAACGCCGTTGTAGAGCACATGCAGCGCGTCGAGGTGCTGGCGCTCCCAGTCCGCGAGGAACTCGTAGAACTCGCGCACCTCGTTCTCGCTGGCGTTGCTCGCGGCAGCACCGAAGTAGCGGATGGCGTTGGTCTCGAGCGTCATGCCCACTGACAGCACGCCGAGCTCGAAGTCGGCTCCCTGAGCCTGCTGCTTGAAGCGCTCGGTGAAGATGGTCTCCGTGAAGGCCTTCAGGTCAGGCGCCCGGTGCTGGATCGCGAACGCCTCGACGCCCTTCTCCTCGTAGGAGCCCATCACCTGCCGGAGGTACCCCTTATGCTGGACCTCGTCACGCGCGAGCTTGTCGAACAGCTCCTGCACCGCCGCCTTCTTCGACTGCTCGGCAGCCATCGAGTAGAAGGTGTAGCCATCGACCTCGATCTGGTATGCGTGGCGCAGGACCTCTCGGATCTGGTCGTGGACTTCTGTCATGATGCCTCCCCTCGATCCAGCGGCTGGGGCCGCTCGGCGGCGCACCCGGCGGGGACGTAGCTCAGCGCGCCGGTGGGACAGAACGGTACGCACCGGGGCTCGCCCCCGCACAGGTCGCACTTCTGGACGCAGTGGTAGGTCGCGTCCCACAGCATGTTGCCGAACGGACACGCCGCAACGCACATCCGGCACTGGATGCAGCGCGATCGGAGCATGTCGATCGCCCCGGTGTCCTCGTTTCGGACCAGGGCCTCGGTCGGGCACACCGCGACGCACGCGGCCTCGTGGCACTGGAAGCACACGACAGGGGTCCCGAGCTCGGGACCGCGGCGGTGGATGTTGATCCGGCTGCGCGCGGGACGCCCCTCGCTGCCGTGGGCGAACGCGCAGGCGAGCTCGCACTTGCCGCACGCGATGCAGCGCTCGACCGAGACCTTGTAGATCCTCTCCATCGCCGCCTCCTCACTTCACCTGGCCGAGACGGGCGAAGGTCTCGGCCATGACGCGGCGCTTGCTGCTGTCAGAAGACTCGAAGTAGCCCTTCGGCACGCCCGAGCGGGCCGCGAAGTGCTCGGCCTGAGCCGTGGTGATCACGGCCTCGCCCGTCTCCGGGTCGCGCAGCATCTCGAAGGTCCTGCCCCAGATCGTCCGAGCTGAGTTTGAGGTCGTGAATGGGATGCAGTCGGTGGGGCAGATCTCGGCACAAGCAAGGCAGCCGATGCAGTCCGGCGGCGCCTCGTGGAACGGTGGCGCGATCTCGCGCCCCGCACCGCGGTCGACCGAGGCGATCGCGGAGACGCCGATGTGATCGCAGACCCTGGTGCACAGACCGCACAGGATGCAGTCGGTCGGCTCCGGGTTGGGCGTATACGAGGTCCGCTCGATGCCGTGCTCCCGGGCCAGGCGCTGGATGAGCGGCGTCTCCGGGCAGCGCGCGAGCAACAGGTCGAGCACCACGGCGCGTGTCTCGAGCACGCGCGCGGTCGCGGTGAAGACCTTGACGCCGTCCTCGGCTGGATGGTTGCAGGCGGTGACCATCTTGAACCAGTCCGGGTCCCAGCCCGGCCGCCACAGGTCGACCACGCACAGTCGGCAGCCGCCCCAGGGTTCGAGCCCGTCGAAGTGACACAGGGTCGGAACGTGCACACCGGCAGCTCGAGCTGCATCCAGGAGGGTCGCGCCGTCTGGTACGGCGACCCTCGCTCCATCGACTGTCAGGGAGGGCATCACACTACCTCCGTCGAGAGCCGGACCTTGGGGAAGGTCCGGATAGCGTCATTCGGGCACACGTCGAAGCACGCTCCGCACGAGATGCAGGCCTCGTGATGGATGACGTGCAGCTCCTTGGCGACCCCGGTGATGGCATCGACCGGACAGGCCTTGAAGCACGCGTGGCAGCCGTCGCAGTCCTCGGGAACGATCTCGTAGGCCGTGAGATCGCGGCAGATCCCAGCCGGGCACGCGTGGTCGCGGATGTGCGCGACATACTCCTCCCGGAAGTAGCGCAAGGTCGACAGCACCGGGTTCGGCGCCGACTTGCCGAGCTCGCACAGGCTTCCGAGCTGCATGCCGGCGGCGAGGCGTTCGATCTTTGCGAGGTGGGCGTCGGTGCCGCGGCCCGCGATGAGGTCGTCGTAGAGGTGCAGCATCTGCGTCAGCCCCTCGCGGCACGGCACGCACTTGCCGCACGACTCCTCGGTGAGGAACGCGAGGAAGTACCGCGCGACATCCACCATGCAGGTCCGGTCGTCCATCACGATCATGCCGCCCGAGCCCATCATCGAGCCCGCTTCCGTGAGCCGCTCAAAGTCCACCGGAAGGTCGAGCAGGCTTTCGGGCACGCAGCCTCCGGACGGACCTCCCGTCTGCACGGCCTTGAACGGGCGATCGTTCAGGATCCCACCGCCGATATCGAAGATGATGTGGCGCAGCGTCGTCCCCATCGGGAGCTCGATGAGGCCCGTGTTCTTGACCTTCCCGACCAGGGAGAACGCCTTGGTGCCCTTGGACTTCTCGGTGCCCATCGAGGCGAACCAGGCGCCACCGTGCTGAATGATCGCACCGATACCGGCCCAGGTCTCGACGTTGTTGAGCACCGTCGGCTGATCGAAGAGGCCTTTGTCGGTCGAGTGCACGTACTTTGCTCTCGGCTCACCGGTCTTGCCTTCCAGGCTGCGCATCAGGGCCGACGACTCTCCGCACACGAAGGCGCCGCCGCCGCGCGAGATCCGGACATCGAAATCGAAGCCGGTCCCGAGGATGTTCTCCCCCAGCAGCCCGAGCTTGCGTGCTTCGGCGATGGCGATGGTGAGGTTGACCACCGCCAGCGGATACTCGTCGCGGACGTAGAGGTACCCCTCGTGGGCGCCCACGGCATAGGCGCCGATGACGATACCCTCGAGCACGGAGTGGGGATCCCCCTCCATGATCGAGCGGTCCTTGAACGCGCCGGGATCGCCCTCGTCCCCGTTGCACAGTACGAAGCGCCGCTCGCCCGGCGCCTTCCGACACGAGCGCCACTTGCGTGCGGTCCGGAACCCGGCGCCGCCGCGCCCCCGCTGACCGGACGTTTCGACCTCGTCGAGGACCTGCTCCGGGGTCATCTCGAAGAGCGCCTTGGCGAGCCCGGAGTACGCCCCGAGGGCGATCGCGTCGCGGATGTCGGTGGGGTCGATCCGCCCGATGTTGCGCATCGCGACCCTGGTCTGGTGCTTGTAGAACGGGATCTCGTCGTACTGCGGGATGCGACCGCCGTCGACGGGGTTCTTGTAGACCAGACGCGGAATGACCTCGCCGCCGATGACCGTCTTCTCGACGATCTGGGCGACGTGGGTCGGCTTGACCTTGGTGTAGAGGATTCCCGACGGTTGGAACACGACCAGCGGTCCTCGCTCACAGAAGCCGTGACAACCCGTCGTCTTGACAAACAGGCCAACCTCCGCCTCGAGGCCGCGCTCTGCGACCTCGTGGGCAAAGGCCTCTGCGACCTGCTTCGAGCCGGACGCCAGGCAGCCAGTCCCACAACAGACGAGGATCTTCTGGGTTCGACCCTCTTCGCGGCGCTTTGCCTCGGCCTGTACCGCTTCGAACTGAGCCCTCGACTCAATTCGCATCCTTCGCCCCCTCACTGGTCTTGAGGTAGCCGGCCACACGGGCCGGCTTCGCGCTGCCGTGGTAGGTCTCGCCCACGATCATCACCGGCGCCATCGCGCACGCGCCGACGCAGTTCACGGTCTTGAGGGTGAACGCGCGGTCCTCGGTCGTCTCGCCGGGCCCGATGCCGAGCTCGCGCTCGAGCTCCTCGACGAGCTGACCGGCGCCGCGGATGTGGCAGGCGGTACCCGTGCACACCTTGATGATGGTGTCGCCCTGGGGAGTGAGCGAGAAGGCCTTGTAGAACGTGGACACCGAGAAGACCTTCGCGAGCGGCACGTCGAGGGCCTCCGCCACCCGGACCAGAACATCGCACGGCAGGTAGTTGTAGGCCCGGTGAACGTCCTGGAGGACCTGGATCAGCGACGGCTCCTCGCGCGGGTAGCGCTCGAGGATCTCCTCGGTCGCGGTAATGTCGATGCACCCAACGTCGGACATGCGGCTCCCTCCCGCTTCAGGCTTCCACCGCGACGGCGCGATGTCGGGCCCCGAGCTCGAAGCCGCGGTGCAGCGCCTCGAGGTTGACGTCAATCACCTGCGGCTTGGCGGCGAAGGTCTCGCGGACGACCTTCTCGACCTCCTCCAGCGACACCGCTTCGGTCGCGCCGAGGTAGGCGCCCAGCACGACCATGTTGGCGCCGCGCGGGTTGCCGAGCGAGTTGGCAATTTCGTTGGCGGGCACCTCGACGACGATGACATCGTCGCGCCGTGCCGGCCGGTTGATGAGCGAGGTATTGATCAGCAGCACCCCGCCGGGCTTCAGGTCCGCCTCGAACTTGTCCAGCGACGGCAGGTTCATGGCCACCACCGCCCGCGGCGACTGGATGACCGGCGACCCGACCGTGGTATCGGAGATCACCACCGTACAGTTGCAGGTTCCGCCCCGCATCTCCGGCCCGTACGACGGCAGCCAGGAGACCTCCTTACCCTCGTGCATCCCTGCGTAGGCCAGCATCTTGCCGATGAGCAAGATGCCCTGCCCCCCGAATCCGGCCAGGATCACGTCGTTCTGCATCGCCGCCTCCTCATGCCGGGAAGGGCCGCGCCGCGCGGTCGTCGCCGTCAGGGGTCTTGAACACGCCGAGCGGGTAGTAGGGCAGCATGTTCCGCTCCAGCCAGGTCGTGGCCTCGGCGGGCGGGATGCCCCAGTTCGTGGGGCAGGTCGACAGCAGCTCAACCAACGAGAAGCAGCGTCCCTCGGCCTGGTATCGGAACGCCCTCCGGATCATCTCCTTGGCGTGGACTGTGAGCAAAGGGTTGTGGACCGACGCCCGCGCGATGAAGCTCGGCGTGCGCAGGGTGGCGAGCAGCTCGGCGACCCGGATCGGGTGGCCAGCCTGCTCGACATCGCGCCCGAGCTGGCAGGTCGTCGCCACCTGGCCCGGCATGGTGGTGGGCGCCATCTGACCACCCGTCATGCCGTAGATCGCGTTGTTGACGAAGATGACCGTCACCTTCTCGCCGCGGTTGGCGCAGTGGACGATCTCGGCCATCCCGATCGAGGCCAGATCGCCGTCACCCTGGTAGGTGAACACGATCAGGTCGGGGCGCGCGCGCTTGACCCCGGTCGCCACTGCCGGCGCACGTCCGTGAGCCGCCTCCTGGAAGTCGGTGGTGAAGTAGTTGTAGGCCAGCACCGCGCAGCCGACTGGGGCGACGCCGACCGTGCGCTCCCGCAGGCCGAGCTCATCGATGACCTCGGCGACCAATCGGTGGATCACGCCGTGGGTGCAGCCCGGGCAGTAGTGCGTGGTCACGTCGGCCAGAGCATGGGGCCGCGCAAAGACCGTCTCAGACATGGTGCACCTCCTCGGAGCGCCCGGCGAGGATCTCTTCGACCTTCCCCGTGACCTCCTCCGGCGTCGCCAACATGCCGCCGAGCCGGCAGTGAAAGTGGATCGGGTGTTTGCCGGCGAGCGCGAGCTGGACGTCCTCGATCATCTGACCCGTGGAGAGCTCGACCACGAGCACCGCCTTCGCCTTGGCGGCGGCCCGCCGGATCGTCTCGTAGGGGAACGGAAAGAGCGTGACCGGTCGGACCATCGCAGCCTTGAGCCCGCGCGCGGCGAGGTCCTCGATCGCGGTCAGGCAGACCCGGGCAACCGTACCGTAGGCGACGATCAGCACGTCGTAGTCGCTCTGGGTTCCGTGCTCCACGACCCGGACCTCGTCCCGGCGCATGGTGTCGTACTTCGCCTTCAGCTTGAGGTTGTGACGCTCCAGCACCTCGGGATCGAGGAACAGCGAGTTGATGATGTTGGTCGGGCGATCCCCGCGGCAGCCGGTGGCGGCCCAGTCCTTGGCGGCGAGCGGCTTGACCGGTTGCCGCCCGTCGCAGAACTCGACCGGCTCCATCATCTGGCCGATGAGGCCGTCGCCGAGGACCATGACCGGGTTGCGGTAGTAGTCGGCAAGGTCGAACGCGTCCTGGACCAGGTCGGCCGCCTCCTGGACCGACCACGGCGCCAGCACGAGCAGCCGAAAGTCGCCGTGCGCCATCCCCTTGGTGGCCTGGAAGTAGTCGCCCTGGGACGGCAGAATGCCGCCGAGCCCTGGGCCGGCGCGCATGATGTTGACGATCACCACCGGCAGCTCGGCGCCGGCGATGTACGAGATCCCTTCGGCCATCAGCGAGATGCCCGGCGACGACGAGGAGGTCATCACTCGCTCGCCGGAGCCCGCGGCGCCGTAGAGCATATTGATCGACGCGACCTCGCTCTCGGCCTGCACGAAGCGCCCGCCGACCTGCGGCAGTCGCATCGACATGTACTCGGGGATTTCGTTCTGGGGCGTGATCGGGTAGCCGAAGAACAGCCGGCAGCCTGCCTGGACCGCGGCCTCGCCGATCGCTTCGCTCCCCTTCATGAGCTTCTTGGCCATCGCTGCCCCCGTCCTCAGTAGGCGAAGTAGTGGTACATCGTGCCGTGGGACCGCATCTCGATAGCGACGTCGGGACAGGTGATGCAACACAGCCTGCACCCGATGCAGCGCATCTGCTCCACCACCTCGGCGTAGAAGTACCCTTTGCTGTTGATCGACGTGCTCATACCGAGGATCTTCTGCGGACACGCGTGCACACACAGCTCGCACCCCTTGCACCGGTCGGGGGTGATCACGATCTCGGACACGGCGGTGCTCCTTTCCTAACCGACGGCGAACAACGGACCGATCCGGCGCTGTTCGGGGGTCTGATCGAACGGGGGTCGAATGATGCGACGCAGGACCATCAGCGGACACGACAGCCCCAGCCTCTGAAGCTGCGGCACGAGGTCTGCCGATGCTGCCACTGCGACCACTGGGACACCGACCTGGCGGGCCGTGTCGACCGCCATCCGCCAGCCCTCCTCGACGATGGCAGGGGTGGTCTCTGCCAGCAGGTGGGTGTTGGACACCACCCCCGTCACCGGCAGACGTCCGACGGCTTCAATGTCGCGGATCATCGTCACCGCGGCGGCGACGTCGGGCGTCGAGGGACGACGGAAGTTGAGTACCAGCAGGCAGTCGGTCTCCTGCCTTGGCATCACGTCGGAGAGCGAGCCGAGGACCCGAGCCCCGATGTCGTCACCGCCGACATCGAGGACCAGCCGACGGCCGGGTTCGCGCAGGCCGCTGCGGATCTGGGGGACGATGATCGGGAGGTCGCCAAAAACGTTCTCGCCGCCCGGCGCGAGCAGCTCGACGCCACCCGCAGCGAGCAGGTCGCGTGCCGCACGGGACCGGAAGTAGGGTTTGACCACGTCGAGGTCGGCGAGCGTCACCGAGTCGCCGCGGGCAGCAATGTCGAGAGCGACGTTGAGCGCGATCTCCGTCTTGCCGCTGCCGAAATGACCGACAAAGACCGTGACCCGTCTCTCGAGCACCTTTGACGCCCTCCTGTGCCGGTGATGCGAGGCTCCCGGATGACCAGCCTACCGCGGCCCAGCGCCCTTCAATGTATGTGAATTTCTTCACCAAATCAACAAATCGTGTATTGAGACACATTTGCAAACAAGGCAAGGGGACGACTCCCGCGTATCATGAGGGGACGATGTCTTCCTCGCCGCGGCCCTGTCCCTCCGGAGAACCCAGGTGTACCTGACCGGGCTGGTCCACCGCAACCGTCTCTTCGACGTGGCGAGCAGGTGGATGGCGGGCCGCGTCCTGCCGGCCGACGGGCGTGTCCTGACCGAGATCTTCGTCTTCGAGCGCGCGATCACCGCTCCCACCGTTCGGGCGCTGGTGGTCGACCTTGCCAATGCGCTCGAGCCGGGACCGTTGCGGCTGGAGCGTGTCGTCACCAAGGACGCGGTGCGCGAAGCGATCCTGGCTGCGGTGGCCTCACCGAGCCGACGGGTCAGCGAGCTCATCGAGCGCTATCGGTCGTTCCCCGAGGAGTACTTCCCACGCACCCCGGTTTTCATGAGCCTGGTCCATGGCGGCGACGGGCGTCTGGTCGCCATGATCCGGCGCAAGCGCATCCGCCGTATCGCCGAGAAGGCGTCGCGTCGGCTTGCCGACCAGCTTGCCGGGGTGATCGAGGACGCCGCGCGCGAGATCGCCGCCGCACGCGCCAGCCGCAGCGGCGTCCCGCTTGATGCGATGGTCTCGCCACTGGAGGTCATGGTCGAGGACTTCACCGAGGCCGAGCGCAGGGTCGCAACCCGGCTGCGGGCGATGTCGGTCCGCTTCGAGCGCGACGACCAGCGTCTCGACGACGTCATCGGCATCAAGATGATCGCCTCGCCGCCCGAGCTCGAACGCATCGAGCACGCGCTGTCTCGTCGCTCCGGTACTACGGTCATCCGCCGCGAGATTCACGACGGACGCTACAGCGGCATCCACCTGGAGGTCGAGCTCGAGCTGCCGCCGGTAGAGGCCGTGGTCGCGCGGATGCGGGGTATCGACTGGACCTTCGCGTCGGGGCGAGGGCTGTCTCCGTGGGACCTGGAGGGCGAGTTCTACGAGTACGTCGCGACCGGAAGCCGCACCTTTTGCGTCGAGCTCATCCTCACCACCTTCGACTCCCTGATCGAGTCGGAGTTCGGGCGCTCGATCCACGAGGCGCGGATTCTCGAGCAGCGGGTCCGCTACTCGGGCCGCATCGCCCAGAACGCGTCGTACATCATCGAGTACATGCTCTGCCTCGCAATTTCGCCGACGATCCTGGTCGGCGAGCTACCGATCAAGATCACCGGCCGCTACCTGCGCGACACCCTCTCCCACGCGATCGCCGAGCTGCGCGGCGGCGAGGTGCTCGAGTGGGTTCTACCGCGCGAGGACGGCGGTAACCACATGCCGTTGTGAGCGCCGCAAATACCACACAGGCACAGAGACACGCAGAGAAGCACAGAGAAGGCCGTACGCTTTCCCGATGAGCTGAAGCGCGCTCGCGCGGGAGCACGAGCGCCTCTCCAGATCAGCTGGGCGGGGCCTCTGCATCTGTGTGGTTCAGTCCCCGTCTCCCTCTTCCGCGGACATCCGGATCCGGCGCGCGGCGCACTCCGGGTAGCCGGGGCAGGCGCGGCACACCGGATCGTCAATCCAGCCGAAGTCGGCCGGCGCGCACACTGTGATCGACGGATCGCGGGCACGGTCGAGCTCTTCGAGCAGCGGTTCGTCTGCAGCGGCAACCCCACCCGCCTCCCGGGCCCGTGCTGCAGCGGCGCGAACCTTCGGATCAAAGCCGCGGTTGCGGGACTCGACCGAGGCGTCGTGGGTCTTCGCCACCAGGTCCGCCTTGCGCTTCTTGAGCTCGAACACCACTTTCCGCTTCGACGGCAGCCGGCGTGTGGCGAGGAAGAACAGGTAGCCTGCGGACATGCCGACCAGATTGACGAGCCCCCCGAGCACACCGAACTGGAGGCTTTGGAAGGCCAGGAACGCCCCGCCAACGATCGCGAGGTACTTGACCTTGACCGGAAGGATGAAGAACAGCAGGAACTCCACGTCCGGGTACAGGGTCGCGTAGGTGAAAAGCAGGGACGCGGCGAGGAAAACGTCGCCGGCGAGCGGCACATCGACCAGCACCGCGGCGCCAGCCGCGCCAAGCACGGATATCGCCCAGAACACTAGGAAGCGCGGCGAGCCCCACTCGTCCTCGAGCGGACGCGCCATGATCCACAGCACCAGCATCGAGATGAAGAACGAGAGCATCCCGCCGTGCAGGAACTGGTACGTCACCAGGCTCCACGGGCGCGTCGCCACCTGACCCGGCACCAGTTCCAACGCCGACGCCGCTGCGGCTCGGCCCTCAGGAGAAGCGGCGGCAAGTAGAAACACCGCAAAGTGGACGAAGATGAGCCCTTCGGTCAGGTGCCAGTGCTCACGCCGCATCAGCGTCTCCCGAGCCTGCGCTCCATCTCGTCCTGGCTGAGGCGGAGCACGATCGGCCGCCCGTGCGGGCAGCGGTAGGGGTCGTCGGTGACGGCGAGGTCGGCGAGCAGGGCCCGCTGCGCCGCCGGTTCGAGGGGGTGGTTGACCTTGATCGCGGCCCGGCACGACAGGGCCGCCGCGAGCTCCTCCTCGAGCGCCTCCGCGATTCGCTCGGGCACGCCGTCGAGGGCGGTGGCGCGCTCGAGCAGCTCCGCGAGCAGCCCGCCGACCGCGTCCGCGCCGAGCTCGGGCGGAAGCGCGGTCACGCGCACGACGTCCTGCCCGAAGGCTTCAGCCTCCAGCCCCACCCGATCCAGCAGCGGCGCCACCCGCGGCAACGCCGCGACCAGCACCGGGTCGAGATCGACCAGCACGCCGTCGAGCAGCCTCTGGGCGGGCGCCGCCGCTCCCGCGAGCCGACGCCGGATGCGGTCGTAGAGCACGCGTTCGTGGGCCACGTGCTGATCGACGATGACCAGACCGAGGTCGTCCTCGAGCAGCAGGAACGAGCTCCGGTACTGGCCGAGGAGGCGTCCGAACGGCGTGTCCGGGCTTCCCGCCCGAGCCCCGGAACCCGCCGTCGGGGGAGACGGGAGGGCTCCAGAGGACGGCGACCCAGCAGCCGCGGAAGGCACCCATCCGTCGCGGTCGTAGACCGGGTGGGGGAACAGGCCCCCGCCACGATAGGGCGCTTGCGCCGACTCCGCAACCCGTGCCCCGGGCGCCGACCCGACCTCGATCCGGCGCACGTCGACCCGACCGTGGGAGCGGGCCAGCGCTTCCCCGACCGCACGGGCCACTGCCGAGAACACCGCTCCGGCGCGGGCGAATCGGACCTCCGCCTTAGCCGGATGGACGTTGACGTCGACCTCCTCCGACGCCAGCTCGACGAGCACCGCGAGGCGGCTGCCACCGGTCGCCGCGCCCTCACGCAGCGCGCGCATTGCAGCGCCCACCAGCAGGCGGTCCTTGACTGGACGACGGTTGACCAGCAGGAGCAGGGACGGCCGCCCGCTCCCGGAGCCGGCTGCGAGCAGAACGGTGACCACCACCCCGCCGGCCGCCGCCTCGCCCCGCACCACCCGATCCCCGCCCCGCTTCTGGAGCAGGTCGGCGAACCGTGCGGCGGCATCCGCCGCGGGCAACAGCTCGAGCAGGGTCCGGCCGCCGTGCCGCAGGATGAAGGCGACATCGGGGCGTGCCAGCGCCAGACCCCACACGACCTCCTGGGCGGCCTTGAGCTCGGTTTCGGGTGCATGCAGAAACTTCCGCCGCGCGGGAGTGTTGAAGAACAGGTCGCGGACCTCGACGGTGGTCCCGCGGGGCCGCGCTGCGGGCTCCACCGCGAGCACCCGGCCGCCCTCGACCGTCACCCGGACGCCACCTTCAGCAGGGTCCGCACAGCTCAGCAGCTCAAAGCGCGAGACCGCCGCGATCGACGGCAGCGCCTCCCCGCGGAAGCCGAGCGTTTGGAGGTGGGTGAGGTCGTCGACCGAGTCGATCTTCGAGGTGGCGTGACGCTCGAGTGCAAGCAGCGAATCGTCGCCGTCCATGCCGCCGCCGTCGTCCGACACCCTGACCAGGGTTCGGCCGCCGGTGGCGAGCTCGATCTCCACGCGACCCGCCCCGGCGTCGAGGCTGTTGTCGAGCAGCTCCCTGACCACCGACGCCGGGCGCTCCACCACCTCACCTGCGGCGATGCGGTTGACTAGGGCGTCGGGGAGGACTCGGATCCGCGGCACCGGAACATCATAGCGGCGACCGCGCCGGAACGTGGATCAGCGCATGGCGTCGACCTCGAAAACCGAGGTGTCGGGCTTGGAGTCGGGGGTCACGCGGCGGCTCGGATCCGCGAGGTCCTGCTTGATCAACAGATCCATGAGGAGGTCCCGC
Source organism: uncultured Acidobacteriota bacterium (assembly GCA_963814875.1). Taxonomy (GTDB): domain Bacteria; phylum Acidobacteriota; class Thermoanaerobaculia; order Thermoanaerobaculales; family Sulfomarinibacteraceae; genus CAVSIS01. The sequence continues at coordinate 137,213 of CAWFFJ010000041.1, forward strand.
ACACCAGAGCGCCCATGGCGCTTGAACGCGGCCCGGACCGCCTTCGGCTTGAGCACGATGCCGGTCATGTGCTTGAGGTACTGGCAGAAGACCCGAGCGCGAGAGAGGAAGCTGGCGAGCAGCAGCAGCAGCAGGACGACGATACCGGCCACCTCGAGGATCTGGACCACGTCATCCGGATTGAGCTCGAGCCCCGCAAACCCCATGACACCTCCCTCGAGCGTCTCCGCTCAGGCCTCCTGGTCGTCGCCATCGTCGAGATTCAGTGCCAGCGTGTCGTCCACCTCAGCGAAGTGGTCCGGGGGCACCAGCACCTCGCGTCCCTTGGACCCATTGAGAGCTCCGACGAGCCCTTCCCGCTCCATCATATCGAGAAGCCGCGCGGAGCGTGTGTAGCCGAGGTGCAGACGGCGCTGGATGTAGCTCGCCGAGGCCTTCCTGGTCTTGACCACGAGCCGCGCCGCGGGTTCGTACATCGGGTCGGTGAGGTTGTCGATCTCGTCCTCGTCGAGAGTGGTGCGCCGGCCGCCCTTGTCGCCGCCGAGCGCCGGGTGGGACAGCACGTCGCGCTGGTACTCGGGCTTGCCGAAACGCTTAATGTACCGGACGACCGTGGCGATCTCCTTCTCGGTCACCAGCGGTCCGTGCATGCGCTGCAGGTTGGACGTTCCCGGCGCGAGAAAGAGCATGTCTCCGCGCCCGAGCAGGTGCTCGGCGCCCATGATGTCGAGGATTGTCCTCGAGTCGAACTTCGAGCGCACCTTGTACGCGATGCGACACGGGAAGTTGGCCTTGATGATGCCGGTCAGAATGTCGACCGAGGGCCGCTGAGTGGCGCAGACCAGGTGGATGCCGACCGCGCGCGCCTTCTGCGCGAGCCGGGTGATCGACTCCTCGACCGCCCGGGAGGAGGTCATCATGAGGTCGGCAAGCTCATCGATGATGACCACGATGTAGGGCAGCGGCTGCAGGTCGAGGGAACCGTTCTCGTCCTCGTTCCAACGCCGCTGGCCGACGGTCCGCCGCAGCTGGACCGGGTCCGCCACGAGCTGGTTGTACTGGGCGAGGTTGCGCACGCCCAACGCGGCCAGACGGCGGTAGCGCACCTCCATCTCCGACACCGTCCACCCGAGGGCGTTGGCGGCCTTCTTCGGGTCGTTGATGATCGGTGTCAGCAGATGCGGGATGTCAGCGTAGACGCCGAGCTCGACCATCTTCGGGTCGACAAAGATGAACTTGACCTGATCGGGCCGCGCCTTGTACAGAATCGACATGATCATGGCGTTGATGCCGACCGACTTGCCGGCACCGGTGAAGCCGCCGATCAGGAGGTGGGGCATGCGCGACAGGTCGGCAACCGCGGGGTTGCCGTGGATGTCGACACCGAGGCTGATCGACAGCAGCGACGGCGAGCGCTGGAACTCCGGCGACTCCATGATCTGGCGCAGCCGGATGACCTGCGGCTTGGGGTTGGGCACCTCGATGCCGACTGTGGCCCGTCCCAGGACCCGCTCGATCCGCACTGACTCGGTCTTGAGCGCCAGCGCGAGGTCCTCGGCGAGATTCTGCACCGAGGAAATCTTGACACCCGAGTCGAGTCGGAACTCGTAGGTCGTGATGACCGGGCCCGTGCGGATGTTGACGACCTCGCCTCGGACCCGGAACTCCTGGCACTTACTGTTGATCAGGTGCGAGATCTCGATCAGCGCGCTGGAGTCCCTCGCCTCGCCTTCCTCCGCCGGATCGAGAAACGACACCTTCGGCAAGTCGTAGGACGACAGGTCCTCGATGAAGTCGAACTCCTCCTGGACGACCGGTGCCACCGTCGAGGGAACTGCCGTCTCCGCCTTCCGGTTTCGCCGTGCGGACGTCGACTTCGGCAGCGTCTCGACCGCTGGCTGCGCCGCCTCCGCTGCGCTCTTGCGCACGATCCGGAACCGGCCCTTGCCCTTGACTTCCTTGACCGTGACCGTCCCCGGAAACTCCTCGTCGCTGTCCAACCTCTCGAGCTGGCGCTGCAGCACGCGACGGCGACCGGCGGCATCATTGCGCTGGCGGCGGCGTGCGGAGCGACGTTCGGTCCGAGCCCCGAGCCATCGGCCGAGCCCTCCCACAAGCCGTTCCGCGACCGCTGCCGCCGACGCCCCCGAGGTCAGCAGCAGCCCCACAACGAGCACGAAGGCGAGGATGACCAGCCGGCCGGCTGGGCCGGCGAAGCCCAACAGCAGCTCGTCGACGGCGCGGCCGACCATCCCACCGCCGGGCACAGTCCCGCCGCGAGCCACGACGTCGACTCGGACCATGTGGACCAGGGCCGGCAGCACGACCATGAGCAGGACCCACCCGAGCGCGAGCAGCCTCGGGTAGGCGAACGGCCGCCCGCGCAACATCCGCCAACCGACTGCCGCCGCCAGTACCGGCAGCAGCAGCGCAGGCAACCCGAGAAGCGCGAGGGCCGCTGCCGACACCGCGGCGCCCAGCCATCCCGCGAGGTTGGCCGGCGTCTCCCGGGCGCTGGACAGGTGGAGCGGGCTCGGATCGAGCGGGCTGTGGCTGCCGAGCGCCACGGCGAGCAGTACGGCGCCGAGCAGGAGGCCGACCGCCAGCGCCTCACGCAGCACGCGCTCGCGGGTCACACGAGCCCCCCCGCATGGAGCGCGAGCACCAGCAGGCCGAGCGGCAGGGTGTACCAGGCGAAGCGGTGGAAGCTGTGCGAGGTCACGGTCCGGATCACCAAGCCCAGAGCGACATAGCCCGACACCGCCGCGATCACGGCGCCGGTGAGCGCTGCGAGCCAGAACCCAGGCTCAACGCCGGCGAGGGCACCCCGCTCGAGGACCACCGAGGCCGCCGCGGCCCCGAGCACCGCAGGGACCGAGAGCAGGAACGAGAAGCGCGCGGCCCAGCGGCGATCGAGGCCGATCGCGAGGCCGGCGGCGATGGTCGAGCCCGAGCGCGACACACCGGGAAAAACGGTGAGCCCCTGAACCAGGCCGATGACCAGCGTCTCGCGCCAGCCCATGCCGTGCTCGTCCATACGCCCGTCTCGCTCGGCACGGGCCGACCACACGACGACCGTGGTCACCAGGAGGCCGATGCCAACCCACAGGGCGCTGGTGAAGGCGTCCTCGGCGACGCGTCGCAGCGGAAAGGCGACCACGGCGGTGGCGATGGTCCCGCCGGCCAGGAGCACCGCCAGCCGACGTCCGGCGCGGGTGACCACGAGCTCCACCAGGGCGCGACGCTCGAAGACGAGGATCGCGAGGGCGGTGCCGACGTGGAGCATCGCATCGAACACCACACCGGGCTGGCGGAATCCCGGGATCAGCATCTGTGCGAGAGCCAGGTGACCGGACGAGGACACCGGGAGAAACTCGGTCAACCCCTGGATCAGGCCGAGCATTGCTGCCTGCCACACGCCCACGTTCCACCCCTCGTTCGGCGGCGCATCCGTCCGCCCTACCGACACCTGGCCACGGCCGAGGGCATGGTAGCACCGCGACCCGCCGCGTCAGCCGATCGCTCCGGCCAGCCGCACCCAGTCCGCAAGAGCGAGGGTGCCCGGCCGCGAGGTGGGGTCGATACCCGCCATCTCGAGCGCGGCGGCGCCCGCCCGTGGCGCGACCGCGTTGGCGACCATCTTGCGCGGCCTCGTCAGTGCGTGGGCGGCAAGCGAGAACGCCCGGGTGAGGAGCTCATCCGGGTGGGGCGACGGCCGCAGGGCGAGCACCACGACGCTCGAGGTCACCTTCGGCCGCGGCCGGAACGCACCCGACCCGACGTGAAACGCGATCCGAGCTTCGGCCCAGGCGGCCCGCTCGAGGGCGAGCAGCCCGTGACCGCTCCCCGCGGGCCTGGCGACGACGCGCTCGGCGACCTCGCGCTGCAGCATGACCACCACCCGCGTGACGAGATCGTGCCGGGGCAGCAGCCGGCGCAGGATCGCGGTGCCGACGGAGTAGGGCAGGTTGGCGGCGACCTGCCACGGCCTGCCGCCGTCGAAAAGCTCCTCGAGCGGCTCCGACAGCGCATCCCCGGGACGCAGCTCAAGGCCGCGATCGGCGAAGCGCGTTGAAAGGCCGGGCAGCAGAGCCTCGTCAAGCTCGAGCGCGCGGACGCGATCGAAGCGGTCGAGGAGCTTCGCGGTGAGGGCGCCGCGACCAGGGCCGATCTCGAGCACCCGTCCGGGCGCATCGTCGAGCAGCCCCACGATGCGCTCGGCGACGCGGCTGTCGGCGAGGAAGTTCTGGCCGAGGCGACGGTGTCTCGGACGGCCCATGCCTCACTTCCCGGTCAACAGCCGGGCGGGGTGAGCGGCGCCGTCCAGAGCAAAGCTCACCTACGGCAGGCCTCGACGAGCGGGGTCACGAAGCGCTGGACGGCGTCGGCGAGGTCGCTGGAGTCGCCAACCGCCCCAATCCGCTCCACGATCGCGGACCCGACGACGACTCCGTCGGCGAGCCGCGCCACCTTCGCGACCTGGCCCGGCGTGGAGATCCCGAAGCCGACTGCGACCGGCAACCGGGACGCCTTGCGTGCGGCCTTGGCGTGGCTCTCGAGCTCGAGGTCGAGATCGCGGCGGGCGCCGGTGACGCCGGTTCTCGCGACCAGGTAGAGGAAACCTCGGCCGTGACGCGCGGCGGCCTTCATGCGTTTCACGGTCGAGGTCGGCGTCACCAGCATGATCGGGTCGAGACGCCAACGCTCGAGCGCGGGCGCGAACCTGCCGAACTCCTCGACCGGCACGTCGGTGAAGAGCACGCCGTCGACACCCGAGGCGGCGGCGTCCTCGGCAAAGCGCTCGATTCCGTAGTGCACCACCGGGTTGGCGTAGGTGAACAGCACCACCGGGAGGTCCTCGCCCGCGACGCGGATCGCGCGCACACACTCGAGGACGCCGGCTAGGGTGGTGCCGGCGGCGAGCGCGCGCTCCGCGGCCCGCTGATTCGTGGGGCCGTCCGCGATCGGATCGGAGAACGGCACGCCGAGCTCGAGGATGTCCGCGCCGCCCTTGCGCAGGGCGCGCGCGACCTCGACGGTACGCTCGAGGCTGGGATCGCCGGCGGTCACGTACGCCACGAAGGCGGCCCGCCGGCTTTTGCGGGCAGAGATGAAAGTGTCCGAAATCCGGCTCATGGCCGCCTCCCACCGCGCAGCAGGACCTCGTCGAGGTCCTTGTCGCCGCGGCCCGAGAGGTTGACCACGATGTGTGCGTCGCCCGGCATGGCGGGTGCCACCTTGACCACATAGGCGAGTGCGTGGGCAGTCTCCAGTGCCGGCAGGATGCCCTCGGTCTCGCACAGGAAGTGGAACGCCCCAAGGGCATCGCGATCGTCGACCCGAGCGTAGCCGACGCGGCCGCTTTCGTGCCAGTTGGCGTGCTCCGGGCCGACCGCCGGGTAGTCGAGGCCGGCCGAGACCGAGTGGGTCGTCGCCACCTGGCCGTCACGGTCCTGGAGCACCCAGGTGTAGGTACCGTGGAGCACGCCCGGCGCCGCGCCGCCGCTGAAGCGGGCCGCGTGCTCGCCGAGCCCGTCGCCACGCCCGCCCGCCTCGACCCCGACCAGGCGGACCCGCTCGTGGGGCACGAACGCCGAGAAGATCCCCGCCGCGTTCGAGCCTCCGCCGACGCAGGCCACCACCAGGTCAGGCAAGGCCCGGGTCGCGCGGCGGAACTGAGCGAAGGCCTCGCGTCCGATCACCGCTTGGAAGTCACGGACCATCATCGGGTAGGGATGCGGGCCGAGGACCGAGCCGAGGATGTAGTGGGTGGTGCGGACGTTGGTGACCCAGTCGCGCAGCGCCTCGTTGATGGCGTCTTTGAGCGTGCGCGAGCCGGAGTCGACCGCCACCACCTCAGCGCCGAGCAGGCGCATGCGGCTGACGTTGGGTGCCTGGCGGCGCATGTCCTCCTCGCCCATGTAGACCCGGCACTCGAGACCGAGAAGGGCGGCCGCAGTCGCGGCCGCGACCCCGTGCTGACCGGCTCCGGTCTCGGCGATCACCCGAGCCTTGCCCATCTCGCGGGCGAGCAGCGCCTGTCCGACCGCATTGTTGATCTTGTGGGCGCCGGTGTGGCAGAGGTCTTCGCGTTTGAGCCACACGTGTGCACCGCCGAGCTCGGCCGAGAGCCGGCGCGCGGGGTACAACGGCGTCGGCCGGCCGACGAAGGTCGTGAGCAGGTCGTCGAGGCGCGCCTGGAATACCCTGTCGGTGCGCGCCGCACGGTACGCCGCCTCGAGCTCGTCGAGCGGCGCCATCAGGGTCTCGGGTACGAAGCGGCCGCCGTAGGCGCCGAAGTACCCGTTGCGATCGGGTGAGATCTTCATGCTCCCTCCGAGAGCGGGGTCCGATTCTACCCTCACATTCCCCCACCGGTGGTGGGGGCCTGTGAATGTGAGCTCTTCAAGAGCTCACGACTCACCCGTTTCGGGCCACCCGTCACGCGCCGCGCGCCGCCGCGACGAACGCCGACATCCTGACGGGATCCTTCACGCCCGGCGAGGCCTCGACCCCCGAGGCGACATCAACGAGCGCCGGGCGAAGACGGCGGATCACCGGGCCGACGGTCGCCGGCGTGAGCCCGCCCGCGACCCCGAACCCCACCCCGGCCGGCGGCGCACCCCACGCGTCCCACTCCCCGGCCTCACCGGAGCCGGCGCCGGGGTCGACCAGCGGCAGGGACACCCGGGCGAGCGCGGCGACCCGCGCCCAGTCGACACCCGCCGCGGACACCGGCACCCGACGAAGGGTCCGCGGCCCGAGCCGGTCGAGCCACGCATCGGGCTCGTCGCCGTGGAGCTGGGTCCGGTCGAGCCCGAGCAGGTCGCGCACCCCCTCGATCTCGGCGAGTGTGGAGCCCCGAAAAACCCCGACGCGCTCGGCGCCCGCGAGGTCGCGGATCCAGCCCGCGCGCGCGGGGTCGAGCGCCCGCGGCGTTCCGGGGACGAAAATGAACCCCACCAAGTCGGCGCCGGCGGCGATCGCCGCCTCGGCGTCCTCGCGCCGGGTCAGCCCGCAAATCTTGACCAAGACCCTCACGAGCCGAGGATCCCTGGCGCCAGCGCGAAGTGCCCGTGAGTCAACCACAAAGGCACAAAGACACAAAGCCCCCACCCCCCCGCCATCTCTGGGTTTTGGAGTTGGAGGTGAAGCCACTGCACTTCGTGTCCGGGCCTTCTCCGACTTGACTGGTCTCGGCCGGACGACATCGAAAGCACCGCCAGAGACTGCCGGACGACGCCACTCTCGGGACAGGCGATCGGTCCGAAGCTCTCAGATCGTCTTTGTGTCTTCGCGTCTTCGTGGTTCATCGCGCGCTCACCAGGGCGCGGACGGCGGCTTCGGGGTCGGGCGCGCGGACCACATGCTCGCCGACCAGGAAGGCGTGCCAGCCGGCGGCGGCCAGGCGGGCGATGTCCTCCGGTCCGCGCACGCCGCTCTCGGCGACCCGGATACGGTCGTCGGGGATCGCCCGCGCGAGCTCGGCGACGCGCTCGAGGTCGATCCGGAAGCTCGCCAGGTCGCGCGCGTTGACCCCGATGATCTCGGTGCCGGAGGCGATCGCCGGCGCGGGATCCTCATCGACGAAGAGCTCGAGCAGAACGTCCAGTGCGAGGCGGCGCGCCAGCTCTAGCAGCCGAGCGAGGGTCGGCGGGTCGAGCAGGCGCTGGATCAGGAGCACGGCATCGGCGCCGAGCACGGCGGTTTCGTAAAGCTGACGCTCGGTGACGATGAAGTCCTTGCGCAGCACCGGCAGCGGGACGGCCGCGCGGACCGGGCCGAGCCACGCCGGGTCGCCGGCGAAGAAGTCCGGCTCGGTGACTACCGAGATCGCCGCCGCCCCGCCCGCGGCATAGGCCCGCGCGAGCGCGACCGGGTCGAAGGGCTCGCGCAGCACCCCGGCTGAGGGCGAAACGTGCTTGCACTCGGCAATGATCGCCGGGCGGCGGGACCGTAGGGCCGCTGCGAGGCTGCGCCGCCCGTCGGCGAGACGCCGCGTCGCCGCCTCGGCCGCGCACCGTTCGAGGTCGGGCGGGACCGGAACCCCGTCGAGGCGGGCGCGCACGGCGAACACAATCCGGTCGAGGATCGACTCAGCCTGCATTTCTCACCAGGTCGCGTCGCGAGGGTGCCGAGCTGCCTGTCAGCGCTGAGTCGTTGAGCGGCGAGGCGCCGAGGCGTATGGGTGCATACGTCGCAGGCGCCGAGTCGCGAAAGGGCCGGCGATGGCTGGCAGATCGGCGCCCGCAGTAGGGAGCTGGTGAGAAGTGCAGGCTAGGGGGCACCGGCGAGCTCCGTCGACCGCCAGGCCAGGGTCTCCAGGCGGGCTGCAGCCGCGCCCGAGGCCAGCACCTCGCGGGCGGTCGCAAGCCCCGACGCGAGGTCGGCCTCGCGGCCCGCCACGATCAGCGCGGCGGCTGCGTTGAGTGCGACCGCGTCGGCCGCCGCCGACCGCTCCCGCCCGGAGAGCACTGCCCGCAGCCGGTCCAGGTTGTGGGCGACGTCGCCGCCGCGCATCTCGGCGGGGTCGGACGGGGTCAGGTCGAGCGCCACGGGGTCGACCGTCCACTCGCCGGTGACGCGCCCGTCCCGCACCTCGACCACCCGGGTCGGCGCGAAGACGCTGAGCTCATCGAGGCCGTCCGCGGAGTGCACGACCAGCGCGTGGGTGGCGCCGAGGTCCGCGAGGGCGGCGGCGAGGAGGTCCTGGACCTCGGGGCCCCACACCCCGACCACCTGGCGCGCGACGCCGGCGGGGTTGGTGAGCGGGCCGAGCAGGTTGAAGGTCGTTCGCACCCCAAGCGCACGCCGGACCGGCATCACCTCGCGCATCGCCGGGTGCAGGCGGGGCGCGAACAGGAAGGCGATGCCGACCTCGCGGTGGAGCGCCGCCAACGTGTCCGGGGGCAGGTCGAGGCGGACGCCGGCGGCCTCGAGCACATCCGCCGAGCCGCAGCGCGAGGACACGGAGCGGTTGCCGTGCTTGGCGACCGGGACGCCGGCGGCGGCGGCGACCAGGGCCGCGGCGGTGGAGATGTTGACCGTGTCGGCGCCGTCGCCGCCGGTCCCGCAGGTGTCGATCGCGGAGGCGGGGTCCGCGATCGGGACCGCGATCGCCCGCGCGCGCATGGCCCGCGCGGCGGCCGCGACCTCGGTGCCGGTTTCACCCTTCATGCGCAGGGCGACCAGGAACGCCGCCGCAACGCCGGGCTCGAGCAGCCCGTCCATGATCGCCCCGAACAGCGCCTCGACCTCGTCTCCAGGCAGCGACTCGCCGGCCATCAACCGGCGCAACAGCGCCCGCAGATTCAGCTCGTCCATCATGGTCCTCGCCGGGTGAGGAGCGCTCGGCCGGCATCGGAAACGGGCAGGCCGGCAAGGTCGAGGAACCGGGCCAGGAGGTGCATGCCGTGCCGTGTCAGGTAGCTCTCCGGGTGGAACTGGACCCCGTAGTGGGGCCGGGTCCGGTGGTGAAGCCCCATCACCAAGCTGTCGTCGGTCCAGGCGGTCACCTCGAGCACGTCAGGGACGCTCGCCCGTTCGGCGACCAGGGAGTGGTAGCGGGTCGCCTCGAAGGGATCGGGCAGCCCGGCGAACAGTCCGTCGCCGCGGTGGCGGATCGCCGAGGTCTTGCCGTGCACGGGCTCCGGCGCCCGCACCACCCGGCCGCCGTGGACCGCAGCCAGCGCCTGGTGGCCGAGACAGATGCCGAGCATCGGCACCTCCGCCGCGGCCTCGATGAGGGGCATCGACACGCCGGCGGACTCGGGTGTCCCAGGTCCCGGAGAGATGACGATCGCACGCGGCTGGAGGGCGAGCAGCGCATCGACCGACGCAGCGTCATTGCGCACCACTCGGATCTCGGCCGCGCCGACCACCTGGAGCTCCTGCACCAGGTTGTAGGTGAAGGAGTCGTAGTTGTCGATCATGAGGATCACGGCCTCACCTCATCGGGCGGCTGACTCGCCGCGGCCTCCGCCATCGACACGGCCTGAACCAGCGCACGCGCCTTCGACCGGCACTCCTCGAGCTCGGCCTCGGGCCGCGAGTCGTACACGATCCCCGCCCCCGCCTGGACTAGCATCACGCCGCCGCGCTCGACCAGGGTCCGGATCGCGATACACGAGTCGAGGTCGCCGGTGACCGTGCGGTAGGCGATCGCTCCCCCGTAAACGCCCCGCCGGACCTCCTCGAGGTCGTCGATGATCTCCATCGCGCGCACCTTCGGGGCACCGGTCAGAGTCCCGGCGGGGAAGCATGCGAGCAGGGCGTCCCAGGCGTCGCAGTCGGGACGCAGACGGCCCTCGACCTCGCTGACCAGGTGCATGACGTGGCTGTAGCGCTCGACGTCCATCTCGCGAACCACCCGGACCGTGCCCGGGGCGGCGACACGCCCGATGTCGTTGCGGCCGAGGTCGACCAGCATCACGTGCTCGGCACGCTCCTTGGGGTCAGCCAGCAGCTCCGCGGCGAGCGCGGCATCCTCCGAGCTGTCTGCACCGCGGCGGCGCGTCCCGGCGATGGGACAGGTGGCCACGACGTCGCCGCGCAGTCGGACCAGCATCTCGGGGCTCGAGCCGAGAACCCGCGCCTGCCCGGTGTCGAACAGGAACATGTACGGCGACGGGTTGGTCAGCCGTAGCATGCGGTAGACCTCGGCGGCAGTGCAGCGCGGCATCCGCCGCCACCGCCGCGACAGCACGACCTGGAAGATGTCGCCCTCCAGAATGTGCTCGCGGGCGGTGCCGACCGCGGCCAGGTACGCGTCTTCGGAAGGCGTCGCCGACCACCCCGCCCACGGGTCCCCGGCCGGGACCGGCACCGGCTCAGGTCGCGGGGCGAGCCGCTCGGAACCGAGCGCTGCGGCGATGCCGTCGAGCCGGTGCATCGCCCACCTCCAGGCAGCGTCGGGATCACCGTTGATCCTGGCGCTCGCTACCAACAGCAGCCGTTGACGCGCACGGTCGACCGCCACCACACCGTCGTAGAGCCCGAACCAGGCCTCGGGGAGGCCGGTCTCGTCGCGGCCCGACGCGGGGATCCTCTCCACCAGACGGACGGCGTCGTAGCCGAGGTAGCCGAGGGCGCCGCCGCAGTAGGGCGGAAGGTCCTCGACCGGCGCGACCCGTCCGGTGGCGGTGACCCGGCGCAGCACTTCGAGCGGGGGGCCAGCTTCGGGCGCGCCGTCCACCAGCACCGTGCGGTCGCGCAGCTCGACGATTCGCCACGGGTCGGCACCGACGAAGGAGAAGCGCGCCGCCCGCTCGCCGCCCTCGACGCTCTCGAGAAGGAACGGGTTGCGGCCGAGCGCGGCCAGAGCCGAGTAGATGGTGAACGGGGTGACCGTGTCCGAGGTCAGCTCGCGCACCACAGGCACGACGTCGTAGGAGGCGGCGAGCTCGAGGAAACGCCGCCGGTCGGGCCGGGTCACCCCTGGTGTCGCTGAATCAGCCTTCGCCACGGCAGCCCTCGCGGAGCGACGCAGCGTGCAGCGGCAGCTCCTCGGCGGCGGCGAGCGTGGTCGCCGTCCACGCCTGCTTCGGGTAGTTCGCAGCAGCGATTCCGACCACCGCCTGAAGGCGGCAGAAGTCCCACGTGACCAGGGGACCGCGGGCGGCCGCTCGGCCGAGGGTCGGGAGCAGCCCGGTCGTGCCGGAAACCTCATCGACCAGGGCAGGCGCCGTCCACGGACCGACGCATACCAGAGCGACGTGTTGCAGGCTCGGGAGCACCCTGTCGGGGTCTTCGACCAGGACCTCCGCGCGGCTCGGGGCGATGCGGTTGACGACCTCGCACGCGACCTCGAGGTCGGCGACGACGAGCGCCCCAGCCCACCGCTTGAGGGCCTCGCGCGCTGGGTGGCCTCGGCGCAGGCGGCGAGCTCGGGACCGCACCCTGGAGGCCACAGCGGAGGCGAGCTTCGCGGACGGCGTCACCACCACCGCGAGGGCGTTCGCGTCCCGCTCGAGCTGAGCGAGGACGTCCGCCGCCACCAGCGCGGGATCGGCGCCGGCGTCGGCCACCACGGCCAGCTCGGGCGGGCCGCCGCAGGAACGGACCGAGACATAGCGCGACACGACCATGCCGGCGGCCAGCGTCTCGAGGTCGCCGCCGGTGACCAGAAGATCGACCGCCGCAACCGACTCGGTGCCGAGCGCGAACGCGGCGGCGGCGTGGCAGCCGCTCATCAGGTAGACCTCGTCCACTTCGAGCCTGTCGAGCAGGTAGCGCGCTTCGGGGCGCCCGAGCCACAGCCGGGGCGAGATTGCAACCGCGATCCGTTCCACCCCTGCGAACCGGGCCGGCACCACCGCCATGACCAGCGAGGTCAACGGCATCCCGTCGGCTCCACCGAGCACGATTCCGACCGAAGGCACCGGCCGCACCTCGAGCGCGGCGAACGAGCCTTCGGAATCGTGTCGAGACCCCTCGGGCAGCTGGCCGCGGTGGTAGCGGCGGGCGCTGTCAATGGCCGCGTCGAGCGCCTGCCGCAGCTCGTCTCCGAGCTCCGCTTCGGCCGGTCCAGTGGGGGCGCCAATGCGGATTTCGCGTCCGCTCATGCGATCGAGGTCGCGGGCTCGGATGTGCTTGAGCAGGGCCGCGTCACCGCGCTTGCGGATCTCGTCAGCGACGGTCCGGACCCGCCCGAGCAGGCCGTCGTCGAGCAGGGTCTCACTGCGCGCGAGCACGCGGGCCAGATATCGCTGACCACGACTGTCGTCGAGCCTGAAAGTCTTCATCGTGCCTCCCGGGCTGCGGGCCCGACATCGCCTTCACGCCGCGGTCGCCGCTCGGCGGAAAGGGCTATTCTCCCCCACCGTGGGGGTTGCGTCCACTCGTGTAGAATTCCGGCTCCGGAGGCGCGTATGACCGGCCCGATCGTTACCACCCGAGAGCTCGCCGCCCATGTGGGCGCGTCCGTCACCCTGCAGGGATGGGTCTACAACTGGCGCAAGAAGGGCAAGCTGCGTTTCATCGTACTGCGCGACGGCTTCGGCTACCTCCAGTGCGTCGTGTTCCAACCCGAGGTTGACGAACGGGTGTGGGAGGCTGCGGTAGCGCTCACCCAGGAGTCGTCGTTCAGGGTCTCGGGCACCGTCCACGCCGACGAACGAGCCCCAGGCGGATATGAACTCAAGGTCAACGAGCTCGAGCCTGTGCAGATCGCGCCCGAGTTTCCGATCGGCAAGAAAGAGCACGGACCCGATTTTCTGCTCGGCCATCGCCACCTCTGGCTGCGCTCGAAGCGGCAGCACGCTCTGATGCGGATTCGGTCTGAGCTCGAGTTCGCAATTCGCGACTTCTTTCAAAGCCGTGACTACACCCTGATCGACTCACCGATCCTGACCCCGGCCGCGTGCGAGGGCACGTCGACGCTGTTCGAGACCGACTACTTCGGTGAGCCCGCATACCTGTCCCAGTCCGGGCAACTGTACCTCGAGCCGGCGGCCGCAGCACTCGGCAAGGTCTACTGCTTCGGACCCACCTTTCGGGCCGAGAAGTCCAAGACCCGCCGCCACCTCACCGAGTTCTGGATGGTCGAGCCCGAGGTCGCCTGGATGCGCTTCGAGGGCCTGCTCGACCTCGCGGAGGAGTTCCTGTCGTGCCTGGTCGCGCGGATCCTCGACCGCTGCGCCGAGGACCTCGAGCGGCTCGAGCGCGACACCAGCAAGCTCGAGCCCGCGACCCGCCGCCCCTACCCACGCGTGGACTACGGCGAAGCGGTCGAGCGACTCAGGAGCCTCGGCCACCCGGTCGAGTTCGGCGAGGACTTCGGCGGCGATGACGAGACGGTTCTCGCCGAGCAGTTCGACCGGCCCGTGCTGGTGACCCGCTACCCGGCCGCGATCAAGGCCTTCTACATGCAGCCCGACCCGACCGACCCCGCGCGCGCCTTGGCGGTCGACGTGCTCGCCCCTGAGGGCTATGGCGAAATCATCGGAGGCTCCGAACGCAGCGACTCGCTCGAGCACCTCGAGCGCAAGATCGCCGAGCACGGCCTGCCGCGCGAGGCCTTTGAGTGGTACCTCGACGTGCGGCGCTTCGGCAGCTTTCCCCACTCTGGCTTCGGAATGGGCATCGAGCGCTGCGTGTCCTGGCTCGCCGGCATCCACCACCTGCGCGAGGCGATCCCGTACCCGCGGACGCTCAACCGGATCTACCCGTAGGATTCTGCTTGCCGGCGTCGGACGCCGGCAAGCAGAATCCTTTGACTGCGCTGCGCGCAGTCGGGGAGCCAGGAAGAGGAGGATGTCAGCCCGAGCTTGCTTCGCGAGCTCGGGCTGAGGCTTGGAGGCGGACGACGGTTGCGCCCCAGCCGCCCCGCGTAGGCGGAGCGTCGTGGAACTCGACCACCGACGAGTGCTTCGTGAGCACGGAGCGGACCCGCTCGCGCTGGACGCCGATCCCCCGCCCGTGGATCAGCCGGACCTCCTCGAAGCCGCGGCTCACCGCTTCGTCCAGGTAGGCCCTGACCACGCCGGGAATCTCTCTCGGGGAGAAAGGGTGGAGGTCGAGGCTGTCCTCGATCGGGAGCACCACCGCCTCGCCGGAGGGAAGTTCGTCCGCAGGAGTCACCGTCGTCGTCCGCGCTGTCCGGAGATGGCGTCTGAGCGAGCTCCGGCCAGAGGCCAGCAGCCCGGCCGTCGTCACCACAACGAAGAGCACAAACACTCCGTAGCCGAGCCATGCCTTGGGCCCGATGACACGGGACAGGAGCCAGGTCGCGAGCCCCGCGACAACCACCACGCCGAGCTTTGTCAGCACCCAGGCACGTCGCAGTCGGCGGTCGGCAAGGAGGTCGTGCAGCACGCCCGGATTGTACGCCGTCAGCCGGCCTCCGAGGTCTCGACGGGTTCAGCGGAGGCAGCAGTCACGGTGTAGCCGAGCGCCTCGATCGCGCGCTTCATGGCGTCAACCGTGGTCCGGGTCGGAGCATACACCGCCCAGGCACTGCCAGTGTCGTGGTCCGCTCCGGCGTCACTGACCCCTTTGATCCGCTTCAGGGTCGTAGTGATCGTCGCGGAGCACCCGTCGCAGTGCATTCCGTCAACCGCGAACATGGCCCGCATCCGCTCGGGGGACGGTGAAGCGGCCAGGACGAGCGCGAGCCCAACCAGCAAGAGAAAGAGGACGGATACAAGAGCCGTTCGGGACATGTCACGACCTATCCGGCGTGCCGTGAGCATCCAGCCTCGGCAGGCACGACGCCGTGTCACCGATGTCCTCGGCGAGACGGTAGTAGATCATCATGCCGTCGCGGCGGGACGCAACCAACCCGCCGCCCCGCAGCCGGCTGAGGTGCTGGGAGACCGCTGCCGGGGTCATGTCGAGCACCGTCGCGAGGTCGCAGACGCACAGCTCACCGGCCGAGCGCAGCAGTGCGAGGATCTTGAGCCGCGACTCTCCGGCGAGCAGCGCGTGGTGATCGGAGAGACGGCGCAAGGACGATCCGGCCGCGGCGAGGGCGCGACGCAGTCCGGCCAGTTCGTCCGGGCTACGGTCAGGAGCAACGCAGTCGAGCGGACCCGCCGATCGGCGAAGGGGTCCGACAGCGTCGAGACGGTTGCGAGCGTTCACTACCATATTCTTATTTTAGACAATACTAAAACAACTGTCAAGCCGGGAACGCCTCCGTCCGAAAAGAGGTTCTCCAAGGCGCATGAGCACACCACATGAGGCCACCGCAACCCTCGAGGTCTTCACCGACGGCGCCTGCGAGCTGTGCCGCCGCTCTCGGGCCTGGGTCGAACTCCGAGATAAGAACAACCAGTTGCATTTCATTGACTTCCGGACCGCAAATCCGAAGGAACTCCCATTTTCGGATGACGCCCTCGCCACCGAAATGTGGGTTCGAGAGCTCGACGGCACCTTCCTGTCAGGCTACACAGCCTGGCTCCGGGTGCTTGCGGAGCTGCCTGGCTGGCGGGCTGTCGCCGCGCTGGGCACGCTGCCGCCCCTGTCCTGGATGGGTCCGCCGGCGTACCGATGTGTCGCCCGGTACCGTGATCGTCTGCCGCTCCCCCACCACTGCGACGAGAACAGCTGTCGGCAATCGCAGCCTCGCTGACTAGGTAGTCCCCACCACACAGCCGGACCTGAGCTGGAACCTACCCGCGCCAATCGTCGACCGGGATCGGCTCCCCCAAGGCCCCATCGGACGCCATCGGCACGACCACGATGTCAAGGTCGGTCTCCACCGGGGTGTAGCGCGGCACGACCATGAACAGCCACTTCCCGCCATCGGCCGGCGCCGCCTGGGTCGCCTCGCGACGGAAGGGACCGGACAGGCGCACCGGGTGCACGGTGCCGCCGGACAGGGTCAGCTGGCGGTCCCCCCTGCAGAAGAACAGCGCGTTCTGCGGGCCCACCCGGGGGCACCACTCGTCGCCCGGAGTGTTGATGCGGGGATCGAGAGGCTGCGGAATGTCGGCCTGTTTCGGGTCCCACAGGTAGAGATCCGAGCCCGACGCTCCAGCCCTGGTCGAGGCGAACGCGATCTTGGTCTTCGAACCAGCCAGGTAGACGCCGTCCGCGGAATCGCCGGCGCCCAGCGGCGCCAAGGCCTCGATCGTGTCCCACGGCTGACGGCGATCCGCACGGCTCGCGGCGCCCACCCAGGGCGCCTGATCCGGCGGTTCGACCGTCACCAGGCACCGGGTCTCGTCGTCGGACATCCAGGTCACCCGGACCGAGGACGCAGCGTCGAACCCGGTCAGCATCACGAGCTCCGGCGCGGACCAACCGTCGGCGCCGAGCTCGGTCCGGTAGCTGCGGGTCAGCGGATGACTGCCCTTGGCCGGCTCGACGAGGCCGTCGCGGCGCGCACCCAGCCAAGGACCCGTGGGCTGTTCGGGCAGACGCAGGTGCGCGCTGAAATAGAGCACCCGGCCGTCGCCAACCGGAACCGGTGAGTCCTCGATTCCCGCGGTGTTGATCCGTGCCGGATCCTCGACCGGGGGTGGGGACGCCTCAGTCTCCTCGAGCCCCGGCATGTTCCACCGTCGATAGGTGTCAAAGTCCATGAAGTAGGCGGCCTGGACGAATATCCGCGCCGCTCCTGCCATGCGGGTCGTTCCCGGCACCGGCACGGCGACCACCTCGGCACCCGAGTTGAGATCCGCAAGGCGTCCGGGCCGCCCTCCAACCAGCACCACCGTGTCGCCGTCGAGGGTGACCTCCGCCACCGTGCCCTTTTCCACCGCCGGGGTCGCCTGCCCGTCCGCCTGGCGGGCAGCAGCCAGAGCACGCGGGACGCCGACCTGGAGCGTCGCCGTCCAAGCGCCCCCGGCCGCGGTCGGCTCGGCGACCTCGAGCAGGTTACCGAACAGCGTCACATCGGGCTGGGGTGTCGGCCGCTCTGGGTTGACGAGATCGCAGCCGGCCAGCGCGATCGCGAGTACGATGACCGGGGCCAGGGCACGACGCATAGTGTCACCTCCGTCGGCTCGCATTATCCTCCACACCGACCGTCCGGATCGCACGAGGCTCACAATCAGTTCCGGTTCCGCGCCAGCGGGACCGGCGCGTAGGACGAACCGGCCTCTACACGACGAGATCCGCAGCTCAGAGCAGCATCCCCGCGATGGTGGCGCTGAGGCCCGAGACGATCGCCCCGCCGAACATCGCGCGCAGGCCGATCCGGGCGAGCTCGCTCTTGCGCAGTGGAGCAACCGCAGAGATACCGCCGATCTGGATACCGATCGACGAGAAGTTGGCGAAGCCGCACAGGGCATAGGTCGAGATCACCACCGCTCGAGGGCTCAGCACGCTGTCCTTGACGTACTCTCCGAGCTGTCCGTAGGCGACGAACTCGTTGAGCGACAGCTTGATGCCGAGCAGATTGCCGACCTTGGCAGCGTCCTCCCACGGCACCCCCATCAGCCAGGCCAGGGGTCGCAGAATGCTGCCGAACAGCGTCTGCAACGAGCCTGGGAAGACCCCCACGTACTCGCCCACCGCCGGCGACATCCCGCCCGAGCCATACTGGACGTAGACGCCGTGCAGCAGCGTGCCGTCGATCAGCGCGTCCAGCCAGTTCAACAGCACGTCGACTACCGCGATCAGGGCGATGAAGCCGATCAGCATCGCGCCGACGTTCAGTGCCAGCTTGAGGCCGTCGGAGATGCCGTTGGAGGCCGCCTCGATGGCGTTCCCGCCGGCGTCGATCTCCGGCATCGAGGCGTCGCCGGCAGTCTGCGAGTGCTCGAGCTCGGGGTACAGGATCTTGCCCATTGCCAGGGCCGCCGGCGCCGCCATGACGCTCGCGGCGATCAGATGGGTGGCTGGAATGCCCATCGCGATGTAGCCCGCGAGGACACCGCCGGCGATGGTCCCGAAGCCGCCGACCATCACCGTCAGCAGCTCGGAGCTGGTCATGTTGTCGAGGAACGGCTTGATCAGCAGCGGCGCCTCGGTCTGGCCGACGAAGATGTTCGCGCTGCAGGACAGCGTCTCGGCGCCGCTGGTACCCATCGTCCAGCGCATAAAGCGTGAGATCGCCTCGATCACCTTCTGCATGATGCCGAGGTAGTAGAGCACGCCCATGAACCCGCCGAAAAAGATGATCGTCGGCAGAACCTTGAAGGCGAAGAGGAAGCCGAAGCCAGGCCATACGGAGCCCGGCCCGGGAAAGAAGTACTGCGGATCAGCGAGGTTGCCGAACAGAAAGCGGGAGCCGTAGTCGGACAGGTTGAGAAAGGCGGCGACCTTGGTGCTGAAAGCCGCGAACACCGCTTGGCCGTTCAGCCCGCGCGAGGCCAGGAACGCGACACCGAGGGCCAGCAGCAGCACGGACACGATCGGCTGCAGCACCGGGAGCAGGCGCGTGCGTGAGTTCACCGCGAGGACGACCACGCCCAGCCCGAGGACCGCCGGAAGCGCACCCGGGGCCACGCGCCCGAGCAGCACGGCCACGATGGCCGCGCCGACCACCACCCCGACCACGGCCGCGACGCCGCCGGCGAGCCGCTGGCGCCCTGCGACCAGGAGGTAGACCGCGACCAGTCCGGCGAGCACGGCCATGCCGACGAAGCTCCACCTGTTCTGCTTGAGCACGATGACCGCGAACAGGAACTGCAGGCCGATGCCCCACGCCACCGGCCGTACGCGCACCGCTCGACGGTGGTAGGACATTGCCCACGCGATCGCGAGCAGGACGAGCAGGCCGAGGACGCTGATCCACTCCATAGTGCTCCCCCCGGAAGGCCCGATGAGTCTACTTGTGGTGACGCATCCGCGCCAGAACCGCGTTGTCCGGGTTGAGCTCGAGCTTCCTCGGCCGTGCCGACAGCGGCACCTGGAAGGTCTCCTCGGCCTGCCGCACCGGGAGCAGGACCTCCCCGGTCTTGCCGCCGCCGAAGTCGACCCGCATCGGGACCGGCATCACGAACCACACCCAACCCCGAGTTGAGATCAAAGCGCACCCCCCTCGCCTGTCCCGGTCCTTTCCTAGCACAGACCGAGGCGCCGGAAAAGCTCTGCCGCTCACGCGCCGGGTATCATGACCCCATGGAGATGACGCGAGAGGCGTTCGAAGCAGCAGCTTCCGAAGCACTTGACCGGATGCCGATCGAGCTCGCCGAGCTGATCGACAACGTCGTCGTCCAGGTTCACGAGACGCCCGCGCGCCAGACCCTGCTCGACCTCGAGCTCGACCCCCACCGCCAGACCTTGTTCGGCCTCTACACCGGAGTGCCTCTCGACGTGCGCGGAGGCGGCTACGGCAACGTGCTGCCCGACGTCATCGAGCTCTACCGGCGGCCGCTGATGGCGGCCTGCAGCACGCGGACGGAGCTGGTTCGCCAGATCCAGCTCACCCTGCTCCACGAGATCGGGCACCACTTCGGCTTCTCCGATGCGGAGATGGACGCCTGGGACGACGAGTTCGCCGGTCTCGACGACGGCGAATGAGCCGGTCAACCGCCTCCCGGCCAGAGATCCGGTTCGGAGTCCTCGCCGCCGCCCTTGCCGCTGGCCTGCTCGCCCTGTGGCTGAGCTGGCCGACCGCCGACTGGTCGCACGACGCGGTCGCCTACGCCGCCCTCGTCCACCGCGCGCTGTACACCGGAGCGACCCACGTCCTCTGGCACCAGTACCACATGCTCTACATGCCGCTCGGCTGGCTGGTCGGGCGCACCCTGCTCGCAGCGGGCATCGTCGTGGACGTGCTCGGTCTCCTCCAGGCGATCAACGCCCTGCTTTCGGCCGCCGCGGTCCTGGTGTTCGCGCACCTCGCACGGCGGCTGACCGGGCGGGCCGACCTCGCGCTCGCTGTCACGGCAGTGCTCGGCCTGTCGCACGCCACGTGGTACTACGCGACCGACCCGGAGGTCTACCCGGCCTCGATCCTGTGTCTGCTCGTCACTCTCGCAGCCGCGCTGCGGCTGCTCGACCGCGGTGGCACTCCTACAGCGGTTGCCACCGGGCTCGCCGCTGGGCTCGCCTTCGGCTTCCATGCCGCCGCCGGCCTCGCGCTACCCGTGGTGGTCGCCGTGACGTTGATTCTCGCCCCGGGCTCTCGCCGCCGGCGTGTCGCCCTCGGCGTCGCCGTCCTTGCCGGCTTTGCGATCACCGGCGTGGCGCCGTACGCCCTCTACTACCGCGTCGGCGCGGGTGTCTCGGCCACCGCCGGCTTCGTCGACCTTGCCCGTAACGTGGCCGAGACTCGGACCTTCGGCTCCGGTCCCTGGCTCCTCGGGCGTGGCTTCCGCCCGGACCTCGAGCTCAAAGGCATCCTGGTGGGGATCGCGGCCGCGGCGCGCTCACCGTCGACCACGCTCGCGGCGGCTGTCTGGATCGCCAGGGCGGGGCTGGTGGCCCTCGCCCTACTGGTCGCCTCACGGCTGCGCGCCCTGTGGCACCGGCCGCACGACGTCGCCGTCCTCCTGGTCGGCTGGCTGGTCGGTTTCGTGGCGCTCTTCTCGGCCTACAACATCGGGTCGCTCAAGTTCGTCTCCTTCCCGCTCGTGCCGGGCCTGCTGCTGGTCGGCATGGCCGCCGCTACGCTGTCGCGGCGAGCCTCTGGTCTCGCGGCGGCGGCCATCGCCGCGCTCGCCTTGGTGCTCGGCGGGGTCAATCTCATCGGCACCGTGATCCCGGCTTCTCGGCCGGAGAACAACCCCCTCCTTGCCCGCGCCGAGCTGATCAGGGACCGGACCGCGCCCGGTGACCTCGTGGTGCTGCTCGGGGTCGGACCGGACGCCGTGCTGCGGATCTACGTGCCCTACTTTGCCCAGCGCGAGGCGCTCTTGCTGGACCTCGCGTTCGCACCCGGACGTCGTGGTCCGGACGCCGCGGCGGCCCTGGTCTCGGCCGAGATCCGCGCCCGCCTCGCCGCCGGGCACCGCGTCCTGGCGCTCGCCGAGCTCTTCGACGACCCTGAGCTGGTCGCCGCATTCGAGCGCCACGAGGGGCTGGCGCCGGGCACCCTGGCCCGCGTCCTGGCGCCGTGGCGGGCGACACCCGTGGTGTGGCACGGACCCAAGGTGGTCCTGTACGAGCTCCACGAAGGCCCAGGGTAAGGAGCCCGACGGGATGAGCTGCGCTCATCCCAAGCAGCCCATAGGGCAGAGGCCCCGACCGCGCCCCGACCTCCCAATCCCCGTCAAGGGCCTGTGCCCTACGGGGTGCTAGCGCTGGGCGCGGTAGGGCCGGCCAAGCGCCGCGGGCCCGCCACGGCGATCGCGCGGCACCAGCGCAAGCACGGCCAGGGTCAGCAGGAAGGGCAGTGCGAGCAGGAGGTGGTAGGGAACCCGGTCGAGACCGAGCGCCTGAAGATGGAACTGGAGCCCGGTCGCCGCCCCGAGCAGCACCGTTCCCAAGGCGATCGCCCACGGCCTCCAGCGACCGAGCAGGACGAGGGCGAGCGCGAGGAACCCACGACCCGCGGTCATTCCCTCCACAAAAGCGCCGGCCCCGCGCAGGACGAGCGCGGCGCCGCCGATCCCGACCAGCGCGCCGGCGCCGACCAACACCGCGAAGCGGATCGCAGGTGGGTTGCCGCCGGCGGCCGCCACGGCCTCGGGGTTTTCGCCGCAGGCGCGCACAATCAGTCCGGCGTGGGTACGGGCGAGCAGTATGCCGACCACCGCGATGGCGACCAGAGCCCCGAGCTCGAGCGGGCCCCAGGGCAGGGTCGGGACCAGGGTCGACGCCAGCCCGCGGGCCTGCAGGGTGCGGAACACGACCCCGGTGGCGCCGAGCCCGACCAACACCAGACCGGTTCCCGCCACCACCTGGTCCGCCCCCAGCACCACCGCCGTCGCGAAGGCGGCGTTTGCCGCCACACCAACCGCAGCCGCGGCGGCGATCGCCCACCACGGCCCAACCACCGGCGAGGCCACCGCCGCCGCCAGACAGGCGATGAGCATCACCCCCTCGATGCCGATGTTGAGCACCCCGGCGCGCTCCCCGGCAAGCTCCGCCACCGCCGCCCACAGCAGCGGCGCGGCCAGGGTCAGCACCTCAGCGACGCTCACGGCCAACCCCCACTGCGAGCACCCCTACCACCAGCCCCTGGACCAGGAGGACCGCCACCGCCGGGACGCCGGCGACCCGCTGCATGCCGCCGGACCCCGCCGCCATCGCCCCGAACAGGGCGGCCGCCGCCGTGGTGCCTCCGGGCTCGAGGCCGCCGAGCAGCGCGACCGCGATCCCGGAGTAGCCGTAGCCGGGACTGAAGCGTTCGAACAGCCGATGGGTGATGCCGAGCAGCTCGACCGCCCCGCCGAGACCGGCGAGCATGCCCGACAGCAGCAGCACCTGCGCCTGGACCCTCCCGACACGGACCCCGGCGACGCGGGCCGCCGCCGGCGCATCGCCGACCGCGCGCAGCTCGAGGCCCCACGGCGTACGGCGCAGGGCGAGGGCGAGCAGACCCGCCGCAGCGAGCGCGAGGCCGAGGCCGAGGTGGAGCCGGCCGGGCGGCAGAGGGCGAGCGAGCCACGCGGCCGACGGCACCTGATCGCTCTGCGGGTAGCTGCCGGCCGCTTCCTGGAGCGGTCCGTGCACGGCCCAGCCGAGCCCAGCCTGGGCGACGAGGTTGAGCAGGATCGTCGAGAGCACCTCGCTGACCCCGGAGACGGCGCGGAGCGCGGCGGCAACGCCCGCCCACGCGGCGCCGGCGAGGCCGCCCGCGAGCAGTGCCGCCGGCGCGCTCCACGCGCCGGGCGGCAGTGCGAGAGCGGTCCAGGTCGCGGCCATCGCGCCGACCACCAGTTGCCCTTCGGCGCCGATGTTCCACACCCCGGCCCGGAATGCCACCGCCACCGCGAGGCCGCACCACAGCAGGGGGACGATCCGAGCCGCCGTCTCCTGCAGCGCCAGCAATGAGCCGAAGGCTCCGTCCCAGGCGGCGACTCCGGCCTCGAGCGGGCTGCCCCCGACCGCGAGGACGACCACCACCGACGCGCCGACCACCACGGCCACGGCGAGCAGCCACCGCCTCACGCCGCCTCCCCGCCGAGCCATCGTCCGAGGACCTCGGCCGGCGTCGAGCGGTCTCCTTCACCGACCACGCGCCCGCGCGACATCACCAGCACGCGGTCGCCGAGCGCGGTCGCCTCGCCGAGGTCGGAAGTCACCACCAGGACCGCCGCGCCGGCAGCGGCGGCCGAGAGCAGGTGGTGATGGACCTGAAGCTGGGCCGCGACGTCAAGCCCCCGGGTCGGATGGATCGCGACCACGACCCGAGGCCCGCCGGCCAGGGCGCGGGCGACCGCCACCTTCTGCTGGTTGCCCCCGGAGAGCTCATCCATCCTCTGGTCGGGGCGGCCGGCGACGGCGAATCGCTCGATCAGCTCCACCGCCGCCGCCGTGACCCGCCCGGGGTCGAGCCAACGGCCCCCTACGGGCGGTCGCCGGTGACGGCCGAGGAGCAGGTTCTCGGCCACCGACAGCGACGGGACGACGGCCTCGCGGGTGCGGTCTGCCGGAACCACGACGATCCCGAGCGCGCGCATCGCGGGGGGATCCGGACCGATCACGACCCGACCGCAGACCTCCACCCGGCCGGGCCCACAGCGCAGGCCGGCGAGCCGTTCCGCCGCGGCGACCTGGCCGTTGCCGTCGACCCCAGCGAGCACGGCGACCTCGCCGGCGAAGAGCTCGAGGTCGAAGGGTGCCAGGCGCGGCGGCAGCGACACCCCGACCAGCCGCGCCGCCAGCGCGCCACGCCTGATCATCGGTCGCGGCGACGGCTCAGGGAGGCGTCCAGTCATTGCCTCGGCCATGACCGAGGTCGGGGCGTCGCCCGCGAGCCGCGCCACCACCCGACCGCGACGCAGCACGACCACCCGGTCGGCGAGGCGCCGGACCTCGTCGAGTCGATGGGTGATAAAGACCACCGCGGCCCCCCGAGCCGCCAGTCGGCGCACGACGGCGAACAGGCGGTCGGCCTCGCGCGGCGTCAGCACCGCGGTCGGCTCGTCGAGCAGCAGGGCCCGGGGGCGACCGAGCAGCGCCTTGCCGATCTCGAGCCACTGCCGCTCGCCGACACCGAGCCCGCTCACCGTCGCCGCGGCGTCCGGAAGAGACATCTCGAGCTCCCGCTCCAGCTCCGCCCAGCGCCGAGCCACGTCGCGTCCGCCCACCGCGAGGTCGAGGTTCTCGGAGACGGTGAACGCCTCGACCAGTTGGAAGTGCTGGTGCACCACCGCGAGCCCTGCACGCCATGCGTCGCGCGGCGTCGCCGGCGTCCATGCCTTCCCGGCGAGCAGGAGCTCCCCCGAGTCGGCGCGCAGCCGCCCGGCGAGGATCTCGACCAGCGTGCTCTTCCCGGCCCCGTTCTCACCGAGCAGGGCGACGACCTCACCCGCGGCGACCTCCAGATCCACGCGGTCGAGTGCGGTGAGATTCGCAAAGCTCCGCGTGAGGCCTCGGACCTCGAGCACCGGGGTGGAGGCGTCAGCCACGGCCCGCATGGTGCGCATGCGGGCTCACCCGCCGAAGTGCTCCAGCTCGACCTTCCCAGCGACGAGCCGCCGGCGCGCATCATCAAGGGCGGAGCGAACCGCCGGCGGGACGCGGTCGGCAAGGGCGGGGTTGAGGATCAGCTCGACGACTCCCGATGCCAGGTCGAAGGTGTAGACCCGGCCGACGAAGCGGCCCGCCCTGACGTCCTCGGCGACGCGGAGCATCGCCGCGGGGATGTCCATCACCGCCGAGGCGAGAACCACGTCCGGTGCCACGCCCGCCTGGTCGGTGTTGGTCCCGAGCGCGAGCACTCCGCGCTCGCGGCAGGCCTGGAAGACCCCGAGCCCAGCGGCGTCGGCGTTGTGGATGATCAGGTCGGCGCCCGCGTCGACCAGGGCGAGGGTCGCCTGGCGCGCCCCCGCGACGTCCTCCCAATTGCCCAGGAACACCGTGCGCACGCTCGCGTCGGGACGGGTGTCGAGGACCCCGCGCCGGAAACCGTCAAAGACCAGTCGCACCGGTGGGATCTCCATCCCGCCGACGGCGCCGAAGACGCCGCTCGAGGAGACCTTCGCGGCCAGGACTCCGGCCAAGTAGGAAGACTCCTCCAGCCGGAAGACGAGACCGGCGACGTTGGGCGCCACGGTGTGGCTAGAGGTCACGGCGAAGGCGGTGCGGGGAAAGTCCCGTCCTACCGTCACGGCAGCGTCGGAGAACTCGAAGCCGTGCCCGAAAACCAGGTCAAACCCGCGTTGCGCGTAGTCGCGGAAGGCCTCTTCGAACTGCGCCGGGCTCGAGGCCTCGAGGTGCGATGTCGCGGCTCCCATCTCGGACCCGATGCGCGCAAGCCCGGCGTAGGCGGCCGCGTTCCAGCCGCCGTCCGAGACCGGACCCGGCGTGACCAAGGCGACCTCGAAGCGGTCGCCGCGCGCACCCCCGCCGCAGCCGACAGCCGTGGCAAGCGCAAGAGCCACCGTGATCGTCAGGCGAGCGTCCATGGGTCCTCCGTACAAGCCGGTACCCGCATTTGATCACAACGGCTCCGCCGAACCAACCGATTCCGAGTTGATCGCGGCGACAGCGCTTCAAGAACTTCCGGCGCCGCAGATTGCACCTCAGTCGCGATTCGCAGCCGTGAGGAGGTTTCCGGCCGGGCCTCTAGGGTCTGATCGCGGCCTTGAGGATCTCGCGTGCGGCCATCCGCCGCAGGGCGAGCTCGACCTGCTCCAGCGGTCGCTCCTCCTCGATCAGCAGCGAGTACTGCGGTCGGCCATCGGCGAGCCGTTCCACGGCCTCGGCGAAGGTCGCCGGACGGTGGTGATAGACACCCTTCACAGTGAGCTCGCCGTAGTGCACACGGGCCGCGTCGCAGCGCAACTTGGCTCCTGGAGGGCAGCCCCCGAACAGGACCACGGTGCCACCCGTCGCGACCACCGACATCGCGGTCTCCCACGCGGCCGGGACCCCGGTCGCGTCGACCACGAGATTGGCGCCATCCGGACCGACCGCCTCGGTGAGTCGCCGGACGTCGTCGGGGATGCCGGTGACCTCGACCGTGCTCGCCGCCCCGAGGGCGAGGGCGGTCGCGCAGCGGCGCTCGATGGGGTCCGCCAGCACCACCCGACGGCCCCTCCGGGCGAACTCGCCGACGAACATCTGGCCGATCGGTCCGCCGCCGAGCACGAGCGCGGCTCCCGCGCCGTCGGGGCACATCGACACGCCGTGGAGCACGCACGCGAGCGGCTCGGAGAGCGCGGCGACGGCCGGGTCGAGCGCGGCCGGAAGCCTTCGGGTGCTGCGGGCCACAAAGATCACCGGCAGTAGCAGGAACTCACCGTACGCGCCGTTCAGGTACTCGAGGGAGAGGCACAAGTTCTCGCGACCGCCCCGACACTGTGGACAGACGCCGCAGGAGGCGGAGTTCGCCACCACCACCGCGTCCCCCTCCGCGAACGCACGGACCCCAGCTCCGATCGCCGCCACCACGCCCGCGACCTCATGGCCGAACGGGCACGGCGGGACGAGCATGCGCGGATGCCCCCCTCGTCGCCACACCTTGAGGTCGGTGCCGCAGGTCGTGGCCGCCTCCACCTGAAGCAACAGCTCGCCCGGGCCCGGCCGCGGAACCGGGACCTCGCGCAGCTCGACGTGCTCCGGCCCGAGCAGGTACAGCACCCGCTGGCTTCTCGGCAGAGAACTCATGGCTCGGGCTCCAGCAGCACCTTGAGTGCGTGCCGCGCGCGCACCAGGGCGACGGCGTCGTCGAAACGCCCGAGCGGCAGGCGGTGGGTGACGAGCGGCGACGGATCGAGGGAGCCCTGGGCGAGGAGACGGGCAATCCGGAGCTGCTCGCCGCGGCCGCCGGAGTAGGTCGCGACCAGCCGCCGCTCGCTCTTGAAGAACGGGTTGAGCTGGAATCCGGCCGGATCGCCCTCGTCGGCGTGGGCGAAGAGCACGGCGGTACCGCCCGGACGCATTGCAGCGAGAGCATCGACCAGCGGCCCCGAACCGCCGACGGTGTCGAAGGCGGCGTCCACGCCGAGCCCGTCGGAGGCCTCCTGCGCGGCCTCCACGAGCTGACCGGGCGCCACCGCGAGGACCGCACCGAGCTCCCGCGCGAGGCGTCGACGCTCGGGCTCGGGCTCACTGACGACAACCTTGAGGTCGGGGCGAACGGCGCGCAGCACCAGCAGGTGGAGCAGCCCCATCGCTCCGCCACCCATGATCAGCGCCACGCCCTCGCCCGGCGGCAACGCCGCCTTGTCGACGCCGCGCAGAACGCATGCGGCCGGCTCGAGGAAGGCTGCCGCGGCGTCTGGCACCGGGTCCGGGACCCGCCACGCGTGACGGACCGCCCGCGGCCGGACCAGCAGCCGCTCGCTGAACCCGCCGGGCCAGAGGAGGTTCTCCTTGAACGCGGCGCACTGGGTGTCGGCCCCACGGCGGCACAGTGTGCACTCTCCACACGCCGCGTGGTGGGTGACCACGACGCGATCGCCGGGCCCAACCTCGACCACTCCCTTTCCGATCGCCTCGACCACGCCAACCAGCTCATGACCGAGCACCGTGCCCTCGGGCGCGGACGAGTGGCCGAGCTTGAACAGGTCGGTGCCGCACAGGCCGCAACAGATCACGCGCAGCAGGGCCTCGCCCGGGCCGGGCGGGTCGAGCGGGAGCTCGACGTTCCGGGTACCTCCGCCAGTGGCGCAGGCGACCGCGCGTGTGGTGAGGACGACGGGGCGTGTCGTCATCGGTGGCTCGACACCAGCCGATCGTACACCGCGAGCGCGACCATGGTTGCAACGCCGATGAGCGAGAAGATCAGCCACAGGGTGCTCGGCTGGTTGAGCTGGTCGACAAAGTGCACATAGAGGTTGGCGCCGAGGACCGCGCCGATAGAGGAGCCGATGACCCCGTAGAGGAAGATGTAGCCCATGTAGGTTCCAACCCGGTCGCGGGGCGCGATCTGGCCGATGTAGGAGATCAGCTTCGGGTGTGCCGTCATCTCGCCGATGGAGAAGATGACGATGCCTGCCATGAAAACCCAGATCTGGGTCGAGATTGCGAGGATCGCCATCCCGACCGTGCCGAGGCCGATGCCGACGATCATGGTTGGCAGTGCGCGGGTCGACCGCACGATTGAGGAGACCACGAGCTGGAGGAGGATGATCGTCCCGGCGTTGATCACGGTCACATGCTCGATGTCGAAATGCCAGGTGGCCGCGATGCCGAGCGCCCCGAGCATCCCGTTGACCACCCGGTCGAGCGACGAGGCGTCAACATAGGCTTGGACATACCACAGCACTGAGTCGAACATCTGGAAGTACAGCACCCAGAAGCCGGAGTAGAGGAAGATCAGGAGGAGGAATCGCCAGTTTGCACGCATGCGTTCGCGGTCGCCGACGTCGATCAGGTAAAGCGACAGCACCGTCATGGCGATCACGGTGCTCACGATGCGGGCGAAAACGGAGAGCCCCGGTAGCAACCACAGCGCCCCGGCCAGGACCGTGGCGGTCACCAGGGCCATGACGGCGCGGCCGCCCGGCTCGGCCCGGGCCCAGCTCGGCTTGAGGCTCAGCACGACCGCCGCGGCGACCAGCAGCAGGGCCACGAAGGCGAGCAGGAACGGACGCTTGGCACCACGCTCGAAGAGCTCGTCGACCGTCCCGGCTGGCAGCGCAGCGAGGCCGGGGACAGCTCTCAGTGCGGCGAGCAGCTCGGCCCTGTAGACCGGCTCAGCGGACGGGTCGGGCGCGCGGATCGTGACCTCGCCGGACGTGTTGTGGTCAAAACTGAAGGGCGGTTGTCCGGCGCCGGCGATGAGCACGAGCCGGGGCGGCTGCACCGCGCCGGCGACCATCTCGGCCAGCCGAGCCGGTGTCATCGTCCCCGACAGGCCGGCTGCGGTGAGCGCCTCGAGCATCTCCGGCGCGAGCTGCTCGCGGTCATCGGGACGGTGGACCACGAGCGTCGCCCCGGCGGGCGCCGCCTCCCGCGGCGAAACTGAAAACGGCTGCTCGCGGGTCATGTTGCGCTCGACCCGAACCACGAGGGTCGCCCCGTCGACAGGGTAGGCGACGCCAGGGGCGGCGACCACCTCGCGGTGGGGGGCGAGGTAGCGCCAGCCAGCGAGGACCACGAACGCCGCGGCGAGCAGACCGACGACCATTGCGACCACGCGCCGCCTCCTGCACGCCCCGAGCACCAGCACGACCGGCGAGTACACGATCTCGAAGGCGTTGGCGAGGCTCTGGATCAGGCCGGCTTTGGGCGCGCCTTCGGCCGCGGCCGGCCGCTCCGGCTCGCGGAACAGGAACAGGGTCGGCAGGATCATGATCCCGGTCCCGACCGCAGCGGCCACCAGTACCCAGCTCCAGCCGACCGAGTTCTTCAGCAGCGGGACCAGGATCAGCGGGAAGAGGAAGGCCCCGAGGTTGATCGACCAGTAGTAGACGCCGAAGCCGAGAGTAGAGTTCGACTCATCGGTGACCCGGGCGATGGTGCCCGAGATGATCGGCTTGAACGCACCCGCGCCGAGCCCCATCACACACAGGGCGAGGAAGACCGCGGTGTAGGTCGTGACCTGGGAGGTCAGCAGGTAGCCTCCGCCGAGCAGCGTGAAGGCGACGAGCAAGGTCCTCCGGTACCCGAAACGGTCCGCGAGCGCACCCGAGATGATCGGCAGAAAGTAGAGCAGCGGCTGGATCGTGCCCTTGATGAGCCCGACGCTCTCCTTGGGGAAGTGGAGGATGTCGGTGAGGTACACCGACAGGATGCTCATCACGCCGTAGTAGGACCCGCGTTCGAAGAACTCGAACATGATCACGAGCCAGAACTGCGGGGGGAACGACCTCAGGACGCCAGACTTCTTTCCCATCCTCACCTCGGCGGTGCCAGCAGTCGGCAGAGGATAGCAGGTTGCGTCAGGCCGGCCGAAGGCCTCGGCCGGAGCTCTCTCTGCCCGGCGTCCGCTTCGACCCGCTCTGTGATCGTCAGCTTGAAGTTAGGATGCGCGCAGCGCATCCAAAGCAGCGCGCGCTGCACAGCCCCTGCGCCAGCGTGGCCGCCAGATCGCCTTGATGTGGCTGTGCCCCGCGCGGTGCGAGCCTGCAGTCCTCACCAGCTGGCGAAGCGAGGGCCGAGAGAGGCTGTGAGCTGTGGTGATTTCGCAGGACGAGCGAGCGAGGCGTAGCCCAGCTACGTTGAGTGAGCGAGTTCAAGAAAGCGCCGCAGATTGCGGGCTTTCTCGATCCGCAGCCGTCAGCCTGGTGAGGATTGCAGGCTAGTGCTGCTCGAGCCCGAGGATCGACATCCCGCGCTCCTCGAACCTCGCGACCAGCGCGGGATTGACAGCGCGCACCTGTGCGAGCACGCGGTGCGCCTCGGCGTCGTCGCCCTCGGCGCGGAGGATTTCGACCAGGAGCAGACGGTTGACCAGCTTGAAGGTGCCGAGGGCGGCATTGGAGTAGCTGAGCCCCTCGTCAGCCTCGCGGCAACGCGTCGCGGCCTCGTCGAGGCGGCCCTCGACCGCCGCACGAACCGCCGCCATGTGCGCCATGGCCGCGGTCATCACGTCCCGCTCGAGCATCGAGCTCTTCTCGCTGCCGCCCTTCGTGTCCAGCGCCTCCCGGGCGCGCGCCTCGATCCGGTCCGCCAACGGCCAGTCGTGGAGCACGCACGCGGCACGGTGCACGATCTGCGCCGGACCAATGAGTGGGTCGCCCTCGGTGACGCACGGCGTGTCCGCCTCGGCGACCACGCCCTGCCAGTCCCGGGCCTCGCCGAGCTCGGCGAGGTGAGCGCTGCACTGGAACATGGCGAGACGCTCCGGCGACCACACCTTGGCGTCCTCGGCGCGCCGAATCACGTCCGCCATGCCGGCCTTGTCGTCGCGCAGTTTGGCGATCAGGAACAGGGTGTCGTAGGAGTTGAAGAAGTCGGGCTTGATCTCGAGCGCCCGGTTGATCGACGCCTCGGCTTCGTCGTAGCGCCCGAGCAGGGTGAACAGCTCACCCAGCGAGTCGTGGGGGTTGGCCTGGTCCGGAGCGATGAAGCGGTAGCTGGTCAGGTACTCCTCGGCCTCAACAAAGCGCCCCTGGCGCATGGTCACGTAGCCGAGCATGTTGTAGGCCCCGACCCAGTTCGGGCGGATGTCGATGATGTGGCGGAAGATCCGCTCGGCGGTGGCGAGGTCGCCCCGGCTCCACGCCACCGTAGCCTTGGTGTTGAGGGCGTAGGGGTCGTCCGGGTGGTCGTCGAGGTAGCGCGCGAGGATCTCGTCGGCCTTGGCGGAATCGCCGTCATGCAGCGCCCGGGCGCGCTCGACGAACATCCGCTCCCGCGCCGTGAGGCCGCTCGTGTCCGCGGCGAAGACCTCGGCGAAGAGCTCGTCGGCGGCCTTCCCATCCTCCATCCGCAGTGTGTCCGCGAGGATCAGCTTGGCGAACACGAAGTTGGGGTCGAGCGCGACCGCCTTCTTGAGGTGGACGATGGCGTCGCCCCAGTAGTACTTCATGCGGGCGTCGTTGCCCGCCTTGAACTCGGCCAGGGCCTCCGGCGAGGATGTGGTCCACTCCGGCGAACGCGCCAGCACTGAGTAGCCCACGCCTGCCGCAGCGAGCCCGGCGAGCGCGAGCGGGATCCAGAACTTCGCCTTCATCGTTCCGCCCTTTCACACCAACCGCCGACGACGGCTTGCGGGGCCTGCGGACCGCCCACGACACCTGGGCAGTCCACTCCCTGATGACGAGATACGGAGCACACCTGGCGAGAGTTGCAGCGGCTCACTGTTGCTGCCCCGACCAGCGCAGGGCGAGAACAGTGAGATCGTCGTAGGCCGAACGACCGTTGCAGAAGCGTCCAAGCGCCGCGAGCACTTCCGCGACCACGGTCTCCGGGTCGGGCCCAGCCTCGGCCAGCACCGCACGCAGACGCTCCTCGCCGAAGAACTCGCCGCCGGGCGACATCGCCTCGACGACGCCGTCCGAGTATGCGAACAGCAGCTCGGAGGGGTCCAGCACCGTCTCAAGCATCTCGTACCCGCCGCGCCGCATCGCACCGAGGGGCACACGATGCGTCGGCATCGCGAGTGCGTCAACCCCGCCGTCGGCTCGCCGCAGCAGCGGTGGTGGTTGGCCTGCAAGGGAGTACATCAGGCGGCCCGACCCGGGCATCATGGCGAGGTACCCGAGCGCGACGAAGCTCGCGCCGCGCAGCGACGTCGCCGAGCCGCGGAGAGCGTAAAGCCGCTCGTTGGCGAGCTCGAGCAGATCCTCGGGACGTCGGCTGGCAAGCGAGATGGAGTGCAGCACCTCGTGTGCCGCCATCATCATGAGGGCGCCCGGAATCGACTTGCCGGAGACGTCGCCGTAGACGATCGCCCGCGCCCCGGGCTCCGGACCGGCGAGCTCGGTGTAGAAGTCGCCCCCGACCTCGCGCGCCGGCCGGCAGGTCGCTGCCACGTGCCACCCATCGGCGAGCTCGAGACGCTGCGGCAGCAGCGAGGTCTGGATCGCGGAGGCAATCTCCAGCTCCCGCTCGAGCTCGGCACGGCGCGCCCGCTCGTCGAGCAGGATCGAGGTCTCGAGGGCAATCGCGGCTTGGTGCAGCAGCCCGCGGAGGAGGTCGAGCTCCTCCTGTTCCCACGTCATCTGGCCGCTCTTTCCCGACAGCATCACTAGCCCGACGAAGCGTCGCGGCGACGCGAGCTGCCCGACCACCTCGACCCCGCGCTCACCGAGATCCGAGGCGAGCCGGTGCACCGCCGGAGAGATCAGGCGGAGTGGGGCGAGCTGATCCAGCCGCACCAGAGAGCCCTGGCGATGGAGCTGGTCGGTCAGCAGGGCGAGATCGGTGAGCTCTGCGGGCAGCTCGCTCGGGCCGGCCACACGGCGGACAACGCCTCCCTCGGACAGGTAGAGCGCGGCGAAGTGGACGCCCAGCAGGCCGGGGAGGCGCTCGACCAGTTCGCGTACCACGGGCCCGAGGTCCATGTGCTCGCCGAACGCCTCGCCCATCTCGACGATCGCCCGTTGGAGGCGCACCCGCTCGGCGAAGAAGAAGCGGTCCACCGGCCCTTGGAGCCGCTGCCGCAAGGGCTCGAAGAGGAGCACGATGGCGAGCGCGAACACGACCGGGAAGTACGGCGACGCGGCCAGCTCCGTGCCTCGGAAGATCCAGGTGAACGAGGCGATCCCGAGCGCATAGAGGGCCGTCACCAGGGCTGTCGTGACCGTGTAGAGCAGGCTCTTGCGCAGGATCACCCGGATGTCGAGCAACCCGAAGCGCACGATGGCATAAGCGAAGGTGACCGGGACCAGGACCAGCGGTGCGACACCGGCAAACAGGAAGCGCTCGGTGTGCAGGAAGGAGGGGAAGGCGACCGCAAGCACGATGAACGGCACGACGCCGAACACCGAGCCGACGAAAACCAGTCCGGCGCCGCGGCGCAGTCGCGTCTCGGGCAGGAAGGCCGCGCTGAGGCCGAGCGCCCCGAGCCCGAGCATCATGTAGGCGACCATGACCCACCAATTGGCGGCGGGCGCTCCGCTGATCAGGGCGACCGGGCTTCCCCGGTGGCGCGCCCAGACGACCACTGCGATGTAGACCGCTGGCGGTAACAGGTAGATCGGCACCATGTCGCGGCTGAAGCGGAAGATGGCGCCGAGCACATTGGCTATCGGGTCGCGGCGCCACGTCCAGATCGGGCGTGGGAAGATCAGGAAGAAGTGCAGGAAGGTCGCGGGCAGAAAGAGCAGCGCGACCGTCCCGGTCGTGAGCACGAACGAGTCCACCCACGAGTAGGATGCCGGGCGCAGTCGGCACACCAGGAAGAGCATGAACAGGCAGCACATGGTGTAGAACACCCGCGCCGCGGGCAGGCGCGGCTGGCGGATGACCACGAAAACGCCGACGAAGAAGAACACGAAGCCGAGCACGCACGCCGAGAGGTAGGCGACGTCACCGAATCGGCGTCGGCCGAGCTGGACCTGGACTTCGACCACGTGCCCGGCACTGCGAATCAGGTAGGGGACCCACTCACCGATGTCGTGGCGGTTGAGCAGACCCTGCGCCCGGGTCGTGGAGTTGAGCACGGCACGGTCGATACCGACGATCACGTCCCCCGGACGGATCCCGGCTCGGTCGGCGCCCGAGCCCGGGACGACCTGGCGCACGATGCGCATCCCAGGGACGTCGGCCTCGAGGACGACGCCGTCGTAAGGGCGCGGCACGACCATGTCGACCACCGATAGGGCAGCGATCAGGAAGGCAATAGCTCCTGGGACCAGGAGGGTCGCCATGCGACGGCTGGTGAGTCGCATCACCCCTGATGATACGCGCGCTCCGTAGACCAAGTTGCGACTCTCTCGCACCCTTGGTGCAAGCGCAGGTTCTCCCGCTTCCGTGTCCGTGCCGCCAGGATTCGTTCAGCGAATCCAAAGCAGCGCGCACCGCACCGCCCCTCGAAGGCAGTCACGACCTTGGGCCGTCTACCCGAGGCCGTGCCGTGCGCGCTGCTACCGCACCCAGCTGCGGTTGTAGTCGCGGTCCTCCACTGCGAGTGCGTGCCGGGTGGGCAGCAGTGGGGCGAACGTGTCGATCATGACCGCGAGCTCGTCGGTGCGGTCGGTCCCGATCGAGGCCTCGTAGGAACCGGGATGCGGCCCGTGGGCGAGGCCGCGCGGATGCAGGGTCAATGAGGCGGGCCCGACCCCCTTGCGGCTGGTGAAGTTGCCCTCGACGTAGAACAGGATCTCGTCGCAGTCCGGGGACGAGTGCGGGTACGGGCACGGAATCGCACGTTCGTGGAAGTCGACCATCCGCGGCACGAACGAGCACACCACGTAGCCGTGTCCAGCGAAGGCGGTGTGAATGGTGGGCGGCAGGTGGACGAGCCCCGTCTTGGGCTGGAAGGCGCGGATCGGGAACACGAACGGCCACACTTGGCCGTCCCACCCGATGACGTCGAAGGGGTCGTGGGCGAGCTCGAACGCGGTCAACCGGCCACCCTTGACCACCACCAGCCGGCGTGGGCCGCCCTCGGCGAGGGCGCTCTCGGACCACTCCGGCTCCTGGAAGTCGTGGTGGGTGTAAGGCGCGTACATGCTGAGCTGGCCCTCGGGGCAGCGGTACTGCTTCGGTACCCGCAACGAGCTCGCACACTCCAGTACGAGCAGGTGCGCGGGCTCGTCGAGAACCCAGCGGTGCGCCAGACCCCGGGGCATGTAGACATAGTCCTGGGCGGAAAACCTCAGCACCCCGAGCGCGCACTCGACCCGACCGGAGCCTGAATGAACGAAGGTCAGCTCGTCGGCGTCCGCGTTGGCAACAAGGGTCGCCTCGCTCTCCTTCGGTCGCGCCAGCCACACCCGGAGGTCGGAGTTGGCGAAGAAGAGCCGTCGCGCCGTCAACGGCGCACCGCCTTCGGGGATCCGCTGCGACAGGTAATGGCAGCGGCGTAACGGTCCTTCCCAGGCCGGCTCAGCCCAACCGGGATGGGGGCCCAAATCCTCCTCGCGCGCCACCCAGTGCGGCTGCCGGCGGTGCCACATGATGGTGTAGGGACCCTCGAATCCGTCGCGCGTGAAGCAGTGCTCCCAGGCGAGCGCGCCGTCGACCTCGAACACGGTGTGCGGCTTGTCCGGAATGCGTCCGCGCCGCGTGCGGTGGATCATCTCGTCCTCCCTGTGCGGCTCACGGACGGCGCTCGCTGCACCTCAAGCGGCACCGGTCGGCCGCGATCGACTCGTGTGCCTCTTCGTGGCCGCCTCGCGTCGGTGGAACGCACCCGATCATCGTACCAGAGCGGACTGAGACACCTTCGCGGGTTACGCTCTTGGCCTGCACTTGGCTCCAGCTCGCGCAGCGAGGGTGCCGAGACACTCGCCAGCAGGAAGCCACCCGGCGATGAGCACCCAGACGTGTCTGGAGACACGCCGCAGGTGGCGGTTTGCGGAAGGGCCCGCGATGGCTGGCAGGCCGGCGCTCACCGTATGGAGCCGGTGAGGAATGCGACTAGAGCGCGCCGAGGCGGCGCAGCCGATCACCCGCGGCCTGGCCGGTCTCGCCCTGGGGGTCGAGGCGGCGGGCCTCCTGGTAGGCCGTAACGGCGTCGGAGCGCCGGCCGAGGTTCTCGAGGGTGATTCCGAGCACGAGCTGTGCCTGGGCCGAGCCGGGCAGGATCCGAGCCGCCGCTTCGGCGTGCGGAAGGGCGTTGTCCCAGCGTTTGCCGGCGATCAGCGCCTGACTCGCCGCCATTCGCGCGAGAAAGATCTTGGGGGCGTCGCGGCCGGCCCGATTGGCGTCGCTCATCGCCGCCTCGACGTGCTTCTGCTTGAGCTCGGCGATCGCCAGGAACGCGCGCAGCACGCCGTCTGAGGGCCACTCGTCGGATGACTGCTGGAGCAGCCGTTCGGCGCCGCGGAAGTCGTCCTTGACGAGCAGCCGCTGGGCCTCACCGAGCCGATCATAGGCCTCACGTTGCCGGATCACTGTAGCCATGCGCTGCCGGTACTCGCGCTGGCGCACGGGCCGCGCGAGCACCTCGGCCGGCTGCCGTGCGACGCGCGCCTCGGCGACGTCGTAGCGCTCGGAGGACATCGGGTGGCTGGCGAACATGCGCTCGATGAAGCCCGGATCGCGCTGCTGCTGCTCGACCAGCACACCCATCAGGTCCACCATCCCCTGGGGGTTGTAGCCTGCCGCGACCATGTAGTCGATGCCGAGCTCGTCCGCCTGGCGCTCCTGGTCGCGGGAGTAGCGCGCGAGAAACAGCTGCGCGCCGACCATCCCGCCCAGGGTGTAGAGCTCGGCGTGCTTGACGTCCGCCGCGTCGAGCGCGACCGCCCCGCCGACCACGAGCAGCTGGGCGAGCATCTGGCGGCTGTACTGGGCGGCGGCGTGACGTGCGGTGACGTGGCCGATCTCGTGACCGAGCACCGCGGCGAGCTCGTCCTCGCTATCTATCCGCGCGAGCAGCCCGCGCGCCACCGAGATCTTCCCTCCCGGCAGCGCGTAGGCGTTGACGACCGGGTCGTTGACCCCGTTGTAGCCGTAGTCGAGCTGGGGCCGGTGGCCGACCGCGGCGAGCGACTCCCCGACTCGCTGCAGGTAGGCCTCGACCTTAGGGTCGGCGATCGCGCCAAGGGACTCCTGGGTGTAGTACGGGTAGAGCTCAGCCCCGAGCTGCACCTCTTGGGTCTCTCCCATGAGGTCGAGCTGGTTCTTCCCGGTGACCGGGTTCACCGTGCACGCCGCGAAGATCAACGGCATTACGAAAACCGGCATCAGCGCCGCACGTCGCATCCGTCCTCCGACCAGGCAGACCATCACCGTTCCTCCGCCTCTTCCTGAACGCCCTACCACCTTGAATGCGCGCAGCGCATGCAAGCATTCCGACCCGGTGCCGCTGCCAGTCTGCTGACTCGAGGGCAAGCTCCATCTCGTCCCCCCCACAGGTTCTCGAGCGGACACCGCATGATGATGAGATCCTGCCAGGCTCCCGACTGGTCGCGAACATGCTCGGGGATCAGAAACTCCTCTTTGAACCCGAGGCGACGGAAGATGCGCCGCGCACCCTCCTGGGGCCGCATCAGCCGCGCCACGATGCGGTCGACCTTGCGGTCGGCGGCGATAAAGAACAGTTCTTTCGCCAGCAGCGTCCCGAGCCCGAGCTGCTGGAAAGGTCGCGCGACCGTCAGCCGGATC
>CAWFFJ010000042.1:0-37632 GCA_963814875.1 uncultured Acidobacteriota bacterium
GCGCAGATCGGCGAGGTTCTGGGCTATTTCTCCCACCCCGCCGAGCGCGAAGGCAAGGTCTACATCTTCCCGCACCTGTTCGCCGAGGTCATGCGCGACTACATGGCGGCCCATGGC
Source organism: uncultured Acidobacteriota bacterium (assembly GCA_963814875.1). Classification (GTDB taxonomy): domain Bacteria; phylum Acidobacteriota; class Thermoanaerobaculia; order Thermoanaerobaculales; family Sulfomarinibacteraceae; genus CAVSIS01. The sequence goes on from CAWFFJ010000042.1 coordinate 118, forward strand.
GTCAGTGAGCGCGACCTCGCCACGGTCTCCGCCCAGGAGTACGCCAACGCCCAGTTCAACCCCTTCGCGCAGATGAAGGGCATCCAAGTTTCGCTGGACGAGGCCGCGACCCCCGCCGGGCGCAACCGCTACATCGTCGAGGGGCTGCCGCTCAAGACCTACGACTGCTCGCAGATCACCGACGGCTACGCCGGCCTGCTGGTTGCGACCGAGGAAGGCCTGGAACGTCTCGGCATCGCCAAGGCCGACTGCGTCGAGATCGCGGGCTGGGGACAGGCCACCGACCCGCTGATGAAGGCGGGGCGCGACGTGCTGCGCCCGGCCGGTGCGTTCGCGGCGATGGGCGCGGCCTACCGCATGGCGGGCGCCTCCCCGGCCGACGTCAACGTTGCCGAGGTCCACGACTGCTTCACGGTGATGGGAGCGATCGCTGTCGAGGTGATCGGCAAGGCCGGATACGGCAAGGGAGCCCACTACTGGGTCGACGGCAAGGCCGCGCCGGACGGCGAATGCGGGATCAACACCTCCGGCGGGCTCATCGCCAAGGGCCATCCGGTCGGCGCCACCGGTGTCGCAATGATCGGCTGGGCCGCGTGGCAGCTGCTCGGCAAGGCGCCGACCGAGCTGCAGGTGAAGGACCCCAAGCTCGCGGCAACCTTCAACATCGGCGGCCCGATCTGCGCCTCGGTGTGCACTGTCCTCCGCAGGGCGTAGGACAGTGCAAGACTTGGAAGCGCAAGAAGGGGAGACGGTGCTGGAGGGAAACCGATCGTGGGGTTGGGGTAGGGGCGGAGCTTGTCTCCGCCCGTCGCACGGGCGCACGCAAGGTGCGCCCCTACGGGATCCCTGGTCGCCAGATTCCTGGTCGGAGGGGGCTTCTGTGTCTCTGTGCCTTTGTGGTGAGTGGTGGGCGTGTGGAAGACCTGGGTCCGAGGAAGGAGAGCGTAATGGCCAGTGAGATCACGCCGCTTCGCAGCGGCCACCTTGCGGTCGACGGCTTCCAGATCTGGTGGGAGCACCACGGCACCGGAGAGCGCGAGCCGATCGTGCTGCTCAACGGCCTCGCCATGCACACCAAGGCGTGGTACGGCTTCCTTCCGACGCTGCTCGACGAGTTCGACGTCGTGCTCTACGACTACCTCGGCCAGGGCGAATCGTCGAAGGACGACGTGCCGTACTCGGTCCCGGAGTTCGCGCGCTACCTCGCCCTGATCCTCGACGAGATCGGCCAGGAACGGGCGCACGTGATGGGGATCTCCTACGGCGGCTTCATCGCGCTCGACTTCGCGCGGCTCTTCCAGGAGCGGCTCCACACTCTGGTCCTGTCGGGGATCCTGCTCAGCCGCGAGCGCCTGTTCGAGCTTTACCAGGACATCTCGCTGCGTTTCTACCGCTCGACCCGGGAGACCTTCGACCTCTACACCCACTACATGTACGAGAAGATCTTCGGCGAGGCCTTTGCCGCGAAGATCCCCCCCGAGCAGTTCCAGGCCATGCGCCAGCGCTTCTACGACCGCTACGTCGACCAGCGCCACTGCCTGATCCGGCTCACCGAGGCCCAGGACCCGTTCTTCGGTTCCCTCGACGCCAACCTCGACGGCTACCGCGCGATCCGGACCCCGACACTGATGGTGGCGGGCTCCCAGGACCGCGCGATCCCGCTCTGGCAGCAGGAGCGGATCCGCGACATCCTGCCCAACACCCGCTGGGAGCTGGTCGAGGGCTCGGGCCACGTGGTTTACATCGAGCGGCCGGACGTCTTCTTCCCCGCAATCAAGACCTTCGCGCGGACCAAGCGGCTCGACTTCGAGTGGCCGGGGCGGGCATGAGCAGGGCTCGTCCGGCTGCGGGGCTGCTTGCCCACCGGATCGACGGCGACGGCGAGCCGCTGCTGCTGCTCAACGGGATTGCGATGACCATGGCGAGCTGGGAGCCGATCGCGGCGCCGCTCGCCGAGCGTTCCCGGGTGATCCGCTGTGACCTTCGCGGACAGCTTCTGTCACCCGGGAAGCCGCCCGCCGACCTCGGCGGCCAGGTCGCTGAGGTGGTCGCGCTGCTCGACGCGTTCGGTGTCGAGCGCGTGAGTGTGGTCGCGACCTCCTTCGGCGGTGCGGTCGGTGCGCTCCTCGCCGCGCGCCACCCCGAGCGGGTGCGCGCGCTGGTCACGATCGCCTCGGCGGTCGGGTTCGCCGACTCGATGGCGGAGGAGGTCGCCCGCTGGCGTACGGCCGCGCTGACCGCCGTCTCGAGCGACGACCGCAACGCGCTCTCCGACGTCCTCGAACCAATGGTCTACTCGGCCGGATGGCTCGAGGCGCACCGGGAGGAGCGAGAGCGAGCGCGCGAGCAGACCGCCCTGCTGCCCGAGCGCTGGTACCGCGACCTCGCCGACCTGCTGGACACCGCCGGGGGGGCGAGCGTCGCCGCCGACCTGCCCGCAATCCGCTGCCCAACCTTCGTGATCGCGGCGGGTGAGGACCGCTTCATCCCCCGCGAGCGCTGCCGGGCGATCGCCGAGGCGATCCCGGGCGCGCGCTTCGAGGTCGTCGAAGGCGCAGGCCACGCGGTCGTGGTCGAGCGGCCCGAGGAGCTGGTGAAGCGGATCGAAGCGTTCTTGGCCGGCCTCCCTGCCAAGGACTGACCATCCCTCAGTGCGGGCACAGCCCGCGACCCGAGAGGCAAGAAGGTGAGCGGGTGAGGAGGGGGATCGTAGGGGCGGAGCTTGTCTCCGCCAGTGTGGGGAATCGCGAGCGGCGAGACAGGAGACGCCGTCCTCGCGGGAAGGTGCCGGACCGCTGCCGGCGTTGCTGTGCCTGGAGGTGACCATGCGCGATCCGCTGCCGACCGTGACCGTGGAGACCGGCGGGGAAACCGTGGATCTGTCAGCCGCCAAGGCGCTGGCGGACCGGGTGGCCGCGGAGCGGCTGGCTGACCCGGTTTGCCTGTCGTGGTTCGACCGCCTGCGCAACCGCGAGTCGCCCTCACACGTCAGCGAGTGCCACGGCGACTGCGAGGTGCCGGGCTCGGTCGAGTACGCGGTCAGCCGCGGCGCGACGCTCATGGTGGTCGTTGGCGCCCGGGACTACCTGTTCTGCTACCGGCCGCTGGGCGAGTTCGCCGATCGCTGAGGTGGTGGGATCATCACCCGCAGCAGGGAGTCCGTGAGGATCGCGGACCGGTTCACCTCTGCGCCAGTACCGTGCGCAGCGCGTGCGCCAGGGTGGCGATGTCGAACGGCTTCTGGAGATAGCGAATGCCGCTGGGCAGGCTTTCTCCGTGGAGAGCGGTGTCCCCGGCATAGCCGGACATGAGAATGACCCCGAGACCGGGCCAGCGCTCGCTCAGGTTCGACGCCAGCTCGAGGCCGTTGCGTCCGGGCATGACGAAGTCGGTGAGCAGAACGTCGTAGGGCGGCTGCACGGGAAGCTCGAGCGCGGTCTCGGCACTCTCGGCCGCGTCCACCTCGTAGCCGAGCATGCCCAGGATCTCGCTGAGCCCCACACGCGCCGCGGGTTCGTCCTCTACCACGAGCACGCGCTCGCCGTGACCCCTCTCGGGCATGCCCGGCAGGGGTCCACTTTCGAAATCTCCGGCCACCGCCTGCCCGCTCGGCAGGATGATGCGAAACGTGCTGCCGCGGCCCAGCACGCTGGCCACCTCGATCCTGCCCCCATGCGACGTGACGATCCCGTGAGCCACGGCGAGGCCCAGTCCGGTGCCCTTGCCCAGCCCTTTGGTGGTGAAGAACGGCTCGAACAGCCTTCCCTGAACCTCCTCGGTCATGCCGACGCCGCCGTCCTCCACCTCCCACCACACCTCGTCGTGCGCCTGACCGGTCCTCACCGTCAGCGATCCTCCCTCCGGCATGGCGTCCACTGCGTTGACGACCAGGTTCATGAGCACCTGTTGGAGCTGCCCCCGATCGCCGACGATGGACAATGGCTCGGACGCCAGGTCCACCACCATGCGGATGTTCTCCCGGATCAGCCGGCGCAGCATCGGGACCGCGTCGCCGATGACGTGGCCGAGGTCGAGAATCTCCCTCGTGGAGACCTCCCGGCGGGCAAATAGGAGGAGCTGGCGCGTCAGCGAGGCCCCGCGCCGAACGTTGTCCTCCAGCTCGACCAGGTGCGCCCCGCACTCCGGAACCTCCCCGGCGCGAAGCCGCAGCACCTGGACCGTAGCCAGCATTGCCTGGAGAAGATTGTTGAAGTCGTGTGCGACGCCGCCGGCGAGGCGCCCGACAGCCTCCATTTTCTGCGCCTGGCGAAGCTGCTCCTCAGTGGCCTTGTGGGCCGTGATGTCGAACAGGTAGCTCCGAACTCCCGTGAGGTTCCCGTCGCCGTCGAAGATGCCGACGCAGTTGGCCACCACGTGGACCGGGGTCCCGTCCCGCCGACGCAGCTCGAGCTCGAAGTAGGTGAGTTGGCGGCGCTCCCGCAGCAGGTCGAGCACCCGCGCCCGGTCCGCCGGTTTCGGGTAGAGGTCGACCATCGACGCCGCGCGTACCTCCTCCGTCGAGGTGAAGCCGAAGATCTCGGAAAATGCCGGGTTGGCCTCGAGGATCGTCCCGTCCGCCGCGGCCAGGAAGTCCGCGGTGAGGTCTTGCTCGAAGAAGGCGCGGTAGCGCTGCTCGCTCTCGCGCAGCTCGCGCTCTGCGCGCAGACGTTGAGACACATCTCGCGCCACCGCCAGGATCGCCTGCGTCTGCCCTCGCTCGACAATCGGAGCCGAGCTCACCTCGACGGGGACCCGACGGCCGTCGCGAGCCACCAGCTCCAGGGTGTAGATGAACTGCGACTGGTCGCCGGCGACGCGTCGCTGAAGGCGCTCGCGCCACGTGTCCTCGAGCTCCGGTGCGATGAGGTCCTGGACCTTCAAGCCGGAGATCTCCTCGGGCCCGTAGCCCATCACCTCGAAGATCCTCGGATTGGCGTACTGGACGTGCCCGTCGAGATCGTGAACAACGATGATGTCCTGGGCCGTCTCGGCGAGAGCCCTGTAACGCGCCTCGCTCTCCCGGAGGGCGTCCTCCATGCGGCGCCTCTCGGTCACGTCGCGGATCACCCCGACCAGCGCCAGCGGATTCCCGTGCTCGTCGCGAACGGTCGATGTGGACAGCGACACCAGGATCTGAGTGCCGTCCTTGCGCACGTTCCAGACCTCGCCGTGCCAGCCGGTGTCGAGCGTGACGTCCCTGATCTTCGCCAGCGGTTGCTGAACGTCGTCGACCCGCAGCATGCCGACGTGCTGGCCGACCAGCTCCGCCGCCGTGAATCCGTAGAGTCGGCAGAAGGCGTCGTTGACGAATTGGATCCGGTCGCCCTCGTCGGTCATGCACACGCCATCGCTGACCGAGCGAAGGGCGTGCGCCAGCAACGTGAGCCGTTCTTGGGTCCGCTTTCGTTCGGTGATGTCGGTGAGGGAGCCGACAATCGCCGTCGTGCGGCCGTTGCGCACCACCGGTTCCTCGCGCACCTCGGCCCAGAAGCGCCTCCCCTTGCGGCTCATCAGCTCGAGCTCGTAGGTTGGCTGTCGCGCGCCGGTGTCGATGGCCCGCTGTGAGAGCTCAAACCCAAGCTGGTTGACCGGGTTGTCGGTTGAGAACTCCGTCCAGCGGACCAGCGCAGCCTCCGGCTCGCAGTCGAAGAACTCCCGCGACTGGGGGCTGACGTAGGTCAGCACGTGGTCCGGTCCGTGGACAAAGAAGAGGTCGCGGCTGTACTCGATGATGTCGCGCAAGCGGGCGCCGACATCGCGGTGTGCCGCCAGGGAGAGCGTCGAGTCGTCGTGGTCCTGTGCAGCGTCTCTTGCCGCGACGGCCGGCGTCGAGAGAACGAGGTCCGGGGCGAACGAGGCCACAGCCTCTGCCGCCTCGTCGGAGTCGCCGGCGACGCGAATCTCGACCGCACACTCCGCACGCCTCAGCGCGTCGATCACGACGTCGGCGGCGCCGTGGGCATCGCCGAGGACGAGCACGCGGAGGGGATCAGCCACGCTCCACCTTGGGTTCCTTTGCCGCGCCACTACGCTGCGGGACGCTAACCTGAGGAGATCGTACTCCTTCCGTAGGGCCCGCGCGATGATCGCCCTGGATCCACGAGCTGTCCCTGGCTGAAGATCACCTTGAAGGGCGCGTGTGGCGCGGCGCCCCAAAGTGCCGTCGCTCGGGAGACCCCTCTCTGAGTCCCTAGAGGCCCGGCCGGAAACCTCTTCACGGCTGCGAATCGCGACCGAGGTGCAATCTGCGGCGCCGGAAGTTCTTGACGTAGAAGGACCACATCTGCGCCGTACCGGCGCCACATCTCGTGCCTCCTCGCGATTCTCGCTTGGCGGGGGAGATCCCCGGCCGGTCCTCTAGAACGGCAGCCCGAAGCCCCGAGTGATGAAGACCGCCATTTCCGCACGGCTGGCGGAGTTCGAGGGGCAGAAACGATCCGCTGCACATCCGGCGGTGATGTGCTCGGCCGCGAGCTGCTCGATCCAGTTGGCTGCCCAGTGGTCCACGGGGACGTCCACGAACCGGCCGACCGCTGCGGGCGGCTGGAAGTCGGAACCGTGGATCGACTTCAGGATCAGGACCGCCATCTGGGCGCGAAGCACGGGGTTTTCGGGGCAGAACTCGCCGGGGCGGCACCCTGCCGTGATGCCGTCCGCTGCGAGCTGCTCGATCCAGTCGGCGGCCCAGTAGTCGGCGGGGACGTCCGAGAAGACCCCGCTCGCCGGGGGCGGCTGGAACCCCGGTCCGTGGATCGCCTTGACGAGCTGAACCGCGACCTGCGCCCGCGAGACAACCGCGTCGGGGCAGAAGTTGCCGCTGCCGCACCCCGCCGTGATGCCAACCCGGACGATCGCCTCGACGAAGCGCGCCGCCCAGTGGTCGGGAGGGACGTCGGCGAAGGTGCCGAAGGGCAGGTCCTCGTGGGCGCCGATGTCGAACCCGGCGCCCTGGGGCCGACCGAGGCCGCGCTGGTCCAATGGCGGCATGCCCCGGTCCTGACCGGCGTCGATCGCCGGGCTGCCGAAGCCGAGGGCGTGGGTCCGTGTCGGCCCGCCGCTGTCGGCGAGCGGCAGCAGGAGCGGGTCGATCCCGATCAGGTCGCCGAGGACCGGATCCAGGGCGCACGAGTCGTCGCTCGCGAGGTTGTGGCCGTGGCTGCAGAGGTACGCGTCCGACCCGCGACAGCTTCCCTCGCCGTTGCCGGCGACGATCGTGTTGAGCAGGTGATATTCGCCGAAGGTCCCATCGATACCGTAGGCTCCGTTGCCGCTGATGGTCGTGTTGACCAGGTTCGCGTTGCCGGCCAAGATGAGGCCATTTCCGATCTGGCTTACCCCGTTCCCACTGATGGTCGAGTTCGTGAAGCTGGTTCCGTCCGCAAACGTCCACATGCCGCGAGACTGGTTTCCGGCGATGGTCACGCGTTCGAGAACCTCGGTTCCACCGTCGCCAATGATGCCGGAGCCGCCGCAGTCTCGAACCTCAACGTCTCGAAGGAACATCGTACAGAAGGCGTACATCCAGATTCCATCGTACTGGGCGCCCTGAACGGTCAGACCGTCCACGGCCGCGACGACGTCGTCTTGGGGCCACTGACCAATCGTGAGGCTCCTGATCCGCGTCGAGCGGGCGCCCGAGCCCACGATCCAGGCGTCGCGCAGTACGACCACATCTTCGGGGTAGTCGCCCGGGGCGACGTGGACCGGTCCCCATCCCATCGGCATCTTCTCCAAGGCGGTGGTGAGGGTCTGACACGCGGCGTCCGGAGAGCGACAGTCGTTGTCGTCGTCGCCTTCCAGGTCGACCCACACGGGCGTGCTGGCGCTGGTGTGCACCTCGACCTCGTCAGTGAGATCGCTCATCACGAGATTCTTCGGGTTGTCGACGTGAGGGAAGGTGACGGTCCGCGCGACGACGAAGAGTGTTGAATCGGGGACGAGGGGACCCAGCAGCGCTCCGGGCCAATCTTTCTTGAAACTATCCGCGGTCGACATCACGTGTTCATAGGGACCGCCGGAACCGCTGGATGCGAGAAGCTCGTAGCGGCCGCCTCCGTCCTCGTAGGCAATCCTGTTCCACGTTGCCGACGCCACGATTCCACCGCCGAGGAAGTGCAGGTCGGTCGGTGCGACCGTTTGAGTCGCCTGCCAATCCCCGTCGACCTGCTTGCTGTCGAGGAAGGATGCCAGCGTCGGGTCCAGGGTGTGGAGCGCATTCCAGCGCAGGTCGAGGCCATCGCCGTCGGTGAGCGCGGTGAGCCCCAAGAGAGTACCCGGCAGCTCGGCGGCAAGTGCGTTGCTGCGCAGGTCAAGCGTACGCAGCGACGTCGTTGCGCCGAGCGACGCGGGGACCGCGCCCGTCAACCGGTTCAAAGAGAGGTTGAGGACCTCGAGCGCGGTCAGGCTGCCGAGGGAGGTCGGGATGCCGCCCACGAGCCAGTTGTCCGCGAGATCCAGAACCTGGAGCGCGGTGAGGTTCCCCAAGGAGCCCGGCAGCTCACCCCTCATGTTGCTGAGCGGCAAGGCGAGCCCTGTGACGTGGTCGCCGCCAGCGTCGCAGGTCACTCCGAACCACTGGCAGGGATCGGCGTCCTCGAGCCAGCCCGAAGCGTCGAACCACTGGGGCCCGCCGGTGGAGGTGTAAAGGTCCTCCAGCGCGCTCCGCTCTTGGAGGGGAGGGGCCGCGAAGACGGTGGGTGCAATCGCGGTGATGAGCAGGATGATCCAGGGACGATGGAACAGACCGCGCATTGACGTCCCCCCGCAGGGTGCGGCTCGCAGCCGCGGCTATGCCTCATGGGCAGCTTCAAAGTTGAGACAAATTCTTGAATAAGATAGATCGAGTGAGACACGCGTCTCCGATGAGGCTACGATAGCACGTACTTGCTCCAGCTTCTGGCCTCGACACACCTGAAGACGCGGGGAAAGACGGTCCACCCGGACACGACCCGATACTCGAGCGGCGCCAGGACTCCAACCGGATCCTTCTCGAGACCCAGGGCGATCCCTCGGGACCTCGCGCTCCTCGCGTGCGGCGGGTGCTCTATAGTGAGCCATGACAACGCATGGGTTCGCGCTCTTCGAGACCGCCATCGGCCGTTGCGGCATCGCCTGGAGCGAGCGCGGCGTCGCCGGAGTCCAGCTCCCCGAGGCGCAGGATGCCGACACCAGGGCGCGGTTGGCGCGGCGGTTCCCGACCGCCGGCGAAAAGACTCCGCCGATCGAAGTCGGGCGTGCAATCGACGGCATCATCGCCCTGCTTTCGGGCGAGGCGAGCGATCTCTCTGGCGTTGTGCTCGAGCTCGGCGGCGTGCCGGTGTTCGAGCGCCGCGTCTACCAGGTCGCCCGGACCATCCCTCCGGGTGAGGCGGTGTCATACGGCGAGATCGCGGCGCGGGTAGGTGATCCGGGAGCGGCCCGCGCTGTGGGCCGCGCTCTGGCTCGAAACCCGGTCCCGATCCTGGTGCCGTGCCATCGGGTGGTCGCGGCGGACGGAAGCCTCGGCGGTTTCTCGGCGAGCGGGGGCGTCACCACCAAGGCCCGCCTGCTCAGGATCGAGGAGGCGCACGGGACGGGCACCCGCAGGCTGTTCGAAGAGGAGGATCACGACGGGTGACGGCGAACGGAGATGCCCCGACGGCTGGCCTGCACTTTTCACTACGCCGCGTCGCGAGGGCGCAGAGGTGCCGGTCAGCGCTGAGTCATTGAGCGGGGAGGCACCGAGTCGTATGCCTACATACGTCGCAGGCGCCGAGTCGCGAAAGGACCGGCGATAGCTGGCAGATCGGCGCCCGCAGTAGGGATGTGGTGAGAAATGCAGGCTACTGGCCGCGGTGACCTCTTCGTCGCCCTCCTGCGCGGGATCAACGTCGGCGGCAGGAACGCGCTGCCGATGCGCGACCTCACGGCGATGTGTCTCGAGGTCGGCTGCCGCGAGGTCCGAACGTACATCCAGAGCGGTAACGTCGTCTTCCGCGCCTCGCCGGAGCTCGCTCGACGGTTCCCCGAGGAGCTCGCGACGCTCATCGAGACGCGCACCCGGCTCCGGGTTCCGGTCGTGCTGCGTTCCGCCACGGAGCTAGCCGTGATCACGCGCTCGAATCCGTTCATTCGGACGGGCGCCGACCCCGGGACGCTCCACGTGGTGTTCCTCGCCGACGAGCCGGGCCCGAGCGCGGTGGCCGCGCTCGACCCCGAAAGGTCGCCGCCCGATCGCTTCGTGGTCGCGCAACGCGAGATCTTCCTCCACTGTCCGAACGGCGTCGCTCGCTCCAAGCTCACCAACCAGTACTTTGACACCAGGCTCGGCACCGTGAGCACGGCCCGCAACTGGAGGACTGTCCTCAAGCTGGCGGAGATGGCTGCGAAGTGAGGATGGGGACCGACCCCCATGCCCTCGCGCAGGTTCTTCGAGGGGTGCGATCGTCGCTGCTGGGGGACCCGTGAGCGAGCCGGAGAAGGTACCAGCGAGCGAGGAGCGAGGGCAGAAGCGCACACCGACCTTCCTCCAGGCCGTGGCGCCGCTGGTCGCGATCGCCCTGCTCCTCGGCGTCGGCTACGGGGTGCTGCGGCTGCGGGCGGAGGTCCTGCTGATTGCGGCAGCCGCGGTCGCCGGCGTGATCGGGCGTCGCCTCGGCTACAGCTACCGCGAGCTCGAAGCAGGCATCGTGACCTCGATCGCGAAGGGCATGCCGGCGATGCTGATCGTGATCGTGGTCGGCGCCCTGATCGGATCGTGGATCGCCGCCGGGACCATCCCGATGCTGGTCGCGTACGGCCTCGAGCTGATCTCGCCGCGCTTCTTCCTGGTCACGACGTACCTCGTGTGCTCGTTCATCTCGCTGGTGACCGGGACCTCCTACGGGACCGCGGGAACCCTGGGGGTGGCCTTCATCGGGATCGCCCACGGGCTCGGTGTTCCCCTCGGGCAGGCCGCCGGCGCGATCGTCGCGGGCGCCTACTTCGGCGACAAGCTGTCGCCGTTTTCGGACACGACCAACCTGGCGCCGATCGCCGCCGGCTCGAACCTCTTCGACCACATCCGCCACATGCTGTGGACGACGACCCCCGCCTGGTTCCTCGGCCTGGTCGTGTACGCCGTCGCCGGGCTCGGCACCGGTGAAGGGTTGGGGGCCGGCCTCGATGCTGCCGCCATCCAGGCCGCCATCCGGGGCGCTTTCCGGTTCAATGTCGTGCTGCTGCTGCCGGCCGCGATCACCCTCTACGCTGCGCTCCGCAAGCGGCCGGTAATCCCCGGCATGCTGGTCTCGTCGGGGGTCGCGGTGGTGCTCGCGATCGCGGTCCAGGGACAACGCTTGGTGCCGGCCGTCGCCTCGCTGGTCACCGGCTTCGAGTCCGCGACCGGCAACCCGACCGTGGACACCCTGCTCACCCGGGGCGGCATGGCAAGCATGATGGACGTGACCCTGATCGCCTTCGCGGCGTTCGCATTCGGGGGCATCGTGCAGCACACCGGAATGCTCGACGTGCTGCTCGAGCGCCTGCTCCGCGTCGCCTCTACGACAGGTCGCCTGGTCGCGGCGACGGTTGCGGCCTGCATCGCGACGGCGGCCATGACCGGGAGCTCGTTCCTCTCGATCCTGATCCCGGGCGAGCTGTTCGCGCCCGCCTACCGGCGCCGCGGGCTCGCCGCCAAGAACCTCTCGCGCACCACCGAGGACAGCGGCACGGTAGTGATGCCGCTGATCCCGTGGAGCATCGCCGGCGTCTACATGGCCGGGACCCTCGGCGTGCCGACCCTCGAGTACGCTCCCTGGGCGGTGATGTGCTACACGGGGTTCCTGTTCGCGCTCCTGTACGGTTTCACCGGCATCGGGATCGCGCCCCGCCGGCGCGACGACGAGACGATCCCAGGGAGCTAGCCCGCACTACTCACCGGGGTTCGTCGCGAGGCCGGCGAGACGGCGTGCGCAGTGGAGAGTTTGAGCTGAGGAGCGCGGAGGCGTATTGGGCAATACGTCGAGCACTCCGAGGTGAGAAGGCACCGCTGCGCATGCCGCATCGCCGACCGCAGTAGAACTCTGGTGAATAATGCGGGCTAGGGCGGCGGACCCGATCGAAGGAGGGACGCGAGGTGCTCACGCTGATCCAAGGTGCAGAGGTCTGGGCCCCGGAGCCTCTCGGCGAGCGCGACCTTCTCCTCGCCGGGTCGACGATCGCGGCGGTGGTCGAGCCAGGCACCGTCGACCTTCGCGGAGTTGCGGTCGATCGTCTGGACGCGCGCGGTTGCTCTGTGGTCCCGGGCTTCGTCGACAGCCACGTCCACATCCTCGGCGGGGGCGGCGAGGGCGGCCCCGCGACTCGTGCTCCGGAGCTCGCCGTCGAGGACATCGTGGCCTGCGGCGTGACCGGGGTGATCGGTTGCCTCGGCACCGACGCGGTGACGCGCCACCCCGCCTCGCTGCTCGCCAAGGCGCGCGCGCTCGAGGCGGAAGGCCTCAGCGCCTGGATCTTCACCGGCTCCTACCAGCTCCCGCCGGTGACCCTCACCGGCAGCGTCCGCTCGGACCTGGTGCTGATCGACAAAGTGGTCGGGGCGGGCGAGATCGCGATCTCGGACCACCGCTCCTCGCAGCCCGCGTTCGACGAGATCGCGCGACTCGCCGCCGAGTGCCGGGTGGGCGGGATGCTGGGTGGCAAAGCCGGGGTGCTCCACCTCCACCTCGGGGACGGCCCGCGCGGCCTCGAGCTGGTGCGCCGCCTGCTCGCCGAGACCGAGATCCCGGCCACCCAGGTGGTGCCGACCCACTGCTGTCGGAACCCGCACCTGCTCGCGGAAGCTGTCGAGCACGTGCTCGCCGGCGGCTGCGCGGACTTCACCGCCGGCTTCGGGGACCACGGCGCCGAGGTGTCGGTGGTGGAGGCCGTGCGCCGCCTGCTCGCCGCGGGTGCCTCTCTCGAGCGGGTCACGGTGAGCTCCGACGCGGGCGGCAGCATCCCGGTCTTCGACGCCGCGGGGGAGCTCACCTGGCTCGAGGTCGCGCGGCCGGACGCCCTACTGGCGGCGTTCCGCGCGCTGGTCCGCGAAGGCGTCGTCGATCTCGCCGGCGCGTGCCGGCTGTTCGCCGCCAACCCGGCCCGGATCTACCGGCTGCGCGGCAAGGGCCGAATCGGGGTCGGAGCGGACGCCGACCTCGTGGTGCTCGACAGTGAGCTCCGCCCCCGCGACGTGTTCGCGCGGGGGCGTCGGGTCGTCGCCGACGGCCAGGTGATCGCGAGGAGCACGTTTGCGGCGCGTCGCGAGTCGCCGTGACGGGGAGGGGCGCCGCGCCGCAAGTCAGCTCGACGCAGAAACCGGGGCGGGCAGCTTCCAGGTGTAGGGAACGAAGGTCCTGAGAACGCTGGCGCGGTTGTAGGTTTCTTCGGCGCCCGGGGCCTCGATCACTGCGGAGCCGTCGGCCCGGCGTTCGAAGCGGATCGCGTCGCCGGTGAACGGGTCGGGCGCGGAGGCCTCGGGCCAACGCGCGAGGGTCTCCGGGTAGCGTCCCGTAGCGAGGCCCTCGAGCCTCACCGAGATTGCGAGGCGCTCGAGCCGTCGGAGGGAGAGGATGCTCTGGGTGCGCAGAAGGGAGACGGCCAGCATGTCGGCCATCGGGACGTTCTGCGTGTCGGCCTTCCGGCTCTCGAGGTGCTTGATCAGAGCGGCGTTGGCGCCGATCGGTCCGCTCGACAGACGCGCGGCCTCGATCACCACGCTGACGGGCTCGTCGCGGCCTGTGACCTGAGCTACGACGGCGCCGAACACGTCGTTGAAACTCAGGCTGCCGGTCTCGAAGCCGGTTGCCATCCCGCCGAGCGAGCGCTTCCAGGCCGTCGTGAGGTCGACGTCGGGGAGGCTGGCGGCGAGGTCCTCCAACGCCTCCGGTGGGGCCGACGGTGCCTGCACCGCCACCAGCACAGCGTCCGCCGCCGTGCGGTCAACCGCGAGGCCCACCAGCAGCGAGATGAGCGGGGTCTCCTGCTCGAGCGACGCCGAGATCCCGCCGAGCTCGGTGACACAGAGGCGGAAGGCCGCCCAGTCTCCGGCGTCAACGGCGAGCCGGGCCCGGACATTGAGCACCCGCGCGAGCCAGAGGAGCTTCAGTATCGGGATGTCAGGCTTTGGGCTGGTCGCCTGCACGCCGGAGAGACCCCAGCTCGAGCCGCGCAGAGCCGCCGCCCGATCGGCGAGGGAGAGCGCCGGCGCGCTGCGCGCGAGGGTCTGATCGAGCCCGTTGCGCTGCGCGGGCGTCCAGTCGCCCACCCGCAGCTTTGAGAGGTCCCCGACCAGCGTCGTCTGGTCCTGGTCGAGATCGAGTGCGGCGGCGGCGGCGCGCCACCAGATCGCGGCGTTGTCCTCGTCGGCCACGGTGGCGGAGGCGTAGGCGTCGGGAGTCAGCGGTCCGATCTCCTGCTCGACGTCCTGGCGTGTCATTCGGGCCTGCACCCGCAGGGCGAGCAGCAGGGCAAGCACGAGGGCGGCGGCCACTCCGAGGATGCGGAAACTGGTGCTCAGTCGTGGGCGGTGCATGTCGGTCTCCTCCCAGTGCGCTCTCACGAGGTCGTGCGCAGGACGGTTGCGACGGTCAGGGTCTGCCCGGTGGACGCTCCCCGGGTCTTCTCGAGCCTGGCGCCGAGCTGCTCGAGGTCGAGGGCCGACTGCAGCTCGGTCGGCGGCGCCTGCTGGCTCCTTTCGGCAACCAGCGTCGGTTGACTGGTCTGGGGGTGGTGCAGCGAGAGCACGCCGTGGCCCAGGAGCAGCAGGGCCAGGGTCGCGGCGAGTCCGAGGTCGAAGCGGGACACGCCGCGCCGATCTCGTCGGCGCTCCGGCGGTGCAGACGCCGCCGCCCGCAACACCCTGTCACGCAGGTCCGCCGGGGGTCGCCCGGGCGTCACCTTCGACAGTGGCTTCTCGATCATGGTTTCACTCCCAGTAGCTTGCGGAGCTTGCGCAGGCCGAGCCGTACCCGGCTCGCTGCCGTAAACGTCGGGACCCCGGTCACGGTGCCGATGGCCGCGAACGACAGCCCCTCGTAGTGCCGAAGATAGACTGCTGCTCGCTGTGCCGGAGGGAGCTTCCCGAGCGCTGACGTGACTGCGGCCGCATCGGCCCGGCTTTCGGCATCGTCTGCAACCGGTTCGGCGACCGCGTCGTCGATCGAGACCAGCCGACGGCTCCGGCGGGCGAGGTCGACCGCCGCGCGGTGAGTCATCGCCAGCAGGTACGAGCGCGGGTTGCGGACCTCCGCGAGCTTCGCGCCGGTCTGTGCGAGCCGCACGAAGACCTCCTGCACGACATCCGCCGCGTCCTGCCGGGAGCCTGTTCGGAACAGCGCGAAGCCGAACAGATCCGCCGCGCAGTGGTCGTAGATGCCAGCGAGCGCCTCGATGTGGCCCCCGGCGAGCGCGGTGAAGTGTCGAAAGAGCAGGTCGTCGCCGGTCACGGTATCCGCTTTCTCGAAGTTGGCCGCGATCTCGACGGGTGCGGCGGCAGTCAGCGTGAAGTCTGTCACACCCCAATGACGGGGTCTGAACCTCGTTTTGTCACTCTGCGGGTGATGAAGCCGGGAGACTTCACATGGCTTCGAGATGCCCGCCCGTTTCGAAGGCGTGGCGCAGTACTTCGAGTGCCTACCCGATGGCGTGCCGCAGGTGGCCCACGATCTCCTGGAGGGCGTCGGGCCCAACGACGTCGTGCGGCAGCAGCGGGAGCTCGATCCGAGGGAGGTCGGGAAAGGTGTCCACGATCTCCTTCATGTAGCGCTGCTCCTGGTCCTTGCGGGCCGCCAGGAAGGGGTGGTCCTGGGAGTTTTCGGGCAGGATGCGGTTGACGACCAGCCCGCCGACCGGGACCTTGAACCGGTGCAGCATCACGACCGCCTTGGCGGTCTCGAGGATCGGCAGCCGCTCGGCCAGCAGCACGAACACGAAGGCGGTCTCTCCCGGGCTCAGAAGAAGCTCGCGCATCTGGAAGAACTTCCGGCGCCTCGCAGTGAGGATCTTCTCGACCGGGTCGGTGGTCTCCTCGTCGGGGGACCCACCCACCGTCATCTGGCGCCACATGGTGGAGAGCTCGTTGACCCGCTTGCGGCGTTCGAGGAGGCCGTCGATCCACGCCTGGAGCAGCTCGGGCAGGGTGAGCAGGCGCAGGGTGTGGCCGGTCGGCGCGGTGTCGAAGACCACGAGGTCATACTGGTCGTGGACCGTCAGCACGAGCTCCGCGACGCGGTCGAAGAGGGCAGCCTCCTCGGCGCCCGGCGACACGCGGGCGATCTCGACCTGGCGCTCCATCTCGGCACGGAGGTGCTCGGGAGCAACGCGAAGGAGATGGATGCGCACGCGGTCGATGTACTCCGCGGCGGCCTTCTCGGAGTCGATCTCCAGGGCCCAGAGGTGCTCGGTGATCCTCCGCTCAGAAGGGCCGAGCTCGGTCTCGAGGATGTCTCCGGTGGAGTGCGCGGGGTCGGTGGACACGAGCAGAGTGCGCCGTCCCGCCTCGGAGGCGAGCAGTGCGAACGCCGTGGCACAGGTGGTCTTGCCGACCCCGCCCTTGCCGCCGAAGAAGAGAATCCGGCGGTCGAGCCAGTGCGGCTCGCTCACCGGGTCCTCCGAGAGGTGACGCGGGGCCCCGCCGGGGCCCCTGCCGTCAACATCATCTGAAGCCACCCGGGGGCGACTTCTCCATTCCCTGGCGCAGGTGCCACGCGTGGAAGCGCTCGAGCATCGCAGGCAGCAGTTCCAGGGTGTAGTAGTTCACCGGGTTGGGAATGCCCATCATGTCCGAGAAGCAGAGCAGGAGGAAGAGGTCCTCCTCGTCGCGGTGGCGGCGTGCGGCCACCGCACGGTACGGCGAGAAGAAGAACTGGTCATACAGCTCGTTGAATCGCCGCCACCCATTCCGTAGGCGTTCCCACAGGGGGCTCACTTTTCGCTGACCTCTTCAGGCATCGGTATCGCTGGACTGCGTAACGCCGACCACGCCTCGAGAGCCATCCAGATTGCCGAGAAGAGCACGATGGTGCCCATGATGCCCATGAGATAGTTTGGTGTCGGGCCGAACAACCATTTGCCCAGGCTGGACAGCATCGCCCAGATGGTGACGATGATCAGAAAGACCATCGGCACCATGGTCGGCAGAATGTTGCGCCCAAGCCGCCTCAGGTACACCGAGATCACGATCAGCGAGAGCGCCGCCAGGAGCTGGTTGGTGGTGCCGAAGAGCGGCCAGATGACCAGTCCACCGGTGCCGACGCCGCCGCCCGGAGCGTGGGCGCCAAAGGCGAGCGCCAGGCAGGCCACGACGGCGATGGTCGTGGAAACAGTCGGCTGGGTGAGGACCTTCAGTTTGTACTGCTCGCCGAGCTCGGCAACGATGTAGCGCTGGAGGCGGACGCCGGTGTCCATGGTGGTCGCGGCGAAGCTGACCACGATGACCGCCGCGAAGACCTGTCCCACCGGTACCGGAACGCCGAGGTTCTCCGCCATCTGGGCGACGCCGTTGACGAAGTTGCTCGCGGCGCCACCGGAGGCGGCGCCCCAGCTGCTGTAGAAGTTGGCAAACCAGTCGGCGCGGGTGGTGGCGATCCCTGCGGTCACGACCAGGATCGAGCCCAACGCCAAGGCGCCTTCACCGACCGCCCCCATGTAGCCGACGAACTTCGCGTCGGTCTCCTTGTCGAGCTGCTTGGACGAGGTTCCAGACGAGACCAGCCCGTGAAAGCCCGAGATGGCGCCGCAGGCGATCGTGATGAACAGGATCGGGAGGATCGGCGGAGCCCCGGCAGGCGACGCGTTGTAGACGGGTGCGACCACAGTGGGGTTCCCCACCGCCATCCCGATGTAGAGGACACCAAGTCCGACGATCAGCTCGTGCGAGTTGATGTAGTCACGCGGCTGAAGGAGCAGCCACACTGGCAGCCGGGAGGCCGCCCAGGCGTAGAGGAACAGCACCACCACCCAGAATCCGGCAGGGCCGAGCCCGAGGAAGCCCTCGGGGATCACCACCGGCATCTTGTTGCCGAACCAGACCATGACGTAGAGCGCGATGAGGGCGCCGATCGATGGCCACAGCAGCTTGCCGCCCTTGCGGTAGATGATCCAGCCGACCAGGATCGCGACCGGGATCTCGAACCAGATCGGTACGACGCTGCCGGGGAACTTCACGAACAGCCTCGCGATGACGATCGCGAACACCGCGTTCACCATCAGCAGCAGCAGGAAGATCACGATCATGAACAGAGTGCGGGAGCGCTTCGACACCACCTGCTCGGTGAGCGAGCCCATCGAGCGCGCCTTGAAGCGGGACGAGATCCAGAGGGTGCCGAAGTCGTGGGCGCCGGCGAAGAAGATCGTGCCGAAAATCACCCAGAGGACGGCTGGGAGCCAGCCCCAGTACACCGCGATCGCCGGACCGACGATGGGTGCCGCGCCGGCGACGGAGGTGAAGTGGTGGCCCCAGAGCACGTGCTTGTTGGTCGGCACGAAGTCGACGCCATCCTGGAACTCATGCGCCGGGGTCACGAACTTGGGGTCGAGCTTGTAGATCTTCTCGGCCAGGAACCTCGCGTAGAAGCGGTACGCGATCAGGAACGCACCGAGGCCGAAGATCGCCACTAGGATCGCCTTCATCGCCCCTCCTCTCGATGGCTGCGCAAGCGATCGCGGCCGGACGTTGCCGGGCTCGATCGGATGCTGGTTACGCGGCTTGTCCTTATCTGGATTCTCCCGCGCTCGGGAGGGTCATGTCAACCATATGTGCTGGTGGTTATAGGAGGGCCCCTGGGGCAGGCGCCTGCCGTCATCGCCGGGCACGCGACGGACTGCCGGACGGGGGAGGAGCGCTGGGGTCAGGCGAGGCGGGGAGCAGAGGTTGGTTGGCCTCGGCATCTGCCTTGGCCTCGGTCAAGCTGGTCTGCCACGGCGCCGCAGCCGCGGCGGGCTCGATCCGCGCAATCACCCAGCGCGTCCACCCGCGGGACGTCAGTCGGTGTCCGCGCAGCGCCTCGTCGAAGCACTGCAGGTCGCGAACGTGTGACGCCATCTCACCAGCGAGCTCGGCATCACTGCTACCATCTCATCCGCTGGCCGAGCCTCGCCTGGCGCCGGCAGACGTACACGCTCGACGCGTGGGAGGGCCTTGTGAGGATTGCCGCCGCTGCGGCTCTGACGGGAGCCATGCTGCTCAACGGATTGGCGGCCGCCGCCGAGCGGCCGGTAGTCCGTATCCCGAGGGTTGAGGGGGCGATCCGGGTCGATGCCGTGCTCGACGAACCTGCTTGGCAGGAGGCGGTCGTGGTCGAGGTTCCCTGGGAGGTCTCACCCGGCGACAACGTCCCGGCGCCGGTCCGGACCGAGTGCCTGCTGATGTACGACGAGCGCACGCTGTACGTGGCGTTCCGGGCCTACGATCCCGAACCGGGAGCCATCAGGGCGCACCTCACCGACCGCGACAGCGCCTTCGATGACGACTTCGTTGGGCTCGTGCTCGACACCTTCGACGACGCCAAGCGAGGGTACGAGTTCTTCGTGAACCCGCTCGGCGTGCAGATGGACCTCAGCCAGGACGACGTCAGCCGCGAGGAGGACTCCTCGTGGGACGCGATCTGGGCGTCGGCCGGTCGCTTGACGCCGGAAGGGTATGAGGTCGAGCTCGCGATTCCCTTTTCACAGCTTCGGTTCCGCGTCACGGACGGCAGTCGGCGGTGGGGCGTCGACGTCATCCGGATCTACCCCCGCGACCAACGGATGACGCTGAGGTCGCAGCCGCAGGACCGCAGCCGCGCGTGCTACCTGTGCCAGATCTCCGAGCTCGAGGGACTCGGGGGGATCACGCCCGGACGCAACCTCGAGCTCGTGCCGACCTTGACCGGGCTCTACAGCCAGGAACGCGAGGAGCTGACCGATCCGACGCTGACCACCGTGTCGGACGATCTCGACGCGGGCCTGAACGCACGCTGGGGAATGACCGACAACCTGACGCTCAGCGCGGCGCTCAACCCCGACTTCTCGCAGGTTGAAGCCGACGTCGCGCAGCTCGACGTCAACACCCAGTTCGCGCTCTTCTACCCGGAGAAGCGGCCGTTCTTCCTCGAGGGCGCCGACACCTACAACAGCCCGATCGACGCGGTCTACACACGGACCGTGATCGACCCGTCGTGGGGCGTCAAGCTGAGTGGCAAGCACGGGCGGAACGCCCTCGGCGTCTACGCCACCCAGGACACGACCACGACCCTGCTGCTGCCCGGTGCCGAGGAGAGCGAGCTCGACGGCCTCGACCAGGGCAACCTCAACGGCGTCCTGCGCTGGCGGCGCGACGTCGGCGCCAACTCGTCCTTTGGCGCCCTGGTCACTGCCCGCTCCGGCGAGGGCTACCACAACGGTGTGGTCGGTGTGGACGGGCTGATCCGGCTCGGCGACGCGGACTGGATCGAGTACCAGGCGCTCGCGTCGTCCACCGAGTACCCGGAGGTCATCGTCGACACCTACGACCAGCCGAGCGGCAGCTTCTCCGGTGCGGCCTACGAGGTGCGCTACCACCACCTCACCCGAGACTGGAACTGGTCCGTCGCCTACGAGGACTTTGCGCGCAAGTTTCGGGCCGACTCCGGCTTCGTGCCCCAGGTCGACTACCGTCAGGGCTCGGCGGGGATCGAGCGCCGCTGGTGGGGCGCTGACGGCGACTGGTGGACGAGGTTCGAGATCGGAGCGGATTGGAACACAACCGAAACCCAATCGGGAGAGCTGCTCGAGGACGAGTGGGAGGGGTGGGTCAACATCCAGGGTCCGCGCCAGTCGATGCTGTGGCTCCAGGGGGGATGGCGGAAGCGCGGCTTCAACGGGCAGCAGTTCGATCAGGTCTTCGGCAGCTTCTGGGGAGAGGTCTGGGCTACCGGCGACCTCTACCTCGGGCTGAGCGTCGACTTCGGCGATGAGCTCGATGTCGCCAATACCCGCAACGGCAGCCGAATCCGGCTCGTGCCGGAGCTGACCTGGCGGCCCGGCAGACACCTAAGGGTGGGCTTCTCCCAGGTCTCCGAGCGGCTCGATGTCGATGGCGGGCGGCTCTACGCCGCCGACCTGTCGCGGCTGCGCGCGGTGTGGCAGTTCAACGTCCGGACCTTCGTGCGGGTGATCGTCGAGTACACCCACGTCGACCGCGACCTCGGCCTCTACCTCGAACCCGAGGACGTCGACGCCCGGACCAGGAGGCTGTTCACACAGCTCCTCTTCTCCTACAAGCTCAACCCGCAGACGGTGCTGTTCGCGGGCTACTCCGATACCCAGGCCGGGGACGACATGGTCAGCTCGACGGTTGCCAACCGGTCGGTGTTCGTGAAGGTCGGATACGTCATCGGACTCTGAGCTCGGCGCGGAGAAGGGTAGGCGTCCTCCGACGGGGGACGTGTGACCTCGAGCGAGGTCAGGCGCGGTCTTCGATGTCCTGTCGACGGGCCGCCAAACCTGGCACGGTCCTCGCTACGCTCTCTGACGACTGAACCGAGGTGACAGCGGGCATGACAACCCGAGGCCGCTGCGGTTCGTCGGACAATGGAGAGGGAGCCCGGCGTGGCTTCGACGGGTCAGTGGAGGGACGGAACATGCAACGGACGATCGTTCGGCTGGGGATCTTGGGAGCGGCGATGCTCCTCGCTGCGGGCTGCTCGACGGTCGCGGTCAACATCGACTGGGACCACGCTGTCGACTTCGGCCGCTACCACAGCTTCTCCTGGCTCGGCGCCAAGGAGCTGAGGACCGCGCCGAGCGCCGTCAGCCCGCTGGTGGAGCAGCGCCTCGAGCGCGAGATCACCCGAGGGCTCGAGGCCCGCGGCCTGCAAGCGGCTCCGCGCAAGGAGGCCGACCTCCTGGTCGCGGTGCACACCGCCGCCCGAGAGCGGGTCAGCGTGACCTACGCCGGTTGGGGCTACTGGCGCCCGTGGGGCTACGGCGGCGCCTACGTCAACACGTGGCGCGAGGGCACGGTGGTGCTCGACCTGATCGACCGCGACAAGAAGCAGCTGGTGTGGCGCGGGATTGCCGAGGGAGCGATCCGGGACATGGCGCCGGGCGACGACGAGATCCGCGCCGTGGTCGACAAGATGCTGGCCGCGTACCCGCCGCAGTAACGGCAGGTTCCGGGTCAGATCACCCGCGCGAGAAGCACCGTGACGTCGTCCTGAGCATCACCGTCGGCGAAGGTGCGGGCAGTCTCCGCGAGGCGGCGGGCGAGCTGGGAAGTGGGCTCGTCGTTGCGCGCGGTGAGCGTCGCAACGACCCGGTCCTCGCCGAACTGGTTGCCGGAGGGGCTGGTCGCCTCGGTGACGCCGTCGGTGAACAGCGCCACGATGTCGCCCGGCGCGACCGCGGCCACCGCCCCTCGGTAGGGCTGGTCGGCCAGCAGCCGCGCGATCACCGGGCCTCCCGTTTCGAGCCACGTGGCCGACCCGTCCTCGCGCAGCAGCAGCGGAGGTGTATGTCCGGCATTGCAGTAGGTGAAGGTCCCGGCTGAGCGGTCGAGGATGCCGTAGAAGAGGGTGGTGAAACGCCCGCCGGTCAGGTTCTGGAGGACGACCGCTCGTACCCTTTCGCAGACCTCCTCGGGCGCTGCGCCCGCAGTCGCGACGGCCTTGACCGCAGCCTGAAGGCTCGACATCAGGAGGGCGGCTGACATCCCCTTGCCGGCGACGTCGCCGATCACCAGGCCGAGCCGGTGCTCGTCGAGCGGCACAACATCGTAGGTGTCGCCCGAAACCTCGCGCGCCGGTTCCCAATTGAGCCGCGACGTCGACGCCGTCGATCTGAGCCAGCTGCCGCGGCAGCAGTGACCGCTGGATCTCGCGGGCCTCGTCGAACTCGAGCTCGACGCGCCGCGACTGCAGGGTGGCCAGCGCGAGCCCGAGCTCCGCCGCCGCGTCTGCGAGGAAGCGCTCGTCCTCGTTGTCGTAGGGATCCCGGCCGAGCTCGCCGCCGACCACAATCATCCCGAGTACCTCGCCCCGATGGCGGGCGAGGGCGGCGAGACGGGCCCCCGTCCGAGTCACCGCGTCGGCGTCGTCGGCGTGGGCGGTCGCAGCGTCCACCCTGACAACGTCGCCGGTGCTCGCGGCGAGCCGACCGCCCGCGGGCACTGCGACGCTCGCGCGCGCTGCATCAGACAGGCCGACCGTCGTCGCCGCCCGCAGGCGCCGCCCGTCCGGTTCGCGAACCAGGATCGCGACCGTTCGCGACCCGAGGGCCGCCTGCACCTCGTCGGCCATCCACGCGAGCAATGGACCGAGGGCCTCGGCAGTCCGCACGTGTGCCGAGAGCCGCTCGCGGGCGTCGTCGTAGGCGCGCTCACGGTGGAACAACCGACGGTCGACGAACGCTTGAATGCGGTTGCGGGCTGGAACCAAGAGCAGCGCGACCACCACCGTTGCGATCACCGTCAGGGACTGACTGCGGACCCCGGCCACCGCGACCAGGATCACCCCGAATACCCCCACGATGAGGAAGTAGCCGGCCACGACGAAGCCGGTGAGGCCGGTGTAGACCACGGTCTTGCGGACGATCAGGTCGATGGCCATCAGGCGGTACTTGAGGATG
This sequence comes from uncultured Acidobacteriota bacterium, assembly GCA_963814875.1. GTDB lineage: Bacteria > Acidobacteriota > Thermoanaerobaculia > Thermoanaerobaculales > Sulfomarinibacteraceae > CAVSIS01. Next base: position 23,698 of record CAWFFJ010000042.1, read on the forward strand.
CCGAAAGCGAAGGACAGCGGGATCAAGATGTAGATCAGCTTCGACATCGAGGTCACGGCGAGCGTCACGATCGTGCTCGCGGGCGGGTGAAGGGAGACCGCCGTGCCGGCGACGAGGAGCAGGATCACGATGATGCCCGACCCGCCGACGGCGACCAGGGTGCCCCACACCGGCCAGCGGAGCTGGTGGCGCGCGTCTGCTCCGGCCGTGCGGTAGCCGCGGGCGAGCTCGACGCAGGTCACCACCGACCAGACGAGCATGATCAGGAGCAGGAACATGACGCTCACGAAGCCGGACAGAATGCCGGCCGCGGTGGCGGTGCCGGACGACACCAGGCCGGCCGCCGGCGCAACAGCGGCGAACGCTGCCAGTATCGCCCCCTGGACGGACCACGGGCTGGCGAGGGCGGCGCTGCGCAGGCCGCCCCTCCCCGCGCGGCGCACGATCCGGATGATGCAGACCATGAGCAGGGCGAGCGCGAGGACTTCGTATCCGGCCACGGCGGCCGCGAACCGTGTCAGTGAGCCGCCGAGGATCACGACCGCCAGCACCGCGGCGGGAAGCAGCGGCAGGGTGTGGATCCAAGCCAGGACCTCCGGCCAGCGACGGAGCACCGGGCGCTCCTCGGGAAACACCAGCACCAGGTGAAGCAGGAGGTTCGTGAGCACCACCGAGAACAGCAGGAAGACGCCAAAGACCGCCGCCAGGCCGAGATCGGCGCCGATCGGCAGGAGCCCGGACAGGTCCGGGACGTTTGGCTCGACCAGTGCCCAGCCGAGAAAGACCGCCGCACCGGCCGCCGACATCAGGAAGAACACCCAGGCGGCGCGCGATCTGGGCTGGACCCACCCGACCAGGAGGCTGATGGCCAGGAAGACCAGGCCCGTCACCAGGCTCGAGACCGTGCCGAGCAAGATCTGGGGCGAGTGCATCGACGAGCTCAGAACCACGGACATCGTCAGCGTCTGGTCTTCGCGGCGCACCCGGAACTCGACCGTGTCCCCGGGCCGGAGCTCGGTCTGTCGCTGTCGCAGGGCGGGAAGATCCGCGATCGGTGTGCCGTCGATGGACTCGACCACATCGCCGACCTTGATGCCGGCGCGCTCCGCGGGCGACCAGGCCGCCACCGCCACCACACGGCCGGAGGCGACCTGGATCGGAAGGACGATCGGTACGTCCGCGGAGATCGCGGCCTGGAACGCGAAGCCCGCCCATCCGCGGCGAAAATCGGTGCGAACGGCTGTCACCGCCAGCCCCGCGAAGAGCAGCAGCAGCAACGCCGCGATGCCGAGGACAACGAGCCGTCGTGTGGTGTGCGTCATGGCCTTGCCGCGGCCATCATAGCGGGCCGTCGAGGACTTCCTCGGCTGCGCCCCGCTCCGTCAGACCAGCCGCCCCTCGGCGATCGGGATGACTCGCCCTCCGACCTCCACCGCGATGCCGTCGCCGTCGGGCCATGCTCGCAGTCGCAGCAACGAGGGCCGGCCGATCTCGTGCCCCTGGCCGACCGTGACGTCGACGTGCGCATCGCCGAGCACCCGGTGCCATGACAGCCAGCCCGCGAGGCACCCGTTCGCACTGCCGGTCGCCGGGTCCTCGGCGACGCCGTGAGATGCGGCGAAGACGCGCACCGAGAGCTGGTGGGTGGGATCGCGCCCCTCGCGGGCGACGACCAGCACGTCATCGGCCATGCCGCCTTGGAGGAGGGCGGCACACGCCCCGGTGTCGACTCTCACGCGCAGCAGGGCGTCGAGGGACGTCAGCGGGGTGATGAGGAAGCCGATACCGGTCGAGACCTCCTCGACCGGCAGATCGGCGTCGACGTCCTCAGGCGCGAGACCGAGCACCCGGGCGATGGCGTCAGGCGCGAAACGCGCGCCGAAACGCGGCGGGACCTGGCGCATCCACAGCACCTCGGCGCCGTCTCTCGAGTCGAACACCACCGGGATCGTGCCGACGGGCAGGTCGAGCGCGACCCGTTCGCAACCGTCGCCAAGGAAGGTCGAACGGATCACCCACGCGGTGCCGAGCGTGGGGTGGCCGGCGAACGGGAGCTCGTGCTGGGGTGTGAAGATCCTCACCGGCCACCCGCGGGGGCCGGCTTCGTCGGCGAGCACGAAGGTGGTCTCCGAGAAGTTGAACTCCCGCGCGACGGCCTGCATCGCAGCGGTGTCCAGGTCGCCGGCCCCGAGGACCACTGCGAGCTGGTTGCCGGCCCATCGGGACTCGGCGAAGACGTCGACGATGAGGAATCGGTGCTGGGCCATGGTTGGTCCTCCCACGGAGATGTTACGGTAGCGGCGCGGCCGTGTTCGCCGCGCCGGCTCCGACCTCAGACACGATGCCGATCGAGGACCTGCAGGGAGGTCACGGGATGCGCGACGAAGATGCCGTGCTGCTGCGCGATCTGCTGACCCGAACCCGCGTGCTATCCCTCGCGGTGGTGGCGGACAGCGCCCCGGTGATCGGCCTGTTGCCGTTCGCGGCCGAGCCCGACCTCCAGGCCCTTCTGGTGCACGCCTCCCGGCTCGCCCGCCACGCCCGCGGCCTGCTGCCCGGGGCGGCCTTCGCCGCCCTCGTGCACGACGACCCGGCTACCGCAACCGATCCCCTCCAGGTGCCGCGGGTCACCCTCGAGGGGCGCGTTGAGACCCTCGAGCGCGGCGGCGAGACCTGGGCCGCCGGCCGCGAACGTTACCTCGAAATCCTGCCGTCGGCGGCGGTGACCTTCGGCCTTGGGGACTTCGAGCTCTACCGACTGGTGATCGACCACGGCCGGTTTGTCGTTGGGTTTGCCCGTACCGTCAACCTGCGTCCCGAGACTCTCCGCCAGGTGGCCGAAGGCTGAGCACCCGCACCAGGCCATCGCGGATGACGCACGGCCCTGAAGTGACGGAGTGGGCAGTCACCCGGGGAGACTTGTGTCGGAGCAGCGCCGCGCAGCGCCTTCACCAGATTCCGCACAGTGGAGCATCTTCGCGAGAGCGCCCGAAGCGCTGTCCGCTCGCTGGGATCTCGTGACCAATATCACCCACTGTGGCGCCACCGGGGATGCGCCGGACGCTGGGTGAGCGCACACTGGGACTCTCGGGGAGGGCACGGACAATGCGGGCTGTTGGGACGCTGGCCCTCGTGGCGGCTCTGGCGATCTGCGCCGGGATCGACGCGCAGACCACCTACCTCCCGGTCGTGGCCCACGCCGGCGGCTTTGAAGGCACGACCTGGCGCAGCGACGTCCAGCTCAAGGCGACGGGCGCCGGCGATGCGACGGTTCGCCTCGAGGTGCTGCGGCGCGGTCAGGCGAACGCCAGCCCGCCCCACGTCGACGCGACCGTGCCGGCCGGTCGGTCGCTGCGGCTGGAGGACGTACTCGAGGAGACCTTCGCCCTCGACGGTGCCGCGGCGCTTCGCGTCACCGTCCTCGGCGGCGCCGTCGTGGTGGCGAGCCGGACCTTCAACGACGCGGCGAGCGGCACCTACGGGCAGTACGTGCCGATGCTGGCGGAAACCGACGCGATCACCGCCGGTGAGCAGGGCGAGCTGGTCCAGCTCGCGCAGTCGAGCGCGGACGGGACGGGTTTTCGCACCAACATCGGGTTGCTCAACACGACCGCCCTCCAAATCGAGGTGTCGATCGCCCTCTACCGGGCGTCCGGAGAGCTGCTCGGGACGTTGACGGTCACTCTGCAGCCCTTCGAGCTCGACCAGGTCGACAAGGTCTTCGCCGGGGTCACCGCCACTGCGGTCGACGACGGCTACGCCATGGTCACCAGCAGCACCGCCGGCGCGCGTTTCCTCGCCTACGCTTCCGTCATCGACAATCGCAGCGGCGACGCCGTGTTCATGTCGGCCCAGCTGACACCGGCACCCTCGGCGTCGTCCGCGGTCGTCGCCGACCATCACGCCGCCGACGCCTTCTCCGGTCTCGCGGCAGCCGACATCGACGGGGCCCGGACCCGGTTCTCGAAGATCTTCTACGGTCACACCTCGCACGGCAGCCAGATCGTGACCGGTCTCGAGATGCTCGAAACGGAAGATGCGGCGTACGCCGATGCCGGACCTCAGCGAGGTCTCCGAGGATCTCGGCGGTTACGGCGACCTCGGGTGGGAGAGCACGACGCGCTCCGTGCTCGGACAGACGGGCAACGGCTTCTCGATGGTCGTGTGGTCGTGGTGCGGCGGCCTCTCGGACAACACGCCCGAGGGCGTCCAGGCCTATCTCGACGCCATGGACGAGCTCGAGCGGGACTACCCCGGTGTGGTCTTCGTCTACATGACCGGCCACCTCGACGGCAGCGGCGCCGAGGGCACCCTGCGCGCCAACAACGAGCTGATCCGGTCGTACTGCCGGACCAACGGCAAGGTCCTGTTCGACTTCGCCGACATCGAGAGCTGGGATCCCGATGGGGTCTTCCACCCGGACGACGACGACTCGTGCATGTGGTGCAGCACGTGGTGCGCCACCCACGCCTGCCCGGCCTGCGCAGACTGTGCGCACTCGCACTGCTTCAACTGCTATCGCAAGGGCCGGGCGTTCTGGTGGCTGCTGGCGACACTCGCCCGGTCGAGCTGAGGCTGGAGCGGCGCGCCAGACAGGATTGGGTGGCGTTGACGCTGCAGGTCAGACACCCTATCATGCACCATGGAGGTGTGACATGTCGTCACCAACATCGCCACCGACTGTTCGGCGCAGCGTCGCCATCCCGTCGGCACTGGTCGACGAGGCGATCGAAATAGCGCCCGAGCGGCTCCGGGGAAACTTCAACCAACTCGTCCGGACTGCGCTCGAGGAGTACGTCGATCGTCGAAGAGAGGAGCAGTTTGCGAGCGACATGCAACGAATGGCGGACGATCCCGAGATCCAGGCGGAGGTCCGCGTGATTCAGCGCGAGTTTGCCGCTGCCGATGGTGACGGCCTGTGATGATCCAGCGAGGGGGCATCTATCTTGTCGACCACGACCCGACGCGAGGCCGCGAGCAGCGCGGTCGCCGCCCGGTGCTGGTCGTGTCCTCGGACGCGATCAACCGGCAACCGCTCGTCGTGACCGTGGTTGTCGGCACCTCGGCCAGCAATGTGACGAAGGACTACCCGGTCAACGTCCGTGTGCCCGCGTCCGAGTCGGGTCTCGCCCACGACACAGTCTTTCTGTGCTTCCAGCTTCGATCACTCGATCACGCTCGTTTCTCGGGACAGGATGGCCAGCTGCGAGTACCGGTGGGGCGGCTCGCGCCACAGCGAATGCTCGACGTCGACCGGGCGATTCGACTCGCATTGGCCCTGGAGTGAGGGCGCGAGAAGCTGAGATCCGGATGGTCTGCTGTTCAGGGGAAGGACCGCTGCTCGTCGATCATCCCACGCCACACACCAGTTGACGTTGCCACGGATGTAGGTGTTCGTCTGACTCAACCGAGACCAGGCGGCGTGATCGGGGAATGAACGGAGCGGGTCACACAGTGCTCCCCATGTATCACGCCCGCCGCCGCAGGGTACTGGACGTTCGAGACCGACCCGCCAATCTGCGCCATCTACGGGCCGGGGGAGAGGAACCGTGAGCGACGTCCGCGACAAGCGTCATCTCACCACCGGCGACGTTGCCGCACTGTGCGGTGTCAGCTTCCGGACGGTCACCCGCTGGATCCACCGCGGTGCACTCAAGGCCTTCAAGCTCCCGGGACGGGGCGACCACCGCATCCCGCGGGCGGACCTGCTGCAGTTCCTGCACGACCAGAGCATGCCGATCCCCGACGAGCTGCGCCCGGAGGAACGTCGGGTAGTGGTTGCCGACCGGGACAGTCAGCGGGCCGAGGCGGTCCGCCGAGCGCTCGAGGCGCGCGGCCTCGTGCCGCTGATCGTCGATTCGGCGTTCCACGCCGGCATCGCCGCGGCGGCCTTTCCGCCGGCGGCGTTGGTGGTCGATCTCGGCCTGCCGGGCCTCGGTGGTGAGTCCGCCCTGACCGTGCTCAGGGGCGAGGCGTCGCTGAGCGCCGTGCCGGTGCTGGCATTTGCCGAGGCCGGCAAACGAGCGTCCTCGAACGGCGGGCGGGCCGTCGCGGACGTCATGCTCCGCTCGGACGCCGGCGCCGAGGAGGTCGCAGCCGCCGTCGCCACCGTCGTCTTCTGATCGCCGTCCGCAGGGAAACCTCTTGGGAGGAGAGTCCAACCCCACAGCGGCGGAGCGGGCGCGGCGCCTGCTAACATCTCGGGTGGTTCGTCGTTATGCTGGGTTGAGATGGATACGTACGAACCGAAGTCGGGGGGCTGCGGCCGCTGGTTGGCCGGTTGCGGCATTGCCGTCGTCGTCGGGCTCGGGCTGATCGTGCTGTTCGGATACCTGACCTTGTCGCCATTTCGGCAGGCGGTCGAGGACGAGCGCGAGCTCGCCTCCCGCGCGGCCGAGGCCCCATTCACGCCGGCGCCCGACGGCGCCATCCCAGCGGAGCGGATGCAGGCATTCCTCGCGGTGCGCGCGGCGCTGGCCGAGCCGTGCCGGGGCATCGCCGAGTTCGACCAGACCCTCCACAACATGGAGTCGCTCGACGGTCGCGAGGACGTGCCCCGCACCGAGGCGCTCAAGCTGGCGCTTTCCACGACCAAGGCGGCAATGGGGATGGCTCGCAAGCTGGGGACCTTCTTCGCCGCGCGCGACCGGGCTCTGCTCGACGCCGGCATGGGCCTCGACGAGTACGACTGGATCTACGTCCTCGCGTATCACGGGCAACTGCTCCAGCCCCGGGAGAGGGACGAGCGCCGGGCGTTCCACGACGCAGCGGTCAACGCGCGCGTCGCCGACGGCCTGCGCGGCGTGCTCGAGCGCCAGCGCGCGGCGCTTGCAGCCGCCGGCGGCTCGCCGCAGCAGCTCGCCGCGTTCGACGCCGAGATCGAAGCCATGGCCGCGGATCCGCGCAGGCTGCCGTGGAAGGACGGGCTGCCGGACGCGGTGGCGGCGTCCCTGGCGCCGTTCAGGGAGCAGCTCGACCAGGCCTTCTGTGCTTCTGCGGTCGGGATCGAGCTCAAGACCAACAAGGCCCACGCCGGCGGATTCACGATCGAAAGCAATTGACGCTCACCCGTAGCTGGAAGCTACGGGTGAGCGTCAATTGCTAAAAGAAACCCAATTCAAGTCTTGCGGCTTCAGACATCATGTCCGGGGACCACGGCGGGTCCCACACGACCTCGACCTTTGCCGAAGTGACCCCCTCGACCGCGGCGGTCTTCTCCTCGACCTCCGGCGGCAGCGACTCGGCCACTGGGCACATGGGCGAGGTCAGCGTCATCACGATCCGGGCGTTGCCGGCGTCGTCGACGTCGACCTCGTAGATGAGGCCCACCTCCCAGATGTTGACCGGGATTTCGGGGTCGTAGATCGTCTTGATGACGTCGATGATGCGGTCCTTGGTCTCCATCCAACCTACTCCGTGGACGCCGCGGCCTGCTCGCCCTCGACCGCGGCCTTGAGGGTGTGCCAGGCGAGGGTCGCGCACTTGACGCGCACCGGGTACTCGCGCACACCTTCGAAGACCTTGAGCTTGCCGAGCTCGAGGCCCTGCTCCTCGGCGACGCCGGTGAGCATGTGGTGGAAGCCGTCGAACAGGTGCATGGCCTCCTCGACCGTCTTGCCCTTGACCGACTCGGTCATCAGCGACGACGAAGCGGTGCAGATGGCGCAGCCGTGGCCCTGGAACGAGACCTCCTCGATGATCCCGTCCTCGATCCGCAGGTAGACGCGGACGGTGTCGCCGCACAGCGGGTTGTGGCCGTCGGCGGTGCGGTTCGGGCAGTCGAGGGCATAGCAGTTCCGCGGCCGCCGGTTGTGGTCGAGGATGACCTCCTGATACAGGTCGCGCAGCTCTGACATCAGGCGAAGACCTCCCTCACGCGGTGAAGGCCGCGAACCAGCGCGGCGATCTCTTCGGACGTGTTGTACAGGCCGAACGACGCCCGCACGGTGGCAGAGATGTTGTAGCGCAGCATCACCGGCTGAGCGCAGTGGTGGCCCGCGCGCACCGCGACCCCCTCGGTGTCGAGGATGGTGCCGACGTCGTGCGGGTGGATGCCGTCCATGACGAACGACAGCGCGCCGGAGCGCCGGCGCGCCTGGCCGATCAGGCGCACGCCGGGCACTTCGAGCACCGCCGCCGTGGCCTCCTCGAGCAGACGGTGCTCGTGGGCCGCGATCGCCTCGAGGCCGACCGTGTCGACGTACTTGAGCGCGGCGGCGAGGCCGATCGCGCCCGCGATGTTGGGCGTCCCGGCCTCGAAGCGGTGGGGCGGCTCGGCGAAGGTGGTCTTCTCGAAGGTCACCGACAGGATCATGTCGCCGCCGCCCTGGTAGGGGATCATCTCGAGGAGGTGGCTGCGCTTGCCCCACAGGGCGCCGATCCCGGTCGGAGCGTAGACCTTGTGGCCGGAGAAGGCGTAGAAGTCGCAATCGAGCTCGCGCACGTCGACCTTCATATGGGGGAGGGCCTGGGCGCCGTCGACCAGGACCGGCACCCCGTGGGCGTGGGCCATGTGCACGATCTCGGCGATCGGGTTGACCGTGCCGAGGGCGTTGGAGACGTGGACCACGGACAGGATCCGGGTGCGCTCGCCGAGCAGCCGGTCGAGCTCATCGAGGACCAGCTCGCCGCGGTCGTCGATCGGCGCCACTTTGAGCACCGCACCGGTGCGCTCGGCGAGAAGCTGCCACGGCACGATGTTCGAGTGGTGCTCCATCGTGGTGATCAGGATCTCGTCGCCGGGCTTCAGGCGAGGGCCGACGAAGGAGTGGGCGACCAGGTTGATCGACTCGGTGGTACCGCGTGTGAACACGATCTCGCGGCTGTCCTTGGCGCCGAGATGGGCCTTGACCGCGGTGCGTGCGTTCTCGTAGGCGACCGTCGCCCGCTGGGAGAGCATGTGGACGCCGCGGTGCACGTTGGCGCAGTCGCGCTCGTAGAACGAGCTCACCGCGTCGATCACCGCCCGCGGTTTCTGGGTCGTCGCGGCGTTGTCGAGGTAGACCAGGGGCTTGCCCTTGACCTGCTGGTGGAGGGCGGGGAAGTCGGCGCGCACCCGTTCGAGGTCGAGCACGGCGCCGGCCGGCGCGGCGATCGGCTGGGTGGCCATCAGATCGCCTCGCGGACCAGCTCGCCCTGGGGCAGCCTCTGGACCAGGAAATCCTCGAGCGCCCGGCGGACCGGCTCGACCTTGATCCGCGCGACGATGTCGCTCGCGAAGGCCCAGGTCAGCAGGCTCTCGGCGGCGGCGCGGTCGAGCCCTCGCGAGCGCAGGTAGAAGACCGCGTCCTCGTCCAGGCGACCGATGGTGGAACCGTGGGTGCACTTCACGTCGTTGGCGAAGATCTCGAGCTGCGGGTTGGAGTTGGCCAGAGCGGTCGGCGAAAGGAGCAGATTGCGGTTGGTCTGCTTGGCATCGGTCTTCTGGGCGTCCGGGTCGACCACGATGCGGCCGGTGAAAACGCCGTGTGAGCCGCCGTCGAGGATCCCCTTGTAGAGCTCGTGGCTGGTGCAGTGCGGGACCGCGTGACGTACCCGCATCGAGGTGTCGACGTGCTGGGTGCCGTCGACCACGTAGAGACCGTTGAGGATGCAGTCGGCGCCTTCGCCGAGCAGCTCGGCCGACACGTCGTTGCGGGCCAGCGCACCGCCGAGGTTCACGGCGTGGGATGAGAACGTGCTCGACCGTCCCTGGCGCACGGCCTGGACGGCGAGGTGGTAGGCGTCGCGCGACTCCTCCTGCACGCGGTAGTGGTCGATGACCGCACCGTCGCCGACCACGATCTCGGTGACCGGCACAGTCAGCGCGCGGCCGGGAACGCCGAGATAGGACTCGACCACGGTCGCCTGGCTGGCCTCGCCGGCGATCACCAGAACGCGCGGGAAGACGGCCGCGGTCTGTCCGTTCGGCGAGGTCGCGAACACGAGGTGGATCGGCGCTTCGACCACCGCGCCTTTGGGAAGGATGACGGCGGCCCCGTCGACAAATCCGGCGGCGTTGAGCGCGCCGATCGGCGAGGTCCCGGGGCTCGCGAGCACGCCCAGGTGCGAGCGGACGAGCTCAGGTCGCTCCGCCGCCAAGTTGGCGAGGCTGGTCACCGTGACGTTGGCGGGCAGGACCTCGGAATGGCCGAGCTCGGACACCAGGCGGCCGTTGACGAAGACCAGCCGGTATCCCGGTTTGAAGCTGCGCGCGGCGATGGCGTCGCGCAGGTCCGGATCCACGGTCGATTCGACCGTGGTCCAGTCGGTGGTCGCGACCGGGCGAAGGTTGGTGAAGCGCCAGTCCTCGTGGCGCGGCGTTGGGAGCCCGTTGGCGGCGAACGCCTCACGGCCGCGCCGGCGCAGCTCGGCGAGCATCAGAGGTTCTCCGGTGCGCGTGCCGGCGATCACCTCGAAGAGACTCTCGAGCCCGGCCCGGCGGGTGACGACAGCGTCCTTCACGTTCGCCTCCATCACGCACCGGCGCCCGCCGGCGCGGTCTCGAGCCACTCGTAGCCGCGGTCCTCGAGCTCGAGCGCGAGCTCGCGACCGCCCGAGCGCACGATGCGGCCGTCCATCAGGACGTGCACGACGTCGGGCACGATGTAGTCGAGCAGCCGCTGGTAGTGGGTGATCACGAGGAACGACCGCTCGGGTCCGCGCAGGCTGTTGACCCCCTCGGCGACGATCTTGAGCGCGTCGATGTCGAGCCCCGAGTCGGTCTCGTCGAGGATCGCGAGCGTCGGCTCCAAGACCGCCATGTGGAAGATCTCGTTACGCTTCTTCTCGCCGCCCGAGAAGCCCTCGTTGACCGGGCGCTTGAGCAGCGTCTCGTCGAGCTTGACCAGCTTCATCCGCTCGCGCACCAGTGCGAGGAAGTCCATCGCGTCGAGCGGCTCGAGGCCGCGGTGCCGGCGGACCGCGTTGAGCGCTGCCTTCAGGAAGTAGGTGTTGGACACGCCCGGGATCTCGACCGGGTACTGGAAGGCGAGGAAGAGGCCCTCGCAGGCGCGGATCTCGGCGGCCATTTCCAGCAGGTCGAGGCCCTTGTAGCGGACCTCGCCGGCGGTGACCTGATAGCCGTCGTTCCCGGCCAGTGCCTGAGCCAGGGTGCTCTTCCCGGACCCGTTGGGTCCCATGATCGCGTGCACCTCGCCCGCGCGGATCTCGAGGTCGATTCCCTTGAGGATCTCCTTGCCGTCGACGGACACGTGCAGGTTGTTCACCTCGAGCATGATGTCTGTGTCCATTTCGGTCCTCATCCGACGCTCCCCTCGAGGCTCACGCCGAGCAGGCGCTGCGCCTCGACGGCGAACTCCATGGGCAGCTCCTTGAAGACCTCCTTGCAGAAGCCGTTGACGATCATCGACACGGCGTCCTCGGTGGAGATGCCCCGTTGGTTGCAGTAGAAGATCTGGTCCTCGCCGATCTTCGAGGTGGTGGCCTCGTGCTCCATCTGTGCGGTCGGGTTCGAGATCTCGATGTAGGGGAAGGTGTGGGCGCCGCAGCGGTCGCCGATCAGCATCGAGTCGCACTGCGAGAAGTTGCGGGCCCCGTCCGCGCCCTTGGCGACCTTGACCAGTCCGCGGTAGGTGTTCTGGCCGCGGTCCGCCGAGATCCCCTTCGACACGATCGTCGAGCGGGTGTTGCGCCCGAGGTGGATCATCTTGGTCCCGGTGTCCGCCTGCTGGCGGCCTGCGGTCAGGGCCACCGAGTAGAACTCACCCACCGAGTCGTCGCCCTTGAGGATCACCGACGGGTACTTCCAGGTGATCGCGGAGCCGGTCTCGACCTGGGTCCACGAGATCTTCGAGCGGTCGCCGGCGCACTTGCCGCGCTTGGTGACGAAGTTGAAGATGCCGCCCGCGCCGGTCTCCTTGTCGCCCGGATACCAGTTCTGCACCGTCGAGTACTTGATCTGCGCGTCCTCGTGCGCGACCAGCTCGACCACCGCGGCGTGGAGCTGGTTCTCGTCGCGCATCGGCGCGGTGCAGCCCTCGAGGTAGCTCACGTAGGCGCCCCGGTCGGCGATGATCAGGGTGCGCTCGAACTGACCGGTGTTCTGGGCGTTGATCCGGAAGTAGGTCGACAGCTCCATCGGACAGCGCACTCCAGGTGGCACGTAGACGAACGAGCCGTCTGAGAACACCGCCGAGTTGAGCGAGGCAAAGAAGTTGTCGGTGTGGGGCACCACCGAGCCGAGGTACTTCCGGACCAGCTCGGGGTGCTCGTGGACCGCCTCGGAGAACGAGCAGAAGATGATCCCGAACTCCTTCAGCTTGCCTTTGAAGGTGGTCGCCACGGACACCGAGTCGAACACGGCGTCGACCGCCACCCCCGCGAGCACTTTCTGCTCCTCGAGCGGGATGCCGAGCTTGGTGTAGGTGTTCAGGATCTCCGGATCGATCTCGTCGAGGCTCTCGGGGCGTTTTTTCGGTGCCGAGAAGTACGAGATCGCCTGGTAGTCGATCGGCGGGTAGCTGACGTTGGGCCACCGCGGCTCGGTCATCGTCAGCCAGTGGCGGTAGGCCTTCAGACGCCATTCGGTCATCCACTCGGGCTCACCCTTGAGGGCCGAGATCGCGCGCACCACGTCCTCGTTCAGCCCGGCCGGCAGGGTGTCCTGCTCGACGTCGGTGACGAAGCCGTACTGGTACTCGCGGCTCGCAAGCTCCTCGAGAGTCTTGGTGTTGGTTGACATGCTCTCTCCTCGTTCCACTCGTTGTGTCTCCTCGCGTCGTGAGGTGCGCGTTTCAGCCCTCGGCGCCGCCGGCGACCGGCAGAGTGCCCAGGCCTGCGGCGGTCGCCACCGCCAGGCGGTCACCACGCAGCAGGTCGGCGACCGTGATCTGGGACAGGAACTGGCTCACCACCGCGGTCAGCCCGCGCCACACCGGGCGCAGCCCGCACGCGCTCGAGCGCACGCATGGCAGGCCTTCCGGGCCGTACCGCTCGCAGAAGCCGTGGTCGTAGAGCGGCTCGTCGAAGGCGGCGACGATGCCGGCGAGGGTCAGCTCGTCGGGTGCGACGGCGAGACAGTAGCCGCCGTTGCGGCCTCTCTCGGCGTCGACCACGCCCGCACGGCGAAGCTCGGCGATGACCTTGGCCACGGTCGTCTCGGGCAGGCGCTCGGACTCGGCGATCTCGCGCACGGTCAGCTGCCGGCCGCTCGTGGCCAGCCTCATCACCAGGCGAACCCCGTACTCCTCGGCTTTGGTGACCCGCACGTCGCGCCTCCGTTGTGTGGAACGAGAAAACCTGAACTCGAATTCCAGATTTACAGAGTGCGGCGAGCGGATCGTGTGGTTGCTCTCGAAACAACAGCGAAATAATAAGTTATGCGTCCTGTCTGGGTGCGGCGAAGAGGTCCGCCATCCGTGCGGGATCGTCGCTCATGACCCCGGTCGCGCCGCGGGAAAGGAGCACCCTGGCGACCTCGGGATCGTTGACCGTCCAGTAGTCGACCCGCAGGCCGAGTCGACGGCACCGAGCGATGAAGCGCGGGCCGTCGAGGCGGATCGCGCCGCTTGCGAGCGGCACCTGGGCGGCGTGGCCGCGGGCCACGACGCGCGCGACTCCGGCGGGCAGGAAGCGCAAAGCCGCGACCTCAAGCTGGCCGAGCGCGGTCCGCCCCGACCAGCCGAGCCGGCGTACCGCCGCCAGCACCCGCGGATGGAAGCTCGCGAGGGTGACGCGGTGCTCGGCTCCGAGGCGGGCGAGCAGCTCGAGCATTGACGGCACCAGGCCGGGATCGGCAGGCTTGAGGTCGATGCTGACCGGTACTCCGGGGAAGGCGAGCAGCAACGCCTTGAGCGTCGGGATCTTCAATCCGCGGCCGGCGTCCCAACGCTCGACCTGGGCGAGGTCGACGTCGGCGATGCGCTCCGGCCGTCCGGCGATGCGGCGGCCGTCGGGGTCGTGGCACACCACCCAGTAGCCGTCGCGGGTGCGGTG